>JAZDQA010000008.1:0-202813 GCA_043797085.1 Pseudomonadota bacterium | reverse complement strand
GCAGTTTATCCGGTGGTTGATTAAGGGGGAGGCTCCCATGAGAGTCGAAAGAAGATTCAATAAAAAACCTTTAAGATTAATAGTTGTTATTTTAAATTCGTAAACTATACCGAAATAAATATTAAACTAAAATGTTTTTTGATGTTTTTTGGAAAAGAATTTACAGATATGAATATTGATCTCTATTTTTTACCTAATTTAAAGAAGATCCTAAATTAACTGAATCCCCATCATCTCATCAAGAGTAAGCTCAAAACTAAAAATCTCCAAATCTTCTTTCATGTGCTGTTGCGACGTTGACCCTATCAAGGGAACGATCCTTATTTGAGTCAGGTAACGATATACGATTTGTGCCGGAGTTTTATCATACTTTTGTGCCAAATCAACGACAGCTTTACTTCCCAGTATGTGAGGATTTGCTGTCAAACTCCAAAAACTTTGATAAATAATCCCTTGCTCATCGCACCATTGGCGTAATTCGACATCGTATCCACTCTCGGAATAAAATCGATTTTGCACGACAGAGGGTTTTACTTTTACATCAAAATAGAGTCGCTGCAAGAGCTCCAAATCATAACAGTTACTAATTCCAAGCTGACGTGTACCGCCACTATGATAAATTTCTTCCATAGCTTTCCATACTTTCAGGAAGTTCGCATACGGGAAAAGAGGAGAATGCAAAACGAGTGAATCGATATAGTTAGTCCCAAAATTACGTTTTGACACTTCGAAAGAATTTGCTACTTGAACATCCAAAGCAGCATTAGGATCATAGGGAATGCGTTGGGGATCTTGACCAGAGAGGGGGGTGAATTTGGTTTGTATAAACAATTCTTCTCGCATAATTCCGTGATTACTCAAACGCCCAATCGCCTCACCCACGAGCGATTCTTCATAATGTTTGGGCTGGCATGCAGTATCTATGCCTCGAAATCCGTTCAAAACTGCCTGAACAACCAAATCAGCGGTATGCTCTTTTTTCCATGCCGTACCGTAAATAAGGGCTGGCATCTTGACATTTGCATTCGTCATAACGTAAGGGTGGACGTGCATGAGTATCTCCTACAAGTTGGAACTTAACCACAGTATAGTCAATGCAATCTCAGAATTAACTTTGTAACTTTTGTTCTTTATACTCTTCAGAGGAAATTTAAAAATATCCTATCATGCTATAATGGTGCACTATCATAGCTGGAGGATTGAATGAATACTTATTGGATGTGGTTCAGCATTTTGGCAGTTATATTTCTTCTGTACAAAGTTATTTCTCGGAATACTCCAGACGATGAAAATGAAGATTGCGAATAAAATAAACTTTTAATATAAGGAAACACTCGATGTCATTTTCCACACTCGGTCTCGGAGCTCAAATACAAAATGCGCTCGACGAAAGCAATTATTATGAACCAACAGCTATTCAAAATGAAGTCATACCACTCGTACTGGCTGGGGATGACATCTTAGCACGTGCGCAGACAGGAAGTGGGAAAAGCGCAAGCTTTGTTTTGCCTATTTTGGAACTTTGGTCAAAAAATATTGGTGAAGGGAAAGCGAAAATAAAAGCGCTGGTATTGACTCCCACACGTGAGCTGACCCTTCAGGTTGCCCAGACTTTCGAAACGTTTGGAACCTACTTGCCAAGAAAGCCAAAGGTCGTGAGCATTATCGGCGGAGAAAGCCTCAGTGATCAACTCTTTGCGATTCAAAAAGGGTGTGACATCGTTGTAGCAACTTCAGGAAGATTACTCGAAGTACTGAAAAAAAAGCAAATGAATCTCTCCCATCTGGAATTTTTTGTTCTGGATGAAGCAGATAAAATGCTGGATCTTGGTTTCGCTGAAGAACTTGAACTTATTTTAAAAGAGATTCCGACTAAGCGTCAAAACCTCTTGTTCTCTGCAACCTATCCCCCTAAAATGCAAACCATTGCTTCTCGAATTACCCAAAATCCGGTAGAAGTGACTCTCGATTATGAAGAGCCTACCGTTGAAAGTATCGTCCAACGGGTGATCGAAGTTAACCATGAAAATCGCGGTCCTCTTCTTCGCAATCTTTTAGAAACTGAAAAATGGGAACAAGTACTGGTCTTTATGGCGAACAAAAGAGCCACAGACAACATCGCTGCAAAGTTTAAAAAGTATGGTTTTTTAGCGGAATCTTTTCATGGTGATTTGCTCCAAGACGAACGAAACTTTACTTTATCCCAGTTCAAGACTAAAAAAATTCGTATCCTCTTTGCTACTGACATTGCCGCACGCGGATTGGACATTGACGACATTAGCTGTGTCATCAACTTCGACCTTCCACGATCACCTGCTGATTATATCCACCGTATCGGACGTACGGGAAGAGCCGGAAAATCGGGTATTGCTGTTTCATTCATTGCCCACGAAGACAAAGATCACTTTGCCCTCATCGAAAAACGATCAGGAATCAAACTGGAACGAGAGCAAATAGCAGGATTTGAGCTTACCGGAACAGCCCCCATGAGAGAAAAAGGGCCGGAACCTGTTAAAGGTAAGGGAAAAAGTAAAAAAGACAAATTACGAGAACATGCTGCTAAAAATGCCAAATAGCTGACTTTATATAGATTGAGTGATTTTTTTTAAAATTCAAAGACGCACATGCTAAATTGTGTAAAATAAAATCACCCCAGTTTCTTAACTAATGAAGTTTAGAATTGAATTTTCAAAAAAATCACTCAATCTGCACTATTTAGTTAATAGAATTTACTCTAAGAGTTTTTCCAACTCCGCTAATGAATGAACAGGATGGTCATCTGTATTAAACTCTTTGAAATCGAGAGTGACTAGATTATTTGAAACAGAGAGTAGCTCGGTAAAAATTGACTGGTTAATGATTAAAGCTCTATCCGACATAATAATAAAATCATCCCCATGCAGACGAAAAATCAAATCGTTTCTATAATATTGACGAAGAATATCTGCAAACTCTTTTAAAAAAAAGTCTCCTTGG
Source organism: Pseudomonadota bacterium (assembly GCA_043797085.1). Taxonomy (GTDB): domain Bacteria; phylum Campylobacterota; class Campylobacteria; order Campylobacterales; family Sulfurimonadaceae; genus Sulfuricurvum. The sequence continues at coordinate 199,837 of JAZDQA010000008.1, read as the reverse complement.
TCCCAACTGAACTTATTATTATAGGCAGTGAATTCATGTATAAACAAGCCCATAAAATAGTATTTCTTTCTACTGTGCTGATTTTGGACCAATAGTAAATCAAGATAATGAGGATTGTAGGTTTTTGTTAGCGCATCTTCGAAAAAATAGGCGAATCGCTTGTTTTCCATCTCGCTTGAGGGCAACTGTGTAATTCCTGTATCAACCACAATATCATGCAACACCGCAAGCGATGCTTCGATCACTTCAGGATGAAACTGAATCCCGGATAAATTTCTCAACTCGGACATAGCATCTTTAATACTCATTCGAGGCTTATAGATACGATTGGTTGTCATCGCATCAAACGCATCTGCGACGATCATAATACGTGCAAGTTTCGGTATTTCTTCACCTTTGATTCCGTTAGGATAGCCTGTTCCATCATAACGTTCATGATGAGCAGCAACAATTTTAGAAAGTTCAACATACATCGGAATGTTTTTAAGCATCGATGCACCCGTAGCTGCATGTTCTCGGATGAGACGATATTCGAGTTCGTCAAGTTTACCCGGTTTAAGCAATACGGCATCGGGGGTAACGATTTTGCCGATATCGTGCAAAATCCCTGCACGATAAATCAAATCACATTCAGCAACACTGTATCCCATTTTTTCGGCGATCAAACGACTGTAAGTCGCAACACGCTGTGAATGTCCTCCTGTATAAGTATCACGCTGTTCTACGAGTTCCACCAGTGAAAGGAGTGTTTTTTCATAGTTATTAATTTTTTCTTCTTCTAATGCAAGGTTTTCTTGAGTTCGTTCTTCGACCATCTCTTCTAGTATGTTCTTGTAACGTTCATTTTCACTAAATTTGTTGATTTTATCGACAATTTTATAAAGAGTTTGATTAATCAGATCAAAATCAATCGGTTTGATCAAATAACTGCTGGCACCCAATGAAATCGCTTCGAGAAGATAGGGAACTTCAGAGAAAGCAGTCGTGATAATAATCTCCTGATCCGGGGAAATTTCCTTGATCGCTTTGATCATCTCTATCCCGTTTATTCGGGGCATCTGTATATCGGTAATGACGATATCGTAGGAATTATGAGTAAAAAGATCCAGTCCCTCTTGACCATCAGCTGCCGTATCAACGGATGAAAAAATGAGTTTGAGATACTCTGTAAAACTTTTTCGCAATGCCTCATCGTCTTCAACGTATAAAAGAGTTATATTGCTACTGATTGCTTTGAGCTCTTTTAGGTGTGCCATCCTTTTATACTCCTTCGCTACTGCTCGACAATGCTATCGAGAAACAACTGCCATTGCTGTCACTGCTCCACCACAACCGTCCGTTCAGATGTTTGGTAATGATTATTTTCGTCATATACAGCCCCAGTCCCGTTCCGTTTGATGCCTTGGTCGTGACGTACGGATCACCGAGATGTTTATCAACCGAAGAAGCTATTCCTCCCCCGTTGTCACAGATTTCGATGACCATTTCCCCATTATTTTGGTGCAAGGCAATACGAATGAGACCGCCCACAGGATGTTTCTCTTTGATTGCGTCTTTGGCGTTGTTAATGATGTTAATCAGTGCCTGAAGAAGCTCATTGGGATACGTTAAAAGTTCGATCTTCTGATTTTGGGGAAGTTCCAGTGTTATGGAATTATTTTCTAGCCCTTTTTCGATTAGTGTTACCAATCTTTCTAAAATGACGGACATCGCTATTTTTTCTTTTACTTTGTCCGGTTTAAAAAAGTCTCTGAAGTCATCAATAGTATGCGAGAGATAGTGTGCTTGTTTATTGATCGTTTCAATTAATTCTTTTAGAATATCCGGTGTAATGGCTTCCTCAAGCTCGAGATGGGCTTTAAGCGTATTGATTGACATCGCTATAACACTCAGAGGCTGGCGCCACTGATGCGCTATCATTGCCAACATATCCCCCATCGCCGCTTGTCGTGACTGAGAGATCATAATCTCGTCTTTGCGCTGTATCTCCGTAATATCAATGATCGAAGAGACGATAAGCCGTTTGCCTTTATGAAGTTGACTTAATGGGACAGAACTCACAAGCCATGATCGTTGTTCTCCTAATTTTGTGATAACCGTATGCTCCCTTGGCTCATTGTCTAAGGAAAATTCGTAACATTTTCGGTATTGTTTTTTAGCATCTTCATTCGTGCTTGGATAGAGGGTATCCATCCACGTCTGCATTGTTACTATCTCTTTTTGATCGTAGCCAATACTCTCTTTAAGGGCATGGTTGATCAAAATAATTTGTCCCTCTTCATCATGTAGCATGATGGGAATAGGAGCAAACTCGATGACATGCTGCAACTGCGTTTTTTCGGTTTCCAACTCAAGCATCAGCAGCTTAATCTCAGAAATATCGCGAATAACCGAAAGAAAATAAAGCGGTACTCCTGCAGAATTTTTCAGTAAGACGACGGCAATATTGACCCATACGATGCTTCCATTTTTCCGCAGAAGTCGTTTTTCAATGCGATAGCCGGTACGTTTGTTCTCCAAAATTTCCGCAAACAGAGTTGACCCGAGCTGGACATCATCCGGATGGGTAAGAGCTACCAGTGTTTTGGTTTTTAGCTCTTCTTTGGTGTACTCCAAAAGTCGGCACAGATAGTTGTTTGCATCGGTCAATACCCCATCGAGTCTTATATGAGTAATTCCGACATCTGCCTCTTGAAAAGTAAGTTCATAAAGCCGCTCGGTATCCGCAAGCTTTTGTGACAAAAGTTCTTCTTTGGTGATATCCATTCCGGAGGTTATGATCCCCTTGATGTTTCCTTTTTCATCTTTTAATAGTGCATTGGTCCACGACATATGATGGATCTGACCATTAACATCGATGATGTCGTTCGTATGGTGTGTCGCCATCGATGCTTCACCATTGAGCACTGAGATGAGCACCGAATGAACTTCATCCCGCAGTTTTACAGGAATAAAATGGTCGATAAAATTTTTCCCGATCATCTGTTTGTGCGAGAGTCCTAATATCGCACACCCTTCTCCATTGATCATCGTCACATTGCCGTTCATATCCAACGCCATCATGAGCATTCCGCCTATTCCCATATAAAGTTCAGAGAGCTGATGCTCATGGGTTGCCATTTTCTCAAGCCGTTTTATTTCGGTGATATCATGAAATGACATGACCGCTCCGATTATTTTTCCATTTTCGATGATGGGGCTTTGGAGGAGTTCGACTTCGAACGATGTTCCGTCTTTGCGCCAGAAAAGATCTTCATCCCGTCTATGGATCCCTTCTGTCAGGACTTTTATTGTCGGACATTCTTCCTCAGGAAAATACGTACCATCAAGTTTGGTATGGTGCCAAAGTTTATGAGAGTCTTTGCCGATGAGCTCATCGGGTGTGTAACCCAGCATCTGCGCCGCCGCAACGTTAACAAACGTATGACGCGCATGTATATCCAGCCCCATGATCCCATCAAACGAGGAGTTGAAAATGAGAGTAAGATGGTTTTGCAGCTTTTCGATGTGAGAGAGTGATGCGTGCAGTTCTTCATTGCTGCTTTGAAGTTCTTCGTTGGAGGTTTCGAGCTCTTCGTTGGAGCTTTGGAGTTCTTCGTTTGAACTTTGAAGCTCTTCGTTCATGAGCTGGGTTGTCTCTTTTGAGAGGATCAGCTCATCGGAAAGAAATCGCAGCTCTTCGCGTGTTGTCATCAGCTGTGCATTTAGATTTTTGAGCATCATCGATTCATCCGGAAGATTGAGCGCTGCTGTGTTAAATTGCAGATCATTACTTCCAAGCTCTTGAAAATACAGCATGAGTATCGGCGTGTTTTGTATATCTTCAAACGGATACGCAACTGCGCGTATGAACAAAGTGCTCTCCTGTGATGCGGAAATTTCAATGAACTTTGACACTTCATACGATTTTGATACGAAAGCACGGTCCATAAGCGATTTAACATCGTAGCGAAGTAATTCATCGAGATTGTGCAAAAGATTGAGACTGGGAATACCATCGCCCAATCGCAGCACCGGTATGTCTCCCTTCTTGTATACCATGGTGTAATTTCGATCCACAATCACACAGTGAGGGGCGAAAAAATTAAAAATTGCCTTGCTGATCTCTTCATCGATCGTCGTTGTTCCCATACTCGATATACTGGGTGCTCTTCGATCAACAATCTGATCGAGATGTTTAGAAAAATAGTGGTTGGAAATTTTAGGCGGATTTTGCAACGCTTCTTTTTCGTAAATTTTATGCTGAGGATCCATCGGGGTAAAATAGTTGAGACTCAAAAGTGTCGATTCCGATGATCCTAAGAACAGCAGTCCCTTGGATTTGAGTGAATAATGAAAAAGGGCAAAGATCTCCTTTTGTGCCGTCGGTAAAATATAGATCAAAAAATTTCGACAGCTGATAAAATCCTGGTTGATAAACGGCGGATCCTGCAGCAGATTGTGATGTGTAAAAACGATATTTTGGCGCAGTGATTGATTGACTTTGTACCCATTTTCGGTTGGGCTGAAATACAATGCAAGGAGGGCCGGCTCCATTTCCTCGAGCGACTCTCGTGAATATTCCGCCAAACGTGCTTTGGCAAGTGACACATCATCGATATCGGTGGCAAAAATACGGACATCGAATGTTTTATCCAGACGTTTGGAAATTTCACTTATCACAATTCCTAATGTATATGCTTCTTCACCACTCGCGCATGCCACACACCATATACGAAACTCAGAATGATCCGGACGTTTTTGCAACACTTCGGTTAAAGAAGTTTCCAGTGCCGTAAACGATTCAGGATCACGAAAAAAAGAGGTAACCCCGATCAAAATATCCTGATACAGGAGATGAGCTTCGTCGTGATGAACCGCTAAATATTCAGCATAAGCGTTAATGTCAGAAAGATGCAAAAACATCATTCGCTTGTTGATCCGTCGAAGGATTGTTTCCTCTTTGTATTTGGATAAATCGAGGCGTTCTTGAGTGCGTAAAAGTGCGTGAATCGATTCTAATGGTGTCAAATCATGCATGGAAGTTTCTGTAACACTTTGAGAAAGAAGATGAAATAAATTTGCCGCTATCTCTTCAACATTGTGGACATGATCGATAACCCCTGCATCGATGGCACTTTGCGGCATCCCTTTGTGCTGTGTTTCATCGGGAGACTGTGCGATGGTGATTCCACCTGCTTCTTTGATGTGCCTCATCCCCTTTGTTCCATCATGCCCCGTACCGCTTAGAATAATACCGACAGAATTTTTTCGTGCATAACCTGCCAAGCTCTCGAAAAGAATATCAACCGAAGGGGTCGCATGATGAGGAAGTATTTCACTGCGTTCGAGGACCAGACGGTGTTTTATCAAGTTGAGATTGCATCCTGGAGGGATAACGTAGATGTGATTGCTATGGAATTTGGTAGTGGGTTCGATCTCGGTGACACTAAGCTGTGTATGATGGGACAAAATATCTGCTAACGAGCTTTTTTTGTCCGGAAGAAGATGTTGAGCTATGATGTAAATAGTATTAGAATTTTCAGGAAGAAGTGCCACAAACTTTTGAAGCGCGTGCAATCCTCCTGCACTGGCTCCGATTCCAATATAAATCATTTCTTTCATCTTGACTCCTTTATACTATTATTCTAGCACAGCTTGAATGATAAATGAGAATAAAATGAGAATAAAATAACAAGTAAAGATACTAAGAGGAAACGTGAGATGAAAGTATTAATAACTTCCCTCACCTACCGTAATAACGTAGTTATCATCCACTTCTACAACACCAAATGAATGCTGACCGCAAAAGCTTTCATTCATCTCTTGTGCCCATGCTCGTGCGATACGCATTGCATTTTCTTTGTCATCTAATGTTTTAATCTGAGGCATTTGTTTACGTTTTGCGCACGCGCATAGTTTTTCAACAACAACATGATGTTCCATATCGTCCCCCTATTTACAGCCACAGCCGCCGCCGACCATACCTATGACAAAATTGTCGTCCACTTCTACCAGTTGAAACTCATGTTTGCCGCAAAAGCTTCCGTTCATGTGGGCAAGCTGCGTTTGGGCCGCTTCAAGTGCGGTATCTTTTGCTTCATAGGTTTCAATTTGGGAAAGTCCCTCTTTTTTTGCACAACTGCAAAGTTTTTCGATTACAACATGATGTTCCATAGTCATTCTCCAACAGTAATTTGAAGAATAAATGCATAATGCGTTCCTTTAATCGCCTACTTTTAAAACTTTGCATTCGGGATAGGATAGTTTGCTATCACAAAATCGATATCCTTATCTCCTCTGCCGCTTAGATTGACCAAAATAGTTTTGTCTTTGCCTAATGTTTTTGCAAGTTTCATAGCATAGGCTACTGCGTGAGCCGATTCGAGTGCTGGGATTATTCCCTCTAATTGAGAAAGTTTATAAAACGCATCTACTGCTTCATCATCGTTACATAGACCTACTTTTGTTCGCCCAATCTCTTTTAAGTAAGCATGTTCAGGCCCTACAGAGGGATAATCAATCCCTGAACCGATCGAGTATACAGGAGCTGGATCGCCGTTAGCGTCTTTGAGCATGATAGAATTGAAGCCATGCATTATCCCCTCTTCTCCATAGGTTAAGGTAGCGGCATGATCTCCTAATGCTTCACCTCGTCCCAATGGTTCTACCCCATAAAGATTGACCGATGCATCATCGATAAATCCTGCAAAAATACCCATTGCGTTGGATCCTCCACCGACACAGGCGATGACATTATCGGGAAGTTTTCCTTCCATTTCATGAAACTGCTCTTTCGCTTCAAAGCCTATCACTGACTGAAAATCACGTACCATCATCGGAAACGGATGAGGACCGACAACCGAACCGATACAATACATTGCATTTACAGGGTCTTTGATGTATTCCTCAAATGCTGAGTCAACTGCCTCTTTAAGCGTTTTCAACCCGTGTGTTGCGGGAACTACACGTGCCCCTAAAATCTTCATCCGTACGACATTGGGATGTTCTTTGGCAATGTCTACTTCTCCCATGTGGATCTCACACTCCAGACCAAAATATGCCGCCGCAGTTGCTAACGCAACTCCATGCTGTCCTGCTCCTGTTTCTGCAATCACTTTTTTCTTACCTAAATGTTTAGCTAGAATGACTTCCGCCATGCAGTGGTTGAGTTTGTGCGCACCTGTATGGTTTAGGTCTTCACGTTTAAGATATATTTTTGCACCACCGCAATATTCGGTAAGATTTTTAGCAAATGAAATAGGAGTAGGACGCCCTTGATAATGTTTTCGAACATATTTTAGCTCTTCAATAAATGCCGGTGAGTTTTTTAGCTCGGCATACGCTTTGGCGATATCAGCAAACGGCTGCTCTAAGACGGGAGGAATATATGCCCCTCCAAATTTACCGAAATATCCGTTTTCATCCGGATGTGATTCTAAATACGAAGTTCCCATATTTTATCTCCCTTTATTATTTTAAAAAAATCAAGTCATTATAGATAAAAAGAATCCAATGTTTACTTATTTAGCAATACACTCTTTGCAATTTTTTATTTTTTATTATCATATACTCTCTGGCGCCTTATTAAAGTGTATAATATAAACATTAAGAGCGAAAAAGGACACACATGAATATCAGAGATTTTGAAAGTGTTAAAAGTGCTTTAAAGATCTCATTTATTTATCTCATTTTTGGAGCCATTTGGATTTATTTTTCAGATTCTTTTGTAGCAGCAATATCTAAAAATACTACGGAAATCAACCTTTTACAAAACTATAAAGGTTGGTTTTTCATTGTAAGTACCGCTTTATTGCTTTATTTTTTAAACTACCGTTTTTTTCATAAACGATTTATTGAGTACACACAGCACATCAGCGAACAAAAAAAGCATGAAATCAAAATTTTTGAAGCCAAAGAACGATTTGATCGTTTAGCACACTTCGACACCCTCACCAATCTCCCTAATCGCCTCAGTTTAACCGAAAAGCTACAACTCAAAACATTCGAAATGGAAGATCACCCTTTTGCCCTTTTCTTCCTCGATTTGGATGGCTTCAAAGAAATTAATGATTCCTACGGTCACCGATTTGGAGATGAACTTTTGATTCGTGTTTCCTCCTTATTGCAGGAAATATTTCCGCCTGAAACCTTTATTGTTCATACCGGAGGCGATGAATTTGTCATACTGCTGTCATGTCAAAAAAATCAGGATATCATTAACCTTACAATGAATCGGCTAATCGAGATACTCAATCATCCTCTCCACATCGATGAAACTGATGTTTATATCACGGCAAGTATCGGGATTGTCATGTATCCAAACGATGCCAATAACGCTGAAGAACTTCTCCAAAAAGCCGATGCGGCTATGTACAATGCAAAAAGAATGGGGAAAAATACCTTTAGTTTTTACACTCAAAACCTGACACTAAAAGCCCTCCAACAAACTACTATAACCACTAATTTGAAAAAAGCACTTCAAAATGGAGAGTTTAGTCTCTATTTTCAACCTCAAATTGATCCTAAAAATCAAAAAATACTCGGCATGGAAGCATTACTACGGTGGTTTAGTCCCACTGGTATGATCGCTCCTTCACTCTTTATTCCTGTAGCAGAAAATACAGGTCTTATTTTAGAAATTGGGGAACTTGTACTTCGTGAGGGGTGCAAAACTGCAACAAGATGGCATGAAGCAGGAATATTGCAGGGACGTATTGCCATAAATGTTTCAGCACGTCAACTAATCCATCCAAATTTCATCTCTATCTTAGAGGTCATATTAGAGGAAACAAATTGTAATCCGCAGTGGCTCGAACTGGAAATCACTGAAAGCTCAATTTTAGAAAATCCCGAAAAAATCATTGCTTTACTGTGGGTAATTAAAAGTAAAGGATTTTACATCTCGATCGATGATTTCGGCACCGGTTATTCCTCACTCTCCTATCTCAAAAATCTCCCCATCGATAAACTAAAAATCGACATATCTTTTGTCCGAAATGTGACTCATGAACCCAAAAATCAGATTATTGTTCAAACGATTATTGCACTGGCTAAAGGGTTAAATATGCAAGTGCTAGCCGAAGGGGCAGAATCCCAAGAAGAAGTTGAATTTTTACGTAAGAACGGCATTGACTCGATCCAAGGATACTACTATCACAAGCCAATGCCACTGGATGCAATAGAAAAACTGCTGCGTAACATCAGCTAGTAAAAGTTACCGATTTTTACGGCTGACATAATTTAAAACCGCCATGGAGACGATCAAAATACCGACCCCGCTGATGAGATAAAAAGCATAATTCATGTTGCGGATATCGTCAATCGCTACTTTAAATACGACCATAAGTGATTCGATAGAGAGGGCGATGATGATCGAGGTGAGGAATTTAGTGAGGGTTTTGTATTCGTTCCCTTCTTCGAGCGTCAAAGAACGATAGAATACTTCCTGTTCCAAAATCGTTTTCGCCAAATCGTAAATCGCAATCGCAAGGGTTATCCCGATGATCGATTTGAACACATGCTGCAGCGTCTCATCTCCGAAACTCATTAGCGCTTTTGCAAATCCGATCAATCCATAGACACCGAGAAACAGCGCCAACAACACTAATCCCCCGCCCAAAAGTGCGTAAACCCAAACGGAAAGTTTTGAAATAATACGGTCACTGTCAATCAGATGCATTTTGGTCAGTACAGAAACAAGATCCAAATCAAATACGGCAATTCTGCCATCCGAATATTTGCGTGCAATGGAAACTTTTGATACGCCGCTGTTGGCGCAGATGTAAGGGCTGGAGACGTAGTTGCCGTTGTCATCAAATCGGATACGGTTGATGAAATATCCCCTATCCGTCCCTTTCATCGCCATATCATGACCTTTTCTTCGCCAAGTTGGGGTAATTTGTTCCCCTTTTTCGTTAATCAGATACATATCACTCAGACATGGGAGCCGTTTGAAAAAGTTTTGTACCTGCACATCATCCAAATCTTGGTGAGGATTGTCACTGATCGTCGTCAGCAAAAACCCCTCAACGGCTTCTCGGTTATCACGATATATCTGCATCATCTGTTTCATTGGCATTGTCCCGATTTATAAAGTTGTTTAGTGTACCCAAATCGCTTATGTGATGTCAAAAAAATACTAAGCATGCATCATCTCATAAATATATGTTATTATTAATAATAACATAAAATGTACTACTCAAACTATTTTAGAAAGAGGTGATTTATGACTTATCCAGAACATCTAAAAAAAGATTTTGGACAAATAGCTGAAAATATGGGAATCAATATTTTAGAATTGACTGTTGTAAGGATGAGACCAGGCAGTGATGAGCGGCACAAAAATTTAGAGCTTCTTCAAGGCAGCTGGGATAAAAAACATCCGTGGATAATTCTTGACGATGAAGATAATATCTATACACTCTCAACAGCTGAATCGCTCACACAGATGGTTCGATTTTTGACCTCTGCACAGAGTGAAAACTTTAAACTTAAACTTGAAAAAGTGATTTGGCAGCATCTACCGATCGATTTTCATGACGTATGGGAAGTTGCCATGGATCGAATACGTACACTTGCGCTAGGTCGTCCTGAGAGCACTGTAGTAAATCTTGATCTGAATTGGCTTCTTAATGAGATCAAACAAAAATATCCAAATCTTTTTTACCATCTTGACCAAATAATCGCACAGGAAAAAAAATAAAGAATTTTATATGATACGTCTTTTCCTAGCCGTTCCGGTACGTCTTTACAACTATGAACGAATTAAACAAGAATTTAGCCCACTGCTAGAAGGAAGATGGAGAGAAGAAGATTATCTTCATGCTACGATCGCTTTTTTTGGTCATCAATTTCAGCAGGATATACTGATCGATAAGCTTTGTGACTTTGATTGGTCATTTAAACCATCCGAATTAACAAAATTCGATTATTTTTCTGCAAGCCGCGTATTTGTAGCAACAACACAAAACCATACTCTGCAAATTCTTTATGACCGACTTGCACTTTTTCTTGGGCTTGAACCTATTGAATTAAATCCTCATGTCACTATGATACGGGTTAAAAAAATCAATGACTCCGATATTTTCACCCATCTCCTCACAAATCCTCCATGTGAAACGATTGGTATTCTTGAATCTAAAATAGCCCTCTACAAAAGTGTTCTTCACAGTGATGGAGCACACTATGAAATAGTGAAGGAGTGGGCACTATAATCATTTTTTATCTTTTTCCATACCAATGGTTTGGATATGCCAAAGATTGGCATTGTCTCGCGTAAAATAAAGCGTAAAAATTTTACGCTGAATAAAGATCAATATAATAATTATCGGCTGCGTTTTTTATTCCAATACCTCATCAACCCTTTTCTCCCCTCTTCCGCTGCCAAAACGATCACAGTAACGGCTACAACCGCCCACCAATAAATCGGGTCGAATGGAGCGGTTCCGAAAATATGCGTGAGAGGGGTGAAAAAAATAATTATTCCCAAAACGCTCAATTCCACCGCAACACCGATCCAGTAATAACGATTACTCCACCATCCGATCGCAAATAAAGACTCATCTACGCTTCGGCACGAGAGACCGTTTGCGATCTGTGCAAAAACAATCGCCGTAAACGTCACAGTTGTCGCTTGAAGATAGAGAGGATTCGTCCACGACAAGGGTTCACCGTTCCAACCGTGTGCATTAAGATAGAACCAAAAAAGCCCTATAGAGAGCACCGCCGTCAAGAGTCCCAAAAATCCAAAGGCCCGCCAATAGACACCCATCGTCAAGATATGCTCTTTACGGCTTCGGGGTTTTTGATTCATCAATCCCTTATGCGGTAATTCCGTTCCCAAAGCCATCCCCGGAAGAATGTCCGTCCCCAAATCAATCGCCAAGACCAGCGGAACGGGAAGCGCCAAAGGGAGACCGAGCAAAAAGAAAATAACATACGGAACGGCTTCAGGGAGATTGCTCGCCAACATATAGGTGATAAACCTTCGTATGTTTTCATAGACGGCTCTCCCCTCTTCGATCCCTTTGACAATCGTCGCAAAATGATTGTCCATTAAAATCACATCGGCGGATTGTTTCGCCACATCGGTCCCTGATCCCATAGCGATCCCGACATCGGCACGTTTGAGTGCGGGTGCATCGTTTACCCCATCACCGGTCACCGCCACCGTTTCTCCCATCTCTTTAAGGAGTGTCACGAGGGTGAGTTTTTGCTCCGGAGAGACACGGGCAAAAACATGATTTTTCCGTAACAAATGTTTGATTGCCGACGGGGGAAGTTTATCCAGTAATTCCCCCGTCGTGACTTCTGTTATTGACGTAATAATCCCTGCACTCATCCCAATCGCTCCAGCCGTCAGGGGATGATCCCCAGTAATCATCAATAGTCGTATCCCAGCCAGATGACACAATCCAATGGATTCAATAATATCATCTCTCATCGGATCAACCATAGCAATAAAACCGATAAAGATCAATCCGCTTTCGGCTTGTGTTCGTGAGGTTGGCAACGCAGCACAATCACGTTTGGCAAATGCGATTACCCGATACCCAAGTGCCGCCATACGGTCATGCTTTTCCATCAGTTTTTGGGTTTCATCGGCGGTGATCTCTTTTTCTCCTTCGGACGTAAAGACCTTATTACATAACTCCAAAATCACTTCAGGTGCCCCTTTGCAAAAAACGAAGAAACCTTCTTTGGTCTTGTGTACGGTACTCATCCGTTTGAGATGATAATCAAAGGTATAATCACCCACAAGCGGATATTCATTACGCCTTGCTGCAACATCGATATAGCCGGCTGCGAATTTAAAAAGAGCTTGCTCTACCGGATCCCCGGTCGATGCGTCAGCCCGGTTGCACAAAAGTGCAGCATCAAGCAATTCTTGTGACGGCTCTTGTTTTTCATCCTCGTCCCATGCGGCCACTTCCATCTTGTTTTGAGTAATCGTCCCCGTTTTGTCCGTCGCAATCACCGTCACGGCTCCAAGATTCTCAATAACAGAAAGTCCATTGACTAAAAATCCCTTAGAAGCCATCCGCTGTGCACCAAAAGCTAATGACAAGGTAACGGTAGGCAATAGCCCCTCGGGGATCAATGCGACCAGTACACCCAGTGAAAACAAAAATGTTTTCCATAATTCATTTTCTCCGAATCCTGAGAGAATGATCAAACTTCCGGCAATCACCACGGATGTCAAAGCAACAACTTTTGAAATATGAGCAATCTCTTTTTGCAGGTGACTCTCTCCCGCATCCACACTCTGTGTCAATGCGGCAATCGTTCCGTATCGGCTCTCCTTTCCTGTTGCAAAGACCAATCCTTTCGCTTCCCCTTTAACGACATACGTCCCCGAATAAAGAATTGTTTTGACATGACCCGATCCAACGGCATCGGCTGAAACCAGTTCACTCTCACCGGTCAAGGTACTTTCATTAAGCCACAAGTCAAATGCCTGTATGACATAAACATCGGAGGGAACTTTATCCCCTTCATTCAAAAGTATGATGTCCCCTGGAACCAGTTCTTCGGCTAATATTTCTTGCTCATTTCCTTCACGGTACACAGTGACTTTCAGAGGAAGAAAATTTCGCAGAGCTTCCAAGCTTTTTTCGGTACGAAACTCCTGATAAAAACCAAAAGCCCCATTTAAAATAATAACAATAACAATGGCCCAGCCAATTGGAAGCATATTGGAAGCAGGATCAATCCACGCCGTACCGAAACTGATGATCGCTGCAGCCCAAAGCAACAGGGCGAAGAAATGGGTAAATTGTGCGGCTAATTTATAGAGCCATGGTTTTGTGGGTATCTTGGAGAGTACGTTCAGTCCGTATCGCTGCTTCCGCCGTATAACTTCATCCTCATTCAATCCCTCATCCGAGGTGTCAAATGCTAAAAATACTTCGGGAAGAGTCATCGTATTCATACATTCGCCTCATGTTTTTATATAAATACTCTATCAAAGATTCCTAAAGATTTCAGAGACGCTTGGGTGGACATGGATCATATTCGTAAGCTCTTTGGACGTGAGTTTTTTCTCAACCGCCACGACCATCTCGTGAATCATTTCCGTTGCTTCTCCTCCAATGATCGAAGCTCCTAAAATCACATCACTTTGCGAGCAGACAATCATCTTCACAAATCCGGAATCATCTCCGTTAATCTTCGCTTTTGCATTGGCTTTAAAAAAAGCTTTTTTAACGTGTATAGCTCTCTCTTGCGCTTGCGCCCCTTTTTCACTCAATCCGCAGCTTGCAATTTGAGGATTCGAAAAGACGGTGGTGGGATTAATATGGTCATTGCATTGCGTACCGCCGCTGATGAGATTATGAGCGGCGATTTTTGCTTCGCTGTAGGCGATATGGGCGTATGCCGGTGTGTCAATGCAATCACCGAGCGCGTAAATATTAGGTTGAATGGTTTGAAAAGAGTCATTCACACGGATAAAACCTTTGTGAGACAATTGCACTCCTGCGTTTTCAAGATGAAGCTCTTGGGTATAGGGATCTCGCCCTATTGCACACAGTACGAGTTCACACTCAATAGTCTCTTCCATTTCCCCTTGAACGCTCAGTGTAACCCCATCGGTATGCACTTGGGCTTTTAAAATCGAGGTGGAGGTCATGACCGTGATAGCGGATTTTTTGAAGCTTCGCAGTAACGCCTTGGAAATCTCTTCATCTTCACCGGAGAGGAGTTGAATGCCTCGTGCTATGAGTGTCACTTTTACTCCAAAAGCGTTGAAAAATGTCGCGAATTCGCATCCGATGGCTCCTCCTCCGACGATAACGATCGATTTAGGGAGAGCTGTCAGTTCAAATACCTCACGGCTAGAAAGGATACGTTTACCATCCAGAGCAAGCAGCGGTGTCTCTCGAACTTTCGCACCTGTGGCGATAATGCATTTCTCAAAACCGATTTTCTCACCCGAAACATCAATTGTGTGAAAATCAATAAAAGATGCTTCACCAAAAAAAGTTTCAACACCGGCTTGCTCCAGCCTCCATACGACACCTGAACGCAGCTCATTTTTAAGCGCTAATGTCTTCTGGCGAAGACGCTCCATGTCCAGTCCCTTGACTTCCATCTCCAATCCGCAATCAGAAAAATAAGCTGCTTTTGACGCATATGAAGCACTCTCTAAATAATTTTTGGTTGAGATACACCCCTCATTTAGACAAGTCCCTCCAATACGGTCTTTACTTTTATCGATCAGCAGTGTTTTTAGCCCTGCCCTTCCAAGCTCAATAGCCCCTTCATATCCCCCCGGTCCTGCCCCGATTACGACTGCATCAAAGTGTTTCATCTTGTCTCCAAATATTCATGTGCCATATAGCTGCTGCGGGTATAGGGAGAGCTTTTAATATATGAAAAACCCATCTTCATTCCCCGCGCTCGAAGATACTCGAACCGTTTTGGCTCCACATACTCTACAAGCGTTTCATGTTTATTCGAGGGGGCAAGATACTGTCCGATACTCAAATAGCGACAGCCCGCCTCCCGTAAATCTTCCATAAGACTCACCACCTCATCATCTCGCTCACCAAAGCCAAGCATAATGCCGCTTTTGAGCGCAATATCAGGATTCAAAATATGAAGCATCGCCAATACCCTAAGAGAGCGTTCATAATCAGACCCTTTTCGGACATGATACAACCTCGGTACGGTTTCGAGATTATGTCCGATAATCTCAGCTCCACTTACCGCCACTTGTCGCAGTGCCGAGAGATTTTCTTTCATATCGGGTATCAGAAGCTCTACGAGGATAGAATTATCCAATGCCTTTATCGCACGAACCGTTTTACAAAAATGATCGGCGCCTCCATCACTCAAATCATCACGGGTAGAACTGGTAATGACCACATGTTTTAATCCCAGATGCGAAACCGTTCGTGCAACATTCTCAGGTTCATAAGGATTTAAAGCCAACGGAATTCCCCTGCCAACAGCACAAAAACTGCATGCGCGTGTACAAACTGTCCCTAAAATCATAAAGCTTGCCACATTTTGACTAAAGCACTCGCTGATATTCGGACACATCGCCTCTTCACAAATGGTGTGAACACGCCCTTGAGACAATACTCTCTCCATTGCGCTTAGGTCACTTAAAATAATCTTTTTACGAAGCCATAGCGGCTTATGAATGAGTGTTTTTTCCATGTAGATTCCAACTTTCCTGAGTGTATTTTTCCGCACTTAGTTGCATCACGCGCTGCTCTTGCGATACGGTGAGAAAATCCGTTACGAGCTCAACAGCAAATGTTTCACAAAATGCTTCTCGAACCAATGCGCAAAGCTCCTCATACGACATCACAGTTCCAAGCATCTCCAATGTTGCCGCCCGCTCTAATCCTGAATCTTCCAAAAAAAGCGGTTTAAAAAAGGATTCATCGATTCTCATAGGGATACTTCCGTGCTGAAATACCGCATGTCTCGTATAACGCTGAGCATTTCCTCCCATCTTTTTTCCCTCAATTACAATATCATAGGGTTCAATTCCTCCAAGACAAAGGGTTGAGCGTTGTTCGTTGAGATGAAGTTCACACGCAAATTGAGCCTCATAACCCATCTTTTGATACAAAGAGATGAGAAATCCGCATACATACCGATAATTATCTTTGACGCTTCTGTCTCTCATGCGCGGCATGATGAGAGTGTAAGAGAGATCACCGCCATGGATCAATATTCCTCCTCCGCTCATACGCCGAACCAATGGAATATTTTTTGACTGAATATTTTCATGATGAAGATTCTTTGAAAACATCGAAAATCGTCCGAGACTCAGGGTATTTTCCCATCCATACACTCTTATGATCGGCATATCCCCCTCTTTGAAATCCTCCAAAAACAGTTCATCTACCGCCATATTCCACGCACCATTTTTCATCCCTGTATCGAAGAAACGCCATGCGGTATGCGTCATCATAATTGCGCCCTTTACTTCATTTTTTTATCACTAATTTAACTTATACTTTTTTCAATCGAAACTTGATTTTATCAAACAGAACGAAGTTTTAAATGAGGTAAAAAGACGATGAATAAAAATTGGATCGAAAAAAATCTGAACGCTTTTTCCATCAAACCAAACCTAATGGAGTACCTCCATGAACGAGAATCTTTCAGTTGGGAAAATGTGGCTAAAGAGTTTGATGGATTACCCTCAGGCGGGCTCAATATCGCCCATGAAGCAATCGACCGACATGCTAATGGTCCGCTTTGCGATAAAGCGGCATTGATATGGGTAGGAGAAAACGGTGAGAGAAAAACCTATACTTTTATCGATTTAAAAAAACAAAGTGCCAAATTTGCCAACCTACTCCAATCTTTGGGAATTTCCAAAGGGGAGCGGATATTTACCCTCTCTACACGGTTGCCTGAACTCTATATCGCCGCGATTGGTATTCTCAAAAACCGTAGTGTCCTTTGCCCTCTTTTTTCCCAATTCGGTCCTGAACCTATATTTCAGCGAATGCAACGAGGGGATGCCAAAGTTCTTCTGACGACCAAAGCTCTTTTTGAAAAAAAAGTTCGTCCTCTAATGGAACAACTGAACGATCTTCGCTATGTACTCTTGATCGATTCTCAAGAAGACGAGAGTGAACGTATCCGCTCACTCCCTCGCCTGATGGAAAAAGCCTCCGACTCCTTTACCATTTTGCCTACCGATCCTGAAGATATGTCGATACTGCACTTCACAAGCGGAACGACGGGTATGCCAAAAGGGGTAGTTCATGTCCATAAAGCCCTGTACAATCACTGGATGAGCGGTTACTATGTTCTCGATTTTCATCCCAATGATGTTTACTGGTGCACCGCCGATCCGGGATGGGTTACTGGAACCTCATATGGGATTATCACCCCTTGGCTGCATGGCATTACCAATATAGTCGATGAAGCCGAGTTTGACGCCGCACGATGGTACAGTGTTTTGCAAAACGAGAAGGTCACGGTTTGGTATACGGCACCGACAGCGATCAGACGGTTAATGAGACTGGATAATGAACCGACCAAAGAATATGATCTGTCTCATTTGCGCCTCATCCAAAGCGTCGGCGAACCGCTCAATCCTGAAGCAGTCATTTGGGGTATGGAAAAACTGAAAATGCCGATCCATGATAACTGGTGGCAAACGGAAACGGGGGGAATTATGATTGCCAACTTCCTCTCTCAGCACATACGCGCAGGTTCGATGGGACGACCGCTTCCGGGAATCGAAGCATCCATAGTCCATCAACATGATGATGGTACTGTTACGGAAGTTACCGAAGCAAATAAAGAAGGAGAGCTCGCCCTAAAACCAGGCTGGCCCTCCATGTTTCGCAACTATCTTCATGATGATGATCGCTATTCAAAGTGTTTTGTCGGTGGTTGGTATCTCTCAGGCGACCTCGCCTATAAAGACGAAGATGGCTATTTCTGGTTTGTCGGACGCAGTGATGACATCATCAAAACCTCCGGACACATGGTGGGACCTTTTGAAGTCGAAAGCACCCTGATGGAACATCCAAGTGTTGCGGAAGCAGGTGTCATCGGCAAACCGGATGCGATGATAGGGCAATTGGTCAAAGCTTTTATTGCTCTAAAAACCGGTTTTGAGCCAAGCGAAGAACTCCGACGCGAACTAATCGGATTTGGGCGCAAGAGACTAGGCAGTGCCGTAGCACCCAAAGAGATAGAATTTATTCAAAACATACCAAAAACACGAAGCGGAAAAATCATGCGGCGTTTACTAAAAGCGCGAGAAATGGGATTGCCAGAGGGCGATATCTCTACATTAGAAGATTAAAAGGGGTTAAAAATGGATTTAGTTTTAGCAAATGAGTTATATCGAAAGATGCTTTTGATTCGTCGATTTGAAGAAAAATGCATAGAGCTTTACGGTAAAGAGAAAATCAGAGGATTTTTGCATCTGTACATCGGGCAAGAAGCCATTGGTGTGGGTCTTATGCATGCTCTCTCCCCTGAAGATGCCATCTTTACTACTTATCGAGATCATGGACAAGCTATCGCACGCGGAATTGATCCGAAAAAGATCATGGCGGAGTTGTACGGTAAAGCGCAAGGATGCTCTCACGGGAGAGGCGGTTCCATGCACCTTTTTGATGTTGCGACACGATTTTACGGCGGTAGTGCTATTGTGGCAAGTGGTTTGCCCTTGGCTGTGGGAATGGCTCTCTCAGATAAGCTGATGAAACGCAACAGAGTTACCCTATGTATTTTCGGTGACGGTGCCGTAGCTGAGGGAGAATTTCATGAATCACTCAATCTAGCCGCTTTATGGCATCTTCCGATTCTCTTCGTCTGTGAAAATAACCTCTACGCGATGGGAACCGCACTTGAGTTCACCCAGTCAGAAACAAATCTTGCTAAAAAGGCAGCATCCTACCGTATCAGTTCCCGACAAGCAGATGGCATGGATATTTCAGAGGTCACAAAATCAGCACAAGAAGCAGTTGCAGAAATTCGATTGGGCAATGGTCCGATATTTATCGAATACTTCACGTACCGTTTTCGAGCCCACTCCATGTTTGATGCAGAACTTTACCGTGAAAAAACAGAGGTGGCTGAGTGGAAGAAAAAAGATCCTCTTATTCTATTGCATCAGCATTGGCAGGATATTGATATTGATAAATATGAAATCGAGATTGCCGACATCATCAACGAAGCGGTAACCTTTGCCGAAAACGGTACATTCGAACCCATCGAAGATTTAGAAAAATTTGTTTACTCCAGTGAGGTTGTCCAATGAACTCAATTATGACCTATCGAAAAGCAGTACGACTCGCACTGCGAGAAGCCATGGAACACGATGAACGAGTTTTTTTGATGGGCGAAGATGTCGGACGCTATGGAGGAAGTTACGCCGTAAGTATGGGACTTTTTCAACACTTTGGTCCAAAGCGGATTATTGACACTCCCTTGTCTGAGTCGGCATTTACCGGTGCGGGTATCGGTGCTGCTTTGGGCGGAATGCGACCCATAGTCGAGATTATGACGGTCAACTTCAGCCTCTTGGCACTTGATCAAATCATGAACAATGCAGCAACATTTTTGGAGATGTCGGGAGGTCAGTTTAATGTTCCGCTGGTCATCCGAATGGCAACCGGAGGAGGCAACCAGCTCGCTGCACAACACTCTCATTCTCTGGAAGGCTGGTATGCGCATATCCCCGGACTAAAAGTACTAACCCCTGCAACCATACAAGATGCACATGATATGCTAGGTTTGGCGCTTGCAGATCCTGATCCGGTACTGATTTTTGAGAGCGCGATCCTTTACAATTCTAAAGGGGAACTAGATACCCAAGCCCTTCCCTTGGCTATTGGAAAAGCACAAATACAGCGAGAAGGCAAAGATCTAACCATTTTAACCTACGGAAGCAGCCTCTTCAAAGCACTTGAGGCGGCGAAAACTCTAGCGACTGATGGAATTGATGCTGAAGTAATCGATTTGCGTTCTCTTCGCCCTTTAGATGATGAAAGTATCATGAAATCGGTGACAAAAACCCACCGTGTCATGATTGTTGATGAGGGATGGAAATCGGGAAGCATTTCGGCTGAGATTATGGCACGAATCAACGAACAGATTTTTTTTGAACTTGATGCCCCGATGGAGCGGGTATGTACGGTTGATATACCCATGCCCTATCCCAAACATCTCGAAGATGCTGCCCTCCCGCAACCGTATAAGATTGTGGCGATGGCTAAAAAACTAATGGAGAAATCATGAGCAACTTTGTAATGCCCAGCTTGGGTGCCGACATGGAATCTGCTGTATTGATGCAATGGCATATAAAAGAGGGAGATCACGTCACCAAAGGACAAGTTGTCGCAGAGGTGGAAACGAGTAAAGGAGTCATAGAAATAGAAATATTCGAAGAGGGAATTATCGAAAAGATTCTCGTAAACGAGGAGACAGAATGCACAGTTGGCACCCCGTTGGCAATCATCCGTGCTGAGGGAGAAACACCTATCACACAAGATGTTCCCCAAAGCCAACGAATAAAAGCCTCCCCTGCCGCAAGGAAAAAAGCAAAAGAGCTGGGAATCGAACTTGCCGATTTAGCCTCCGATACAAGGGGAGTCGGACTGGCTGAAGTAGAAGCTAGTTCAAAAAAGCTCGACAATTCTCCCCAAACGAGTGCTATGCGTCAGGCCATTGCTCGTGCCATGAGCCGTTCCAATGCCGAAATTCCCCACTATTATCTCACCACCTCCATCAACATGACACCGGCACTCCACTGGCTTGAAACTCTCAATGCTGCCAGAGGTATCAAAGAGCGGATTCTCCCCGCTGCCTTGCTGATTCGTGCCGTCGTACTTTCTCTTAAAACAGTCCCTGAACTCAACGGGTTTTGGGAAAATGATGCTCCCAAAATCATGACTGAGATTAATCCCGCAATCGCCATAGCTTTACGCAAAGAGGGACTGATTACTCCGGCTCTTTTAGCTGCCGATACGATGGGACTGGATGAAACAATGCATCAGCTTGATGATCTAATCACACGCACCCGATCAGGAAAATTGAGAAACACTGAGATCACTCAGCAAACTATCACAATCACCAATCTCGGAGATTTAGGCGTAGAGAGCGTATCCGGTGTTATCTATCCGCCACAGATTGCTCTTGTTGGGCTGGGGCGTATTTTAGACACTCCATGGGCAGAGGGAGATGCTCTGTGTGTACGTAAAGTGATGAAGGCAACACTCGCAGGGGACCACCGCGCCACAGATGGACGAACCGGTGCAAAGTTTCTGGAAAAACTAAACGATCTATTACAACACCCACAGGAGCTACTATGAACCAAGAGCAAATAAAATCCGCTATCATCGAACAAATATTAGAAATTGCCCCTGATATTGACGAAGCTCAAATTATTCCCGATAATAATATTCAGCGTTCATTGGAAATCGATTCGTTCGATTTTTTAAAAATATTAACGGCTTTAAGTGAGATACTAGGAGTCGAAGTTCCCGAATCCGATTATGCAAAAGTCGATACACTGGAGCATATGGTGGGGTATTTTTCACTGCATCAGAGATAAAAAATCATATTTTGCTCATTAATTATTGTTACGATAAATAAACTTAATGAAGAAGGGAGTTATCATGTCATCAAAACTTATTATCGTAGCTGATTTACAGCGTTTTAAACTCTTTGTTACCAAAGAAGATCCGCTAGGAAGAGAAGCCGTTGAACTCATGGAAGGGAGTGAAAGCCTCGATATACATCAGCGATTGAGAGAAAAAGTTTCAGATCAGCAGGGGAATTTTAAAGGTTTCGGTGCCAGCGGATCAGGGGAAGATCATAATATAGAACTGGAAGAAGAGCATCGCCGTATTAAAGATATCGCAGACCAAATCAACAAAACGATTGAACAGCATGCACCATTATCCTGGTATTTTGCGGCACCTAAAGCCATCAATAAGCAAATAGTCGAATTACTGAATCCAAAAGTCAAAATGACGATGTTTATAAACCTTCATTCGGATTTGACCAAAACTCCTGATGATCAGTTATTGGAACATTTTACAAAATAACGCAGATATTTTTTTAAAGGGGTCCAAATGTCATCCATAGCATGGCTGTCCAAAAAACTAGACGATGGCAGGATCGCGTGTGAGGCATGCAATCAGCACTGCATACTAAACGAAGGCGAATACGGTATTTGCGGGATTCGTAAAGTCGAAAACGGTGAGCTTTATTTGCTGACGTATGGACTTGCAGCAGCGGTTAATGTCGACCCGATAGAGAAAAAACCGATGTTTCATTTTTTACCCGGTTCAAGCGTTTTTTCATTTGGAACGGTCGGGTGTAATTTATCCTGTAAATTTTGTCAAAACGCCGATATTTCGCAATATCCGAAAGAGCATAATCACGAAATAATCGGGCATCCTTTGTCTCCTCAGCGAGCCGTTGATTTTGCACTTAAAAACGGCTGTAAAAGCATTGCATACACGTACAATGAACCGGTTGTCTTTTTCGAATACACCTACGATACCGCGAAACTCGCGCATGAAGCAGGTTTAAAAAACATCTACGTCACCAGCGGGTATGAAACGCACAAAGCCATCGATACCATAGCTCCTTATTTGGATGGTATGAATATTGATATTAAAGGATATAGTCAGTCATTTTACAAAGACATTTGCGGTGCATCTCTCAAGCCTGTGCTGGATACGATCGAATACGCCCACAAAAAAGGGATATGGATAGAGACAACAACTCTGCTCATTTCGGGATACAACGATTCGGATGAAGAGATTCGCTCAATTGCCCAATTTCAAGCGAATCTTGATACAAACATGCCATGGCACATCAGTGCCTTCCATCCGATGTATAAAATGTTAAATGTTCCTCGTACACCCGCTCAAACACTCCGACGTGCCTATGATATCGGCAAAGACGTTGGATTAAAGTATGTGTATGTCGGAAACATTGATGATGAGGCAAGAGAATCAACCTACTGTCCGAAATGCGGGATGCTGGTCATCGACCGTCACGGCCATATTGGACAGTATGTAACGAACCATTTAGTCAATAACAATCAGTGCCCTGCATGTGCTTATCCGCTTCATGGTATTTGGCAGTAAAATTTAACCGAAAAAGGATAAAAAATGAGCACCAGAAATGATTTAAACCACAAGGTTTTTGAAAAAATTCTCCTTGCAGATAAGAAAAAAGTCCTTAGTAATATTGACACTTTAAAAGCGGAAATCGATGCGCTTGTCATTGATGATGATATTGATGATATCGAAGATATGGCGCAATTGCAAATCGACAACACTTCCGATCAAGCACTTTTGCATAGGCTTGAAACAGAATTAGCCGAGATTGATGCGGCATTAAATCGTATCAAATCGGGAGTTTACGGTATATGTGAAAAAACCGCCAAAAAGATTCCCATTGAGCGATTGATAGCCAATCCATCAGCAAGAACCGTTGTTCATGTCTAAACATATTCAGTAGAATTGCAATACGATGAACAGCAATACAGAACTTATTAATCATCTCATTAACTCAGGTGTTCTTCACTCCCCTGTGCTGATAAAAGCATTTCGCAAATGTGACCGTAGTCTTTTTGTCCCTGAAAGGTCATTGGATGATATCTACGGAGATTACCCTCTGCCAATCGGTATAGGACAAACTATTTCTCAACCCACCACCGTCTCGATTATGCTGGAACTTTTACAGCCTAAACAAGGTGACAAGATCTTAGATATTGGTTCAGGTTCAGGATGGACAACCGCCCTTTTAGCAACAGCAGTCGGTAAAGATGGATTTGTGGAAGGGATTGAGCGTATCCCCTCTCTCGTGGAATATGGTCAAAAAAATTTAAAGAAGGCGCATATTGACAATGCATCGATTGAATTGGCAAAAGCCTCTGTTCTTGGAAAACCAGGACATCTGTATGACCGTATCCTCGTCTCTGCAAGTGCTGAGGATATGCCAATGGCATTATTAAATCAGCTCAAACCCGTTGGAGTGCTGGTTATTCCTATTTTAGAGAGCGTTTGGCGTATTACAAAAGAAATCAACGGTGAAATAAACGTCTATGAATTACCGGGCTTTCGTTTCGTTCCGCTTATCACATAAATTTACACTGCCATAGACTTATCTCATAAAAATCTAATTTCACTAATTTACAATTTGATATTACATAATAAGTGGAGGAATAACAATGTATGCACATTCTATAATAAAAAATGTCCTTCTATCCAGTCTTCTCATGACAGTACTGGCAACATCTTCCGTTGCCTTTGCTGCCAAAGAACCGGCAATACCCAATGAATACGAATGTCAAGGGTTGTGGTTTCCTAATATTGATGAAATATTTAGCCGTTCAATTCTTGTTCATCCTACCCTTCATTATCAATCATCCATGAGTTTCAAAGAAACCGGTAAATTTTACACCATTAATGTTTTCTTACCTGATATCGAAAAAAAAGACATTTTCATCAATGTCGTAAACAATGTGCTCGTCATTGCTGCCGAACGAAATGTTAAAGAAAAAATAAAAAATAAATCACAACAATCGTATAGCTCTTATCATCAAAGTATCGTCTTACCCGAAAATGCTGATATTAATAAAATAGATGCTGTTTTTAAAAAAGGATCATTAATAATAACCATTCCAAAAAATGGAAAGAAAACAGCAAAGAAAATATTGATTCGCTAGTTATTTTCTAAAATCATAAGGCTTTGAGGGTTCACCTGATAGTATTATGTATCCTAGATTCAAAGATACTTCATGAACTCAAAAATAGATGAACTTTTCCTTGCAATGCGTCTTCTGGAAGAGAACCTGTTGAAAGAAATAGATAAAGAAGAGCAAAAGCTTTCACGCGATCTTCTAGCTGCACAAAAGAAGTTTAAAGTCAATTTGCTTGTTTATTTAGCTCGCGCACCGTTACTGCATCTTTTGACAGCTCCTATTATCTATGCCGGTATCATCCCTGCATTTATTTTGGAATTTTTCTTGTTTGTCTATCAAATGATCAATTTTCGGGTCTATAAGATCAACCCGGTTGTGCGTAAAGAGTATTTTGCCTTTGATCGTGCAAGCTTGGAATTTCTAAATATTGTTGAAAAAATTAACTGCTTTTATTGCTCATACTTTAGCGGTCTTTTGGCTTATACGACTGAAATAATCGCACGAACAGAACAATTTTGGTGCCCGATTCGACACGCACGCAAACTGCGCTTTCACCACGCCCATTACTTTAAATTTACCCCTTACGGAGACGGTGAACGTTATCGCAAAGAACTCCCAAAACTTCGAGATGATCTAAAAGAAAAGTAACTTATTTCTAAGACATTGGTATTTCAACTGTTCTTGTTTATAATACCGCGAATTAAAAGAAGAGGTAACTATTATGGATTTAAAACAGCAATTAGTGAATTATGGGTGTGGAACAGAATTTATAGATATTGCGTTGGGGTATGCACAATTTTATCAACCCCAGCAAGATATCGAAACATTTATTGATTATGTCGAAGAAGCGCATGCAAAAGTTGAAGAAGCTGAATATGCTGAGAAGATGGAGAATGAGATTGTCAAGCCCTCTGACCTTAGCGAAGCATTTCAAGAATTTGAAGACGAAGAATCACTTTAAGACAATGGTGTCGTCTGAACCACAAAATACAGTTCGTCTTTGAGCGTGTTGAGATGTTTGATAACATTATCACGTCGTGTTTCATCCAACTCAAAATGCTGCTCGATTGAGTCGTAGATACGATCGATACTCGCATAAATTTCAACCATAAGCTGCTCTTTGATTTTTTCGTGAACGTCTGCCATAAATTTTCCTCTTTGTTTGACTCAACATTCCTAAGAATATTCAACCAAAAATCTCCCCGAAGGGAGAAAGTGACGAGAATCAATGAAATTAGTTCCCCCGGAGAAGGGGATTTTTTAGCGAACGAGGTCGAAGAAATAGTCAGTTGTTGCGATACCTTTGGTATCTTCATCCAATTGGTCAAGAACTTTGTTCGTGATCCAAGTAAGAAGGTTCAACGCTCCATCGTACCCGCTGATAGAGTAACGGTGTAGGTGGTGACGGTCAAAGATTGGGAATCCGATGTAGATCAACGGAGTACCAGTGTCACGCATCAACTCTTTACCGTAGCTGTTACCGATCATGAAATCAACAGGCTCAGTGAAGAGAAGTGAACGCATTGCCCATAAATCTTTACCAGCCCATACATTCAAACTGTCTTTTGCAGGAGAAGTATCGAGCATTGCTCTCATCTCTGCTTCCCAACCGTTTGGTGCATTGTGACAAAGAACGTGAGTAGGCTCAGCACCCATCTCAAGAAGGAATGATACTGCACCGATTAGGAAGTCAGGATCACCCCAGATAGCGAATTTTTTACCGTGCATGTACGGATAGCTATCTTGCATAGCATCAACCAAACGGCCGCGCTCTACTTTGAGTTTTTGTGGAACTTCGGTTCCTGTTAATTCTGCAAGTTTCATAACGAACTCATCTGTCCCTTTGAGACCGACTGGGTTAGAGAATCCACCTGCATGTTTCCAACGTTTTTCGACCATTTTCATGGTTTTAGCCGTTGCATATTTTTGCAAACTGATAGTTGCACTTGAATTGATACAATCTTTTGCATCATCCAATTTTGTTCCGCCTTGGAACATTTCATAGTTACCGGCAGGCATATCCCATTGATCAGAGTGGTCACCCAACATGATATAGTCTGTGCCGAACGCTTCTACGATAGTTTTTACTGAACGAAGGCTTCCGATATACGTTTCAAAACCAGGGATGATGTTGATACGTTGTTTTGTTTCACCTTTTTGTCCTTCTGTAAGCTGTGACATGATACCGTGCATCATGTTGTCATATCCAGTGATATGACTTCCTACGAATGAAGGAGTATGTGCATAAGGAATTGGATAATCAGCTGCTAAAAACTCACCTTTATCTTCTTCTTTAGCCGCAATGATAAACGCTTGTAAATCATCCCCGATAACTTCTGCCATACAAGTAGTAGAAACCGCGATCATTTTAGGTTTATACACTGCTGCACAGTTTTTAAGACCCTCTTTCATATTCACCAATCCACCGAATACCGCAGCATCTTCAGTCATAGAGTCAGAAACACATGGAGTCGGCTCTTTGAAGTGTTTGGTAAAGTATGAACGGAAATACGCAACACATCCATGAGAACCATGAACGTAAGGCATAGTACCCTCAAACCCGAGTGCAACCATAACAGCCCCAAGAGGCTGACATGCTTTTGCAGGATTGACGGTAACCGCTTCACGGGCCAAGTTTTTCTCACGGTAATCCCATGATTTAGTCCACTCAGCGATTTCATCTACTTTCGCAGGGTTGATTGCGAGCATAGACGATTCGAATTGTTTTTTGTTTGCGAGTACTTCTTTGTACTCAGGGCGTTTAAACAGGTCTTTCCCGTTTACAATTTTTTCTACTTCTTGCATAGTCTCAACCTTCCTTTTCCCATGGTGCTTTTGAGTGCGCCCATACAGGTGAATTAATTGCTAAATCCATATCTTGTGCGAAAATCGCAAATCCGTCGTACCCGTGGTAAGGTCCGCTGTAATCCCATGAGTGCATCTGACGATACGGAAGACCCATTTTTTGGAATACATACTTCTCTTTGATCCCAGAAGCTACTAGGTCAGGTTGAAGTTTTTTTACAAATGCTTCAAGCTCATACTCGTTAACGTCATCGTAGATAACAGTTGAACGGAAGATCTCTTCTTTAGTACGTTTGTAGTCATCATCATGAGCGAACTCATATCCTGTTCCGATTACTTCCATACCTAAATCTTCGTAAGCACCGATAACGTGACGAGGACGAAGACCGCCGACGAACAACATTACTGTTTTACCTTCGAGACGAGGTTTATATTTTGCAATAACCGCATCGATCATTGGTTGATATTTAGCGATAACTTCTTCACATTTAGCTTGGATGCTCTCGTCAAAGAACGACGCAATTTTGCGAAGTGATTTGATGGTTTGTGATGGTCCAAAGAAGTTATATTCGATCCAAGGAATCCCGAACTCTTTTTCCATGTGACGGCTGATGTAGTTCATTGAACGGTAGCAGTGAAGCAAGTTCAATTTAACTTTAGGTGTCAATGCCATCTCTTTCATTGTCGCATCGCCTGACCATTGTGCTACAACACGTAGACCCATCTCTTCGAGAAGGATACGGCTTGACCATGTGTCACCACCGATGTTGTAGTCCCCGATGATCGCAACGTCATACTCAGTCGGTGTCACATCACTGATATCGATGTGACTCAAATCGCCATCAAAGATATAGTCACGAATCGTGTCATTTGCGATGTGGTGACCAAGTGATTGAGAAACCCCACGGAAACCTTCACAGTTTACAGGAACGATCGTTTTACCGATCTCTTTCGCTTTCATTTTTGCTACCGCGTTGATATCATCCCCGATCAAACCGATTGGACATTCTGATTGAACAGAGATACCGTTATTCAATGGGAAAAGTTCTTCGATTTCATCGATACATTTACCCAATTTTTTGTCTCCACCGAAAACGATGTTGTTCTCTTGGAAATCCGAGCTAAAGTTCATCGTTACGAACGTATCAACACCGGTTACACCGATATAATAGTTACGACGACCTGCACGGCTATATTGACCACACCCGATAGGACCGTGAGAGATATGAATCATATCTTTGATCGGACCCCATACAACCCCTTTAGAACCTGCATAAGCACAACCGCGTTGGCTCATAACTCCGGGAACGGTTTTTTTGTTTGAACGGACATCACCGCACGTTTTTTGATTTTCATCATTTGGAGATCCGACACCGAGATGTTTTTCACGGTTTTTCGCCGCTTTCTCAGGATACGCTTTTAAGATCTCTTCAATGGCCGCTTTTTGTTTAGCTTCTAGTGTTTCTGGACCCATAGTACACCTCTTCCTTACGCGATTTCGATGCGGAATTGTTCCATCGAATCTAAGTTATGACACAATTTCATTGTCTCATCATCTGCTGCATCAACACGTTTAGAGATAGCAGACATTTGGTAACGGTTCATGTAGATCATGTATTTTTGAATACTATCTGGGTTCTCTTCTTTGAAGTAATGAACCATTGCACGGAACAAGAACGTATCTTTGTTCGTGTAGCTCAACCACTCTTTATCTCTCTCTTTAGTACCCATCAAAAGTTTGATCTCTTTAACGTCACTGATATCAACATCGGCAATTTTTTCTGCAACTAATTCGTCTGGAACTTGATTCCCCATTGAAGCTGGGAAGTGAAAACCTAATACAAACATCTAATCTCCTTTTTCTGTTGTTTTCTTTTCATTATTAACAAGATGTTATTGGTCATTTACATGACAGCCATTGAAGATTCCTCAAAAGAGGAACCGTTTTACTTACGCTTCTGCCGCTTTACCGACTTGGCTTTCATCAACTTCATCTTCAAGACCGAATGCAAGAAGAAGTTCTTCAAGTTCATCCATCGTGATTGGAGTTGGGATAACTTTCATGTCGTTATAAACGATTTTACGAGCAAGCTCTTTGTATTCGCGAGCTTGGTCGGAGTATGGGCTGTATTCAACAACCGTCATACGACGAAGTTCTGCGTGCTGAACGATATTGTTACGTGGTACGAAGTGAATCAATTGAGTACCAAGGCGTTGAGCAAGCTCTAACGCCAAATCGTATTCACGGTCAGTCATACGAGCATTACAAATCAAACCAGCAAGACGAACTCCACCAGTGTTTGCGTATTTCAAAATCCCTTTAGAGATATTGTTAGCCGCGTACATCGCCATCATTTCACCTGACATTACGATGTAAATTTCTTGTGCTTTACCTTCACGAATCGGCATTGCAAATCCGCCGCAAACAACGTCACCAAGAACGTCATAAGAAACGAAATCAAGACCTTCTTCATCATATGCACCCTCTTCTTCGAGGAAGTTGATAGCCGTAATAACACCACGACCTGCACAACCTACTCCTGGCTCTGGTCCGCCTGACTCAGCGCAGTTGATCCAACCGCCCGGAGTTTCTTTATCAAATAAACCTTTACCCCAAAGACGAGCTTGTTCCATCTCAACATCTTCAATGGTTCCTAATTCTGCTGCAAGAGAAAGAATAGTATCTTGTGCTTTCTCGTGAAGGATCAAACGAGTTGAATCCGCTTTTGGATCACAACCAACGATCATAATATTTTTTTCGAAATAGTGTGACATTGCTGCCAATGTATTTTGAGATGTGGTAGATTTACCGATCCCACCTTTTCCGTAGAACGCGATTTGTCGCAAGCTAGCTGCTCCAGCCATGTTATCCCCTTATTTTTGAACTTCATCCAGATAGATGCAAAGGGTGTTCTACGGTTTTTTGGACATTTAGCAAAACAACCGTTACAAAGTTACGACAATGAAACAAAATTGTAGGAATATGAGTTGCAGGGGTCAGCTTCGTTAAAATTACGACATTTCTCACCCAATATTTATCAACTGATTAAAAATTAAACTGTCTATCTGCGAATAAATCATCCTAAATGGTTAAACTTCCGTAAAAAAGGGGCTGCTATGACCAATAAAGAAAAATTTATCCATAACATGCATCAAGCCAGAACCGCACATATACGCTGGGTCAACGCAATCAAACTGCTGGTTTCCGGTATTGATGTCGATGAGAAACAAATCACGCTGGATGCAACCCATTCACAATTTGGAGTATGGTATTACAATGAAGCAATGCTTTTTAGCTTAGGAACAAGTCAATTAGCACTCGAAGATATTGAAACTCTCTTAATGGAGTTACATGATAAATACACGAAAATTTATCCTATCTATTATGGAAATAGAAAACGTAATCTTCTGAGTGAATTTTTAGGGGGGAAAACGCGTGCAAGTTCCCATGAAATCGAATTCTCTCAACGCTATTATGAAGAGATTGTCCAGCTCTCAGATAAACTAAAACAAAAACTCCGTATTTTTGAAGCACAGCTGATGAGTTTATCGGATGAGAAATTTGACGAATTAAGCCATTTTACCCAGCAAGAGAAATCAACACCTGTTGTATTAGAAATCAAAGAGGTTTTCGAAGATAAAGGCGCTTATCATTATGGAGCACGGGGTAGATAATACATCAACCCCATATTGCTCGTCTCAAATCCAAACTTAGAATAAAAATTAATAGCTCGTTCATTTCGTCTATCCGCTCCCAATGCAATACGTCCATACCCAAGACTATTTGCATGTTCAAGCATAGAACCAAGAAGTAATCGACCAACTCCGATACCGCGAAACTCATGCGATACGATCATGTCTTCGATTAAACCTACACGTTCACCCATCGCAGTAGAAACAAGACCTTGCATGGAAATCATTCCTATCACTTGTCCGGAAATTTCAGCAACCAAAACAAGGCAGTTTTGGGTTTCGAGTAAGAGTTCTAACCCCTGTATTTGTTTCTCAATGTCAATGCTAAAATCGTCTTCTATAAGAAACAACTCTACCAACAAAGCAGCCATTACGCCAACATCATCATAATGAGCGTCTCGAATGGTTATTTCAGCGCCCACTTTTCATCCTCTCGAGTATTTCGCCCAGTTTATCGTTGCGTAATTGAATGAGTCGATCGATCTCATCGTAATCAAATTTACCCGTATACGCCATATCAAATATTCGTAGAAGTGCAGCACGGCAGCAGCTCTTGTCACACTCGGTAACGAGTTTTTTGGCTTTTTTATAAGGAAGGGAGGTATCTTGAAATATTTTGATAGCATCGGCAACACTCTTGCCGCCGCATTCACAGATTTCGTGGGCTAAGATTTCTTCTTTGGTAGGCATACGAGCCTCCTTTACAGAGAGTGCTCTGCTTTATACGCATTTGCTTTTTCGACGGCAATGTAGAGTTTTTCAGCCAGTTCAGGCATTTTCACGTGATTACTCCAAACCGTGTCTTCAACAATATCGTGAATTTCAGAGGCAACTTCAATCGCCAAACGTTTGAGCTTTGCCAACTCTTTTTTGTGTTCTACTTCGGTCATTTCAGACATAATCGTTCCCTTTTTATTTAATTTTATACGCCTAAAGTTAGGCTACACGTATCTCAATGTTTCGGGCTTGATTTTTTCCCAGTGCAATCAATCTCTGACCAATTTGGACTTGGACACTGCTTTTGAACAAACCATACCGTTTAACGCACACGGTAGCATTCGCACACAGTCCCATATCACAAAGATGTCGCTTTAGATCATCACTCAAATCTATAGAAAGGACTTTGCATTTTTCATTCACACAGCTTTCAAGCAGGTTCATGGAATAATCCTTTCAAAAATTCTGCCCCCAAAGGGGCAAGCTTTAGTGCCATAGCGGCAAGCGTAGAGGCAGGGGTTTTACTCCTGCCTCGTTCAAATTAAAGTGAAAATGCGTAGATATTTTCAAATTTGACAGCATGAGCTTCACCATACGACATGTGGATAAACGTCCCTTTTTGTTGAAAGTGGTATTTCTCGTACAATGCAACGGCTTTTGTATTTCCCATTGGAATATCGGAGAGGACTTTCTTTAATCCTCTAAAATACAAAACTCCCTGCATCATTTTTTCCGCTTCCTCTTCAAACCCCTCACGGCATTGCCATGGTCCCAGATAAACTCCGCGCGCATTGATAACGCTTGAGTGCTGAAACGAGTTTGGAAGAGCAAATTTCAGCGAACTGTTACGTTCCATCTCATCGAGCATAAAGCCCATCCGATCTTCACCGAACGTCTCAAAATCAATTTTGCGAATCATCGCGTCGAAGTTTCCGCCGTCAAGCTCTTTGGCTTGTGCATTGGTAAAACTAAACGGAGGGACTTTGCCGACATTCAGATATCGCCCTACTTCCATAACCGCTTTAAAACCGCTCTGCTCGAAAAAAGTTTGAAGATGCGGATTGGCGTGCAAATACAGCGATGGGTGTTCTTCTTTTAAAACACCAAAGAGGGTATTAAAAAGCCGCCGTCCGATCCCCTGCTTTTGATGTGTGGGTTTAACCATGAAATATTTTATCATTGCGGAGGATTCAAACTCGATTGCCATCACAGCACCGACAAGAACCCCCTCATCGTATGCTCCATAACACAAATGCGGGGCATGCATCATCATGAGTTTGACATGATAACCATCCAGCAGCCAGCCCGTCTCTTCGGAAATTTTAATCAATTCAGGAACATCAACAAACTTTAACCACCCTATATACATGCTGCATCCTGATAGAGAGATTTAAGTTCGAATACATCCAATACCCGCTTACGTGAAGTAACGATCTCTCGGATTTTTGGGAGAAGATCACTTAAGATGCTGTTATCCGCACTGATTCCCATCCGTTTGAGATGGTAGCGGATCGTTGCACTTCCAGAGTGTTTACCGATAGGATACGAACTTTCCAATCCTACTTCACATGCTGAATACGGTTCATACGCATGGGAGTCTTTCATCATACCGCTTGCATGAATGCCACTCTCGTGGGCGAAGATATGTTCTCCCACGATAGGGGCATTGGGTGCAAGTGTCATGTTAGCGGCACTTGCTACCGTTCCAACCAGATTTCGTATCAAGAGAGGGTCAATGGGGCGTGCCTCGCCGTAAAGATGTTTCAATGCCATGAGAATCTGTTCAAATGAAGCATTACCCGCCCTCTCGCCTAAACCCATGACCGTCGTGTTCATACTGATTGCCCCTGCGTCGATGCCGCTGAGGGCATTGGCGTTGGCGAGTCCAAAATCGTTGTGCGTGTGCATTTCTATCGGGAGGAGATTTAAATCCGTCAGTGACTTGACCGCTTTATACGTTTGTGTAGGTGTCATAATACCGATCGTATCGCAATAGCGGAAACGCTGTGCTCCGCATTCACGGGAAAGTTCCATCACATCTTTGATAAATTCAAAACTGCCCCGTGAACTGTCTTCGCCGCCAATACAGACAAACAGTCCTTCGCGAGTGGCAGCCGTAACGACACGTTCGAGTTCGTGCAATACTTTTATTTTACTTCCGCCGAATTTGACATCGATCAAAAGATCCGAAATGGGAATCGATAAATCAACCGCTTGCACACCGCAAGAAAGCGATGCATCAAGATCCTCCATCTTCATCCGATTCCACGTCATCATTCGCGCTCTCAAACCCAGAGAAAGAAGCGTTTTTATATCCTCGCGTTCTTTGACACCCATTGCCGCAATACCAATTTCGAGTTCATCCGCTCCGCATGCATCCAGCAATGTTGCGATGCGGATTTTTTCCTCGGTATTGAATGCGACGTAAGCAGCTTGCTCTCCGTCGCGCAAAGTAGTGTCATTTATGAGTGCCATGGTATTAATTCACTTCCGCGTTTTCATCCACACCGAAATATTTGCGTGATGCTTTCAGTACCGAAATCTCAATCGGCTCATACGCATAGCTTTGATCTGCCACAATTCCGGCTGCTTTTAGATCATCTTGCGGGCATCCGCCGATTTTTGCAGTCAGAACCATCTGTACGTCTTTGAGTTTCTCTAAAATCGGAGCGAGCGGATTAGTACCGTCTGGACCTGCACAATATTCTGCATCGACTTTACGATGATGGATAAATCGTATACCTTTGTCCCCTGCTTCGTAAATCAAGAACTCTTTAACGCTTCCGAAGTGCATGTTAATCATCCCCTCGCCCGCAGTCGTAACCGCAACGAGGATTGTCACACCGTTGGAGCTGAGTTCTTCTTTTTCTTTTCGAACACGGTCATTTGCACGATCAAGGAAGAATCGGAATTCTTCGATCTTCGCTTGTGCTTCTTGACGCGCTTCGAGATCGTATTTGATTTGTAGCTCATCGAAACTAAGCCCTGCAAACGTATCTTTCGTAAACTCTCCGCCACGGTCTTCACCGATAAGCCCTACGGCATCCGCACGGCACTGACGGCAGTGCTGCATGAGTTTCATATCATGACCGCATGCTTCTTGAGCTGCCATTTGCTCTTGATCGGTCGCACTAGGAACGCCATCGAGGGCAAATTTGGTTCCGAACTCAGGCTCGGAAAGAATAGGCATAATGTTGTGCAAAAACACGCCGATCTCTTTGAGTTTGCGGGATACTTCCGGTAGATGCTGATCGTTAATACCTGGGATCAAAACGGAATTGGCTTTGATCAAAATCCCTTTTTCGACACATTTACGCATCCCCTCAAGCTGATTTTCAAGGAGGATTTGTGCGGCTTCTTTTCCATAAATACGCTTGTTATTATGGAAAATCCACGGATAAATCAAACTTCCGATCTCTCCCGTCTCATCAACGCTGTTAATGGTGACGGTGATATGATCGATATTGTATTCGACCATTTCATCGATAAAATTAGGCAATTCCAATCCGTTTGTAGAGAGACACAGTTTAAGATCCGGAGCAAACTCACGCACCATTCCAAACGTCTCAAACGTCTTTTTAGGATTCGCCAACGCATCGCCGGGACCTGCAATCCCAAGTACGCTCATACGTTGTACTTCTCCGCCGACGAACATGACTTTCTTCGCGGCTTCCACAGGCGAGAGGCGCTCAGAGGTTACACCCGGACGTGACTCGTTCGAACAGTCGTATTTACGGTTACAATAATTGCATTGGATATTGCACGCAGGGGCAACCGCTACGTGAATACGGGCATAGTGGTGGTGGGCACCCTCAGAATAGCATGGATGATTGTGGATCTTTTCCTTAATATCATCGGGCATAAAAGCTTCAGTTCCAGTTGATGAACAGCTCATAGTATCTCCTTGTTATTATCATTTTTCAATGATCTTGCCTCATCCGGTGCCAATCATTATCTGAAATCCAGTTATGCAAATAGCGTTCTTATCGATTATGAAGAAATCGGAGTGCAATCGTGACAATTTTGTATTTATCCAAACAAAGCCGTTGTCTTCTTTTTAAACCCTATACATAATGAAAGCAAGAATAAAAATTGCATAAATCTAGTCAATATAAGGAGCTGACAATGATCGTTGCTATACCGATAGATGCATTCAAGCGTGTCTACCACTACAATCCGTGTAGCGCAATAATGTTCGCACTGTATGAGCTTACCGGAGAACGTAACGACATTCGCTATCGGCATATTGGGTCCAAACTTAACCCTTGGAAGAAATGCGATGGGGAGATGGTGTGTGATCCAAAGATGAAAGAAAGCAGCTGCGACACAGATAAGAGCCTCGATCCTCACCACATCAGTGAGCATTACGCACTTTTGGAAGTCATCGGCAAATGCGACTATCTCATCACAGGTCAATATTGTCTCAATACCTTTTATGCGATGCGCAACGTCGGGATAAAAATTCATAAGATTCCTCCCTTTATGAAAACGATACACGAAGCAATGAACCATTTTATTATAGGAGTCGAAATTGCAGATAAATTACAACACATCCACGCTGTATCTTGAAGATATGCCTCTCGATGTCGGTTATGCCTCTGAAAAAGTGAGCCTTAAAAATCACAAGGATGAGACATTTACCATCGGAGGGCAAAACGGATTTACACAACTCCTTATTAGTACAGCATTTATCGATGAAGCACTCATTTCTCAGTTAACTGAGGTGGATACGCTTCTCTCGCTCAATGCACTGGGAGGAATTACCAAAGCGCTCATCGTCGCAAATGACCAACATGAATTGCCAACACTCCAAGAGTGGTTAAGCGGATATGATTATGATGAGGCATACGGGGATTATTACGGTGTTCGACTTTCTAGCAAAGAACTTGCCAAATCGCTATTTATTATCTCCAAAGATGGAGCAGTCTTCTACCATGAAATACTAAGTGATCTAAACGCTCCATTTAGTATTGACAAAGCACTTGCAAAGATCGTCGCTGCCAATAGCTGTTATACAGGCAAAGGGTGTCACGGGTAAGTAGAGGTGACATTTTTGTCCCTTATCACCCCATTCTCTCCAAAATCCTACAAAATAAGATAATTTTACTCCTATTTCCAACAAGAACGCAAAATGCAATATTCCATTCAAAGTTCCAAAAGGGATCACGATGGATACACAAATCGAAACAATCAAAAAAGAGTTACGCAATCAGACCACCATTCCCTACTTCGGATTAGGTGTATTTGAGGGAATCATGACCAAAGAGGGTGAAGCGGTTCCTCATGACAGTGATTCGCTGATTTTGGCGATGAATGGCGGGCGGGCTATGGCACCACGCCTCATGTTTGAGTACTCACGTGCGGCGATGCATTTGGAACAGCGTCGCGGTGTGGAGTATATGACACAGCTTATCAATCATATTT
Source organism: Pseudomonadota bacterium (assembly GCA_043797085.1). Taxonomy (GTDB): domain Bacteria; phylum Campylobacterota; class Campylobacteria; order Campylobacterales; family Sulfurimonadaceae; genus Sulfuricurvum. Next base: position 162,057 of record JAZDQA010000008.1, on the reverse strand, counting down.
ATACCAAGCCGTTTGACCCGACACCGTTGCACAAAGCGATAGTCGATATGCTTCCTCGCTACATCGTTGATACCAACCGCGACACGAAGCTTCAAGAGCTTCTCGCATTTACACCGCACTGTCTCATCATCGGAAAATCACGTATCATGGGTGATCTAAATCGCTATGAAACGTATGAGTACGATGTTGAAAATCAAAAGTATTTTCTCGTAGATGACGAGGTACTGGATAATGCCGAAAAAATCCTCTTTAAACCGATGGGATCACCGCTTCCTAATCCGACCTTTGTCATCTCCGATGCCGATTACGTCGATTGGCTTACCGAAGCGATGGGTGGATTTGCCGTGCCGAAGGTACTCAAAACCTACCGTAAAGCGAAAAAATATCTCTTTTTAGGGACATCCTTCGGTCACGATACCGATCGGATGGTTGCCAATGAGCTTAGCTTTGATTTGGAGGGGGGATACGTCATCACCGATCAAGAGCTGGGGAAAAAAGAGAAAAAGTTTATCGAGAAACACAATATTGAAGTGATCCCTATGTCACTTCAAGAATTTATTCAAGCATTTGTATAAAAGGAGCTTAAGATGCCATATTTACCAACTGTTAAAGATGTTTCGCCTCGCGGAGAGCGATATTTCGATTTGTTTTCCAAACTTTTAGGCGATCGTGTCATCGTTATCACTGAAGCGATTGATGATCACATGATGGGGATTGTCGTCTCTCAACTGCTTTATTTGGAAGCTATGGATTCCGAAGAGCCGATTCATGTTTACATCAGTTCACCGGGTGGTTCAGTGATGAGCGGATTAGCCATATTAGATACTATGAACTTAATCAATGCCCCCGTGCATACCTACGCCATGGGAATGGTTGCATCAATGGCGGCGGTACTGTTTACCTGCGGGGAAAAAGGGCATCGTTATATGCTCCCTAATGCCGAAGTGATGATTCATCAACCACTGGGCGGGTATTCGGGTCAGGCGAGCGACATCGAGATTCATACGAAACATATCCTCAATCTCAAACGTCGTTTGTATGCCATCTTAGCCGAGGCAACCGGTAAAAGTGCCAAAATCATCGAAAAAGAGTCCGACCGTGACAACTACATGGAAGCCCATGAAGCGATCGAGTTTGGATTAGCGGATACAATTTTGACTAAATTCAGTGCGAAGGATTGAGTGATGAATACTGAAAAAACCTGCTCATTTTGTGGTCGTAAACAGAGCGAAGTAAAAAAAATGTTCTCCTCGGAGACAACCCATATTTGTAATGAGTGTATCACCACCTGTTCTGCAATTTTGCAAAAAGAGGTACGGTACGAGCAACGCTCTGCTATGCAGCAACAGCTCCCTACTCCTGAAAAAATCGTTGAGTTTTTGGACAAATACATCATCGGTCAAGTCGATGCGAAAAAAGTCCTTGCCGTTGCTCTCTACAACCATTACAAACGGATTGAAAACCCGATCTACAACAACGTAGAACTCGAAAAATCCAACATTATGCTCGTAGGTCCAACGGGTAGCGGTAAAACATTGCTCGCCAAATCGCTCTCGAAAATCATGCAAGTTCCGTTTGCCGTTGCCGATGCGACCGCACTCACCGAAGCTGGCTACGTAGGAGAAGACGTTGAGAGTATCCTCTCTCGTTTGCTTGCGGCAGCAAACTATGACATCGAATTGGCTCAGCGCGGGATCATCTACATCGACGAGATTGATAAAATCGCCCGTAAATCGGAATCTTCTACCATGGGACGTGATGTTTCAGGTGAAGGTGTACAACAAGGCTTACTCAAAATCCTAGAAGGGGCAGAAGTCTACGTCCCCGTCAAAGGGAGCCGTAAAAATTCCACCACTGAAACGGTATTGTTTAACACCACCCACGTCCTCTTCGTCTGTGGAGGTGCGTTCGTAGGACTTGTACCCGATACCCATACTAAAAAATCGAATAAAGTCGGATTTAGCAAAAGCACTGCCGAAACCGTCGTTAAACCTAAAAAGATTGATGCCAAAGCGCTCGTTCACTATGGAATCATCCCTGAGTTTATCGGACGTATTCCCGTCGTTGCACAGCTAACCGAGCTAACCAAAGAGCAAATGGTTCAGATTCTCCAAGAACCGGATAATGCCCTCATCAAACAGTTTCAAGCGCTGTTTGATATGGACGGTATCGAGCTGAACTTTGAAGCCAAAGCCCTCGATGCCGTTGCCCAAAAAGCAATCGATCGTGGTGTCGGAGCACGCGGATTACGCAGTATTATCGAAGAAGCAATGTTGCCGTTGCAATTTAGCTGTCCGTCAAAAAAGAATCTACAAAGCCTCACCATCACCGAAGCGGTGATCGAAGATTCGAGTAACGAACCTATCTATGTTTATAAAGAAGAGAGCGTACAGGCGTAAGCTTCTGTATCATCACCGTAGAGAATTCACTCTTTTGTATGCTTTGTCTGTCAAAGTATACAATTACGCTCAATCTTAAGGGTAGCCAGTTAATATGTATAAGCTTATTATGATCAATAAGTAATAAGTTTATACAACAGGGAAATACCTATGACAGTAATAACGGAGAATGCTCAACCAGACCAATTCTCTGAAACCAAAAATACCATTGAACCTTACGATACTGATACCCAATTAAATTTTCCCATTGTAGGCATAGGTGCTTCCGCTGGAGGTTTAGCGGCTTTTGAGGCTTTCTTTTCAGGTTTGCCCGCTAATGTTGATTCTGAAATGGCGTATGTGCTCGTTCAGCATCTTTCTCCCGAGCATAAAAGTATCCTGACAGAACTCATCAGCCACTATACCAGTATGAAAGTTTTCGAAGTTGAAGATGGTATGGCGGTACAGCCCAACTGTGTTTATGTCATTCCACCAGGTCAGGATATGGCTATTTTAAATGGAATCCTGCAACTTTTTGAGCCTACTGAACTGCATGGTCATCGTTTACCCATTAATTACTTTTTTCGTTCTTTGGCACAAGATCAGGCACAAAAAGCTATCGCTATCATCTTGACCGGTACTGGCAGTGATGGAACATTAGGAATACAAGCCATTAAGGCAGAAGGTGGAATGGTGATGGCTCAAAGCCTCAATTCTGCTGAGTACGATGGAATGCCTAGCAGTGCCATTGCAACAGGACTTGTGGATTACGAGCTTACGCCCTCTGAAATGCCCCTCAAACTGATAGACTATGTGACCCATGCGTTTGGAACTCTGCCACGCACTCCCACCTCTCCAACATTACAGTATGAAAATTCGCTCAAGAAAATTTTTATCCTTCTTCGTGCCCAAACTAGTCATGATTTTTCTCTCTATAAGCCTAGTACCATTTATCGTCGTATTGAACGACGCATGGTGGTTCACCAAATTGATGAGATAGGCAAATACGTTAAATATTTACAAAATACACCGACCGAGATAGTAGCATTGTTTCGTGACTTGTTAATTGGTGTCACCAATTTTTTCCGTGACCCAGAAGCATTTAAGCTACTTGAAGAATATATCATTCCCAAACTTTTTATCGCTAAACCCGAAGGAAGTGTCATTCGAATTTGGTCGACGGGATGTTCTACGGGCGAAGAAGCGTACTCCATAGCAATACTTTTGTCAGAGTATATGGAAGCCATGAAATTGCACCATGTGGTTCAGATCTTTGCTACGGACATCGATGCTCAAGCAATAGCAAAAGCCCGTACAGGGCTATTTTCATCCAGTATTTCAACTGATGTTACAGCAGAACGACTGGGACGTTTTTTTACAGCTGAGCCCGATGGCAGTATGTATCGAATCCATAAAAATATTCGTGATATGCTGATTTTTTCAGAGCATAATATTATTAAAGATCCTCCCTTCTCTAGGCTGGACCTCATTTCCTGCCGCAATCTTCTCATTTATATGGGGTCAGAGTTGCAAAAAAAACTTTTTCCATTATTTCATTATGCACTTAATTCCAATGGTATCCTTTTTTTAGGCACCTCCGAATGCATCGGCGATTTTACCGACCTATTTTCGGTAATGGATCGAAAAGCAAAAATTTACCAACGAAAAGAACAGCTCTATGGAGTAAAACGGACTAATATAAAACAGCTCCTTCCCTCTATAAGCACCATTCGCACGGTCATTTCTCAGCCAGCAGGAAAGCCCTCTGAGCGAAAACTACCCCTTCGCGAGCTAACCGAACAGGCACTCTTACAGCAAATTGCACCCGCAGGAGCACTTGTAACTATAAAAGGTGACATTCTCTATCTTTATGGGCGTATGGGAATGTATCTGGAATTACCTGTGGGTGAAACCAGCCGTATTAATATTCTAAAAATGGCACGTGAAGGCTTACAGCGTGATTTGACGATTGCTTTGCATAAAGCCGTCTCCTCAAAAGAGATTGTTCGCTACTCTAGTTTGAGCATCAATGTTAATGGCCATTTCAATACCATCAATCTCACCATCCGCCCCGTAGTGGTTTCTGTCGATCCTACGGTAACACCTGAGTCGCCTTTGTACTTGATTATTCTTGAAGAAGTACCGATTATAGAGGTACAAAGAGCTCAAAAAAAGGCCCTCCAAGCATTATCACAAGAAGATGGATCAAATCAAGAAGAGCATTTTAGTATTGAGCTATTGAAAAAAGAGTTGTGGGCGAAAGAAGAATATCTTCAAATTGCCAATGAAGAGATGGAAAGCTCCAATGAAAAGCTGAAATCCTCAAACGAAGAGATGCAATCCATAAACGAAGAGTTACAATCGACCAATGAAGAGCTTGAAACGTCGAAAGAAGAGTTGCAATCCGCGAATGAAGAGTTGGCGACCGTTAATATCGAACTGCAAACCAAAGTCTCTGATTTATCCCTTGCCAATAATGATATGAACAATTTACTCGCGGGTACGGGGGTTGGTACGGTTTTTGTGGATCACCAACTGCGTATTCTCCGTTTCACTCCTGAAGCTAAAATGATAATCAACCTTATATCCGGCGATGAAGGAAGACCTGTCTCTCATATTGGTTCCAACTTAATCGGCTATAGTAACCTAGTGGATGATGTGCAGGCGGTGCTGGATACCTTGATGCCAAAAGAGTTGGATGTCCAAACCGTGATTGGTAAATGGTACACGATGCGTATCCTCCCCTACCGAACGATTGACAACGTCATAGAGGGTGCTGTCATTACTTTTATAGACAATACCGCCCGTAAAGAAGCCGAAGCCGCACTCTATAAAGCAGGAACGCTTCAAAGAGCTATTTTTAACAGTACTAATTTCTCCAGTATTGCTACCGATAAAAAGGGAGTTATTCAAATTTTCAACGTTGGTGCAGAGAAAATGTTAGGCTATGCCGCCACGGAGGTGATGAACAAAATCACACCGGCGGATATTTCTGATCCGACAGAAATCATCCAGAGGGCTGAAAGTTTAAGTTTGGAATTCAACACACCCATAGCCCCGGGCTTTGAAGCATTGGTGTTTAAAGCTTCCCGTGAGATCGAGGATATTTATGAGCTTACGTATGTTCGTAAAGATGGCAGTCGCTTCCCCGCAGTCGTTTCTGTGACGGCTTTACGTGACGATAAAGAGAAGATTATCGGCTACTTACTCATCGGTACAGACAATACGGCTCGCAAAGAAGCAGCAGAAGCACAGCTCAAAGTCAATGAGTTACTCCGTTTAGCCGTAGTTGTACGTGATGCGCATGATGCCATTACCGTTCAAAGCTTGGATGGTACGATTCTTGCCTGGAATCCCGGAGCCGTGAAAATGTATGGTTGGAGTGAAGAGGAAGCGCTAAAAATGAATGTATGCGACCGCATACCAAAAGCTCTCCAAGAAGAAGCGCTAGTGCGAGTACATCAGTTGAGCCAAGCTGAAATTTTGGAGCCATTATTTACGCAACGAATGAGAAAAGACGCTCAAATAGTAGAAGTCTGGTTGACGGCTACTGCTTTAGTAAACGAAAGCGGTAATATCTATGCAGTAGCCACCACGGAACGGATGATTGAATCAAAAATCAATATGAAGAGAGTAGACTCATGATTATGGATGGAAACTTTAAAGACGTAGACATCCTACCAAAAAACTTACGTTTGCAAGCCGAAAGAATCGCTCGCGAAAACATGGATGAGTCACGAGAAAACTTAGAAAAAATGTTGCCCGAAGAAATCGGTCGTATACTGCATGAATTACGTGTTCATCAAATCGAATTGGAAATGCAAAACGAGGAATTACGTCAAACGCAAATAGAGCTTGATGCCCAACGTGAGCGTTATTTTGATCTCTATGACCTGGCGCCTGTAGGCTATTGTACTCTTTCTGAGACGGGATTAATTTTAGAAGCCAACTTAACCGCTGCTGTACTGTTTGGGATTAGTCGAAGTAAGCTAGTTGGACGGCTCATGTCTGAATTTGTCCACAAAGAAGATCAAAACAACTACTATCTGTACCGCAAAAAATTCTTTAAATCGGATGAAAAATTCTCTTTTGAATTACGTTTGCTTCGTGAAGAAAATCCCCCTTTTTGGGCACATCTAGTGACGACTGTTACAAAAAACAGTGATGACATTTCCGTCGTTCGCTTAGTAATGAGCGATATTACCGAAAAAAAGATATACGAAAATGAATTAAACCGAATTGCCCAATACGATGCACTGACCAATCTTCCCAATCGTGTACTGCTATCCGATCGCCTCAGTCAAGGGATGGCTCAGTCCCAACGTCATGGACTCCCTTTGGCCGTTGTTTATCTCGACTTGGATGGATTTAAAGAAGTCAATGATACTCATGGTCATGAAGTAGGAGATCATGTCCTCATTACCCTCTCTAATCAAATGAAACAAACCCTTCGAGAGGGGGATACCATCGCTCGAATAGGTGGAGATGAGTTCGTTATACTTTTACTTGATTTGAATACTATCGAAGATGCTATTCCTATGATTATCCGTCTTTTAGAGGCAACTTCCAAGCCATTAAATGTCGATAATCTATTATTACAAATCACTGCAAGTCTTGGGGTCACTTTTTACCCGCAAGCTCAAAAAATAGATACAGATTTACTCTTGCGACAAGCAGATCAAGCAATGTATCAAGCCAAATTAGCCGGCAGAAATCGCTATCATGTTTTTGATACACAGCAAGATACACTTCTTCGAGAAAGATATGAATTTATAGAAAATATGCATAAAGCAATGCAATTATCTGAATTTCTCCTCTATTATCAGCCAAAAGTCAATATGAAAACAGGTGTCGTTATTGGAGTAGAGGCGCTGATTCGATGGCAACATCCCCAAAACGGTCTCTTACAACCAGCCCACTTTTTACCTATGATCGAAGATCATCCACTCTCAATTGATCTAGGAGAGTGGGTTATCAATGCTGCCTTAACCCAAATGGAACTTTGGCATCACGAGGGAGTCGATGTTCACGTAAGCGTTAATATTAGTGCCCGACAGCTTCAAGAAGATAATTTCGTCAACCGTTTGCAGGAGATTTTAGCATTACATCCGGACATAAACCCTGCTCATTTAGAACTGGAAGTGTTGGAAACCAGTAAGCTAGAAGACATGAGCCGAATCTCTAAAATCATACAATCGTGCAGAGAGTTCGAAGTATTATTTTCGCTTGATGATTTTGGTACCGGTTATTCCTCTCTCACGTATCTCCAGCAGTTACCCATCGCCACGATAAAGATTGATCAAAGCTTTATTCGCGATATGTTTAATAATCCCAATGATCTTGCAATCTTATCAGGGATTATCAGCCTTGCTGATGCATTTCATTTGAATATAATCGCTGAGGGGGTAGAAACCATAGCGCACGGAGAACTGTTATTAAAAATGGGATGTGAATGTGCACAAGGCTACGCCATCGCTCGCCCAATGCCAGCGCATGAGTTACCTGATTGGTTAGCTACTTGGCGTTCACACTCGGAGTGGATCAAGTAGAGTGACCTTCCTTCTCGAACAAATCTTGCATTAGTCCTTATAATAACGACACATGAGGACAAAACATGAAACGCGTCTATCTCGACAACAATGCAACCACCAAACTAGACCCTATCGTAAAAGTAAAAATGCAGCCGTTTTTTGAAGAGTTTTATGGCAATCCCAACTCGCTTCACCAATACGGTATCGAAGTACGCCCCTATTTGAATGAGGCAATGGGATACATGTACGATGCGCTTAACGCTCCCGATGCGGATGATATTCTCATCACTTCCTGTGCAACCGAGAGCAACAATACGGTTCTAAAGGGGATCTTTTTCAAACATATCCTCCCTGATCCGAGTAAAAATCACATTATTGCATCCGCTGTTGAGCACCCTTCTGTTCTGGAAACGCTTCATTTTCTACAAGAGCATGGGGCGGAAGTCACTTTTGTCGATGTTGACCAATACGGTTATGTGAGTGCCGAACGTATCGCAGCAGCTATTACGGACAAAACGATCCTCATTTCTATGATGTGGGCGAACAATGAAACAGGGATGATCTTCCCCGTCGATGAAGTAGCTGCTATTGCAAAAGAAAAAGGGATTTTATTTCATACGGATGCAGTGCAGGCAATCGGAAAAGTTTCGGTCGATCTCACCAAAACACCGATCGATTATCTCACCTTTTCCGCACACAAATTCCACGGTCCAAAAGGGATCGGCGGACTCTATGTAAAAAAAGGGAAAGAGCTTCCGAATCTCCTTCACGGTGGGGAACAAATGGGTGGCTATCGCGCCGGAACACTCAATGTCGCTTATATGATCGGAATGGGATTGGCGATGAAGCAATCAGTCGGTCACTTGGACAAGATGAACAGTGATGTTCGCGCCCTTCGTGACCGTCTCGAAGATGCGATTTCACAACTTCCCGATACCATCGTCGTAGGTGACCGCGCACGTAAAACTCCCAATACGATTCTCATTTCTTTACGCGGTATTGAGGGTGAATCGATGCTGTGGGATCTAAATCGTGCCGGTATCGCCGCCTCCACCGGAAGCGCATGCGCCTCGGAATCACTCCAAGCCAATCCCGTTATGAATGCCATCGGTGAAGACCCTGAGCTCGCCCACACGGCAATCCGTCTAAGTCTCAGCAGATTTACGACAGCGGATGAGATTGATTATGTCATCGATATCTTTATCAAAGCAGCAGAGCGCTTACGCTCTATCTCCTCGACGTATGCCTACACAAACGAAGTAGGCTGATTCATACAAAGAAGAGCTTCCTATTTGCATAACAGTTCAAAAAACTCTTTTGCAGGTAGTGGCGGACTTTTATAATACCCTTGATACATTGTACATCCACGCTCTTTTAAGAATTCAATCTGCTCGATACGCTCTGTTCCCTCCGCTAAAATCTGAAAACCAAGTGCTGTCCCCATAGCGATAATGGCCGTAACAATCGCCATATCATCTGCATCAAACGGAAGATCATCCACAAAACTTTTATCAATTTTTAATACATCAATCGGAAACCGTTTCAGATAGGAGAGTGACGAATATCCAGTACCGAAGTCATCAATGGCAAGTCGTATCCCCTGTGCACGAAGCATATGAAGCATTGCCACCGTCTCCTCTTCCCTTTGCATAAGAGCGCTTTCTGTGAGTTCGAGCTCGAGCTTATCTGCCGGATATCCTGACTTTTTAAGAGCTGATTCAACCATTGCCGGAATATTCTGGTGACGTACTTGATGCGCAGAGAGATTGACCGCAAGCGTCAGTCGATGCCCGCCGTCCAGCCAAATTTTTCCCTGTCGGCACGTCTCGTTTAGTACCCATTCACCGATTGCACCAATCAGACCCGTATCCTCAGCGATAGGAATAAACAGACTAGGATAGATTATCCCTTTCTCAGGATCATTCCAGCGTACCAACGCTTCAGCACCAACAATCTTTCCGGTTGCGATATGAACCTGTGGCTGATAATACACCTCAAATTCATTATTCGTAACTGCTCGACGCAAACAGGTTTCATATTCAATCCGTTGACGTGCGGAATCGGTTAATTCATCGGTATAGTAGCGATAGATACCTCGCCCCTCCCCTTTCGCTTTATACAAAGCTGCATCAGCATGCTGAAGTAACTCAGAAGCACTCTCTCCATGATCAGGAAAAAGAACAATCCCGGCACTCATCCCGATATGCACTAGTGCGCCGCCGATCAGTTTATAGGGAGCATTTTGTGCATCGATCATTTCTTTTGCGATCCTACCCGCATCTTCTGGACGATTAAGATGTTCCAAGACAATAGCAAACTCATCTCCGCCCAAACGGCTGATAATATCTCCATCGCGTAATCTCACATCAAACCGCTGTGCTACTTGCTGAAGCAGCTCATCTCCTGCTGCATGCCCGAAGCTGTCATTAACATCTTTAAAGCGGTCTAAATCAAACATTAATACAGCAATTTGAGTTTTGTGACGCTTAGCTTTTTCAATCGAGCTTTGCAGATGTGAAGAGAATAATGCACGATTTGCTAAGCCTGTCAATGTATCATAGTTTGCCAACGTCTCGAGTCGCTCTTCATAACGTTTTCGATCGGTAATATCACGGGCAATTCCAAGTACTCCGATAATAGTACCCTCTGCATCTTTCATGGGTGTTTTGATCGTATCAAACAACCCTTCATAGCTTCCATCGGCAAATTTTAAAAATTCTTCATTGGTTTTTGATCCCCCTGCTGCTATGGCTGCTCGATCATGATCTTGAAAAAATTGCGCAAGCTCAGAATCTACAAAATCAAAATCTGTTTTACCTATAATCTCTAGCTCTTTGGCATTATAAAGACGTTCAAACATCTCATTACACGCGAGATATACTCCTGCCATATCTTTCACCCAGACTAAATCGGGAATTGTATTGATCAGTGTATGTAAAAATACGGCTTGCTGAGCGTATGCTTCCTGCCGTGAAAAGCGTTCTACTACCATACCCGCAAGTGACGCGGAATACGTCATTAGTTCTTGTTCATTGGCATCAGGATTTCTCTGGGTATCGGCATAAAGGGCAAATGTACCAAGTAAATTTTTGTCTTGATCAAAAAATGGTGTTGACCAGCATGCACGAAGCCATGAATACGGTTTAATCAACGAAAGATACTGATGCCAAAGAGGATCAGTTAAGACGTCACTCACAACAACGGGCAATCTAGTCGCACACGCAGTTCCGCAAGAACCATTTCCTTGCGCTATAGGCACTCCAATAATTGAATTTGTATACGATAAAGGAATACTCGGTGCCGCACCATTTTGAAGCGTCTGTGTTTTATCGTCAGCCAATAAAATCGAGCACTTGATTCCATTACATTGCTTTTCAACAAATAATGAGATCGTTTCAAGCAATTCCTGCATCGGTATATTTGTAGCTATTATCCCTAAAAGATCTAACTGTGCTTGTAAACGAATCGCTTGTCTTTTTTTATCTGTAATATCACGATAATAGGCTAAAAGATAGGGATTTTCTCGAATAGTCACTCCAGAAACAGTCACACGAACGTCCATCAATGATCCATTTTTTCGACGGTGAACCGTATCAAATTCATGTTGTCCATCATGAAGAATCGCTTGAACATGTGCATTTGTTTCTTCTTTTGTTTCAATCGTTTCATAATCACTTATATTGATCTCTAAAAACTCATCTGCCGTATAACCCAATTGCTGTGCAGCAACACTGTTAAAATCAACGGTTTGATGGGTAATAGGATCTACAAGCACAACCCCATCAGGAAGCATGTCAAATAACGTTCGGAATTTTTCTTCACTTTTGCTCAAATCATCTTGGTCTTGTACCAGCTTAGCATATACATCTTTGAGTTCAGTCAAAGCTGTACTTTTGCTATCAACTTGGCGAATCAAAAACTCAAAATAACTCCCATGCAATGCCTGTAAAAGATCATAACGCGTCAATAATCCGACGAGATTCCCATCATCATCCGCAATAATCAGTTGATGAACACCATGATGCTCCATAAGTGAAGCCGCTTCAGACAAAGATGTCTCTTCTGTGCACACAGGAAAATCACTCTGATAGACACTCCAAATCGGATCATCACCGAATTCATTTTTAGCTGAAGCATACTGCAAAATATCCCGTTCAGTAATAAGACCAACCGGAATCGTACCCTCCGTAATGACAGCATAGTCACTATGATGCTCTGCCATCAAAGAAGCTGCATAGGTGATAGTTGAATCACGATTCAGCATCACAACCGATTTGGTCATTACTGTCGTAATATTTTTGCTATACGTCATATTGTCAAAACCGATATGACGAAGGAAATCGCCTTGGGTCGCTACTCCTTCTAGCCTTCCTTCATCATCTACGATAACCAAATGCCGAAAACCTTTGTCAGACATAATGGCGTAGGTGTCATGGATCTCATCATCCCGATGTACTGTATAAACCCCCTGGCTCATCGCATCACCTAAATGAGAGTCTAAGGCTATTTTTCCTGAAATTACTTTTAAACTGTCTCGTTCAGTGAAAATTCCTATCGGTCTATTATCAGCATCAACAATAATTAAAGAACTGAGGTTACCAAGAGTCATCACTTCCATGGCATACGATACCGTGACATCAATGGAAAGTGTGGTTACATTTTTAGTTAATATCGAGGCCAATGTTGTTCTTTTCATACGTATCATCCTGCATAAATCTCAAATTTATATAACTATTGTAGCAAAATATATTTTTATTTTAAAGTTTAATATTAATCTTTATTTTGAAGTCCATAAAAAAAATCATTACTTTTTCGCTCACTTAACGGTTTCAAAGTATATTTCTACTCGATCAAACCATCTTTATTCGTCAGATTATGACGCATTGTCTCGCGGACGTAATCCATTCCGTTATAAAACTCCCTCATCATGACGGAAAAAAGATAAGAGCCTTTGGCATTTACTTTCCCTTTTGTGTATCCACCAAACAGTTTTAAAAGAGTATTTTCTATCCATAAGTGCTCTGTTGCTGGTGAGAAACCAAACAATTCCACCATCATCCTATATTGACGAATTGCACGTGAGGGGAAAGAGATCGCGTACGTGATGGGCAATCGGTTATCAGCTAATGCTTCTGCATATTCAGGCAATGAAAACGTATTAGCGTAGAGAGTATCACTTATAAAGCTAAATGCACCGCTTCCGATCCCGACATATTCACTCCTCTCGATCACGTATTCATCGATAATGCCCTCTTTCTCCAATGACCATGCCCAACTCGACCGCTGAGTATAAATCCCGTTCATCCTTTCCATGATGATACGATAAAGTTTTGCTTCCTTGGTATCGCTGAGATCTCCCCACCGCTTACTGAGACTCTCTCGAATTCCAGGTGCATACATCAGCGGATAAAAAGTCACTTGTGGCGGGCGGAGTTTGAGAATCGTATCGATCTCATGGTGCAAAGCTTCTTCGCTTTGATTCGGATAATTATAAATCATATCTATGTTTACGATCGGAAAATTCTGGATAGCACGTTCTACTTTTGCATACTGGTTTTCAGCAGAACCAAACTTTTTATATCGCCCAATTTGTTTGAGAGTATCATCATTAAAACTCTGAATCCCTATAGAAAGACGATCAATCTTACCGATTAGATTTGCATCCTCCAAATCTATCAAATGTTGTGGATCGCTCTCACACGACACCTCACGGATATCGAATATCGATTTAGCCAAATCGATTGTCTCTCCCAACTCTGAGGGTAAAATCGTCGTCGTTCCGCCTCCTAAATAAATCGAATCAAATCGATACCCAAGAGAGTGAATCATCTGCATCTCTTTGTGCAACAGTTTAAAATATCGTTTGGCGCTTGGCTCGTCAAATCTGAATTTATGGAATGAGCAATACGGGCACAGTGTCAGACAAAAAGGGATGTGAATGTACAATAGACGCAGTGTTTGATCAGGTGCAGTCGGTAATACTTTTTGAGTTGTTTTTAGATGAAGGTACTTTTTTACTGCCCACTGCATCGTTTTGGAAGCTATTTTTTCAGTTAAGCCAAACTCTATTTTAGAACGGTCACTGTAATCCATTATTTCCATGCCGTTCCCTCGCTTGAGGTATTATATCACGATGATATTGCATCCTGAACTCTTCTGAGCGATCCATCCAACTCCTGCTATACTTTCACCACTTATATAAAAGATACATAAATATGACCCTAAATGATTTACAGCAGCTCATAAGCATCAACGCTCAAAACAAAACCGAAGAATATACCCGATTATTTCACGGACGAGGCGACGTATACGAGGGGTATCGATTTCTCACAGTAGACAGTGTGGACAAGGTATTATTTATCGTATTATTTGACGCGGCTGATGATGAAGAAACGATTATTGCCATGTTAAGTGATTTCTATTATCATGAGCAAAAATGGGACGCAATGATCGTCCAACAACGCTATCTTCCACAGGCTCCCTCTACGGTGATTGCAGGAGAGTTACCCCAAGAGACGTTCGCCACAGAAAACGGTCTCAAATATCATCTCAATTTTCTCAATGCCCAAAATATTGGTTTCTTTCCCGACATGAAAAATGGAAGATCGTTTGTCCGTGCTCATGCCAGTAACAAAAATGTCTTAAATCTCTTTTCCTATACCTGTTCTTTCTCTGTTGCAGCTATTGCAGCAGAAGCAAAGGCCGTTGTAAATGTCGATATGAACAAAAATGTTCTCAGCATAGGAAGAGAAAATCATCGACTAAACGGACTTGACACAAAAAAAGTGGAATTTATGCCGTACAATATTCTAAAATCATGGAGTCGTATCCGTAAATCAGGACCTTACGACCTGATCATCATCGATCCACCAAGCTTCCAAAAAGGCTCGTTCGCAGCAACCAGCGACTATGAGAAAATCATCCGTAGACTTCATGAATTCGCGTCAGAAGAATGTACTATTTTATCCGCACTCAATGCTCCAGAATTGGACCCTGAATTTATTAAAACTCTTTTTAAAGAAAATGCCCCTGAATTTCGTTATATTGAAAGACTGGAGAATCTAAAGAGCTTCCCCGCAAGCAATGAAGACCGAAGCCTTAAAAATTTGATTTTCAAAAGAGGTATTTAAGATTTATATTGGATTGTGGATTCTGTGTTTATTTATAACGCTGAACTTGATTTCTTCCCATTTTTTTCGCATGATAAAGAGCAAAATCAACGTTCTTGAATATGTCTTCAATCGTATCACTTTTGTATAATTGAGCAATTCCAAAACTTGATGTTTTATTGCCAATTACAGAAAAAGTAGTCGATTCTACTCTTTTTCTAAGATTTTCTGCCAATGCAAAAGTACCATCAGAATCCGTATGAGGGCAGATTATCAAAAATTCTTCTCCTCCCCATCGTCCTATAAAATCTGTTTCTCGTATATTGTTGGACAATAAAGTTGCAAACTCACTCAAAATCAAGTCACCTGTCTGATGGCCATATTTGTCATTGACCTCTTTAAAATAATCAATGTCTACAAGGATCACAGAAAGTGCAAACTCATTGCGTGTGGCACGTTTGATTTCAGATTGTAAAATATCATCTATTTTTGCTCTGTTAAGTAATCCCGTTAATCTATCCGTTTGAGCATCATACATATAACGCATTTTTTCATCAATATTTTCATAAAAAGCGATAAATCCAATAAGTTCATTTTTATGATTGTAATCCTGTGATACCGTAACATGATACCAATTGGTTCCTCCTGAAAAATTTCCGTCTTCAATATCATATGAAAATGTTTCCCCAGAAAGTATCCTCTGCCATATTTCTTGATAAAAAGAATGATCCATATTGCCAGACTTAAGTATATTGATATTCTTACCTATGATATATTCTTTATTACATTCAAGCTGCTTACAAAAATTGTCGCTAATTTCTTGAATGATTCCTTTTGGATCTACTTTTATAAATGAGACATAGGCATTAATAATCTCAAGCAAATGGATATTGTTTTTCGACGCTTTTTTTAACTCTTTTTGGAGTTGATTAGCTCGGATATGATTGTCTACCCGAGCATTTAGCTCTTCAGGCTGAAAGGGCTTTGTGATGTAATCAACCGCACCTGCTTGAAATGCTCTGACAATGGTTTCTTGCGTCTTATCCGCCGTTAAAAAGATGACCGGGATCTTTGCAGTATTTGGTAGTTTTTTCAGCTCATGAGCTACTTCAAACCCATCCATATCGGGCATATTTATATCAAGTAAAATTAAATTTATGTTATGGTCAACCAACAAAGCAAGGGCTTCTACTCCACTGCGAACAACAAATATAGAGTAACGTTCTCTCAAGCTTTGTGCTACTAGCTTAAGATTAAGCGGTTCATCATCAACAATTAAAATACTAGGCTTATCCATTCAATTGTTCCTTGACGCTTTGAAATAATTTTTTTGCCGTATCATACTCAAAATTTTCTATTGAATTATTGATTTTCGAAATTGTTTCTTCGTCTATAAATTGTGAGAGCCTGCCTATGCAATCTTCCAGCTGATCATCATCAATAAATTCTTTGTTCTCCAGTTTGGAGACGATGTCTTCTATAATTAAACGCATAGTCTCTGCATCAGTATTTTTGGATGCTGCAATAGCTGTTTTGGGATACCGCTCGTCGATTGAGGCTATCACATGATCCAGTTCCTCAATTAAAGAGGGTACCAGCTCTTTTTGAATGTCCGCATCGTCGCATTCATCGATTACTTTGACAATAGCATAGACCATCATTGCCGATACATTACCGCTGACTCCTTTGATACCATGAATCAGCTGCTTAAACTCTTCACTTCCGATAGGAACATTCATGATCTTTTGTGAAAATTCACGATATCCATGGGCAAAAAGCTTTAGAAAACGTTCGATTTGTTCAGGTTTTTTCAGTTTATTGGATAAATCTGTCATATCGATTCCATAAACATCATCACTTTTTTCAACAATCACATCTTCAGCTATCCAATCTGTTTCAAGATAGTTACTAAGCAGATGCTGTAATTCTTCCATGTCGATTGGTTTAGAAAGATGCTCATTCATTCCGACATCTCTTGTCAGTTTTTTATCATGATCCATCACAGCAGCACTCAAAGCAATAATCGGGATATCTTGATTAAACTCACGAATCTTACGAGTTGCTTCAAAACCGTCCATTATGGGCATTTGCAGATCCATTAAAACTAAATCATAGGATTGATTTTTAACTTTTTCTACCCCTTCTTGCCCATTATTTGCCATACTTACATTCAGTCCAAAAAATTCAAGCAGATCTCTTGCTACCAATTGGTTGATCTCGTTATCCTCAACAACCAGTATATTACCGTGAGCAACAAAACGTTTTTCGGACATTGTTTCTTTGTCTATTTCAGACTTTACCGTCTCCGTAATGGATTCAAATAATATAGAGGGGCTCACCGGTTTATGAAGAATTTTTTCTACCGTGATATGTCGAGCTGCCGCAACTTTCAAAAGTTCATCTTTAAGATGAGCCGTCACCATTATAACTTTAGGAAATTTAGTATTCAAGCCCTCTTGAAGAGTTTTAATAACATCAAGTCCATCAATACCAGGCATTTGCCAATCAACGATTAAATAATCAAACGGCTGGTTTTCTGCTAAATTAATTGCATCTTCACCACTTCCGCACAATGTTGGATTAGCACCCCATGAAGTGAGTATGCCTCCGATCAGCTCGCGCTCAAGCTGATTATCATCAACAACTAAAAAGCGTTGGTCACGCAAATAATTGCTGCTATATGCTACTGTCTCTTGGGATTCATCTTTTTTAAGCTGCAGTGTAAACGTAAATGTTGACCCGCTTCCTTTTACACTCTCTTGCCAAATCTCCCCACCCATGAGCTCAATCAGTTGTTTACAAATCGTAAGCCCAAGACCGGTTCCGCCATATTTACGAGTATTGGAAGTATCGGTTTGAGAAAATGCCTGAAACAGTCTTGATTGCTCTTCTTCACTCATTCCGATACCCGTATCCGTAATAGAGCATTGCAGCTGAACATGGGTATCTGTTTGAGCAATCGGTTTCACATGGAGGGTGACATCCCCTTTTTCTGTAAACTTAATAGCATTCCCGACAAGGTTATTAAATACTTGCCCTACGCGAAGAGAATCTCCTTTTAGCATTCTCGGTGTATCAGGGTGAATATCAATGTGCATCTCAAGAGATTTCCCCGAAATGGCATATTCAAACAAATCTGAAACATTTCGCAATAGGTTCTCAATGGAAAAAACTTTTTCCTCAAATTCCAATTTACCTGCTTCAATTTTAGAGTAATCCAAGATATCATTGATAACACTTAGCAATGCTTTAGACGACTGCTGTGTTTTTGTCAGGTAATCGTGCTGTATTTCCGTTAAAGAAGTTTTTAATACCAAATCATTTAATCCGATAATACCGTTAAGCGGAGTCCGTATTTCATGGCTCATGTTTGCCAAAAATTCACTTTTAGCTTTGTTAGCATATTCTGCTTGTTCTTTTGCCAAGAGGATAGCTTCTTCAATTTTTTTCTTGTGCGTAATATCTTTTGTACTAATGAGTATTCTCTTTTTATCCGGCATCAATGAAACTGACATATTGATGACAACACGCTTCTCGTCTTTTACAATACATGTTTTTTCATAATTGCTTATTGAACCTTTTTCAAAAACAATCTTCAATGCTTCAATTGATCGAGAAACGTCTTCAGGAGCACTTAATCCGATGCATGATTTAGTAAGTAAATCTTCTCTGGAAAATCCGGTCATTTCTAAATATGAATCATTAAAATCCAAAAAGTTTGATTCCATATCAAGAATTGCGATTCCATCTTTTGAGATATTAAAAATGGTTTCAAATTCTTCTTTTTGTCGTTGCAGTTCCATCTTTTGCCATTCTTGATCCGAAATATCAATCCCAATCGTCGCAAGATAATCCATTGACCCGTCAGGCTTACAAACCAACATATTAGACCATTCAAAAAAACCTTCTTTCCCCTCTTTTGAAATCCATGAATTCTGAAAACTTTTGACAATTTTTCCGGATTTTGCATTCTCTATGATGCCAAAAACTTTTTCTTGCATCTGAGGGTGCAGAAATCTCTTCCAAAAATAGGGCTCTGAAGCGATCTCCTCTTGTGTATATCCGCTAAAGTCTTCGCCATAAGGATTAATTGAATTCATCACCCCATTTGAATCAATGACCGCAATGATGGCATTTGCATTATCAACGAGCGCTTTATTGAAATTTCGCTCGTATAGAAGTTTACTTTCAAGCTCTTTACGTTCAATTATGTCTTCTTGAAGCTTCTCAACAACATCTCGTAATTTACTATTACGTTCGGCGATGCGTTTTTGCATTAGATGCAGTGTATGAGAAAGAAGTGACATCTCATCACCCTCTTTGCCTACATCAGGAATGATAACATCATCACTTTGTGCTATCTGCTCTGCAGATGATGTTAACTGATTCAATGCACCTGTGAGCTTACGACCAATAAGGTAAGCAGCGATTGAGCTAAGAGTAATCTCAATAAATATAAGTAAAAAAGTCAAGTTTCTATTTTTATCAATTGTATGTAGACTTTCTGTCAGTTCAAACAGTACCTTAGCGTTACCCAATATTTCACCATCAACCGTAATAGGGACATTCACCAGCCTAAATATTCGATTTTCTTGTTGAATATCACCTGTGGCTTCTGGAAAACTATCTACAGTAAATTTAGGATCTGATGTGATATTGCTGAGCAGTTTGTTTTGATTATCAAAGAGTTTCACCGCTACAATATTTTTGATATTGGTAAAGCTTTCTACTTGATTATCCAGTGTTCCAAGATCGTAGGTAATCATTGGAGTTTTTATCATCTCACCAAAAAGGCTTGTCGCTGTTTGAATTTTTTCTTCAATCAGAGAATGTGACAACTTACTAAGTGATGTAAAATTAAAAAAAACAATCAAAGAGATAAAAACGATCTCGATGCTCAAAAAAGAGAGAATAAACTGATAACGGAATGGTAGTCTCATCCTTTAATCTTGATTCGGCGATAGAGCTTTTGCAATATCTCGGATACTGTCATACTCAGAATCTTCAATTTTGATAAGATGTTTTATGCTTAAATCCTCCAGAAGATCCTCAGGTGTGGCTAAAAGAGCTTTCCTTAGCTTTGCTTTTGTTCTGTCTGAGATTGATGGTTTTATCGCAAAAGGATGGCTTGGATAGGCTTTTGTTTTATACAATATTATCAATGCTTCTTTTGCCTCTGGATCATTTAGATTTTCCAATGTTCTTTGAATTCCCCCACCTACGTCACCGATTCCACGAGCAACACCTTTATAAACCGAATCATGAGAATTGACATAACGAAATTGTTCCTTATGGTCAACATCGATATTGTATTTTTTTAGTAACTCATATTTGGTCAACAAAGTCGCTGCAAATGCATCCGGAGCAGGAAAAAGAAATTGTTTTCCTTTGAGCATAGAAATATCACGCAGTCCGCTCTCTTTACGTACCACTAAAATCCCAACTAAATTCTTTTCATCGCGTACACTGGCGATATACCCCTGTTTTTTATGCGCAACAACATAATGATACGGATTCATATACGCGATGTCGTATCCGCCGCTGTATAAAACTTTTTCAAATTCCGGAATAGAACGTTCAACTTTTAGTGTAATCTTATCCCCGGTGGCTTTTTCAAGATAATCAATTATTGGCTTCCAGTCCTGCATAAGTTTCATAGGACTTTGTTGCGGAACGACACCAAATGTAAGATTTTCTCCAAAAAGAGCGGTTAAAAAAAGAATATTAATCACCATTAGTAAAAAAAATTTCATCCATTTGCCTTTTATGTGTATTGTAAATAATTGTAACATACAATCAATAGAGTTACCATATTTTGATTATGAAAAAACTGTTAGAAAAAACGCCAAATCATGACAAAATTGAAAACATTCTACCAATTCAATCAAAAATGCCTCGATTTTTTGCTATACTTTCATCTAGTGTGCGGGAATAGCTCAGTTGGCTAGAGCGTCAGCCTTCCAAGCTGAATGTCGCGAGTTCGAGTCTCGTTTCCCGCTCCACTTCTTTTTTTAATCATCAAAACAATAATTTTTTCTGTCCTAATGTTTTGCTGCTATCTTCATCGCCAGCTTACGTGCAAATGGAAATACTAGCAATATCGTCGGAAACGCAATGGCATACGCAACCAACCACGCATGAAGCCATATCCCAATAAATCCATCAACAAATCCAAGATTTATAAACGTAATCGCTCCTGACATGATAAAACTCATAAATCCTGAAAGCAATGCAGCTTGAACCTCATGAAGATATTTAACCGAAACCATATTTATCCTTTATTACAAACTATTACGATATTTTTATCCTGTGCGTAATCCACACCCCAATCAATCATCATTTCTAATATTGGGCGAAGTGATGTCCCATGTGGCGTTAGACTGTATTCTACCTTGGGCGGTACTTGCTCATAAATCACTCTCAAAATCAATCCATTCTCTTCCATCTCACGCAGTTGCTGAGTCAGCATTTTTTGGGTGATGCGCGGCATTAAACGAAGCATTTCACCGTTACGCAGAACTTTTTTATCAAGCAGATGCCATAAGATAAGCCCTTTCCATTTTCCGCCTATCAATTCAAGTGTAAGCTCAAAATGGCAATTAAAGTTAGCTTGAATCATATTATAGTTACCTTTTAGTATGTACAGTACTTTTTAGTACGTTCTTGATTTAAAACACTGTATTGTATAAAATCTCACCTAAGATTACTTTTAAGGAGCATAAATGAAACGTGTACTATTACTAAATCTACACCAAAAATATGAAGGTTTTGCCAACGGCAATTTAACAAGAGATCTGTTAAATGAAGCAAAAACTTTTTTTCTACACAATGGCTATGAAGTAAAAGAAACCAATATTGACGAAGGCTACAACACAGCATCTGAGTTGGAAAAATTTCAATGGGCTGATCTCTTTTTTATCCAGTCACCCGTTTTTTGGATGGGATTACCATGGCTAGGTAAAAAATACATTGATGACATTTTCTCAAGCGGAGTAAATACGGTCACATATTCCAGTGATGGTCGCAGTCGAAATGATCCATCAAAGACTTATGGAAGCGGAGGATTGATGGAGGGCAAGCGATACATGCTCAGTTTCACCTATAACTGTCCCGAGAGTGAGTTCAATAATCCCAAAGGCTTTTTTGAGGGAATGAGCGTCGATGAGGCTAATGTTGCTCTACATAAGACACTGCAATTTTGTGGTGCGCAACCCTATCCAAGCTACAGTGTCCATGATGTCTATAAATCAGAATTTGATCTAAACAGTGTCCTTAACGGATTGAATGAACATTTAAAACAAAATATAAAATAAGGAATTAGCGATGCGAAACGATTTTGAAAAGACCTGCTTTTAATTTTCGATTCTCCCATTGCCGTACCGCTTTTTGCGCTCTGCGGTATAGTCCCACCACACTCTAGCCTCACCGCCGTTCATAAAATCGGTGATCGACATCAAAACATCGAGCATACACGGATCTTGCCTCTCCCCGAATGCTTCGCAAAAACGAATATACAAATCATAAGGGTCTTCCCCTTTGAGCTGTTCAGGAGAGGTAATCCCGATCAATGTCAGATCATGGGCTACCGTCTTGCCGATATTTGGGAGATCGGTGAGTTTTGTAACTTTGTCTCGGATCACTTTAGAAGGGTTCATCTTCATTCTCCTCACTGTTAACTCATTAGTCTATAATCATACCATGCAATCTGAAACAGTTATTGTTACTGAGATAAAAAAATTATCAATATAAATAATATTTTAGCAAAAAAAATAAGCTACATAATATACGCTATAATCTTTTATATTAATTTATCTTATTAAAGAACCCTTGAATGATTACTCTAAACACTTATTACACCTCCGATACCCTTTTAAACGAGTTCATTGAGGATCATAATTTACAAGATTCTTCCAAACTTCTAATCCAAATTTTTACTGCCCAAAATGATTTCAAATTTATTACCAAACTTACAAACTTTTTTTCGATCTATTTTCCCCTCTCTGCACTCATCGGAACCACTACGGATGGAGAGATAAAAGACGGCTATGTATCGACCCATAAAACCGTCATTAGTTTCTCAACCTTTGAATCAGTACGTCTGAAGTCGTATATCTCCGATACCTTTGATTCCTATCATCAAGCGGGGAGCGATTTGGCATCAGCCGTGATCCAAGACGATACCAAAGCCATTATTGCTTTTATCGATGGCTTAGGAGGCAATGGTGAAGAGTTTTTAAACGGAATACATACTATCAATCCGGACATCACTATTGCAGGCGGGTTAGCAGGAGACAACGCAACTTTTAGCAAAACCTATGTTTTTACCAAAGAAGCAATCGTTTCGGAGGGTGTGGTCGGAGTCTCTTTGAGTTCATCCTCTTTAAAAGTTTACAGCGATTATAGTTTTAACTGGCTTCCTATCGGGAAAACGTTGAAAATCACCCATGCCAAAAACAACCGCGTTTATACGATAGACGATAAAAGTGCCATTGAGACCTATAACTATTATTTGGGAAAAGAGATCGGAGCAGAACTTCCCTTTGTAGGGATTGAGTTTCCCCTGATTATCCAAAGAGACGATAACCATATCGCCAGAGCGCCGATAGCAAAAGAGAGCGACGGTTCACTCATTTTCGCCGGAAATCTGAAAAATGGCGACGAAGTACGATTCGGGTACGCGGATGCGGATATTATCCTCGCAGAAACACAAAATCATATTAACCATTTCACAAACATTCCCGTTGAGACTGTCTTTATCTACTCATGCATGGCTCGAAGGAGGTTTATCCCTTTGGAAATAGAACAAGAGACACTCGTGTACAACAAAATCGCTCCAACCAGCGGCTTTTTTACCTACGGCGAATTTTTCACCAAAGAGTTATTAAATCAAAGCATGACGGTATTGGCTTTAAGTGAATCGGATAAATACAACGATCGAGCTATAACTTTTCAAACCACGAAAAGCAAAAGTACGACTATCCGAGCCCTCTCCCATCTCATCAGCGTCTCCGTTAATGAACTTGAAGCCGCTCAAGAAGAGTTAAAGTCTCTCTCCATCACCGATCCGCTGACTCGTTTATATAACCGAAGATATTTTTCCGATGCATCGAACACACTTTTTAATCTTTCTCTTCGAAATAAAAAACCGTTATCCCTCATTATGATTGATATCGATAAATTTAAAAATATCAATGATACTTTCGGTCATCCAAACGGAGATAAAGTCCTAATCGAACTTGCCAATATTTTACAAGCGTCTCTGAGAAAGAGTGATTTCATGTGCCGATACGGCGGTGAAGAGTTTGTGATTTTATTACCGGAAACCGATGCAAACAGTGCAGTGCTCATTGCCGAAGAGTTTAGAGAAAAAATTGAATCGTGCTGCATCACTCTTGAAAACCGTCAAATCGTTAAATTTACCATCAGTTTGGGCGTATCCCAAATCGATCATTCTCAGGACACGACCATAGAAAACATACTAAAGAGAGCCGATGAAGCTCTTTACATCGCCAAAAATGAGGGTAGGAATAAAGTAGCTTCGCGGTAAGAGGATTATTGTAAAGTCTATACTCTTTTTGATCTCTTCACATTAAACAAGATCACAGCCGCAAATGCCAACAGACATCCGATGAGCGTAGAGATTGCCAACGTTTCGCCGTATACGATCCAACTCGATACGATCGCTCCGACGGGGACGATAAACATAAACACCCCCGTTCGATGCGCCCCTACTTTTCCTGCCGAGAGAAAAAAGAGCGCGGTACTAAATGTCCCCGGAATCACGCCGATAAAGAGGATCGTCAACCAAAATACTACATCATATGCACCGAAATCAAACGGATGGTGCGGCAGGGCAAAGAGCATGTTGATAAACGTCGTAATACCGAAAACAATGACGGTATAAAACATCGGATCGGCTCGCTTGGTCGCTTTTTGAGACACGATCGTTACCAATGACCAGACCAAAGCACATCCCAGAAAATAGGAACTCTCAATATTTAAAAATGCAAATCCCTCGGATGGAATACGCAATAAAATTGACGCTCCAAAGATACCGATGGTCAATGCGATGATTTGTCTCGTTGTTATTGTTATCCCGAAAATTACGATGGACATAAAATAGGTAAGTAATGGAGCGAGTGCTGTCACCATCGTCCCTCCATATCCCGCTTGACCATGTGAAAGTCCTGCGAAAAAGAGGTAGTTAAACAGTGATGTCAAGGCACCAGCCGCAAGCATATACAAATATCCAATTTTGTCACTTTTTAACGGTGTTTTGAGATACCAAATAACAGGAATAATCGTCATAAACGAGATAGCATAACGCCAAAATGCCGCTACTTCAGCATTGGAATGTTCAGCCGCAACTTTGCCCGCCGTCCAAGCAACTCCCCAAAAGAGCATAGCAACAATCATCCCGATATAATAGCGTGCAGTGGTATTTGACTGAGTCATAAAATAGGTCTTTGATATTGTTTTTCGGAAGTCTATCCCCTATTTACTTAGAGTTAAATCGCTTGTACGATTTCTCAATTATTGTTTATAAAAGAACCTCACTGTTTTCGAAGTGAGATATTACTATAATCATAAAAATTTCTACAAAAGAGCCTATAATGAGTGACACAACTGAACCTATTTCTAAAATGGCTCCTGTTTGGGAACATAAAATCGAAGAGTTTATGCAAATAGGTATTCAGGCTCTCCGTCTCTTTTTTATCGCCATTATGATCGTCTATCTTTTTTCCTGTCTCATCGGTCTCTCCACCACACTCATCGACTTGACTTTGCAACATGGTGCCCTCGACTTTGCAAATATGAAAATTATTTTGACTGATGCGCTGTTTACGCTGATTGTACTGGCAATCGTCCGAACGCTCTTTATCCGTAACGGCTATTTGTATGCGCTTACACTGCTTGAAATCGGATTTGTCGTTATCATCCGAAAACTCATTTTGTTGGAAGTTGATCCGAGTGATACATGGCTTCTTCTGATTTTAGGGGGTATCTCCGCACTCTTTTTCGGGCTAATCATCTTTGCCCATTCTTCTAAATTTCGTAGTAGCAAGGTGATATAAAGAGGTGCTAAACCGCCTCAATTCAAGTGAGAAAGTAAAAAATTATTTGATAGATGAATCAATCGGTATAAAATTATTATAATGTTTAAACTCTGTTAAATTATTATATGTGTAATTATCAAGCATGATCATCATTTCATCATAGCCACTTTCACCGTAATGGTAAAATTTCAATTCTGGATTATCAAATTCACTAGTAAGCTGAAAAATATAAGATGAAAAATAAGAACTATCAGTAATTCCTAGCGAATGTCCAAATAGAACTACATCATTTTCACGTCTAAGAAAATGACTAATATCCGATTCACCAAAGTTTTTATTATATGATTTTTTTAAAAAAATATGGTTTGGATAAATTCTAGCTTTATCCTCAACTCCAAATATAATATCCATATTGCTAATCGAACCATGAACATATGAGTGTTTATTTGAAATATCAATACCTAATATTTCGGCAACTTTATATACTGTACTTGTATAGTTAAAATTATAAATTTTATCAGCTGTTTCTATTTCTTCTTTAATCATCTTAAAGGCCTGAGAATCCTGATAAATTTCAGTTTCTTGGGCTTCCAGTAAGTATTTAGCTAATGCTACTTTTAATGCTTGAAAATGACTTTTTACATTGGGATCTGTATTTTGAATTCGTATAGAATATTCTGTAATTTCTTTTTCAATATCCACCCAATTGTTGAGATCAGATTTACTCATTAAATATTCAGCCAATGAATTGTTTTCCTCAGCTAAAGATTGAAAATAATCACTTTCAATAAAATCTTTATAACTTGTTTTTAGTCCTAAATTTAAATCAAATCCATTACCAATAATAATTATTTTCATATTATTTCCCCATCCTCATCAATCTCCCTCTTCAACGCCTCATTCTCCACCCGATCATAAACAACAATATCAAAAAAATAAGGGAGATTGGTCTCCTCTTCGAGGATATATCGGAGTTTAGAGAGAGTGTCGATACTGAGATTTCCCCCCTTGAGAGCGAGATCAACATCGGAGGATGGTCGGTGTGTTCCTCGTGCGCGGGAGCCGAAAAGGATCACTTCGGAAATATCGCTAAAGCGGGAAAAAACGTCGCGGAGTGTTTGGAGTTCCGAATGTGAGAGTCCGATCATAGCCGCTCTTCGAGAGAGATTCTGAGAGCTTCCATCATCGGATAATAGGTGTGAGTTATCAACTCTTCGAGTTCATCGAGGATCGATTCATCATAGGTGTGGGCGGCGAGGTTTCGTTTTTCGAGAGCTTCGAGCCATTTGGCTCCATCTGTTATCAGTCCGTAATCAAACGCCGTTTTGATCGCTTCACGTGGGCTTTTGACATCATAACCCTCAGTGATGAGATAATCTTTCATCACTTTCCACGAAAGTTCAAATGCCACCTCGAAAAACTGAATCAACCCCGCTTTTTCGATCTCGTTGAGGCTCTCTTTTTCGACTGTAGTACGTAGATGAGCAAGTGATTTGGTGTAGTTGACCATCCGTTGTCGGCATCGTACCAATCCCTCACCCATGTGCACCCCTTTGATGTTTTTTATTGTCTTATAATACTCTTTTACCCTTAATCCTATGCTAAAATCCCATCATGATTCTTAGACACGCCACCCTAAACGATAGCCCTTTCGGGTTGTTTACGGTTGAGCCATCACTTCAAGCTAAAGGGATCGGTAAAAAGCTGTTAGCCTTCGCTGAATCCGAAGCGATACAAAAATAACGATAAGTGATGTAGATTATGCCTCTGCGGCACGGGAGCATTTTGGGTTATTGATTTAACTGTGCGATCAGCAATGCGGCTCGAACCGATGCTTTAAACGCTTTCATCTTCTCTTGGGTGATGATTGCCATTGCCATTTCACGCTCTTTTTTGATCTGAGCATAAAGAGTTGCGGAGGGAGCAGTTCGGGCGGAATGAATTAGCGTGTTGACACTCTCATCAAAAAGTTCACTTTCAAAAGATTCAAGCGCATCGTAAAGAGCCATAAAGACAGAGCGCTGTTCCTCATCCATCTTGCATGAATCATCGCTGATTTTCAAAGCGACCGTCACCGCACAATCTCTGCCAAAAGTGTCGAGTCTGGCGGCAACTTTGTTGATGGGGTTCATTATCCCACTTCTTCGAGGTTTTCCGGTTCTTCTTGGACGATATGCCCTACTCCACGCATTTCGATAGGAATATCTTTGCGGTATTTTTTCTCTCTAAAGGCGGGAGATTTTGGAACACCGTTTTTTGTCCCTAATTTATAGATCTCTTCATTAAGAAAATGAGCATCGAACTCTTTGGTAAAAGGCATATCCCACGTAATACATCCGATACTCGGACAAATCGCCGCACATTGCGGATCATCATACACACTGACGCATTCGATACATTTTTCCGGTTCAACGTAATAACGTTTGTTCCCCATCGGGCTTGTGGTATCATCTAAGATTGCATTGACCGGACATTGTTGTAAACACGCATCGCACGTGATACAGGTATCATCGATAATTACTGACATAATTAAATCTCCTTATCTTTTGTTGTGTGTACAATTCGCAACAACCACGGCGGCGGATTGCCCAATAATAACTCTTGAAGTTTTTTGATTGCTTCCTCAATAAGTTCATTTTCTGCCGAACGCATCGGATAAATTTTGGAAGCCAACACCATCTTCGACGCCGTCGGACCGATTTGGGAGCAAAACATGATATCTGCTTCTTTTACCGTCCCGATTTTGTACGCCAGCTTTTCGTGTTCGTCTTCGATCGCGTCTTGGGAGCTGTCGAGTGTTTTGATAAACTCGGCTGTCTCTTGCGTGACACGATACAGCTCAAAACTCTTCGACCATCCAAAATGTTGATTGACAGAGATTCCATCCGATGAAGCGAACGCGATTAACATTTAGACGGCTACCGCTTCACGTGCTTGACGCATTTCAATCGAAATATCATCACGGAACGTTTGAGGAGAGACTTCCGGAGAAAGCAATCCTCGTTTTTTGCTCGAACCAATCGCATAATCCGAACTGTTCACATAATAATCATTAAACTCAGCCGTATACGGCATATCCCACACGATACACTCTTCCGTAGGACAGGCGGCTGCACACGCAGGAACTTCAGCATGACCGACACACTCGATACATTTTTCCGGTTTGACGTAGGTATATTCCCAATCATCACGCGGTGAATCACCCTCACTTGCGATTGCCGCTACGGGACACTCGTCGATACACGCGTCACAGTTAATACATAAATCAGTAATCATTACAGCCATAATAGACTCCTTGGTATATTTTTATAAAACGCCATCGGAACACGTCCCGATTGGCTACGCTAACGCTAAGTTCTCTTCGGCAGAGAGCCCGCGCACTTAAGTGCTTTATCTATTTTTCAATTGATATAATTTGTCTTTGCAATTTTCATACGAGGTGGAGTCCAATACGGGAAGAAGTTTTATATCCACCGCTTTAAGCAACAATGTTACACTGCACCCCTCGCATAACTCCATCCGATCAAACGCATCCGTGGTAATAAGCGAATTCATAATCCCGCAAGGTGTTTCCACGCTCACTTCACTCAAAACCAAACCCTTACGAAAATGTTGCAATTCACCTGAGAGATGATTTTCAATCGAAACACTTCCCTCTTTGGCTCCCGTACACAGTGAAATCGCTGCTTCTTGGATACGGCATTCCACCTCATCACCGATTTTTAGCCATTTAGGTACTTCGGTTTTGAGAAGTTTTAAGACCGTCTCTTTTGTGCGAACGGTGATGCAGCTAAAAAATTGATCACTTTTTATCTCTTCCACGTATGCCGGAAATGAGTTCATAATAGACTCCTATTACCAAAGATAAATAACAATTCTTTTATCGATAACGTTTTCAAACTGCTCAAGTATCATCCCCGCTGTCGAGGTTGGTCCCAAATGACATCCTGAACATGCACCCAAATATCGGAGCCATATTTCAGGAGTATCACCGCTTACGTAGTTGACCAACTCGACTCCGCCGCCGTCGCTTGCAAGGATGGGTCCGAGATTTTCACTAATAACGGTTTCAACTTTGGCACGCTGAGAGGAGAGATCCATCATCCGAAATGTGACATTTATGTCGTTATCTTCATTTTGGTTGCTCACGTAGGTCAACAGTGAATGGGCTTGCGCTTCTCCTGCATGTGCCGCTTTAATCATCCATTTCATCGAGTTCAAAACATCATCATTACGGAGTAAAATTCCAAGTTTCAGCTGTGCCGTTGCCATATTGGCCTCTGCCGCTACCGTATAATGACGAATCGATTCTTCCAAATTTGCAGTGACACCGATGCCGTTTTCATACATGCCGCCCAGATAAAATGCAGCCGTTTCATGTCCCAAGGATGCCGCACGTTCAAACAGCTCGTATGCCTTATGGATGTTTTTAGGCATCCCGAATCCTTTGACATACATTGTTCCCAGATTGACCATGGCATTCGTGTTAGAGTCACCAAGAGATTCCCAAATCGCTTTTGCACTCATAAAATCTTTCGCATCGTAGGCTTTAATCGCTTGTTGCATCAATGTCTCTTCTTCCATGGTCACTCCCTATTTTTACTCTTATTAAGAGAACCATTGCAATTGTTGTTCACACCTAAAGAATAAAAAATGCATAAGTGCTGTTAATTACATACACGAAGAGTCCAACATGGAATATATCATCACCTCAGAGATGGAAGAGATACGTCAACTCATCGCCCAAACTGCTGCGAAGCGCAATGTTCTCAAAATAGAGATGGAAAACTGGTATGAGACCAACAATAAACGATTTGATCGTACCAATGAACTCATCACCGTCGATTCAACCCTATCTGAGCTCGACAGCCATTACAAACGGCTATGGGACTATCATAATGCAAAAGTATCTTAAGGAGTCACTATGAATGAAAATCTAAAAAGCGAAGTGCTAAAACACGCCCGAGCGGCTTTTGAACAAGCCTGCACCCTGCGCGACAATGAACGTCTGGAAGTCTATATCTACGACGGAAATGTCAAATCCTCTGACGTATTGAGTGAAGATCACACTATCATCTATACGCCAAATCGTATTTTGTGTTATCAGGTGTGGGGACATGATTACCTAGAGGACGAAATTCGCGCATGGATCGATCACGCCCGTGAAGAAAGCACCCCAAAACCGCTCGAAAAAAGCATCGTCGAAACGCTGAATAAAATTGCCGCTTCCAAAGGACTCAGCCCCGATGAAATCAACACGAATGAAGTTTTTGTCAACTTACGTATGGAGCAAATCGAACAGATTGAACACGCTATCATCGAATACTGGTGGGATAACAAAGAGGTAGAAAATGCCAAGTCTCTGGCATTAGAGCAGATTAACACCGCATTACGGAGCATGGAGGGATGATTCTCACCCTTCACTCCATCGACAAAATATTTCACATCAACATCACAGCCGATCAGTTCGCACGCCTACGCTCCCCTGACATCACTAGTAGCGAAATCATAGCTATCGCAGCGGATTGTGAAGTTGATGCCATGCTCTTGGCCCAATATGCAGCAGATTTGAAAAAATCAGTAAAAGAGATGCATGAGATCGATGGGTCTTGCGATTACAGCGATCATCTTTAACTAAAAATTACCATCCCCCGTCCAAATGGAACTTTTGCTTTTCGTGAGAGTGCCCACAGCACTTCATAATTTGGAGGAATACGCGGAAACGACCCTTCCCCGTCGGTGAAATACAACAACATTGTCGTCATCGGCAAATTCGCTTCGACATAATCAAACGTCGGGCGATAATCGGTTCCGCCTCCTCCTTTGAGCGCGAAATCCATCCGTTCTCCCCCTTGGAAGGTATGATGAGCATGCACCTTGGCATCGGCGATGATGAGTTCGATTTTGACGGAAGGAAAGTTTTGCATGATGGTTTTAAACTCCTCCATAAATGCCCCCAAAAGCTGATCGTCGATTGATCCGGAAGTATCAACGGCTACACAAAGACTGAGAGTATCACTGGTGAGGGATGGAAGTGCTATTCCGCGATGGATATGTTTTTTGTTCGGAGGCATAAAGGCGTAGTTGTTGCGCATGTGGCGGTTGACGGCATTATAAAGTTCAAATCGCCAATCAACATCGCTGGGCTTCACCTTTTTCCCCAATCGCTCCAATCCCAACGGCATAGATCCCTTACGCTGTGCTACTTCCTGAGCGATCGAGGCGGCGTATTGCCATTGCAATTCATCTTGGGTGTCAAGCTCATCCGCGATACCGTCAATATTGGCAAAACCTGACGAGTCATCATCCTCTTGCTCCATCGTGGAAGCTTCGGGGGCACTGTCACCACTTTCACCGAAGGCATCACCCTCGCCAATATTTACATCATTTTTAAGTGCATCGTA
Source organism: Pseudomonadota bacterium (assembly GCA_043797085.1). GTDB lineage: Bacteria > Campylobacterota > Campylobacteria > Campylobacterales > Sulfurimonadaceae > Sulfuricurvum. The sequence continues at coordinate 129,578 of JAZDQA010000008.1, read as the reverse complement.
AATCTCTTCGGCGTACATACCTTCGTATTCTTTGTTGTAATTTGCCCCAATAGGGATATGCAGACCGCTTTTGGAAAGGAGATTGTTGATGGCGTAGTCGGTCGCTAACTGCCATAACTTACCTTTGCGATTGAGTTTTCTCTGCTGATGGGAGAGGACATGGTGCATCACGGCATTCGTGAGGATAAACATCACATCCTCGACGTTTCTACGCTCCAAAAATTGGACATTGTAGATAAACCGTTTTCCATTACTCGCATATCCTGATACGGTGTCGCTTGGTTCATGTTGCAACCGTGAAGCCAGCATCCCGAAATAGGGATATTTCACATTCAAAAGGCTTTTTGCCCGTAAAAGAAGTTCTTCGTGCGACATTATCGTAGCAGTGTATTAAACTGGCGCATCCACAACGGCCAGCTCTCAACATGGTCGAGTTCGATTTTACGTGCTCTGAGGTCTTGGATAATCATTACAGCAAACTCACCGGGAAGTTTCAACGTATAGGTGATAAGGTTGTTGAGCTTCTTATTCCCCGTGTAATCATTAACCCGCATAGTAAGTGCCGTAGAGAGAATGTGCAATGCCGAGGGGTCAGTGGGAACATCACTGCATGTCCCTTCCAGTATCGCATCCAAATCAGGTAACTGTGAGGCAACGAGACGAAATCCAAGATACGAGGCGGCAAGCTCTTCCCCAATCGCCCCCGAAACCATCGGCATCACCAAATCTTCCTCAGGATTGGAAGCCATGATATCATGTACATACGCCCACGTTCGAGGAGTTGCAAACGATCGGCTCTCTGAGTTAAAGACGAACAGTGCATCCGGACGGTGGGAGATATACGCAATAATCGAAGGCTCTATCCCTGCACCTATCGCCCATTTTCGCCAATCCGCCACATTTGCCTCCATCTCCAAATGAACAAAACGGTTTGCTAGCGGTGCCGCCATGCGAAATACCACCCCTCGATCGCTCTCACGATTCCCTGCAGCGATAATCGCCCATCCATCAGGAAGTCTGTATTCACCGATTTTACGGTCTAATATTAACTGATATGCAGAGGCTTGAACCATCGGTGCGGCAGTGTTGAGCTCATCGAGAAACAATATCCCTTTTTCCTCACGACCATCCGGTAAAAATGCGGGAGGTGCCCAAATCGCTGTGTCGTTTTTGGCGTTAAAAAAAGGGATACCGCGTAAATCAGTCGGATCGAGGAGTGAGAGACGCAAATCAATAAAGCCGATCCCCGCTTCACGTGCAATCTGAGCGACAATAGAGGATTTACCGATTCCCGGAGGTCCCCATAAAAAGACGGGAACTTTACGTTCACATAGATGAGCAAGGGATCGTTTGGCACTTTGAGGGTTCATTCTATTCCTTCATACAGAAAATATTCTGCCTCGAATGAGGCAAGCTTCAGTGCCATAGCGGCAAGCGTAGCCAATCGGGATGTATTCCGATGGCGTTCACAATCAAAGGAATGCAATTATCATACGAAAAGCTAGAACAATAATTGTATTGACTTGATTATACAAACCCAAAGGACCCCCATGTCAATTCAAGACTATATCGCCGAAAACAAATTAGAGTGGATGATCGTATTCAACGGCAAAACTGAATCGTACAACTACGCCTATCGTGGATGCCTCATCGTGACTGAGGGTAAAGTGATCTCATCAGAAAACACGCTTCCTCCTAAAGAGATTGTCAAACAAGTCTTGCTCGCTACTAACAGCGACACTATCGACTTTTTAGCGTGTGAACTCCCTACGATTAACCTGTTCGAAGGATTTGTTGCAAAATACAAAGAGTATTTGACTCCAGAGGGAAAATATCTTCTCTTTATCTCTGATATTAATGGAAAAGGTAAAATTGTTTACGAAGGAATCACTTTCTACATGTATGCACTCGATGAAAGCTCTGTTTGGAATGAAGTCATCGATTACGCTGATCTCTCAAAAGGTGATTTGAAAAAATTGTCAGACAAAGAAAAAATCGATACCGTCTGTAATGAGCTCAAACGTACAAATCTTCGTCTTGCCGATAAAACCTACGAAGAGATTAAAGCATCTCAAACCGCTCAAGGAAAACTTGCTTTCGGAGCTGTATAACCACCTCCGTCATCCCGTATCTAGCATAAAGTATGGGATGAGAAACTTATTCACACTCTCTTAGGTTACACTTCCAAATCACACCACATTGTAATATTCTGCTTTCTGAGGTCGACTGAAAAGATAGCCTTGGTAAATATCGCATCCCATCGCTTTGAGTATTTCACATTGCTCAGCCGTTTCAACCCCTTCGGCGATGACTTCCAATCCAAATGTATGCCCCATCGTAATAACCGTTTGTACAATTGTTTTATCCGAATCACTGGTTGAGAGAGCTTTGATAAATGATTGATCGATCTTGAGTTCATCAATCGGAAGATTTTTTAGATACGATAAACTCGAATAACCGGTTCCGAAATCATCAATCGATAATGTATACCCAAGGCTTTTAAGTATGTTGATTTTATCCATCGCTTTTTGTGCATTTTGAATCAACAACCCCTCAGTCAGTTCGAGACGGAGTTGAGATGCTGTAAATGGTATTTCTTCCATTAATCGTTGCAGTTTAGGAACAAAATCCTCTTCTTCAAACTGCTTAGGGCTGACATTGACTGAGATACGCCAATGTTGTTTAATCGGATCATTTTTCCAGTTCACAAGCTGCCAAATTGCTTGATGCATTATCCACCCTCCCAAAGGAATGATTAATCCGGAAGTTTCAGCAATCGGAATAAATTCAAGAGGCGATATGATCCCTTTGTTTGGATGCTGCCATCGGATCAGCGCTTCGACTCCAACCGTATCACCTTCATTATTAACCTGCTCTTGATAGACTAAATAAAAATCATTATTAGACATAGAGATACATAAATCTTGTATCAACTTTACTTGTGCACTCATCGTCTCTTGTAACGCTGAATCATAAAAACGGGCAGTATTTCGTCCACTATTTTTTGCGGCATACATAGCACTGTCTGCATACGTGAATAATTGATCCATCGTATATTCATCATCATAAAACAACACGATACCGACACTAGCACTTAGATAAAACAATTGATCGTCAATTATAAATGGTTCTTTGGATACCTCAAGAATTTTTGTCACGGTTGCTTGAACTGATAATGCCGCTTCGTGTTGTGTTTTTCCTAAATTCTCTATCAATACGACAAATTCATCTCCGCCAAAACGTGCGATAATATCGTTTTGCCGTAAAACACTCAACAATCGCTGAGCCATCATTTTTAAAACACTATCACCGGCATAGTGCCCTTTTAAATCATTAACCCCTTTAAAATGATCTAAATCGATGAATAGCAAACCTGCGTATTGTAACGTCCGTGCACTGGTGAGCATAGCATGAGTCAATCGTTCAATAAACAGCCTACGGTTTGGCAAATCGGTCAATGGATCAAAATAAGAAAGTTTGACAATATCTTCTCGTTGATAAAAGGAATTGATGGCAAAGCCTAAATCTCCGGAGAGTTCATCGATCATTGCACCCTCTTCATCCGTAAAACCGCCCGGTTGTGTCGTGCAAATCATCATGACACCGAACGCTTCAGATGCGTAATAGTCTTTTCTCAACGGTGAAACATACATTCCCGTAATCTGAAATCTCTCTACGTTTACCCTACACGTTTCGGATACAGTTGATGAAAAATCGCTGATTATTGAAGGCTGATTGGTATTCAAAACACTCTTTTCAATCGGCAGGATATCCCAATCAACTTCAAGCCCGAATAAAACCTTTAGATTCAAATGTTCATTTTCCAGCAAAGAGATCCGAACTATAGAGAAAGAGGGATTCTCTTCTAAACACTGTGCTGTTTTTTCGATTAGCTCTTCAAGTGATTGAGTTGTGATGAGAATTTTGTTGCTATCAGCAACCGTGCGGAGAATCGAGAATAAATGCTGCTGATAGCGATTTGATTCTTCAAGTTTCTTTGCAGTCTCTTCGAGATCTGCGGTACGATTACGAACTTCTTCTTCTAACAGATGCTTGTATTCGATATCTCGTCGTGTGAACAAACGAATTACATAGTAAATCATCCCCAATAGCAGTGCTATGATTGCCAAATTGAGAATGGTTTCTGTCCAAAAGATCGATAGTGTCTCTTTTGCAATTAATTGTTTCGGGATTTTGATACTGGTGATGCCTCGAATATCTCCTACCTTATAATTATATGCGGTTTCATATCGACCGGCGATGTAGGGGAGAACTTCCTCTTTTTTTCCGTGACACTGAATGCAATAAGGTTCGATTTTGATAGGTGCGGCATAAAAAAAATAGTCTTGATTGTTTTGGCGGATGTTCGTAAAGCGCTCTTTGAGCTCAGGATTTTGTTCGAAAGCTTTCATCGCTCTCAATTCGTCCGAATCGGCCATATTGGTAGGATTGCGAGGACGGTCAGAGACATTGCGTATCGAAATACCATCTTGGGTCCGTTTGGAAAATTCATCGCTGATAAACGATGCCGCATGAGCGGGTAAAAAACCGACCGTAGAATCGTTTAACTCCAATCCGCTGTTTAAAAACTGATTATGATAAATGTACCGCATCGACATAAAGTAAGTTTGAAGAGATTTCGAGCGGCTTATCGCACGTTTTTCAATGAGTGAAGAAGTTTGATAATAGAGATGAAACGTCATAAAAACGACGGCAAACAAAATAAAAGCACTAATGATCAAAAAAAGCTGTTTGGTAAGATTAAGATTCCGCATAATACTTCTTTTTTCAAGATGTCTTACAAATAATAAATATACTAGCAGAAAACTCTTAAAAAGATAACAAAAAAAATTGTGTTTACAAATTTTGAAAACGACGGGACTCTTCAATCCTTTTTGTTGGAATATAATGAACCCTTTATAGCAAACTTAATTAACCATAATTTCTTATAATCATCCAATCAGCAATTAGCTGCCATTGTTCTTTAATTCTGAAGTCTCCAAGCACCCTTTTTCCATACAGTTTATCTTTGGCATCGGTTCGACAGTTCTATCGAGAATTTCAGCTACTTTTACCGCATCAAAACCACACAGTTTTTCAGTTCCGATAATCATCAATGGTCGGCGAATCAAGATTGGATCGCTCATCAGCAGTTCCATCGCCGCTGCTTTATCTAAAGCGTTTGGAAAAATCTCACCGTTTTTAATCGCGGGGGCAGCAGGATTAAACCAATCAATAACTGGTGTATCCCCCATAAAACTGCGAAGTCCCTCTGCGTCCAATCCGTGTTCGAGAAGATTGCGCTCGATGAGGGTACAGCCACTGGATCGCAATATCTGCTTTTGTTTAGCATTAGCAGCACAAAAAGGCTTCTCATAAAACACGACGAGCTTCCTCATTACTCTATCCCGATGACTGCACGTCCGCGACGGTTGAGGTAAAAAGTATCGAATCCATCGTCTCCCACAGTCATACACTCACCCAAATATCCCTCCTCATAAAGTTCTGAGATGATGTTTTTAACTTCGGTTTTGTCCATTTGAGCGTATTCGGCGATATCATCGGATTCGTAAATGTTGTATTCCCATTCATCGCTGAGGTTAAAGATCGTTTTCATCACTTTGAGTTTCATTTCAGTCATGGGATTCCTTCAATAGGGCAATTTGTTTCGTCAGTACAATCACTTGAAGCGGATGAAGTTTCTCACTCTTCATCCATGTTTCAAACTCTTTGACATAGTGCACTTTGATCACTGAATGCAACTTTTGTACTTGACTTACCAACTCGGATAAAAGACCTTTCGCCTCATCAAATGTTTGGTGTTTAAGCGGTCGTAGGCGGCGAATCACTCCCTCGGCAAGTTTCTCATGTATCTGTTCATTCGCTACATCTAAAAACTGTGATGCACGCAAGGGTGAGGCATAATGCTCATTCCAAATACGACCGTTAATCATCTGATCACACGCTTGATCGATAAAAACAGGGTAAAGATTCAATACTTCCAACAGTTCGCTAAAATCGTTATCCACAAGAGCACGAAAAAGCATTCGACTACGGTTACGGATATGACGGCGTAAATCAGGATCGCTGATAACAGATGGATTAAGACGCGTAAAACGCTCAAATGCCCCTAGTCGTGAATGATTGAACGCCATAATTGCTACGTCGGTGTTCGGGTCTCCCACTTGGACGGGATGGGAACCGCTGGGACGATGAAATGCCCACAGCAGTCGTGCATCATCATCCTCATGATGCAAGTAAATAGCATCACCCTGCTCCTCGAAATCCAAATCGTCTTTTAGAGTTTCAATATGATCACGATAAGTCAAAGTAGACGGCGTCTCCATAGCGTTCAAACCTTTTTAAATTTTTTTTCTCACTGAGCAAAAAAAGGGTCTGCATAGCAGGCGCTTTCTCCACCGTGAAATAACCGTCGCTTAAGATTATGGCGAGGTTCTTTTCTCCTGCATGAAGATTCAGATACTCCAATACGGGAGCGAATTGCGTTCCACCGTTCCCTTTTGCACAGTTAATATTAGGCAATATTGACTGTGCATCGTAGCTCTTTTTTTCTTCCGTATAGACCCTCTCATCGAATGGGATCACACTCACCTCGAAATCATGGCTCATGCGAACAATCGAGTCGATAATCCCTAAAAAGCGTGAAAAAACTTCCCCCGTAATACTCATAGAGCGATCCAAAAAGATAAAAAAACTCAAACGGTTGCGATCATAGCGGTATCCGGGAAGATAAAGTCCCTGATGGATAAAACGGCGATTCGGATGAGAGAAATCAGACTCTTTATCGAAAAAACTCTCTGTCATGTAGGTGTGTAAGAGCGTATGCAAATCAATAGAAGGCTTGGTGATCTCATCGAACATCTCCAGCAACGATGCTGGGATATTCCCCTGCTTGCGCGCTGCACCCATCGCTTGGATGATCAGGGCATCGATCTCTTCTTCTGCAACCTTGGTATCTCCTTCATGCTCGACGATGTCCATTTTTTGCTGTGTCGGATTCTCTTCGCTTTGCTTTCCTTCTCCTTCATTACTCTCACGATAGAGGGCGTGGTATACCTCTTCGACACTTTTGTCGTGAAACGACTCAATCACTATTGCCTCTTCATCCGCACTACCCACCCGCTGAAAATCGTTAAGGAGTAATCCGATCACGATGTCACAACTGCGATTCCATGTCGGCTTCTCCCGACCCTTCATCCGAAAAGGGTGTTTGAGGAGGATATGGAGCAGTACATGAGCGTAGAGATATTTGAGACGGGCATCATCATAGCCCATCGTTTTGTTCTCATCAACACGAATACTCACCCCATCCGTCTCAAAAAGGAGGTGAAGATTGCTCTGGTATTTGTGGGGAATCGAGAGAGCTAGGACGCTTAAAAAAGGGTGATCAAAGAGAAACTGAACCCGTATTTTTTCGAGTTGATCATTAAAGGATGTAGTCGCCATAGCGCTCGATCCACTCGTCGAATTCAGAACACATTGCAATATTTTCATCTTTAACAATGGTATCTTTGATCAGCATTACCCCAAATTCGGTGGGCAATTTTTGAGCAAAACCAAATAAATGTGTCGTTTGCTCTGCACTTCCACGATACAGTTCCACCATCGCCGAAACGAGAGCATACAGCAGTGCCGGTTCACTTTTATCAACACTCGGGTATTCACCTCGATAAATTGCCCCGACATCGGGGAGTTTTTCGTACACCTTCACATACGATAAAAACTCAATCCCTGCACCGTAACCGATAAGACCGTAAATAATAGGAGCAATGTTCGCAGTATTCTCATTATGTTTGAGGATATGTGAAAGCATATGGTAGCTTCGCGGTGTTGCAAATGCAGGATTGCTGTCATCATCACTGATGGGTTCTGAGGTAAGTAAATCGGGACGGAATCCTAAAAATCCAATCACAAACGAGTGCAATCCCTCACGAATTGCAAAGAGTTTAAAATCCTCAAATCGTGCTTCTACACTGAGATGTACCATCCGATTGGCTAACGGTGTCGGGAGACGAAACACGACACCCCGATCGGATATGCGGTTCCCTGCACAAATGATACGCCACCCTTTTGGCAGTGAATACTCACCCATCTTACGATCCAATACCAACTGATAAATCGCCGCTTGCACTGAGGGAGGTGCAGAGTTTAGTTCATCGAGGAAGAGTATCCCGCTTGAATTTTGGTCTTTCGGGAAAAAAACGGGAGCCATCCATACCGTCTGCTCATCACGAATTGCAGGAACACCACGTAAATCGACCGGATCCATCTGTGAGAGACGGACATCGACAAGCTGTAATCCATGCTTTACTGCTATATCAGCAACAATGTACGATTTTCCAATCCCCGGAGAGCCATGAATAAATACAGGAATATCAGCCGCGATCAGAGTATCGAGATGACGATAGAGTTCTGTGGTCGTGATTGATGGTGTCTTCACGCGCTCGCCTCGGCTATGAGACACGTAAAGCAATGCTCTTGGTCATTACACGTCGCACACGCAGGTGCTACTTTGCCAATAGCATCATAGAGAAATTTTTTCCAGAGTTTATCTTTGGGTTTAAGTTCGGCTAAGTGAGGGAAATGCTCTGCCATATACGCACCCATCTGAGAGCGGCTTTTAAAGCCTAAATCTTGATAGAGGTGATTCATTTCCAGTGATTTTCTAGCAATCAAGGGAGCAATAATATACCGTGCTTCCTCATTAATAGCGTATTTTTTCAAATAGCTTTCAACTTCATGACGTAAGATGTCGAGTTCACTCATGCTATTCCTCCCATATATATGTACAAATAATGCAATTATTGTTCGATTCTTCCATAAGAACTAAAACAGTAGATGATTAAATAATAATCATTAATAAAATTATTTCATGTATAAAAAAATTCCAATTATCTGCTATATTACTATTTACAATACAATTATTAGTAAAATATATAAAATGGAGAAACATGGACTATTCAAAATTTTTAACAATTTTTCCATTTATTGAAAACAGTGTAAAACTTCTCGATGATCAAAACCGATTCCTAAAAAAAATTATTCTCACAGGAAAAATTTGTGCTCTCGAAAAAGCGGCAAATCTTTTCTCTTTTACCGAAAAAACGATCGAGACCTTTAGTGATTTAAAAACAGAGCTTATCCCGCTCCTGATTCGTGAAAATTTAAAAAAATATACCGAAGAGCTCCGCGCTAAAGCCCAGATCAGTATCGATATCCTAATCCGAAATCTCTTTGAACGAACAGCTGATGTCGGCTTTTTAGCAACCGATACAGCCATAATTGAATTTTTAAATGAAAATAACACTTCAGAAGCACTGCAAGAACGTTTGATTGAATACACGATGAAATACAGTGTCTACAATGAAATAATCATCACCGACACGCAAGGGAACATTCGACTCAATATTAATGAAACGAATTCAATTACCGCTAGTTCCGATCCCATTATAAATAATGCTTTACAAAATGATGGATACATTGAACAATATGCCCATAGCGATCTTTTTTCAACTCAAAATAAAACACTCTTATTCGCCCAAAAAATCACTCATAATAATCAAGCAATAGGTGTTTTAATTTTATGTTTTCGTTTTGAAGATGAGATGAATCGTATTTTTTCATCCCTATTAAATCCGAATGAACATATCTTTTTTACCGACGGTAAAGAGGTGATCAGCTCCTCTTCTAATGAATCGAACCAAATATTAAAAGAGTATCGAAAAGGAATGATTAATTCAGAAATTTCATATCATGATGGGAATCTTTTTATATCAGCAAAAACAAAAGGCTACGAAGGATACTACGGCACATCCTGGAATAGTATTGCATATATCAATGTCAAAAGAAGTACCCAAAATCCGCCTATAAAAGACCCTATCAGTCAAAAAAGCACTTTGGACGATAACATTAAATCTATTATACGAAAAGCGGATGATGTGATTGAAGATTTGAGTGATGTTATCATTAATGGTGAGCTCATCGCATCCAAAGAACGGGTATATGTCCTAACACCCGTCCTGGATAATTTACGTACCGTCAGCTCTTCCATCCTTTCCACGATTAAAGACACAGTAACTAATCTTGAAAACACCATCATGGATGGACTTATTTTTGATGCAAAAGCATCCGCAAATCTTGCTATCGAAATTATGGATCGAAATCTATACGAACGGGCAAATGACTGTCGATGGTGGGCGATGACTCCGATATTTGAAAAAGAACTCTCACGAGACATTCCTGACAGCCAACGACTGCATGACGTTCTAGCGTATATTAATTCCCTTTATACCGTATATACGAACCTCTTTATTTATGATAGTCATTCAACTATTATCGCTTCATCAAACGATTCAACCCTCATCGGTAAAAAAGTTTCAGGGGACTACATCAGTAAAATCTTTAACAATACTTCTTCACAAAACTATTTTGTCAGTCCATTTGAAAATACACCATTTTACAAGAACGAAGCAACCTATATCTACAGTGCAACAATTCAAAATAAAAATAAAATTTTAGGGGGAATCGGTATTGTTTTCGATGCAGCTCCACAATTTAATGCAATATTAAACGATAGCTTCCCATCACAAAAAAGCGGTTTTTCATGTTTTATAGATCGCAAAGGAATTGTATTATCCACAAGCTATCTCAATGCTAAACCTATGGAGAAAATGGAATTAGATGAGAAAATCTTACGGTTTAATTCCAAAAATACAACACATCATTTTGTCACTTATGACGGAAAAAAATATCTTTTAGGTATTGCACAATCTCAAGGCTACCGTGAATATAAAGTAGAAGATAACTATAAAAATGATGTTCTATCACTCACGTTTATTGAGTACTAAAGGTCTATCTCAATCATTTTTCCCATCGCAATCTCGGCAATCTCACGTCCAAATACAACACAGCCTTCCAGCTCTTCTTCGGTTGGGATCAGCTTGATTTTTAATGGTTTCAACGGCACACGAAATTTCAACCCGCGTAACCGTTCATGCAGCATTTCAGGAGCTTCTCCCGTCCATCCATAAGAACCAAACGTCGCACCGATTTTACCGATGCTCTCCAAATACGCCATACACGACAATAAATCCCATGCAGGTCTAACAGCATCCCCATTAATCGTAGGAGAACCGATCATAATGGCATCGGACTCTTCGAGCAGTGTGATCATATTGTGTTCATCCAATGATGCCAAATCATACATACTTGCCCGTATTCCTGCAACACTATCCGCACCTTCAGTTACTTTTTCCGCCATTTTATGCGTATTGTCATAGCTGGAGATATAAAACACCGAGAGCATTTTCATCCCCAGTTCATTTTTACGAAATTTGGACTGAGAACTCCACAAAGCGTATTTATCGATGTAACTCATCGGATTCGTACGCAAAATGGGTCCATGCAAGGGTGCGATAATATCTATATCAAACTTGCGATACAGTTCCAAGGCATTAAGCACATGCTGTTTAAAAGGGCGCATGATGTGGTCATAATAGTATTGAAAAGCATACATAAAATCGCCCACATCATCGTCAAAAAGACGCTCGTCATAATAATGACTTCCGAACACATCCCCACTAAAAAGAAGCTTCTCTTCGTGTAAATAGCTGCTCATCGTGTCAGGCCAGTGTAAAAATGGCGTCATTAAAAACTCAATAGTTTTATCACCCAGTGAAATAATTTTTCCCGTTGTAGCAATCTCGTAAGGTATATCCGTTTTAATAATTCCCTTAAGCATCATCACCGCACGTCCTGAGATAATGAGCTGGGCTTCAGGCGCACGCTTCATCAGCTCGATTAATGCTCCTGAGTGGTCAGGCTCAAGATGATGCAGGACGATGTAGCGAATTTCATCGTAATCGCATACCCGTTCAAGTCGAGCAAAAAAATCATCTGAAAACTCTTTTTTCACGGTATCCATAACCGCAACACCTTCGCTTCCACGAACGACATAACTGTTATAGGAACTTCCATTGGCAGTTTTCATAATGATGTCAAAAGTACGGATTTTAGGGTCAAAGGCACCGGTGAAATAGACACCGTCTCTGATTTCAACGATATCGGGGAGCATTAGCATCCTTATAGAGTCTTTCAGATTCTAATGCATAATGTGTTCGAGTTAACCTACTCGCAACTTCGTTCGCCCTGTAAACAGCTTCAAAAAGTCATAAATATCACTCAGAAAAAAAGCTTTTGTGTCTTGATGTTCAAACCGCTGTAACCATGCACGCTCTTTGTTCAGTATCCCCCGACAAGGGACAACAAACTCTTCTCTAGGCAAGAGGGGTTTGAGCATACCGCAATCATTGATGGCATGTACAACTGCATCAAACAGTTCATCGAGGCGATCATCTTCGTCGTAGTGATACAACTTACCGTCCATTTTGTAAAAACGGTAAATCGCTAATATTTCGTGTGCTTTATCGGTTTCATTCATAGTGCATTCCATGGGCGATTGCAACTGCTTCATTCGTTACTTTACCATTATAGGTGTTTAGAGCATCCTTCATAGAAGGATCTTCAAACAATTTCTCCAACGGTGTCGAAGCAATTTTTAGTGCATACGGTAATGTCGCATTCGTCAGGGCAATCGTCGAGGTGCGCGGATACATTCCTGGCATATTGGCGACGCAGTAGTGGACGATTCCCTCCACTTCAAACGTCGGATGAGAGTGCGCAGTAGCATGAGAGGTCTCGAAACATCCCCCCTGATCGATGGAAACATCGACTAAAACTGACCCTTTTTTCATGATACGTAGCATATCTCGGGTAATGAGCTTAGGAGCTTTTGCACCGGGGAGCAATACTGTACCGATAACCAAGTCAGCATCTTTGATACTATTTAATATGCTATCATGTGTCGAGTACATCATCGAGACTCTTGGGCTCATTACATCACGTAAATAGGTTAAGCGTTCGATATTAATATCAAACATGGTCACTTCAGCACCTAATCCGGCCGCTGCATCCGCTGCTGCTTTGCCCGCAACTCCCGCACCCAGTACCACAACACGATTTGTCTCCACTCCAACGGCACCGCCAAGCAGTCGTCCGCTCCCGCCATTGTAACGTCCCAGATGAACTGCTCCAAACAGTGTCGCCATCCGTCCGGCAATTTCACTCATCGGTTCCAACAAAGGAAGCCGTCGCCCAACTTTCAGCGTCTCGTATGCCAATGCCGTGATTTTTTTCTCACATAACACTTCAGTTAAGCGCTTATCCGCTGCTAGATGGAGATAGGTGAATAGTATCTGAGCCTCTTTTAATCTCGCATACTCTACCTCAATCGGTTCTTTGACTTTGAAGATCATATCTGCACTCGCATAAATATCATCCGCTGTATTTAGAATAACTGCACCGGCATCACTGTACTGAGCATCTGTAAATCCGCTCCCTACACCTGCACCGAATTCAACAAATACGCTGTGTCCTGCTTTGATGCACTCCATCACACCCGATGGGGTAATACCTACGCGAAACTCGTCGGTTTTAATCTCTTTTGGAACTCCGATAATCATAATTTTCCTCCTATTGCCACTGCATACAGCAATGGATTGTTCGACCATTGGGAGCCTATATTGTCATAAAATGCCCCTATTCCACTGCATCCGACTCCATGATACTCACACACGGTATAAATCTCCTGAGCATAAATCCCAGCCTCTATATGTGAGTGCGCCTTAAAATCCACCGCATAAATTAATAGTACCATATTTGATCCTGAAATAAAACGCTGATCTAAAAGCAAATGAACTACTTCAGAATTAAAATTTCCACTCACGGTACATTCTCCGTTTCGATACAAACCTAATTGCATACTGTGTGCTTGCAAGAGGATTGGTATGACTTCGAGGGACACATGAGCTTTTATACTCATCAATGCCAAAATATCTGTATCCTTCATCGCATGGGCATTAAATCCCCGCGCACTTCTGCGAGTACTGTTAAGAGCCAGAAAATCATCCATCTTCATACTGTTAGGAATTTCACTGTAGAGAGGCGCTACTTTAATGGTGTCTACTAATAAAGTATCACGCATGGTGTAATCCGTCGGTTGTACGCTCATCAATGGTTCCTCTAGCCGTTTTGCGAGTCGCGTTGACTTTTCACCGACTCCATAGACCGCCATGATTCGTTCATCCTCACCCATTCCCATAACACGATTAAGCGCATCTGTATCGAGTGTGAACATTTTTGTCAGATTAAGCCCAAAATGTCGTACGGATGAAGAAAGCGCACCGATTTGATGTCCAAGATCGAGATAGAGATACCGCCAAGCTCGCAATCCATACTTCCATGATGAGCGAAAAGGAACGACTGACAGCATCACAATGCAGCCAGTAAAACGATGATCCAGTTCTAAGTAGGGCTCAATTCCTGCTGCCCCTATCTCAGTGATTAAAACGAGTTCTTGGGTCAATATATCCAGATGATACAGTCCGCTCAGCAAACCTGAGAGGTTTCGAATCTGCACATAGATTTCAATAGGCTGTAGATTTCCTGCCGAGGGGACATTAAGACGATAATAGGGTTTATGGGCAACCATCTGCTGGGACGTTATGCATCTCGATTCCATTAACCATTGAAGTGATGGGTGATTGCTTAAAGGAGTACGATAACAAAAATGTGGATAGTGTTTAAAAAGTGAGGGTTGAGAATCCCAATCCAAAAAGGTCGCCTTTTGCGCTACCCATTCGGGAGTGAGAAGGGTTTGTTCACGCACTACGAAGTTGCCGAAAAACATCACGATTGCTCGTCAGTTCGATCGCGCTGAATCCATCTTCATTGTGCAATTGCGTATTAGCACCCAATGCCAGTAACATGCTCACACACTCAACGCGTGACGCGGATGCTGCATACATAAGTGCTGTCGTCCCCTCTTCATTGGTATCATCAATATCTGCACCGGCATCAATCAAAATTCGGATAACTTCAGGACAATTGGAATAACAGGCATTAAATAATACCCCGTTAAAATCACCATTAATAGCATACAAATTGGCACCTGCTTCAATAAAACGAGATACCATCATGGCATTGCCTTCCAAGGCTGCTAACAGCAAAGGGGTATTACCATTAAATCCTTTTTCTTCCAAATCTTCACCTGAAAAATTATGATTATTTAACCACATCAAATATTGCTCTACCATGATACGCTCCTTAGTTAGACACCCATCCAGTTTTCGTGTTCATGCCCTTTTTTCTTGAAGTTAGCCGCTTTATCCACTGCCTCAATGCATTTATCGTAATCTACTTCATCAGTAATTTCAGGAACGACTTCTTTATAGCTGATCATACCTTCCTGATCGATGACAAATACAGCACGTGCAAGACGGTCCTTTAACTTCCCTTCGGTTATGAGTAATCCATAACGTTTAGCAAAATCACGATTGGTATCGATAACGATGTCAGCTGCATCAATCCCCTCACGTGTGACAAAATCGTTCACAAATTCGATATCATCCGTCGTAATCATTACGGTTTTGAGTTTTTTGAACTGTTTAACGAGATCATTAAACTTTTTAGCTCCCAATGAACACACTTCGGTTTTAAGCGAAGGGATAGCAATAAGCAACTGTGCAGTCGGGGCAATCATCCCAATGACGTTTTGGGTTCCATCTAACGATGTGACACGAGCTGCCGGAGCTTCACGCCAGATGGTCATCTCTTTGCCCTCTAATAATGTTGTTTCTCCATGGACAGTAATGTTCATTTCTTCTCCTTGTCGGAATTTTATTGGATAGGATGCAAATAATGTTCTATTTAACTGCTTATTTTTTATCCATAATGCTGAATGCTAATTCGTATAATTTGTACTACAATTAGGGATAACTTATAAAAAAGATTACAAGATGATGACTTACAGCCCCAATATCCCTAATAGAGAAGAATGTCAGACCTGTGCACTGACATTTGCGTACAAAGAGATTAATTTACTGTATGAAATCGCTGTCATTCTTACGAGTACTGTCGATATTCATGAAAGTATCGAAAAATCTATGCGAAAACTCAAACAGCATGGCTATGTCGAACGGTGTGCTCTTTTCAAAAAGAAAGAGGATAAAGATGAGCTTGAGCTTCTCATTTCCATCGACCTTGAATCGCATCAAAAGAAAATGGCAACCTACCGTTTCGGTGAAGGAGCTACGGGATTAGCGGCGAAAAGCCGTGAACCTATCGTGATCGAAAACATCCATAACAACATCAATTATCTCAATAAAATGGGGCATATTTCGACGCAAATGGTCTCCTACGTCGCGGTTCCCCTACTCCAAGACGAAGAAGTAATCGGGGTTATTTCGGCGAATATCGGGAAAAAAAGCCCTTTGGATTTCGACGAAATCGTCCGAATGCTCACCATAGTCGGAACACTTTTCGTAGGCTCGATGAAAGTTCAGCAAACCATTACCAAAGAAAAAGAGTCTCTCACTGAACTCAAAACGTACTACAAAGAAGAGATGCAAAAAGATTACAAATTTGAAAATATTGTCGGAAAAAGTACCAAAATGCAACATGTATTTGGGATGATCAATACCGTCGCACCCACTGATGCAACTATTCTTATACGTGGTGAAACGGGTACGGGTAAAGAGCTTATCGCCACAGCGGTTCATAATCTCAGCCGTCGTCAAAACGGACCGTTTATCAAACTCAACTGTGCTGCTATCAGCGAAACACTCCTCGAATCCGAACTCTTCGGACATGAGAAGGGAGCCTTTACTGATGCGAGAGAACTGAGAAAAGGACGATTTGAACTCGCCGATGGCGGGACACTGTTTCTCGATGAGATCGGAGACATTACCCCCTCTCTCCAAGTAAAATTACTGCGTATTTTGCAAGAGCAGGAGTTTGAGCGTGTAGGCGGGAACAAAACGATCAAAACCAACGTCCGCCTCGTTGCCGCTACCAACCGTAATCTCGAAGATATGGTACGCAAAGGTGAATTTCGAGAAGACCTGTTTTATCGCCTTAACGTCATCCCTCTCAATCTTCCTCCGCTTCGTGAGCGCTATGAGGACGTAAAATTGCTCATTGAGCACTATCTCCACCGCTTTATGAAAGAACATCGCAAAAATATGTCTTTTACCAAAGGGGCTATGGAGGTATTGTTAGAATATCCGTGGCCGGGAAATATCAGAGAACTTCAAAATACTATGGAGCGAATCGTTCTCATCTGTCCCGACGGAGAGCTTCAGCCGGAGATGCTCAATCATGTATTGCCGTTTAACTACCAAAAGCTCTACATGCAGCCGGAAGTACCAACGATAGCACCACCGGTGTACATTACAACTCCTGCACCGCAACCCACTCACGAAAGTGGTGCACCAATGACCAAAAAGAGCCTTTTGGAATTGGAAAAAGAGTCGATTGTTCAGGCATTAATAGATTCACACGGTATTCAGACCAAAGCGGCACGATTACTAGGAATGACAGCTCGACAAATCGGGTATAAGATCAAGCAGTACGGGATAGACGTCTAAGGAAGTTCCATTCGCACGACATTCTTACCGTCTGATTTTGCTCGATAAAGTGCCTTATCGGCACGTTCAAATATACTTTCAAGAGTTTCATTAGGTAAAATCGATGTTAAACCAAAACTGCACGTTACGTGAACAATCGTTTCAAAACTATTTTTATCAATCCGACTACGAATTTGATCGGCAATTTTCATAACCGTCATTGGCTCCGTATAACGGAGCAAAATCGCAAATTCTTCCCCGCCCCAACGAATAAAAATATCCGATTTACGAATCGATTTTTCCACCAAAACCACTAATTCTTTTAGAACAGAATCCCCTACATTATGACCAAAGGTATCATTGATACTTTTGAAATTATCAATATCAAATAAAAGTAAAAATAATGGCACATCGTACCTATTACCTAATGATTGATGTGCTTGCATGATTTCTTCAAACAATCGTCGATTTCCGATTCCGGTTAGTACATCCGTTGTTGCCATTTTGAGCAATCCACGCTCACCCTCACCGACTAAATCCATCAATGAATGAATCATGTTGTACTCGTGTTTGATTAAAGGGTTCAACTGAGCATAACATATAGAGTGAAGATCACGCTTATCGATTATACCCATGATATGTTTATCTTTTATGACAACAATTTTATTATAATCAGTCACGTCAATAGCATCTAAAACATCTGAAATACTCATTGACGCATCATAAGTATGAAGGGGAGAAGTCATAAAATCTTTAACAGGAAGACCGGTATTATCAAAATTACAAAGTGCTCGTAAGATATCTTTTTGTGTCAGAATACCTACTGCAGAAGACTTTTGTGTAATAATAACCGTATCCGAACTGTTGTATGCAATATATTCTAAGACTTTTTGCAGTATCACATCACCATCAAAAATACCGCACACATAATTCTCATCAAAAAGGGTACCAACTTGTGTTGCGTGCGTAATAGGAACTATCTCTGTAGTCATTTTTCCTCATCGTTTTAGAAAAGCATAATTATGTTAATAAAAATTTATTTAAAGTATTATAGCGTAAATTAATCTATAATGTTAATAAAAATTAATAAATTATCCCATCTCTAAGCGAATGGTATTTTTTCCATCGGCTTTAGCTCGGTACAGTGCCATATCTGCTCGTGATAGTACTTTTTCAACACTTTCGTTAGGGTTAATAGAGGTTAATCCAAAACTGCATGTTACGTGCATAATCGCCTCAAAACTGTGAGCATCAATTCGCTTACGAATTTGTTCAGCAATATCCATCACCCCTAAAGGATCAGGATAGCGTAAGAGAATCACGAACTCTTCTCCCCCCCAGCGAACAAAAACGTCCGATTTCCGAATGGATTTACTCACTAATTTAACGAGTTCTTTAAGAACGGAATCCCCTGCATTATGTCCGAATGTATCGTTAATCTTTTTAAAATCATCAATATCAAATATCAATAAAAAAAGATTTACATCATAACGATTTTCAAGGGATTGATGTGCTTGAAAAATCTCTTCAAACAACCGTCGATTTCCAATTCCCGTCAAAGCATCAGTAGTAGCAAGCTTGAGCAATCCCCGTTGTCCCTCACCTACGAGACCAAGTATCGAGTGAATCAGGTTGTATTCATGCTTAATTATGGGTGCCAGCTGAGTATAGCATTTGGATAATAGATGGTGATGATCGATCACTCCAATAATTTTATCCTCATTCATTACAACAATTTTATTGAAAGAGACCTCTCTCATTGTATCAAGGACTTCTGCGATACTTTGTACGGCAGAAAATGTATGCAAAGGAGCTGTCATAAATTCTCTAATCGGACGAAGAAGATTTTCAAAATTTCGTAAAGAGTGCATCATATCTTTAAGTGTAAAGATTCCAATGGAAATTGCTTTTTGGGTTATAATAATCACATCAGCGGAACAGGTCGAGAAGTACTCCAATATTTCACTTAAAAGTGTATCGCTTTCAAATGCTCTTATTTGATGGTTGCTATTAAAAAGATTTCCGATGGGTGTTGAATGGGTTATGGAGTGCAATTGTGCGATCATTTCATCCCTTTTAGACACTGCTTTTTATATTACAATGATATAAAAATTTCATCAAATCGGGAGAACGTTCTTTCATTATTTGCATTTCATTGAAATATTCCTTGAGCGGCACACCGTAAAGACGTTTAAAATCGTTCAAAAAATGGGATTGATCATAATAACCATTTTCCCGAACACTCAATGAATCATAATTGTCTTCATAAATGGCTTGAATCATCTTTTTTCGCTTGACCGTAATAATGTATGTAGAGAGATTAATACCAAGATATTTTTTAAAATAACGACGTAAAGAACTCTCTGAGATACCAAACTCTTTTGCTACCGTTTTAGAAGAATGACTGGGCAGATGAAGAAAATTAGCATTAACGTAACGGATGATTTCACGCGTCATATTGTAAGACTTATCGTTACTTTCTTCACTCATAAGTGCATCAATCTTACGGATATAGTTCTCTATGTCTCCATCACAAAGAGTATCAATGTCAATAATTGACCCTGAAGCGACAAGATTTACCATGGATTCTATAGGGGTATCCGTCAGCTTGAACATTCCGTATGACGTTAGACGTATGATGGTCAATCTTCTGTCCGTATTTTTAAAAATGATTTTTATTTTTGGAGCGTGAGTGAATTTACCGCAGACGATATGACCATCATGTTCATAAATTTTTCCATTAATATTAAAACAAATTGTGGCACAATCATTATTTAAAATAATATGTTCATGTACCGAAGGAGCACCAAAAAAATGGAAGTCATGCTCCTCTTTGTAGGTTTCTACGGGGACATGATAAATCGAATCAATATAAGCGCTATCATGACAAACAATATTCATTCAAAAAATCCTTTAATGAGCGGTAATCATAGGATACAATGACACAAATGTCTTGTAAAATTCCGCCAATTAAGGAAAAAGATTTTTAAATGACTATTTTTATCAATCACCCAAGCGTTTTGCTACCATTTCAGAGGGAAATTTCTTTGCAGCAGGTTCAATAAACCATCTTTCACCATTGCCAAGTTCCACTTCGCCACCCCATTTTTCATCCGTATCAAACTCTACTTTTACAATTGTCTCTTCCATGTCTTTTTTAGCGAAATAAAAAGAAATTTCTTTTTTTGAATCAACGCGCAACATTACTTTTGCCATAATAGCTTCCTTTTTTATTTAGTCTCCGTCATTCCCGCGAAGGCGGGAATCCAACTATTAATTAAGATGGATCCCCGGATCTACCCTAAAGGGCACGTGAAGTCCGAGGATGACGAAAGGTCCAATTCATCGTCACATGACGTGAAAAAACTTCCGAATCCGATATAACCAATCCGAGGCAAGATGCCCCTCAAAACTGATTCGTAAAAACGTCCCGCTTAGACGGCGGATAATCGTATCGACTTTGTAATCAACATCATTCGTATCGGGGAAATCATCGCGAAAATGGACGCCCCTGCTCTCTTCACGCCCCAATGCAGACATCACCATGGCTTCGGCAACAGTGAGTGCATTTCGAAATTCGATGATCGACAACAGTTCTACGTTGTCACTGCGCTCTTTGTTGACACAAGATAAACCTGAAGACATCTTCATCAAATAGTGGATATATTCCAATGCATTTGCAAGAGAGTCGTGATTGCGAAATACTCCTGCATTTTTATAGAGAATATTTCCGAGATTTCGACGCATCGTATTGATGTTAAACCGGCTTTCACCCTCTATAATAGTGTCAATGTAGCGTAGTTCTTTTGCTACTTGTGCGTAATCAATCGGCTGAAATTTCCCTTTTTTTGCTGCTTTTGCTGCATTGGTTCCGGCAACTTTCCCAAAATAAGCACCCTCTAGTAAACTGTTTCCACCCAAACGATTCGCACCGTGGACACCGCTATACGCACATTCACCACAGACAAAAATGTTATCAATGTCGCTGGAAGCATCATCACGAGACCAAATCCCTCCCATCGTGTAGTGGGCAGATGGAGTTATAGGGAGAAGTTCGGTGACAATATCAATACCTGCTCCATTGAGGGCATTTTTACGGGCAGAAGGGAGCTTTTTATCGATCAAGGCTTCACCTAAATGGCGAAAATCAAGAAAGACTTTATGACCCGCTAGCTGATGGCGAACAATGTCCCGTGAGAGTTTGTCTCTGGTTTGGAGTTCATCGGTAAATCGGTGACCCGTTTCATCGACGATAGTTGCCCCCTCACCCCGTGCCGCTTCGCTGATGAGTGTACCGCTGTTGAGCAGTGTGGTCGGATGAAACTGAACAAACTCCATGTTTACCAAACGCATTTTGGCGCGTAATGCAAGGGCTAACATATCCCCGCTGGATTCTTGTGAATTGGTTGAATGTCCTCGATAAATTCCCGCATAACCACCGCCTGCAAGAACCAGCGATTTACACGCAAAAGCAATCACCTGTGAATCACGGCGACGAAGCATCGTGATACCCGAAAGCTTCTCATTAAATGTCGCGATACTGAGCATCAGGTGATTTGAAAACATCTTCACCCCCTCTTTACGACATTGTGTCAAAAGAGTTTGGGTGATAGAGGCTCCGGTTTTATCGGCTATGTAACAGGTACGCTTTGCTTTGGTTCCACCAAAAGGACGCTGTGCTATCGAACCGTTCTCATCGGTATCAAAAACAACCCCCATTTTTTGCAGCTCATCTATAATCGCTTCCGCACCCACAATCATCCCGCTAATCGCAGAAAAACGTCCCAAATTATCGGCTCCGTTAAGCGTATCGGCAATATGATCGCGGCAACTGTCGTGACGAGTGGTTTTTAGCACCGCATTAATCCCTCCCGATGCAACAGCAGAGTTAGAGCGAAGTGGTGTACTTTTAGAGATAAGGGCGACTTTTAAACCTTCACGACGAGCATAGAGTGCCGCGTACAATCCCGATATGCCACTGCCAACAACAACAACATCATACAGCATAGGATTCTCGCATCAAACTCGCCATGGCTTCACTCGAAGCACTTGGTACATACGCCAAAATGGTATTATCCATGACATGAGAAGGTGTAACCGCACCGAAAATTGCGGTAATCGCTCCTGCACTTCGTGCAAACTGCAAGGCACTTGCCACATCCGTAAGCTCACTTGTATTCATAAGTTCCCCGATTTTAGTGCTAAACGGACGTTTGAAAAGATTTTTTTGCAACAGCGGAGATGAGCCTAAATAACTCAAACCAAACCCGGCACAGGCATCCATAAGAGAATAATACAGCCCATCCTCACCCTGCTGATTAGCGTAACTGTACGCATGAGGTTTTGCCATATTGAACGGGCTTTGGAGGTATTTGAATCCATGATTTAAACCTCCGACACGTCGTGCAATGCTCATCACTTTGGTAAGCGAAATGTACTCCATATGCTCCTCTTCGTACAAAAATCCATTCCATGCCGCGATGCCGTAAGCAACGATTTTACCCTCAGAGCGTAGTTGTTCAAAAAGTTCAAATGCCGCTTCAATCCGAGCATAAAATTCTTCCTGTTCAACGTATCCGAGTTGGGTTTCGGGATTATGCAGTAAAAAAATATCGATGGTCTCAAGTGAGAGATTTTTCAACGACTGCTCACAACTCCAGCGTAAATATGCAGGGGTCATACAGTGCTGATCGATGATAATATCTTCTTCCGTTGCTAATTTTGGTTCAATCATATTTTCCTGAATCCAACCGTACGGATTCTCAGGAAATGGGAAATCCAAAGGTATAAAGCCAGCTTTCGAAGCAATGATCACCTCATCACGTTTTATCTCCCCGCTAGCAAACATTGCCATGAGCGTTTCACCGATTTCTCGCTCTGACATCTGATAACGGTAATTGATCGCCGTGTCGATGAAATTGACACCGTTTCTCAGTGCCATTTTTATCGCTTCAGCGTAGTTGATAATGTAATTTTCTTCTTTGTACGGTTCTGGTTTATAGGTACCAATTCCAAGTGAGGGAAAAAAGAGTTCTCCGTTAAAGCGGTAAAAATCTTTTGAATATTTCCCGAATTTTTTGAGATACCCAAACGTTCCCTCTTTGGTTGCGTGTGACATTAGACGACCATCACGCGCAAGTTTGATTTGAGTTTAAAGTTCAACATATCCTGCATTCCGGCAAGGGTTGTTGTTGTGTTCATCGAACAGCTCATACATTCACCTTTATACTGGATGTAAAGCTCATGGCCGTCTTCTACTTCTTTGAGATCGATGACTTCGACATCTCCGTGATCGGCTTTAAGTGTTGGACGAATGTACTCTTCGAGGATTGATTCGATACTGCGGAGTTTTTGAACCAAACTCATCGCATTGAAATTTCCATCCCCTTTTGCCTCTTTGATTTTTTTGCTGATTGCCTCTTTGGCAAGTTCACCTTGGATTTCTGCGAGCATGTCTACGAGATAAACATCTTTTTTCTCATGACCTCCCGGCTTGATACACGATTTACAAAAACCGCCCGCTTTGGTATAGTCGGTAATGGCTTCGATGGAGTCAAGTTTGTTGAGTTTAATCACCTCTTTGAGGGTGTCGAGACTGACACGTGCGCATTCGCAGACGATAAATTCTGTCTCAAACTCTGACATATCCACCCCTTTGTAGATGGATGCCGCTTTTTTGATAACGTCGTACGCCATAACCGAACAGTGCATTTTTTGCCCAGGTACTGCTGGAATATCTTCCTCATCCCGAAGCGCTTTTTCCACATCGATATTGGTGATTTTTAACGCCTCATCTACTGTTTTATCCATACATAGTTCAGCCATCATATCGGAGCTTGCTATCGCAGTACCGCATCCGAAGCTTTTAAAACGGCTTTTAATGATAACATCGTTTTTAGGATCAATCATCCAGTACAACCGTACAGCATCCCCACAGCTCTCCGCACCAAAATCAGCAATAATAAGTTGTTTTTGAGCCGCATCCGCCTCTTCTTGAGTGATCTCTCCCATATTGATAGGATCGTTCATACGTCGTTGAACCTCTAATGAGTATTCTTCCCATAATGCTCCGCCGATTAATGTGTCTCGTGCCATTGATTGCTCCTTGATGGATGATATTATCCGACATATTGCAAATGGTGTTCTTGACTAATAATACCAAGCGTCATCAACCTTGATCGCTCGTCATCCTCGTGCTTGACACGGGGATCCATCTCCTCTAAGCAAAGCTGGATTCCCGCCTTCGCGGGAATGACGAAAACGGTGTGATTATTTAATAATGCGTAATATAACGACATTTTTGTCGTACAAAACATTGAGAACAAAATATGCAGGGAAGTAAATATCTTGAATTTTTAAAGGATTTACTATGTTTCAAATTACAGCCGTTTTCAACCGTCACTGTCTTAATGATGTATTACGAGAGCTTTTTGATAATGAGATCGAAGGGGTTACCGTCATGGATGTTGTCGGAAAAGGATCACTGGGAATCGCGGAGAAAAACAACGCACCCGATTTGTTCCCAAAAGTGATGCTTTTAATCGTTGTCTCTGATGATGCACATAAAGCAACTGCGATGGAATGTATTCGAGCACACACACAAGACTTGGGTCACGGTGCCGGTAAAATGTGGGTCACACCGGTACTGGAAGTGGAACGTATCCGTACAGGAGAAAAAGATGAAACAGCCCTAGCACAACCCGCACCACGAACGACGTCTAAAACCAATACATTCTATACGGCGGTTGATACACCATCGAGCTAGCCATTGAATTATAAGTAATGTAGTACCTTATGGTACTATCCCTACTCAACACACTTCTTAAACTATTGAATATCCGATCTTGGATAAATTGATGAGATTACTGTCGTCACCCATTTTTTTACGAACTCTAAGAATGAGATTTTTTAATGCACCGTCTGTTATTACGTCATCTAACTCTTGAGAAAATGATTCATAAGGGATAATTTGTCCGCGATTTGAGAGGAGCAATTCAATTGCATGTATCTCATTTTTTGTCAAAGGTATTTTTACCCCTTTTGAGTTGATAAAAGCTTTGGCAAAATAATCGTACGATACGTTATCGTTGATTTTTGCAAGAAGTAGCCCGTGAGATTGAAGCTTGTCTACGGCTGAATAGAGTACTTTTACCAAGGCATTAAACTCGATGGGTTTATGAATATAATCAACCAAATTAAGTTTGCATGCTGCCAGTAAATCTTCAGTTGCTATGGATCCTGATACGATGACGATGGGTACTTTATCATTCTCTTCACGAATCTTTTTTGCAACCTCAATACCGCTGAAACTGCCCATGTGTATGTCAAGAATGACAATATCAATGGGGTTATTTTTATAGATATTTAACGCTTGCACCCCATCGGCTACAGAGTAAACTTTACCGACTACCAGCTGTAACGTTTTTTCGGTTATCTCTCGCAGGGCTGTATTGTCTTCGGCATACAATACAGATAGATTTTTAAATTCGTTAAATTTTGCCACTGTTGCCCTTTCTAATCTTTGTATTTAAATGCTATTTCCGTAAACTTTTCTATATTATCCATAAACAAATCCACCAGTGTCGGGTCAAAATGACATCCTCGCTCAGAGACAACCAGCTCGATTATCTTTTCAATAGGCCATGCCTTTTTATAGACACGCTCACAGCTTAAGGCATCGAACACATCAGCCAGGGCAATGATACGTCCATAAATATGTATTTTGTCGCCACTCACCGCATTTGGGTAGCCGGAACCATCCCACTTTTCATGGTGTTCGAGGGCGATAATCGCCGCAGCTTGAAGCAAAGGACGAGTTGAGTGTTTCAAAATATCATACCCGATACTGCTGTGCGTTTTCATCACTTCGTATTCATTAAAATCCAATTTTCCCGGTTTTAACAAAATGGCATCCGCAATTCCAATTTTGCCGATATCGTGCATAGGAGCAGCGCTGTAAACCAAGCGTATCTGTTCCTCATCAAGTCCGTATAATTCACCTAAAAGTTTGGAGTATTTTGCCACGCGCCGTACATGATTACCCGTTTCTTGCGATCTTGTCTCCCCTACTTCACCTAACAATGAGAGCATCTCATGCTGCGTTTGCCATATCTCATCGTTAATGTCATACAATTCTGTAACATCATGGCTAATGCTGATAAATTCAAGAATAGATCCAAATTCATCCAAGATAGGTTTTATGGTTGTTTCTGTAATGTAGTTTTCACCATTTTTTTTGATATTTTTAATGTTTCCGTTCCATATTTTTTTGTCTAAAATCGTTTCCCAAAGGTTTTGATAAAACTCTTTACTCATCTCCGGATGACGGATAACCCTATGACTTTTTGAAATAATTTCATCTGGACGGTAAAGAGTTTTCTGACAAAACAAATCATTCGCGTAAATTATTTTTCCATATATATTGGTTTTGGTCACGATTGTGGATACGTCTACTACCTCTTTATATTGTTCCAAGAGAGTAGTTTGATGGAGAAGCTCTTGTTTGAGATGGACAGTTAGCTCATCCACTTTACGTTGATTGTAGATATTGGTCACAACTTCATTGAGAATCGAAATTATTTGTTCAGTCTTGATCGGTTTTAGGAGAAATTCTGCTACTCCTAGATTAATAAGTTCTAATAAATGAGCGCTCTCTTCCGATGCGGAAGTGATAATGATAGATTGTTTTGGATTTAACTCTTTTATTTTCTTCACCATCATTACACCGTTCATCTCAGGCATGATAATATCAGTTATGACGATATCAAATGCTTTTTTTTCATAAAGTTTAAGACCCTCAGCTCCATTGGAAGCGGTTTGGACATCTGAAAAAATGGTATTCAATAAATATTTATTATTTTCACGTATCAATGCTTCATCTTCAACGTACAAAACAGACATCCCTTTCGCATATTCTATAATTTGGTCCAACTTGCTTTTAAACATCATGAGCTTCCTTTGTATGAGGGATTTTTATGGTAAATGTTGTTTCATTCTTTTGGGTGTACACCTCTAGTATACCGTGACAATGATCCTGAATAATCATCTTGCTCATATACAGACCCAACCCTGTTCCATCGTTTTTATTTTTTGTCGTAAAATAAGGGATGAAAAGTTTATTCATATTTTCAGGTTTAATCCCACCTGCATTATCATGAATACTTAACATACAGTAGGTATCATCACTATTCAAGGTAATAACTATTTTTCCGTACTCAAGCTCATTGTCTTCAAAGGCATCCAATGAATTTTTTAACAAAGCAATCAGGACCTGCAAAATTTCGTTTCGATAACTGAAAAGCTTAGGATCGTCCTGAATCACTTCTTCAATTTCAATTCCCTGATTTTTGAGCGTGTGTTCAATCAAATGGAGAGCATGCTTCAAAAGTAAAGAGAGTTCAAAATATTCTTTGGGTTTATCGGGTCGGAAAAAATCTCTGTATTCAGAAATGGTTTGAGAGAGATGAGTACACTGTTCCTCAATTTTGATTAGATTGTTTTGTTCGACCGAATCTTCATACCCATTCATGTATTCTTTAAAGCGCATTTGAGTGGTAATGGCGTTTATGATGGCGAGAGGCTGACGCCACTGATGAGCAATCATCGAAATCATCTCTCCCATCTGCGCTTGACGTGTCTGAAGATTGAATAATCTTTCGGATTCAATCTTTTTAGTCATGTCTCGAGCGATCATAACGAGTTTGTTTTCAGTTTCATTTTCCAAACCAGAGAGGGTGAACTCCACTACTTTTGTTTCCTTTGTATGCAATGTCAGCGAACACTCTGCCATAGAGTCAAAGCCGTGATAAGCTGTATCTAAGTAAAAGTCCAGACTCTTATCACGACACTCAATATTATCTGCCGAATCGAAAATATCCATACCGATCAGCTCTGCTCTTTCTTTTTCGAAAAGTTCCAATGCCGGCTCATTACAGTCTGTGATGATATTATCCTGTAGAATTAAAATGCCTTCATTGACCGACGAAAAAATGGTTCGATAGAACTCTTCACTCTCTTTGATTTGTTGTTGTTCTTTACGTCTGTCTGTAACGTCATCACCTGAACACAAAATACCAATAAAGTTATTTTCAAGATCAAATAAAGGTGTGTTTCTCCATGCGATTAGCCGCTCTTCCCCATTTTTTCTTAAAATTTGATTTTCATGGTAACTCGCTACTTTGTCCGACTTCATAAGTTGATTGCTTACTTCTACTACCTCATTACGAAATCGTTTAGGCAAAAAGTTTTCAATCCAATTTTTACCAACAACTTCATCAAAATCGTAACCGATGATTTCGCACCCTCTGCGATTGAGTAATTGAACTTTTTTATCTGTATCGATAACCAGTAACATGACATCAACAATGTCCAAATAATTTTGTGCCGTCTCTTTTTCATGTAAAAGAGCATCTTCAAACTTTTTACGCTCTGTCATATCGGTGCAAATTTGGAGTGTTCCTGTTACTTTTCCCTCTATTTCTATGGGACTTACCGTGTATTGTTTGTGCTGCTTTCCAAAAGCAACTTCCACCGTTGTTTGTTTTTTGAGTGCAATGGCGCGACACACGGCACACTGGTCTTTATCGATGCCAGAAGGATGCAAAATATCATGATTATCCTGTCCCACCATATCTTCAGACGATTTAGCAAAACATCGACTTGTTGCCTGATTGACCTGACGGACTATTCCCTCAGCATCCGCAACCACAACGGATACGGGAATCGTATCATACGTATTGGATGCTTTTGCCATCACCGAAAAAGGCTCTTTGAGTGCAGCAACAACAATTCCTTGAAATATCATCCAATAGGAAAGAAATTTGAAAATATGTCCTGTAAAATTCATAATGCCATAGACATCAGTCGTGTAGAGGGTGAAACAGCTCTCTGCCGCAATCCCAAATATCAACGATAACTGAATCATACGATACATCATCGGATTAAAGATATTTTGCTTGATATAGTAAATCCACATAGCAAGCAGTGAGAAGAATATCACAGTGTACTCAAGTCCGATTTTCATCGGTGTTAACCCTTTCGAAGAGTACATAAGTGGCATAGAGTCCGTAAAGGTAGCTACATAAATAGTGATTGATAGAGCACCCATCACACTAAAAATAAAACGTGGTGATACTCTCTTAAAAAGAATAAAGGGAGCCAATAAAATTGTTATGATCCACAGTATACGACCGAAAATCCATAAAGTTGTTGCAGAATTTGGTGTCAAAACATACGAAAACAGATTCATACCATGATAACTGAGCATGTGGAAAAGATCTAAAAAAGCAACCCAGAAAAAGCCAATACCTAAAAATAGGAGGAAATTATTTCGGGTAAAGGCATGCATATAATAGGCAATAACCGCAATAATAATGCCTATAATAACCGCAAATAATTCAACAATAACATGAAAAGGCAAATACCCTTCATTGAGTCGAATAAAACTCAGCAAGCCAATTAAAACGATTAATACTGTTATGCTGACAGGATCACATTTTTTAAAAAAATTCAATATCACCCTCCTCCTCATTCTCATCAGGGGAAATAAGTGTGATAATTTGCTGAATGCTCATAGTAGTAGGTTGATGGATATGGTGAATGTTTTTCATCGCCATACTCTCAGTTGCAAAGCGTTTTACATAAATGCTTAAATCGATACAAATCGAATCAAAAAGTTTAAGTATATGATCAGGTTTGCTATCAAGCATTGGAATAAAATCTTTTTCTTCTGCGATAAGACGGGAAAGTCGCTCTAAGCTCTCCGCCAAAGGATCCAAAAATGGGCTGTACCGAAACAAAATATTGGATATTTTGGAAATAGCATCACGTACTCTATGAATATGATGCATCTGAGAATCTTGGGTGTAGTTGGCGAGTTCATCAGGAATTTCATTTAATAAATCTCTTATTTCCTCACAATCATCCAAAATGAAAACAACTTTTTCATCACCTTGATCTTCATCGTTGGCAAAATATTCTTCTAAAAGCTGTGATTTTTCCTCCGTATGCATTTGCGTAGAGAGTTCTCCCAATTGATCGTTTTTGATGTCGACTGTATGCAAATACGAGGTCAACACCCCAACCATTTGTTTGAGTTTTTTTCGCTCTGATTGAAGTGCATTGAAAAGCTCAATATTCGTATTTTGTGCATCCGCATCTCGACAAACAGGATAAAGTACCGTCAGCATGTCATCAAGATTGATAGGTTTAATGATAAAACTGCTCACCCCTTTGCGAATGAGATTAAGAAGTATCGTCGTTTCGTCGTGTGCTGAAATTGCTATGATTTTTTGCTCAGGATTTATTTCCCGTATACGTTCGATCATATCTATACCATTCATTATCGGCATATTGATGTCGGTAATAACGATATCATAAAGGGCTTTATTGTATTTTTCCAGTCCTTCTTTGCCGTTTGAAGCTACATCAACACTCTGAAAAAGTGGTTTAAAGACCTTGGCCGTTTCTTCTCGTACTGAATCGTTGTCTTCTACATACAACATTTTTAATCGAAGTGAAAACTTCTGCAAATTTTTAATCGTAATCATGTCCCCTGCCTGTTCTAAAAAATCTTAAATGATAAAAACGTTTAGTCGCTATTTTTAACGCATATCATAGATAATAAAAATCATAAAACAGTCTCAGTATACTACAATACAGCGAGAATACCATTGGCTATTTTGGAGAGAGGAAGTTGGTTTTCGACTGCTCCCAGTTCATACGCGACTTTGGGCATACCGTACACGACACAACTAGCCTCATCTTGACCAATCGTTCGTGCTCCTGCATTGCGCATTGCCAAAAGCCCTTTCGCCCCATCACCGCCCATGCCGGTTAGGATAACGCCAATAGCATTGGCTCCAGCGATTTTAGCGACCGAATTGAGAAGTACATCAGCAGATGGTCGATGACCCGATACTTTTTCACCACTTCCGATTTCGACATAGTAACGAGCACCTGAACGGCGTACTACCATGTGATAATCACCCGGAGCTATCAATACTAATCCCGGCGTAATCGAATCACCATTGCAAGCCTCGCGAACTTCCATCGCACACAGTGAGTTGAGACGCTGGGCAAACGCTCCTGTAAAGTTAGCGGGCATGTGCTGAACGACAATCGTGCCCGGTGCATTGCGGGGAAGTCCCATCAGCACATCTTTGAGTGCTTCGGTACCTCCAGTAGAAGCCCCAATCGCCAAGATCTTATTGGTTGTTTCTGCAAGCGAAGTGGTGTTGGCTTGTGCGGTGCTGCGAAGAATATGCTGTTTTACTTTTACACGGGAAGCAATTTTTATCTTTGCTATCAGCTCATCCCGCATCTCATCTTTGCCGTCATAGATATGAGAATGGGGCTTAGGGACAAAATCCACGGCTCCTGATTCGAGAGCTTCTAACGTCGTCTTAGCTCCTGCTTGAGTCAACGATGAGACCATAATCACCGGAATGGGCATATAGTGCATCAGTCGTTTTAAAAACGTTATCCCATCCATGCGAGGCATCTCGACATCCAAACATATGACATCGGGACGCAACTCAACGATTTTATCGCGTGCGATATAAGCATCGGACGCTGTTCCTACCACTTCGATCATCGGATCGCCACTTAGAATATCACTTAAAACTGCCCGAGCCGTAGCACTGTCATCGACAATCAATACTCGTATTGCCATTCCATCATCCCCCTATTCCACAATCACTGCGAGAAGTGTACTTTAACAGCACTTTTCCCCGTTCCAGATCAAATTGGATCTTTCGACCGTTTTGACCGCCCACATCTTCTGCCACAATGGCGATTTTGTACTCATCTAAAATCTCTTTAGCTACCAAAATGTTTTTTTGTCCAATCATCATTGCTTCCGTTGCCATGATATTCATCGAGGCTCCGCCAAATATTTTTGCTTGAATCGTTCTATGCGTCGATCCGTGAGAAAACATCGATTCGATCAGTTTTGGAATCGATATATTTCCAAATTTCGGTGATTGGAGACCATTACCGTTCCAAAATGGGAGCAAATAATGATTCATCCCCCCGATACCTAGTTTAGCATCGTACAAACATACCGCAACACACGATCCTAAAACAGTAGAAATCGCAGCGGGTGAGCTGTCCACATGAATCTGTCCGACATGGATAAAGGTAGAGGTTCCTTGAATCATTAGAGTTCTATTGCATCATCAAAGGATTCAAATAAAAATTCATTTGAACCGCAGGCTTGAGAATCGGGAAGTGTTGATTGGAGAGGGAACGTCATGGTAAACGTTACTGTCGATTCTTGTGCATCATAATCGATATTTCCACCCAATCGTTCACAAAGCTCACGAGCAATGCTTAATCCAAGACCCAGACCGTGATCTCCTTGGGGACCGTTGGCAAAACGGGTAAAGATTTGAGGTTTATACTCTACGTGAGGAAGAGTGCCTTGATTTTTGATTTCAACAATAAGGTTGGAATCGTTTTGTGTAATATCAACATTGACAATTTCCCCAGCCTCTCCGTAATCGCACGCATTGGCTAAAACGTTTTTGAGAATCAGATAAAGTTTTTTGGGGTCAGAGACGATTTTTACCTCCAAATTGCTCTGAAGTTTAACAGTGATATTTTTATTTTTAATACGATATTTAAACGATTCCAGTGCTTCTTCGATCAGAACTTTTGGGTCAACCAGTGCGTAAGTAGTGTCCATTTTTCCACTCTCTATTTCAGAAGCAGCAACAAGATTTTGGATTCGAGAATCTAACAGTAGAACCTCTTCGTGTGCTAAATCAAAAATAGCTTCTCTGGCATCCCCAACAGGAGGTGCCAAATGAGGTATCATTCCTAAAATCGCTGTCATGGGATTGTTAAGCTCATTGGCTATCAGGGATAAAAACCGTGACTTTGCTTTTTCACTTTCGATGAGTTGTTTATTCAAATCTAAAATTTTACGGCTTAAAAAAGTTATTTCATCCATGTTATTATTTCCTTCTTTGCAGGATTAGAATTTCTTCTTTTAAAAGTTTCGATACTTTTTCAATACCGGCTGATTTTTCCATCAGAATACGGTTTTCAGAATAAAAACTTGCTCCCATTTTTTGCATTGTTTCAATCTCATGAGAGGTTTGCTGTACCAACGTTTTGAGTTGTGAGAAGATAACTTGAAACCGTGCGGACTCATCTTGGCTCGCAGCAGCTTCGATAATGCCATAGATTTGAACGTAGCCCAAATACATCATTTGCTGTTCGAGCTGATCAAGATTAATAAGCGTCTCTTGAATTTTTGTCTCCAGCTGTGTTTGAACCGCGTTTAATTTATCCGTATAATTTATGACCAAAACGACTAAATCATTCATATTATTCACTATCTCATTCATCCCAAACTCATCACTGTTATGCAATACCTCTTCTAAAAAAAAGAGCACCATCTCAATTTGCAGCCGTAGGGTGGAAACAGAAAAAATAACCTCATTAAGCAAGAGTGTTATCATCTCAACACTGCGATGAATCTGATCGATTAGAGCATCATTCTCTTTTGCATTTATCCGAATATCACGGGCAAGGACACCAAACGTTTCACCCCCGTTTTCAATTTTATAGGACGATACCGAGGCATTGAGTGACAAAAACACAATCTCACGTGCAAGAAGACGCAGAACCATACCTTTTTCTTCAAACATCGACTTTACTTGGCTAAACATCTCTATTTTGTCAAACCAGCGGTCATACTCTTTCATGAGTGTTTTACTGTAGCTGTAAGCCAAAGTCAAAGGAGATTCAAGCTGTGATTCATTTTCTGAATATGAAATGACCTTTTGGCGTTCTTGCAACTCGTGGAGTAAAATATCACTCATAAAATGATCGTACGTTGTGTATCCTAGCTCACTTAATAGTTGCGGTAAGAGTGTATCACTGGCTTCAACATTCTCTTTTGTTTCTGCCATCAATAATTTAAAATAAAGCTCTTTTGCTGCTGTGAAGAGCGTGCTGTTGGGTTTAATACGAATCGAAACATAGCGGTCATTGAGAGGAAAAACCGCCGCTAAAACCCAATAGTATCCCCCCTCTTTTGTCTTGTTTTTCACATACGCCACAATCGGTTTACCCGCTTGCAAATACTCCCAAAACGTTTTAAAAAGGATTTTAGGCATATCGGGATGGCGGATAATATTATGAAAACTTCCGATTAATTCGTCTTTTCTATAGCCGCTAATTCGAATAAATACTTCATTTCCGGAACGAATCGTACTGTCTTGATCGGTAATCGAAAAAAAGAGCTCATTGATGTCGAATTTGGCCTCTTTTAGTGTCATAGCGGTTTGTAGTTTCTCCATAGGAGCCCTTTTATAAACGTTGATAGATCGACGAACCCAAAAGCTTTAGTGTCTCGCGATGGGTGGTCAAAGATTCGGAACTCCCTAGAAAAAGAGGAGCTCCTTTTGGCAATACCGTGGTAAAACGGCCGATTAGTTCATGACGGGTCGTATCATCAAAGTAAATCATCACATTACGGCAAAAAACCATGTCAAATTTATTTTTGAAAAAAAATGGATCGGTTACCAGATTGTAAAGACGAAACAGAACTTTCTGGCGTAAATGAGGTGCTATCTGATACGTCAAACCTTGTTGGGTTTTTACTTTATCAAAGGCACGATGGAGAATCTCTTTAGAAAGCGATTCTACTTGCTTGGCATCATACTTGCCTGCAATGGCTTTTGAGAGGACTTTAGCCGAGATATCGGTTGCCAAAATCTTAATATCCCATTGCTCGAAATCACTCAAATGATGCTGTAAAAACATCAAAATAGTATAAGGTTCTTCACCACTGGAACATCCAGCCGACCAGATACGAATTTTTTTCTCCCGCTTTGACGCAATGAGTGCGGGCAAATACGTTTCCAGCCATTTCCATTGCGCCCCTTCACGGAAAAAGGAGGTGACATTGGTCGAGATGGCATTGATAAACAATGCTAATTCTTCGCCCGATTCCTCCACGATCAAATAATCATAGTAAGCACGGAATGAGTGTAAACCCAACTGATTGAGCCGTTTGTTCAGCCGTCCTTTTACCAATGTACTTTTTTGTTCAGATAATGCGATTCCGACTTTGTCATAAATATAACGACGAAAAAGTGCAAATTCTTCCGGTTTTAACTCAATTTCCACCATGAGGAGCCTCGATTAGAGGACGCAGTTCATCGACATTAAGAATAAGAGCAATGTCACCGCTTCCTAAAATTGCACCACCTGTGATCTCTTTAAGTTTCGCCAATGCCTTGCCCAAGGGTTTTATCACCACTTGCTGCCGACCTACAAGTTCATCCACCATGATAGCAATACGCCCGGCTTCCGTTTCGACACAGACTAAAATCCCTTCCCACGGCTCGATTCGCTTAGTGGGGAGTTCAAATATATCACTGAGACGGATAACCGGTATATGCTGTCCTCGCAGAGAGACAAATTCCCCTTTTTCTTTGAGGGCATGGACGATTTCACGTTCGGGTCGAAAAGATTCCACCACACTGAGAGTCGGAATAATATAAATCTCACCGGCAGCTTGAACCAGCATTCCATCTATAATCGCCAACGTCAGAGGAAGAACCATGGAGAATGTTGTCCCTACTCCCTCTTTGGATTCAATTTCGATCTTCCCGCGCAGTTTTTCGATCGAGGTTTTCACCACATCCAAACCAACTCCGCGTCCGGAGAGATCACTGATAGCATCCGCTGTTGAGAATCCCGGCTGCATAATGAGTGCAAAGATCTGAGAATCGGTCAAATTTTCATCCCCCGTGATTATCCCTCGCTCAATCGCTTTTTTCAATACTTTTTCTTTGTTGATTCCTCGTCCGTCGTCACTGACACTGATAACGATACTGCCACTTTTATGATAGGCACGAAGCGTTATTGTCCCTTCTACTTTTTTACCGACACTCAGTCTCTCAGCGCCATCCGCTTCAAGCCCGTGATCGATAGCATTTCGGATAATATGGATCAATGGATCCGATAAACTGTCTATCATCGTTTTGTCGATTTCTGTCTCTTCACCCTGGACGTTTAGATGAAGCTCTTTTCCCGTCTTTTTAGACGTGTCGCGAACCACTCGCTTCATCTTGTCAAAAGTATCGCGTATCGCGACCATTCGCAGACTCATAACTCGGTCTTGAATTCGTTTTGTGATTTTGGACAGCGTTTCAATGGCTCGGCTGATCGATTCATCTTCGATGGCACGTATTTTTTCATTTTGGGCGATGAAGTTTTGGGCGATTACCAGTTCACCAACCGAATCAAAAAGCTCGTCAAGTTTGAACGTATCAATACGAATAGTAGATTTTGGTGCATTCGCAGAGGATGTTTTTGCCACCTCTGTATCGGGACTTTTTTCAACGACAACCGCTTGTACTTTTTCTACAGACACAACAATAGGGTCAATGAGCACGATGCTGTATTCATGATCGGATAAATATTCAAAATTCTCTGCTACATCGTTGGGTGTTTGAGCACTCAAAAGAATTGCACTTACTCTCGTGATCGCATTTTCATCACTGCTGAAGGTATCCAAAGAATGAACATTGTCAAGCTCAAAGAAGCTTTCCAATGCAGTTGCATTTTGGGCCAATAACTTCAAAAACAAAAGATGATCAAACCCTCGTTTATAGCAATCACCATCGAGCGTTAACTCGATGCGATAGAGATTTAGCCCCTCAGTACGTAAAGCTTGATGGATTTCAATACATTTCTCTACTGCTGTATCTTGAAGCTGAATATCATCAAAAGCAAATTCTGTGGCTAAATCATTAAATACTTGCATATTTACTTCTATACTCGGTTCTACGAATTTATTTTTTTTCGACGCTATGAGGTGTTTGATCTTCTCCAAGCATCCTGCATAATCCAAGGGCAAATCAGGAAGTGCATCGAGTTCACATGTCATGACCTCTTTTATAACATCCACACTACCGACAAAGAGTTCCAGATGATGCTCTTCTACATCCTCTTTGGTACTGCGATAGTGGTCGAGAACATCTTCGAAATGGTGTACAAATTCTCCCAAACGGGTAAAGCCAAACGCATTGGCATTTCCCTTTAGGGTATGAACTCCTCTGAAAATCTCATTCAGTAGATCAAAATCAGCCGAGTTCTCTTCAAATCGGAGAATATCGACATCCAATTTTTCGATGATTTCACCCGCTTCTTCGATAAAAATCGCTTTGACTTGTTCTTGTTTAGTCATGACACATCCAATGCAACGTTCCGTAAGCAGCCGAAGCTGCTTCACCACGTTCGATAAAAGGTATTTTCAGCTCTTTTTTTGTCCGTTTTAAACTCATCAACAGTGCTAACAATGCACTGTTTCGCAGCTGCGTCCCATCTTCGGCTTCAATGGTTTCTATATACTCCAAACGAGGTCGAACAAACTCTTCAAACTCTCGAATCTCTTCCATCGACATATCCAATCCTATCGTGAGGACATCTCCGTCGAATTGCATCTTAGAACTCTTTCAAATCATCTTCATGGAGAGGAAAAATATCATCCGCTTTAGTGGAAGAGCCTCTGCTTTGAGGAATATTCATAGTTCTACGTTGAGCTACTGGAGCTTTCATCTCTAAATGACGGAGCGGTTTTGCTTTTGTTGCTGGAGCATCTGTTGTCATTCCAACCATTTGAGCAAGTATTCGTACAGTTTCCATCATCGAAGTAGCTTGAGCATTAAGCTCTTCAGCAGCCGCAGCGGCTTCTTCCGAGTTTGCAGCAACTTGCTGTGTCACTTGATCGACTTGCCCCATAGCTTGATTGATTTGGGTCATACCCTCTGCTTGTTCTTTACCGGCAATGGCGATTTCACCTATAAGATTAGACACTTTTTTCGACTGTTCGACAATTTCTTGGAATGATGTATGGGTTGCGAGGGCGATTTGATTTCCCTCTTTGATCTGAGAGACAACCTCTTCGATAATCACCGAGGTCTCTTTTGCTGCAGATGCCGCACGTTGTGCGAGATTACGCACTTCATCAGCTACAACGGCAAAGCCCAAACCATGTTCACCCGCACGCGCCGCTTCAACGGCTGCATTGAGCGCCAAAAGATTGGTTTGGAATGCGATTTGATCGATAGTTTTTATGATTCCTGATATTTTTGCCGCTGAATCGGTAATAGCGTGCATGGAACGAGAAAGCTGTTCCCCTTTTTCAAATCCTGCACGTGCAGAATCATTGGCATTTTTAGCCAAAATATCGGCTTGACGTGCGTTATCGGTATTTTGTGTATTGATCGCCGTACTCTCTTCTAATGTTGCACTTACCTCTTCAACGCTTGACGCTTGTTCACTGGCACCTTGTGCAAGAGAGGAAGACGATGCAGCTACTTGATCGGAAGCCGAAGTGATTTGCATCGCGCCATCACGGATAGAAGTAACGCTTGATGTGATAGAGCGGGTAATGGAACGAATGATCAGTATTGCCAATAGTATCGATATTGCAAAAGAAATAAGGATGATTAGAATGGTCATTTGTACCGCACTGCTTGAATCTTTTTGTGCCGTCTTAACCGCTGCATCTGCACCATCAATATTAATCTTAGCGATTTTATCCATACTTTCCAATGCCGCCTGACGAGGAGCACGGCTTGATTCAATAAACTCTTTCATTTGCTCGAAATAGACATCTACCATTGCCGGATCGGTATTGTTTATCAAAGGAACCAGAGTATTGGCACGAAACGATAAACTCATTTCTTTCCATTTACCAAAATTTTCTTCAAAACTTTTCCACTCGATAGCCTCTTCGGGCGTTTGCGGAAGCGGTGCATAAATTTTATACCCTTTGTCAAACCGCTCAAATCCTTTAACAAGCTTTTCGCGAGCATCTTCAAGCTTTGCGTTCATCATTGGATCATCTTTAAGTGCTCGTACACGATTTTGCTGAATCACTACTTGATTGATCCCCGTACGCATTTCCATGATACCAACGATAGATGGAAGCTTTACTCCCCCTACTTCTGTGATTCCACTTTCCCATTTTTGTGTTGTACTGTACCCCAAATACCCTAACGTAGCAAGAGCAATCATCATAACTGCGGTTAATAATACCAATTTAGTTTGTAGCACCATATTTTCTAACCAATTCATCTCATTCTCCCTCACGCATTTGTATTTGCTGTATTTGTTCTAAACTCACCAACTCATCGGCTTCAAAAAGCTTGATTACATCCAAAATCATCACAACATTTTCTTCGATCTGGGCCATAGCGCAAATGAAATCAGTATCGATATGACTGCCAAATTTCGGAGGCTCACTCAAACGTGCCGTATCGATAGAGGCAACCTCTTCGACACGATCCACGATAAATCCAATATTTACTTTTTCCACTTCGACAATGATGATTGCCGTGTGCATCGTTTCTTCTTGCGGCTCCATCCCAAAACGAAGACGAGTATCCACTACTGGGATGATGGATCCGCGCAAATTGATCACGCCACGCATATAGTGGGGAGTTTTAGGCACTTGAGTCACTTTCATCATCGCAATGATCTCTTTGATCCGATCGATTGAGATTCCGTATTGTTCCTCTCCTAGGAAAAAAGTGAGGTAGCGTTCCTTTCGTGACTGGACGATATTGGACTCCATTGCTATACCCCCAATACCATTTTGAGGGATTTCACCAGCTTCTCTTCACTAAAAGGCTTGACCATCCATCCTGTAACTCCGATCTCTTTACCGACCATTTTCATCTGTTCTGAACTTTCGGTAGTCAAAATAATGATGGGTTTTGTTTTGTATCGATCATCGGCTTTAATCAATCGCGCCAAATCCAAACCATTCATCTCAGGCATATTAACATCGCTGATGAGCAGATCGAAATTCTCGTTTCCCGCTTGCAATGCACCCAATAACTCCAATGGATTCAAATACGATTTAAACTCGATCACACCACTGCTAATCAACCCATCCAGTGCTAATTCTGCCGTCGCAACTACTGCTCTGGAATCATCGACGATTATTACTCTTTTTGCCATTTTTACTACCTCTATGCATTATGTGTGATTTCAGAGACTTTCAAATTTCAGCAATCTTATTGTTAAAGTATCACAAAAAAATCACAATTGTGATATAGCTATGTTTATAGAAGTAAATGTTGCAGGATGATTACAAAAAGAAGTTCTTGTGTCTTATAATTACAACAGCGAAATAGCTGTTGTAGAAGTAGAAATAGAGGAAGTTGTGCGCGTTTAAAGCAGCTCTAGCTTATATAAAAACAATCGTTCTTTATACGATGGAATATCAAGTTCTTGACGATATTTAGCAATAAGCCGTCGTACCATTTTTACCCCAAATCGCTCTTCGATCATCTCATGCAGTGTTTTATCACTAAACGGATCATCTTTATTTTCACTCAAAACAAGCCGTTTCAAAAAGTGTTTAATCTCTGAAGTCGATACTTCTCCGATGCAGTTGGAGAAAAAATCTTTAAAGGGATACAACCCTCGCTCAGTTTGCATGTATTTATCCGAAATTGCTCTGGAAATCGTGGATTCATTAAAGCCCAGTTCATCGGCAACATCTTGGAGGCGAAGCGGTTTAAGTTCTCCTCCCATAAAAAAGCTGTACTGTTTCTCGATCAATACCAAGGCAACGTTATAGAGAGTTGCTTTGCGCAAATCGAGAAGTTTGACGAGTTCGCGTGCCTCTTTGAATTTTTGTTTGGCAAAATTATCGTACTTATCGATCATACTGACTTTTAAATCGGGATAAAAAGTATGATTAATCCGAATGTTCAACTCCGATCCTGAAAACTCGACAAATAAATCAGGAATAATTTGCGTTTCAGGCTCCATGTATTCCAACGCCGGAGGATTTTTGAGATGTTGCAGTACGTGTTTTGCATCTCCAAAACGAGGGTTTTTGATAAATTTCTCCATCTTATCGAACTGTAAAATCATAGCAGAGAGCAAGATACTCAAATCATCATCCAGTTCATAATCATTGAGCTGAAACAAAAAGGACTCTTTGTAATCACACGCTCCCACGCCGGAAGGCTCTAAATGCGCAAACCGTTGACGTACACGCTCAACCGTATGAGAATCCGTATCACATTGCTGGGCGATCTCTTCCACATTTCCCTCAAAATATCCCTCATCACTGATGTAATAGATGATCTGTCGAGCAATTTTTTGAGATATTGGGGTTGGAAAAAGTGGTGCTACAATTTGCTCATCCAGTTTTTCATACAATGAAGTCGAAGAGATACTAAGCCATTCAATCTGATCACTCGAAGCATTCGAAACATAGTTTTGAAATGCACCGTACGCCGATGCACCTCCTGCTTGTGCATTGGACTCTTCAAAACCTGATTTCATCTCTATACATGGATTTTCATTGGTTATAACTTGTAAATGTTTTTCAAGATCATTGAGGGAACATTGCAACAATGGAAGCCATGTCTGCATCGAAAGTCGTGGGAGTTGTTTTTGTTTATAAGAGAGAGTTGTTTGCATAATAATCCACCTAAAATCTATAAATCTATCCAAGAGACTGCATATTTTGTTCTCAATAAGTATTATAGAGGATTATGAAAGATATAAGTGATTAAAAAAGAGGCAGATTTCTCGTCATCCCGTACTTGATACGGGATCCATCTCCTGGATTTAAGAGCACTGGATTCCGTGTCGTAGCACGGAATGACAAAATGCGTATATATACGTATTAATATTTAACCCGTACCAATCCATTTGGGGCGATAACTTTCATTTGACAAGCAAGACGTGCTTTTGCACTGGTTTCACCCACTGTTTTAAGCACCGCTTTTTCTTTATCATTGATAGGGCTCATGAACTCCATCCCTGATTCGATCATCACTACACAAGTACCGCATTCGCCATCACGACAGCCAAACGGCAATGCACTTCCCGATGCTTCAACGATATCTTGAATCGTTTTACCCGGTATGACGTTGATTGCCAAAAAGTCATTTATAATTTCTACACGTGTTGTCATCCCAACTCCTTTGTTAATTACATTATTTAGCCCCAAGGGCACCAATTCATCTTGATACGATATGCAAAAATCTCAGAAGAGTCGATATTATTCCCCCTCTTCTTGAGATTGCGCCAATTTTTCTGCGGCACGTTGCGCACGATGTTCTTTGAGCCATTGCAGCTCTTCGGCGACCTCATCGTATCCGTCGTCTTCGAGTGCACTTTCCAGTTCCGCTTCACGGCATCCGAAGGTCAAACCCTCTTCGATAAAGTTCACTTCATATACTCGAATTGTCTGTAAAAAATCACCGATTTTACGAACATAACCCTCTGACCCTGCCTCAACGAGAGTATCACCAACCCCAGCATGCGGATAGGTTCCGTCATTTCGTATCGCTTTTACCAATCGAACCCTCTGTCCGACTCGGTAGAGAGATAAAATCTCATCTTTGGTTGACATCTTATAGAGATTGGTTTTTCGTGCCTCATCATTGATAGGCATCTCTTCTTCAGAATGTAATTGTGGCTTGGCTTGTACAGGCATGGACTCCATGACTCACCTCCTCTACATCATTACAACTTGTGGACGTTGCACATGTACCGCATCCGCTGGGTTTATCAAACATTTCCCAAACATCGGCAGCAGATGGGCTGTAACCGTTTTCAAAATTTTTATACACACTGATGAGAGCAAATTTATAGAACTCAAGTAATTTTTCATCACTGCCCATATCATGACCTTTGGATTTTTCGACCATTTCACCAAATTTTTTCATGATATGAAACCGTTTTGAATTTACAAGACGCTCATCGTATGCCAAATCGAAAAACTCGAAAAACTCCTCAGTGTCTGTAATATGTTGAAATTCGTTTAACGTTCCCATCGTAATCTCCTTATAATCCCATCTCAATTTTGAGCTGGTTTGCCCAACCGACAACACGTTCTTCGGTCAAATCTTCTTGGTTCACATCATCGATTCCAAGCCCGCAAAATTTCCCGTCACGCTCGGCTAGAGAATATTTATAGTCATATCCATCGGTAGAGGTAAATCCATACGCTTGCGCACCCAAAGATACAAACAAATCATGCATTTTTCCAAGAGCGCTTAGAAAATGTTCCCCGTGCGTCTTCTGATCACCGGCACCGAAAAAAGCTACTTTTTTACCGCTAAGATCAGGAGTGTCGTTCCCAAGATCATATAACGGATCAACCCAGTCGCGTTGCGGATCACCCTGCCCCCATGTGGAAGAACCAAGGAGAAGAACATCAAACTCCTCAAACTGCTCAATCCCGTCAAAATCTTCTTCCATATCTATCAATTCAGAACCTGAAAGTTGTTCAGACAAAAGCTCTGCCGCTCCCCGCGTCACTCCACTGCTGCTACCGAAAAATATACCTATTGTTGCCATTTTTTACCCCTGTTGACCATTACATGGTTTAAATTGTTCATAGATTGCAATCGCTTTAGCCAAATTTTTGTCCCCTTCTTCGAACAATGCGTCAAGGGTACGAAAGCTAAAACGGTGTGCATCTTTAAAATACTTGTCCACGATACAAATACGATCTGTAAGAACCGCGCATCGACCAAATCCCTCATGGCTCATCTCCATGATAACATTGCACACAACACCCGTTTGGCGCTCGAACGATAATGCAATCGCTTTGTAGATCATTTTGATGTCATTTATCATCATCTCATCAATATCCGCGATTACAGGAACGGCTTTTAGCTCCTCTTTGGTCTTGACGTATTTCTTGATGAGTAATTCATCATCCGTAATTTTTGCCCAATTTCCAAACTGATCAAGCGCACGGATTTGGCGGATAAGTTCCACACCAAAAGGATTCATTGTTTTTTCTGCTTCCATAATTATTACCTTTAATTTTTATACGCCAAAGGAGCTAAGCCCCTCTTGACTACGCTAACGCTGAGTTTCCTTCGGCAGGAAGCCCAATGCTCATTTATCATTCGCCCACTGCCCATCGGTCTTGTCGAACATCGTGTTCGGTTTTCATTTGTATAATCTGTTTTATCCACGGTGGCGGATTGCCATTAATCATTCCTACTAAAGTCTTGAGGACATCTTCGATTAACGTTGATTCACTCACTTTCATCGGATGAATCCCTGCACGGATCA
Organism: Pseudomonadota bacterium; assembly: GCA_043797085.1. Classification (GTDB taxonomy): domain Bacteria; phylum Campylobacterota; class Campylobacteria; order Campylobacterales; family Sulfurimonadaceae; genus Sulfuricurvum. The sequence continues at coordinate 85,005 of JAZDQA010000008.1, read as the reverse complement.
CTTTTGCCGCCGCCGTACCGCCGATACTCTCGCAGTACATGATGTTGACACCTTTCAATGCACGAACACGATAATCGGTTTTATCATCATCCTCGGGATCAGTACTGTCGGTTTTAATCACCTCAGAAACTTCATAACCGTCTTTAGAAACGTTGTACACCACAAACTCTTTTGCCCCTCCGAAGTGGGCGTTGATCTCTTCCATATCTTTGGTTGCAAAAGCAACTCGCAAAGCGCTATCCATCATGTCATTTCCCTCTATTGTGATTTTAGTGTTCATGTTTGACCTTTCTGAGTGCATTGGCTATTTCAAATAAAAAGTACGTACTTCCCTCATACAGCTGATCGTTTTTAAGCTGATTCCCTAACTCTTCATAATTGGGGAAACCTCGTATTACCAATGCCGTATCGTGATAACTATGCAAGATTCGTTCTGCATGAAAATTACTGATCACCATATCCGCTTTATCAAAAAAGCGTCGTGCATCTTCCAAATCCCCAACGAAAATATTCTCCGCTTCGATCAGATGCAGCGAATCACTAAACGTCGTAGATACCGCTGCATCGATGGTTCCGCCGACACTGCGTATCAACGCACACATTCCCGCCAGCATATCCGGTTCACCCGTGATGACGAAATGGGAACTCCCGATGAGAAAGTGCGAATCGAGCATCGCATCTTGCAAACGTGAACGCCACCGCTTTATCATCGGTTTTGGCTCATCTTGTCGGATTTTCATCAATGCACTTACAAAATTGTCGCACCCATCCAATCCCATCAAATGATCAAAATGGATATGTTCAATCGCAGGGTTCTTTTTTTGGAGTGCCAAAGCCGCTTTTTTCATCGATGCACCGATAGAGACCACAACGCTAGAGGAGGCTAAATCACGAATCTGATCGACCGTTATCCCGCCGTTAGAGAGTTTCCCCTGCCCCGCTTCCCAATACCCGTCCAGTGAAGTCGAAAGATCAGGGAGCGCGTAGGTCTCAAACCCGAAATCCTCACACATCGCTTTGATCTTCTCCACCTCAATCGGTTGCGTACTCAAATGGGGAAGAAATACGAGTTTATTTGGTTTGGTCTCGGTAGCAGAAACAGTGAGCTGTTCGATCATCGCGCTCACTGTAAGCGCCCAGCCACTCTCCATCCCCCCCTCATAATCGGGAGTATTGACAAACACATACGGAATCTCAATATGCATCCCCACACCGCGCACATCATCCCCTTTAGTCTCCGTCAATCCTGTCGTATGTAGACCGATCATAGAGGGTTTGAGGTTTTTCTCTTTGTTTTGGATATTCTCAATCGCCATCAATATCGAGTAATCTCCACCGTCCAAAACGGCAGTGATGTCGCTCACCGAGGTGTTGTTAATCGCGATAGGTTCGTTGAAATGTCGGGTAAAAAAGACCTTTGTATACGACGCACACCCCTGAGCACCATGCATAAGAGGCATACAATCCTTTACCCCTAAAAATGCAAGCGTCGCTCCCATAGGCTGAGAGTGTTTGATCGGGTTGACTTGAAGAGGCTTATGTTCGTGTTTGCTGAGGGAGAATTCCATGGCAACTCCTTGATTAAAAGTTGTATTGCAAGATTTGTGCGAGAGGGGGTATTTGTATCCTATTTTTTTGCCATTAATTGTTCGGTATAATTCGTTAATAGCTTTAAGAAAATTTAAAATCATACAAAAGGATTTTTATGCAAAACGGCAAGCCTAAAATGACTCTAGGTGTCAACATAGATCATATTGCAGTTTTACGTGAAGCACGTAAGATCAATGATCCTGATCCACTTATGGCATTAGCGATTTGCGCACAAGCGGGTGCGGATCAAATAACGATTCATTTACGAGAAGATCGTCGCCATATCCATGATGAAGATACTCGCCGTATTATCGCATCCTCTGTGCTTCCTGTCAATTTGGAGTGTGCGATAGATCCTGCGATAATAGAAATCGTATGTGCATTGCATCCTCACCGTGCGACGCTTGTTCCTGAAAAGCGAGAAGAAGTAACCACCGAAGGAGGACTCGATGTATCAGGACACTACGAATCAATATTAAACACTATTAATACATTAAAAGCCCATGAAATCGAAGTCTCCCTTTTTATCGATCCTACACGAGAGGCGGTAGAGCTTGCCTCTAAATTAGGGGCTCAATGGGTAGAACTGCACACAGGAAGCTATGCCAATATCTATGCCATGCGTCACAGTTGCCTTCCCCATTCTCATCACGCTATTGACTCATTGCGCCTTAGCCGAGCCCAACTCGATGAACGGCTTGAAAGTGCCTATGGCGATGTCGTAGAAGCCGCGAATCATGCACGAAGTTTAGGATTAAAAGTCGCCGCAGGACATGGACTAAATTATCAAAATGTTACAGAAATCGTCAACATCACTACGATAGAAGAGCTCAACATTGGTCAAAGTATCATTGCCAGATCCATTTTTACCGGTCTCGCTCATGCTGTCCAAGATATGAAAAGTCTATGTCAGCGCTAAAGCGTATCGCCATCAGTGTTGGTGATCTAAACGGCGTTGGTTTTGAGATACTTCTCAAAGCACATGATCAAATTAAACGCCTTTGTACCCCTTTATATTGCATTAATTACACGATGTCGCATCAAGCTGCACTATTATTGAAAAAACAAATTCCCAATGATTTTCATATGTTTAAAGTTTCAGGAGAATTCACTATCACCGCAGGCGAAGTATCGGCATCCAGCGGAAAATACAGTTTTGATTCTTTTAAAAGTGCGGTGGATCTAGCACGCAGTAAGGCAGTAGATGCTATCGTAACTCTCCCCATTCACAAAGAGGCATGGATGATGGCAGGGATACAGTACAAAGGTCATACCGACGCATTAAGAGACATATTCAACCAAGAAGCAATCATGATGCTCGGATGCGAAAAAATGTATGTAGCCCTCTTTACAGAACATATTCCGCTTCGAGATGTTATGAGTCATATCAATACCGATGAACTCACTGATTTTATGCTCCGTTTTTATGAGAGTATGAAAGTTAAAAATATTGCTGTGTTAGGACTCAATCCTCATGCAGGAGATAATGGTGTACTAGGGGATGAAGAACGTGAAATCGAAAAAGCCATAGCCCGCGTAAACGAACAACTGGGTGAAAAAATATTCATAGGACCGCTTGTCCCCGATGTTGCCTTTACACCTCGTGTACGTGAGCATTTTACCCACTACATCGCCATGTATCACGACCAAGGACTAGCCCCCCTCAAAGCACTCTATTTTGATGAGGGGATCAATGTCTCACTGGGGCTTCCAATCATACGAACCTCTGTCGATCATGGAACGGCATTTGATATTGCGTACCAAAATAAAGCATCGACATTAAGTTATATTAATGCCATAAAAGCAGCAGTTTCATTTACAATGGAAGAACCTACAAATGTCAACTAATAAAGCTTTTCTTGATGTATTTAAATCTCTTTCAGATCCGAATTTTGACCTAAAATCATTCCGTCAAATCTTTCTCAAAGCTGCATGGAAAGTCTATACCGATATTGATCAAAATCCTATATCACAAAGCCGTTTCCAAAATCTTTTCACTCCGCTGTTTGACGCTCTTTTTGTCAATACGAATCAAGACTTTAAAAATATTCTTCATGATATACGCAAGCACGTTCTAGAACAAAGTAAAATTGAACGATTTTTTTCTGATACTTTTTATATTGTTTTAAATCACTATATCAAATCATTTTACGGAACGGTTGGAGGCTGGGAAAAAATTCCCCCTTTTGCTTTTGCAATCGAACAATTTATCGCCTATGCTGCCGAACGTTTCGAAGATGAGTCCTTGTTTATATTTGAAGATGCTCTTATCAATGCACTTGAAATGCTGAGACAAAATTCAGAGAGTATCACCGTGCTCAATACGTATTACGGTGTACCGATCCAATATCCGGCAGAAATACTCCACACCGATAAGCAAAGTGTCATTATCCGACCGCATCCTCTCCAAGAGACTGCTTCACTGCTACAAAATGGTATTTATCTTCTTAAAAATGATCACTTTATGTATGATGTTTATGCTTCGGTCAATCCAATAACACTCATGGGAGAACGACTTTTAGAACTAAGCCGCTTTGACCAGCTTCAAACATCTCTTTTCCACCGTCAAAGTATTCGTGTTCATCCGCATCAACCCTACAAATTCACCATTATTCATCCATCACTTACATTGCAAGCACAAGCCTATGATATTTCAATCGGAGGGATTGCCGTCACGAGCAAAGATTTTTACTCACTCTCACCTTTTGTTGATGTAACCCTGCTTTTTCCCACTGAGATCATGGAACAAACCTGTGAAGTACAAGGTCAACTGATCTTCAAATCTGCGTATGAAGGTGGATACAAATACCATTTCAAAATAACTCCGACAGTGCAGCAAGAGGCAGAACTTAGTAAATATATCTCTCGACGTGAACAAGAAATTATTAAAAAGCTCAGAGAAGAGCTGATTTAGGAGAGACGGTTTCGATAATCCTCATATCCAAATTCATGAACGATTTTTAGCTCATTTTCTTTCGTCCAAATAGCAAGGGAAGGAAGCTTGATCCCGTTAAATGTTGTATTTTTCACAAAGGTATAATGGATTTGATCTTCGAAAATAATTTTATCTCCGACTTTAAGCGGTTCATCAAACGAATAATCTCCCATAATATCCCCTGCAAGACACGTATTCCCACCAAATCGATACGTATACGCCTTCTCTCCTGCTTCACCTGAATGTCGAATCATTGCACGATACGGCATTGCCAGAGTATCGGGCATGTGTGCTTCAGCAGAGGTATCGAGAATGGCGATATCCATTCCATTGCGGACAATGTCCAAAACTGAGGCAACAAGTGTTCCCGTCTGCCATCCAACGGCTTCACCGGGTTCAAGATAGACGATAATATCATTATGACGAGCTTTAAATGCACGAATCACTTCGATAAGACGATCAACATCATAATCAACACGGGTGATATGATGCCCTCCTCCGAAATTGATATACTTCATTGTGTCGATGTAATCGCCGAATTTTGCTTCAAACGCTTCAAGTACCCCTTCGAGAGCATCGACATTTTGTTCGCACAATGCATGAAAATTGAGCCCATCGAGCTTCGAAACAATGGCAGGGTCAAAGTTGGCTATTGTCGTTCCCAAACGGCTGTAAAGACCGCAAGGGTTATACAAATCCACGGGAGAAGAGGAATATTCAGGATTAACACGCAAAGAAACAGAGATAGTAGGATTGATAGTCTTGACACGCTCATAATAACGGTGAAACTGAGCAGGAGAGTTAAACACAATATCATCGGAAATACGCGCTATTTCATCGATTTCATCGTCTTTGAATGCAGGTGAATAGGTATGCACCTCTTTATTCATCTTCTCGCGTGCAAGCTTGGCTTCATGCAATCCGCTCGCGGTACATCCTTGGAGATATTGCGACACAAGCGGAAAAGTTGACCACATTGCAAACCCTTTGAGAGCAAGGATAACTTTGGCTCCCGATTCACGCTGAACACGTCCTAAAAGGTCTAAATTTTTTTCTAAAAGAGCTTCTTCGCAAATGTACATAGGGGTATGAGGCAGTTGAGTCAAATCGATACCAGACATCCAAAAATCCTTAATTTTAATGGCGTCATTGTATCATAAAAGGGTATTAAGCCGTCTCAAAACCGCCTGTGACCTTGATATGCCACGGTTCAAATCGAACACCGTATGGATTATTGGATGTGTAACGAATAGATATGTATCCGCCGTCATAAAGCTTTTTGAAAACATCTGTTTCTTGGAATTTATCGGTAAAATTAAAATGTCCGTATCCCGCTTTACCAATATCAAAATCACCGACACTGTGGAATGTAAAGCCGGGAGGAGCTATGGAGTTAGAAGTGAGGCGTAAATCACCGCCCGCATACTCCATTTTTTTCAAAAAAAGATAAAGCTGTTTAACAGGAGCACGTACGCCCGATGTGAGAACAAGATCGGGACCAATCAGACGTTTAATTTGGGCAAATTTTTCACTGGCTGCTCCCTTCATCAGAAAATGTCCTGTTTTATCCATATAAATAACATCTTTTTTAGGTGTTACTACGGTAAGTTCAGGAACGGTTCTCTCTCCATAAAAACCATATTTTCGCGGATCACCATAAAAGATCGATTCAATATAATCAATTTCCTCAGGCTGAAGCGGTTTTTTGCACTGTGCTGCTGTTTTCAATAAATCATCAAAACTTAAAATGTTAAACTGAACATAGCCGACTTGATTTTGCACAATAATAAGTTTTTTTAAAAGCGAAGTAACAAGACTATTTGCACCTTTTCTTTTTTCGGCCAAATCTATCTCTTCCCTTATTCCAAAGAGAGGACTCGAAGCGGTCAGTGCACTTAGTGTTAAAAACGTTCTTCTGTCCACTCTTCATTTTCCTTCATCATTCTGTAAAATGTATTATAAAAAATCTATTTTTAATACTATCGGATTTTAGCTTTTAAAATTTAGCAAAAACAGTTCCAAAAATTGGATTTACTACTATACCCCTTATTCTTGAGAGTATTTAAGATGATTTCACCTAAAATAAACAACCATACAACAATAAGGTAACCGCTATGAATGTAAAAAGTCTAAATGTCATTGATGTCTTAAACACATTAAATGAAACAACCGATTTAAAAATTATTACCGATAAATTTTCCCTCTATCCGGAACTTACGTTTAATCTTTTACGCTATATTAACTCTGCCGAATACAATTTTAGAAGTGAAATCACCAGTGTTCGACAAATTATAAATCTGCTTGGACCGGCAAGATTACATTCATGGCTTGGTCTTTTTGTGTATTCAAGTGATAATGAAACAAATTTGAGTCAAGAAACCATCAAATCAGCTAAATTTAGAGCTAATATGATGCGAGAATTGGTCATTGCACACAAAAAAAATGAACTTTCTGATGAAGCATTTCTAACCGGAAGCTTATCGTTGATAGATCTTTATTTCCAAATGACGATGGAAGAGCTGCTGGAGAAAATTGTTGTAGGAAAATCCATAAGGGATGCGCTTTTATCGCGAGAGGGCTATTTGGGTAAAATTTTGACAATCACTGAAAAACTCGAAAAAACAAAAAATTTAGAGGGGATGATTGACGCTATTGCACCCAAACTAAACTTAACGCATGAAGAACTTTATACTATTTATACCAAAGCGAATAGCTTTGTAGAATAATTTATTTCATAGGAGGTCAACATGATTCCCTCACTCTATCTCTCCATAGCGCGTGAGTCTATACTCAAACGATTTTCGAGACTGGAAATGGATAAAAAAGCGTTACTGGCTGCTCATCCTGAACTGTCCGAGCCGAAAGCAACTTTTGTTACTTTGACACTGCACGGACAATTACGAGGGTGCATTGGTTCTCTTGTCGCACACCGTCCTCTTTTAGATGATTTAATCTCCAATGCCCAATCAGCAGCGTTTAATGACCCCCGTTTTTCACCTCTTAGCCCCGCTGAATTTACTGAAATTAACATAGAAGTCTCGCTGTTAAGCGAACCTAAATTAGTTCCTTATACCGATAAATCGGATTTAAAATCACGTATTCACCCAAGAACCGATGGCGTGATTCTAAGAGTAGGAAACTATCAGGCAACATTTTTGCCTCAGGTATGGGAAGAACTCAATGATTTTGAAACTTTTTTTGCCCATTTAGGGATAAAAGCAGGTATTGGGAATGATCCACTGGAGTATCATCCCGAAATATATACCTATCAAGTTGAGAAAATAAAGGAGGACTAAAATGAGCATTCGAACCATGAGCGTCGCAGGAAGCTTTTACCCTGCAACATCGAATGAAATCATCCAAATGATAGATCACTTCAACACTGTTTTAGAATCTCATCCGGAAGCATTAGAGAAATTTGATTCTTTTTACGGATCTGCGGTGATTGTCCCCCATGCTGGATGGATTTATTCAGGGTTTACTGCCAATATTGCCTATCGTGTCCTCTCCCACAACGCTTTAAAAACCATTGTTGTCATCGGACCATCCCACCGTGTAGGATTTGAAGGGGTAAGTATTTCTGATATGGAAGTCTATCAAACGCCGCTTGGAAATTTAGAAATAGATCATAAACTCGTCAAAGATTTGATACAGCACTTAGACATTTCATATTTTCCCCAAGCGCATCACGAGCACAGTACCGAAGTGCAGATGCCCTTTATCAAACATTATATGAATGAAGTTAAAGTTGTTGAACTGGTATATGCCAACTCTAATCCCTCACAGATTTCACCAATCATCGAGTATGTTTTAAATCTGCCTGATACAGCTGTCGTTATTAGTACCGATTTGAGCCATTATTACTCTCTTGAAAAGGCAAAACAACTCGATTCTGTTTGTCTGGAAGCGATTCGTACTGAAAATGTGCAAGAGTTGCATCATGGGTGTGAAGCGTGTGGAATGATAGGGGTAGAAGCAATGCTAAGCGTCGCTAAAAAGAGAGGACTGGAAGCTACTTTACTCGATTATCGAACAAGTGCCGACGCAAGCGGAGATACCGCCCGTGTCGTCGGATATGCAAGTGCACTTTTTCGTTAAACGTCCATCTCGATAACATTCCAAGGAAGCCCTTGGGTGTTCATCTCATCCATAAAGAAATCAGGATCCATCTGTTCCATATTGAACACACCCTTACCGCTCCATTTCCCTTCAACCATCAGTTTTGCACCGATAACTGCTGGAACACCCGTAGTGTATGAAACACCTTGAGATTTAACCTCGGCATAGCACTCTTCATGATCTTTGATCTGATAAATATAAATTTTACGTTTTTTGCCGTCTTTTAGACCCTCGGCTACGATACCGATGTTGGTTTTCCCTTTGGTTCGTGGACCCAATGACGCAGGATCAGGGAGCAAGGTTTTCAAAAATTCCATCGGAACGATCTTCATCCCTTTGTGTTCAACCTCTTTGATTCCCAACATTCCGACATTTTCGAGACATTTCATGTGGGTAAGGTAGCTTTGACCGAATGTCATAAAGAAACGGATACGTTTAAGCCCTTTGATGTGTTTAACAAGGGACTCCATCTCTTCGTGATAAAGGAGATAGCTGTCTTTTGGTCCCACTTCAGGATAATCCCATACTTGCATAATCTCCATCGGTTCTGTCTCTATCCACTCACCATTTTCCCAATAACGCCCCTTTGCACTTACTTCACGTAAATTGATTTCAGGATTAAAGTTCGTCGCAAAAGCGTATCCATGATCGCCCGCGTTACAGTCGAGAATATCGATCGTATGGATCTCATCAAAATAGTGTTTTTGAGCATACGCACAAAAAACATTGGTTGCACCCGGATCAAATCCGCTTCCCAATAGTCCCATAATACCTGCATCTTTGAATGCCTGATCTTTTGCCCATTGTTCTTTGTATTCAAACATTGCCTCATCGGGATGTTCATAGTTCGCCGTATCGAGATACGGTGTTTTGGTCGCGATACATGCGTCCATGATGGTCAAATCTTGGTACGGAAGAGCAACATTGATAAGAATATCCGCATTAACACGGTTAATGAGATCAATAACTTCTTGAGTATTATCCGCATCCACGGTCGCTATTTCGATTGCACCCTCTGGAAGTTCACTTTGGATCTCTTCGCAACGCTTTAACGTACGGCTTGCCAAAATAATACGATCGAATGTACTGTTGTTCATAACACATTTGTGTGCCACAACACGCCCTACTCCGCCGGCGCCGATAATAAGTGCAGTTGCCATAGTTAAACCCTTTAGTTGGTAAATATTTTTGCAATTATAAGCTAAAGTCTCTTACGAAAATGTTACAAGCAAAATGCATCAGATATGACACTTTTTTTCGTTAAAATGACCCTATGAAAAGTCTCTTCCCTTTTATTATCACTATTTTTTTTGCAATGGTTCACTATTTGGCTTATACCCGTGTGATCAGTCGTTTGCATGTTAAAGTACAAACCAAATCACTCTTAAAATATCTACTCATGCTCAACATGATTGTCATCATCGGTTACCTCGCAAGCCGTTACACCCTCAGCCCCCCTAAAGTCCTCTATTTTGTACTTTCATTGGGTATTGGTGTCGGATTTGTCCTTTTTATCGGAACGATCTTGTACGAAATACTTCATCTTCTTCAGCAATATACCCCATTTAGTCCGGAAAAACGGATTTTTTTCAAACGGACTACCGACATCGGATTTTTAACTCTTGGAGGTGCCTATATCGCAGCTGGAATACACGAGGGTTCCAAAGATCCTGTCGTCAAGTTTGTCGACGTACAACAAAACCGCTTCAACGGCAAAACCTACACCATCGCCCAAATAAGCGACATGCACATTGGAGGACTCATCGATAAAGAGTTTGTGAGCAAAAGTGTTCAAATGATTAATCAACTCAATCCTGATATCATCACCATAACGGGAGATTTATCTGATGCGCATGTCAATGTCATCAAAGAGACGATTGATGAGCTGCGCCATCTTAAAAGCCGTTACGGGACCTATTACATTGTGGGAAACCATGAATATTTTCATTCGCTGGATGAAACCATCGCTCATCTAAAAACACTGGGTATCCATGTGCTGGAAAACAGCTCTGTTAAGATTGATGATTTTTACATCGCCGGAGTCTATGATCTCTTTGGATACCGATTTGGTTCTCATGCACCTGACATCAGACAAGCTATGAAAGATATCCCAAGTAACGCTCCAACACTGCTCTTAGCCCATCAGCCTAAATACGTAGAGTATCTGGAAGGGTTTACCCCCTCCTTGATTCTCAGCGGTCATACCCATGGTGGGCAAATCTGGCCGTTTGAATATCTAGTCCGGTTGGCACAGCCTTACATAAAAGGGCTCTATCCTCTGGGATCCAATCGCCATATTTATGTCAATAGCGGTATCGGATTTTGGGGACCGCCCATGAGGCTTGGTTCACAAGCAGAAATCACTTGTATTTCATGGTCATGACATACTATCCCCCTACCCCTTCTCAATAGCACACCTTAAAATATCTACTCCGTACTTGTCGCGCAGTTTTGTGATCTGTTCCCCTAAGGCTACAGACTTTTCATCATCATCCCGATCGAACAGGGAGAACGTTTTTGGTTTTGTTGCGGAGGCAAAGTTGGAAGCTGACATGGAAATACAGTGAATACCGTAGCGAGGAAGATTATCAATCTTGCTTATCGTTTCAACGGCAATATGGCGCATCAGTGTTTCGCTAAATGCTCGGTCAATGGTTGTAGAGATACTCGAAGAGGCTCCACCGTTGTATTTGAGGGCAAATGAATAGGTGGTTGGATTTACTTCCAGCTTGCTAATGGTATGCGATAAATGTCGTGAGAGGATAATAACTCGGCGTTTTATCTCATTTCTGTCCATGGTTGCTGTGAAGTTGCGCGATATTCCTATGGATTTACGATCATGGCTTGGATTAACCCTCTCGCGGTCAGTGCCGCTAATACGTCTGATCAGGTCTTCACCCGCCCTGCCCCATGATTGAAGCATATGAGCGGATTCTAGTACCTCTCCTAAGGTTTTTATCTTGTAACTTCCAAGACGTTTGGAAAGGGCTTTACCGATTCCGGGAAATGCATCGATACTCATGGGTGAAACGAAGTCAATTATTTTTTCTTTGGGAACAATGGTGATACCATAGGGCTTATTAAAATCCGTCGCCAGTTTAGCGATCCATTTGGCGCTGGATGCTCCGATGGACATCGGAAGATCAAACTTCTGTAATATCTCCTCTTGCAGTGCGGCAATAAAATCATACACATCTCCATCTTCCACCCAACCGTCTAGCTCTCCCCAAAACTCATCAATCGAATATTGTTCTAAAACCGGTATTTTAGTTTGAAGGAATTCGCCAAGACGGCTTGAAGTGAGCTGATAGAAGAGATGATCCCCCTGCACTACCAATAGATTCGGACACATGCGCAAGGCATCACTCAAGGTTGTTCCCGTTTTTATGCCGTAGGGTTTGCATTCATAGCTTTTAGCTATAACGATACCGTGAATTCTCCCCTGCTCGTCTAAAAAATCTTTCTTCCATTGATTAGGATTGTAAGGGCTCCATTGCTTTTCATGCTGAAACAATGAGTTAAATCCCCCAACGCTGCGTGTCATAACGCATGTGGTATCTTCTTTAGAGAATATTGCCCTATCACTGCTCTTTACCACAACGACAGGTTTACCTTTCAAATAAGGTGATCTCGTTCGCTCAGCAGAGACAAAATAGCAATCCAAGTCTAAATGGATAATCATTATATGCCCTCCCCTGATTTATAGTAAAAGCAGTGTAGTAGGATTTTAGAGAGGATTACAAATAGATGTCAAAATGACATATTAATTCAAAAAATAGGGCAAATGAATATCCTTAAAACTTTTTTTATTTGAATAGACCTTGTATTGCTTTTTTGGTAGCTTCTACGGCATCATCTCCAGTGTCGATAGATACCTCACCTTTAAAAAATTCCCTATTTTGCTTCTTTTACTAGCCCAAAAAAACCAAGGTAAAACGTCTTGAAATTCTTTATTTTTCAACGGGAGAGATTCATTTCACCACTTCAGCTTTTATCCACGCCTTTATCTCTTTTTTCCCTTGGTAGCTGATGTAGTACCATTCTTGCCCGATTCGTCAGTTTTATTATCTAACAATGTAACTTTGTCGCCTGCGATTAGGTACATTTTTGATTGAGATGATTCGGAAGGATTTTTATACAAAATACTTTTAGATGTTAAAGGTAGAATAAGTGGTTGTCTCTCTAAAATATTTTTATTTTTATCAACTATTTGAGTAAAATTACCTTTATGTCTTAATAACCCTAAGTCAGTATATCCGTTTTGATCTTTATAGAGTAAATTTATTTTATTGCTTTTAGTATCATATATTGAAACTGCTTCATACCAGAAACCAACATCACTATAAGAACTAATAATATAACTATTAATAAATTTTACATTATGCAAATCAACATTTGATACTATTTCTTTTATAGTATTTGTTTTTGGCTCATATTTCAAAAATTTTGACTCAGTACCGCTAGATCCGCCCAAGTCTATAAAGGTAATTTTAATCTCAGGAATTCCATCATTATCCAAATCAACTTCATGTCCTTTGGAAGGTTCAGCAATATACTCAATTTTAGAGACATCGAGTTTCAATCCATTTCTAAAAATTTGAACTGAGCCAACTTTAGTATATTTAAATTCAAAATAATCACTAGCATATACTGATAATTGTAAAATTATCAGTATAAATATTAATCCGACTTTTTTCATTTTATTTCTCCGATTTCAAGATTCATTGCTTTTACAATTTCTTTATATACCTTCATAGGTATAGATACGGAGTTGATCGGCAGGATTGATCATACGAGATAGAAATCCGCGTTCATCATAGGCGTAGCGAGTCATCCCTCCGCTATGTTCACGAACGGCACTGATACATCCTGCATTATTGGCGGATAGTGCCACTACTCAATTTTCCCTTTGGTTAAAAAAACACCTCCAGCAGAATCTTTACTTGCAACAAACCAAAATTGACCATCGATATACGCAGATGCTGTCATTAGATTATATTTATCCAGTATTTCATAACTCCAGTGTTTGCCTCGATCTAACGTATAAACATGAACAATTGTCCCAAACACATCATCGCCATAATGCATAATTCCACCAATGTAGTTATCTTTGACATCCCAATAAACGTGATATGGTAACTGTTTTGGAAGATTCACATATTCTTTAGTTTCCGGAAAATAATACGATGTTTGTATATCTCTTCCATCATTAAGAGCATACTCTTCAAGCTCCAAGCCTAGCTGATGATTGCTAATAGCAAATCCAACTATTTTTTTATTCTCAGGCGTTTCAAAAATCTTTTTTTCTATTTTCATGGTTTTTAGATCAAGGAATAGAAATTCTTTGTTGTCTGTCATGCCCACTAAAGTATTTTCATTTAGTTGTAGCAATGATTGCGTTTTATCATAAAACTCTTTTAGTGTACCCGATAGCGGATGCCATGTTTTACTATGATCTTGACTTATAGTAGCACTTTTATTTTCTTCGTTTTCGATAAATATCGTCCCATCCCTCCAGACCGATGTTGGTTTCCAATCATTGGAAATCCATGTTTTACCCATATCTTCGGAGCGGTAATAACGTACCTTTTGAGTGTCTTGTTCATCGACTTGGATGTAAAGTAGATTATTGGCAAAAATAGGTGTTCCTGTAACGTAGCTGATTGTGCCATGCCCTAAACAAGCTTTTTCAAACGATTTCCCGTTATCAGTGGAGCGAAAGATATAGGCTTGTTCGTACTTATCGTATTCAAGCATTTTATCACCAACAAGTGCGCTTATATCGTCAGTACCATAGATTAACAGTAGATTTTTGATACCATAAATACCGTTTACCCTGTATTTCTCTAACGCTGGATATGGTTTATTGTCGTATCTACCAATATATGGTGTTTCACCTTCTATCACCGTTGAAAAGTCTATATCTGTCCATTGCGTTGTTTTTTCGGTAAAACCTTGCATTTTTAATCCTATTCTTAAGTTTGAGATTGTTTGAAAATTAAAGAATATCACTAGGACTATAGTGATAATGCCAATGAAGCCTAAAACGATCCACATAAGTATTTTAAAAACCTTTTTCATTGGAATAAGCTTCGTATAGATTCTAGTAAATCTTCCGCTTTTTCTTTGATCTGATCGGTTCTCATGCCAGCTTCTGCTTTGCTACAGTTGTTAATAGTTGACCACACACCCATTTTCTCACGCATAATATTGGCTTGTTCCCATGTAGCACCATCTAGCCATTCTTTCCAGTCGGGAGTTTTAGAAATTTTTAGTAAATCGCTGCAAGGGAGAGTTTTCATATCTTTTGGTCTGTAAGCATCAGGGTGTGTCGCAAATGCAAAATCCTTATGATCTATATTTCGACACTCAATTCCAGTATAAAAAGCTTGTAGTCCAATAGTTGTGACTTTATTGGTAAACCTTTTGTTGTTAGTTGATGTGTAGTTTAAATTAACCAATCCTTTGTCCATAAATATTTGGAGCAATTTTAAAGTTTCGTTTAACCATTTTTGCCCAGCAGGTGATAGATTTTGATATGTTTTAGTCAAAAACTTATTGCAATAATAATAACCATATTCCTTATAATATACAGGTGGACCAGGAATCTTTCCACATGGTTCATGTCTTGTATTATAATTATCATGTCTAAGTTGATAATAGTTTGGTGAATTTGGTGTTGGAGCTATCGCTGGAACAGGTTTTTTACAACATTCCTCTTTTAGTTTTGGTGGAGTTCCTGCCACCTTAACCCCGCAATTCATTTTAGCCGAAGCTCCTCCACCATTAGAGGGTTTAGGTTTTGGAGGGGTCGGATTCGTTCCTGCGGTAGTTTTTGAAAGCATTTGTTGAGAATGATTAACTGCTTCGCCTGTTGCGTGTGCACTAAACCCGCTATCATCAATAAAATTCACCGGATCATTCCCAACATAGCGATAGAAGTTCGTATCCCCACCCATAAACCCTATCGGGTCGGGAGTGATGAATCGTCCTATAGTAGGATCATAATAACGTGCTCTATAGTAATACAGATCAGGCGCATCTATCTCCCGTCCCGTATACCCATAAGGGTTATAGGTTTCTACACTCTTGGTACTATGGATGATTTTCCCATAGGCATCATAACTGTAGCTCTCAACAATCTTACCTTCTCTATCTGTCAAAGAGAGAATAGAGTTCTGATGATCTCGGTGGTAGTAATAGGTTTGAATACGTGACTCTCTAAAAAGATATTGCTCGCTCTCATCCAATGTTTCATAATGGTATTGCTCCTCAGAACTAAGAGGAGTAGTTGGATAAACACTGATGGAGAGAGGTGTATCAATCCCCTCATCATGCAAGAGTGTAGCAATCAGTTCATCTGTGTCTGCATCATAGATGGCTACGATGTTGTCTCCTGCGTAGAGGTAGCGGTGGTGGTACTCCTCTATCGTTTCATGGTTCGACTGGCTCACCACAAACGACTTAAAGTGTTTGCTGATTCGTCTCCCTAGTGGGTCGTAGGTGAAACGAAGTTCCAATACGGGGGATGGATTCCATGACCGTGCACGGAATGACGAATCCGATTCCGTGCGCTGATACCCTATCAAATACCCCTCGATATCATAGGTATAGGTAGTGCGGGCCTCAGGAGAGGTTTTCTCTATCATCTGTCCTAATGTATCGTAGGTAAAATCGCTATCACCGTACCGAAGCAATCGGTGGGTTAGGGGATCGATCAGGGTGTTGTCGATGATGATATTGCCCAACTCATCATAGGCATAGCTCTCCTCATCACAGAGGATGATACGACCCGCCTCATCATAGAGATAGGGACGTTTGTTACGCGAAGTGAGGCGTGAGCTTTTGTCATAGGTATAGACGAGGGTATCATCGGCAACGCTCCGCTCTATCAGTCGACCTAACGGGTCAAATAGACTCTTTTGGGTGAGACGGTTGGGATACGAGAGGGCGGTTTGATTTTTCAATGGATCGTATTGGAAGGCGTACAATTCTAACCCTCTGCGTATGTGGGCAAGATTGCCCCTCTCATCACGCTGCAATTGATAGTTCATCCCCTCATAGCCGATAAAGCGTTTGGAACCATCGGTGTTATACGCATACGAAACACTCTCCTCCCCTAAACGCTCTAATAGTATGTTGGCATTGACATCATAGACGTATTCGATAGCGGTAAGACCATCATCGATACGCAACAAATTACCCAAGGTGTCGTAACTGTATGAGAGTGTTTTATCGCCGATACTCTGAGAGATTCTGCGCCCTTTTTTATCATAGGTAAATCGGTAACTCTCTCCGTCTTCACGCAAAATCGAGACGAGACGATTACCCTCATAGGTGTAGATGCGGAGCTGATCGGCGGGGTTGATCATGCGTGATAAAAAGCCGTTACTATCATAAGCATATCGGGTCATCCCCCCGCTATGTTCACGAACGGCACTGATGCGTCCTGCGTTGTCGTAATAGATGCGAGTGTTTATGAGAGCATTGTCCGTGATAGCTATCAGTCGTGAGAGGGTGTCGTACTCGAACTGCACGATCCGCTCCTGTGAATCGATAATCGTCGCGAGGTTACCGAGATCATCATAGACGTTTTGAGTAACACCTCCGAGTGCATCGCTGATACGGATCTGTTGTCCTAAATCGTTGTAGGCATACGAGGTAGAGACACCGGAGCGGTCGATAAAAGTGATCTTGTTGCCGCGATCATACCCCAGGGTGGTCTCTCTGGCTTTGCCATTCACCTCCTCATACGAATAGCTCTCGGTTGTCCCGTCGCTGTATGTGGTACTGAGTTTATTGTAACGCTCATCATATACATGCGTCGTGATTTTATCCTCACGGTTTATGTGTGATGGGTAGGGGTTGTTTCCTTTGTAGCTATAGAGTATAGTGCTTTTATCGGGGGTGATTTCACGAATGAGACGGTGACGGTTGTCAAAAACTCGGATATGGGTGTTTCCCCCCTCATCGATAACGATAGAGATGTTGTCATGATACTCTTCTCGTGTTGTGGAACCATCAGGATAGGTGATAGCGCGAATGGCTCCGAAGTTGTCGATCCCGTAAATCGTTTTATCCCCAGTAGCCTCTGTTTTTATAACGCGGTTTGGCTCATAGCGGTAGGTATAGCTAAGAGCCTCTTCGGTGTAGCTCTCAACACGCCCTACGGTATCATAAGTCACATCGAGTATTGTAACACCACTCTCGTCGATGATACGTTCTAGTAAATAGGGGGCGTTCTTTTGATAGACATAGTGCATCACCCCACCCATCGGATCAGTGACATGCGTGAGGGTATAATGAGTAGGTTGCTCATTTGATGTGTTATAGGTATAGCTCCATACACGGTGGGTATGATCACTTACCTGCGAGACAAGCCCCTCTTTGTTGTAACTAAAGGATAGTGTGACGTGATGCGAAGTGATGCGGATGAGTTTTCCGTTATTTTCGCGAATAAAATCGAGAGTATTGCCGTTACGATCTTTGATCTTGGTGAGAAATCCGTTCACATGCAGCTCGGTATGTGCATCATGAAAGTATTCGAGTAAAAAGGTTTGTGGACTGATGATAGTGAGTTTGGCTCCCAAATCATCCGTATCGATAAAGCCTTTCTCGGCATAGGTGAAGCGATAGGTTTGGTCGTCGGTAAAAATGAGACTGAGAGTATGCGGATCGCTTCGATTCAGTCGAGTCTCATAACTGCTTTGCCATCCTCTGCCGAATATCCCTGTTCGCCCGTCACTGATGTAAGTTCGACGTAACCCAAAAGCTATTGAAGCGATAAGCTCAACATCACTTTGAGTATAAAAAAGTTTACCTGAGGCAAGGAGGACTGGGGAACCGGTGCGGGAACCTAATGAACCGCTTCCTGAGTTATTGGTGGGTTTATTTTTTGCATACGGTTCAGGGATGGGTTCGGGCTGAGTAATTCCCTCTATTTTTCCCTCATCGGTGATATGTGCTGCGCTTCCGCTCTCAGATGAAGTCACTTTACCGACCGTATTTTTCCCTTGCATGTATTGTTTGTCACCGACGCGCACTACTGCTTTTCCATTGACAAATACACTCGGAGATGCTTCTATAGGATCGGACTGGGCACCGACCGTCCCCGATTTTACCCCTCCGGAGCTCCCCTCTTTATCTCCGGTAACTTTAGTACTATGGGAGGTTTTTACATAGACGGGATCACTGTTAAAAAAGACATTCGGGGATGTCCCCTCTGATCCACCCAAGTCCTGTTGTACATCATAAGGAATGTTTGGGGTTGAGGACCCTCTCGGAGTTTTATTGACACTCGGAGACGAACTTACGACTTTATATTTGCTATTTTTACGTGCTCCGAAATTTTTAGCCATTAAAAACCTTGCTAACTATAAAATATGAATAAATATGATTTAATCTGCAATATTATCATTTTAAAAATTAAATAATGTTTATTTTAGTAATTTATTTTTTATACAATAAATAGTAATAGTTGATTGTTATTTTAAAGTGGAATAGATTCCCGATCAAATCGGGATAGATAAGAGATTAAAGAAGGTTACAAACAAAATGCATCGTAAAGAGTCAATGCCCAAATGAACGTCAACATTGCCAATGAAAGAAATACAAAGGCAGCCCCGGCATCCTTTGCCCGTTTAGCCAGTTCATGATGTTCAAGAGTAACTAAATCAACAGTACGTTCAACAGCACTGTTAATGACCTCAGCGATTAGAGGAATAAAAAGAGCAACCGATAACACAGCACTATGAATAAATGAAATTGGCAAAATCCATGCTATTGCCATACCCGAAACAAAGAGGAGGATTTGAAGACGAAACGATCTTTCATTTTGAGTCACTTCAACAAGACCATTCAGTGCAAAGCGGGTATTTTTAAACAAAGTGTGTTGGGTTGGTTTATTTAGAGCCATGAGCTTCCTTTAGATGAATAATAACATCATATACTGTTTTGGCGTCGCTGTCCATAGGAATAGGTGCTCCATAGATGATACGGACACGGCGACGAGACCACGTGCGTTGTTTTGATCTACGGGAGAAGAGACTCCCTTCCATGCCATGAATATAAAAGGGGACAATAACACCATCAATTCCCCGTGCTACGATTTCAAAACCCGAATAAAATTTCTCTATTTCACCCGTAGCACTAATCCCTCCTTCGGGAAAAATACCGATAATCTCATTATTTTGCAATCGCGCTTGAGCGGCTTTAAACGCGTCTTTGGAAGCACGAGCCGATACTGGTATCACACGACCAAGCTCCATAATAGGACGAATGAGAGGATTATCATAAATAGAACGTTCCATCATGTAGCCAATACGACGCGGAATACCGATTTGAACCACAATCCAATCAATCCAGCTGATATGATTTCCCAGCAACAAAACGGCCCCTTTGTGAGGAATATGATGCAAACCGATAGGATTAATATCATAGCGAAGAGATAAAAGTTTTTCAAAAAAGAGCCAAAGTAAATAATCTCCATGACGCTTTATCAGCCAAAGCGATAGGAGCAAAGAGACACCAAACATCATCCAAAATAGATAAAGACTGTTCATGCCAAACATTGCAGCAAGGGTCGTGAGGACTAAAAAGCCTGTCATAAAAATATTTTGCATCCAATTATTTCCCGCAAGGACATATCCCAATCGTGCAGCTAGAACACGAGACTGTATCAGGGCATTAAGAGAGACAATCATGGCAGCTCCTCCTATCCCAAACAGAAAAAAGAGTCCGCCAATAACAGTAAGTGACGTAGCAAACGGTAATGCAAAGAGGGTAAACGTCAAAATGATCGATCCCATAGGAATAAGACCGTTATGAATATAGTAGCGACTGACACGTGAAGCAATAAACGAACCGGCAATAATCCCAAACGCAGCCAGTGCCATCAGACCTTGGACAACAATAGTATTGTCTTGGTGCAAAGTAGACTTTGCATACGCTCCAAATGACGCCAAAATAACTTGAGAGATTGCCCAAAAAAGGGATAAAACGATAATCGCTTCTAAAATACTTTCATCATTACGAATGGCAAGCCAATTTTTGCGAAAATAAAATCCTCGAATATATCGACGAAGATTCAAAGGAGCTTTAGAAACAGGGAGTTTAGAGGGCAATCGCAACGTCAGCAGATACTCCACAACAGACCCTCCCACCAACAACCAGCCAAGCGGTGCAATTTGTTTTAAAATATCACTTTCATTGCTATATGAACCATGCAAAGAAGTTTCAAACAATAAGGTGTAAACCATTATTCCAGAGAGTATCGCCACGGTTGTAGCCGATTGAACCAAAGCATTCAGTCCGCTAAGTCGATTTTCTTTGACCAAATCCGTGATATATCCATATTTAGCCGGTGAATACAATGCAGCTTGCACCCCAAGAAGAAGCGTAAAGGCAAAAGCGCACCAAAACCATCCTTGATAATAAGCAAGCGTAATTCCCAATGTGATAAATATAGCAGAAAGTGCACCATAGCGCATGACATGAGAACGTGAAAAACGCTGTGACAAAAATCCTGCGGGAGTAAACAATACGATAAAAGGGAGGAGGATAAAAGCATTTAAAATCGCGGTAAGTATGATTTGTTCTTGATTGTCATAGATTTTAAAAACGGTATTTTGGATGAGTATCTTATGCCCTAAATCGGTAAAAGCATTTAGAAAAAGGGCTGCTAAATAGGGGAGAACCCCTTTCATCTTCCAAAGGGAGAGCTTCAAGAAAGCACCGTGCTCCAGCCCTCATAATGACCATGCTCTTGCATCACTAATTCATAAAGCGTTGATGTCGTTTCATTGACTTGCTCTGGAGTCACAGACTCCATTTTTGTCAAAGTCACTCCATATACATAATCACTTTCATCATCATTAATATGCTCTTTGAGACTAAATCCATCTGAAATCATTGACGCTTCAAAACGCTGTAACGCGGTAGGCGTTTGAAAAAAGAAATAATGTTCCACTTCTCTAGGGACAGACAAATCATCCTCTTCTTCCAAAAGTGCTTCGAGAGTATGACGGCTTTGTATACTGATAAGGTCAAAAGGCTCAGGATAGAGACGCTCCTGATACATTTCCCATTTTGTGTCACGTGAAGAACCACGCTCGTAAGCATATTTACTATGTCGAGCCATGACATCCGAGGTAATGTTTTCAAACTTTTTAGACGTAGATGCGTAAAAATAAAGCTCACACCATCCATCTTTTACAATAGTACCTGCATACACAGCTTCTACTTGAGCATCAAGAGTCACAATGAGGTCATCTCTAAAGCCGATAAACTCAGCATCTTCACTGTCAGCCACTTTGACAAAAAGCCATAGTAACCAAGGCTTTTCTAGATCAGGAACCTCGTCAACTAGAGATAAATCTACCTCTATTCGATAGTTTTGTCCCTCTTCATCGGCTTGTTCATAGTATTCAATCATTATTTATCCATATTTTATTATTTTACGAATAGCATTTTATCCAAATGTTTCTCATTCCCCATTGTAGCTTTGGTGAAGCTTCACTTTATGGGAAAGTTCCTGTACATCTTTGGGAGAAACAAAACGTTGAGTTTCCTCAAATTTTGCTATATTTTGAGTAAAAAGTTCCATTTGTATAATTGCATTGTTGGCAACGTTTTCCAAATGCTCACGAAGAGCACGATGTTCATGTTTCTCATACGATTCGAGAGTAACGATAAGTTCAGATAAAGTACTTTTAGCCATCATAAACTCTTTAAACAACGACTCCGCCGATCCAAAAAGCGATCCAAGCGGTCGCAAAGACTCATTGAGCTCCTTGGTGTTGTGATTCATTTCTCGCATCTGATTGGATGACAACACCATTTGCTGCATTATCAATTCACTTTGATCACGAGAAGCTTTGAGTATGGTTTCATTTTCCAGCAGTGTCGTTACGATGCTTTCACTCTTTGAACCAATGGTTTGAATATGACGTGCGAATTCAGCAATGATACGTGAGAACTCATGTTCCATAACTCCCATCGCTCCATCAATCGAATGAGATTTTTGAAGTTTTTCGAGAGCATGTTTCATTTGAATGAATTCATTATGAATTTCGACTTTCTCTTCACTGGAACTCTTGATAACACTTTTAAGCTGATTAAAATGATCTTGTTCTGCAATACGCAATAAATCGATATGACGGTGAACCACATTGTCCAGACTCGGAAGCTCGCTGAGACTAAACTCTTCAAATTTTTCCTGCGCAAGCTGTTGCTGGGCTAAAACAGACTCAACTTTTTGGATAAAGAACTTTTGATTATTCAAAATTGATCCCAGCGCTTCGATTTCTTCTCTAAAAATATTTTTTAGTTGTTCGTGTGTCGTGCTTTCCATTTGAGTTACACGGGAAAGCGATGTATTGATAGTGCTAAAAAGAGGTTTTAACTGCTCTACCTCATCCACTATAGTTTGAATACGAAGGTTACTGGTGTACTGATTTTGGGCATTTTGCGTTTGACTCATAACGCTCATAATCGTTGAGAGGACAATGCCTACCGTTAATGTCAGCATTGATTCACGCAAGACCAACAGCCATCCTGTCCCATCACCCAGCATTACAAAATGAAGAAGTCCTCCAATAAAACCAATCGCCAACACCACAGGGGTATAGTTTATTTTATTGCGATCTTTATAAACGCTGATATGCCGTAAAAAAAGTAACGACATCATGACGATTGACACCAAAAGATCTACTTCAAACATAGTAAGCTCCTTATAAAATAATCGATTTGATTTCCGATGGCGCGAAGGCGATATAATCACCTACTCCCGTATCACTAAATCCCCATGCAGCAAATATTGTACCGACATTGGCACTCCGGGCAGCTTGCATATCTTTACTGTTATCACCGATCATCCATGCTTGGTCGTTGTACACATCGTAACCATGATGGTTTAAAATCAATTCAATCATTTGAGGATGCGGTTTTGGTTGATCCACATTATCCGCACCAATAATACAACTAAAATACTCTGCAATACCCAAATGAGTCAACATCCGTTTAGCAAAGATACTGGGAGCATTGGTCGCAACGCTCATGAGACATCCACTGGATTGAAGATGTTCAAGCGTCTCTTTGATTTGGGGATAAGGATGTACATTTTGTATGCACTGATCGTAGTAGTGGGATTCAAATAGTTTTTTGGCTTTTATTTCATATTCTTGAGTTTGATAAAAAAGAGAAGTTAAGTTACGATCATGTGCATTGATAGCATCAATCACAAATTGTTCCGTTAGAGGCTCAAGAGAGTAACACGCTAAACGTACATGATTGATAGAGAGAGTAATATCCAAACTGGAATTTATCAGAGTACCGTCCATATCAAAAATGACTATTTTAGACATAATTATCGCATTTTTTCAAAAAGTTCTTTGAGAGTTTGAACAAAGAGGGAATGGTCGTTAGGGCATTTACAGACACGATAATCGCTATAGCCCAGTTCATGAGCAATTTCAGCGTATTCCATTGAGAGTTCATAGTTGGTTTCAGAATTATCAATCGTAAAAGCGATAGGGACGATAATCACCTTTTTCGTATTCAAACTCTTCAGCATCGATTCAAGAGAGGGATCTAACCATTTCATTGGACCTACTTTGGATTGATATGCCAAGTGAACTCCTCTAAAATAAATCCCTTCATTATGAAATTTATCTTTTAATAGCTCGACATGAGCACTTACATGCCGCTGATACGGGTCTCCGCTATCGACAATTTTTTGAGGCAAACCGTGAGCAGAAAAAATCAATTCAAAATCATTCGGATTATTATCAGCAAGCGTTTCTTTAATAAGAGTCAGCAGAAGAGTATTATATTTATCATTAGTAAAAAAATGTTTTAACTCTACCATGATAGGATACCACTCATTTTTACGAGAAACGGCTTCAAAATCATCGAGGGAAGACGCCGTTGTAGTAGTGGAATATTGCGGAAATAAAGGGATAAGATATACTTTTCCAACACCGCTTTTTTTCAGCTTTTTAATCACCTCATCCGCCATAGGAGGTGTATACCGCATCACAAAATCAACAATAACCTCTTCACCAACTGCGGCTTGAAGTTTAGTAACCAATGACGTTGTTAAATCTACTATGGGTGATTTTCCACCAATTTGACGATAAATTTCTTGGGATTTTTCAGCACGCGAAAGAGTAATTATTCCAGCAATAAAACGACGTAATAAGACACTTTTTGTACGAATAATCGCAGGATCATTAAACATATTGGTTAAAAACATCTCTACTTCACGCAGATTATTGGGACCACCCATATTGAGAAGTACGATTGCTTCTTTCACTAAATTCATGCCTCATTTACTGTTTGTTTTTAATGATAGTGTACCATAACGCCATGACAAGAATATTAAATTATAATAAAAACTAAAGTTTTTTAGATTTATAATGGTTGAGGTTCGAAATAAACTATATTGTGACGAATACAGGAGGTTGGATGATTAGCAGGTATCTAATTATTACATTTATCGTTTTTTCCACCCATCTTTTCGCTGATTCTCCAAAACGTGAAACATCATTATTTTTAGAATACGAACGGGAACTATCACGATCCGCTGATAACTCTCAAGATGAACCAAACCCTTTCAAAAAAATCATACATAATCTTACCCCGACAAAACCTCAAACCCCCTATATTATTACACCGCCAACCATAGCAGCTACTCCGGTATTTCCTAAAAAACCTTCTATCGGCAATAATGACTTACCCTATTTAGTCATTAATAAACCCTCATCACCCAAAGTTGAAATACTAAACAGCTGTCCCGATCCGATACTCCTGACGAATACTGCAAAAACAGAAGAAAAACCAAAAAAATCACTTTTTGCAAATTTAAGTTCCATAAAAGGGCGTGTTTTGGCGAAAGCCAAAGAGTTTTTAGGAACCCCCTATGGCTTTGGAAATAAGGATGGGGATCGTACCGACTGTTCCGGGTTTACCCAGCAAGTCTATCGTCAGTTTGGGGTTACACTTCCACACAGCGCAGCTGAACAAGCACAACTCGGTGAAGATGTCAATTACAAAGATTTAGAAGTGGGTGATTTATTATTTTACCGTACTTACAAATCCGATCCTTCACATGTGGCAATATATGCGGGTGAGGGAAAAATTATTCACGCATCCTTTACCGGACAAAAAGTACAATACGACTCAATTGACAAGGGATACTACAAGCAACGTTTCATGTATGCCAAGCGTATAGCTCTTAATGATCAAGATTCTCAAAATGAGTGATTATTAATGTCAGCACTCTATTCACTGCTGGATAAACATTGGCTCTGGCGAGAAATCAATACCAAGTTACAACTTAGTTCGCCGGCTTATACCTACTGGAATGAAAGTCGCCATATCAAGCTTAATCGTTACGTTTTTATCGAAAAACAGACTTTGCCTGAAAGATATTCGCATATCGAAACCTCTCTTACCGATCTCACCGGATACCTGCCTACCAACTACGCCGCATCCACTCTCAATATGGATTCCCACATCTTTGCGTACAAAAAAATGCGTCTCTATAATCAGTTTGAATACAAATACGTTAATGACATCAAATTCGTCAATCTCAAACGCTTTTTTACCGAAAATGGAATTGCATTAAACAAAAAAAGCTATGTTCATTTAGGACGTTTAGGTGATTTAAGTATCACCAGTGATTCGCGCTTTTATCGTATTGATGACAACTATGGGGTTGTGGTTTATGACTGACGTTTTGCCCATCGCGGGAAAAAGCGTGACGGGGATAAAATCGGATCAATACTTTTTCTCTCTGCAATATACGCGGTTAATCGCTTTGCCAAATAGGGAGCGAGAACAAATCCATATCCCCCTGAACCATTTATCATCGTAAGATTTGGATAATAAATATATTCGCTCGAATCGACGGCTTGACCATGCCGTAAATGGGGGAATTTTTCGAGCGTTGCCTCAGCATTAACCAAACTCCCCAGCATCGGGAGATAGTCACTGGAACCCGAACGCAATCCCATATAGTCATTTAGAATGTTAGTATCATTTAGTTTTAATGTTTTGGATGCTTTTTCGAGAAGCAATACTCTCCCCTGCTCTACCTCATATGGTTCTCCTGAAAACGGAGAATAATGGACATCATGGGTAGCACCTATAGCGACTATTCCCTTTTTTGTCATCGGTGATATAGAAACATGGTGGTGAAGGATACAGGGAATATGCGTAGAGGTTTCAATGTCGATACGATGCCCCCAAATTCCTCTTAATCCGACATAATCAATCGGCAAGAGTTTGGGATAGGCTCCGATCGAGAGGACGAGATGTTTGGCACGCAATTCACCGACTTGCCATAATCCATCTGAATAGATAAGCTGTTGTACCTTGAGGAGATAAAAATCGATTCCATCCACCATCGCACGACATACCCCCTGCGCATCAACAACCGCCCCTTCATCAAAATAGATAGTGCTCTCATTTAACGCGTCTTCGCTCAGAAGTGATTTTAATTCTTCATCGAGTGCAGAATGATGCAGAGAAGTTTCATGCTTGAAATATTCGAGTTTATCGGCTTCTTGTGGGCTGTTAGCAATATGAAGAAGGGGTTTTGTGAGGGTAAACTGGGGGAAACGGGTGGTGTAAAATTCGAGTGCTTCGGCGTGTGCTTCACTCATTATCTCTTTGAGTTCACCGGCTTTAGAGATTTTAGGTGAGATAAATGCCCCTGCCGCACCGCTGCCACCCGAAGCAATACCATCTTGATCAACCAAAGCAACGTTTAATCCTGCCTGCGCGAGAGTATAGGCGCTACAACAGCCATTTATCCCTGCACCGATGATGATAACATCATAAGGTAATATTTTTAATATCGGCAATCGAGTATATCTCTGCGTAAATTTTTCTTAATAATGTTTTTCGATTAGCTCGAACCAATAAATCTTCTGTATTAACCATAACGTTTTCAAAAAATGAATCCAACGGAGCTTTAAGAGCAAATAGTGCATCTAAATATTTTATCATCAACCCATACGAATCTTTATTATTGATAACTTCTACTAATTTATTCCACAAAATATGTTCTGCCTCATGTTCAAAAAGGTCGATATCTGGAAAAAGATTATCATCACTATCATCTTTTAAAATATTACACACTCGTTTAAATGTAGAAAATATTTCTTCAAATCCATCAGAAGAAGCAATTTCATCTACAGCTTTAATCCTTAAATCAACTACTCTAATATCTAAAAATATACCTTCTTTTTTTACTACTACCGACTGGATAATTGATGAATTTACATTTGGATAAATACCAGATAAACGCTCAATAATAAATTGCTCAATATTCTTTTTATAATCAATATTTTGAGGATAAAATTCTTGTACAGAATCTATAAAAGTTGAAAAATCCAAAGGAATTTTATGTTTTAAAGCAATACTAATAATACCATTGACAGCACGGCGAAGGGCGAACGGATCACGTGAACCCGTCGGAATCTCTCCAATACTGAACATCCCAATTAATGTATCAAGTTTCATAGCGATATTCACAATAGCACTAAAAGAGCTACTAATCTCTTCACCCGAAAATTTATATTGTTCTTTAATTGCTTCAACAATCCTCGAACCTTTTTCAGGATATAATTTTTTAAAATAATACGAACCCATCAGCCCCTGAAGCTCAGTAAATTCATAAACCATCTCAGACATTAAATCAGCTTTAGCTAAAGTCATTGCTTCTTCAAGATGTTCTTCAGCATAATCGTCGTCTAAAAAAAGTCCCCAAATTCGTGATTCAGACAAAAGCTTTTTAGCTACTATTTTTTCACGTTTGATTTTTTCTGCCAACGTTCCCAAACCGTTCATAAAGACAACTTTTTCCAAGCCAGCGGTACTGAGTCCTTTTTTGAGGTCGTTATGATAAAAGAACAATGCATCACTAAGACGCGGTCGTAAAACACGTTCATTCCCTTCGATTACCTGTGTAAAATCATCCGCCAAGGCATTAGAAACCACTACAAACGCATTGATAAGTTTACCCTCTTTAAATACTGGGAAATAACGCTGATGTTCTTTCATTGAGGTGACGATGACTTCAGGAGGAAGCTCTAAAAAACTTTCATCAAACTTACCAAGCAAAGGTGTCGGATGTTCAGTAATTGCCACGACTTCATCGAGCAAATCTTCATCAATCTCAATCGTAATTCCATGCTCATTTTCTAAGTTTTTGAAGGCTTCTAAAATAGTAGAGCGACGTTCTTGTGGAAATAATGTGACCGAACCGTTTTTAAGAACATCAAAATACTCATGCAACGAGCCGAGCGGTTTGGCTTCAAAATGGCTGATACGGTGAACGTAGGTTTCAGGAGCTGATTTCACACCAAAAAGCTCTGCGTCTACTTGTTTTTCACCCAACATCACATTTAACCAGCGAATCGGACGGATAAAGCTCTCCGTATTGCTTCCCCATCGCATGGATTTACCGAAATTAAGACTTTTAATCCACTGATTAATCATTTCGTTGAGTAAAACTGAGCTCTCTTTCCCCTCAACATTCTTGGAATAATAAAGAACTTCTTTGCCCGCCTTTTCTGAACGCGAGAGCTGTTCAAAGTCAACGCCGCATTTTTTTGCAAAACCAAGTGCAGCAGGGGTAGCCACACCATCTTTTATCGCCATTTCTACCGGAGCACCGTAAAATTCTTCGATTCGATCTTCTTGGGCAGTCTTAAACTCACGGTGCCACAACACGAGACGACGAGGGGTATAGTAAAATTCAAACTCACACAGCAAACCGTTTTTTTCCAAAACGTTTACCCATTTTTTCTCAATTTCCGCAAGTTCTTTGAGCAAAGGAACGGCTGGGAGTTCTTCAACACCGATTTCAATTAAAAGAGGTTTAACCATAATTCTTATCCAATTGTCATTATTTAATAGCTTTATTTTAGCGCTATGTTGGTTAAAAATGGCTGTTACGCTATAATAATCAGATGAAAACACCACACTTTTATGCCGTTATTATCGGCTCTGAAATTCTCAATGGTCGCAGAATTGACAAACATTTTGACTTCGTTCGTGATGCTCTTTTACATCGAGGACACGTTTTATTTTCAACGTTCATCATCAAAGATGACATTGAACTCATCCATTCAATTTATACCCTTATTAAAAAAGATCCAAATGGTGTCATGTTTAGTTTTGGCGGTATCGGCTCTACTCCCGATGATCTAACCCGTCAAATTGCCAGCGATGTTTTTAGTGACAGTATCCTTGTTTCTCATCCATCATTTTATGCGAATATTCTTGAGCGATTTGGAGATCAGGCATTCCCCCATCGTATTAACATGGCAATGTTGCCTAAAAAGTCCGAATTATTGCATAACGTTATCAACAATATGTCAGGATTTTATCTTGAAAATCGTTATTTTTTCATGCCGGGATTTCCTGAGATGTCTCATCCTATGGTTGAAGAAGCATTGGAACGTTTTTATCCCTTGGCAGAGAAAACCTATCGAAAAACACTGATCGCTCAAACAAGTGAAAACACCCTCATTGAGGTTATGGAAAAACTTAATCCAAGCGTTGATTTTTCATCTCTTCCGATGATGAATAATGGTATTCCTACCGTAGAAATTTCTATTGCATCCCCCGATAAAACATTGTGTGACGAGAATTTTAATCTTTTTATCCATGATCTAACGAACAAATCGATCCTTTTTGAAGTTCTATAATTAAAAATTATTATTACAATGACGATATACTTTTTGTAGACTCCAAGGAGGAAAAAAATGATGATAGGTTTTTTAATCATTGTATTAGCATTGATGATGATTGTGTACGCTTTTTATCGGAGTTATTTTTTTCATAAACCACATTCGACAGAGGCTAAAAAGCCTTATTTTACACTAAAAATCGAACACGAATAATATTTAACTGTAATGACGGTCATACAATTTTGACGGTTCTTCTGTATCAATTTGATTTTTTAATGCTTCCAATCGTTCCAATCTTTGTTCCGTTGTGGGATGCGTTTTAAAAAGATTTGAAAATGAAAAGTTTTTCCCGTCAAATGGACTGATAATAAACATGTGTGCATTTTCAGGTGTAGCACCCTGCACTTCTCCTCGTCCATTGTAATTTGTCAACTTTACCAAAGCACTTTGAAGCCATTCAGGATGCCCTGTCAACTTTGCAGCCCCCTCATCCGCCATAAACTCACGCGACCTGCTAATCGTCATTTGAATCACACTTGCAGCGATAGGTAAAACAATCGCCATTGCTATCATCATAATCGGATTACCGCCTCGATTATCCCGATTGCCGAATATAGCTCCAAATTGCAACATATTGGCAATAAATGCAATAGCCCCAGCGATGGTGGCAGCAACCGTTGCGACGAGAATATCGCGATGGTGAACATGAGAGAGCTCATGCGCCATCACTCCCTCAACCTCTTCTTCGTTTAAAAGTTCCAATAACCCTGTTGTAATCGCTACTGCCGCATGTTCAGGATTTCGTCCCGTTGCAAACGCATTGGGAATGTGATCGTGGATAATATAAACTTTCGGCATAGGAAGTTCGGCGCGCTCCACCAATCTTTCAATAACCCGATAAAGCATCGGCGCTTCTCGGGGATCAACTTCAACCGCATTGTAGTGTTTCAAAATCGCCGTATCCGAAAAATAATAAGCATAAAAATTCATTCCACCTGCCATAATGAGAGCGATGAGCATTCCCATCTGACCCCCTAAATAGCCGCCGATAAACACCAGTACGACACTAAGACTTCCAAGCAATAAAAACGTTTTAAACTGTTCCATCTTTTTCTCCTTGAAGTAAGGCTAAAATTGCTTTTTTATGCATTTTACGGGCAAAGTCAATAGCAGTTAATCCATGTCCGTCCCGTGCTTTGACGTCCACTCCCATCTCCAACAATTTTTGAATCACTTCAACTCGTCCATAACATACAGCTCCCATCAAAGGGGTGAATCCACTGCGGCGTGTCGATTTGTTGACATCAAAACCATCTTTAATCAGCTTCTCAATCAAAAAAAGATTATTATACGTCACGGCAACATCAAAGACACTCACCCCTTCATTATCCGTCTCATACAAATCAGCACCCTCTGCAATCAACAATTCAAGTATTTCCAAATCACAATGATAACGAAGCGCGAAACAAATGACCGATTCTCCATTTTCTTCACTCTCATTTGGTGAAGCACCATTTTTAAGATACTTTTTGATCCCTAAATAATTGTTCGCTTTTAAAAGTTCAATCCACTGTTCCAT
Source organism: Pseudomonadota bacterium (assembly GCA_043797085.1). Taxonomy (GTDB): domain Bacteria; phylum Campylobacterota; class Campylobacteria; order Campylobacterales; family Sulfurimonadaceae; genus Sulfuricurvum. The sequence goes on along the minus strand of JAZDQA010000008.1, from coordinate 53,081 downwards.
AATAATTCCATAAAATAATTTATACGTAGTATAACATGCGATCTTCAACACAGCCGTAGAGAGTTATGCTAAAATTCGGAATTAAATTTTAAACAAGAGAGCTTTAATGAATATAATAGAAACAGAAAGTGCTTTCAAAGAGTGCGTCAATGAAATCCAAAACTCACAAGGGTATAAAAATCCTCTAGCATTCGGTATTTGCCGTGTCGATTTCGGTCAGCTTAACAGTGATAAAATTCTCCAAGCTACTTACCCACATATCAATTGGAATGAAAACTTCGGCAGTGCGGCAATTTTTATCAAAAGTGCTCAAGAGCAAGGCTTTGAGATCGATTTTAACGCGGATGAAGTAATTATCCCCGTCACGGTCAAGTTTTTAGAAGGATGCTTGAATGCATTTACCCCATACTCTGATGAAGCGTATGGTGATGCACATAAAAATATTCAAATCATTTCCGCACTTTACAATCAAATCAAAGAGCGCGGTATGCGTGATGGCGAGTTTCGTCTCGTTATACTTTTCAACGATGTTGCCTGCGTCAGTGTTGAGGGAACTTATCTCAAACTCTACGCTCTTTCATCATCAAAAGCTCCTTTGCGTTCCCTCAATCTCAATGGTGCCTTTGGTGCATTGCACAATGTGGCATGGTCAGACGGTCAACCGATCGAACTCGAATGGCTCCGTGAAAACGAGATCGAACTCAAATTTGCCAACGAATATCCGAAAATCGATTTCGTCGATAAATTCCCTCGTTATCTCCAACATATCATCCCTGCGAACAATACTCGCGTATTGGATGATTCAAAAGTACGTTTCGGAGCACAGCTCCATGCAGGAACAACAATCATGCCGGGTGCAAGTTATGTGAACTTCAATGCAGGAACAACCGGTGTCAGTATGGTAGAAGGACGTATTTCAAGCTCTGCTATCGTAGGTGATGGCTCAGACGTGGGCGGTGGAGCTTCGATCCTCGGTGTTCTTAGCGGAACGGACGGTATCCCTGTCACTATCGGTAAAAACACTCTTTTAGGTGCTAACTCGGTAACGGGTATTGCACTGGGTGATGGTTGTATCGTCGATGCTGGGATCGCTGTACTAGCAGGAACCAAATTTTCGGTGAGTGGCGAAGAGCTTTCTAAAATCCAAGAAGCAAACCCAAATGCACAATTGAGCGGAGTCAGCTTCAAAGGGAAAGATTTAGTTGCACTTAACGGTATCCACTATCGTCAAGACTCTACGACGGGGCAATTGCTCATTCGACGTTCAACCCGTGAAGTAAAACTCAACGCCGATTTACACTAATTGACAACCATTGCCATCTCTTAAGGTGGCTGGTTTTATACTGTTTATATCCAAAAGAAGGCGCTTTAAATGATAAGCTCAAATATTTCTTCTCTTACATCGAATCAGACTTATATGAATAATAGTGCTAATAATGTAGCCAATGTTAATACGGATGGATTTATTCCAAAAAACACCCTTGTTAAAGAGAATGGAGGAAATTCTACTCAAGCGATAAGCTCAAGAGCAGATGACACTAAATCGGAAAAATCACAGACCAATCTAAACAAAGAGATTACCGATCAAATCTCTATCGAAAACATTACAGAAGCGAATGTGAATGCCATTCGCACTCAAGATGAAATGCTAGGTTCATTACTCGATATTAAAGCTTAGAGAGTTTTGCTTTCTCCCGTTTTTGTGCGATAGGAAGCGGAGATTTTGTAAAAATATTCATACTTACTAATGTACTCAAAAGCATATTGCTAGAATCGAAATTTTCAACATCGGCACCAAGTTCAAGGGTGCTTATTACAGCTCGACCAACAATCACTCTCCCCTTTAGCCCTGCTTTGTCCTTTGTCCGAATACCCCAAATATTGTGCATTACCATAACGCTGTCTTCATACGTTCCAAGATAAAGAAGAACATGCCCTTTTTTATACAAAATCGTCTCAAAGGGAATTCCCTTTTCTTTGATCAAGCTAATTCTTTGAGAATTGTTTAAATCATTAAAAGGTATCACTTCTCCTTTCTTCGCTTGCTGAGCAGAATTGCGCGGTAACCAAATTCCAAAAGGGGTAACAAAATCACGAATCATTGAGGAACAATCGCGCTCTTCAAACATTCCGCCCCACCCGTACGTATTACGTAATAAATGAGTACCAAGCTTCATCAATTCATCTTTATTTATTAAACTGCTTCCAATATGGGCTGATTCTTTTGGAACAAAAAGTTCTTTTAATCTTCCGCTGTTATCAACATATAAAGCTTTATAATTATCATTAGTCTCTTCTAAAAGCGGAAGAACCATACCAATGCGTGAATACGCCACAAAGCGTTTATCGCTGTCACGTAAAGGAATTTTATCGTCAGTAATAAAAAGTTTTTCTTTTCTTTTTAAGATTTCAATATGATCGCTGTTCAATACCGCAATACCGTTTGCTTCAACCCATCCTGAAGCACTGTTGGTAAAAATATAGACCCATGCGCCATCCAATGAAGCGTGCGAAATAAAGAGAGGTTCATTAAACGCTACACTGCTATTTTGAAGCAAATCAAAGGGATAACCATCTCCGGCTTTTTGAGGATTTTTATACAGAGGATTTGCTGTTGGGAATACGCGCATATTCATCCATTTGGTCGCGATAGCGTATTGATTCACGCTTGAAAATGCCTGAAAATTACTTTGAGTTTCCATCTCATTAAACCATGATGCAGGCAATGGCTTTAAATTGCTTCCATAGCCCGATTTAAATGCACTGACATACCATGCAGCTTCTTTGGCACAAATAGGTGCTGCTTGATAGCTCCAAGTTCGATAGTAATTTTCATCAAAATGTTTTTGAATTTCATATACATTGGTTTGATTATTGGCATTTAGATTGACATACGGAGCCATAATTTGAGGATAATGGTCAAGATCACTAACTTTAGCCATATTTACTTGGGGATCCGATTCAATCTCTTGCACTAATGCTATATCATCTGAAAGAGCGGTACTATTTCCCTCTACGCAAAGAGGTGGTACGGGAGCCGTAGTTATGACTTGAGTCACTGCAATGCCACTCTTAGCACTGCAACCACTTAAAATAAGTATCAAAATGAAAGCGATATATCTAAAAAAAATCATACAAAAAACCTTTGAATTTTGTCAGTCAATACAACCAAATCGTCCGACAACACGACCAATAATCTCCACTTCATCACGCCGTGCTATGGAAATTGGATAGTCTTTATTGTCCGAAATAATATCCAGTTTCCCATCAATTCTCACTTGTACCCGCTTAATAAAGAGTCCATGTTCCGTTCGAATCGTAAAGATTCCACCCCGTCCAACATCGGTTTTTGATCGATTAATAAAGACGATATCGTTATAACTAAAAGAGGGTTCCATCGAATCACCGGAAACATTTATCGCCTCTATAAACCGCAGCTCTTTCTCACCACCCAGTGTTGCTACAAAATTTCCTTCAAGCATCAGCGGTTCAAAATCGAAATCACCATTTTCAGCACCACCGCCAGCAGATGCACTTACCGATGAAAAATATCGAACCATGTAAAAACGATTTGTCGGCTCTATCAAACTTTCAGGTGACTGATTGTACAAAAGCCAATTAATAGCAATAGAACGCTTGGCACAAAAATCAAGTAATTCATTAAAGGGGATTTTATTTCTTTTTTTCATAGTAGCAAAGTTCATTTGTGAAATATCCAATAACTCTGCAACATCTTTATCAAATACTTTTTTCTCAGCAAATTCACCTGAGACAACATCTTTAATGGTTTCTACTATATCAAAAAAACTTTTCATAATAAAACACTCCCTCTCATTCATTCAATAAAGACATTATGCCATATTATTGACAAAAATATGTCAAATTGCAATATTTTTAATCTTTATTTTTCAAATACCTTACTATTTGACAATTTAAAATACTAAAAGGCGGAGAAAATGGCAAAGGTTATTATTAAAGCAAGTGGATTTATGAATCGTTTCGAAACAAAAATGGAGAAATGGGCATCACAACTATTTTAATTCGTTTTAGATTCATCATTATCATATTCTTCTTCACGCTTAGAGAGATGGTATCCTCTAAAAATAAAAATTATGAAAAGAACGAATAAAACGATAATAAAAGAATCAAGAATTTGAAACCACATTACATACCTTCTTGATATTCAACAAAATTTTGTTTGATTGCTTCATACAAAATTATTCCTGTACTAATAGCAAGATTAAGACTTCGCCCCTCTTTAGTCATGGGTATGGTCATACATTGTTTTGGTGCAGACGCTAATATTTCAGCTGGGATGCCTGCTGTTTCGCTGCCAAAGAAAAGGTAATCCCCTGATTGAAATTTGTGGTCAAAATAAGGTTGTGTAGTTTTTGTTGTGGCAAAAAAGAAACGCTCACTCAGAGGATTATGGATAAAAAATTCCTCTATACTTTCCCAAACATGTAAATCAATTTTGTTCCAATAATCCAAACCAGCTCGACGAACCGCTTTTTCGTCAATATCAAAGCCTAAGGGCTTAATGAGATGAAGAGCTGAGCCTGTATTGACGCATAATCTGCCAATAGCTCCTGTATTGTTAGGAATTTGAGGGGTTACTAATACAATATTAAACATAACCTAAAAAATTACCGTTCGGTTGGCGTGGACAAAAATACGATCTTCAAGAGCAAGCTTCAAGGCACGAGAAAGAACGATTTTTTCAACATCACGCCCTGAACGCTGCATATCTTCCCATCCGTAGGCGTGATCGATATGAATAACGTTCTGAGCGATAATCGGTCCTTCATCGAGATTATTGTTAACAAAATGGGCTGTTGCTCCAATGATTTTTACGCCACGTTCATACGCTTGTTTATAAGGATTTGCACCGATAAATGCCGGTAAAAATGAGTGATGAATATTGATAATCTTATCTTCGTACGCATCCACAAATTGGGGTGTCAGGATTCGCATGTATTTTGCCAATACCATATAATCAATCTCACCCAAAGAGCTTAAACACTCCAAGACTTTTTGCTCATGAGCCTCTCTGTCCAACCCCTCATGAGATACGGCATAAAAAGGGATGTCAAACTTCGATACTAAAGGCTCTAATGTATCATAATTGGAAACAACCCCTACAATAACTGCATCCAATTCACCCGCTTCATAACGAATCAAAATATCTCCAAGTGCGTGAGACTCTTTTGTAGCCATGAGAACGATTCGTTTTTTACGCGGAGCGATAACATCCAAGTGTACATCAGAAGGTAGGACGGCAATAAGCTCATTCTTAAGCGCTTCCATATCCGCTTCACCGCTCACGACACTTCGCATAAAAAACTTATTATGGGTTTTATCTACAAATTCGTTATTGGATAAAATATTCAAATTTCGATGATAAAAAATACTGGATACTTTGTAAACCAACCCTTTTTCATCGTTGCATTGAATCAAAATTCGATATTGTTCTGTCATGTAAGTCTTAGCCTTTGGTTATTTCACTTTAATTGTTTCGAGTCGATTGTCGATGGTAGCGAGTAAATATTCTAAAAAATTCAACGTCAGATCTACTTTTGCTTCAATTTGAACATTATTGGGCGATTGAAAACCTTCAAATAAAACTAAAAGACGCTCTCGAATACCATCTAATATTCTCATCTCATCATCATGAGAAGTAGTATTCTCACTAACATTTTGAGAATATGAAGCTTGAGTTTCAACTAAACGTACTGCTTCAATAGACTCTTTCTTGATTGTTGGTATTTCTATTTCTCTGAGAGCACCAATCTCTTCAATTTCTGCAAGAGTTGATAAAATAACATCTTTTAATTCCATGCTCGTAATAGCCACCTTTCAAATTGGATAAATTCGGCTTCCTCATCCATTTGGACAAAAAAAGCTTTCATCTCATTGTTAACGCCTAAAAACTTTTTACGCATTCCGGAGAGTCGTCGAATTGCTATTTTAGCATCTCCGTTGGAAGGATCTTTTTTTAAAATTTCTTTGTAAATTTCAAGCGCCTCCTCTTTGAGACCTTGAAGTTCATAAATATTTGCGAGGGTTAGAGTTTGCATTTCGCCGCTAAGTTAGCGATAATGGAACCCATTTCGCTGGTGGAACAAATCTCTTTAGCATCAAATGCCGCAATATCCTTGGTTCTATACCCTTGGGCTAACGCTTGCTTGATACCATAGTCGATTCGATCAGCCGCTGCATTTTCACCCAATGCGTAACGAAGCATCATGGCAGCACTTGCGATGGTTGCGATAGGATTGGCGATTCCCTGCCCTGCAATATCCGGAGCAGAACCGTGAATCGGTTCATATACACCAATAGCCGCACCAACCGAAGCCGATGGAAGTAAACCGATAGAACCGGAGAGCATACTCGCCTCATCGCTCAAAATATCTCCGAAAATATTTCCCGTCAAAATAACGTCAAACTGTTTTGGATCACGAATCAACTGCATTGCAGCATTATCAACATACATATGTGAAAGCGCAACTTCTGGATACTCTTTAGAAACTTCGATGACCACTTCACGCCACAACTGACTGACATCCAATACATTTGCTTTATCGACGGAACATACTTTTTTCGAACGATCCATCGCGATTTTGAAGGCGACATGAGCGATACGTATAACTTCATCACGGGTGTACACCATGGTGTTCCAACCTTTATTCTCGTCGCGCCCTTTTGGCTCACCAAAATAAATTCCGCCGATAAGCTCACGCACCACCATCAAATCAACACCTTTAACGATCTCAGGCTTGAGGGAACTTGCATTGACCAGTTCATCGTACACATTAGCAGGACGAAGATTGGCAAAAACACCTAACTCTTTGCGAAAACGGAGCAATCCACTCTCAGGGCGTTTTTCTCTCGGAAGAGTATCCCATTTTTCACCGCCGATAGCACCAAAAAGGACTGCATCACTTGCCAATGAAACATTAATCGTCTCTTGTGGAAGCGGATCGCCGGTAGCGTCATACGCACACCCTCCCATTAATACTTCTTGGTAATTAAATTCAATGTCTTCAGATGCGGCTACTGCATCGAGAACTTTGGTCGCTTCATCGATAATCTCAGGACCGATTCCGTCCCCTTTGATAAGGGCAATATTGTATTTTTTCATTATTTTTTTTCTCCTTGCGCTGCTATTTCTGCTGACGCGAAATTCATCAATCCGCCTGCGCTGATAAGTTCTTGCATAAAAGGCGGGATAGGGATAAAGTTATACACTTTTCCATTTGTCATATTGGTAATCGTTCCCGCATCCATATCAATGCTGACCGATTCGCCTTCTTTGATTTCCAAACTTTCAGGAAGTTCAAAAATAGGCAATCCCATATTAAACGCGTTACGGTAAAAAATACGGGCAAAAGTCGGAGCAATAATCGCTGCTACTCCAGCAGCTTTTAGAGCAATTGGAGCATGCTCACGAGATGAACCGCATCCAAAATTTTCATCCGCAACGATAATATCACCGGGAGTCATTTTGGTCACAAATGTCGGATCAGCATCTTCCATAACGTGCTTTGCAAGCTCTTGCGGATTAGAGGTATTGAGGTAACGAGCAGCGATAATAAGGTCGGTATCGATATCTTTACCGAAATTCCAAACTTTCCCTTCAATTTTTTGCATCAAGGTATCCTATAAAGTATGATTTATTGGGCGAATTATAGCCAAGAAGTGTTGAAAGAGTTTTAAAACTCATCGAGTTACTTCGGTCTAAATGCCTTAATAACCTCTTCATTGCACTCCAAATAATCTCCCCCAATCAAATCGATGCAATAAGGAACAGCTGGGAACACCGCATCCAGACACTCACGTATTGATTTTGGTTTCCCCGGAAGATTGATTATGAGGCTAGAACCGCGAATTCCTGCCGTTTGACGAGACAAAATCGCAGTAGGAACGTATTTAAGACTCACCTGACGCATCAGTTCGCCAAATCCCGGCATCATCTTCTCACAAACATTTTCCGTTGCCTCCGGCGTGACATCACGTAACGCGGGACCTGTTCCACCTGTAGTCACCACCAAACAGCACCCTGTGTCACACAACTCTATCATCGTTGCTTCGATCGTTGCTTGGACATCAGGTATACAACGATAAACAATTTCATGTTCCGATTTTAAATAATCTTTCATAGTATCTTGGATAGCCACTCCTGATATATCCTCATAAATTCCCGCACTCGCACGGTCTGATGCTGTAATTACGCCGATTTTAATCATTGTTTTTCTCCTGTAAAAAATGGTTGCCTGTTTGTATGGATGTCACGGTGGCATATTGGATAAAAAATTCTCTTGCCCCTACAGGATCGATCACGCGATCTTCGAGTCCCAGATAGACTTCAACCCGTATTCCTTTGGAGACGATAGAATCCATCAGCTCTTGAGTCCACTCAAAATAAAGTAATTCACGAAGTTGGTTTTCATCTGCTTTATCGTCTAATTCAACGTATTCAACGTATCTTGGTGTAAAACAACTGATGAAAAAATTATCTCTATAAAGCTCCATGTCTTTCGTAAATGCACCGAGTTGAAGCCGTTTAAACGACTCCTTTTTCGTTTGAAAAAAAGCAGGTGAAAAAAGTTGCAATGTATCAATACGCATCGTTGATTCAGATGCATGAAGAGCAGCTTTAATCGCACCATAGCTAAATCCTGCAACGGTATAAGCACTCTCTTCTAAATATTTTTGAAAAAATACATTCTCATTTTTTAGAAAAAATCCACTATAAAATATCACGAATAGTCTCTTTTGCCAGTGCTTTTGAAATATGCTCATATTCACTCAAAATCGCTTCAATCTTATCAATATTTTTTTCATGATGATCAAGCAAGATACGTGTTTCTTCGTATAAACGATTGATTAATTCAAACCTGTCGTTTACAGATGGTATAAGTGAAGTACCCATGCCATACTCATCCACCATCGAATCTACCAATGAACGTGCAACCGATAAATCATGGGAAGATGAAGAAGCGTGTTCCCCAAAACGAAGTTCGCACGCAACAATTCCGGCAAGATGAATTCGTACATGCGCTTCTATTTCATGTTTTAAAAGCGGTTCTGAAACGGGAGGGGTTATGGTGTCATTACTGAGAGTAATTTTTTCATACGCCAAATCAAACCATGTAGCTGCGAATACTTTACCTGCCTGATAGCGTGCTTGATAGTGACGCTGCTTTTCACTCAACATCGTAAGCCGTTTTTTACCCAGCATTACTTTATCTTTTACGGCTAAAAAATGATCCATTTTGACTTGAAACTCTCTGCCGCGTAAACATAGAAGTGCCGCTTCATTGACTAATGCCGCCAACGATGCACCGTTAAATCCTACGGTCATTTTTGCGATATCGTCAACGCTAAGATCATGAGGAATATGCTGTAAATATTTTTCTAAAATGGAAGAGCGCTCACTTGCAGTGGGAAGTTCAACAAAAATTCGACGATCAAAGCGTCCTGAACGCAGTAGTGCACTGTCCATAATCTCAATATTATTGGTTGCTGCAATCACGATAATACCGCTCGTATCCTCAAATCCATCCATCTCGGTTAAGAGCTGATTGAGAGTCCCTTCTCGCTCATCATTGCGTTCGCCTCCACGTTTTTTACCTACAGCGTCAATCTCGTCAATAAAGATAATCGAAGGAGCATTTTTTTTCGCTGCTGCAAAAAGCTCATGTACGCGTTTAGCCCCCATCCCTACATAAATCTGAACAAACGAGGCACCGCTTTGGTAGAAAAACGGAACGTCTGCTTCTGCTGCTACTGCTTTGGCAATCATCGTTTTTCCTACACCCGGAGGTCCTACTAACAATACTCCTCTAGGCATTCGTGCTCCAAAACTGTAATAGCGTTTAGGATTGCGTAAAAAATCGATAATCTCTTCGAGTTCTTCTTTCACATCACCGATACCGCCAATATCGCTAAAGCGTACATTTGATTTAACGGGAACGGGAGAAGATTGAGTGGAAGTTTCGGTATCTAAAGATTTTACAGGCGTCTGTTGATTATTCTCTTCATGTACGCCACCATCAATACGTCTCGTATTATAAACCCATCCGATAGCCCCTGAAATAATCGAAACGACCAATATAAACCAAAGCCATCCGTTTGATTTTTTAGCTTCAATTTTTAAATGAGATGTTAATTCACTCGGAAGCTGTGATGATGAAATTTTAACAACACCTTCATTTGAAGTTGAGAGATAGAGATATCCGCCATCCATTACCGCTTTTTCGACGAGGTTGGCTTCAACAATACGGGTTGCTTCATCGAGAGAAATTACTTCACTGCTGTCTCGCAAAAGAGCATAAAGCAATAAGAGAAGGATAATTCCGCCTGAGGCTAATAAAATAAGCTGATTACGATTAAAATTGAGCTTTGTTATGTTCATCTTCTACCTCATAGTTATCGATTGTTACCCAATTACCTGATAAATCTTCCTCACTATAGATTACTGTTTTATTAAAAAATTGATCCAATCCACTGTAAATACCATTATTACCTGATTCAATTAAAACCTCTAACGCAGCTGTCATTGTACGTCGAAAGTTAAGATTATTCGACGTAATCAGAGCATTAAGCTCCGCCATTCGTACACTGGAAACTGCTCCATTTATCTCAGGTTTTAAAAGAGCACTGGGGGTTCCATCCCGCTTAGAATAGGTAAAAGGATGGATATGCGTCAAATGAAGTTCACGGATATTTTTCATTGCATCGTCCCAGAGTGCATCGCTCTCTCCCGGATGACCGACAATAAAATCCGTCCCCAAAGCAAAACCTTTTTCATGCAAAAGGCTAAAAAGTTCTCTATCACTCTCAAATCGATTCCGACGGTTCATCATCTTTAACATCTCATTAGAGCTGTGCTGAATAGCAATATGTAAATGACGCTCCAACCACGGTTCATCTAAAATTTCGCGAAACGCTTCATTGATTTGGATAGGTTCAAGTGACCCGACACGAATACGGCGAACACCCCGTATAAGCGACATTTTTTGCATCAAAGAGGCAATAGTTTTCCCCTCGCCCTGCCCATAGCTTCCGACATTCGTCCCCGTGAGGACAAATTCACCAAAACCGTTGCTCGCAAGACGTGAAACCTGTTCTAAAATCTTCGTCTCATCCATACTACGCGCATCGCCACGGACAAACGGGATAATACAGTAATTACAACGGAAGTTGCATCCCTCTTGAATTTTGATGAAAGCTCTCGATTTTCCAACAAATTCATCAACGATCGCATCATCGACGTAGTTTAAATCACCAATCTCATAAAAACGGTTTTCGCTGGAGAGCAGCGTATTGATTTTCATTTTTTCCGATTGACCGAATACTCCATGAACCTTATTGGCACCAAAAAGGCTCTCACCTTTCGTGTGTGCTCCGCAACCGGTTAGAAAAAGCTTTTTTCCTTGTTTTTCCATACTGTTAATATAGCCGCGAACACTTACATCCGCTCCATTGGTTACCGTACATGAGTTCACAACGACAATATCTGCTGCACTCTCTTCTTCAGTAACCTCATAATCTTTTAGACCACTCATCATTACTTGGGAATCAAACACATTAGTACGGCATCCGAAGGTTTTAAAATAGACTTTTGGCTTCATACTTCTTCTACTTTAGGCAATGATTTGGGAGGAATGGGCGCACTATAAAACGTTTGAGTAGGATAGGCTATCGTGATATCAAATTCGGCATTAAATGCATCGACAATATCACCTGAAATGGTACTGCGCAACGTAAGAGTAGCATACGCATTGGTTAAATACCACGCACTTACTTTTATTCCATTTGATTCAATAAAGGTAAATATTCTAGGTTCAACATTGCTGTTTTTAAGACTGTATCTATCGCGTAATTTGTTGAGCTGTTTACGGGTGATTTCGGTGTAACCCTTGGAATATTTACGGCAAATTTCTTTAACAATCTGAACTGCTTTTTTATGATTTGAATCAAACGTTATCATCACATCGATCCCGTCCCATACCGTTTTGAGTGAGGCATGAGAATAGTTAGCAATCATTGACGTAAAAATATAATTGTTAGGAACGAAAATAATCCGCCCTGCTCTGCGATTTACTTCAACCGTTGTCAGTGTCACATCTTCCATCAAAGTGATTCGCAACGGAGAAATATCTAAAATATCACCGACGTATTCCATCCCCTCTTTGACAACACGAATACGATCACCGACATGAATCGATCCCCCAACGAAAATAACAATCCATCCAAAAAGAGACATAAACCAATCACGCATCGCAATTGCTAAACCGGCAGAAGCAAAACCAAGAACGGTTGCAAGATAGCCCACGTTATCCATATAACTAAAAAGGACAACCATCGTAATGAGCGTCATGCTAATGAACGTTACGATTTTATTGACCGTATAAAATCGTTCATTGTCTATAACGTAATGTTTAACGGTGCGCTTTATCAAAAATGAGATAAGCAATAAAACAACAACAACAACAAAGAGAGTAAAGAGTTTATACAACTGATCTTTAATCTCTTTGTTAATTTTGGCTTCCGTTGTTTCTATCCGCTTTTCATATACTTTCGTCGTGGTATTTAACGTATCGAGTGCCAATTTGAACTTTTCAATTCTCAAGAGAGTATTTTCTAAGTCCGTCCAATATTTTTTCTCTTTTGGTTCCAGCAGTGTAAGCTCTTTGCTTAGCTGAGCTTGCCGCTCAAGATTGGCAATAATATCTTGTAAATCTTCTGCACGAACGGTGTAATCACTAAATTGACTATTGAGACGCTTAACGTATGAGAGACCCATAACAATCTCAAAAGGATTGGTAACACTGGGAAGCGTACCGGCTTCATCAGGTTTGAGTAACGCGATAAAAGGAGAAGTTCCCTGTGCTTGCAACAATGCAATCTGATCGGTCAAGATTCTCTCTTTTGCCTGAAGCGCTTCCAGTTCGAGCTTATGTTCACTGGTTGAACGAGAATCTTTTAGCTCATTTATACGCCATTTAACCTCACGCAAGCTCTTACGTGCCGCTCGATATGCCGAATACGAATCATAACTTTTAATCCAAATACTATTTTCTTTTGAGAGTGTTTTTTGGAGTTTTTCCAATTCATTTTTTTTGCTATCGACATTCTCTTGAAACGCACTATTGGTGTCAGTCTCCCCCTGTTCAACAGCTACTGCATTCAATGAAAGCGTTATAAAAAATAAAATAAGGAGAATACGTTTAGAGAAAAAAAGTGATTTCATTTTTGGAATCGTCTTAAAATTGATTTAACGATATTGGCATCCACGCTGTCTGTAATTTCAACGTCGCCGATAGAGCGAGGTAAAATAAACGTTATAGCACTGTCAGCACTTTTTTTATCCAAGAAAAATGCTTGGTAAAATTTCTCTACATCAATAATGTCATATGAAAGGGGTAAACCATAGCGCTCTAAGACAACTCGAATCCGTAACATCTCATCAATGGTCATAAATCCTAATTCACATGCAAGATTATTCGCCATAATCATACCGATTGCCACACTCTCTCCATGCAAATAAGTCTCATATCGGGTCTCATTTTCAATCACATGCCCAAAAGTGTGCCCGTAGTTAAGTGCAGCTCGAAGTCCCAACTCTTTTTCATCGGCTTCGACAACACGGGCTTTTGTTTCAACCGCTTTGGAAATGGCATGAAGCAGATTATCGTCTTCTCGTAAGTCATTGTTTTCGAGCCATTCAAAAAAATCTTTATTAAACGTCACTGCCATCTTGACAATTTCTGCCACACCTGCACCAAACTCACGGGAAGGAAGTGTGTTCAAAAAACTTGGATCAATATGAACGGCTTTGGGTTGATGAAAGGCTCCGATAAGATTCTTTCCAAATCGGTTATTCACGCCTGTTTTTCCACCAACACTCGCATCAACTTGAGAAAGCAATGTCGTTGGGATCTGTACAAAATCAATACCGCGATTATAAAGACTTGAAGCAAATCCCCCCATATCACCGATCACACCACCGCCAAAAGCGATAAGTAAAGATTTTCGATTCAATCGGTGGTCAAACATCCGATCCAAAATAAATTCTATTGTCTCAAGATTTTTGTATTGTTCTCCGTCGGGGATCGTAATGATAAAAACTTCTTTTGCATTTAGTTTCGAAAGAAGTGTTCCCAGATGCAATCCTGCCACTTTTGGATTGGTTAGAACCGCTACTTTACCATTGAAATCAATCGCTTGCAACGGACCGATATGGATAGGATAAGAGTCATCGATGATTCGATTAAGAGAAATATTGATTGTCATAAAAAGCCTACTGAAATAAAGTATGAAAGTTTTACTATGATACTTTAAATAGGCTTAAATTATATTTGTGTCGGGATAAAAAGCTGGTGGTAACCATCGAGTTTTGCGTATAAAATCTCAGGATCGGTAGCGAAAAAACATTTAAACGGATTTTCAAACATCTTGTCCGTAAAAGGGAGGCATTGCAAAAAATTATCATAATCTCGTAAAAAACGGATGGGATTTTCATCGGTTTTTACGACATTAATCGATTTAGAAAAGATAGTCGAAAGATTGTTAAAATGTTCAATCGCCTGCGTAACATTTGCCCTCTCCTCAACCGTATAATCAATCAATTCCAAATTAAAGCCAAGCTGCGACGCGACATCAAAAACCGTGGTTGAAATATGCTCAACATGATTTTCTTCCCCCAAAATAACCAAAGATTGCTTGAGCGTTGAAAATGATCGGTTTGCAAGTTTTAAAACCGGAACATTTCCTTGATAAAGCTTTTTACGTATGGATCGACGTGCAAACATGGTATGAGAAACAAGAAAAAGACCAATATGATGTTTTTTAATATCGGATAAAAACATCTCTTCGTCAACGATGGAATCGTAAACGATTTCAATCTCTACACCCTCTACTGCACAGGCTTTAATCTGACGTAAATGATCTATATTTCCTGGATTTACAATCTTGATTAAGAGCGGTTTTTTCAATTTTCGTTGGATATAAATACTTCGTCGCACCAATTCAAACATTGTTTTTGGCTTTTCATACGCCATATCGATGTACAAATAAAGTTTACTGCCAAAAGGAGCCGGAAACTGACCAAGCTCACGCTTAATTGCACGATAAACGGATTTAAGCACATTGGGTTCGCCCACTAATATCAAGACATCATTGGGCTGAATCATTTTTTGATCCGAAGGTAAAATTAACTGACGATTCCGATAAATTGCCGCTATTTTCCAATTATTTTGTTCAATTGAACCGATGTGCCGATACACAAACGAGCTTCCAAAAGGGACCAAAACCTCCATTATTTCACCATTTCCCAAGCCGATATTTTGAGCGAGAACAGGGATGTTAGGAAGATGATCGATAAGATTCAAAGCTAAGATTTGACGCATATTAATCCATTCAACCCCATCTTCAAGGCTGACCGAGTTCCATAAATCTAAGGCGACAATACGAATATTCGGTTTTAATGCGCGAATATTTTTGATTGTCTGTTCAAGTTCGAGCTGATTTTCCATCGCTAAAATAGCTTGCGTAAAATCCATTTTTAAAATAGTGGTAATTTTATAATAACTGGTTGGATCGAAATTAAAAAATTTAAAACGTGATTGGTTGTAGCTGTCATACGTTTCATCTGCTTTTGAGTGTATAACATAATAGACATTTTCAGTAGTATGCGTACCAATAACACGTTCAATAAAATGGTGACCGATAACCCCATCACTCACGATTAAAATTTTTTTCATTCCAATTGGACTCCTGATTAATTAGGCGATTGTACCATAATTTCATTTTTACAACCGTTGCGCCAATACTGACTTATTTATTTTGTTAATATAATGTTATACTGACATTTATTAAGACAGGGAGGATTATATGCGCGTTAATAGTAAGAAATTTTTTATAACTCTTTTACTTTTTATTGCAGTGGTCATCGGAATGGGTATTCGAGAATATTATGATGCTAAAAAAACCCATATAGAAACAATTAAAAGTGATTTATTAGAAGCTGCCTCGTCTGCCTCAATACTTCCAGGAAGCAATTATTATGATCATCTATGGGAAGGTCAAATCACCCCGATAGAGACGGCAACCATGATAGAGAACATGACATCATTTGCACGCAGCCACAAAATGGGACGCCTTTACAGTGTATTTGTGGATGCCAATAATACGTTGCGTTATGGTATGAGTAATATCTATACTGCCTCTAATCAAACACTCATTGGACCTCTTGATGCAGTGCATAATGATCGTGAACAACTCACTAAAATTCTAAAAAGCAATCAACCCTATTTTCATCTTGATCCGGTTCAAGGTTTTCACACTCTCTATCTTCCAAGTACTACCGCATCAGGAATTCACTATTTAACTGTTGCCGTTACAGAACCCACTTCGCTTCAAAAACTATCACAAATGGCAATTTTTGATACCATTGCAAAATCCCTTCTTCTTTTTGCAGGTATTCTCCCTTTCTTAATTGTTTACCGCAATGTACTTGCAAATGATACAAAGCGCCTGAGCGAAGAGATTGAATCCACCACTGAAAAATTGCAGGAAACTACTGAGATTTTACATGAACGAGTAGAAGAAAAAACAAAAGAACTGATTAATGAAGGATTTATTGATCCCCTGACCCATCTTCCAAACAGACATCGTCTTGCGTTTGATATGGATCGTCATGCTTATCATGCTCTTGTCATTATTCATCTTAAAAATTTTCAAGAACTGAATCACTTTTTTGGTGCTTCAATCACTGATTCTTTACGACAACAAGTTTCACTGCTTCTTACCAAATTGGGACTCATTGCGTATCGATTAGGACGAGATGAATTTGCCCTACTCCTCGATTCAGATAAAACGACAGAAGATTTGCCAACTTTTGCTGAGTTTTTGCTCCATTCACTCAACCAGCACTCATTTAATGTATTAAATGAGAAAATTATCGTATCAATTCGGCTTGGAATTGATACTAGTGTTCATCTTTCTCTTTCTCATGCGGATGAAGCACTCGCTAATGCAACCGAAACATCACAAGATTTTTCGATTTATAAAGAAGATAAAGAACTTGAAAAGGAGCAACATCAAAATATCGCTATTGCATCCTCTATTCGAGAGGCGTACTATGATGGGCGTATAATTTGCTATTATCAACCCATAATTTCGACTCAAAGCGGAGAGATTCAAGCTTATGAGACTCTCGCACGATTAATTAGTAAAGATGCAACCCTCATCTCTCCTTTGAACTTTTTAGCCATTGCCAAAAAGACAGCCCTTTATCCTGAAATCTCACGAGAAATTATTCGTCAAACGTGTGAGGCATTTGCAAATCGTAGTGAAAACTTCACTGTTCATTTATCCATACTCGATATCGCAGATAATCATACACTACGCTACATCGAAGAGACAATCGTAGGCACCAATACTGCTCGCCGAATTATCTTTGAACTTTCTGAAGAGGATATTTATGATCATTATGTTCTGGTATCGCTCTTCATTGCAAGGGTTAAGCAGTTGGGCGTAAAAATATCGGTTGATAATTTTGGTGCAGGCTATTCCAATTTAGATAAAATTATTCACTTGGATATTGATTATCTTAAAATTGATGGTGGGTTGATTAATAAAATCAATGATAATCGAAAATATTTAGAAACGGTTCGAATCATAGCAGCATTTGCCAACGCCGTTGGAGCAAAATCAATTGCTGAAAATGTTGAAAACGATGTAATTTTCACAACATTACAAACATTAAATATCGACTATGTACAAGGATTTTACATTGGAGGTCCAAGCCACCTTCCTTAAATAATTCCTTCTTGCCCTAGCCTGTAAAGTGCAAAATCGTACTTTATGGGGTCTAATGGATCAAATTTTTTTAAATTTTCCGTTAATTCCAGTGCGGCTTTAAGATCACATTGCTTTCTCTTTAACAGCCCTAATTTAGTTGAAACATGAAACGTATGGGTATCCAGCGGCATAATGAGTTCAGAAGACGACATAACGCTCCACAACCCCATATCAAGCGTATCATGACGAACCATCCAGCGTAAATACATCAAGATACGTTTCATAGCTGAGGGGGAAGAACTTTTTTTAATTGGTT
This sequence comes from Pseudomonadota bacterium, assembly GCA_043797085.1. Lineage (GTDB taxonomy): Bacteria > Campylobacterota > Campylobacteria > Campylobacterales > Sulfurimonadaceae > Sulfuricurvum. The sequence goes on along the minus strand of JAZDQA010000008.1, from coordinate 34,954 downwards.
TTCCAATGAGGAAGGCATAGCCTTTGGATCGATACGGGTTTAGAGCATACAATGTTTCAATAAGGGCATCTAACCCCTCCAATACCCCTCCTTGGTCGTATCCCTGCCTAAATGCTTCTTCTACTCCTCCATTAAGTTTTAAACGTCGAAGCGTGATAAACCATTGTGCTATATCTTCACTATTTTGAAAACGATAATATTTTCCCTCAACAGACCTCACAATATCCTCTTCGCCCATATCAATTAGTCCGCTGTCCAATGATCGTAAAAAACCAACAATTGCACGTACATTTCCATACGCAAATAAAGCGCACGTAAGGGCATTGCATTCATCTCCAAATGAACGCGCAATCATCAAAGGATCAGGCTTATCCTCGCACATCTCCTCTGAACAATTCCGTCGTGCAACCTCTGCGTCTAAACGTGCTTTTAACTTTTTCATCGTCCTAGCTGATAGAGTTTTTTACGCTCACTTGACCCTGCGATATTGGCTTGTGAACGGTATTTGGCAATTGTTCGGCGAACCATTGTGATATTAAATTTGGTTTGAACCATCTCCAGAAGTTTCATATCACTCAACGGTTTTTTATGCGATTCTTGTTTCACACATTCACTGACATACTCTTTGATAGCAGCATTGGATACATCCTCATCAATGGCGGTCGTAAAAAACTCTTTCATCGCATAAATACCTCGGTCACACGCAATGTATTTGTTGGCAATAGCGCGTGAAATCGTCGAAGGGTTATGACCAAACTCATCGGCTAACATTTTCAGAGTTAACGGCTTAATCGCTCCGCCTGTGAAAAAAGTATACTGATATTCAACAATCATCAGTCCCACTTTATACAAGGTTGCTTTACGCATTTCCAAAGCATCTACCAAACTTTTTGCTTCTTTAAACTTTTGCGTAATAAAGCTGTGTTCAACACCATATTCAGTATCGATTGTGATGGCAGGATAATAGTTATCATTGAGCTTAACTTCTATTCCCGTATCCGGATCATTAAAAATCATCAAATCAGGAATAACTTGCAATGAGTTTTCCAAAAAATCAATGGCAGGCGGATTTTTAAAACTCCCTATTACTCTCATTGCCTCATGAAAATATTCTTCTTTATGGTAACGATTTAGGCTTTCTAAATTTTCTATCATGTCGGTTGCCAGATGATAAACAGTATCGCTTATAGAGGTGTGGTCGAGCTGAAATAAGAAGGACTCCTGTAAATTTCTTGCACCGATTCCCACTTGCTCTATAAATCGAAAACGCTTTCGTATTTGTTCAAACGTCTCGAAACTTATCCCCATTGAGAGACAAAAAGTTTCACCATCCCCCTCATAATATCCTCCCTCATCGAGATTTTCACAGACATGACGAGCGACTGCTTGCGAGAGTGGTGTCGGAAAAAGTGGAGCTTCACATTGCTCATCTAAAACATCATATAAACTTTTCTGCTGTACTGTCAGGGCTTCTATCGCTTCAGAGTGTGAATTTTGGACATAGCCATATTGAATTTTTCGCGGTATTTTTGCTTCGAATGACTCTTCGTATCCAGATTTAACGTCAATAAGCGGATTCCCCTCAACAAAAGGTGCCATCGCTTCTCCCAAATCACTCAAACTCGAATGTAAAATCGGAAGCCAATTACGCAAAGTATTCGAGAGTTTGTTTTTAACCTCAACCGATGCTCGAACCTTTAATGCGCCCATATTTAGAGTTTAAACGATTCGCCCAGATAATGTTCTCGCACATCAGGATTGTGTGCGATCTCATCGCTCGTTCCAGAAGCCAGAAGCTCTCCGCTTTTAATGACGTAGGCACGATCACATACCGCCAACGTTTCCCGAACATTATGATCCGTTATCAATACACCAATACCGTATTCAACCAACTGTGAAATGACATTTTGAATGTCCATTACGGCGATAGGATCAACCCCTGCAAAAGGCTCATCAAGGAGTAAAAAACGGGGTTTATTGACCAATGCACGAGCAATCTCAACCCGTCGTCGCTCTCCACCGCTTAGATTGATTCCGCGACGAGCGCGAATAGGCTCGATATTAAACATCTCTAAGAGTTCTTCGATGCGTTGTTCTCGCATTTTTTTGGATAGTTTTCCAGCTTCAGCCGCGATAATAAGATTTTCTTCCACACTCAAATCTTTAAAAATAGAAGCTTCTTGGGGCAAATACCCAATTCCCATTTGAGAGCGTTTATGCAATGGCATCGAGGATACATCCTCACCATCAATGTAAACACGACCCGATGTGGATTCGACCAAACCACAGATCATATAAAATGTTGTCGTTTTCCCAGCACCATTGGGTCCTAATAATCCTACTACTTCACCCGTATGAAGCTCCATACTGATGCCTCGTACAATTTCATGATTTTTAATTGTTTTGACTAAATTTTCAATTTTTAACGTGTGGTTTACTTTATCCATTTTGCACCTCGTAGCATCGCATATCATTATTGCATTTCGTAATTTTTATCACAATACACTCTATTCCCGCTCTTTTGAGCCACGCTGTGAGCTTTTCATCTCCCCACTCTATGAGATGATACCCAGCATGCTCCAGTTCTTCCATCATTCCCAAAGATAAAAATTTATCAAATCCATAATTGTACAAATCATAGTGATACAATTTATCACCATATTTTTGTTGAAGCGAAAACGTAGGGGAAGTGACGGCATCTTTTAACCCTAAAAAAGCGGCGAAACTTTGGGTAAAAGTGGTTTTACCGCTTGCCAAATCTCCTTGAAGAATGACAACTCCTCCATTTGGAAGAGTCTGTGTTACCGTCTCACAAAGTTTCGGAAGTTCTTGAAGCGTTAATTGCATCATAATTTCGACGATACCGAAATGATTTGCTCAAGTTTTTTCGCCGCTTTGCCGCTTTGAAGCGTATCCCGCGCTATCTCCAACCCTTCTTGTATATCACGTGCCATCCCCTCGGCAATCAGCGCATATCCTGCATTAATAAGGACAATATCACGTTGTGCATCAGTAGAGCGATTGTTTAAAATATCTTTAAAAATAGTGGCATTTGCTACTGCATCGCCACCTAAAATCGCTTCAAACGGGGCTTTTTTGATTCCTACGGCTTCGGGATCAATCTCAAAATAATCAATTTTATTATTATGCAAGCGCGCCGCATACGTAATATCACTAATGCTAATCTCATCCATCTTTTCGCGTGAACTTACCACTATTGCCGACGACATTCCCATATTTTGAGCGGCTTGTACCATTTTAGGGACAAATACTTCATCAAATACCCCTAAAAGAATTTTTGAAAGTCCTACCGGATTGGTTAAAGGACCCAAAATATTGAAGAGTGTCTTTTCAGGGATACTGCGGCGGATAGGCATGATAAACTTCATCGCAGGATGGTGATACTGAGCAAACAAAAAAGCAAATCCGGTCTCTTCGAGCAATTGGGCATTTTTCTCTAAATCAAGATCAAGCTTGATACCCAAATATTCCAACACATCAGCACTTCCTGATTTGGAGGTAATCGAACGATTCCCGTGTTTGGCTACATACGCACCGGCTCCTGCCAAAAGAATTGAGACCGTCGAAGAAACATTAAAGCTACCGCTTTTATCACCGCCCGTTCCGACAATATCAATAAGGTTAGATTGCAGCGAGGGAGCTACTTTTAGTGCAATAGCATGAGAGCGCATCACTTGAGCCGCATCGGAAATAACGGACACAGGAGTTGAACCATCAAGTTTCAATCTCATTAAAAACTCTCGCATTTGTTCATCATTCATGCGATGTTCAAAAAGTGCTTCAAAATCATTTTTTGTAGGATTCATACAAGCTCCTTCACGTATAGATGTTGTTGAGATTTTGGTGTTGATTTGATCGTTGGGAGTAATAGTACTTCAAAACGCTGTTCATGTGCAAGATAAATAAGGGTGATGATATCGCCTACAGCAACATTTTTAGCAGGTTTAACCACTTTGTTGTTCAACAAAACGACATCCTCATTAATCATATCCTGAGCCACTGCTCTGCGTTTGGTTAGGTTGACTGCATTAAGAAATTTATCGATACGCAAAAAGTATTCCATTGTTAAAAGATTTGAAAAGTTATTGTAGAGGATTGAAACTAAAAGAGAGGTAATAGTGATGTAAATTTAATTTATTTTTGATACCATAGCGCAATAATATCTTCCTATGAATGAGGAAAAATAAGTGCGCCTAATTCCTCTAGCTTTTTCCTTGTCATTTTTCACAGCATGTGCTTTAGCCTCTGAAACAGAGATAGGAACCTCACTTCTAAAAGATATCTCCGATACGACTAAAATTGCAACACAAACCAATCAAAATATTGATTATCAGCCCTTTATCCTCTCAATTTTGCACAGTGATGATCTATCCAAACTAGGGGTAAGAACGCTGGGTGAAGCACTGACACTTGTCCCCGGTGTCGATATGGCAGCCAATACCATGAACAATCGTACCCCTATTTTTCGAGGCTCCAATCCTACAGCTTACGGACAATCAACCCTCGTCATCGACGGCTTTGTTGTCAATGATCACTTTTTTAGCGGTTATGACGCTTATCTGGATTTACCCATTGAACTTATCGAAAGGATTGAAGTTGTCCGTGGATCAGGAAGCTTTATAGAAGGTGTCAATGGATACGCCGGAACCATCAATGTCATTACTCATGCGAAATCAGCCTCTACATCTGATCAAAAAGGGAGACTATTCACCCATGCAGGAAGCGACGATGCAATCGGTATAGGCGGTTGGGCGCAATACAGTGGTGAAAAATGGAATCTCATTTTGGACGCATTTACTCAGCATGACGATCTTCAAAGCCCCGTGCAAGTAACGGATACAGCCGTTTCACCTAATTCACCTCAAACAGGATATGCGAAGTTAGGAATGCATCACAGCGGTTTTGGGATAACCTATTCTTATGATGCATTTGAATTAAACGGGCGATTTAACAATTACAAAAACAACAGTGCATTTGGAAATCTTAATGCTCTTCCAAATGCGGATGGAATGCTCCAACAGCCTTCATGGTATATTCAAAGTAAATATACCCTTCCTCTAACGAATAATACCACCCTCATTTTAAAAGCATCTATAATGGAAGATAGCTGGAAAAGTGATTCTCGTCCCCTCCCGACAGGAACATACACTTTTTTACTTAATCCGGTTACACTTGCGACCAAAACAGTCACCTTTATGGATGGGTACTGGGCATCTTTGATGGTTGAAAGTCGCCGTATTACAGGGGGAGCATCCGTTCATTATGATGGATTAGAGTCCCATCATCTCACTTGTGGAATCGAATCAACATGGGATGAAGCAATAGATTCCTATTCAGTTACATCCGATAAAACAGGATTAACAACCAATATACTCGATTATACGGACACCCCATTTCAATATTTTAAATATCAAAATGCCAAGCGTCAAACCACCAATTTCTATCTTTCCGATACGATGACTGTCAACGATCAAATCGCTATAGCAATGACACTAGGAATTACGAGTACATCCGATATTGATTCAGACTTTTATGGTCGTGCTTCGATTGTTTATCAGCCGACACGTAATGATATTTTTAAACTCATGGCAGGTACTGGTAATCGCTACCCTTCATTTCAAGAGATGCATCTTACATGGAGCCTTTATGCAGGCGGAAATCCCAATCTGAGCGCTGAGAAAGTTAAATCTTTTGAAGCGCAATACTTACGAAAAATAAATACGAATCTCACAGCAGGGCTCAATCTCTTTTATCTTATCAATTCTCAACAAATCGTCCGTGATGCAACCAATACATTTCAAAATTATGGTAAAAATGTGATTCAAGGCGGAGAAGCTGAATTGCGGGGGAAATTGAGCGCTGATGACACCCTCACACTTTCGTATAGCTACATTTATGGAACAGTAAAAGATAAAAATGGTAATGAAAGTGCCCTTCCTTATACCGCTTCACATTTGATAAAAGCGGCTTACAGCTATGATTTTGACAATCATTGGACGTTGGCTGGAATATGGAATTATGTTGGCAGTAAAAAGCGTTATATCTCTGATGCTCGTGATGATTTAGCCGCATACAATACCCTTGATCTTGCTTTAGGCTGGGACATGAACGCCCCTAAGGGATGGTATGTACAAGGTGTTATAAAAAATATTACCGATACAACCGTGCGATACCCTGCACCTGAATCTACCTATGCTGATGATTATCCAATAGCGGATCGTACCTTTTGGATTCGAATGGGATGGAAGTTTTGATACGTCTGTTCGCACTATTGATGACAGCACTTTTTACCGTCCATGCTGAGGACACACTTCTCCTTAATACACACATCCGTATGATCCCAAAAATTATGGCACTGGATACACAAGCATTATCGCACAGCTCCTCAGGTAAAGCTATTTTAGGTATCGTATATGATGATAACCGAAAAAATAGTGCTAAAAAAATTGCGGATGAGATCAACAGCAACCATAACGGAAATGTCGGAGCGCTCCCTTTTATTGCAATCGCTATCTCTGTAGATGAGCTCGTCATACGCCATGATATCGCCTTTGCCTACCTCATCGACATGAGTAAATCTTCGGTTAATAAAGTGGCTTCATGGGGTACTTCGAACAATAGTCCTACCTTTTCATACAATGCACAAAATCTTGATTTAGGAATTTTAGGTACCATAGTCATCGAACGCAGTACCGTGATTTATATCAATAAAAATATTTTAAAAGCAGGGAAATTTCGTTTCAATAATTCTTTATTTCAAATTGCAAGGTTAGTCGAATGAGCCGTTTTAGTAATGCCCGTCTCTCCACAAAAATCCTTATGACTTTACTGATAGGAGGATCTGTTATATTTGCTGTTTCAACATTAGCTACTTATTGGATTGTTCGTGATTTGACGTTGGACACCCAAAAGGAAAAAGCTTCTTTGTTGATTCAATCCATAGAGCCCACCATAGCTATCTCTCTCTTTTTAGGAATAAAAGAAATTGAAGACAAAGTTTCCTTAATCACCAGGCTCGATGAAGTAGTCGCACTAGAAGTCACAGATATAAAGGGGATTAGCATATTTAATTATCGTAAAAATGCCTCCAGTTCTCTGACCAAAACAATTAAAATCACTAAAAATCTTATGGAACCCTCTTCTCCAAAATCAATCGGTACCATTACCCTCACCTACTCAGGCGAAGAATTTGCCAAAACCATGGACCATTTTTATACGTTGTATGGATTGATTATTATGGGTGCAATCATAACTTTATGGCTCATATTGATTTGGATTAATCGTCTTTTACTTCCAATCAAACTCATTGCCCATAAAGTACACAATTTTAGACCTGGTGAAAAAATTATTTTTGATATTCCCTACGCACAGTATGAATTTGTGCAAATCATAAAAGCCTTCGAATCGATGCAGAAGCGGGTATGGAACTATGCTCAAAAATTTCAAACCATCAATCAAGATTTGGAAATCAAAGTAAAAGAGAAAACTCACGAGCTCATCCAAAGCCTTTACCATGATACGTTAACCACCCTTCCCAACCGACTCAAACTTCAAGAAGATTTGCTCCTCTTTCCAAATAATACCGTTGCTATTTTTAACATCGACGATTTTAAAGAGGTCAATGATTTTTTTGGAATCGATGCGGGCGATGATCTGCTGGCGCAGATAGCCTATTGGTTAAGTGAGACAAAACTGCAGCCTTATCGTATTGGCGGTGATGAATTTGCCTTTATCCTTCCCCGTGAATTTTCACGTGAACAAATAGCTCACAAGATCACTACTTTTCTTTCTAATTTTGAGGAAAGAAATTTTATTATCGGGGAGGAAACCTTTCACCTACGTGGTACAGTGGGTGTCGCTATTATGAGCAGAAAACCGATTATTCATGCCGACATCGCCCTCAATAAAGCACGAAGTCTTAAAAAACCTTATTCTTTGTATGATTCAGCTGAGGGAATCGAAGATCAATATAAAACGAACATTGCCATGTCTGCACAAATACGCCAAGCTCTCATCGAACATCGTATCGTATGTCAATATCAACCCATCGTCAATTGTAAAACGGGATTAACCACCAAATATGAGACACTCGTTCGAATTGCTCGGGATGATGGTACCCTCATCCCCCCTAATGACTTTTTACCGATTGCTAAAAAAACAAAACTCTATTCAAGCATCACACAAGAAGTTATTTATCAAGCCTGTCATACCTTCAGCAACCGTACCGAACACTTTTCTATCAACCTCTCCAACAGCGATATTCTCGATCCCCATACCCTTACCACCATTGAGAGAATATTAAAACAAACCAATACCGCAAGCCGAATCGTTTTTGAGATTTTGGAGTCTGAGGGGATTGAAAACTTTGATGAAGTTGCTCTGTTTATTACCCGAATGAAAGAACTTGGAGCTAGTATCGCCATCGATGATTTTGGCACTGGATATTCAAACTTTGAAAATATTCTCAAACTTAATGTTGATTTTCTAAAAATTGACGGCTCACTCATTCGTAATATTGATCAAAATCCCCGCCACCGCATTGTTGTTGAGTCCATTGTTGATTTTGCACACCGTATCGGTATCGAAACCATTGCCGAATTCGTTGCAAGTGAGGAAATACTCAACATCGTAACAGAACTTGGGATTACCTACTCGCAAGGTTACTATACGGGTAAACCTATGTATCTTTAACTTGTATATCCGCTTTTATTTTTGGTGTGTTATACTTATCCAATAACAATTTAATACTAAAATTTATTATTTTTTTTAATACCATAAAGGTTTTATATGCAAGTTGACATCAAAAAATTTTTTCTTGCTTTTCTCTTTTTTATCTCTATCCTTTTTGCCGTAGGCTACCGTTATCATGACAGTGAAAAAAAACTAACCGATACAAATATCAACACTACATTAGAGCGTGCAGTAAAATCGGCACAAATCATTATTGGTGACAACTATCACACAACAGTTTCTACGACACCTCCCACAAATATTGAAGATGCCAATATGATTCAAACACTAACCACTCTAGCAAATGCCCAAGGAGTTGTGTATATTTATTCAATGATTCTCGATCCGCAAGGGAACTTACGCTTTACCTCTAGTAGTGCCCGCAATAGAGAACTTATAAGCGGAGAAAATTTAACCCATTTTTATGATACATACCCAAAAAATGATCTTATGATTAAAGCTCTTAAGAGTAATAAAACAGTTGTAGACATGGATGCAAATCCCGATCAATGGGGGAAATTTCGAAGTATTTATATTCCTCATACCACATCATCGGGTTATCGCTATATCATCGGTGCTGACATCGATGTAGAATCTATTCAAAAACTTTCCAACGCTTCAGTCTTTACTTCTGTTGCTTCCTCCATCGCTATTCTTTTAGGGTTATTTCCATTTTTACTTCTTTATCGTCACACCCTGCGAAAAAGCCATGTTGTACTTGAAAAAAAAGTTGCATGGGCTACAGAGGAACTTCGTCTAAGCAATGAACAACTGGAAGAAAAAGTAATGATAAAAACACATGAAATCATCCAAAACCTCTATCGTGACACGTTGACAGGACTTCCAAATCGATTAAAATTTCAAGAAGACTTAACGCAATTTCCTAATAATACCGTTGCCATTTTTAATATTGATGATTTTAGAGAAGTTAACGATTTTTTTGGAATCGATACCGGTGATGATTTGCTCAAACAAATAGCCAATTGGTTTAAAGATATGAAGTTAGAAGCTTACCGCATTGATGGAGATGAGTTTGCTATTATACTTGCACGTGAGCTTTCAGAAGAAGATGTACAAAAAAATATTGGAATGCTACTGTCTACATTTATGAGAAGAACCTTTATTATAGGAGAAGAGTCGATTCATTTACGTGCCTCTATGGGGATCGCTATGATGAGCGATAAACCACTCATACATGCAAATATTGCCCTTAATAAGGCACGTATTTTTAAAAAGCCCTACTCTTTGTATGATGCTGATGAAGGGATTGAAGAGCAATACAAAAGCAATATTGCAATGTCTGCTCAAATACGCCAGTCACTCATCGAGCATCGTATCATATGTCAGTACCAACCGATTATCAACTGCAAAACAGGTATCATCGAAAAATATGAAGCGTTAGTACGGATTCAAAGTACGGATGGAAGCCTTATTCCACCCAGTGATTTTTTACTGATTTCTCAAAAAATAGGACTATATTCAAATATTACTCAACAAGTAATCTATCAAGCATGTCGTACTTTTAGCACACGAAGTGAGAATTTTTCGATTAATCTTTCCAGTAGTGATATTCTCAATCCCTACACAATTTCCACTATCGAGCGTGTTTTAAAACAAACAGGTACGGCAAATCGTGTCGTCTTTGAGATACTTGAATCCGAAGGAATCGAAAACTTTGATGAAGTTGCACTCTTTATTACCCGAATGAAAGAGCTTGGAGCGAGTATTGCCATCGATGATTTTGGCAGTGGCTATTCGAACTTTGAAAATATTCTCAAACTTAATGTTGATTTTCTAAAAATTGACGGCTCACTTATTCGTAATATTGACCAAAATCCCCGCCATCGTATTGTTGTTGAATCCGTCGTTGATTTCGCGAATAGAATTGGTGTTAAAACCATTGCCGAATTTGTTGCAACTGAAGAAATTTTCAATATTGTTAAAGAACTCGGGATTAATTATTCTCAAGGTTATTACACTGGTAAACCTACATCCCTTTAACTAGCAAATCCGCTTTTAAAATTTTCTTTTTGTAGCGTCTCTTTTCTAACATCTAAAATATTCGGATGTCTCTTGGTATGGAAAATAGCCAAAACCATAATGACATTTTCAAAATGTTCATACAGCACGATATAGGGGAATTTTTTTAACAAAACTTTTTGAGCCGTTAGTGTCTCATAGGGATATAGCTTTGGATACTTTTGAATTTTGCCGAATGTCAAATCCAAATCATCGATAAATTTATTTTTGATCGGTTGATCGATAGAGGTGTAGTAATCGAGAGCTTCAGCTAAATCCTCTTGGGCTTTCGGATGTAGTTTAACTTCCAACATTTAATGCAGTAATGAACTCTTAATATCACTCCACGATTTACCTATGGAACGATCATTGTGATACGACTCGATACGTGATGTAAGCTCTTTTTTTTGTTCAACAGAAAGCTCGTTTGAAGATTCACCATAGTCGATCTCATGCTCAACGATAAAGCGCAATGCTTTGATCATTTCTTCTTGTGAATGTTTAAAAAAATGCTCGATTTTCGGTTCTTGAATAGATAAACTTATCATGATTCAACCCCCTTTTTTTTCTTATCAAATATTTTATCTTATTTCGCCTAAATGAGAGTAAACTTTTTTTCTACTGCATTTACTTATTTTATCTCGTTCGCCCTGAGCCTGTCGAAGGGTATGTTATTTTTATTTACATACATGGAATTAATTTTCCATTGCTATATCTGTAAATTTTTAAGTCGTTAATTTTTTCTTGCATTGGGACAACTATGACGTAATAATTGTCCTTATATTTTTTGATTTTTATACTTTCTGCAAGTTCTATTAGAGACTTATTTGTAGAATATTGCTCTAAAAAATATTTACCGTATCCATTTTGATATACAACCAAATCACCATACTTTAATGCTGAAAGTTCATAATACGTTACATTTTGACCTTTAGTATCATCCATACGCAAAATTAAACAACAATTGTCATTATCTACTTTTAGTGAATTGATACGTGATTGATAACTACTGACTAGACATTCAATATTCGAACATTTATTTCTCTCTCGAATCCAAGAAAACTGCTCCTTTTTAAGCTGATCTTTGTGTTCTGTACTTTTGATAGCTTCTTTAAATGCTTTCGAGAGATTTTCATCAAGCTTTGAAAGTTCCTCATCTGAACATATCATCTTTTCAACATTGCTATGAGTTTTCGTGCAATCAAAACTTGTTCCAAACACGTAGAGAGTACTTAGAAAGATGATTATCAATACTTTTTTCATAAAACAGCCTCATTAATAAAATCAGCCAATTATAACCAAAAAAATTATTCTCGATTTATTTAACTCCCGAACCCGCTTTTAAAGTTATCTTTAGCAACGACGATCTGTTTTTGTTTCTCTTTGCGAGACGTATCTTTTTCAACGAAGATTTTTTCACGGGTTTTTGGGTCCATTTCGGTGTAGTACATCACCGCCGAATACGTCCCAGGTGTTGGAGTAAAGACCTGTGCTTGTTCAGGGTTCATCTTTAATTCATCTGTGGTAAAACGCTTCAAATCGTGCATGTCTTTTTCGGTGCATCCCGGATGGGCAGCGATGAGATAGTAGGTCAAAAACTGCTTTTTTCCCTCTTCGCGGTTGAGCTGATCATAGAGCTTTTTGAAATCAACGAGCGTTTGTTTCCCCGGTTTGTTCATCAAATGGAGGACATGATCGGAGGTGTGTTCGGGGGCGACTTTCATCTGTCCTGAGATGTGATGACGCACCATCTCTTTGAGGTAATCATACCCTTGTCGTTTATCTTCATTGATGAGGTCATAGCGTACCCCTGAAGCGACAAATGCTTTTTTAATGCCACGAACTTCACGAAGACGACGCAAGAGATTAATAATGCGTGTATGGTCAACTTTCATTGATTTGCATAAATGGGTATCATCGACACAGCGTTGGTGATCACAGGTTCCGTGTTTGAGCTTTTTATTGCACTCGTATCCGTACATGTTCGCCGTAGGACCACCAACGTCGCTGATAATTCCTTTGAAATCTTTATACTCCGTAAACTGTGTTGCTTCGGTCAGTATCGATTCTTCGCTTCGCGTACGGATGGTGCGTCCTTGATGAACACCGATCGCACAGAAATTACACTCTCCCCAACACCCCTGATGGGTCATAATCGAAAACTTGATTGTTTCAAGACATTTTACTTCGCCTTGAGGTCGGTGATAAGGATGAAGCTCGCGGGTAAAAGGGAGGGCTGAAACGGCATCCATTTCATTCTCATCGAGATAATCGGCAGGAGGGTTTTGGATACTGTAACGTCCATCAACCTCTTGACACAATCCTAATGCTGAAATAGGATCATTATTATCATAAAATGCATCAAAGAGATCAATGTATTTTTCTTTTTCATCCAAGCACTCTTTGTGAGAAGGCAATGTCAGATATCCCTCTTTTGGCTCTTTGGAAATGTAGCACACACCTCGTATGTCGTATGGTGATTTTCCTTCGTCAAGTGCTTTTGGAAGAGCAATAATTGCTCCCTCCCCCATACCGTAGATCAAAAAATCGGCTTTGGCATCAAATAAAATTGGCTTACGCAGTTTGTTCGTCCAGTAGTCATAATGAGTAACACGGCGTAAGCTGGCTTCTATTCCTCCAAGAACGATGGGAACCGTACTTTTGTAATATTGACGGATAAGATTAGTATAGACAAGCACTGCACGGTCAGGACGTTTGTTGTTCACGCCGCCGGGAGTATAATCATCATTATTGCGAAATTTTTTAGTTGCGGTATAGTTGGAAACCATCGAATCAACGCTTCCGCCGCTCACTCCCCAAAAGAGTCTCGGTTCGCCAAGTCGTTTAATATCCGTATCACTGGTAATATCAGGCTGTCCGATGATACCGACACGATACCCTTCACGCTCTAAAATTCGTCCTACTGCGGCTATACCAATGAAAGGTGAATCAATATAGGCATCGCCATTAACAAGGATAACATCACACTGATCCCAGCCGCGTTCATCCATCTCAGCACGGGTAGTTGGGAGAAATCGAAAAATTTTAGGAGGTTGTGTTTTCATAAATGCGATTGTACGGTGTAACCTCTTATAAAGGGCTATGATGTACGGTATAATAAAAAATCATTAAAACTTTTGGAGCTTCTTATGGTCGAACAAGGCAATATCTTTATACTACTCGCGGTAATCGCCGCTTTCGTTTTTGTCCTCACTCGTAAAAAGAAGTAGTTTTTACTTGAGCATCGCCACAGGTGCAACAAACGAGCCTTGAAATCTTGTTACTCCGAGATTTTTAAGGGCTTCCATCTGTTCGGAATTTTCGATCATTATCGCCACAATCGAAATTCCCAAACTTTTTACTAAATTATTCAAACTTTCGCGTGTATTTCCTGTCTCGTTATCCAGCATCATATCTTGTAAATACCCTGCATTCGATTTAACATAATCAGGTCCTATGGCTTGTAGATAAAGTGCCCCGCTCTCGGGCAACGCAAAATGATCTATCCCGAAACGATGTCCAAGATGTTTGACTGTTTTACACAAGGATTGTACCGCTTCAAGCTCAGATAATGCGATAGAGTTACTTACTTCAAACCACAATTGTGTTCGATTGGTACGTGAAAAAAGTTCAAGCTGTATTTTTAACCACTCAATATTGGCATATTTTTTGACAAAATCTCCACTTAGATTTAGCGCCATTGAAGTAACTTGATTTTGCTCTTTTAAATACTTTAATACTTGCGTAATCATGTAACGATCCAAAATATCAATCAGACCCAAACTTGTAGCAATAGGGATAAAATAACCGGCTGAATGAATCGTCCCTTCTTTATCCAAAAGACGTAAAAATATCTCTTCGTGCAGTACATCCGTTTTACCGTCATGTACATTCACAACACTTTGGAATGCCAATAACATTCGTGATTCTTCCAAGCTCAGCAGCAGTTCATTTCTCCACTCTTCACGACCAAGTATGAGAGAATCTTTACCCTCAACGTTGATATCAATTGAAAAATTTTGTCGAAGTTTTGCTTGAGTAACCGAATGATCTGCTCGTGAAAAAAGAGATTTAAGGGTATCGTTCTCGGTATAGTTTCCAACACTGCACCCTACGACCACATGCATTACTGCTGGCTCATCTTCTCGTATGATATTCTGATGCAACAGATTCATAATCTTTTCAAGTCTCGTGATAATCTCCGATGACTCTTTTGATGGTATTACCACAAAAAAATCACTTTCATTCAAGCGTGCGATAAGAGTGTGCGGATCACCGGAAAACTCATCATTCAAGCTATTTGCAAAAGAAGTAAGGAGCGAACGGTAAGCTTCATACCCAAGCTCTTTTTTCAGTCGATCCAGTTCATCAAAACTAAACAATGCATAAACACCGGCTGAAAACAACGTGTCTGCCTGAAGATAGTCAGGAAGTTTTGCAACCAAATAACGGCGATTGTAGAGCTTTGTTTCAGCATCTTTGTACAAAAGTTCATGATAACGTTTCAATGTCTCATCTTCACGCTCAAAAATATCTTTTACTTTTCCTACCATGGCATTCATCGCTACCGTAACTGACCGAAATTCTGTTGTAAAAGGAATTTTGTCTTCAAAGATAAATTGATTTTTGATAATTCCTTTTGCCTGATCACCAATTCGTTTAAGTGATTTCAAACTCAACGATAACAGCAGATACAAAAAAGCAAAAACAATCGCACCTAAAATAAGAAACGTTTTCACCAATTCAATCAAAGTGGAATAAAGCTGAAGGTACGCATTACCCGTATGACCGCGTACTTCCAAGGTTCCAAAACGACTCCACCCCATCATAATATCACTGGAAGCGGTACTGCTTTGGATAGGAACAATACCAATAAACCATAATGGGACATCGCTCACCACAACATCCGTTTTACGCTCATACAGTATTTTTCCATCCACATCTTTGAGACTGATACGTTCATAATATCCACTGTCAAAAATCGCATTAATCATCGTATCCATCGTCGATGTATCCTGTGGATCGGCCACTTTTGAAAGCGATAATCCCAGAGAATGCGACGTATTTTTGGCATCCGTATAGAGTTGATTTTGGACAAACTCAGTTGCTGTTTTAAAATTTAAAATCATAACCGAAGCGAGAATGATTCCTAAAAAAAGTGTCAGCATAATGGAAAGTTGTTTAAATAAGCTCATGTTTTATTCCTTTTGTTGGGTGATGATAAGTTCGTTCCATGGACGTTTTTGTGCACTGGATGCGGGGACGAGTTTTCCGATTTGTGCTTGTTTGGCAGAAAAAAGTTCATCACCGCTAAAACTGTAAATCGGAATCAAATCGTCACGCTGGGATGCAGGAAGAATTTTAAAATTGTAATTATCCAAAACCAATGGAATTGATCGTGGAGTTTCGTAATACGTTAAAACCAAATGAGCCGTTTTGAACTTCAATGATTTCGCGTAGGTCATATAGAGTTTTTTGGGTGAAACACCCAACTCTTTGAGGGTGAAATATTTTGCGATGACATAGTCCTCACAATCCGCTTTATCACGACCGATAAACTCCAATCGAGTCGCCCAATAATCGCTTTGTCCATACGTAGCTTGATCGGATGCATACGGAGTTTGATTGAAAAAATCATTCACTTTTTCCATTTTTTCCATCTCTTCTTGATCTCTGACACTGCTCATCATTTGCACCAATGCAAGTGCACGACGTTTAGCAAAAACACCGTACTCTTTTTCGATTTTGTCTAAAAAAGGTTTGGCAATGGTAAATTCAGGAGAGCTTATAAGAGTAGCAGCGATTGCCGCTGCTATGAAGAAAAGGGTAAACGACTTTTTCATGTGGCTATGATAGCGAATTTTTAAAAAAAACAATAACTGACATTATGCACATTGAGTGATTTTCTTGAAAATTCAACTCTAAACTTCATTCGTTAAGAGGCAGTGCTACTTTTGTTTTACGTCATTAGCTTATGCATTTTTGAATTTTCAAGAAAATCACTCAATGTGTAATAGGTGCGTAACATCAGATAAAAATATTATATATCATTACCATCCGTATAAAAAATAGAGAAAGGATAGCTTGTAATAGTCATTGGAAAAAACACCAATATTGGATGAATAACTAACTTCCAGGGAAAGTCGATCATCCCTCAAAAGCATCCCCCCGATACCACTCACAATAGTATATCCTAATCCATTTTCTGTATTGTAGGCAATATCCGTAGTGATGTAAGGACGCCATTGTTTTATAAAATACTCACGAGTTCCGGTTCCGTAAAACATTCCTAATGCCATCTGAGTGTAGTCATTTGGCAAAATGGGTGTCTCGTTTAAGGGAAGAACGGTTTCAAGAGAACCTAAAATTTTATTGGACTGATTATATCCGTAGTACCCCAGAGAACCGTGCACACCAAAATCCGGATACCCACTGCGCAACAGTTTGGAAATGGTTGCCGAATACTCGCAACCGCTTCCTGCTTTTACTCCATCCGCACCATAATAACTGTTTTCTTTTATAAAAGCAGCCAGTTGAAGTGTATTGGTTAAACTGTGCATTCCATCGAATTCAATAGTATTTTTATACCCACCCACACTTAGATAAACACTCTCATCCGCATCAGCATGTTGCTTAAGTTGAAGATTGAAGGTGTAGGAGGGAAGATGAAAAGCCGCTTTCATTTGTCCCATCCAAAAAGATTGCAAACTTTTTCGGTATCCCATTTCTATCTCTGTGTCAACAAATTTACTTCTTTTTTTCAGCCCGAGCAAAACTTCCTGATCTTGGGATGGAACAGTAGGAAGATTTTCAATATTATCACTTTTTTGATTCCTATGTCGGAATTCTATATGCGAATCATACCCTTTGATTAATGGATGATTAACTCTCAAATCCATCTCTTGATAGATCAACGGAGATCGATAAATATAAGATGTTTCCAAACGAAGTTTCGTATAGTCTTGCATCCAGTAATTGTACAATAACCCATAAAGATCATTATTATTTGGATTTTCATTCAAGCCTTGAATTCCTAAAGAAAAAGCATCATTGTGATTTCCGGCTTGATAGGCGGCTTGAACTCTGTCAGCGATGGGAAGTTCTTGTGCATGCGATAAAACAGTTTTTGACATTTTATCAATATCATTTTCAGAAAATGCCATGTACAGTTCAAGCCATGGCTCATTTTTTTGAACTCTTTTTTTAGCGTAGGCGATGGCTTCATCATTGGAGCCAATGACGGCTACACCGAGTACAAAATTATTATATGCCTCTTTGCTTAACCCTTTTTTTGCTCGTTGAATCCATTTTTTATATTTTTGTGGCTCAAACTGCATTCCTAGTCGGAGATATGTCCCTAAAAATTCAGGATTTTTTTCCATTAAAGGGTTTTTATCAAGAGCACGATTCATATTTTTCCATGCACGGTACTGATATTTATAAGCGAGTTCTTTATCGCTCCAAAGATTCAAAACATCACTGTACAAAACGTATAAAGTTGGATCATTGGGATATGTAGAGAGCAATTTTTCTACATATCCTTTTGCTTTATCGCTATTTTGCATTTTCAAATAAGCCGATGCACTCAATAATGCATATTCAATCGAGTTGCTTTTTTCTTCTTTTTCAATTTTCTTGAGCCATTTTTGTAATGAATCAATCCGATTTTGTTCCAATAGAAACCATCCATAGGTAACATTAATAGCCGTATTATTTGGATTAATTTCAATAGCCTTTTGATAAAATCCATCCGCTTTATCCACTAAACGATGCCCAATGGCAATCTCTCCCTTTAAAATCCAAAATTCAGCCATTTTTTCTAACAATAGTCGATGTTGTTCATCCAAAGTATCAATAGTCGATTCAATCAGACTAAATGCTTTTTGCTCCTTAGCTAAAAAGATGAATGTAAAAAATGAACTTGTTTTTTGTTCTTTCAAGAAGGTTTCCAAGGCAAAATCGGATGCAAATTTTTTGTCATAAGAGAGAGACAGAAGGGCTAAACGATCCTTATCGAACGCTCGGAGCAAATGCTCATTATAACGTTCATGCAAAATTGTGTAAAGCTCATCAAATGATCTTTTAAACCATAATATTTCGATATAAAAATGCCAATAGTCATCCCGATTATGGGCAATGGTTTGAGCGTGACGATGAAGATAGTTATAGGCTAAATCTATTTTTCTTTCCGAAAAAGCTATCGTTGCAAATCGTATATCCAATTCTTGGTCGAATCCATACGCCTTAACGTAAATATCATAATCCGTTTGGGCTTCACTTGTTTTTCGATCAAGCTGAAGCAAACCAATCTTTGCCTTTAAAGTATTTTTATCTTTATTTTTAGTATATAAAGACCCAAAAAACTCAGCTCCTTGAGATAAATTTCCACTATTTTGATAGGCATTTACAAGTTTAGAAATATTATGTTCTTCCCCAACCCATATCGCTTCTTTCAACATCTGAATCAATACCTCTTGATTTTGCAGTTGTCCGGCAAGAGCCTGAATATCTTTACGAGTTTTGGAAGTTGGTGTCAGTGTATAAAATTTAAGATAATAATTTAGCGCATCTGAGGAATTTCCGCTCCAAAGAGCAATTTGAGCGGCTTGTTCATTCCACCATGAACTGTTTGGAAACTGATTTACACCCTGCTGAACAATCATTAAAGCATTTTTTAAATCACCGCTGTAAAGCATAACCTGCAAAGTTAATCGCAAAATATCTTCTGAAAGGTTTGACTTTTTATCTATTTTTAGTGGTAGTGAAGGCAAATTTTCTTCTAATACAATCGAGGCTTCTACTGTTGAATTAATATCAAAACGCCATTTATACGTTTGAACGACAATCGCATCACTGACAAATTTATGATATTTCTTAATAATTGAATGGGCTTCCTTATAACTATTTTTACATTCACATCGCAACGTGTATTGATCATTAATATGCATCACTTTACACTCATCAGGATAAATCGATGTATCAATCGTATCTGCTTCTCCCAGTTTATCAGAAAAAGAATAGAGTTGAAGCGAATAACATGACTCATCTTTAGCGAGCAAAGTAGCAATAAATATCATTGAAATAAAAATAAACCGCATCTAAATTCCTGAAGGATAACGGTTTTTATAAATTTTCAAACTAAATTTCTTTGCTAAATCCAAATGGTTATTTGCAAGATAAAATGAAATTGTTTTCTTAATCAAATCATCATTTTTTAAAATCATATCCTCATATTCTTCTATCATTTTAATGGCAGCTTCATTCTTTTTTTCAGTGATATAAAGAGTTAATAATTTCTCAAAAATTTTCTTTTGCTCACTTTTAGGCAAGTCTCTGCTTAAAAGTGTTTTATACATAGAAATAGCAGTCGAATAATTTTTTGTTGAAACATAATAATCCCCTGCGATCTTAATCCACTCAACATCTTTAGTATCTTTAAGACCTATAAGCAAAAGTTCATTCACTTCTTTATCCATCTTTAAAAACCGTGCCCGTCCAAAAGTTTCTAATGCTTGATGGTGTGTCAAAAAATTCTTTTTTATCATCGTTATTTCAAGGGTCACACTCAAATGTTGGAAATTCATACTTTTAGCTTCGTCTAGCAAAAACACCCATTCCTTTTTAGACGTTGCCAACACCATCATATTGCGCAATATTTTTTCCATTGCGACAACATCTGCCTCATTATTCTTTCCGAGCGTTGATGAAAAATAGCGGGCTTTAGCAATATCATATTGCAATGAATTTAACTTTTTTTTATACTCATCTGCTTGCGGTAATGTTTCGAGCAACAAAGTAGCTTCATCGAAATAGTGCATTTTTAAATAAATTTCGACTAACATAAACTTTGCACGCGTATCATTAGGGTAAGAATTAATGATATTCGTAAGGTACTGAACACTCAGATTATAATTGGATGATTCTTTGGTTACGAGATGCTCAATTTTATCTTTTGGAAAAAATACGATTAACAAAGAACAAAAGAGTACAAATATCCCAATCATCTCAAAGGTTGAGATAACCGTCGTTTTCTTCTCAGCGACAGTGGTAAGCAACCGTAACCTCCGCAGCTGATGTGGTCGTATAGGTTAACGTTGTATTTTTTGTTTCTTTATTCAAAGCAAGAGCTGAAATTGTTTGAATCTCACAGGAAGACGGAACAAACCAACTCATTTTCAACGGTACATAACTTTTCAGAGTCACACTTTGTTTTTGAGCTTTAACGACTCTACCATTGCTTTCGATCAAAAAGGGAATCTTTGGCAAAGCGTCACTGAGATACAACCGATATTCTCCACTCCCATCCAAATGAACGTATCGCCCGTCAACATCGTCTTGAAAACCAATAATTCCCGTACTTCGTTCTAAATCAGGATAACCTGCATCTTTTGCAATTCTCACTGTTTTAAGATCCCCGCGATTACGAATAAGCCATCCATCTTCCACTTCAGAGATTGATGTACGATAAAAATCTTTTGCAATATAAATGTACTCTGACGCATACAGAGGCAATGTTTTTTGCTTTAAAACATAATCATACACACTCTTTAATGCCTCAATGGAAGGGGTAAGAGACGCTGAATAAAAATGGTAATAAATATTAATCGGCTTGTAGCGTCTAGGGGAATTGGTTAATTCAAATGTTTCAATAACCTTACGGTATCCCCATTTTGGACTGATCCAATTGCCTGTATAAACATTTTCATTTTGCATAGCCGCATTAATTCTTCGGTAAGAGTCTTTCTTAACACTCATTGGTGCAATGTAAGAGAGCCATGGTGTACTTTTTTGAATGGTCGTATCTCCGCCGTTAATGGTCAAGATTTCTGTTTCATCTGCCAACTCTAACACATTCTCCGGCGGATTACAATCACCTGTCCAAAAGAGCATTGAAGCTTTTTTATCCGAAGAGGTCAAGTAAGTATTGATGTAGTCTAAACTACCTTGTAGCTCTTGGTCCAAAGAAAATTCATACCCTTTTATTTTTAAATGATATTCGCTCGGATCATTTTCGGCTTCCGTAATTTTTTTCCATTTAAACGGATGTGAATGTGAATGACTTGCCGGTTCAACATGCTTAAGTGCAAAAATCTTTTTAACCGCAGATTCCATACGCTCGGATATTTCAGGAGCCACACCATTTTTAGAAACTTCACCGACAATAACTGAAATCGAATGGGGAACGCGATAACGCATTAAAATATCTTTATAAAGGGTTTCAACTGCGTATTCATCCGATCGAAATCGCGTACGTTCGATCATCCCATCACCATCAATATGGGTAAACCAGAGACGTGAACCATTTTCAGTAGTGGCAGAGGGGACAGGGATAGAAGAGAGTTGAAGTGCTTGAGCAAAAAGTTTTACCGGATCCATAGCCCAATAAGACTCATCACCAGCGTAGACTAAAAAACTTTGATCCAGAGCAAATCCACCCCATGGAGTCAATGCGGCAGGGACAAAAACTTCTCCATGCTTATTTGTCACTTCAATCAATGCTTTTCCCGATTGTAACGATAACAACGGATCTCTATTTTCCAAAAAAGGTTGGATTTCAAAACCTACCATGGGATCACTGTGCACTATTTTGATTGGATCAAGTGCCTGAGCTTGGGTATTAGACGATGCTAATCCCAAAAATGACAAGCGCTCTAGAGTCAGATCAAATCCAAAAGAATTTAAAAAAAGAAGCTTGATATTCTGATTGACAGCCTCTTTAACCCAATTAAAAAGAGCATTCTCATCACGCCCACCTTCCCAAATAATAATTCCGGCAAAAGATTGCGTAGTCAAATCCGGCAATCCTTTGCTAATATCATGTAAATGGGGAATAAAACCTAAATATTCCAACGGTAACGACAGTTGGAGATATGCAGCAGAATAGATCGGGTCATGTTCTTTAAGCTCAGAAGCATCGTATAAAATCAATACTTCACGACTAAGACGTTTGTGCCTTCCAACCCCATGAGTATTGAGTTTATAATCGGTTACATAAGGGGTAAATCCGTCTTTTACTATTTTATCTGCTGTTGCACGTTGTAGCTTTTGATTTTTCGGTGACACATAATCAATGGCGATGGCTTCAAGCCCACACTCTTGAAAATGTTTGAGTTTCGTACTAATCCATTCTCTATCCGATGCTGAGACCTCTTTGTAGTGAAAATTAGCCGTATCAATTCCTTGATACAAAGATTCAGCAGCAACTGCATTGACATTTTTACACAAAGCCTCTTGCGCTTCAAACCCACGATTCGCAATGATCTTCGCTTTTGGAAATGCAGTGCGAATGGCTTTTAACAACGTAGCTAAACCTTGTTTGTATTTTTCTTCTTCTGCAGGGAGAATAACACCAAAAGGTGCATCAGCGGTATCAAGAAAAAAATTATCGTACCCTTGTGCTTGGATATTTTTCATTTTTTTAATCAAAAAATTCTGATATTTCGGATTGGTATAATCAACAATCAGAGAATCCCATGCTTTGTTATTTTTCAAAACCCATTGACGATCATACCCTTTATTTGAATCGCGCCATGGCTCTATCTCTCCGATGCTTACATACGCAAAAAGCTTTTTTTGAAATGAGCGTTTAATCGAAGGGTGAATGACATCCGGATCGACAACTACCCAATCAAAATGTTGCATAAACGTCTCACTTGGCAATTTTTCATAATAAAAAGCGACATCGTGTTCGTTGCTCTTAGCAAAACTTCCGGTTACGAGAAAAATAAAATAAACGACAGAGACAACCCACTTATTGAAGCATAAATGTTTCATAGTTCAACCTTTCTAAAACTTTTTTCAAATAATACAAACTACCGATAAAAACAATCAATAATGAAACAGCAAATCCATATCCGAAAAAATAAGGACCTAATTCAATGGAAACAAATGTGAAAATTATATTTAAAATAAAAAACATAATAGACAATATCATTGCCTCTTTACGTCGGTCAATATAAAATAAAAACGCCAAAATAGACATAAATCCCAGTTGTATCTGAGTACCGATTAAATCAATATAAAAGAGAGGCAAAAAAAGTTGCGGTATTTTCAAAGCTTCAAACAGGGGAACTGAAATCATAAAAATTGCCAGATTAAAAACTCCTTGAATCGTCAAAATTTCGCGAATGGATGTTCTCACAACGTCCATCATCCCTTTTCTGTGCCGTTCAATTTGCTCTAATACTCCACCCATTCTCACAGCCGAATAGTATAAATCGTATTTTTCAGCAAATTCCACCTCAAGACGATAAAAAAAGACCGCCATCCCCGGAATAATAGATAGATATGCCAAGAAAATTGGCATATCATACAGCACCGATCCATTCAAACGACCAATAACATTGATCCCGGTGGAAGGATGGTACCAAAAAATAATTTTATCCGCCCAAACACCCAAATTGTAAAATAATCCTGCAAAACCCAATGTCCAATAAAAATATCGATTATCAAACAAATCGAAACGGATAAAATAAGAAGAGGGATAATGACGAATAATTGCCATCAGCATCAACAAGAAAAGGATAATATTGCCCGTAAGGAAAGAGAATAATAGTCCTTCGATTCCATAGTTTCGTAAATAAATAGACAATGCAAGAATAATCATATAAGCTAAGAAATACGAAAAAATAACAAATTTATAAAACCGCAGACTAACTGCCAAAATATTTGAAATCCATACGCAGCTTAGTACTAAAAAGGTCGCTACTGCCAAGGTAACAAAAAGTGTACTTTGGTCAAAAAATAACCATTTTGTAAGCGGAAATGCCACTAAAAAACCCAATGATAAAATAACAAATAAAACACCAAAAAAATTAGGCAGAACAAGCTTTTCTTTCCCCTCAAATATTCTATCGGCAATAAAACGGGTAAAAGGGAGTTGTAAAAATCCGGTAAAGATCAAACTTGATGCCATCATTAACGCATAGGTGACGATGACTTGAAACTTAACCGCATGATCACCCGAATGGAAAAAATAAATATTAATAAATCCAATCATAAAAATAACAATCATGGAAATAACCCAAGGACCGCTGCTAAGTGCTGCCGAATACCCGTAGGCTTTTATTAGAGAACTGATTGTCCCTTTTTCAGTGATTTTTTTTAACTGAAATCCTATTCCTGCCACGGTGCCAATGCCTCTCTATAGATAGAATCGTACGCATCAAAAAACTGGGCTTGCGTATAATAGGTATTCACTCTTTTAAGTGCATTTCGCTGACAGGTATGCCAATAAACTTCATCCTCTAATAATTTTAAATATCCTTCAGCCAATGCTCCGGGATTTGCGATTGAGACCACTTCTCCTGCACTGCCAATCGCAATGTCTTCATCATGTAGCCCACCATAAATAAGCTCTTTACACGATCCTACATCGGTTGTTACCGCAGGAACACCAGCAGCAAAACCTTCAAGTACCACCAATGGCATCCCCTCGCTGATTGAACTTAGCGTTAAAATTCCACTTTGAGGCAAAATATCCAAAATATTTTGGAATCCTAAAAATTTTATATTTTCCTGCAAATTAAAAGTTTCAACCATATCCAAACATTCTTGTGAATAATCAGGTTCTTCATCAATTGGACCTACAATCCACCCTTGCACCTCAGGTATTTTGGCTTGAACTATTCGGATTGCTCGGATAAAAGTTTTAATATCTTTAATCGACACAACACGCCCGATCAGGGTTATGACTTTAGGTACAATAGCCGGGCGTTTATCGATGACACTCCCTAAGCGTTCAACATCAACACCATTGGGGATAACGCGGCAACGTGCGGCATCTGCACCGTATGCAATTTGAATATTTTGTGCCCCGATAAATAAAGATAGGATAGAGTCAGCTCGTTTGTAGCTAAAGCGTCCTATCCCCTCAAAAAAATGTACCCACATTTGCTTAATAACATCATCTTCTTCGGGCTCTTTGAAAATATCGAATTTACGATAACTCAAAAAATCATTGGTTAATAAATCAATTTTACGCTCTTTGGTATAAATTCCGTGCTCCGTCAAAATATACCGAAGCTGGTCATTAAAAGCGAGAAGTGCTCCTAAAAAACCTGCATATCCGGTTGAGGGGGAATGAATGACTTTCGCTCGTCCTTCTAACGCTTTTGCGATTCTAGCAACGACCCATATCGGACTGTGAATATTACGTATTGTCCAAAAATAATCAATAAACGGCATTTCTCTGGCTTTTTCATAATATTTTTTTTCGATATATTCCCATGAACGGTGACTGTAAAGAAAAAATTTCTCACTGACTTGCTCATTGTAAAAACTAAGTTTTTGCAATTCATCCGGTAATGTAGACTCATTGTTACGAAACCAGTCATGAATGAAGTCAACATGATCAATGACCTCCTTTTTACCTTCCATCGCCATCACCGGCGGTCTTGACGAATCATTAAATAAATAGGCCACCATTAAAAAATCCAAATTCTCAGGAATTTGATACAGTATTTCGCCGTAATCTTCTTCACGACTTCCGATGAAAACGATACCAAAACGATAATGTTTCAGTCCATTAATCAATTGGTGAATCCACCCCGAAACCCCTCCGCGCACATACGGATACGTCCCCTCAGCGACTAATAATATATCAAATTTATTTTTCTTATCAATAATTACGTTCATTTTTTCCCTGTCCATAACTGATAGTTGCTGTACATTTTTAAATCCAAACATAAATTAGGATATTGATTAAGCCAGTAGGCTACTTGCGTAAAATCCTTTTTAAGAAAAGCGATTTCGGCTAAATACGTACTAATAACTTTTACCTTAGCCCCTGCATTTAAAGCATCTTTAAACGAGGATTCTGCCTCTTGTGTTTTACCGTTCAACAACAGTAGTCTACCTTGCAGTACATATAAAGAGCCATCATTTTGAGCCAGTTTGAAAGAGGCATCAATCATATTTTGTACTCTCGTCATAAAATAATTCTTTAGATTGCTATCAGAAATCTCATAATAGAGCATATCCCAGTATAAAAATGCAAGTTTTCCATAAATAGCTCCTTGTGTTACTTCATCTAACTCATTTTGAAGCTCCAATAACGCTAAATGAATTTTTTTATTAAGTTCCTTTTCAAAATTATCGATCAAACTAAAACTGTACAAGCGAACTTCATCACTATCATCACTGAGCGCATTTTTGATATGTTTCATTGCTTCAGGATTTTTTGTATTGTAAAGTGCAGAAAGTGCTTTGATTTTTATCTTGCTATGAGCATGCTCACTGTTTAAAGTATCTTCTAATGAACCTTCTCCAAAAATTCGCTTTATTTCAGGATAGGCATCCGTAATTTGGTTAAAACTAATCTTATCCGTATTAATATCTTCCTGAGTTAAAATCATTTTTCTTAACCCAAAAAAAATCACTACCATGGTTACAATAAATCCAAACGTCAACGTAGAAAAATTTACAATAAGAAAAAATATCCCCATTTGTTTTGTCTCTTTTGTATAGTTCTTCGGAACATACTGCAACTGAAAAAATGTCATAAAAATAGACGCTAAAAAATGAAAAACAAAATAGGTATTTAGTCCCTCTGCATCTCCACCGCGAAAAAGGGTCATAAGAGCATGAGCCTCTACGAACAAAGCGATCGGTAAAAACAGATTAAGCAACAACACGTTTTGTCTTATCGATCCAATCAAATGCATTATCAATTTGATCGATTCCCACGATTAAAGTTTGTAAATCTTTGCGCACATTCAAAGCCATTTTACCGATAAGCCGTTCCTTAAAACTCAATGCACCGCTAACGCGCTCCAGTGGAAGTAAAAATAAGAAAAAATATTCATCATTATCAAAAGCAATCTTCTCATACATATCCAAAACACGTAGATTATTAAGAATAAAATAATCCAAAACTGAAATGGAAGCAAGTTGATCCGCATAAATTAAAAGCATCGAACTCTCAATCCCAAATCGTATCTTTAACTCTTTCATACGGCTTACTTCAAAAGAAAATGCAGGTTTGGTTAAAAGTGGATAATTTGACTTTTTATTTGAAATAGCATATTTCAAATTTTCTTGCTCGAAATAATTAAGAATTACCTCAATCTTCAAAATATTATCCAAATTAAACATCATAAACGACATCTCTTTGATAATCAATGCCCCCTTTAACGCTCCCAGATGATCAAAAGAAGGCAAAACAACTAAAATATCTGTTTTTTTAATACTGTCATCGGAAACGAATATCGCCTGTTCATTATCAATCATTTTTTCTATCATGGGATGAGCACTGTCAAACTCTATATTGTGCGATCCGATTTGACCCAATTTTTTGATTTTTTTAGCATTGTCTATATGAAAATATGCGGCTGACTCAAGAGAAAAATAGTGTTCTAAACGCTTTAAAAGGTGTTCATATCGATCAATCACACTCGCATCACTGACCAAAGAAGCAATAGCACCACGTAAACTTATCGGCTGTAACACATACCCTTTTTCGAGCTGATCATGCGAAATTTTTGTTAAATAAAAAGCATTTCCAAGCATACGCAATCGATTTTTAGTATAAAAAGTACTCTCTTCCAAAATATTTATTTTTCGGTTCCAGTGGTAATGAAATTCACCAAAGATTAAAATAAAAATGAGATATTCCATAACTTTTGTATAGGGAATTACATCGTAAAAATTTAAAGCTACTAAATAGATCAAGCCAAACATCGAAAGCCCGACAACCGTTCCATAAAAAAGGGTGAAAACCGTCAT
Organism: Pseudomonadota bacterium; assembly: GCA_043797085.1. Classification (GTDB taxonomy): domain Bacteria; phylum Campylobacterota; class Campylobacteria; order Campylobacterales; family Sulfurimonadaceae; genus Sulfuricurvum. The sequence goes on along the minus strand of JAZDQA010000008.1, from coordinate 6,460 downwards.
GTAAATAAGAAAAATATTATAATCACTGTTAAGAAAAATAGGGTCAGAAGGTCTAAATAAATATCCGAAAATAATAAAAGCTACCGTCCACATAACGATTTCTATCCATATCGTATAGCTATTTAAGATTTTAAGTCTTTGCGATATTTGCTGAAGAATCATAAAACTAACTTAGATTATTATGAAATAAAAAAAGTCTAATCAAGGTAACATTCCGTTAATAACATCGTTGGCAACAAGACCTATAGAACTATATCCCAAACCATTCTTACTTCCGGTTGAACTAAAAATCACTTGAGCTGTCTGTGTATCATAAACACGAATAACCAAACTTACAGCAGGCTCACCATCGATTCCAGTTTTGTAACGCCACTCAATAACCTCACCCGTCGCGAGTAAAGATGCTCCTGAATTTTTTGCTTTTTGAATACGCTCTGTCAAAGGTGTTTCTACGTTACTGCTCTCATCCGATACCATCGAGTACATTGGATTGCTTTTAAATCCGCGCTGGAGGAGTGCCGCATCCATGATTGACGCCGCACGGTATCCTGCCATAGGAGTTTCCGTATAATTTGAAAATACATCCACAACAATTTTTTGATTTTTATCCAGTTTCCCCTGGTTGACATTGTACGAAAGAGTGCTGCATCCTGAAAATAGTAGTAATATAAAAAAGAAAATAATCTGCTGCATATAAATTTGCCCTGTATACTTGATACTGGTATATTACCCACTAATTGTTATTAAAATGTTGAAAAACCTGCGCAATAAAACGAAAATATCTTAAAATTGTGATGAAATAAGATTATAAGCAGTCAGCCAAAATTAATCACATAAACTGTTCCGGAGAGTGGCGGAGATAGCCGCCACGACGAAGAGAGAGCGAATTATTTATACCCGTATTTTGGTAATTAAATCGTGTCTGTAATGACTTGTTCGATTTTTAACGTAACTGTTGGATCACCACTATTAGTATAGATATCAAATACGTGTGAAGCACCATTGACTATTTCCGTTGAGGTTCCCGTATTTGTCAACGTAGAATCAACCGTTACTGTATCACCCACATCTCCAAGAATATACAAATCTTTATTTCCATCTGTCATATCGATTACATCTTGCAATGAGATATTTGTCAGACTATGACTTCCATTAGCAGAAAGATCAATAACTTCCATATTTTTAATCGTATTGTTTGCTGTATTTAAAAGATTAAAGTCAATATTGCCTCCAAATGGCATGAGTAATGTATCAAAACCTTTACCTCCGTCGATAAGAGTATCAGATGCATCAAAAGTCAAAATGTCTTCACCATCTCCACCCATAAGAACATCAGCACCCGCACCGCCATTTAAAATATCATTACCGCTATCACCTTCGAGACGGTCATTACCTGCTCCACCGTAAAGAGCATCGTTGCCTATGCCCCCTTTGACGATATCATCACCGGTTCCCCCATCAAGAAGATCATCTCCGGCATCACCGCTGAGGCTATCAGCATCGGCACCGCCATAAAGAGCATCATTGCCATCCCCTCCGCTTAAATGGTCAATTCCAGTACCACCGCTGAGAGTATCATTTCCTATTCCGCCTGAGAGGGTATCATGCCCGTCATTTCCAGATAAAGTATCGTCTCCGGCATCACCGATAATCGCATCGTTGAGAATTCCGCCGGAGATATTATCTACCCCTGCTGTACCCGTCAATGTTTGATCTGGGGTATAGATAGCTAACTGTGCCGTATCGAATTGCCCATCGGTATCAGTCAAGGTGTAATCGACCAAAATCGGTTCCAATACACTTGGATATAATACTGGGTCAGGCACTTTTGTAAAATCAATAGCTGTAATACTGATTTGGTCATTACTAGATGTAAAAGTATCAATTTTGATGCTTCCAATCCCTATTGTTTGGGTATTAATAGTCATATTCGTCGTAATTGATGCAACATAACTATCTAATACAGCTCCATTAACATCATATACAGTAATAGTTGCACTTCCAGATGCATAATAGTTAGTTAAAGAAATATCTTTTACTCCATCAGGGTAAAGCGCTGAAGAAAAACTTAATGTAACTTCTTCTCCTGAATCTAATCTTCTAGTAGAGGCATCAAAGTTTGAATTCATAGTAATACCATAGGTTGTATTAAGTCCTGGAGTTGCATCTGGTGATGATAAACTCACCCCATTATTTACATTTCCATCGGTAAAACTTTCATGTACGACAACTGGAACTGGTTTGTTTGATTGATCAGGTATATAGTTATAATACCCATTGCTTCGCATAATAAATGTTGAACCATCACTAGAATCGGTTACAGTTGCAGTAAAGACATTTTTTCCATCGAGATCTTTATCTGCACTGTAAGTCCAATCCAGATTACTACCGTTCGTGCCACTAGTTTGAGACAAAGTTGTTGTTTCAACTAAAGGAGTATAAGCTACGCTACCTAGCTGTGCATCATCATCTCCAGCCGCATTGACACCAACGATTTCGACTGACCCGATGCCGGTTTGGTTCAGTGTGATTGTCGCAGAACCTCCTGCCATTCCACTATAATTTGTCGGTCCAGCTATAATTGCTCCACTAATATCTTTAACGGTAATACTAACCGTATTGTTTGCAAGAAAATCATTGAGCACTAAAGAGACATTTGAGACTCCTAACGGCTGTTTCTGAGCAAAATTAACGGTTATATTTTCATTAGTATCAAGTGTTGTATTTGAATTGCCTCCTCTGATGCCTGCACCACCCGTATTATAATTCACCGTATTACTACCTATTAAAGTAAATCCTGATGCGGTAACATTTGCGGCCGATATCGTTGGTACAGCTACAGGAGTTCCTGAATTAACTGTAGTCGTTGCAGTCAATGTTAAATCAATCACCGCCCCTTTATAATTAAATTTGCTTACGGTAGCATTATCAACGATTTTATCGACACCGCCTCCTTGAACAGCAAATGGTGTGATGTTGTTACCGAATTTCGGTCCTCCATCGGTTCCAATCGCTGAAATCACATTACCCTCAGCAATCTCATACGTGGTAATCGTGTGTAAATCATCCCGTGCATCCGGTGAATCATCGACGATGTTAATCGTCGCAGTTGATGATTTCATATCTCCGTCGCGATCAATGATTGTATACGCAAATTCGAATACCAAAGGAGCTGTTCCGTTCGGTGCGCTAAACGTATAACTTCCATCATTAAAATCAAAGGTAAACGTTCCATAAATGAAGTTTGTGTCACTTTGAATAATTGTAATGTTGCTTCCAGTAACACTTACAGAACCGCTAGCAAATCCGGCAGGATCTGTAGGATAAGTTGGAACGTCTACTAGCGTTCCATCATAGGTGATAGTATTCGTTACGCCTCCTATCGTAAGGGTAATCGATTTGACGTATCCGCCATCCGCACCAAACAAAACATTATCAATCGAACCATTGGCTGTAATGTTCCCGCCGTAAGCTGTCGGTACGGTACTAAGCAGAACCGATTGGAGATTGTTTAGATTATCAACAATCAAAGCACTGTCTATCGTACCACTTCCCATGGAGTCAATATTATGTATATAATTCAAATCACTAACATCCGCAGGTAAACTTGAACCGATTCCTACCGAGTAAGATTCTATCGAATGCGAATTAACGTATTCAATGTATCCGCTTCCAATAGGAGACGTTCCAGCCGTAGCTTCACCATCAGAGATGAAATAAGAAATTTGCTGCTTATTGGCAGCATCTGGCAGAGCTAAATCAGCCGTAAATTGATTTACGATCGCATTGGTTGCACCGACATAGTTCGTACCTCCGTTCGGAGTTACAGTAGCTAATTTTGTTGCAAAAGAATTATAATCCGTATAGGTACCCTCATAAGCCGCATTTGTACTAAACGTCAATAATGTCACTGTTACATTGGTAGATTGGTTAAAATATTCCTGTACCAATGACCGGATTGCACTTTGTGCAATCTCCATTCGAGTAGGCTCAGTACCAGGATTAGTAGCTCCTGTTATAGCCCCCCATGCCATACTTCCTGACTTATCCAACGTCAAGACGATATTAAAGATTTTTTCTTCTGACTCCGGAACATCCTGCACAACAGGATTTGCTATTGGAGTATCATCGACCACATTAATCGTAAGGGTATTACTTAAAGGTATGCCATTAGCGGTAACCTGATAGTTAAAGACTTCATTAAATGAGCTAGCATTTTGCACAAGAGGATCAGAAGGGTTATTGTATGGTGAAGTCAACGTATATACATAATCTCCCGCTACATACCCTACATGGCTGCTATCCGTATAAACTTGCAATGTTCCTATTGATGTCGTAGTCGTGATAATACCACCAATTGGAGCTGTACCACCTACCGTAATATTGCTGAGTGTTTGCCCAATGGTACCTGCATCATTGGCAAATAGATTGCCTGTAGCAACCGTAGCGGCGATACCTGCTTGCGTTCCAATGTAGTCCACTAAAGGTGTGTCTATGTTTAATCCGCTTTCATACACCGTATTGACATCCGCTTTGGTCGTTCCGACATTAATCGTTGTCGTTCCTGTAGACGTATATTGTCCATCTGAAACCGTATAGGTCAAGGTACCTGTACTGTTTAGAGCACCTGCATCAAATTTCAATGAACCTAATTGTGCCAGAGTCAATATTTCACCATTGGTTACAGGAGTTGTTCCGTCTTCCAATGTCACCGTACCGTTGATCGGTAAGCCTGTTACAGTAATAACAAGTAAATTAGTATCAGTATCCGCATCGGTTGGCAAAGTAATATGAAGTAAATTATCTTGACTGGTACCTATGGTATAAACTTCGTTATTTGTAGTAATCGCTGCATCATTAACGGCTGTAATGTTGAGTGTTCCCGCGTCACTTCCATATAGATTCGCATACGATTGATCATACGCAGTCACGGTAACATTACGTGTCGAAGTACTCGGATTTTCGGACGTATTATGGTACATAATCGTCCCCATAACGCTTTGATATTCGTTAATATCTACACCGCCGCTCAAGGTCAATGTCCAAGTATTTCCACTGACCGATGTAGTTGCTGTAATACTTGTTCCTGCTGTCAAATAGTCGATAACATCCTGAGAAGCTATGTATCCGTTGACTGTAATCACAACCGATGAAAGCGTAGTACTGTCTGTATCGGAAATCGTGACTCCTGATACTAGATTGATCGGCGTTCCATTCTCTACGTAAGTGGTATCAGGAACATTGCTCACTGCCGGAGGAACAACGACTATGGAATTAACATTGACTGTTACAGTTGCCGTATCCATATCACCGTCATCATCGATTAATGTGTAGGTAAAGGTATCGGTTCCGGTATACCCATTCGCAGGAGTATAAGTAAAGGTACCGTCATTATTATATACAACCGTACCGCCATTCACTGATATGGCACTATAGGTTTGTACATGTGCATTATCAACCAATGTATCATTGCTCAGAACATTACCCGTTACCAACGGCGTATTCGGTGTAGTAACGAAAACATCATCCACAGCAATCGGCGCACCGTTATTTGCACCGATGGTTCCGATTCCTTGGATACCTCCACTGATGACATGAGCACCCGGCTCAAAATTTACCGTTTGATTAAATCCAGTCAGATTAAGATTAAAGGTTTCATCCCCTTCAAAGAGATTGGTATCACTGTTTACTGTTACGGTTACTGTCGTTGATGTCGCACCGGCAATAATAGTTCCAACCGTCGTTGTTTTAGCAACATAATCCAATCCAGATAGAGCACTTACGTTCGCCGTTGCATAGTTAAAGGTCAAATTCGTTGCCAATGGCTGATCAATCGAAATCGTAAACGTCAATGTAGCCGTTCCAGAAGCCGGTTCTTGTACCGATACGTCTGTGATACTAACCGTCGGAAGGGTAACAATAGTAATATTTGCAGTTACAAGAGCGCTGTTATTTGCTCCGTCATTTACAACAACCGTAATGGCTCGTGTCGTATTAACCGTTGAACCGTCATTAGAATACTGAATAGCACGAATAGCCGACTGATAATCACTCAAACTGGCCGTTCCACTCAACGTAATCACACCTGTTGTCGAGTTATAGGCACTCGCCGTAATACCGGATGGTAAAGTACCTACAGTTAAGAAATCTCCACCCTCTTTATTCGTAATCGTAATCGTTGCAGTCGAAATGGTTGTGCTATCAACATCGGTAATTGAAATATCGGTATCTGCAAGATAAACCGCACTTCCACCTTCAGTAAATGTAGTCGCAAAATTATTGCCTGAAGCTGTTGTGTTGTTGGCGTCGAGGTCGAGTATCGGTGCATCGTTCACCGCTGCAACGGTGATGGTCAGGGTTCCGATATCGCTAAGGGTACCGTCGGTTAGGGTGTAATCAACACTGTCGACTCCGTTGAAGTTCGCAGCAGGCATATAGGTGTAACTTCCGTTTGCCGCAA
>JAZDQA010000007.1:0-148602 GCA_043797085.1 Pseudomonadota bacterium | reverse complement strand
CATTCGCCTGACCGTCACTTCTGCTTAGTTTTCAATGATCTCAAACTCAAATCTAGTTGGCTTTTAATGGCTTCCCAGTGTTTGTGGACGGGAATTATAGGGGATTTCGTGATGAATGTCAAGAGCTAATGGAAAGAATTTATCAATTTAATTTCTATACGTTGTATTTGTATCTTTTTGCTCATCAATTGCCAATAACAATACAGGCAAAATGAACAAATCGCTTATTAATGAAAAGAACATAAGGACGACTCCGTAGCCTCCAATGAGAACTAATGTCTCAAGACCTGTCAAACTCAACAATCCAAATACTCCCATTAAAACAATTGCTCCTACTATCGTAGGAACACCTGCATAGAAGAACATAATCTCCAGTGCATGTTTTTTTGTTCGACCAAAATATCGACTCCTAAAATATTTGTATGCAAAATGAATAATAGTATCTGATGTCAATCCTACCGATATGGTCATCGCGATCAATGCTTCGATACTAAGGGTAAAATTAAAGACAATGATAAAGAGCCCAAACCATATGACGGGTATTGTATTTGCAATAAAACCTACAAATCCAATTTTTAATGATCGAAATACCAATCCCATGACAACACCAATCATAACAAGTGCGGAAAAGAGTGAAGAGGCCAATACAATTCTCTTATCCATTTTTGCACTTTCAGAGAGAGTATCTCGATCCGTAAAATACAGTGGAAGATTCTTATACCCTTTCAACCATCGAATTACAGCAGAATGATCGGCATTTTCCAATGTAATCGTAATATTAAGTGCTTTATCCTCAATATACTTGTGTTCCATATCGTAAAGTTCTAAGAAAAATAGTGCTTGAAGTACCCGTTGTTCATCAAGAGGACCTTTGGGTGAACTTGCCATATCAAGCTGATGTAAAACACTCTGAATCGAATCTACTTTTTCAATCCCAGAATTATTCTGTCGTAAATCCATTTCAAATCGTTCTAATTGTTTAATTGTTGAGAGATCAATCTCTTCAAAAGGAAGTTTTAACGTGATAGTTTGATGTTTCACTTGCGTGTCAAACATACTTTGAGATCCGGCACCAAATCGTAAAACGATTACCGCCATAATAATGACTGTCAGCGCAATAAAAAGCTGAAGAAGTCGTGGGCTGTAATGAATTTCACGGTTTGCGAATCCATAACACGTCCTCGCAAATCCTACACGAGGATGCTTAACGGTAAAATAGCTAAGCAGCGCCGGTAAAAATGTAATATTAATAAAGTATGCCATTGCTGAAGAGACCAATAAACTTAAACTTAACATTTCAATAATAATGGAATCAACAAAAAGCAGTGATCCCAAGCTAATAGCTAAAATCGGTAATGTCCAAAGCGCAGGAGAAAGATTGCGATCAATGCTTTTTTCCATGGCTCGTATAGAATCACTTTTAAACTGGGATACGTGCCATCGATAATAAAAATAGAGAAAATGACCGATAGAAACACTCAAAACCATTAATGTCATTGCAATGTGGACTTGATTATGTCCCGTTAGCACTTTAATGATACCAAATGTGAATATCATCGTTAATACAGTAACACTCAACGCCCCGATAGCTGCAATATAATTTTTAAACAGCCATCTTGACATAAAAAGTATCATCGTAACAAAAATAAAAATATATCCTGCATAATGGCGGAACTGTGCTTCAGAGCTTAGTGTAGAATAATGATAGGCATAGGGTATTTTAAAGGATGAAGGATCGATGGATGAATTGGATTCAATCGTAAAATAAAAATGTTTAAAATCAGAATCCACAAATTGTTTGTACTGTTGAGGAAATAAACGAATAAAGCCTTCGATTTTAGATGCATCCAGTTCATGAATCGGCAAGGCCCTAATCATCGCCGATTCATCTCCGCCGTCATTATAAATTTTATAGGATGAAAACAAAGATTCTACTTTTGTAATATCCTTACGGTATTCAAGTTCAGATTGCAGTGCGCTTAATACGGCTTTTGATTGATTATTAAATACAGGGACATCTACACTTAGACGACTGACATAAACCGTTTCAAATTTATTGTCTTTGGTTTTTTGATACTCTTTGGATTCGCTGAGCCAATAAAGCGTATCTGAGGAAATAATTTCAGGTCGTAATAGGTTAAGTGCTATTGCTGAGCACAGGACAAAGGCAAGTAGTATCCATGCTCGAAATCGACGAATATAACGAACAAATTTTGAAACGTTCGGTGTATGATAATACATAATTAATTCCACTCTTTTGCAATAATTAAATAGGGACGTTTATTCACGCCCAATGCTGTAGCAACATGCTCAATATCACTTATCTGTTCTTCAATTTGGGGCGAAAGGGAAGATAACGGCTCAATCTCTTTACCTCCTGCCATGACTTCTAACATTTTTTGTAAAGGAGATGAAGATGCGTAAATAGTGCCGATAAGTTTATGGGAATTAAAGCGTTTGAGTTCATAAAAAAAGATGTAGTAACGATAAATTCCCCGCATTTTTTCATTATCATGGATCATCGAGATAAAATCTCGTGAATGGGGGCATTTCGGATCAACGAATACGTATGCTTTAATATCACCCTCTCCATATTGCATTGCATACTGTTCCAGTGGACGAATCATTGAAACCATCCGTTTTGTTGAGAGTTCTGCTGCAAAACTATCAGCAACGCCCATCATCAGCAGTAACACATAAAATAATTGTATTTTTATCACTTTCATAAAACGTATGATAGATCAAAAAGATTACCGTTGCACTACGAAAGTGATTAAAAAATACTCATCCCTCAAGCCTCATCGCGTGAGACATCGACCATTACATTCAAATGACTCACTCCGCTGCCTTGAACTACCCCTTGCATGGGTGAGCAGTCGCCATAATCACGCCCGTATCCCAAAACAATATGTTGATGAGATGGGACAATGTTGTTCGTAGGGTCAAAATCAAACCATCCAAATCCCGGGATAAAGAGAGAAAACCATGCATGAGAGGCATCCGCGCCAAAAAATTTCTCGCTTCCCTCAGAGGGAAGGGTCTCTAAATATCCACTCATATAGCGGGCACTTAACCCTAGCGAACGCAATGCGGCTATCGCTAAGTGGGAAAAATCCTGACATACCCCTTTGCGTTCCCTAAAGACTTCATCTACCGGTGTGCTAAGATCACTAAATCCTGATACAAATTGAAAATCATTAAAAATTCGACCCATAAACTCTTCTACGCTGTCATACAGAGATTTATCAGCTGAAAAAGAGAGCCGTGCGTATTCGTGCACATCACGGCTTGCTTGCGCTACAAAACGACTTGGAAGGCAAAACTGTTTTGCGTCAATAACATCGCTTGTATTTGCCCTCAGTGCATTTAATACCTGTGCATAACTGGATAATCGTGCTTCCTGCGCCAAAGCTAAGTGTTGATCAATCGCTTCACTGTCCATTGCAACACAAGAACGTGCTGTTACTTTTAAATGATGATGCGGCTGACGTATGAGCATATGATAAAGATGATTGCCGAAATAATCATCATAGCTCTCCATCTCAGCCACTGCAGGATCGGTAGATAATGAAAAATCAACCAAGGTTTGGGACTGAGTATTTCGAGGTTTCAGACGAACTAAATTGTGACTAAAACTGACCCACTGCTGATAGGTAAACTGAGTGCTGTGATAAATTTGATACAACATAGGGCTACTCATCGTAATGGGAAAAATAGGTTTTGGACAATTCATCGGCTGAGACAATCAGCTTATCCGCAATAGAGGACAGCAATGCATCCATAGTATTGCGAATAAAAACATCTTTTTCTACAACACACAAATTTTCGGTTCGCTCAAGCCGTAAGAGAGAAAAAGCTTCAAAAAGAGGCTGTTCATACCGACTGAGATACATTTCATGTTTAAATTTTGGCAATTTTGGCAACGCCTTTAATAATTGGTTGATCTCACTAATAAGTGATTTTGGAAAATGTATATCAAGGAGTAAAAACTCACTCACATGAGCAAACTCAATGGAAGAGCGATAATGTGCCCGATACGCATTTAAACTCTCACTCGTTCCCAACAGTGCTTCTAAAATTTCGTATTCAACAAAAGGCTCATACACAGACGTGAGCATTGCCCGAGCTTTTGCAATCAATAGACTTGAACGCTCTAATCGTGCCCCTATATCATACAAAACAAGACCTTGTTCTGCAAATAATGTCTCTTCGATGAGTGCTTTGTACGCCATTAGATGTACGAGTAGCTTATCCACTCCCGCAATCATATCTCGATGCGCAGGTTTGCTTTGATGGGTAAACTCACTCCACTCGCGCGATAACCGGTCAAATATTCTCCATCCCTCTAACGGTAAAAGATTTTTGGTGCTGGTGCTGGCATTAGAAAGCATCATTATCACCTGAGACAACGATCCAACACGTGTCGAGTCCGACATAACCGACCAAATCTCACTTAAAGGATCTGTGATTTTCTGATCTTTTATACCCAAAAATCCTGGATAAGTCATACTCAAATGGGTTAATGCGCTGCACAATATCTCTTGCACTTGATCATCCCCATTACGATTATAACGTGTGGAATTGGCAAGGCTTTTAAGGGTCATTCGAATCATCCGAGCACTCGTAATGGAGCGCATCAAATAGCGCCCGAGCCAAAAAAGATTTTCGGCTCGAAGAGTCGGGATATTTTCTAATGAATTTTCTAATCCGCCTCTCGCTTTAAAAACATTGGCCATTGCCATCGGTGCAGTAGCTTGCAACGACATTTGAGACATGCTTTGCATCGAATCTTGTCCCATACTTTGAGACATTATTTGAGTTGTTGATGCCGATGGGAGAGCAGTATCCGGTTGACTTGAAATCCAAAGATCCTTACTGCTTCCTCCTACTTGACCTGAAACTGCCAATGCATCATCACTGCTGCCTACTCGTACCAACGCGCCCGGCATTACCTCATAGGAAGTCTCTGCTTTTATAGCAAACGAGCGTATAACCACTTTTCTGGGAACGACCTCACCTTGGATAAAAGTTGGAGCCGTAGCAAATTGAACCTCTTCTTGACCTACATAACGATACGGCTGCTCCTGAATTTTTTGTCGTAAAGCCCCAAGTTCTTCGGAAGATAAGTTTTTGCCCACATACAAAGAAGGCTCATCCGCATTACGATCAATGGTTTTAATCACTAAAGTTGAGAGGTTTTTAAGAACGTAGTCACGCTCTTTGTCTTGACCGCACCACCATGTTGCAATCTGAGGTAAAATCAATTCTTCATTTAAAAAATAACGGGCAAGTATCGGTAAAAAGGGATAGAGCCCCAAATTTTCCAAAACACCTGCACCTAAAGGGTTTGCCATCGAGACCCCTTTTTTACGCAGGACCTGAACCAATCCAGAGACGCCAAGCTTAGAATCGGCACGCAGTTCCAATGGGTCACAATAACTCTCATCCACCCGTCGAACTATCGCATCGATGCGGCGTAAGCCTTTTAGACTTTTAAGCCATAAAGCTCCGCCCTTTGCCAATAAATCTTGTCCTTGGACGAGGGTAAGCCCTAAAAAAGAACTCAAATAAGCATGTTCAAAATACGTTTCATTATGTGGACCGGGTGAAAGAAGAACATTGAGCGGTTCTCTAGAGCTATTTTTTCCCAATCCTAAAAGCATGGTCTTGAAAGAATCGAAAAAAACATGCAGTCGTCGAATCGAAATATTTTTGTACAATACTTGCATCGCACTGTTCATTGTCAGCCGATTTTCAACCGCATATCCCAATCCTGAAGGGGCTTGCGTTCGGTCGCTTACTACCCACATTTTACCATCGGGTCCTCGCGCTAAATCCACAGCAACCATCATCATCGGATAATCGAGATGATCGAACAATCCATGCGCTTCACGCAAAAAACCACTATGAGGAAAAATGACTTCGCAGGGAATGATATCCTCTTTTAAAATCCGCTGTTCACCATAAATGTCTTTGAAAAGTAAGTTCATAAGCGTTGCCCGCTGTCTTACCCCTTCTTCAATATTTTTCCAGTCACTGCTTTCTAAAATAAGCGGAATCGGGTCAAGGCTCCATGGTCTGGACATCCCGTTGGGGTCATTGTAGACATTATAGGTAACACCGTTGTCTTCTAAGCGCCAATCAATCTCTTGACGTTTTGCTTCCAGCTGGTCACACCCCAGTTCTTCGAGATTAGCTGCCAACTGCTTCCAATGCTCTCGTACAACTCCATTTTTATCAAACATTTCATCATACGACGAGCTCTTATACTGTTCAAACATCATTCTTAATCATTTACCTTTTCGTCTCATTTGGGCTCCACTTGCGACGCAAATCCAAGGTGTGAGGGTATTCAAGACTTCCCTCTAGCTCTTGATACTGGAATGTTTTAGCATTATCATTTTTTAGCACACTGCGTGATGTTTCCGATTTATCGTTAGGCTCTTGTTCTTTGACCGGAGGACGTAGCTCTTCTACTTCTCCTTGCGTGTGTCCAAAGCCCCAGTATCGACTGATACGACGTGATTGCGCTTCCAGAGAATTTACAGGGAAGCTGTCATACGATCGTCCGCCCGGATGTGAAACAAAATACGTAAATCCACCCAATGATCGTTTGCTCCATGTGTCTACCACATCAAATACCAACGGTGTATCTACCCCAATCGTTGGATGCAATGCCGACCATGGCTGCCAAGCACGGTAGCGGACACCCGAAACGTACTCACCCTCAACGCCTGTATTGACCAAGGGTACCTTCACGCCATTACACGTCAAAATATGTCGTTCATGGACAAAATCGCGCACTTTTACCTGCACACGCTCTAAAGATGAATCCACATAACGTGCCGTTCCTTGAGAGCTTGATTCCTCACCCAATACATGCCACGGTTCAATGCCTGCTCGTAATTCACATTGAATATTTCCAACATTGCTCATACCGTGGAGAGGGAAACGAAATTCAAAGAAAGGATCAAACCAGCTCAGTTCAAATCCATATCCTTCACCTCGTAAAAACTCAACAACATCATTAATGTCTTCCCTGACATAATGTTCGATCAAAAATTTATCGTGAAGCTGTGTTCCCCAGCGTACCAGTTTATGTTTGTACGGTTTACGCCAGAACAGCGATACCAACGTTCGCACTAACAGCATTTGCATCAACGACATTTGAGCATGTGGAGGCATATCAAAACCGCGCAACTCTAAAATTCCCAATCGCCCTGTTGACGAATCCGGCGAATACAGTTTGTCGATACAAAACTCACTGCGATGGGTATTTCCTGTAATGTCGGTGAGCATGTGCCGGAAAAGTCGGTCGGTGAGCCAAAACGGTACTTCCTGCCCTTCTGGAATCTGCGAAAATGCGATTTCAAGCTCATAGAGATTTTCAGCTCTTCCTTCATCGACACGAGGAGCTTGAGATGTTGGTCCGATAAACGGCCCCGAAAAGAGATAGGATAAGCCCGGATGGTGTTGCCAAAACGTGATCAATGAACGTAACAAATCAGGATTTCGTAATAATGGGCTGTCGCTTGGAGTGATTCCGCCAATAGTGACGTGATTTCCTCCGCCTGTCCCCGTGTGCTTACCGTCTTGCATAAACTTTTCTGTGCCTAAACGTGAAAAATGGGCCTGTTCATACAATGTTCCGATCACATCATTAAGCTCTTCCCAACTGCTTGTCGGGTGGATGTTGACTTCGATAACTCCCGGATCCGGTGTAACTCGGATTTTTTCGATGCGCAAATCACTCGGAGGTTCATAGCCCTCAATCATCACAGGCATATTAAGCTGGGATGCTGTTATTTCGATAGACGCTATCAAATCCAAAAAGGCTTCAAGCTGCATGATCGGAGGAAGAAAAAGATAAAGCTTTTTTTCTCTTACTTCAGCGCAAATTGCCGTACGAACAAATGCCTCGTAATCAGTACTGTCTTTTGTATTTTTGGTCGTTTTTTTGGCACGACTTTCAACTGCTGTATGATATTCACCCAATGCCGGATAGGATGCAAACAAATCAGGCTCAAAACTTTGTTCCAACTCGGTATGAGGTTTGAGCATTAATGAATCCAACGGCAATCGCAATCCTACCGCCGATGTCCCTGCTGCAAGAAACAAATGACCACGGCGAAATTCCCATCCAGAGGTAATCCAACGCGTTGCACCCCATCCTAATGGCAATACATATCCGCTGGGAATATCCAATCCATGACTAAGCTGTTTGGCAAGAGCACGTCGCTCCAGCGGATCTTTAAGATTGGCTTTTAACGGATCGACATCGATAGGCAGCAGTGCCTCGTTTAAAAGTGCTACGAGAGGATCTTCATATGCACCTTCAATATTTTGGTCGCTGATTCCAAGATTGAGGCTGAGTTTGGACAAAAAGTTCTGTGCGTCTTCATGAGTATAATCAAAGGTTTGATCCAATCCAGCCAAAAGATCATGATTTTTCCAAATCGGCTGACCGTCTTTACGCCAGAAAACCGTGCTCATCCATCGTGGCAACGGCTCACCAGGATACCATTTTCCCTGCGCATGATGAAGCATCCCCCCTTTTCCAAAGGTATTAAGCAATTTACGAGCAAGAATATTGGCAAGCTGACGCTTATGGGGACCATCGGCTTCGGTGTTCCATTGAGGTGATTCTTGGTCATCGATGGAGACGAATGTCGGCTCTCCCCCCATCGTCATGCGCACATCATTCGCAACCAGCTCTTTATCTACTTCGTATCCCAAAGCTTTGATCGCATCCCATTGCTCTTCACGGTACGGCTTCGTAACACGGGGAGATTCAAACACACGCGTTACGGTGTTAGAGTAGGTAAACTCTACCTCACATTTATCCATACCGCCCTCCACAGGGGCGGCACTCTCAGGACTTGGGGTACACGCCAACGGAATATGCCCCTCCCCTGCGAATAATCCGCTCGTAGAGTCCAACCCGATCCAGCCTGCACCCGGAATATAAACCTCCGTCCATGCGTGTAAATCGGTAAAATCTTCTGCAGGACCACTAGGACCGTCAAGCGATTTAACATCGGCGGCAAGCTGTACCAAATATCCTGATACAAAACGAGCAGCCAGTCCCAAATGACGGAATACCTGAACAAACAGCCATGCGAAATCACGACAAGAGCCCAATTGAGTTTTCAGCGTCTGCGCACACGTTTGCACGCCCGGTTCCATACGGAGAGTATAGTTGAGATGCTGATTGATTTTTGTATTAAGCCCTACAAGGAAATCATTAAGAGGCCGAGGTGTTAAATCAATGGAATCCACAAAAGCTTTGAGTTTTTTACCATTTTCAGTGACTTCCAAATAAAGTGAAAGTTCTTTTTCCATTGCCTTGCTGTAACTAAAAGGAAATTGCTCCGCACTCTCTTCAACAAAATAGTCAAAAGGATTAATACTCACCAACTCGGCGAGTACCTCCACATCAATAGAAAGCTCCGTCGTTTTTTCGGGAAAAACAATTCGGGCAAGATAGTTTCCAAATGGGTCTTGCTGCCAGTTGATAAAATGGTTATCTGGCTTAATCTTCAGCGAATACGCTTCGATTGGAGTACGGCTATGAGGAGCAGGACGGAGACGGATAATATGAGGAGAAAGGTTAATCGGCTTATCAAATTCATAATGTGTTTTATGGGAGAGGACAACTTTGAGCGACATCAGGCTTCCTTGTGCAAGTTTATAAACAAGGATAGCACAAATTTCTCTAAAATAACGACCAAACAGTGCTCAATAAACACCCAGTTTATTTCAAGGGTTAAATTCACTTTATTTACACTATAATTAAATTTTACGAGGGGTAAATGAAAATGAACGCTATCGAATTTTTAGGCACCGGTGGAACACGTACCCGCACACAAGGGACAACCTGCGTTCGCGTATCCAAACACTGTGTTATTGATGCGGGTAATCTTATCAACACGCTTGAAGAAGATATTTTTACAATTGAGCATATTTTTCTGACTCATTCGCACCTGGATCACATTATTGACATCCCTTTTCTAGCTGATTTATTTGTTACCCAAAAATCAATTGCTCTCAAAATTTACGGTCTTAAAGCAACATTGGATGATTTACGTCGGTTTATTTTCAACCAACGGATTTGGCCTAATTTTGAAGAGATCAACCTCATCGGGCATGATGATAAAACCATTGAACTGATCGAAATAGAGATCGATAAAAGCTACCCTATCGATGATGTCGTGCTAAAGCCTTTTAAAACCAATCATACCGATGGAAGCTGTGGCTATATCATCGAAAAAAACGGTTCAGGGATTCTTTTTAGTGCCGACACCTACCGATGTTCCCGTATTTGGGAATTATTGGATAAAAATTCGCATATTCATACGCTCGTCATTGAGGTATCTTTTCCCTCAAGCTTTGAGAAACTTGCATTTGACAGTAAACATCTCACCCCGGCCTTGCTAAAAAGCGAACTCGAACAGTGTCAAAGAGATGATTTTAAAATCTATGCCATGCATCTTAAAACGCTGTTTTCCCCCACCATCATCCATGAGCTAAAAACCCTGCAATTACTTCGTAACGGAGGGAAAATACTTAACGATTACGACACCGTTGCATTTTAAATCTCGATAGCGACAATAACCTCAGAACCATTGCTTTCACCCATTTTTTCAATAATTTCCAGCATAGCCCAAATGCTCGGCGAATATCCGTCATATGCTTTACCGCTCAATGTCATTGTCGCCTCTTTTTGACTATGACGTACTTGTAATGCTGCTGCGCACTCTTTTAGTGTTATGCCACAACGATTGAGTTCCTCAACTCGTTCAAAATCAATGGAGTCGCTGACAATAAGAAGCAGCGTTTCAAACGTGAGAGATTTGACCGCACCCACTTTTAAGACCGAAGCAGACGTTTCATGCAAATCACTTACGGTCGTAATATATCCCTTGTTTTGCCCAACAATAGAGAGGTAAGATGCTGGGGTATTGTGCACAGAATTCTGAAATGCGGTAGGACTTACGGTTTCATTGGCAGCGATACAACGGAGAATATCAAATGTTTCGGCTACTTCTCCGTATGCATTGCCAATGACAATGGGAGAAGTAAAATCACCAATTTGGTCGGTTAAATAAAGAGCCATACGGGCATTGCGCGTCAATCGTCTGCGCAACATCATATCGCTTACCACGGTTTTTTCATTTAACGCCGTACATTTTTGAGGATCTTCAACCGTAGCGAAGCCAAGTATTTCTAAATTAATCTGCATGAACTTTTCCTAATACAAGTGACACATTACCGCCCCCAAAACCAAAAGCATTCGAAAGTACATAATTAACTTCCGTCCGTATCGATTCTAACGGATGTGAAAGTGAACCATTGACCGCTGTTGTGAGATTGCTACACGCAGGTATGATGTTATGAACAATACTCATAGCGCTAATCGCCGCTTCCAATGCACCGCAAGCCCCTAAAGTATGTCCCGTAACGGCTTTAGTTGAAACGACAAAAGGATGTCCGCCAAAAAGTTTTTCAATGGAAGCACTCTCAATCTCATCATTAGCAATAGTCCCCGTCCCATGCGCATTGATATAATCGATACTAGAAGCATCTATCCCAGCGACTTGCAATGCTTGGTTCATAGCAGCCATCGCCCCTTCACCTTCCGGATGCGGGTGGGTGATGTTGTAGGCATCGGAACTTACCCCGCATCCCATAATTTCGACGCATTCAGGTGTTTTTGAAGAGGATAGAGCCAATACCGCTATCCCCTCCGCTACATTAATGCCGTTTCGTTCCACATCAAAAGGTCGCGTTGGAAAATGTGAAGCAATCCCCAGTCTGTCAAAACCATTGACCGCCGAACGACTCAGCTCATCCGCACCGATAACTACTACCGTTTTATATAGCCCTTGACCTATCAAATCGTAAGCAAAATCAATGGCAATGGAACTGCTCGTACAAGCGGTTGAAAAGGATAATGCCGATTTAAATCCAAATTTTTGTACAACTTTATCCGCAATGGCACGAATGGAGAGCTCTTCAATCGTAATATTGTTTAAACTCCCCTCATTAAAAAACGTCTTCTCGGCTACGCACATCCCTCCCACGGAAGAGCCAACTAAAACAATGGTCTCACTGGGAACCAACCATGGAGTTTTGTGAAGAAGCGATGCTACATTCTCCTCTAACAACTCGAAAAAATTACGTTCGCTTGGTATCTTACCCAAAGGCATAATGGCACCGTCAACATAACCGCTTTGATTCGTAATAGCGCAGTTTCCACGAAGCAATGTCTCAAAAATTTCTTCGATGGTTAATCCTGCCGCACAGGCACAACTAAAGGCATTTAGGTAAACGCTATTCGCAAGCTTCATAATTTTAACCCTTTTAAAAAACGGTATACACGCTCTTCACTGTCCCTGCACTCTTGGAGTTTTTGAGCAATCTCTTCAACGGAATATTCATTTCCTTTACATGCTTTAGAGCAGGAGAGTGCAAATATTCTCCACTTATCTCCCACTGCCCCCATCATAGAGGATGCAGTTTTTAGTTCCTCACGCCCAAGCACCTCTGCACACTCAGACAAAAAGGCGGCATACATCAAACGAAATCCGCCGCCGCCTGTCCCTATCTCTTCTTGCATTCGGATAATATGCCCTAAATACAAAGAAGCATACCGTTTGTGTGGATGATTTGGAAGTTTCAAGATAGCACGTTTCATCATCCCGATACCACGCAATCCCACCCATGGAAAAGGGGTATAAAGCATCATATTACAAGTACGGTTAATGGCTTTTTTGATGGCTTTTGCCAAATCAATTTTTTCAGGGATTTTTTCTATCGTATAACACGCACCCTTGGGAGCAAATACTCCACGGGCAAAACGGGCTTTATCGAGTGCATTAAACTCTACTTCCACAGGATGCTCGAATACAGGGTCACTGATTAAAAAGCCCGTATCACTTTTTCCATATACCACTAAATTATGGGCATTAAAATGAAACCGCATCTCAGGAGGAAAATAAGGTAGGTAATACACCGACGTTTGAAGCCCCACAAATTTACCCGCATCCACCATTGTTATCAAATCCTCACGGGCGCTTTGAGGATTGGAATATTTTTTGATTTTGACATCCAGACCGAGTCTTTTTTCTACGGTTTTGAGGATACTTTTCGGCGGCATTCGGTACGCGACGAGAGGCATCCCATCGATTTTTACAATGGGTAAATAGGCGAAGGTCAACCCATTTCCCAGTCCAAACGCCATTGCCTCACTGATAGGATACCCTGCGTGTGTAAGGAGTGATGAAACGACACCGCTTTCGCAATGTGCCGCATGACTATGAACAAACGACTTATTCATTTTGGCTCCTTTGGGTTACGTAACTCTTCGGCTGTTATATCAAAAACATCACAATAAAGGGCAATTTTTGGGGAACTTAGTCTCTTAAAAATATCGGGTTTTAGATGACGCTTGATACTCCATTGCCAAAAACCTGTACATTGGGATAACGTGGCGATACTCATGCGACGACGATACATCCAGACACCTAATGGTGAATTTTTCCCTTCGCTAAACTCTCGATACGCTTCACGCTCCAAACGCTCAAACTCATCTACTGCTTGCAATGTTGCCATCTCTTCAACACTCCAGCCACTGCTTTGGGTAATCTCAAATTTTCCCTCATCCGCTACTGCATAAAGGGCTTTTCGTCCTCCATGATACATGGCGATATTATCCTGAGGAGCTTCGTCTCTTTTCATCTACACCACCTCAAGCAACATAAATGCGGTCGAAAAACGTCCACTTTCCGGAATAAAACAGAGAATTTTTTCACCGATTTGAAGCTTACCGGAATTAAACAATTCTTCGAGAATGATATAAATAGACGCACTTCCCGTATTCCCTTTTTGGGTCAGATTCGTAAACCACTTTTCACTCGGTATGGCAAAACCAACCTTTTCCAACCCTAATGCCATCTTGTCCCGAAAATACTCTGAGGAATAATGGGGCAAGAAATAATCGATCTCATCTGCTCTCAAATTTCGTTTTTTTATAATACTTTGAAGCGGTTTTTCCACCGTGTAATGGACAATATTTTCATTCAGAAGTTTGACGTCTTGCTCTACGGCAAAGACTGTTTTCTCACGCCAAAAAGAGGGATCAAGCTCTCTCCACGGCTGATAGTTCCCCTCGTTGTCTTGAAGTGCTCCGCTGACCATACATGTCGGCATTTCACCCGCATACGAGAGAATATCGATCCACTGGATTTTCAGGGAAAGCCCTGTTTTATTCGGAATATTTTGCAACAATGCACAACCCGCACCATCCGAGAGCATCCAGCGTAAAAAATCTTTTCCAAAGGCGATTTCAGGACGCTTTTCGATAATCTCACTATCTTGAGCATCGCACGTAAACATCTCTGCCCTCATCACCATGGATGCGATTTCAGAACCCGTCGATACAGCACTCGTATGTTCACCGGATGCGACTGTCATATAGGCGTATTTCATCGCCGTGATACCGCTGAGGCAAATCCCCGACGTAGCAATTGCCTCACAGGCATGTAATCCTAGCTCTCCTTGTGTCATAAGAGCATGATTGGGCATAAGGTGATCGGGGGAGGTCGTACCGCATGCCAAACATCCAATCTCGTCCAAACTAAACGTCTCATCTTCCAAAGCTCGAATGGCATAAGCCGTCATAGAGGCATTGGTAAACAGTGGCTGCCGTGTCTTTGGATCGAGAATATAATGACGAGTTTTAATACCATTACTACGCAAAACAATATTTTTAGCACGGGATTTTACACCGCCAACCGCCCCTAGAACTTCTTCTATTTGATCATTAGTTACCGGATCATTGGGTAAAAATGCGGTCATTTTCGTAATATATACATTGTTCATAGTGTCTTAAACCTATCTGCCTGAAGGAGCTTCTATACTTTGTATTATTTTATCCATTTTTCCTTTAAATAAACGTCTAATAATACTTTGTAATGCCATATTTAGGGGAACAACACTCACAATCAACGCTATTAAAAAAAGAACATAAACACCCAATACTGGGCGTCTGCTCCATGAGCCTCTTTTTCCAAACAGCCGAATAAGCTTACCCCAAATCCGAAAACTCCGTTTCCCTATCTTTTCCGAGGCAATAAAACGAGGATCAACACACACCGCACCCAAACCACTGAGCATCGGGGCATTCTCTACTTCTTTATTGCTGATAAGTCCTGACAAAATCGCTTCACCAAAACGGCTGCTTTTTTGGATAACATCATCCGAAATACCAGCCGCCGATAATCCCCAAAACGATTCACGTTTTCCGGTAAGCATCCAACGTGGCGTCGTGATAAAACTCTCCAAGGGACCGCTTTGGTCACTTAGCACAACATTATCAATAAGACGTGCTTCACACGATACTAAAAGCTCTTTCATCGTTTTTTGAGCTTCTATCCACATATTACGGCAGGCTATGACGGTGACAACGGGTTTGTTTTTTAAAATGACTTTCGCTTGATCGGATTTCATAAAGGCGCTCATGGGCAACGAGGGTGAAAGAAACCACGGTTGGTATCCGATAATAATCAGATCAAAGCTTTCAGGGTCAATAAGCTCGAATGGACGATTAGGGAGCGGATCACAATAAACCGATTCGGGAAACGCATCAAAAAACTTCCAAAAAGACCATGGAAAGGCAAAATCTTCACTCGGACGTAATGGCAACATCGTCACTTCAACCGCATCACAAATCACCAAAGGCTCTAACATTGCAGTGAGCACATTTTCCAATTGCCCACTTTGAGAATAATAGACGACCAGAACCCGTTTAGACATTGTATACCTCGTATTTAAGTAAGTTTATTCTACCATTTCTTTAAAAAGTCAGGACTCATTTTATGAACAGTCGCTTACCTCACAAAGAACCCCTTATTTTTATCGGACAGCTTTCAGAACAAAATGAAACGCAAGTGACCTTCGAAACCCGTTTTCCCCTCACACCAACACTTGCCATGTTTTGCGAAGCCGCCGCTCAGGGTACAAGTTTTTTTCCCCTTTCTCCCAACTGTAATGCCGGAGTGGTCTCATCTTTTCGAAATATCAAACTCTGCAACAAGACGGACACTCTTCATTTTGACACCACCGTCACCCTCAAACATTCGTTTAACGATTCCTATCTTTTTGAATTTAATGCCATCTCTAACGCTTCGCAAAACCGTGTCGCAATGGGTGAAATTGCGGTTTTTTATACGTCACTATAACGTTACGTCACCAGTCGTGAGCGAATCTTTTTTCCCATGGCGGTCTTTTCGATTTTCTCCATCAGTATGATTTTACTCTCGATGTGAATCCCGCCAAAATAATCATGAAGTGCTTTTTTGAGAATCGTTTTATGAATTTTCGTCTCATCTCCTACAAGATAAAGGGTTAAACTCTCTCCGCGAAGCTGTTCGGGATGATATTCAACAAACCCTAACGCTTCATCAATCCCCTCCATCTTTTCTAAAAATGTCTCAATTTCTACGATGGAAAGCCGTTTTCCTCCGATTTTTACCAATTCACTGGCGCGCCCTGTGATTTTAAATCCATTGTCCGCCATTTCTATAATATCCGTGGTTCGAAAAGGAGATGGAATGGAAATGAACGTTTCATCATACACGGTACTTGAAACAAACGGCGATTCCACACATAAAACACCATCGTCTTCTGAGATTCGTACGCCGTCCAATGGTGTCCATACACAGCTTCCTCCAGAGCGTATCGCAATTCCGCCTGTCTCACTAGAGCCATAAAGCTGAGTCAGCCGTGTGGAATATTTCTCCTCGAATGCGGATGCTTCGTGAGGTTCCAGTGGACCGCTGGAGCTGATAAAAAGAGTTTTGGAGAGATCGACATCCTCCCTGAGTCTCAGCATCGCACGGATAAAGACGGGATTGGTAATACATAAAGTAGGTTTGGACCTGCAAAGATTAACGATTTCATTGGGAAGGAAATCCTCTTTTGTCACAATTTCCAAACCAAGTGCCGCAGGGACTGAAAGCCCGAATAAGAACCCATAGATATGGAAAAATGGGACAGTCACAAGGCACTGTTCAAAATTTTCATCTTTTAGCCATTTGGTATGCGTCAATGTTTCGCACAGGAGATGCTCTTGCGTTTTCACCACGCCGATAGGATTTCCACTCGTGCCTGAGGTAAAAAACAGTGCGGAAGCAGATTCATTAAAACTTTTAGCATTATCACACACTAACGTTTGCACTTTTTGGCTACTTGATATCATCGTGCCATCAAACAACAGAGGAATATTTCCGCCCCGCAATGCATCCATAATATCTCGAATTTGCGTCATTTTATTACTATTTGAAGGGATGAGAAAAACACTATTGTCGTTTTTTTCTCCATAAGAATCAAAACTCAATGGCTCGCACATTCGTGTACCATCATTTTGGAGGAGTGTCACACGCGGCATTGCTCACCTTTTTGAAAAAATAGCATCATAATTGCGATAATCCCCACAATCGTCACTTCACCTATCGAATGGACCGCAGGAACATCGCTCAAAATTAGTATCCCGAATCCTGCAAAAGTTGTTAGACATGAATAAATCACTGCCCGCATAGAGTTCGAAATCTCTCCGCGTGAGAGGTAAATCCCATAATCTATCCCGTACACCATCATCAAAAAGAGGGCAAAAAGGTGCATCAGATTAAAGCTTCCGCTGAGTGCAAACATTACTAAAATCACTGACATTGGAAAGAAAAGAAAGTTAAGAGCATAAAGAGCACGGCGACGGGTGACTGCAATAATGATCATCAGCAAAAGAGAAAATCCAATCGCAAATATCGTGGTAAATTCTTTGAGGGCATTGGTAGCACTGTGAGAAAGTATCTCTTTTGCATCTATCGCTATGAAAAATGGATACGGGGTAAGTGCTTTTAACTCATCCGTTTTGATGTACGCCAAACTCATGACACCGTTATTGGTTTTAAGTATTTCAGAACCTAAAACACGCAAAGCATCAGTATCGAGGGTGTAAGGTGAAAGCTCTTGGAGCGGTAAGTATGCGTTTTTAAATATCCCGCTCCTAAAACCCGCCTCCGCACTTGTCTCTTCCAAATTTTGACGAAGCGAGGCAAAATCATAGCTTCGGATTTGAGCCAATCGCTGAGCACTTTTCGCACCGCTTAACGCCATATTCGCAAGAGAGTAACTGCTGGGAGCATGTACTTTTAGGATTTCCGCACGACTTAGTAACTCCTCACTGTTTTTAGCTTCAATAAGGATGGGGATTCTGTCTTCTCCCAACATTTCGGCAAACAGTTTTTCGGCTTCCAAAAGGGGTTCGTTTTGATAATCCAAATGGCGAAAATTGGAGTCAAACGTCAGATGTGAAATCGACAATGCCACCAAAAGAAGCGAAATGACGGTAAAAACACTCGGAGGAATACGGCGAAGATTGCATAATTTCTCAAAAAACAGATCACTTTTTTGGGGTACGTCCTCATGATAAAATGCTAATCGGGGAAAGACAAAGGCAAAGATGAGATACGAAAGAGCCAACGAGATAAAGGCGAAAAGTGCCAGCTGCGAAATAAGAGGGAAATCAATAAAAGTCAAAGAACCTAAGCCCACTTCTGTCGCTACAAATCCCCAAAAAACAGCCCAATTAAAACGGCGTTTTTTGTAATCATCATTCAAAAAAAGCATAAACAGATAATCCTCGGCAATCGTAGCGATCCCCGCACCAAAAGCCACCACCAACATCGATACATCCGCAAAAATCAGCTTTACTGCCAAAATCGCCATAAGTCCTGAGAGAAAAAGGGTGCTCAGACTAAAAATCAGCATCACTTTATTACGGAGTAAGAAAAAATAAACACCAATGAGTATCACGATGGTAAGTGCGGTAATCTTTTCCACATCACTTTGAATGTACGCAGAGTTTTCAACGCTGTAAAAATTAGGGCTAAAGACGACAATTCCCTCTTTGTAAGGAGCCAATGCCGTGTTCACCTCATCATACAGTTTGCGCGAACCTTCCATATCCCCAACAGAGGGACGGATAGAGGCTATGACGCAATATCCTTTGTTTGGGACAATCATCATCCCATCTTTTTGCGCCCCTTGCATAAACGACGGGTCTTCGAACAATCCCAAAGGGTCGGTCGTATCAACTTGCGTATACGCACCCCCCTCTAGCATTTTAGCTGAGAGTGCAACAAGTCTGTTTTTGACCTCATCCCTGCTCAACACGGTCGCATTAAAGTCCGATAAATAGTACCAGTTCTTCGCCAAATACTCCCGCACTTTTGGGTCAATATCGGATGTTCCGAAATAGACACTCTCCACTTGGCTTAGTTGAGACAATTTCTCTTTTACGGTATTGGCTTTTTCCAGACTCTCCGGGGTAAATCCCTCGACCAATACCAACAGTTTTTTGGACGAATCAAACTGATTATAAAGCGATAAAATCCCCGTTGCCTTATCTTCAGGAAGCGCTTTGGAAATATCGCCTTGTAGCGGATACTTGATAAAAAGGGTGATTCCGATCGCTATAAAAACAAGGGCGACAATAAGAAAACGGAGGCGTTCAAAGTGTTTCAATTTCAATAATGTCCTCGTTGGTAAAATAGATCACCATACGTTTCATCTCATCATTGCGCATGGTGATTTCCATCTTCTCAATTGCCCGTTTCACATCGGATTTTGGGGAGAGATGGTAGGTATTTCCCTCTTTGTTTATCTCAAAATAGGTTTTTAGTCCCGTAAAATCTTTTTTATTGATGGAGCGCATAAAACTAAAATACAAACTCATATCCATCCGTTTGGAGAGATCAATCGTTTGGGATGTTTTGGCTTCTACATCTTCGATGGTGAGGGTTTTGCCCGTTTGGGTCAAGATTTTTTTCTCTGGTGAGGTATAACGGACAATGGTTGAGTCGTCAGTGATAACAATCGACCCTTTGAAAATTGTCGTTTTATCCAACGCATAAATATAACGTTTCTCGGTAAATTCACCTTTCGCCCATAATGACCCGACTAAAAAAATTAAAACAAACCATACTCTCATTTACTCACCTTTTGATTTTTTTTCGCACACGATCAACGAATGGCAAAAGCCGACATTATCATGAATTACACTAATGACTAATCCTGCTTTAACAATACAGCGAGTCAATTCACCCAGATTAAACATCTTGCTTTTACCGTTTGCCATAGCGGTAAAATAAGGAGAAGTATTAATGAGACAGTAGGCGGATGTTTCATATTTTTGTCGATCCCACATCGGTTCTAAAATGTAGATTTTCCCCTTGTCGTCTATCGAATGTTCTATTTTAGAGAGAATTTTTACAATATCTTCCTCCCCGAAACAGTCCAGAAATTGACTCATCCACGCCCCATCATAACCGCTTGGCAAACGGGTCTCCTCTTTGAGCATATCTGCGGCATACGTATCGATACGCGCCGATAATCCCGCCTCTTCATTTTCTACCGATGCCACAGCGAGCTGTTGGGGCAAATCAACGATGGTGACGTGACACTCCAAGAGCGTTTGCGCACAAAGACGTGAAAACCGTCCGGTATTTCCACCTATATCCAGAAGCCGTTTTGGGGACTTTTGCCCTATAATTTTAAGCGCTTCTCCGAAAGCTGAATCAGAATAAAAATGGTCAAAATCAAACCACGCTTTTTTCGCATCCTCAGGCAGTGATGTTAGACCCGGATAAATCGTCTCCCACTCTCCAAATACTTTTAATCCTTCAGGTTCACCGCTCCCTACCGCCTTATCCAACTCATACAGTCCCAAATAATTGACGTAATGGTTGTAATCCATGTTGATACGGGTCATGGGGTCATTGAGGAGAAAATAACCGATTTTTGTGAGGGAAAAAATCTCCTCTTTTTTGGCAACCACTCCCGCACTGAAACCTGTCTCTAACAATACGGTAACAGCATAAGGGGTCATGGAGAGGTACTGGGCAACGGCATCAATGCTCATTCCTGATTTATTTTCATGGAGAGTCTTGAGGATACCGCTATCACGCAATACTCTCACTGATTGAAAAACGATGGGGGCAAAGGCGATTTTTTGGGCTTCATACTGTGCTTGA
This sequence comes from Pseudomonadota bacterium, assembly GCA_043797085.1. GTDB lineage: Bacteria > Campylobacterota > Campylobacteria > Campylobacterales > Sulfurimonadaceae > Sulfuricurvum. The sequence goes on along the minus strand of JAZDQA010000007.1, from coordinate 127,510 downwards.
GCCGCTGACATTTTAGAGACATCGAAAAAATTATTCATTAAAGCCCTTTGGGTGTTATTTGTGAAATGACCGCCGCCATTGCACTTTTTGGATTTTTCACAAAAATATTGTTATCATCCCAAACGTATCCGCCCAAAATTGACGCAATGGCACGCTTGATTTTCTCCGGTTTTTCCTCAACACAAAAGATACTTTGAAGCCGTCCATCGTACCACGCACCAACAAATTCACGGAACACATTAATCCCAGTCATCATGTACGCAACATACTCAGCCTCCCAGTCAACCGCTTCACCTTTGAGCTGCTTATCAATCAGAATCGCTGCTTGATTTCCCGATTCGAGCGCCAGCGTCACGCCTGAGGAGAAGACAGGGTCCAAAAACTCCGTCGCATTTCCTGCCATGCAGTAATTTTTTCCTACCATGGATTTGACATTGGCGCTGTATCCATCGATTTTTCCAACGGGAACGATTTTAACGGCATTGGCAAATCGCTCACGTGCTCCCACCGTTGACATAATGATTTCATCCCAAAAAGCTTCGTTTTCAAGTCCAAAAGAGCTGAAATATTCTTCCGTACACACCACCCCAACCGACGTTATCCCATCTGAGAAAGGAATACACCAAATCCACGCATCATTGTTTCCGTGTACATAGATATAAATATACCCCTCCGTCTCATTGGTAGGACGAATATCACCCGTAATACGAGTAAATACCGCACTTCGTATTTTAAGTTCACTGGGTTCATCCAGTCCTAAAAGACGAGGGAAAACGCGCCCGTAGCCCGAAGCATCGAGGGCGAATTTGGCTTTAAACGTCAGGATATTTCCCTCATTGTCCACTGCAGTAGCCGTTGTAGTTTCAGGATCAAATGTGGTAATTTCCGTCTCTTCAAACAGTGTTGCGCCAAAACCAACCGCTTGTTTTAAGAGTAAATCATCAAACTCTTCGCGCTTCACCTGATACGATGTCCCAAATTTCTGACCGATGTTTTCACTAAAATCATACGCTTCCAAAACGCCGTTCATATCAAAAGCCGCACCCCGCTTAACTTTGAAGCCATGATTGTCTACCATCTCAAGCATCCCGTTGATCTCTAAAAGCTCATTGCATCGCGGTAATAATGATTCTCCGATAACAAAACGGGGAAAAGGAACTTTTTCAACAACACTAACCGAATATCCTTTTTGAACCAACGAAGCGGCCGCGATTGAACCTGCCGGTCCTCCTCCGATGATCAAAATATCCGATACTATTGTCTTGGCTTCCATGTCATACCTTTATGAGATTTAATTCTATTTATTATAATCAAACTACCCTAATATTCGAGTTAGTGTCACCGAAAAACTCATTAATCCAGTTTGTGAAATCAGTGCTAACCTGCCGCTTCTCTGCTCTTGAAGCGCACGAACATAATCAATCCCGCCAATTGCGCCGACATAACCTGATTGTCCGTTTCGTATCACGGTAAGCGGCTCATTCAATGCTTGTTGTTCACAATACTCTTCAACTGCGGCGAGTGTCTTAAAAGATTCAAATGCAATAATCACCGCCACTGGATTTTCACACTGAAGTGAGAGTTTCAGCCAACATCCCCCTTCGAATACAACCTCATCATCATTATGAGTCACTTTTTTAAATTCATCCAAAGGGAATACCCCCTCATCGACACAGCCCACCAATGCAGACGTTGATGTGCCGCTCTCCAACTGCGTACACGCCATACCCAAAGCCTGTTCAAATGATCCATACGGATTGGACACCGTTACATTAGATCCTGACAATCCCAATGTTGCGCCGATATGAAATCCTGCCATAGTTGTCGATGTTCCCATAAACGTAAACGGCATCGGAAGCAATGTATCTCGGTACATCTGCTCTAACATTTTGACCACATCTCGCACGCACCCATTTGCCGTTCCTAGATAGAGCGCACATTTTGGGTCAATACTTGAAAGATTGGGAAGTCTAAAAACACCTGCCAGTGCCAAGAGGACGAAATGGTTCACACGGCGAAATTTCTGCCCAGATGTTTTTTCAAGCTCTTTTTTTAGCTCCGTATCGGCTTCACTCACCTCTTGGAGTAATAAAGAAACGGCTTCGATGTACAACGGCTTCACAATTTTTCTCCATTAAAACTCTCAACAACCAAAACCACACCGTTACCGCCAAATCCAAAATGGTTCAACAAAATCATCCCATCAGACACCGTTTTCTCTGACGTCATAGGTAAAATCCCCATAGCCTCATCGGCAATCTCAAATCCGACTGTTTTTGGAACAAATCCGCCTCGCATACAAAACCAAAGAACGGCGAGTTCGATAACGCCGCATCCTCCCAACGTATGTCCCAAAGAGGATTTCAGTGCCACAATCGGAGGCAGTGAGTCAAACACTCGTCGCAATCCAATCCCCTCAGCTACATCGTTAGTTTGACTTCCCGTCGCGTGCGCCTTAATGAGCTTGACTTCGTTCACGGATACATCAGCATTGTGAAGCGCATCGTTAATCGTCTGTGCAACCATTATCCCGTCCGTGTTGTGTGCCGTAGGACTGGAGGTATCACTGCGATTTGCTCCGCCTGCGAGTATCAGCTGAGATTTATAAGAAGAGGGAATTGTATCCAGTAAAATCGCACCACACCCCTCACCTAAAACCATTCCTGAGCGATCACGATCAAACGGACGGCAACCATCACGGCTCAAAAGCCCGAACGATTCAAATCCCGACATTGTCAGTTCATTGTAAAAATCAAATCCCAGTACGATTGCACGTTGGAATCTCCCCTCATTTATCCCCGTTTGTCCATACAAAAGTGCATTGGCAGACGAGGTACACGCAGTTGCAAAAAGGGCAATTTCTCCTCCCAATCCAAACGTTTGCGCTAAACGCTCCCCGATAGCACCGTAACCGATGTACGGCAGCATCACTTCATTGGGATTGGATTTAAAAAGAGGTTCAGAACAGGGGATACTCATGGACGTTGAGCCGATCAAAAGAGCGCACTCTAAAAGTTCTTCACTGCAAATCGAAGAGGTCAACTGCGCTAAGAGTTGTTCCAGTGTGGCATAAAAATCATCGTTACCCGTAACTCTTTTATCTTTCATTCCTCGATATTCGCGTGAAATGAGTTCAGACCCAAAGGTGAATTCTTTAAAATCATCTGCACCATTACCGTGAATATTGTGTGCTATCTCCTCTGAACTATTTCCAAGAGAGCAAAAAGCAACCGCTTCACGGACATAAACAGAAGGCTTCATTTATGCAGGTCTTATATAATCCGCAAGGGCATTAATCGACGTAAATACGCGACGCAGTTCTTTGCTGTCTGCCAATACTACCCCATGCACTCTCTGTATCTCCATCGAAAGCTGCAGCGCATCCATCGAATCCAGTGCCAGCACCGAAGAATCCCCAAACATAGGTTCCGTATCGCTTACCTCTTCGGGTGTAACGTCCTTGTCACATGCCTCAATAATCAGCTTTTTAAGTGCTGTTTTAAATTCATTATCCTGCGACCCTCTCATAGAGCCTCCTTCAATTCACGATTTAATTTCCATCCGGCAAGCCCCAGACAGATGCTTCCAAAAAGGATCAACGCTCCCAAAGGAGGTAAAATATCACTCACATGCGCATTGTGTAAAAAGAGGGCTAGAAACGACTCCAATCCCCATGACATTGGTGAGAGAAGTGCCAACTGCTGCATAAAATCAGGCATTACAAACAACGGCACCATAATCCCGCCAATGGCTGCAAAGATGATATTCAAAACTCCCCCTATGGTCACTGCCTGATCGGTCGTGCGAACAAACGATGCCAGTGCAAGCGCATACGAAATAGAGGCAAAACTCAAAATGGATGAAACCACCAGCAATGCCCCTATATTATCCCCAATACTCAAAGCATCCCCTCCAAATAGAGGGACAACAAACATTCCCACCATGAGCATGGCAACAAACTGTATTTGATTGATGACAAAATAGGGAATCATTTTGGAAACGAGGAGATTTCCGATCGACACATTCATGACCGCAAGCCGAGCCAATGTCCCAAGACGACGCTCATTGACAAAGGTATTCGAGATGGGAATAATGATAAAAAACATCGAAAAAATAAGCCATGCGGGGACACTTTGCTGAACCGACGTAGGACGAACATCGGTAGAGTCTTTACCGCGTAAAAAATGCTCATCAAACATCACTTTATCCGCTAATGCTTCTTCTTTTTCTTCTCTCGTCATCCATGGATTGAGGGAACTCATTTGATTCACCATGTTGATTTTTGCCGCTGTTCCTGCCACTGCTGTTTCAAATAATATCTTTGCAACCGGCGTTGCCTCAGGCGCGATAAGAAGGGTTAGTTTTGGAGCTTGTGCACGGTTTTTATGGGTTGCTTCGTCAAATCCAGTACGAACGATGACCGCTAGTAAAATATCGTGTTCCATCATCAAAGCAGGAACTTGCGTCGATTTTCCCTCGCTCCACTCAAATCCTTTTATCTTTTTGAGCTGTGTTACAAAGTCACGGGATGCGCTCGTGTTTTCTTCAGATACAACTATCGCTTTGAAATGAATCTGAGAATTTTGAGAAAACGCATCCCGCATTGCCAAACTCATAATCAGGATAAACAATGACGGCATCACAAACAATACCATTAGTGCATGAATGTCGCGTTTTAAAAGCCAAAATTCTTTGAGTATTCCTGCTGCATATTTTTTCATTTTTGGATATTCTCTTCGAGATACTGCTCTAAACTTTCACTCTCACGCAAAAGATTTTCTGACACATCATTCGCCACAACGACACCGTGGTCAAGTACAATCAATCTATCACAAATTCTTTCAATCTCTTGCAAATAGTGCGACGTATACAAGATAGTCGTTCCCCTCTCATGAGACATTTTCAACAGTGTTTCCAAAATAATCTCACGGGATTCCTTATCCACCCCAACCGTAGGCTCATCCAAATACAACAACGGAGGATTTCCCAATAAGCCAATGGCGAGGTTAAGACGTTTTTGCATCCCGCCGGAGTAATGAGACACACGCCTATCCAAAACCTCTTCCAACGAAGTTGCCGTAACGGCTTCACGAATAGAATCTGTCAGTTTTTTCCCGCCAAGACCTCGGATAAGAGCAAAATACTTTAGGTTTTCGCGCCCTGTCATTTCAGGATACAGTGACGTTTTTTGAGGTACATAGCCAATCATTTCACGTGCACGTTTCATATTGTCAAAAAGTTCGATACCACCGATTTGTATTGAACCGGAATCAGGACGTATAAGACCGCACAATATCCCTATCAGCGTTGTTTTTCCTGCACCGTTGCGCCCTATCAATCCTGTAATGGAACCTCGCGGAACGGAAAATGAAATTCCATTTAAAGCTGCTTTTTCACCAAAATATTTGGTAACGGTACGGACAACAATCACTATTTTTTATTTTGATTAATAAAATCGGTCAACGTACGAATCGAGACAAAAATTTCTTTGGATTGCCCCACATTGTCAATCTTAATTCCATATTGATTATCCAGATAAATAACTAATTCGATGGCATCAACCGAATCAAGCCCCAGTCCTTCACCGAATAATGCGGCATCATCCTCAATCTCATCCGCACTCATATCCTCAAGTCCCAATGCTTCGATTAATTGTTCTTTTACTGTTGTATATTCAACCATAATTACTTCCTAATGTTTATTAGTCTTATTTTATCCAATTTTAGCTCACCAAAAGCTATAATCTCGAAAAAATAAGGCTTAAAGATGATTAAACAGCGAGGTAGCGGAACAGGTCTTTTTATCGTCTATCTTTTTTTTCGCCTTTTTGGCTATGTGGGATTACGCTTTATCCTCTTTTTTGTTGTCCTCTATTTTTCCATCACAACCCCATCCATCAAACGTCATTTGCGTGAATATTATCTTCTGTGTACCGGAAAGTTCAATTACCTTATTTATTATCGGCATCTCTTTATGTTTGCTCTTGTTTTTGCCGATCGTTTTTTAAGCAAAAAATTCACCCAGCGTTATCACATCAAAGCCAAAAATGAAAAACCGTATCTGACCGATGCCGACAAAGGGGTATTGTTTCTTTTTTCCCATGTGGGGGATTGGAGTACGTGCGGACTTCTCCCATCGGAGCGAAATATCCCCATAAATATCGTGATGCAAGAAGCAGTCAAAGAGAGTATTCAAGGTTTTGGAAAATTTATTGCAGGTGAATCGGCTAACACGATGAGAGTCATTGACCTCTCAGAAGGACCTATCGCCGTTGCCATTCGTGTGGCAAAAGCGTTTCAAAACGGAGAGATTGTTGCCATGATGGCGGATCGCTTTTTAAGCCAATCCAGCAGTATTCCCGTCACTTTTTTGAGTAGAAAAATCCTTATGAATAAAAATCCGTTTGAAGTTGCCTATAATCGTAAGGTTCCCCTTATTGCCCTTCTCTCGTTACGAGAATCTGACTATCACTACAACGCCTATTATTACTGGTTAACCCCATACGACACCGCAACTCCCAAAGAAGAAGCGATTGCACTAGCTGCCCAAGAGTATGCTGATATTTTAGAAAAAGTTGTGAGAGAACATCCTGATCAATGGTTTAACCATTATGATTTTTTTGCGCCGCACTCATAACATCCCAAACTCTGTTCTTCAATGCCTCGGCACTCTCTCCCTGAGCGGGAGTTATCGGCTCTAAAAATTGTATAGTAATCGTGCTATTTTTTATATCTTGCCAATGAATCGTCCCTTTGGGAACTAAAAGCCGTGTACCTGAAATGATAACGGGAACGATCGCTACTCCCGATTCTATCGAAAGTGAAAAAGCTCCTTTTTTAAACGGCAGCAATGCCCCTTGCGTCTCACGTGAGCCCTCAGGAAAGATCAATACATTACTTCCCTCTCGCAGTTTTTGCAACAGTGCATGAAGCGCATTATTGCCAGCTCCATCAATTACCCCTAAAAGTTTTGCAATCCCTCGGATACTCCATGAAAACGCATCTTTTTTATTGGTCAAGTGATATAAATCCGTAATGTACGCTCCCATCAGAGGGTAATCGAGCCACGATTCGTGACTGGCGACATACAACGTGGTAACATTAGAATTACGATTTGAACTGCCAATGATTTCAATTTTTCCGACACCCGGTGCTCCACGGAAAAATAATCGAAACATCGCAGCAGTGACCCGTTGAAAGAAAATATGGGGTTTTGGTTTTTTCATTAGCCGATTATAGAAATATCCCACGATTGCAGGGATAAATCCCATCACGATCACACCGCCAAAAAGTCCATATCCCCAAATAGTTCGCAACGCTTGAAAAATTTGTTCTCGATGCGCAAAACTAAGCTGAAGCGCCAGAGCAAGACCAAAATAAAGATACCACCCTGCAAAAGAGTACAAAGCCCAAACAACCGTATCACTATTCACCACTAAATAAAGATGAATAAGACTGTTAAACGCCAATACCCCGATCCAAAACCAATGCGAGACAATAACATCATGATATTCTTGCTCGTTAAGCGAGCGTTTTTTAAACTTTTCTACCCACGCTATAAGCGGATACCGTTTTGTGACAACGGAAGCCACAAAATAGGTCAAAAAGAGGAGCGAAAGAAGCAAAGGGTAAAGCTTAAGTGCGGTAAAACTTCCTGAAAAATAAGCCCCGATTCCAAGTACAGTCGCAATAACAGGGGAAACGAAATTTTTAAGAGGTCGATGGGTAATCCACGATACCGCGAACAATGCAGTGCCTGCTCCTGCGAGTAAAAGTCCGGCAATCGATACGCCAAAATAATGATATGCGATCAAAACGAAGGGGATGTACCCAAGAGTGAAAATCATTCTTTGTTAATGTTTCGTTCCAATTGCCCTACTATGTCACCCACCGTTTCTATCGATGAACCCATTTCGCGTTCAAAATGAAACCCGTATTCTTTTTCTAAGGCACAGATAAGATCAAACATATCCAAGCTGTCCAGCCCCAGATCCTCTACAAGTGATTTATCCATTGAAATCTCTGAAGGCTCTTTTTCAAACTGTTCTACGATAATTTCTTGAACTTTTTCAAATACTTCACTGCTCATATAGACTCCCTTTTAAATTTTTTTGATGATGATGGAGGTATTGATTCCTCCGAATGCAAAATTATTATTCATAACGGCTTTGACCTTTGTTTCTCGATGAGAACGGATGTAGTCCAAAGGGGCACATGCCGGATCAACGGTCTCCAAATTTTTATTGGCAGGTAAAAACGATTCATTAAGTGCCATCAACGAAACGATACTCTCAAACGCTCCGCCTCCGCCGAACATATGACCCGTATAGCCTTTGATACTGCTAATAGGGGTATTATGCCCAAAAACATGATGGACTGCAATCGATTCGAAAATATCTCCCTTGGGAGTAGCCGTTGCATGCGCATTGATGTAACCGATATCTTCAGGATTGAGCTTGGCATCGGCGAGCGCATCACGCATCACCTGCTCCATACCGCGCTCTGAGGGGAGAGTGATATGGCTCCCGTCACATCCCGTAGCATATCCTACGATTTCACCCAAAATCACCGCTCCACGCGCCTTTGCATACTCATACTCTTCAAGCACCAATGCTCCAGAACCTTCTGAAACAATAAGTCCTGAGCGTGAAATATCAAACGGGCGTGATGCAGCTTGGGCGTTATCGTTGTACCCGATCGCGGTTGCCCCCATACTGTCAAAAATCCCTGCTTCGACATAATGCAATCCTTCACCGCCACCCACAAGCATCACATCGCTCATGCCGTATTTAATCGACTCATATCCGGCACCGATCGCTTGCGAAGAAGCGGTACACGCCGAACTCGTCGGAATATTACGTCCGATAACACCGAACATCACTGCCAAATTTGCCGCGACCGTATGGCTCATAAAACGTAAAAAAGCCGTCGCATTTTGACGACCGAATCCGCTGTTATGCGAAACATCTTCCGCGTATTCAAACAAGGTTTCCAACCCACCCATCGCAGAGCCAAATGAGATACCTGTTTTGTGCGCGGTAATTTGTGCTGCGTCTAACCCACTTTGGGCAACCGCTCGTTTGAGAGAAAGGGCACACATCATCGCTACACGATCCATAGTACGACGATAGGCTCGCGGGATTTCACTAAAATCACTCACAGGAACAACGCCCGCAATCCGAGCATCAAGCCCGTTGACACCGCTCCACTCATCCATAAAACGGATACCGCTTTTCATTTGCTCCAATGAAGAGCGCAAATCTGCCATATTGTCGCCGATTGGAGAATAAAAACCCGTTCCAGTAATCACAACTCTTCTCATTATCGTACCATCCCGCCCGAAATATTGACCACTTCTGCCGTCATATATGATGCCTTGTCCGCAAGAAAGAAAATCACTTCTGCCACTTCTTCAGGCTTGCCAAACCGCTTCATGGGAATCATCTTTTCAAAATCTTTTTCATTGAATCCGGCTGTCATCTCCGAGTGGATAAATCCGGGAACCAAACAGTTAGCGCGGATTTTATAGCGTGCCACTTCAAGGGCAAGAGATTTGGTCATCGCAATCATCCCCCCTTTTGAAGCAGCATAGTTAGCTTGACCTATATTCCCAACCACACCGGCGACGGAGGCGACATTGACAATAGCTCCTGATTTTTGTTTTTGCATAGCAGGAAGCAGTGCTTTGGTCACATAATACGTTCCTGTGAGATTGGTTTGAATCACATCATCCCAATCCGAATCTTCCATCCAAAAGAAAAGTTTATCTTTCGTTTTGCCGGCATTATTAACCAATACATCGACCGATATTCCCTCCAAAGCGGTGCGAACACTCTCACCTGAAGCAATATCAAACCCAACACTTTGCGCATTACCTAACTCTGTAACCAACGCATCGGCTTTTTCTTTGTTGCTATGGTAATGGATGTAGACAAAATAACCATTGGCTGAAAACATCCGTACAGTGGCCTCACCGATTGCACCTGTGCCACCGGTGATGAGGACTTTCTTCACACCAACTCTCCGCGAAGCAACATGGCTTTAAGGGTCACAATGTCTCCATCCAATCGACGATCTTCAATCAATGGTGCTGATATAGCTCGAATTTTGGTATACAAGTTTTGCGCGAACGGAGAAAACTTCTCAACGCCTCGAATATCCATCGCTTGCGCTATTCCTAACATGGCGATAGCGAGCATCGAGGCAAATTCATCAATCCCCCCTTTGAGTCCCAACGCACCCGTGGTTCCCATACTTACCTTGTCCTGATTCATCGACTCTGTAGAGCGTGAAAATGCACTTGAGGGCAACATTCGCATCATAACATCGGCACTGAGTGAACTCAAAGTGATTTGCATCGCTTTAAACCCATGGTGATAATGTTCTTTAGAGAGTTTAAGATTTTCACCCAATCCACGGTTAAACTTATCGTCCACCAAAACCGCAAACTGTTTGTCCAACAAATCCGCCATATTTGCCAAACAAATTTTCAATGTATCCGCTGAATGCGCCATGTATCCGCCGTAAAAATTACATCCGGTATAGATGATTTGTTCATCGCAGTTAATCAACGGGTTGTCGCTTACCGAGTTAATCTCTGTCTCAACCCATTTTTTTGCCAACGCAAGATTGTCCCACGCAACACCCAAAATCTGAGGAATACAGCGGATGGAATAACGGTCTTGGATGTTATGATGCTCCGCGTCAAAAAAGCTCTGATAACGGGTCAAACGAGTATGTACCTGCGTCGCACCGGTGAGCTTTTCTCTCAAATTCGAAGCACATTTGATTTGCCCCTCGAACGGTTTAACCTGATGAACGAACGGTTCCAATGCAGTAGTATCCGCTTCCATCGCTTCAAATAATCCCGCAGAAAAACTCTCTAATCCCAAAAGAAGTCGCTCGAAGTTTTCAATTTGAACCACTAAAATTCCGGCCATTACCGACGTACCGTTCATAATTGCCAGAGCTTCTTTAGGCTTGAATACATACGGCTCAATCCCGCATTCTTGCAATACCTCAGCAGTCGATCTAAGCTGGGAGCGATAAATCACTTCTCGCTCTCCGGCAAGAGCTGCCGCGATATACGAAAGCGGTGTCAAATCCCCCGATGCCCCAACAGAACCTTTGGAAGGAATAGCCGGTAAAATGCCCAATTCGAGAAATTTCAACATGGCTTCCAAAAGTTCTACGCTCACCCCTGAAAAGCCTTTGGAAATACTAATCAAACGAACCAAAACAATGTTGAAAATCTCTTTTTCAGAAAGAATCTCTCCCACGCCGCATCCATGAAAACGGTACAAATTCACTTGCAATGTTTTGGCATCTTCCAAAACTAAATAGTTTTTCCCCGAATCGCCATACCCCGTGGTTACACCATAAATCGGATTGCCGTCGCTAATTTCTTTCATCAGCAATGCTTCCGCCGCACGGATTCTATCTCTAAAAAGAACACTGCTATCAAGCAACACCGACGAAGCGTTTGCTACATTTTCAAAAGGGATAAATTGATCATTGATTGTTACTGTCATGCTAGTCGTGTCTCCATTGTGTTTGTGTTCATTTTAGTATTCCTTTGAGTAAAAATAGTCGTAAAATAACGAGTTTGGCGTGTAAAAATATCATATGAAGATTGTCTTTTAATTTATCGAAATGGGTCACACGGGTCTCATCATAGAGTGTTTTTACCATCACTTCCATCACTTTGCCACCTGACCATAAGAATTTTACCAAATTTTCGATTTCAAACTCATAGCGTACCGTCGAAGAAGGATAGCTCAAAAATTCTACCGGATAAAGGCGAAATCCCGTCTGGGTATCACTCACCCATATTCCGCTCTCAACCCAAACCCAAAAATTCCCGATCTGTCGTCCGATAACCGAGGATTTTGGGGGATTACACGTCTCAAAATCACGTACCCCGATAATCATCGTATTTTCACGGCACGCTTCTTCAAAAAGCTCCAAAAATTTGGGAATATCCTGCGCAAAATGTTGCCCGTCCCCATCCATCGTCAAACAATGGCTAAACCCCATCTCTTTGGCTTTCAAGGCGCCAGTACGAAGCGCAACCCCTTTTCCCTGATTTTGATTATGACACACAATTGTTACGCTCGAATCCCTCTCTATCAATGTTTCAACAGGAACATCCGAACCGTCATCCACCACAATAATAGGAAGATTATAAGCTAAAACTTCTCTCACGATACGTGCAATGGTTTGAGGATTATTGTAAACGGGGATAAGAAGACAGAGGCTACAGGATTTCAAGATTTATCTCACTGGCAATACGGGTATCCCGCACAAATCGAACCCTGACACCCGCAGGACGTTGCTCTATCGACACCACCACCTCATCATTGGGCAGCAACGGCGCCATAAATTTTGACCGACTAATCCCTACTACTTCAAAGCCAAAAATTTCCGCCGCAATATCAACATGCAAAAAAGCGGGAAGAAGCGGATTCCCCTCGAAATGGGCTTTAAAAATCGGATGATTTTCATCGGCTAAAACGATGACAACACTGGTAATATCTTTTGATTGTATCGTATAAAGTTGCTGCGTAAATATATTCATAATTTTAAACATAACCCTGCATTATTCTAATTAAATGCAATTATACAAAAGGTTCCAAAAAAATTGGGTAAAGAGTTGGGAGAATTATTTTTGAGTGCAGAGGTCTGGGTAACTCGATTCACGATCTCCTGAGCCTTTATCTCTATTTGTGCTTGATAAAGTGCTTTAGCAGATCGTTTCGCCTTGATCGTTGGATGATTAAAATAAACGAAATTTTCAATCTTATGATTCGTCCAAAATCTCCGCCTCGACTAATTTTATTAAAAGAACAAGCGACTCTTGCCAACCCAGATAGCAAGCTTCCTCTGAAATAACAGCAGGTACCCCCTCTTGCACTATGGTTAATTCTGTTCCGACGGACACTTCTTTCAAGGTTATTGTCGTAAGCATATCGCCGGGCAGATTCGGATCGTCAAACCTGTCCACGTAGCGAATGCGTTCATTTGGCACCAATTCAAGGTACTCACCGCCAAAAGAGTCGATCTTGCGGTAGTGAAGTTTGTAAATGACATCTTATAGATGCCACCGACCTTTACATCCATATGGTGCACCTTACAGGTAAAGCCGTTTGGCGGAATCCATTTTACTAACGCATCTGCATCAAGAAAAGCCCGATAGACACGTTCAAGTGGTGCACGTAGCACACGATGAAGCCGGATTGTGTTGGATTTTACTGAAGTTGTTGACATGGGATCACCTCCATCTAAAAGTAACAATAATTTTTGCATCATTGCATTTAAAATGACTAATTACAATCCGCTTACTGATTTTTATTTATTTCTATTGAAGCAATTATAGTTTTTTTGAGTGGGTCAAATATGCAGGTATCCAGTCTTCACTTTAGACTTGATTGTTGAATGGAAAAAGGGAAATAATTTGAAGTATTGGTGGGGCGTCCTCTATAGAACAAAGGCTTAATAACGATATTTTTAAGACTATATAAAAAATAAACTACATTAGTACTATTCTCATATACTATTTATCTCATGTTCTAATGCTTTTAGAGTCTCAAGAATCTCTTCAAAGGAGAGATGTTTTTCAAAAATCATATTCTGCATAGCGGTATAATCTTTGCGAAGTTCAGCATAACGAAATTCCGGTGGGAGCAATTTGAGTGTTCCAACTTTTGCCTCTTCGTACTTCGCCCATGCTGATGGATAAAAACGCTGTTTAAATTGTACAACCGCTTCGAGTAAATCCAAACGTGCAAATGCTTTGGCTTTCACACTGCTTCTTGCCATCATAGCCAAATCATAATAATGTCTTGCGTGTCTAGATGGTAAGGGCTTGTCTGTCGTTCGGTTAGCTTCTTGATGCAAAATAGTTGCTTTTTCCCAAAATGTCCGTTCCGCTAAAATCGTATCGACACGGCAAGAAGGTTGTTCAAAAACTTCAGAGAATTTTTGTGCAGCAAAAGAACTGATTTCAAAAACATCCGAAGGAGTCCAAGATGCCAATGGTCCGATTTCAAGTAAAATCTGAGGACGTAGATAGATATCTTTAAATGCCGACGGATATGTGATATTAATAGAGTGCGGATCGTCTACATCGATAGTACAGGCACATATTGGAGCTAACAATTGTGAGATAGAAGGAAGTAACTCTTCACGGATGTAAATATGTGCCGTTTCATTCGTATTGTCGTTAAACTCATTTTGCTTATTTTTTGATCGCTCTTTATAGGGATCATCTGAGATCACTTCCCGCCAGTCTAGGATGAGATCGATATCTTCGGAAAATCTACCGATCAGATCGTACACCTTCGAAAGACTCGTACCCCCTTTGAACTTTAAAATTTTACCGAGGTGTGCATCAGCAAAAATCTTATCCAAAGTCCAAACCACCCAAAAATCTTTTTCGACGATTGCTTCGGTTGTGTGCATCATCCGGGCGGTTTCACGAAATAGCTCATTACGTCTTTGCGTTGGTAACAAGGCAATCTTATTCATACATTGTCCTTCTGACAGATAACTTTAACACTCTCATAAATCCACACCGTTGAGCTTTGCGTATCTTTGAGAATTTTCTCATATTTTTTAGGGTCAATCTGTTCACGAATCTTTTTGATGACGTTATCCGTTATATGCTCTTTCCCTAGAGCATTAAGAGCTTGAACGATCAATGAACTTTCACTATGTTTGAAACCGATATTCTTGAGTTGAGATTTTTTAAACTTCAAGGTTGTCCCCATAATATCGTAGCTTTTACTTGCCCCATCACTGAGATAAATATACGTTCCCGGCACCTGAGTCGAGAGACCGAAATAATTCAGCGCACTATCACCGGAAATCTCTATACGCCAGTTAAACTTACGGGCATAAGCTCGTGCGACTTGATCGATATCGGGGCTAAGTTCTTTGCCTAAAAAATTACTGTATTTCGGATAGTCATACATACCATGAGCGATCCGGCGGATTTTTCCCTGAGCACTTAGATCAGAGAGGAGATTATCAGCTTGTTGGCGACTAAACTTTTGCATCAAATCTCTTGATGAAAAGCTCCACCCCCTACGATGACCAGCTATAAAGAAAAATCCATCATCAACGATATTTTTCATAGGTTATCCCAAAAATTATTTCTAGAAAAAACTATACGCTTTTCTAGATAAATAAAAGCTTTTCCTTCGATTAAATTTGATAATGGTACTGCACATTTCTTTCCACCAAAGAAAAATTATGCCCACACTTTAGATTTTGGCATTTTAGCAATCATCGCTTTGGCTTGGGTAAGTATCCTTTTTTGTGCGTCATCGCTCGGCAATTGATTTTCCAGTGCAGAGGTTTGTATCACTCGACTCACAATCTCATGCGCTTTTTTCTCTATTTGCGCCTGATAGAGTGCTTTTGCCGATTGCTTTGGTTTGATAGCGATCTCACATCCCAAAGCTACCGCTATTTTATCGAGGGAGTCGAGGGATATATCATGCCCTGAAAATGCCCGTTTCACTGTAGCAATCCCTAACCCTGAACGGGTAGCAATAGCCTCATACGGGATAGATAGAGCCTCTTTTTGCTTTTTGAGTTCAGAAAGAATGAATGTTTTAAACATGGTAGCTTCTTTTAGTATCAAATTTGATACTTATTTATTTTACTAAATGTATCATAAGTGATACTATTTGTCAAGTAACTATAAAAATTCATTTTCTTATTTTATTTACATTAGCGGATAAAAAGTAAAGACTGAATACCTGACCCCTATTTTTTTGTCATCCCGTACTTGATACGGGATCCATCCCCACTTTTGCATTTTAATTCATCTAGTCTTAGTTTCTTTAGATCATCTCTAATTAACATTTAACGCCTGACCCGTATGCGGTATGCTGCAATCCCTACTACCCAATACGCTATTTTTCATCTATGTTCATCCTTCAATGCAAGTTGGCGCATTATACAGAGGTAGATTAAACAGTAGAGAGTTTTGGGGTTTATTTGCTTAGGGAATAAGAAGCTAACCTATTATTTAAGCTTCTCAGCCTTACACTATCATATGACAATAACTTTATCAGAAATAATATCAGGCATCGGGACAGTTGGTGGGCTCTACATAGCATATCAGGGATTAACCACATGGAAAAAACAACTTAAAGGACAAGTAGAATATGAACTTTCCCGTCGTGTAGTTGCATCACTGCTAAAACATAAAGATGCAATCAGCGCTTTTAGATATCCAGCAATGTTTGTATATGAGATGCCTGAGCCACCACATGATGAAAAGAAGTGTAATAACGATGAAGAAAATCGTTTTTATGGAAAATCAAAAGCATATGAAGCCCGATGGGAAAAAGTTCAAGATGCATCTACAAATTTGAAGACAGATCTTCTTGAAGCTGAAGCAATATGGGGAGAAGAATTTATAGCTCTTTTCAAACAAATATTTGTTTTAGAACACGAATTGTTTATTATAGCAAGAAATCATCTACTCCTAATAAATCCATCAACGTCACAAGAGACCAAACAAGCAATACAAGAAATTATTAGAAAAAAAAGAGATATCTTATATGATGATTTGTCGGATGATGGTGATGAATTTAAAAATGAGTTAAATACTGAAATAAAAAAAGTTAAAGAGTATTTGAAACCTAAACTAGTACACTAAATGAAATATATTTTTAGTAAAAAGTAGGGATAAGGTATTCAATCTTCAGTTTACAAAAACAAAAATAGGTGATTGAAATGAGCTATATTAAATGAAAGATATAGTTTGGTGGAGGCGTCCGGGATTGAACCGGAGTCCTAAACCAAGATTGTAAAGGCGTCTACATGCTTAGTTTCGTTGTTTGTGTTTCAAACGCCTTCACACAACGAGCAAAGTTACGGCATTCAATTCTCTAAATTCATTCAAGTCCGAGACATTCCAAGAATATAGCTATCACAGGGGTTATACGCCAAGCCCTTCCAGTTATAGCATAGGAAGGTAGCGCAGTCCTAAAGTTTAGTTAAACTTACGCTACAGCGTAAGCAGGACGGTAATTAGTGTTGTTTGCGTTTAAGCAAGTGTGAGCCGTGTAACGGAATTGCTCAGTCCGACGATGCAACCTAAACCTTCTTGATCCAGTCGAAGCCATGTCGCCCCCACAGGAATAACCGAAGTTATTTCAACATTATACCAAAAGCTTTGTAAATGAAATCATGATTTTATACCTCTTACCAAAAGGTAATAATAAAACCGATTTCACGCTCTCGTGCACGTATCGGATCCTCTTTTGGATCAAGAACAGGAAACTGTCGCTCAGTGCGAGCCCGCGGATAGGTTTGTATCGTCATGGTCACATCAAGATCAATATGAAAAGTTTTAAGGACATCTCTCATCCCATGGGCGATATTGCCCAACGGATCCAGAAAAAAATAGCTTATGTTTCCCAAACTTCTTGAACCGAAGATCACCCCGCCCTTTTGATTCAATTTTCCCTGAAGAACCATCATCCCTTCCCCCAGAATAGACCCGAATAAAGGAGTGATAATAAGATCCTGTATCGAAGGAGTCTCGGCAAAACTCTCGTAACCGTACTCCCAGAAAAAGGTGGACATCAAGGCGGAAAAAGCTGCCGACTCACCGATCGACATCCCATCATTGCGTGCCATTGTATAGTAGAACGCACCCGATACCGGATGTCCGATGTAGTTGATGATCCAGTCGTCGTTATCCCAAACCGGCGTAGAGGAAACATTCTCAAACCAGCGCTGAGCCAATGTCTGTTTTTGCAGTTCCTCCATATCCCAACTCGTAATACTTTCCGGCAGCAGAGTCAAAAATCCAACGGATGAGATCATAAGGAGTTGAAGGTAGAGGGAATCCTCAATAAGTTTTTTATAACGGAAAGGAAGTTCTTCATTGACATTGATATAGATTGGCAGGTAATCTTTTCCCTCATCGGCATTGATCGGATGAAATTGCGGTTCTAAACTCTCGGTTATTTGATATTGCCAGAGGGTGCTTCTCAACGCATCCTCAGAGAGTGAGGGAGCCTGCTTCAAAGAGGGACTTTTTTTTAACTCATTATAAAGAGAGTTGTCAGCAGAAGCGGTTATGGCGATTGAAAGTAAAAGAACAGCCCAATACCCCATTTATTCGTTAATGAGTGATTTAATATTTCGGGTAATCTCACAACATTTGGCGATTTTTTGGGTACCGTTGAGCGTATTATCCAAAAGGACGCTGACAATAGAGGAACCGACAATAACACCGTCTGCCCCTTTGACTTTTTCACGTGCAGTCTGCTCATTTACTCCAAATCCTACATAAACGGGGGTTTGACTGTGGCGCTTAATCATTTCAAGAACCGGCGCCAAATCTTCACTCTTGCCGCTGCCTGTAATTCCGGCATAGGCAACGAGATAAATAAATCTGCGAGCTTGAGCAGTAATCATAGCGATTCGCTCTTCTCCATCGGTTGGGGCTACGAAAGAAATATTTGCCAACTGACGCTCTTCAAAGAGATTATGATAGGCTTTTGCCTCCTCATAAGGAACATCAGGGATGATGAGACCTTTAACGCCAAGTGTCTGAGCTCGGTTCAACAGCGCTTCCATTCCGTATTGATAAAAAGGGTTAAAATATCCCATCCATAACGTGTCAATTTTAGGAGCTATACTAGCGGATATCTCTAAAATATCCGAAAAACGAAATCCTGATTCCAACGCATGCTGATTTGCTGCTTCAATCACAGGACCGTCGGCAACGGGATCAGAAAAGGGGACACCCAGTTCCAAGGTATCGACACCGTTTTCACCCAATGCCAATGCTAGGTCAATGGTAAAATTTTTATCAGGATATCCTGCGGTAATATAAGCTACTAGTTGCTTCACGCTTTCTCCATATCGGGTAATATTAGGAGAGAAAAATTGATTTTTGAGAGTTCATTATCCATTTTGAAATCTTCTTGCCATTGTAAAAACATATCTGAAACACTAATCAGCCATGAAATAGTCTCTTCATTGGCGGACGTATCTCGCAGTCTCAGCTGTTCAAGGGCATCTTCCACAAAAGTTGAAAGACGAATCATCGGCTCTATTTTTAAATAGCTAGTTGCTGATTTAATATTGTGAAAAATACGAAACAGTTCTTCAACACTGCGTCCATAACGCTCATCATGCCCTAAATCAATAATCAACGACTCCATAATTTCAATCATCATGGCATAGTGATCTAAAAATTCATCGATAATTTCAAAATCGAAATCGTTCTCCAAATTTGTCCGTATGCCCATGATTTCTTCTCCTATTTGAGGCAATTATACCGCGTTTTAAATAAATAGCATCTCCACTTTTATCTGACAAAATGACATATTTTAGATGCCACTACAATTTTAGGGTAAACTTCTATTCATGAAAAAACTATCTATTGGCGCTATTTTAAAGCGTAAAAATATTTTACCCATTATGATGATTACAGCATACGATGCACTTTTTGCTCGACTTTTTGAAGAGAGTGCTGATATTTTGCTTGTTGGTGACAGTCTCAATATGAGTTTTGGCGGCAATCCCGATACATTAAGTGCCACTATGGATCAGATGATCTATCACACGAATGCCGTCTGCAAAGGAGCTCAAAATACGTTTGTCATTTGTGATATGCCCTTTGGTACCTATACAGATGAGCCCACTGCTTTGTCTAATGCCATTCGCGTTTACCGTGAAACTCCTGCTGATGCTGTCAAAATCGAAGGGGGAGCCGATAAAGCGCACCTCGTTAAACATCTAACCGACAACGGCATCGCCGTGTGCGGTCATATCGGACTCTTACCTCAAAGTGTTCGTGCCGAGGGGGGCTATAAAGTCAAAGGCAAATCGGAAGAAGAAGCCCTTTCTCTCATCGCCGATGCGCAGATCATCGAAAAAGCAGGTGCCTTTATCCTCGTCATCGAAGGGGTAAAAGCCGACGTTGCTACGCGTGTTGCACAAAGTGTCTCTATCCCCGTTATCGGCATCGGTGCGGGTAATGGCGTGGATGGTCAGGTCTTGGTATTTTCTGATATGCTGGGACTGTATGAGCCGTTTGTCCCAAAATTTGTCAAACAGTACATGAACGGTGCGGCGGCAGTCAAAGAAGCAGTTTTCAGTTATACTAAAGAAGTTCAAAATCGGTCATTTCCGGATGAAAATTATGTTTATTAAAATACTATTTTTACTTATCCCTTTATTATTTATAGGGTGTTCTATGTCATTTTCAAAAGAACATAAAATTTCAACTCCTTTAAATTCTGCTCTTTACAGCTATGATCATCCTATCCCAAACAATCCCTGTATATCGGGTACACAACACTATCAAAATTGTATTAATAATTCTGATCCCATTGTTATACCAAGAAAGTTTTAATCAATCATGGAACGCATAGTCGAAATCGAGAAATTCACCGCCGAAGAGGTAACCGAAACCTCTTTACGCCCAAGTAGCTGGGATGGATACATCGGGCAAGAGCAAATCAAAAAAAATCTTGGTGTTTTTATCGAAGCGAGTTCCAAACGGCGTGAAGCCCTCGATCATGTTCTCTTTTATGGACCTCCGGGATTGGGTAAAACTACTCTTGCTCTCATCATTGCCAACGAAATGGGCAGTAATATCAAAGTTACCGCTGCCCCAATGATCGAAAAAAGTGGGGATCTAGCCGCCATCCTCACCAATCTCGAAGAAGGAGACATCCTCTTTATCGACGAAATCCACCGCCTTTCACCTGCGGTTGAGGAAATTCTCTACCCCTCGATGGAAGATTTTCGCCTCGACATCATCATCGGAAGCGGTCCGGCAGCACAGACGGTAAAAATCGACCTTCCCCGCTTTACCCTCATCGGTGCAACCACTCGTGCGGGAATGCTTTCCAATCCGCTGAGAGACCGTTTCGGAATGAACTTTCGGATGCAGTTTTATACTCCGGAAGAACTCTGTATTATTGTCACTCAGGCCTCTCAAAAACTGGGAAAAAACATTGACAAAGAAGCAGCACATGAAATTGCCAAGCGTTCCCGTGGAACACCGCGTATTGCATTGCGTTTACTAAAAAGAGTCCGTGATTTTGCGGATGTTGCCAATGAGACTTCCATTTTACACTCCCGATCCCAATACGCTCTCGATCAGCTTGGAATCAACGCCCATGGCTTTGATGAGATGGACATACGTCTGCTAAAACTGCTGATGGAAGCCAAAGGTCGAGCTATGGGACTAAGCACTATCGCCGCAGCACTCAGTGAAGACGAGGGGACGATTGAAGATGTACTTGAGCCTTACCTTCTCGCTAATGGCTACTTGGAGAGAACAGCTCGCGGACGCGTGGCTACTGCGAAAACGTATGATTTACTAAAATTTGGCAATCCGCCATCTCATCTATTTTAATTAACACTGTTAACATTAGGTTATTGATTTATTGACCTATTTGTTCTATCATGTGATCATCAAAACCTAAAGGATTCCAAATGAAAAAGATTCTAAGTATCGCACTGATTTTAGGTGCAACAGCGTTAATGGCATGCCCGATGCAAGGTGGAATGTGCGGCGATAAAGGCGGCATGGGTGGCATGATGCAAAAATGTGAATGCGACACCAAAAAGCTTCCTCTTATGATGGAAAAGTTGGATCTTAACGACAAACAAAAAGAGCAAGTTGTAGCTATTCGTGCTGAGGGAAAAGCATTTCATAACAAACAGCACGAAAAAATGATGGCGGTTCTTACTCCTGAGCAACGCGCTAAGCTCGACGGGATGAAAATAATGATGAATGAAGGCAAAGGAAAAATGTGTCCAAAAGGGGATATGAAACAGCCTCAAATGGGTGAAGGCGGCATGGGCTGCAAAAAATGTGACGAGAAAAAGTAATCTATGATCAAAATCCTCCTGATAGAAGATGACCTCGAAATTGCTGACCTTTTGACGCAATATTTGAGCCGTTATCAGATGGAGGTTATTAGCTATACTCATCCAAAATCAGCGTTAAATTCTCTCTCTATCGAATCGTATGATTTGGTACTGCTTGATCTTACACTTCCTGAGATGGATGGGTTGGAAGTATGCAAAATTCTTCGTGAACGCAGCAGTATTCCCATCATTATTTCCTCTGCCCGCAGTGATTTAGGAGACAAAGTTATCGCGCTTGAGCTGGGTGCTGATGATTACCTCCCCAAGCCCTATGAACCCCGAGAATTAGTTGCACGCATTCAAAGTCTCCTTCGCCGTATAAATGGCAAAACTCTCCAAACGTCCAATGAAATATTTCGAGTAGAGGAAAACGGTATTTATAAAGAGGGAGAACTTTTAATACTCACACGAGCAGAATTTGAGCTTTTAAGTCTTCTGCTTAAACATCGCGGTCAAATTATCTCACGTGATTTTATCGCCAACAATGTTGAGTCCATCGGATGGGAAAGTTCGGAGCGAAGTATTGATGTCCTTATCAGCCGTATTCGTCAGAAAATAGAGTCTAATCCCAAACACCCTACTCTCATCCGTTCCATCCGTGGAATGGGGTACCAATTTTGCAAATGATTTCACGTTACCATTCGGTTTTTTTCAAACTTCATGCCTTCTTTTTTATTGCACTTGTTGTTTTAGCGTTACTTTTCAATACCGCGTTAAGTGAACAAAAACACCAAAAATTTCGCCTTTTAACCCATCGTTCTATTGAACTTTCTCAATCATTGGGAATACTGAAAAATTACAGTTGTAAAAATCAATCTCGTGAACTTAGCCGTGAAGGCTTCCAAGAAATACCCCATATTACATCCGATGCAAAGAAAATTGAGCTTCCTGCTCCGATGGAAAAAAAACTTCAAACCAATCAGCTTCAAGTTCAAATCTATCAAGACAGCCAAGGGATAATTTATGCCCTTATGCGCAGTCACTGTACTATGTTTTACCGCGATACCGTCGAGGGAAATACTTATTATTTTGTATGGCTCTTATTTTTTACCCTTTTTAGCGGTCTTGTTAGTATGTATCTTCTGTTATGGCGTAATCTTCGACCTCTTAAACATTTATATCAGCAAATACAACACTATGGAGCAGGTGAAGAAATTTTAAACACTCCCAATAAAGGAAAAGATGAAATTGCTCTCATTGCCAATGCTTTGCACGATGCACTCCTTCGACAAAGTGCCCTCAAAAAGTCTCGTGAGCTTTTTTTGCGTAACATCATGCATGAGCTGAAAACTCCTATTACCAAAGGCAAGTTAATTGTAGAACTTCAAGAGCCAAGTACCAATACAACACTGCTTGGTAAACTTTTCTCACGCATGGAACATCTGATTCATCAAATGGCACAGATTGAAAAAATGCACGCCTTTGCATTAAACCCTCAAAAAGTAAAACTAAAAACTCTTCTCAATTTGGCGATGGACAACCTGCTATTGGAAGATCAAAATATACTTTTTTGCGGAGATGAAGAAACAGTGATGGCTGATCCCGTCCTCTTCACCAGTGCCTTGCAAAATTTGCTCGATAATGCCTATCGTCATGCGAGTACATTTCCGATAGTTATAACGTGCAGCAGTGAAAAAATCTGCATACAAAATAGCGGAGAACCGCTCAAGCGTCCTGTGGAAGAAGCCCTGCAAGCTTTTGTTACTGAGCGAGGAGATGGAGGATTGGGATTGGGTCTTTACATTGCCCAATCTGTATGTGAGTTACATAATTTTCATCTAAACTATAGCTACGAAAATGGAAATCACACTTTTTGCATAGAGTTTTGAGAACGAAGTATAATCCAAATAATGGCTGAAACGATTGCCATTGCCAGACTTAGTGCCATACCCAGTGTCATCCACTCTCCCACAATGTAGCCAATCTGTGCATCAGGAGCACGATAAAATTCTACAAATGCGCGACCTAAACCATACGCCACACCATAAAGCAGAATCAATTCACCCTCAAACGCTTTTCGCTTACGATAAAGATAGATAATGGCAAAAACAACGAATCCTTCGATAAATGCTTCATAAAGCTGTGAAGGGTGACGAAGCGTATCATACACGTAAATTCCCCAAGGCACATCTGTGGCACGTCCGACTAGCTCTTGATTGAGGAAATTCCCGATCCGCCCGAATACATACCCAAGAGGAACCGATACCGCCACTAAATCCATCAGCCGACCGAACGGGATTCCATTGCGACGAAAAAAGAGATACGAGCCAATTAAAAATCCGACAATAGCCCCATGAAAACTCATTCCCCGAATCCCGACAAACTGCCCGTCAATAAATGGATTAAAAATCTGCCATGGCTGCGTCAAATAGTACATCGTATGGGTGTCGTAAAAAAGAACATACCCTAATCGTGCCCCGAGAATAACCCCAATTTCGGCATAAATGAAATAATCATCCAGTTGATCTTTGGTGATGTCGATGTTATCTTTTTTGACAATCCATTTAGCAATCATCAGTGCCGATAAAAGAGCAAGAACATACATCAATCCATACCAGTGTACAGGAATCGAAAAGATGCTAAAGGCTACGGGGTTAAAGTGCTCGTATATATGATTCCAGTATTCCATTATTAACCCATTCCTTTATTTCGAATGCTGATGCACAGCACTGATATGTGTTAGCACTTCAAGGTTTTCATCCAAACGATACGCCCTACCAAATCCCATCACCACACTGCCGCTTTTAGGAGAGAGTTTAAAAAGATGAAAATCTCCCATTTCGGACAAAGAACCGATTAACTCTGGATCAAATTTTTCTTTAAAACGTTCGATCAATGAGACAAATTCGCTATTTTCACGTACAACTTCATGGACATATGCTTCAATCGTCACCCGTTTGCGTGCAAAGGGCTGTAGCGTTTTCGACTCATCTTCGGTAAAAAGCAATGATACTTTTCCTGATGCCAACAAATTGCGCCCATGTTGGGCAACGGTGCTTATGAGGATGTAAAAATTATTTCCGACTCGTACATAAGCGGCGGTACTCGCATGAGGCTCGCCTTCGGGAGTCAGAGACGCCATCATCAGGGTTTGAAAGGTTTCTAAAAACGATTCAACTTCCTGTGTTGTCATTTTCGTAAAGCTTCCGCAATCAATTCGATCGGATTTTTGAAAACAACATCCACATTTGCTTCATTCATCGAGTTGTTGATCTGCATACGGCATGCACTGCACTCGGCGGTGACGATTTTGGCACCGGTTTTGGCAATCATGGCAGCTTTAGGACGTCCTGCGGCTTGGGCAAAATGGAAATTTTCCGTCTGCATGGTCACTCCGCCAAATCCACAACAGGCATTGGGATCACTCATCTCGGTGATGGTGTAATTTTGCGCTACCAGTCGGCGTGGTTCTTGGTATACCCCTTGCATTTTGCGCGCATGACACGGGTCATGGTACGTTACTACAGAATCACTGCGCCCCTTTGATGCCAAAAGTGCGTTAAGCTCAGTTTTTTGCTCAAGCCACTCGGTTGCCATAAAGATTTTATTTTTGAGCTTTTTGGCACGTTCCAGCCACTCAGGTTGATCGTGAAAAAAGTGTTCATAATCGATTTTAATCATCGCGCTGCACGTTGCTTCCGGAATGATAATCGCTTCAACCTCATCGATAAAGCTCTCGAAATAAACGATGTTCTTTTTGGCGTTATGATCAACCGTTGCAAAATCACCGGTAAAATAGGCGGGTGCCCCGCAGCAAAGCTGTTTTTTCGGAATAAAAGCATCGATATGAAGAGCTTCAAGAATCTCTAAAAGCCCCTTCCCTATTTCAGTATAGTTGTAGTTTGCCAAGCACCCAATGAAGATTGCAACACGGCGTTTGCCGCCATTGGAAATATTTTCGGGGTAACTGTTCAGGAAAGAAGTTTTTCCCATGGATGGCAAAAGACGATCTTTTTTAATGAGGGGAAGATTAAATCGAGGCTGCATAGAATTTAGCTCTGCCTTGATCTTAAATCCGCACGTCTGGAATACGTATCCGAGCTTAAAGAGAATATCCATGGTTGTTCGGTGGCGCAAGAGAAAGAAAAATGCCCGTTTAAACCATGCAATCCCGTATTTATCGGCGATATCCGCACGTACTTGCTCAATCACCATATCCGTAGGAAGCGCTTTTGGGCAAACATCGGTACAGTTTGTACACAAAAAGCAACTCTCAAAGATCGCTTTGGCATTCAAGTCAAGTTCCAATTGCCCGCGCTGATAAGCACCAAGTAAATCGATAAATCCGCGAGGAGACGTTACTTCGTCGGCATTGACATTGTGAATTGTACAGACGGGAATACACTTCCCGCATTTAATACATGCATCCGATGTTTCCGTAAAATTAAAAAGTTCACGCATCCTTATACCGTCTTACTAAACGCTTTATCGCTGCTGGCATGACGCTTCATGTAGGCATCAAACGGCATTGCAATATTTCGGATGAGTAAAGTTCCTGTCGGTGAGCATTCAATCGAAGTTGTCGTAATGGTGAGTAGGTCATCCGCTTCAAATGGCTTCAATGCTTCAATCGCATCGGCAAAATACTCAGCAAATACGACTTTATACAACATCTCGAAACGTTTAATATCCAGTTTAAAATTACTCATCAACTCCATAATAACGTATTGACGAATTTGATCATCTGCATGAAGCGACACACCGCGCTCATAAGGAAGTTTTCCCTCATCAATCGCCTCTTCGTATAATTCCATCTCTTTGAAATTTTGAGCGTAATAATCCGTCCCCTCACCGATACTGGTTAAACCCACACCAATCAAATCAGCTCCGCCCTTGGTCGTGTAGCCTTGGAAATTACGGTGTAATTCCCCTTTCTCGATCGCCTTAAAGAGCTCATCAGCAGGTTTAGCGAAGTGATCCATACCGATCAAACGATATCCCTTGGCAGTCATATAATCAATCGTATAGCGCATGATGGCAAGCTTTTCTGCTGGATGAGGCAAGGTTGTCTCATCGATTTTACGCATAGTTTTTTTGAGCCACGGAACATGGGCATAGTTAAAGACGGCAAAACGATCCGGATCAAGAGAAATTGCCAAATCAAGGGTCTTTTTAAAGGTCTCTAAACTTTGATACGGCAAGCCGTAAATGAGATCGACGTTGACACTCACCATATTGTATTTACGCGCCAACTCCATTGCTGCTTTGGTAATATCATACGGCTGAACACGGTGTACCGCCACTTGTACCTTTTCATCAAAATCTTGAATCCCAAAACTCACACGATTAAATCCTGCATCACTCATCACTTTCATCTGCGCATCATCAATGTGTCTTGGATCAATCTCACAACTGATTTCAGCACCCTCTGCAAAGTTTTTAAACGTGCTTTTAATCGTTGCAATAATCTGTTCAAGCTGTTTGGCATCAAAAAATGTTGGTGTACCGCCGCCAAAATGGAGCTGAATGACACTTCGGTTAACATCAATGTGCTTACTAAGTATTTGAAGTTCTCGCGTGAGATAGTCAATATAGCGCTCTTTTTTCTCTTCTTTGGAAGTAAAAACAACATTACAGCCACAAAAATAACAGGCATTTTTACAAAATGGAAGATGAAAATAAAGCGACAAGGGGCGCATAGGATCTTGTGAATGAAGCTTATCAAGATACTCATTGTAACCAAACGTATCATTGAATTCGAGTGCGGTTGGGTAGCTCGTATATCGAGGTCCCGGCTTGGAGTATCGAGTAAATTTATCAAAATCAAGCATTATGAGCATCCATTCAAGGGTTTAATGTCGCGATTATACTCTTTTGGATTGAAACTCCCCTAAAATAGCAATATTACCAAGGAACTAAAAGTCCCTATATTGCCCTGTATGACGTAAATATTAAGCAAATTTACATCATTTTGTAATAATTTCGGATTTAATTCAAAAAAATGTGATAAAATAGTCAAAAAAATATCAAGAAGCACCCAATGTCTACTACTAAAGTTCTTATTATTGAAGATGATGAAGTAACTGCGCTTAATCTCAAAATGTCACTTGAAAAATTTGGCTACGAAGTTCTTTCCTTAGCCAATGAAGAGACAAGTGCTCAAAATAAGATTAAAATTTATAATCCTGATATTGTACTGATCGACATAGGGCTCAAACGACACGATGGCGGGATTGAAGTGGCTAATTTTATTCGTGAAAAAATGCCTCGCCCCTTTATCTTTTTAACCGCCCATTCCGATAGTGAAATTTTAACAAAAGCCAAACAAACAGAACCTTTTGGATACATTGTGAAACCGTTTGATCCTCTCAATCTTCACACAACCATTCAAATGGCTTTGTACCGTTATGAAGAGGAGAAAAAACGACTTGTGAATGTTGATGTTCTTAAAACGGATAAAGAGCACCTCGAAAAACTTCTATATGCTAAAAAACTCTCTACACAGCCTATCGTTGAATTCGGTGAGGGCTATCGCCATGACATTTCTTTGGGAGAAACATTTTACAAAGATCAAAAAATAAAACTCACCAAAAAAGAGAATGCTTTTATTCATCTTTTGATTGCACAGCTGGGAAGTGTTGTCGATTTTTCACAGGCAACGGATTACGTTTGGGGGGAAGAAGGAGCCAGCGACAACAGCGTTCGCACTCTTGTATGGCGCTTACGCAACAAGCTCCCCACTGATGTTATCAAAAATGCGTCGGGAATCGGTTATTATCTCGAAGAATAAAGTTTTCCATATTCACATTCAAGAGCATGGTACGCCTCATCAAAATCAAATGACTCTCTGTTATGCAGCGCATTATCTTCCAAAAGTGCTGTTCGATGCGAAAATTCTTCAAATCTAAAATTAGCACTTGACCCCTTCATCATGTGAGCAATGCGTGCAATCTCTTCAAAATCTCGTTTCTCAATATTTGTTTTTAATTCAATCAGCAGTTTTGCCATATTTTTATGAAAAAGCATCAACAACTGAATAATCTGTTCACGAGAGAGCATTAATACTTTTTCAAGACGTCGCATCTCTTCTGTAATGGCTTCTTCCTGTTTAGATTCACAAGTGCTGACTCCATTTTTTTCTAAGTATCGCTCCAGTAAATTATCTATCTCACAACTGCTGAAAGGTTTACCGACAAAAGCATCGTACCCCCATTGTAATGCTTTTTCTTTTGAACCCTTAAGGACATTTGCACTAAGTTCGACAATCACAGTTGAAGGAAGTTGAAGCTGTTGTTCATATTGACGAATCTTAGCAACTGCTTCATGTCCGTGCATAATGGGCATTTGTTCATCCATAAAAATTAAATCATATCGATTATTACAAGTATATTCAAACGCTTCTTGTCCATTTGGAACTACAGTTACTTGCAGTCCATGGCGCTCTAAAGTAACTCGAATCAATTCCTGATTGGCTTCATTGTCCTCTGCAACTAAAACATTTCCAACAAACCTTACGATACTGCTTGGCAAAGATTTGACCTCACAAAATTTTTCAGGAGGAAATTCTACTGCGAGAGTCACCACAAAAAGAGTTCCCCAATCAACTTTCGATTCTAATGTAATTTCTCCACCCATCTGAACAGCAAGCTGTTTACAAATAGATAACCCTAGTCCGCTTCCGCCTCCACCAAATTTCATCCCCTCTGCTGCTTGATAAAAAGGATCAAAAATGCGTTCCTGATCCACAATAGCAATCCCAACTCCATAATCGCGTACACAAATTACAAGAGTAGAATCAGCGCGATTAACATCAACACTCACGTCTATTGAAGACCCCAAAGGACTAAACTTAATTGCATTGCTCAAAAGATTCCCAAGGATTTGTTGAATTCTAAAAGAGTCTGCACGTATACAATGAGGAATTTCTGAATTAATAGAATAGACGATTGAAATAGACTTTACATTTGCACTGGGGATAAAAAGTTCCAAAGTATTGCTAATTTCATCATGGATATTAAAAGGATGTGGATCAATAGCAAATTCACCGCTTCGAAGTTTGCTAAAGTCAAGAATATCATTGATAATGTGGAGTAAATTTTCACCACTTTGGGCAATAATATCGAGATATTTTTCTATACGCTCGCCTAAGTTTTCAGCTTGCAATAAATTAACAAATCCTAAAATAGCATTTAGCGGTGTTCGTATTTCATGGGAAATATTGGAAAGAAAATACTCTTTGGCTTTGTTGGCTTCGATAGCTTCTTGCTCTTTTTGGTAAATCGTATCTGTATAAATAGTCAAAACACCGGAAAAATTCATATCAAAAAGATAGCTGATAGCTTCAAATAAATTTTGTGAATTGATATCTAAAAAATAAGTCGCATTGATTACCGAGCGTTTAAAATAGCTGCATAAAGTAAAAAGCTCATCGGCCCGAATCTCTTGATCTTTAAGATACGCGATAAACTCTTTCATAACCGGACATTGTCCAAGCTCCATATCGCCTGAAACAACTCCCATGAAGTAATCAAAAACGGCACTTGCATAATAGGCTTGAAACCACTTTGAATCGATAGAATGTTTCTCCAATATCAAGGCACATTGCGGTTGTGAAATCCACTCATTTAAAATGCTATCTTTCGCATTTAAAAGTTTCTCTTTTGCCTGATAAAGGTGGATAGAATTTGGAAAATCCATAAAACACTGCCTCGATATTATTGAATTACGATTAAGGTGCAACCCAAAGAAACACCCCTAGAGAAACGATCGCCAACTGCCCTAGTAAAATAGTAAGTGTACCAATAATATTCCCTGTTTGGCAACTGGTACACTGCTTATATTGCCGTGATTCATACTGTGCATAGAAAAAATATCCGATCATCAAAAGCAAAGCTCCTGCAATGAGATATTTATCCATTAAATACGTCCACTCCTGTATCTGTCTTGAAGCAAAAAATGGAACGGCTAAAGTTAGAGTAAGTGCACTTATAAGATATCGTGCCCCTCGTTTAAAGTAGTCTCGATAAAAAACAGTAGGACATGAACCGCCATCTTTTACCAATCCAAACTCAAGATGATCATGAATGCGCTGTTTCATCTCACGATCGACGCGATCCACAAACGTACTTCCAAAACAATAATCCAAATGCTGTTGAAACATACGTGCCTCATCACCCTCTAAATCACGATGACAAGGAATGGCATTTTCATCTTCATAGAGAATCGTTACTTTATTATAGCGGTCAACATCAACACTGATGCCCTGATAATAGATACTTCGTTCTGTCTGTGTTTGAATATCAGAGTGCTTGATAAAACGGGCATTGATGTAGGGAATATAATTCTCCCCTTCTTTAATAACGATAATACTTTGCTGGATACCGATCAAAATCGCACTAAGGGCATCCAAATCGTTTGCTATCATGGTATCACGCATATCGGCGATCCATTGAGTGAGTTCATCATTAAAGAAACGGACATTAGCCGATATTAATCGGATGGCAGGGTTGGGGTATTGAATAAGAGGTTGAATCATTATGAAGATCTTTAATAAATCTGCCTCAAAAGAGGCAAGCGTAGCCAAAGGATCAATTCCTTTGGCGTTCAAATTAATAGGTTTTAGTGACTTTTACTCACAACTACAATCATTTTGAGGTTAATGATTACAAAACGGATAAACTGCCAAATCTTGCACGTACGCATAGCTCGAGCGAATTTTCCCGGGATCATTGCATTATTGAATTTATCATTTTTTGCAAAATTAAATTCTTCAGGTTTTACTGCCATAATTATTTCCTTAGTATTTTTTAAATATAGATGGTTTATTCCGGAATTACTTTCCAGAACGGTTTTAGCTTCGCTTTGTACATAAACAAATAGTGAAGAATATGCTTAATCCAATGACCTGCTAAACCAATCTCACCAAAGGTATAATCGGTATCGCGCCCCGTTCCCGGATATTTATCAAAGTCAGGAACAACAGGGAAAACAGTCATTGCAGCCGCTTGTCCGTCTAACCAACCTTTACCTGCTGATGCAACACATGCCGCACCCATTTCTGCCATAGATGCTTCATGCAAATGAGCACCTTCACCATCTTTAATCAATGAACAAACACTGTGAGCCACTGCTTTACCGATAATACCACTTGGCATACCTGTACGTGGAGGAGTTGGATTAATCACTGTACCGTTTGGTGATTTTGCAGGTTTAGAGATGATGTGAGGAGGTGCAAATGCAATTCCTGCTGCAAAAAGATTTTTATAGGTAGGATTTTGATAGGTACGAGGCCAATCAGATGCTTTCCACTCTTCGTATGGTTTAGGAGTATAGTTCGCATCGACTTTCATAAAGCCGTTTGGAGCGAATACCGTATCGGTAATGTCATCCCCTGCTTTGTTGTACGCTTTTAGACCAACCCCTGCAAACGGTGGAATCAGCATTGAAAAGTCAAATGTCTCTTCACCCATAGAACCATCAAGAAGTTCGTAGGTGACTTTCCCTTTTTCAACTTTGTTCACGTGCGCACCGGTAATATAATCAACACCGCGCTCAGCAAACAATGACTCAGTAAAGATACGTGAACTGACAACGTAACCGCCCACTTTCATGTGCAATCCGCCCATACCGAAGTCACCTAAAAATGATTCATTTGAGATCCATTTGATCTCAGCCTTATCTCGGACGCCAGCTTTGTTGAGTTCATGTTCAATGTTGAAGATATATTCAAACGCTGCACCCTGACATGTACACATACCGTGACCCGTACCGATGAGGAATTTTTGATGTTCCCCTTTTTTCATTTTTTCTATGCATTTCATAAGTTCATGAGATGCATGTTCTGCGTGATCTGCTGTACATACTGAAACAGTGTGCTCACCCAATGATGAACCCTCGCCCAAGCCAGGAGTTGCTCCAAAGTTTAGCTTTGGTCCTGTTGCATTGATGAGATAATCATATGTTACCTCTTCGCTTTTACCCGCTTTACCCTGACCTGTATACTCGATCGTAACAAAAGGTTTGTCACCAGAAGCATTTCCCTCAGGATTAAGACTTACTGCTTTGGCTTGTTTATACGTAATCCCTGCTTTTTTGTAAACAGGATCAAGATCAAAAGTGACCTCTTCTTTAGACATTTGACCGACGCCAACCCAAATATTTGAAGGAATCCAATTCCATTTTGCATTTGGAGTGACCACGACTACCTCATGATCACTTCCAAGCCAATCTGCTGCGAATGTTGCTGCTGTGTGTCCAGCGACACCGCCGCCTAAAACAACTAATCTTGCCATACTTTCTCCCTACCTATTACTCAAATTCCATAAAAGACGATTATAATCCTATTACGTCACAATGCTATCACATCCTTAATTTAATCCTTATAATTTAGACTAAAATTTTAATAAAGCTGAGTAGTGTTACTTTTTTACACAGTATAGTTTTTTGTATTTTAATGCTTTTTTACTCCATTTTATACATTATATAGAATTATTATAAATATTTATTTGACGAATAAATTATTAATTATAATGTCAGATAATAATACAGTTAATTTTATATTATTTTTATCATTCCAAGTGTATCATCATCGCTGACAATCATTAGAGTATCTTTTGGTACTCATAAAATTACCTCCTTAAGGAAAAAAACCATGCATTCATTCTCTAAAATTGCTTTAGCAGCATTTCTTAGTCTTACACTCTTTAGTACAACGGCTTCTGCTGATGCAGAAAAAGGTAAAAAACTTTACCAAAAAAATCTCAAAGAAACATGTGGGATTACCGGTGGCGTATTTGCTGCTAAATACAAACAAGCAGATTGGGATAAAGCCTATAAAGCGGGCACATTAAATAAAAAAATGACCGAAGCATGTCCAGCAGGTAAAGAGTTCTTTGAAAGCGATAAGTATAAAAAAATTGAAA
The DNA here is from genome assembly GCA_043797085.1 of Pseudomonadota bacterium. Classification (GTDB taxonomy): domain Bacteria; phylum Campylobacterota; class Campylobacteria; order Campylobacterales; family Sulfurimonadaceae; genus Sulfuricurvum. Next base: position 93,729 of record JAZDQA010000007.1, on the reverse strand, counting down.
CGCATTTATATGATTTCGTTCACGACTTTGCACGCGACAGCGGTAATATTCCTTCGTGCTAAGTCATTTTTACGAAGCCTTTGGGTTTCGTGAATCTTCTCCTCTTAACCCTCCCGAAAACACCAATGTAACTCAAGGAAGATAGATGAAAAAAATTACTTTATCACTTATTGCGGCATCTCTCTTTACCGGAAACTTAATCGCCGATGAAGCCGCACTGCAAGCACAAATCCAAAAACTGATCCAACGGATTGAACAGCTTGAAAAAACCCAAGGAACAACACAACAAACACAAATCGTTCTCCAAGAGACCCAAATCTCTCAAGGTGACATGCTCTCCAAAGTCAACGCACAAAGTGCTAATGACAATATCAAATGGGATATCGATTTTAGAAGTGCTTATCACAATACAGGATATAGCTATTCTGATAATGCAACAAAACGTGCTCCTGCGAGTGGAACCAATAAATACGCAACCGCCTATTCGCCTGATGGTACCAATGCTGCTCAAGGCTATTCTAATCCCTCTTTACTCACCAACCGTTTGTGGTTAGGTATGGGTTCAAAAGTCAATAAAGATCTTTTCTTCTACGGTCAACTTGCCGCCTATTACAACTGGGGTGCGGATACATCAGTAGCCGAAGATAAAATTTGGCAAGAAAGCTCACGTCCTAATGATGTCGACATCCGTTTACGTCAAGCCTATTTTGTTTATAAATTTGGAAATGACTGGGATGTACCGATGAACGTCAGTGCCGGACGCCGAGCAGCAACGGATGGCTTTTTGGCTAACCATCGTGAAATGATGAGCGATGATGCTGCGGGCTCACCATTAGCCCATATCACCAACATGGAAGTTGACGGTGTCATGATGCAATTTGATTTTGATAAAGTCTTATTTCCTGGATCGTATCTCAAAGTGGTCTACGGACGTGCCCATGATCCGGCAAGCAGAACTATCTCTGCGACAAATTTTATCGACACTGCAGCAGAAGACAATCAAGTTGACTTTATCGTTATGCCAATGTCAATCTACAATGACGGTCAACATAATCTGATGGCCCAATACTCCATGATCATGAATTCTAAAGGTGAAAAAGTCGCAACAGATGGACTCACTACAGAGATAAAAACTGCATCAGGAACGACTCATTTAGCTGCACTCTCGTATCAACTCGATGGCTTAGGTGAGGATAACGAATTTTTAGAAGAATCGACCCTCTTTGCCAGTACGGCAATGAGTTCAACTAATCCTGAAAGTGGCTATCGAATGCTAGGTTCAGCTGAGAATAAAACTGGATACAGCTTCTGGGCAGGTTTTTTGTTCCCCGATCAAATCACCGACGGAGGGCGTTTCGGTTTAGAGTATAACTATGGAAGTAAGTACTGGACACCGATGACATGGGCTGAAGATTCTACTATCGGCTCTAAAATCGCCACGCGCGGTAATGCATATGAAGGATACTGGAATATCCCGATTGTCGGGAAAAATCTGAGTGCACAAATTCGCTATACCTATCTGGATCACCACTATCGCGCCAATACAACATGCTACTGGGATAATCCATTAGAACCTAATCTCGACCATTCTCAAGAATTTCGCGCATTTGTGCGTTATAAATATTAAGGAGCTTTTATGTCTAAACTCGAACTTGACGCACTCAATGAAATCAAATCCGGTATGACCCGTCGTGAAGCGCTACGCTTTATGGGTCTTTCCCCTATCGCGGCAGGTGTTCTTGCCTCTGCTGGCAGCAGTAATGGTACGAATGCTATGGCTTCAGATGCCAAAGGTAAAATTGTTATCGTTGGCGGTGGTGCCGGCGGTATTATGGCGATGGCACGTTTGCGCAAAGCACTCTCCAACCCAGACATCACGATCATCACTCCAAACGAAGGTCATATTTACCAACCGGGACAAGTGTTTGTCGCTGCGGGTGAATACGCACCTGAAGACATTATGGGAAGCAATCTCGATTTGATTCCCGATGATGTCAAATGGATCAAAGACGAAGTCGCTACATTTGATCCCGACAACAATACCCTTACTACTCGAAAAGGGGAAAAAGTCTCTTATGACTATCTCGTTGTAGCCACTGGATTAGTCTACCATTATGAAAAAATCGAAGGTCTTACCATCGATATGATCGGTAAAAATGGTATTTCTAGCGTTTATCTCAATGATTTGGAAAAGGGGACAGCTGCGGGCGGTTCTATTACATGGCAGTGGTTTAATGACGTTAAAGAAGCGGCGAAAAAAGGGAAATCTCGCGTCATCTGTACTCAGCCTGCAACTCCGATCAAATGTGGTGGTGCTCCCCAAAAGATTCTCTATCTCAGTGATGACTTTCTCAAACAAGATGGACTAACGGCTGATTTCACCTTTGCCCTTAACGGCGATAAACTTTTCGGTGTTCCTGCTGTCAACAAAGCACTCAATGAAGTGGTTCAACCGCGTTATGGAAATATCACCAATAAATTTAAACACAATCTCGTTGCTATCGACGGGGAGAAAAAAATCGCTACGTTTGAAACCAAAGTAGAGACCAAAGGGGCTTACGACGAAGATTTAGAAGAGTATGAAACCATCACCACCGTTGAGCGTGTACCGATGGAATACGATTTTATCCATATTGTTCCTCCGATGTCTGCACCGGATGCTGTCTTTAATTCAGCCCTTGCATGGCAAAAAGGGTCAGCAAAAGGGTGGCTGGAAGTGGATCAAGACACACTTCAACACAATCGCTACCCTAATGTCTTCGGAATCGGTGATGTGTGCGGTATCCCACTGGGTAAAACTGGAGGAAGTGCTCGCCATCACGGACCGATTATGGTTGCCAATCTGATTTCTCAAATGGAGAAAAAAGCCCTTACTGAAAAATTTGACGGCTACACGGTATGTCCGTTGAAAACTCAATACGGCAAAATTATCTTAGCTGAGTTCAATTACCTCGGTGCTGCACCGTCGTTTCCTCTTGCTGTTGAAGAAGAACGCTGGATTTGGTGGGCATTTGACCTCTATATGCTCAAACCGATGTACTGGCATTTGATGATGCGCGGTTTAATGTAGAATGAACAAAACTTTGCTTCGGGAGATTGCTATTTTTGGTATTTTACTGCCAATTTTAGCATTCCTGATGCATCCCGATCTTCTAAACAATCCATTGCTTCGTTTTGCCACTATGATGGAGAAGGGTAACTATTTTCACCCTCTCGTTTATACAGCCATTGTATACAGTATCATCGCAATCTTACGAATGATACTCCAACTAGGCAAAAGACTCTTCTCTTCAAAAAAAACCATCTCTCATAAATAAAAATTGACGGTATAAATAAACTATACCATTGACTTTAAGCGTCATTCATATTATAATTCACATTGATAGTTAAAAGCAATAATTATTATTTGCAAACAATATTTAAAAGGGTATAACAATGAAAAATGTTACCATTATTGGCGGTGGGATTGCCGGACTTGAAGCAGCAATTTTTTACCGAAAAGAAGGGTTTGACGTCGAGCTGATCAGCGATCGGGACTATCTCTATAGCTTCCCTATCTCAATTTGGATTCCCGTTGGAACGTATGCCTTTGATGATGTTGCTTTACCCCTAAATAAATTTGCAGAACGTCACAATTTTGTCCTCACCCTTGATCGTGTCATTGCAATCGATGCTCTTACAAAAACCATCACACTTGAAAAAGAGGGTGAATGCCAAGTCGATCACCTCGTAATAGCACTGGGCTCGGGAAAAATGAAACATGAAGGGCTCGAACATACACTCTCTATTTGTGGAGCTCCGGAACAATCACTGTTACTCAAAAAAAGAATTGATGCCTTAATCGAAAAAGGATCGGGGAAAATCGCATTCGGATTTGGCGGCAATCCCAATGACTCAAGCGGTGTACGAGGCGGTCCTGGATTTGAGCTCTTTTTTAACCTCCATCATAAACTCAAAAAATTGGGAATTCGAGATAATTTCGAAATGACATTTTTCGCCCCGATGGCAACTCCTGGTGCACGTATGGGAGAAAAAGCCCTCAATCTCATGGCGATGATGTTCAAAAAAAATAACTTTGGCGAACGGTACGGTAAAAAAATTACCCGTTTTGAGTCCGAAAGAATCGTTTTTGAAGATGGAAGCAATCTCGAGAGTGATTTAACAATGTTTATCCCCGCTGGTAACGGACAGCAGCTTATCAAAGAGAGCAATCTACCCCTCAACAATGCCGACTTTATCCGTATTAATGATTTTTGTGAAATTGAAGGGGTTAAAGGATGGTATGCCATCGGTGATGCTGCGGCACTGGAAGGTCCCGACTGGAAAGCCAAACAAGGGCACATCGCCGAAGTCATGGCACGCAATGCCGCTCACAACAGCGCAATAACCGTCGGTCTCAAATCCGGGGAGAAAAAAGGGTACAAAAATCACCTCAATATCCTCTGTGTTATGGATATGGGCAATGGTGCAGGGTTTGTTTACCGTGACGATAAAAAAGCACTCCTCATCCCTATGCCGATTATAGGGCATTGGATGAAAATCGGATGGGGATGGTATTACAAAATGTCGAAAATGGGTTATATTCCTCGTATTCCCGGGATGTAATAGAGCTTTATCTAAACTAACAAAATTAAGGAAACATGTTTTGAAACAGACCACTTTTATGGAAAAATATCCCATCTATACACTTGAAATCGCTAAAAAAGAATCACGTTACTCCAATGTCGATGGGATCATCAGCTATTTAAAAGATCAAATTGCAGCGAATCCAGTTGCCGCTTACATCGGAGAGTTCGACCATCACGCCCATACAACTTCTCTTGGCGGAGAGATTAATCCTCTCATGAGTGAAGCGAAGATGGTCATCTTTTGTTTCGGTCAAAAACTGCCCAGACCTGAAATGATGGCCCCCCGCCCTCGTTCCATTGGTGTGTGCGATATGGGTGAAAATTTTGTTATCACCTTTTTAGAAGCACCGATGTATGCAATCAATGAAACGATGGAGGGCTGGGTTAAGGGAATTAAACTATCAACTCAGCAATAACCGTATCAAGGTTGCTAGTTTGGGTTAGCTCAATGGCTATCCCCATCCCCTCGATATTTCGTCGTATCCCATCCCCAAGCGTTCGTGCAACTAAAATGGTCGCTTCTTCTAAAAGTGGCGGAATAATCCGACCCGCAGCAAGTCCTTTGGCACTTTCATCGTTCACAATTTCTGCCTCATTTTGAAAAAGTTCTCGATATATCGGGTTCTCTTTATACGTAATCGATGAAATTAACCCTTCTTCAACTTTAGCAAAAGCAAACAGTTTGGCAACTAAAAAATAAGGATGAATTGAGATACGATCATCTGTCGGAAATACGAGAGTGAAACTATGAGGCTCTCGTATGAGCTCAATGGCTTTGCCATACATCACCATCTCTACCATTTTTTTACGCGCTTGTTTAATCAGCTTGGCAAACGTCGGACGAGAAATTCCGAGCGAAAGTGCACACTCTTCATGATACAGAACTTTAAAATCGGCTAGATAGAGCGCTTCGAGTTCATCATCTCGTAATTGCATGGTTTCTTTGGGTAATTGAGTTAAAGGACCATATGAAAAGCAAGTAGGTTTGAAGGTAATATTTCGTTTTTTTCCTGTTTTCATCGTATTCCCTAGTATTTACATATGATAATTATAATTTATTTCGCCATAACACTTTCTGAATAGCGTAAAATCTTGTATATTAGGCATATTAAGAGCAAGTTATATGTATTATAAGATAGTATTAATATCATTTTAATTTTACATATGCTAAATTACTTATAGAAATTTACACAAGGAGTTTAACTATGAATACAAAAATAGTATTCCCTACCAATGAACACCACGGTCTCCTCTCAAAACGAGATGCCCATTTTGGTCGAGCCAACTTTTATACTGTCGTTGAACTGACTCAAGAAGGAAAAATTGAAGATGTGAGTGTCGTCAAAAACGAAGGTCATAAAGCAAGCGGATGTGGTGGTGCAGTCGAAAATATCTGTATTCTCGGAGCTAATGCCCTGATTGTTTCAGGAATAGGCGGCTCACCGCTACAAGGATTTGCACAAAAGGGATTAGCGGTTTATCACGATAACATATCGCTCAATGTCGAACAATCGCTGAACGCTTTTTTAGCCAATCAGCTTACCCTTATGAACAGCGATATGAGCTGCTCAAACCATTAATCCAAAGGATTTATTATGATAGTTTCTATGCCCGTTAAAACTGCTTCTGCCGATGCTGCTCTGGCTCCACTCTTTGGGAATGCCAAATATTTTGCATTTGCAAATGATGATAACGAAATAACCGTCGAAAAGATGGAACAAAACGGCGGACGCGATGTTGCGCGGATCTTAGTCGCGAACAATGTTGATGTTTTAATCATCTCTCATTTGGGGATGAATCCGTTTGTATTACTAAAAAGTTATGGAATCAAAGTCTATTTTGCTGGACATACCCGATTAACCGCAACAGATGCCTTAAAGTTGCTTCATGCCAACGAACTGGTCGAAGTAACCTCTGACAACTTTGATTCACTCTTGGGAGAACATGATCATAAAACTCACACCCACGGCCACGCACATTCACATACTGGAAAATGCTGTGGACAGCACTCCCACGTATAGCTCATGAAAAAATATTTATTTCTCCTGTTCTACCTCCTGTTTCTCGGCGGATGCTTGGAACGGGAAATTTATACTGAAATCGCAAAGCCTGATTTCATCGCACATCCTCCCTTGGCACTTTATATTGAGGATATAAGCGGTACTCTCAAGAGCGATTTTAAAAACGATTCCAAGGCTCCCCTTCACTTAGAAGTCTATACTCACAGTGCCCATTGTACCAATGCCCAAAGCCGTTCCTTAGGAACTGACTTTGATGGATATATCCGTATTTCGATCAAGGAACAAAACACTACAATCGCACGTGCTCAAATGGATTACAAAGGTGAACCCGATGCGCAAAAAATTCAGTATGTTTACGATCATCTGATCGAAGAATTGCAATGGAGATAAGTATGAAACTGGAGTCTATCGCATCCATGTATCGTGATTTATGGCGCGCGATGAACCTTAAAAATAAGCTGATGATGGTACTCGTTCTTAAACTCATCATCATCTGGGGACTTTTTCAATTTTTTTCGGACAACCCTTATAAAAATGCTCCGCAAGAGGCTCCTGCACGAATTGCAGAAACCTTTAATCCCTAACAAAGGAACCGTACCATGGATCTCATCGACTGGTCGCGTGCGCAGTTTGCGTTAACGGCAATTTACCACTTTTTATTTGTTCCGCTCACGCTTGGACTCTCTTTTCTTGTTGCCATTATGGAAACGATTTACGTCAAAACAGGGGATGAGAAATGGCTCTCTACGACCAAGTTTTGGGTCAAACTTTTCGGAATCAACTTCGTTATCGGCGTTGCAACTGGTCTTATCATGGAGTTCGAGTTTGGAACCAACTGGGCAGCGTACTCGTGGATCGTCGGGGACATTTTCGGCGCACCGCTGGCAATCGAGGGGATTTTTGCTTTTTTTCTCGAATCGACTTTTTTTGTTGTTCTTTTCTTCGGGTGGAACCGCGTCTCAAAAGGATTTCACCTCACATCCGCTTGGCTGGTTGCCATCGGAACCAATCTCTCGGCATTGTGGATTCTAGTCGCAAACGGCTGGATGCAGCATCCCGTTGGGATGAATTTTAATCCCGATTCGATGCGCTATGAGATGGGGAACTTTTGGGAAGTGATCTTCTCTCCGGTTGCCGTTGCCAAATTTCTCCATACCATCGGCGGTGGATATGTAACCGCTGCTGTTTTCGTCGTCGGCGTTTCTGCATGGTTTTTGATCCGTGGACGCGAAACACAGTTTGCCCGCCGCAGCATTATCGTCGCTTCTTCTTTTGGACTCTTTGCATCTCTCTTTTTACTTTTAAGCGGTGATGAATCTGCACATCAAGTGGCTCAAAAACAGCCGATGAAACTTGCGGCAATGGAAGGGCTTTATGAGGGTGAAGGGCGTGCAGGGATTGTTGCATTTGGAATTTTAAATCCGGATAAAAAAGTGGGTGATGATCTTCCGGAGTTTTACGGAGACATTCAAATACCCTATGCCCTCTCACTTCTAGGATACCACGACATTAACGCTTTTGTTCCAGGGATCAATGATCTCATCAATGGCAATGAAAAGTTCGGTATTATGAGTGCCGATGAGAAAATACAACGAGGACGTGCGGCATTGAGTGATTTAGATGCCTACCATGAAGCCAAGAAATCGAACAATACCGCTGACGCAGAAGCAAGTTTAAAAGCGTTTGATGCAAACCAATCGTACATGGGCTACGGTCATTTCACCGATGCGCTTCAAACGGTTCCCCCCATCGCATTGACCTTTTACAGTTTCCACGTAATGGTCGGACTGGGCTCCTTTTTTATCGTTTTATTTATCGTTCTGTTGTATCTTTCAATGACCAATGAACTCATCAATACACACTGGGCGTTATGGATTACCTTTATGTCCATTCCGCTTGGATTTGTTGCGTGCGAAGCGGGATGGATTGTTGCTGAAGTGGGACGTCAACCGTGGGTTATCCAAGACCTTCTCCCCACGATGAAAGGGGTAAGTGCCCTGAGTACTATGACAGTTAAAATTACCTTTTGGGCGTTTGCCATCCTCTTTACGACGCTGTTAATTGCAGAGATAAAGATTATGATGTCGGCGATAGCCAATGGACCGCACATTGCCGAAAAAGGAGACGATCATGTTTGAGACGTGGGAACTGCTATGGCTTCAAAATTACTGGTGGGGGATTGTCTCCCTCTTGGGCGGATTTTTAGCGATGATGCTGTTTGTTCAAGGAGGTCAGGCTCTAATCCCCTCCATTGCCAAAAATGAAGCGGATAAAACTTTGCTTTACAATGTTTTCGGACGCAAATGGGAACTTGGCTTTACGACCCTTGTTCTTTTCGGAGGTGCTGTTTTCGCGGCGTTTCCACTCTTTTATGCCGTGAGTTTCGGAGGCGCGTATTTCGCATGGATGACGCTATTGTTCTCTTATATCATCCAAGCCGTTTCGTATGAATACCGAACTAAAAAAGGGAATGTCTACGGTTCACGCTTGTACGAAACTTTTTTGAGTATCAACGGCTATCTTGCTCCCTTTTTGATCGGTGTCATTATCTCTACGATGTTTTCAGGGGGAGCATTTATCGTGGACGATACGAACCTGTCACACTGGATGGTTGCAACGCGAGGTCTTGAAGCATTACTAATCCCTTTTAATCTTTTGGGAGGAGTGAGCGTAATGATGCTCTCACGTATTTTAGGAATGTTGTATATTCTTAACAGCGTTGAAGAGGATGAAATCAGACGCTCAACACTCAAAAAGCTCCACATTGAGATGCTCGTCACGGTTGCTGCTTTAGCGGCGTATGCTACATGGATTTTTATCATTCCGGGACTTATGGTAGAAAATAATCGAGTGTTAATCGAAATGAATCGCTATTTTCATACCTTTATGACCTATCCTATAAGTGTTCTAGCCCCTTTTGTCATCGGATTGGGACTTTTTCTTCTCGGAGGAATAAGAGCTAAAAAATCGGGATTCTGGTGTGCCGCTGCCGGAACGGTATTGATGGTTTTTGCCCTTCTTTTTTCTACGGGAGTAGGAAGCGCACCTTTTTATCCATCGTACGTCGATATTCAAAGTTCATTGACCACGGCAAACAGTTCAGGCAGCCGATACACCTTAACAGTTATGGGATATGTCTCTTTATTCGTTCCTGTCGTATTAGGGTATATTGTAGTCGTTTGGAGAGCGATGGCTCGCCCTATCACTCATGATGAGATCAAAAACGATCCATTTAGCTACTAATTGATGTTAGACACTTTTCGAGCAAAGCCCAAAAAGTGGCAGGGACAAATGTCCCTACAATCCCCTGAAGCTACCCACATCTTCCGGATGAGGGAGATTGCTTCTTCAAGACAGAACTTTACTAGGAGAATATTATGGAATACATCGAAGCATTTCTATGGTTGGGGCTTTGGCCTTTGATCATCTTTTTAGGCTACAAATTTACCACCTTAAACCTGCGCCATTACCAAAAAATGGAACGGCTTGAAGAGTTGGAAATCCAACACGCTTCATTGCAGCAAAAAGCCAATTCATCGTTATAAAATAAATTCTTTATGCCTTATTCAAGAGGCATTAAAGTTTGATCTTTTTTGATACGACCCGATACTCTTTCTTAAACCTCTCGTCACTCAGTTGAAATTTCTCGACGATTGACTCTTTTGCCAATCTATAATTGATCGTTACAACCGCGTGTGTACTTCCTTTTGGAATAACGATGCCCAATATGCGAACTTCATTAGGTTTGAGACGGGTATCGCTTAGTTCTTTACTTGCCATTGGAGGGAGGGTTATGTTGCCATCAGCTGCTGCAAAAATAACTTCCAGTTTTTCGGTTTGCGTGGAAATTTTTACATTGCCTTTGTAAAACTCACTGACAACCATAGCGATGCGTACGCCTGTGCCCGTCGGAAAATTGTGGCTTGAGAGATTGGTAAGCGTTAGAGTTAAATCAGCATTCTTTTTGGCAAGTTTCAAATCAACCGCTTTGGTCAAAATTTCACTGTTGCGTGCACCGTGAAATCCATGAGAGCGCATCATCTTTTTGGAGGTCGAAAGCGAAGAGACGAGTCCCATTTTTGTATCGCCCATGTGGCATTCGATACAGGTATTTTGGGTTGTGCCGCGGCGATGTTCATCCCCCGTATTGCACACAGCTATGTCTTGCTTGTTTTTCATCACGTTATGACACGCCAGACACAATGTATCACTGTTTGCTTCCATGAAAGGACGTTTTACAATCCCATGATACGGAGAATTACCTGTTCCGCTAGGACCTGCCATAACGTTTTCTTTCATCCAGCGAATGGTATTCATACCGATTGGGGGTTTGCTTTTGTTTTGATGTTCTATCGCATCGATTCTATGGCACGCAACGCAGGCCACACCCTCTTCTTTAACTTTAATATCCTCAGCGGGTGCGTGACAAATATTACAGTTTTCCATTATTTTAGCAGGCTCAACACCGTTGGTTTTTGCAGCACCGGCAACCATTTTGGCATACAGTTCATTTTTACTGCTGTGCGCCATGGCATGCGCCGATGTTTCCCACTCTTTTACGATGGAACTGTGACATTGCACACACTCTTTTGAGGAGTTGGCCCACAATGAGAGTGATGCGATAAAAAGCATCCCAATCGTTGGTAAAATTTTAATCACAACAATCCTTTACATTATAATAATCATAAGTATATCGGATTCTTTGTCAAACTTTATTTAAAGGAATAAAGATAAATAATGCTAAAAGTAATTATAAATATTTAATTTATACGTCATTTTAACGATAATCTTGACAGTAAAACTATCTAAGATCAAACCGATCCGCATTCATAACTTTGTTCCAAGCAGCCACAAAATCATTGACGAATTTTTCTTTTGAATCTTCTTGTGCATAGACTTCCGCAATGGCGCGTAATTGCGAATTCGATCCAAAAACGAGATCGACTCTGCTGGCGGTGTATTTGACTTTCCCTGATATTCGATCTTTTCCCTCGAACACCTCTTCGTCCTCACCGACACTGTTCCAAATGATATTCATATCCAAAAGATTCACAAAAAAATCATTGCTGAGAACACCCGCTCTATCGGTAAAAACTCCTTTAGAAGAGTTGTTATAATTTGTCCCCAGAACTCTCATACCACCGATAAGGACGGTCATTTGTGGTGCAGTGAGTCCTAGCAATTGTGCTTTATCAACCAGCAGTTCTTCGCTCGATACCGCATATTTCTTTTTCTGAAAATTTCTAAATCCATCGGCTATCGGTTCGAGATGAGAAAAAGAGGAAGCAAGTGTTTGCTCCTGCGTTGCATCGGTTCGACCAGGAGCAAAAGGAACAGCTATATTCATCCCAGTATCCTGAACCGCTTTTTCGATTCCTGCGGCTCCTCCTAGGACGATGAGATCGGCTAAAGAGACTTTTTTACCCTCTGTTGAAGAATCATTGAACCCTTTTTGAATCGCTTCGAGTTTGGCGATGACACTCTCGCATCTTTGGTTTACTTCCCAGCTTTTTTGCGGTTCCAATCGGATTCTAGCACCATTCGCACCGCCACGTTTATCCGAGTCTCGGTAGGTAGAAGCGGATGCCCAAGCCGTTTTTACAAGCTGGGAAACAGTAAGCCCGCTTTGGAGTATTTTTGTTTTCAGCGATTCGATATCCGCATCGTCAACAAGCTTATGATCTACCGCTGGCACGACATCTTGCCAAATCAACTCTTCGGTCGGAGCTTCGGGTCCGAGATACCGTGATCTAGGTCCTAAATCTCGATGGGTTAATTTAAACCATGCTCGGGCAAAAGCATCTGCTAGTTCCTCCGGATTTTCATGAAACCGTTTTGAAATAGGTCCATAAATCGGATCCATCCGCATCGCCATATCTGCAGTGGTCATAATGGTTTTTACTTTTTTACTCGGATCATGGGCTGCTGGCGCCAGATCTTCCTCTTTGGGATTGATCGGAGTCCATTGCCAAGCACCGGCAGGACTTTTTTCAAGATTCCAGTCGTACCTGAAGAGGATATCAAAATAACCGTTATCCCACTTCGTAGGATTCGCCGTCCAAGAACCTTCGATTCCGCTGCTGATCGTGTCATCCCCTTTTCCGCTTAAAAATTTACTGAGCCATCCCAGACCTTGCGTAATCAAACTTTCTGCTTCGGGTTCAGGTCCGACGTTGGAGGCATCACCCGCACCGTGGCATTTACCGAAGGTATGACCACCTGCCACCAACGCAACCGTTTCGCTATCTCCCATTGCCATTCGCGCAAAGGTTTCTCGAATATCTTTCGCGGATTCGAGGATATTGGGCTCACCATTTGGACCTTCCGGATTGACATAGATAAGCCCCATCTGTACTGCGGCTAACGGATTTTCCAAGCCGTCTCTGTTTTCTTTTTTCTCATATCGTTGATCACCCAGCCATTTATCTTCACTGCCCCAATAAATATCTTCCTCGCTCTCCCAAACGTCTTCCCTGCCGCCGGCGAATCCAAATGTTTTTAATCCCATCGATTCAAGCGCTACAGTTCCAGCTAATATCATCAAATCTGCCCAAGAGATTTTATTGCCGTATTTTTGTTTAATGGGCCAAAGAAGACGTCTGGCTTTATCGAGATTGACATTATCCGGCCAACTGTTAAGCGGTGCTAGACGTTGGTTTCCACTACTGGCACCGCCACGACCATCACCTGTTCTATAGGTCCCGGCACTGTGCCATGCCATTCGAATAAACAGTGGACCATAATGACCGTAATCTGCCGGCCACCACTCTTTGGAGTCGGTCATGAGATCAGTCAAATCTTTTTTCAGAGCATCATAGTCAAGCTTTTTAAATTCTTCTTTATACTCAAATTTTTCACCAAGAGGATTTACTTTATTGGAGTGTTGCGAAAGAATTTTTAGATTGAGTTGATTGGGCCACCAATCTTTATTGTAAGTGCCTTTATTTCCGGCAGAAGGATTTCCTCCTCCCAAACCTGTAATTGGACATTTTCCCATGACTTTCCCCTTCTTTATCAACTATTGAAAAATGAATATCAGCGTAGAACCATTCTACTTACTTGGATTTTAATACTAAAAAGTAAATGATAAAATTTTCTGCATCAAGGGCAGTTAACCCATCAGTCATATACATGGACTATGATTACATATTGACAAGTATAAAAAACAGGAGGCGTCTTCTAATGCCAAATGAATCACAACCCAGCAAGCTTAAACATATCGCTATTTTTGGAGCGACAGGCTACATTGGTACGAAAGTATTGATGGAGCTTTACAATCTTGGTCATTACGTAACCATTTTTGTACGTGAGTCACGAAAAATGTCTTTTATTAATGAAGAATGTGCCTTATTTGAACATACCAAGACGAGAATATGCATCGCTTCCATCGACATTGAAGAGAAAGAACATCACAATATTCGCGAACTCTTACGCGGGGTAGATGCCGTATATTACTTCATTCATTCGTTAACTACCGAAGCAGAAAACTTTTTAAATCTCGACAATCGTTTAGCTGAACTTGTAGCATCCGTATCCAAAGAAGCAGGGGTCAAACAAATTATCTATCTCGGGGGACTGGGAATAGACAGACCCGACAAACCTCTCTCTAAACATCTTAAAAGCAGGCAGGAAACCGCGCAGCACTTGCGTCTTCGCCATGATTGTGTCACAGAATTTCGTGCCGGTGTTATCATAGGTGAGGGATCGGCCAGTTTTGAGCTGATTCGTGCTCTGGGAGACAAGCTCCCTTTTATCCCTGATTTAGGAAAAGAAGAAGGGTTCTGCCAACCTATCTTTGTTAATGATGTCATAGACTATTTAATCCATGCCTTGTGTAACCCTCTTTATCATGGACAAATCGTCGAAATTGGATGTGGCGAAGACCTTCAATACAGTGATATTGTTATGCGATATGTCAAGCTAACATTACAAAAAAAAATGCATCTCATCCCTATCCCGTTTGCAAGCCTATGGTTAACGCCCAAGGTGATCAGCTGGTTTGCTGCTCGCATGTCGGGTATGCCCTATATTCTAATCTATCGACTCATCGCTGGAGCATATTGTGATGCCGTCGTTGAAGAGTTTCCGGTTTCAAAAATCGACAAAGACCCTAAAATCAAAATCACATCACTCGATGATGCTATTATTATTGCTTCGCAGCGCAGCGAAGAGGGTTACATAAACAGCTCATGGGACACCCCTTATGAGATATCGGTACTGAATGAAAAAACAAAAAAACAACTTGGATTTATAACGTCACAAGCAAGAAATGGTCTTATTTTTGATGAATATTCAAAAAAAATTCCCATGGATAAAGCCGATTTAATTTTTAATCGCGTTAAAGGGATCGGAGGAAAAAACGGCTATTACTCTTTATCCTACTTATGGAAAATACGTGGTTTTATTGATACTTTATTGGGAGGTCCAGGACTCAACAATTGGGCACGACGATCTCCAAAACTTATGCGTGTTGGGGATAGAATCGATTTTTGGGTTGTAACCTACTACATCAACAAAACCAATCGCAAAGTTTTGCGACTCAAAGCCAATATGAAAACACCGGGGAATGTTTGGCTTCAATTTTCAATCGAACAAATAGAACAAACCGATGAAGCGCTGTTTATTATGCGACCCTATTTTGATCCTGAAGGGTTGTTTGGATACCTCTATTGGTACACTCTTTATTTTATTCATAAAATAATTTTCAAGCAAATGCTTAAAAATTTAACTCAATATGATTAGGTTTATTAGCTTACTGTAAAATCTTCGAAACAATTTCATAGACATTATTCGAGAGATTCGGATGATTTTTGATCCGTTCCAGTTCAATCCCCATTTTTGCTTTTTGCAACGGTGAAAGTTTCCCGTAACTTTTAAACGCTCCTGCAAGCCCCGAAGCGATTTGAGGGTTAAAGGCATCTATTTCAATCACTTTGTCTGCAACAAACGTATACCCTCTTCCTGAAACATGATGAAATGCAACGGCATTACGGGCAAAACTTCCGATAAGTGCACGTACTAAATTTGGGACTTTCATATCGTAGGCAGCGTTGTTTTGTAAGGCAATAACACGCTCTAGCGTCCCCTCTCGTCGTGAAGACGAAAGAAGGGAAAAATATTTGTTCATTACCAAGGTTTCATGAGAATGTTTTTGATAAAAATCGCTTAATGCCTCAAGCGCCAACTGCGGAGCATAATTTTCAAGTAAATCCAATGTGGCTAAACGACTCGTCATATTAACCGATTCTTTGTAATGCGTTGTACATATTTTGGAAATGGATTCGTCTTCAAGACTCATAAGAAGTCCTAGATAACGATTTTTTAGTGCTCGTGACGCCATGCTTAGTGCGTCTATCTCCCCGTTAAACGGTTCATACTGGGTTTCCATCTGAGTGATAATTTTCTCTTTGTAGTGTGATGCCAAATATTTTTTAAGTGTTTCAAGCGCCGTATGAATCGCATCAACGTCCAAAATCTCTTGGCGCTGCATCATTGTGCTAATGCTAGGTAATCCTAGTAGCTGTGCTTTAAACATCGGCTCCAACGACGCATCAGACAAAATCACTCCGTAGGCTTTTACAAATTGTGGATTGATCGATTCGCCCTTCATCATTTTTTCGATGGTTTCCATCCCGAAAACCTGTGACGCTTCATAGCCTACAAATCCATCACTGTCCATCGCCATCAAAAAGGGGTAATCCAACTCTTCGCACTCTATTTTGACCGGAGTGCTAAAATGACGATTAAGAGAGAGTTTTGGAGCTTCATTAACCTCATTAAATACAAGAGTGCTGATTGCTTGATCAATCCACACAATCCCCGCATGAATCATCACAGCATTGGTACTTTTTAGCGATATATCCCCGCCTAAACTGTCTAGCAATCCAAGCGCCAAAGGAAACGCATACGGAAGTTGTTCACGCCCTTGGGTGTCTTTGGGGATGCTTTGCGTGATCGTCAATGTCATAGTTTGTGCGACGGCATCGTAATAGCTCGATATTTTGAGAGTTGGGGTACGCTCTTGAGAATACCATCGTTTAAACTGGGTTAAATCCAGAGGACTTTGCGTTTGCATCGCCCATAAAAATTCCTCTGTTCCTACGGCTTGACCATCAAAGTGTTCAAAATAGGTGTCCATCGCGAGTCGGAATTTCTCGTACCCCAACAGCGTATACAGCATCCGAATCACTTCGGCACCTTTTTCATAAATCGTTGCCGTGTAAAAGTTGTTGATCTCGATAAAGTGATCGGGTTTGATGGGATGGGCAGTGGGACCCGCATCTTCGACAAACTGTCGCTCACGAAGTGATTGAACATCATCAATACGCCCGATGAGCTGCGAGTTCATATCGGCGCTGAAACATTGGTCTCTAAAGACCGTCAGACCTTCTTTGAGCGTCAGTTCAAACCAGTTTCGGCACGTAATACGGTTTCCCGTCCAGTTGTGAAAATACTCATGGGCGATAACGCTCTCGATCCCCATAAAATCGCTGTCGGTTGCACTGTTCTCATCGGCTAAAACATAATGGGAATTAAAGATGTTCAATCCTTTGTTTTCCATTGCCCCCATGTTAAAACTGTCCACGGCAACAATGTTGTAGACGCTTAAATCGTACTCCCGTCCGTATGTCTCTTCATCCCATGTCATCGCTTTTTTCAAACTGCGCATGGCGTGGTGGCATTTCTCTTCATTTCCTCGGTCGCAATAGATCGCCAAATCAACTTTTTTACCGCTCATCGTGATAAACGTATCGTGAATGCTCCCCAAATCACCCGCGACAAGGGCAAAAAGGTACGAAGGTTTAGGGATAGGATCTTCCCAAATGGCAAGATGTTTTCCATTTTCCAGTGTTGCCGTTCCTACAAGATTTCCATTTCCCAGTAATATAGGGCAAAGTGCTTGATTGGCAATAATTTTGGTGGTAAAGCGAGTCATTACATCGGGTCGGTCGATGAAGTAGGTGATACGGCGGAATCCTTCAGGCTCATTTTGAGTACACCAAATACCCCCTGAACGATACAATCCTTCTAGTGCAGTGTTGTCATCGGGATAGAGACGGGTAATGACGCGGATTCGTGCTTCATCGGCATCGAGCGGAAGGAGGATAAAATTTTCTTCTTTGACGTACATCTCTTCGCTAAAGAGTTCGTCATTGATCCATAAAAGCTCAATATCCATCATCTCACCGTCAAGTCGAAGCTCTTTGGCATCCGGATTTTGACGTTTGATTTCCATAACATTATCCACACGGGTCGAACCGTTGTCAATAATAAATTCTAAAAGGCACGATGTAATCGTGTAATCGCTGGGTTTGTAGTCGTTAAAATAAATAGGTTGTGGAAGTTGCATAAATGTTCCCGATAAATAATTTTTCATATAATACTAAAAAAAGGGGAAAGACGCGCAGTGAATTGGCACCCCTTAATCAAAAGAGATGCACTAAAACTCGTTAACTCATAGAATCCATAGAGACAAGAAGTTCATCCATTTTTTTATCAACGGTTCCGACATAATCGGTCAAATTCATCATCTCATCCATATTTTGGTTCAATGACTCGCTGTTATCGTTGATCGCTTGGATCAATACGTTAATCGTTGCAGAGATTTCGGAAAGAGATTTTTGGGTACGTTCAGCAAGCTTTCGTACCTCATCCGCAACAACCGCAAATCCGCGTCCATGTTCACCTGCACGGGCTGCTTCGATGGCGGCGTTCAATGCGAGAAGATTCGTTTGATCGGCGATATCTCCGATGGTTACCAAAATCGCTTTGGTCTCTTGCGCATTTCCAACTAGTGCTTGGAGATTTCCGGAAAGTTCATGCTCTTTGCTTGCAACACGCTGTATACGCTCTACGGTAGAGTTAATCATCCCGTTAAGCTCAACGAATTTTGTCGATCTTAGAGTTTCAATGGTCGACTTAAGATTTTTCGTATTGTTATCTAAAATTTCATTGGCTTCATTGTTTTGGCGTTCCATAGATTCCAATGCTATTCCAAGATCATTAATTTTGGAGAGCATTTTGCCCATTTTTCCATCAACATTGACCGAAGCACGTTTGCTAAAATGTCCCTCACTAAGATCCTCTAAAACACGTATAGCCATGTCTAAATTCGCCTCAGTTGCATCCAGCATATTATTCATTGTCTTTCGAAGCAAATGAACATGAGGAGTTTTAGAATCACTCCCTACCCTGCACGCATAATGTCCTTGACGTACCTTATCGGCTAAAAGAACCATCTCTCCTGCAACGAGAGTATCTTGCAACAGCATCTCTTCGTGCGCACTCGCCAATGCATTTAATTTCGCTTCCGTACTTCCGCTTTCTCCAACCATCTTGGGAATACGATTACGTTTAAACTGCATCAGTTGCAAAAATGCATCCAATTGAGCATGAATTTTTAATTCACCCTCATTTGTTGAACCGATCAGCCATATAGCCGTTACAAGAGTAACAATAAGTGCTCCGATAAGAGCACCGACACTTTGTGTCAAAAGCCCTATTAACACACCCAGAGCAGATAAAATGACCAAAATAGTTATTTTCATTGAATTGTTCATGTTATCTCCCTTAACTCATCGTTTTATACAAACGAGTTGCTTCGGCGATTTCATCCGTAGAAGCTTTTCGACGACATGATAAAAATCCACAATTCCCATTATCGCACGCGATATTTGGATATACGGTAGCATACACCCAATAAAATCCTCCGCTTTTCGTCGAATTTTTAACGTAACCGGTCCATACTTTACCGCTTTTGACGGTATCCCATAAATCTTTGAATGCCGCTTTAGGCATATCGCGATGACGAACAATACTATGCGGTTTTCCAACCAACTCATCCAGTGTATACCCTGCAACTTTACAAAAATCTTCGTTTGCAAAAAGGATTTTTCCCTTTTCATCGGTTTGTGATACCAAAAAATCGGTATCTTTTAATACATGTTCTGAACTCATCTTCACCCCGTATGTTTTTATACTTTAGTCAATCTCTCAATGATATTGCATAAAGCATGCTATTTAACTTAAAATGACATATTTATTACAAAAAATAATAATTTATGTTACCTTTACATAATTCCGTTCAGCATCAAGTAACGATACATCGGTTGAAGCATATAGAGATCAAATGCCCACCATACCCATCTTGGTTTTGCCGGATCGAGAGGAAAAGAGGGAGCAAGCCCGTCGTAGTTGAACTCTGCCATGATTATTTCACCGTAAGAAACTTTGAGAGGGCATACAGTATAACCATCAAATTTTAATGTCGGTTCTTTTTTCTCCATCACTGAAATCAGATTTCCCACGACAATCGGTCCTTGATGACGTGCACTTCCCCCTGTTTTACCGATGGGAATACCGCACACATCTCCAATCCCGAAGACATTTTTGTAACGACGATGTTGTAATGTCTCACGATCTACTTCAAGCCACCCTTTTGCCGTCCCTTTTTGCCATCCAAGCAATGAGTTAGCAACTGCATCGACCGCATAAGTCGGAGGAGTAATATGGATAAAATCGTATTCCATCGTGACATCTTCTTCTTTTTCAATCATCTCATACTCTTCGAATTCTTTGTCGTACTCCCCTTTCACTTCGTATTTGTGATGGAACGTTGCGAGTTTTTTCTCGGCATCGATGGCGATGAGTTCATGAGCAAATTTATTGGTGATATTACCGTAGCCTTCTTGGACTTTATGCAGTGCCGCATCAATTTCAGGAAGACCAAAAAGTTTTTCTCCTGCCGTAGCAAAAGTAAAGTCTGCCGTTAATTTATCACGTTTGAGGAAATCATCACTGAGATAAAGAATTTTTTGAGGAGCTCCGCCACATTTGAGCGGGGTTGAGGGTTGAGTACAAATAACGCGGGGTTTAGAGGTTTTTGCTGCTTCATGAAGCGCTTTAAACCATTCATGGGTAATGGTTCCCCCCTCTGCCGTTCCCTTTGCCAGATCACTGAGATAGACGCTGGAAATACCGTTTTTACCGATCATATCCGAAGTCAGTCCTGCAATTTGCTCATAATGGTACTGTACACCCGTTGCTACAATGAGATAATCATAATCAACGACCGTACCGCCTTTGGTTGTGAGCTTGTTGTTATCGGGATCGAACGTTGCGGCTTCGTCTTTGATCCACGTTACATCCTCTCCAATATAACCTTTGTTATCAAAAATAATATCTTCCGGAGCATATTCACCCGCTGCTACGAAGATTTGTCCCGGTTGATAGACATGTTTTTCATTGGGCGCGATAACCGTAATATCAGGTTTTGATAAAGCACGGCGAAGACGAGAAAGAGCCATCAACGCACCTGAACCACCCCCGACGATAACGATTTTTCCCACCGCATTCGAAGAAGAAGCCGATAATGTCGTTGGAACAGCAGACCCTGCCAATACGGATGCGGTAACGGGTGAGAGTGCCATCATTTTTAGGGCATCACGTCGTGAAAGACCTTCGCGTGCTTGTAACTTTTTTATTAAATCCTGATGATCCATAACCACTCCTTATTAACGTTTAGACGTTTATATGGCTATTATCCCCGTGATTAGATTAAACTCTCTTAAAAGTGAATACATTTTCAGTTTTTTTGCACTAAATTTTTACCACACTGGTTTCCCAACCGTCATATTGCCCGCCGCATTGATGAGAAAGTTCGATAAGATGCAAAGTTAACGCATCAATATCGTAGTAATACGGTTTATCTTGACGGTAAAAACTCATCCCGACCATAGGGGTATTTTCATTTGCTTCGATAAAATCTTTGACTTTAAAAGACTCTGATTCAAGACGCTCAATAAAAGAATTTCGTTGTTCACCCGTCTCAAAATAGGCTTTATGCTCAATGGCACGAGGGAGGTGAAGTGAGTCGCCTTGGACTTTTAGATTATCACAGACTTTGTGATTTTGGATAATTTGCCACTCAATGGGAGTCGGAAAAAGGAGTTTATGGTATATTTCCCATTCACTGTCCATTTTTGCACCATATTCATAGCTGTACGTTGAAAACTCTTTCATCGCGGCTTGAACCATATCCGGCCATTCAAAATCGTGTTTGAGATAATAAATAAAAGTCATTTCACCGTTAGAAACGATTTTACCGACATAGGTTCCGATACGATATCGCAGTGATTCCATCTCAATTTTATCTTCGATAAACGAGAGTTGTGCTTCTTCATCTTCTGCAATAAGTCCTTTATCGCTCGGTGAATTCATTTTAACCTTGATAAATCCCATAAAATACTTATCGTCACTTGGCAACTCTACCGAAACACCTGCATTCACTAAAACCGACGCGATGTTGCCATCGATTGTCTTCATATACAATTCCCAATATTCTTGCATCTTCTACTCCATTTCCAAGGTCATTAAATACATATCTTCACCGTCGATCACTTTGACATCCAGACTTTCGCAAGCTGGACATTTGTAAAAAATTTCTTCCAATGTGCTCACGGCTCCGCACTCTTTGCATTCGATCACCAGAGGTTGTACGTTCAACACAAAATCTGCTCCGTCACACACCGTTTTCTCTTTAAATGTATTAAACGCCATTTCCAGCAGATGGGGTTCCACTCCGCTCATCTTGCCGATTTTAACGATAATTTTTTTAACCGATTGGGCTTCATTTTCACGTGCTATATCTTCACACTGCGTTAATAACGCTTGAACAATAGAATATTCGTGCATTAACCTACTCCTTTTAGATAACTTGGGGTTTTAATCGGACAAAGTTTATAGACAAATTCTTTACGAAGAGTGTTAAAATCGCTGTTCGCCTCGTAAAAACTTGGATGCATCTGTTCTAATTCTTTTTCGCGATACTGTTGAATCTCATTCAAAAAATCGGGATTGCTGACGGTGTCACGTTTGCTATCTAAGAACTCATAATATTTTTCTTCATCGGCATACAGTTCCTGACAATAAAAATGAAGCTCTTCAAAATATTTTTCATCTTCTTCAGACATAAGCGCATCTGCCAATCCGACTTTAACCGCCTCCTTGGCACTGATGGGCAAACATGCACTTGTCAACTCATCTGCTTTTTGAACTCCAACACGGCGCGGCAAACTATACGTCCAATATTCGCTTCCGTGCAATCCAAGCGTCTTATAATGGGGATTGAGGACAACCCCATCACGTGCGATTACATAATCGGAGGCAAGAGCCAAAAACACCCCTCCCGCTCCCGCATTACGATGAAGCGAACTCACCGTCAATATCTCATCACACAACAATACGGATTTGACGACTTCATTCATCGAATGGATATTCGACCATCCATCCTCATCCGATTTTTTGGAATCTTCCATGATATTGAGATGAATCCCGTTGGAGAAAAAATCAGATCCTCCCATCAATACCAGAACTTTAATACCCGATTGCTTGAGGTGATCAAATGCGTACTTCAATCGAACACACTGATGGGCACCCATCGCGCCGTTATGAAAATCAAATCCGAGGTACCCGACCTCATCATGCTGATAAAACGTGATCTCTTTAAATGTCACCAATTTCGGATCGACAAAGAGCGGCAACCGATCTTCTCGCACTCCTTTTAGCCGATCTTTGAGAACATAGGTTGCGGGGAGTTTGATACTCTGTTGCTCCTTGAGATGGGAAATCCAAATCGCACCGTCTTTCGTCCCGATACAAATCGCCCCCTCACGCTTTGCTAAAACTTCTTTGATCCCGCCTCTCAATATTGCCTCTTTATGTACCCCATACAAAAAACATTCCACATCCAAAATAGTATCGACGACCCCTGGATGACTATCCCCTGCATGAATTTTTTTGAGTATCTCATCGGTGGTATCATTCTCCCAATCGATACGACGATCCAGTTGTGTCATTACCAAATGTGCTGAACCGTGCAGGCTGTGTTCATGCTGTGACATAGGGACAAAAGAAGAATTATCAAGCGACACTAACAGCTCCTCAACCAGTTTGGATGCAAGGATACTCACTGCATTACGATATACAGAAGCTTTATTGCCTTTGGGCATTTCAAACGTACCGTGAGCATAAATATCCCCCGCATCGTATTCACCGTTTGCTCGCAATATTGTCACACCCCAACTTTTTTCTTCGTTCATAATAGCCCAGTCGAGTGCATGCGCTCCACGATCTCCTGCGATTCCGGGATGGACGATAAAAGTTGGGATAGAGCTCCAGATGCTTTGTGGAATACGCTTTTTTAAAAACGGCGATAGGATAAAATCCGGTTTAAAGGCAGTCACTTCTTTGATAAGCTGAGCGTCATTAATGGCAAACGTGACACCTACCGTTTCACCCCGATCTCGAAGGGCACAAAAAATACGCTGGGAAAGTGAATTGAAAGCACTTATCACCAGTAAAATACGCATCTTTTTTCGCTCTTTTAACATATCCGAGGCAATAACTCACCCGTCGGTAAATCCATAAACCGTTTCGATCCCCATGCACTTAATAAGACAACACGTCCGTCATACTGATGCGTTACTTCAGCGATAACCGCCGCATGATGTGCCTCTTCAAAGCCCTGCAAAATCTCTACTGCTTTTTGGGCATCTTCTCTCTTTACCGCCAAAACAAATGTCCCCTCATTGGCAAGGTTGTACGCTTCAAATCCTAGTATTTCACAAATTCCCCGTACCTCATCGCTCACGGGAAGCGTTTCTTCACTTACTTCGATACACACTTTTGATTGCGCAGCCCACTCGTTGAGCACTGCTGCGACACCGCCGCGCGTTGCATCACGCATTGCCGTGATCGCAATACCCTCAGCGAGGAGTTTTTCGACCAACGGCCACAACGAAGTACAATCGCTTTGCAAGGCAGAGCTAAACTCCATCCCCTCACGGTTGGCAAAAATCGTCGCACCGTGCTTGCCTATTTGGTTGGAAATAATAATACTATCCGAAGTACTGACACTGTTTGATGAAATCCCGCTTTTTTGGACGACTCCGACACCGGTTGTATTGATAAAAATCTTATCAACAGCCCCGCGCGGAACCACTTTCGTATCTCCGCACACGATCATAGCTCCATTAATATCAAGCTCTTTTTTCATCGACCGAACAATTTTTTCCAAATCAGCAATCGGAAACCCCTCTTCGACAATCACCGCACACGTCATATACGTAGGTTTCGCCCCCATCATCGCCAAATCATTGCACGTTCCGCAGATACTGAGTTTGCCGATATCGCCACCGTCAAAAAAGATGGGACTCACGGTAAAACTGTCAGTCGTAAAAGCTAAACGACCACCATCAATAATCGCCGCATCTTCACTTTTTGCTAAAATCTCATTTTTGAAATGTTTGTAAAAGATTTTCGAAATAAGCTGCGCATTTTCTTCGCCGCCGTTGCCTTGGGCTAATGTGATTGTTTTTGTCATCTTTTCTACCTACTTTTTCATAATCTTTATATATAACTCTTCCACCTTCGTTCTCGCCCAAGGTGTCTTTCTAAGAAACTTTAGACATGAGTTTATAGTCGGATTTATCAAAAAGCATCTAACATTTATGCGACGACTTAACTCTTCAAATCCATAACGTTCAACCAAACTCTCTAAAATCTCCTGAAGTTTAATCCCATCCAACGGATTGTTTTTGTTTTTTTCCTCTTCACTCATTTTTTTCCTTTGGTAAGTTTGTTGTTTTATAGTATTCCTGTTTCAATAAAATCATTACCGACCTTTTGTATTGATTCTAAAAATAACACCCAACATAAATTCTATAAGCGGCGTGCCCTCCCCTGCTCTTTTATTTTTTCGGATAATCGAATAAGACTAATCTTGCATTGTCTGCACTTATATCTGCCCAGCTGTTACAGTCAAAGTCTATTTCCACGACTGCGCATGTCGGGATGTTTTCGTTAAAATGAATGTAGTTTTCAGCCAGTTCATTCAAACTCGGATTGTGTCCGAACAAAAACACTATATTATTTTTATCCGCTATTTTGGTCAATATTTTGTGAAGTGTCGTCGCGCTTGCTTCGTAAATATCTTTTATAAATACAATCTCTTTTTCAAATCCTATTTTTTTTGCAATTATCTCTGCCGTAGTTTTAGCCCTAACTGCCGGACTTGACAAGATTGTGTCGGGCATAATTTTTTTATCGTGTAGTCTAGCGCCCATTAAAGGTGCATCAAATTTGCCTCTTTTATTCAACGGTCTCTCAAAGTCATCGAGTAAAAAATCCTCCCGACTTGATTTGGCATGTCTGATTAAATAAACTTTTTTCATGATAGACTCCTCATATCTTTTCAATTTAAGCTTTTAAATTGATTATAAAGTTTTACATTCTCTTCTTGTATAAAATTTTCTATTTCACTTAGCAAAACAGGATTTACACTGCACATACTTAACCTCTCCATCCCATTATAATTGTCATGTATCGTTCCTAAAATATCTTTGATTTTAGTCAGAATTTTTATTTTTGTCTCATTTATCGGAAAGCTGTTTTTTTCTTTTGCCAATACTTTTTTTATATAAATTCTATATTTATGCAACTGGGTTTTATCTAATCTCAACTCTTCGCTGCTAATAAAAGTCAATTCATGATTCTCACTTGCGAACAGAACACTTTTAGGAATAACTAAAGATTTTAGATATTTGTGCAGCTTCTCTATCTTCTTTTTTCTACTCTTCATGGTATATTTTTTTATACTCTCTATCTCCAGCTTATTGCGATATTTTTTTGGCAAAGATGGGAGAAAGATCTCAAAAAAAACATCGGTATCTCTTATTTTATTGCTTATTTTAATTACTTTTTTGACTCTTTCGTAAAAAGGGTCAGCATCACTAAGCAATGAATAGAGTTCTCGGCTTAGTACTCTCAAGGTATGAATATTTTTAGGTCTGCTCTTGCGAGAGTTAACAAAACGTTTAACGTATTTTTTATACTCTTTTAATTTTTTCAAGCAGTTATGATTATTCATACTATCCCTACCTACAATAAATTTCCATACTTATAATAAGCAGCACACGCCCCCTCTGAACTCACCATACAGCTTCCCAATGGAGAACTGGGCTTGCATGCTGTTCCAAATACACTGCATTCCTGAGGTTTGGCAAATCCGCGTAAGATATCACCGCAGATACAGAGTTTATGGTCGTCGATCTCTTCGTATGGGAGAATATCTTTGAACAATACCTCCGCATCATACGGTGCAAATTCATCCCGAAGCTTCAACCCGCTGTTGGGAACATTTCCCATCCCTCTCCATTTAAACAAATCCACTTTCTCGAAATAGTGTTCGATAAGGCCTTGCGCTTTCAGATTTCCCTCAGGGGTGACGAGTCGTTTGTACTGGATTTCCAAATCGCTTCGCCCCTCGTTAAACTGTTTGATCATCATGTAAATAGCTTCCATCACATCGACGGGTTCAAATCCCGCTACGACGACAGGAATATGATACTCTTTGGGAAACTTTTCGTAGATTTTCGATCCGCTGATAACACTGACGTGAGAAGGTCCGATAAACGCATCGATACGGTGGTCATAGCTGTTGACGTGTTCATCTCGGCTATCGATCAGCTCTGTCATCACTTCGGGTACAGTGACGTGGTTGATATGAAAAAAGATATTCTTAATCCCTCTTTTAATGACGATATCGAGCAATGCGGCTGTCATTGGTGTCGTAGTCTCAAATCCGATGGCAAAGAAAACAATCTTTTTATCGGGATTTTCCTCGGCAACTTTGAGCGCGTCCATCGGCGAATAGACATAGCGTACATCTGCACCCTTTGCACGTGCATCTTGAAGTGAGCCATGACTTCCCGGAACTTTTATCATATCCCCAAGCGTGAGCAAAATCACATCACTTTGCAGGGCAAGTACATACGCATGATCAATGCGTTCTTTTGGCATGATGCACACAGGACAACCGGGTCCATGGATAAAGTTAATGTTTTTAGGGAGCAGTTGCGTCAGACCGTATTTCATAATTGTATGGGTATGCCCGCCGCACACTTCCATGATATTGACGGTACGATCGAGCTTTTTGGCTTCGGAAGCGATAAGTTTTTGAAACCCTTTAATCACCTCCGCATCTCGAAATCCGTCATACAGATCTTTTAACTCCAGTGAGCTCATGGAGCTTCTCGATTGGCACAATTGTCCCCCAGGGGAGCTTCTCTGGCTTCGCCATTCACCTTCTCCCCCAAGAGAGTTTCTCGATTGACGCAATTATCGTCTTCTAAAACAAGTGCTCGACGCTCTTCTTCATCCAGCGCTTCGAGGATCTCCTGATACACCCGCAACGATTCCATCGCGTCTTCTTCATCGATTTTGTTCATAATAAAACCGATGTGCAAAAGGACATAATCGCCAAGCACAACAGAGCCCTCTTCCATCAATTCCAAACTTGCGGTTCGCTGTACTCCCATCGTATCGACAGTTGCGATATTGAACTCTGTGTCAATTTTGACCACTTTTGAAGGTATCGATAAACACATAATTACGCTCTCATCTTTCGTTTAAATTCAATCCACTCGATCACTCGTTTAACGGAGGCTTCATCGTTGATATTGACCTCTAAAATATCGACATTCGGTTTGATTTTACGGGCTTCGGATTTCTCACGTTCCATGTCGTATTTGAAATACGGGAGCAAATCGGTTTTTGTGATCAAAATCAAATCGGCTGTTCGAAACATCACCGGATATTTGGCGATTTTGTCTTCACCCTCAGGGATGGAAACCAAAACGATATTGAGATGGCTCCCCACATCATAGCTCGCCGGACAGACAAGATTCCCCACATTTTCGATGAAACAGACATCCAAATCAGCAATCGGCAAATCATGAAGCCCTTTATGAACCATAAACGCATCCAGATGGCAGGCACTTCCTGTTTGAATCTGCACGGCATTGATTCCTTTTGCAATCAGACGATCTGCATCACGTGATGTCTCCAAATCTCCTTCGATGACGGCAAATTTAAATGGAGAAATTCCAGCCATTGCTTCTAGCAACGCTGTTTTTCCGCTTCCCGGAGAGCTCATTAGATTAATCGCCAACACTCCATGCTCATTAAAATGCTCACGGTTATGGTGTGCTTCCTGATCGTTTTTATCTAAAATTTTCTTGATAACATCAATGGTTTTTTTATCATTGAGCTGTGGGTTATGGTGCAATGTTTCATGCGCCGCTTGATGGGTATGAGAATGATGATCTCCGTGATCATGGTGATGACCGTCGTGATCGTGATGGTGGTCGTCATGGTTGTGGTGATCATGATCCGTAATTGAACATCCGCAGTCTTTGCACATTTTTAAAATCCTCTACTTGTTATTTTATTTTCCATTTTTCGTCATACCGTGCTACGACACGGTATCCATCTAATACTTATGGATTCCGTATCTACCCTAAAGGGCACATGAAGTACGGAATGACAGAGGAATTTACGCCAAAAGCATATTTCCGCCGACTAAAACGGAAACAGCACCCACCGTAGCAAATGCACGGCGTACGTTTTGTATATTGGTGAGTATATCTTTATTGATCCATAATATCACCCATCCAAACGCCATAAATACCACCATAACACCTAAAATAAATGCCAAAATCATTGTAAAATCAATACTTTGCCCCTGCATCATACCCAGCGTCACCAACATCCCGCGCACCCCGCCAATCCCCATCAAAACACCAATGCTAAAAGCTGAACTGCTCCCGCCGTTTGATTGATGTTCATGTTCGTTTCCAAACCATATATGTACGTGTTTTTTGTTATCATGGATATGGGAGTGCAGATGAATTTTATTACTGTAAACCATATACAGTAGATAAATCCCTATGGATAAAATAACACTGGAAGCAATAATATCACCATACGCGGTTACCGTTTCGGGAATGGAAAAATACTGGAGCAACTTTGCAAACATAAAAAGCATCAACCCGTGACCTACAGCAAACGCACTGACCGTCATAAAGGTTTTTTTCGCATTTTTACCGATTGAGAAATCAGCAATAGCGGTCAAATGGTCGGGACCAAAAGCGTGTAAGATACCGTACCAAAAAATTACGATTAAACCCAGTTCCATAACATCCTCACTCTTTTATGAATAATCATTCAGATAAACGATTATAAGACAATAGAATAAAAAGAAACTAAAAAAATAATCTTCTTATTTATTTTTAGGACTACAGTTTGATTTTCTTCGTGATACAATACTTTAATGCAACATACTCATAATTGTATTTACTGTCACCATGCGCTCTATTTGCTGAATGATGGAATGGTCAAATGCAGTCAATGCAAAAAAAAGTACAGTCCTGCGCGTGTACATCAGATTTTGAGAGTGATGGACTGCTTTTGCAATGAGGAAAATGCCCTTGCTGCCTCAAAAAATCTTGCTCTTAGTTATGCTACCGTTTTGAAGTATTACCAAGCCTTTCGTCATCTTGCGGCAAAACATTGCGAAGAGCAATACCATCTTCATCGCAGTGAAGAGTCTCAATACGAAGAATATCTCTATCTCGAAAAGTCAAAACGTCCTAATAAAAAAGCTATTTTTGACTCCCATAATTTTCTGACCTTTTCCTATGGTGAACATGTTTACACCATTTTAATGCCCTCTTTGGGAGTCTACAAACAACAATTTTTAGAAGACAACCTCGAAGACGTCTACGCCAAAGAATTTTCGAAATTCATGCGAAGCAGTAAAATCATCAAAATATCCGAACACGATAATGCGATTACACGTTTTTGGTACTATTTTGAAAACTTTATTATGACTTTTAAAGGGGTCAGTGATGAACATTTCCCCTATTATCTCAAAGAAGCGGAATTCAAATTTAATACCCCGATACAAGTGCGTTCAAAAATACTTGAACGGCTTTATTTTCGTGCTGAACTATGAAAATTTTTGATAGATAAATGCTATAATTAAAAACATAAGCTATTATTGTAAAGATAAAAGATAACTTTTTAATAAGGGATGTTTTTGACAAACACAAAAAAATCAAACAGCAGTAAGCAGCAAGACTCAGTACAAATCCTCAGAAAACCCTCTTTTCCAGTCATCGGAATCGGTGCTTCTGCGGGAGGATTAGCCGCGTTTGAATCATTTTTTTCTAATATGCCCAGAGGGAACCATCCTGATTGTGCCTTTGTTCTGATACAACATCTTTCACCTGATCATAAAAGTATCCTCTCGGAAATCATCGGGCGTTATACCGTAATGCACGTTTTAGAGGCCAAAGACGGTGTCATAATCGAACCAAATTGCATTTATGTCATCCCTCCAAACTATAATATAGCCCTGATGGACGGGACGTTACAGCTGCTAGACCCGTCTGAGCCGCGAGGTCAGCGTCTTCCCATCGATTTCTTTTTTCGTTCTTTAGCTGCGGATTTGCGTGAACACTCCATCGGTATTATCCTCTCAGGCACAGGCAGTGATGGCAAGCAAGGGGTTATAGCCATCAAAAAAGAAGGGGGGATGGTGATCGCGCAGGACTGTGATTCTGCCCAGTTTGACGGAATGCCCGGCAGTGCCATCGCTACGGGATTGGTCGATTATGAGTTGCCGCCTGAAGAGATGGCAAGCGTACTTATGGACTATATCGCTCATACATGGGGGTCTCTTTCTCATATTCCGATCCCTGCTCTCATCCCCAAACACGAAAATAGCCTAAAAAAGATTTTTCTCCTCCTTCGTGATCAGACAGGTCATGATTTTTCACACTACAAACCCAGCAGCATTGGTCGCCGGATTAATCGTCGCATGAGCATTTATCAACTGGATTCAATAGAAGACTACGTCAAATATCTACAAAACACTCCCACTGAAGTAGACGCTTTGTTTCGTGATTTGTTGATTGGGGTGACCAATTTCTTTCGCGATCCCAAAGCTTTTGAAGTATTGGAAAAGAAAGTCATCCCAAAACTCTTCGAGGGGAAATCTGCCGATAGCGTCATCCGTGTTTGGTCATGCGGATGTTCCAGCGGTGAAGAACCGTATTCTTTGGCAATCCTCTTAGAAGAGCGAATCGAGGAACTTAAAATCCCGTATAGTGTACAAATCTTTGCCACCGATATTGATACCAGAGCCATTGCAGTTGCCCGTGCCGGTCTCTATCCCATCAGCATTGCCGAAGATATCACCCCGCAACGGCTTGAGAAGTTTTTTACACTGGAACCGGATGGAAGACACTACCGTATTGCTAAAAAAATTCGGGATATGATCATCTTTTCGGAGCAAGACGTGATCAAAGCCCCCCCCTTTTCCAATCTTGATCTGATCAGCTGCCGAAACCTGCTCATCTATATGGGCTCTGTACTGCAAAAAAAAGTGATCCCCTTATTCCATTATGCTCTTAATGATAGAGGCGTACTGTTTTTAGGAACTTCTGAGGGGATTGGTGAGTTTAATAATCTTTTTACCAGTTTGGATGAAAAATCAAAACTGTATGAATGCAATGAAAACCTCAAGCATGAACGACGAGGATTTATCAATAATGTCATTCCCATCATTCCACCTGTACACAAAGGAATTTATGTGTCATCAAAATCACACCATCTCGAAAATACCCTGCCGCAACACACTCCTACGGGTGTACTTGTCAGCGCCAACGGGGATATGCTGTATTTGTACGGCGATGCGAACTTCCCGTTAAACGTTGGTGAAATACATGCCAATAACACGGAGGGGATGCAACTCGTGAACGAAGAACTGCAATCCTCCAATGAAGAGTTACAGTCCACGAACGAAGAACTCGAAACCTCAAAAGAAGAGATGCAATCGCTCAACGAAGAACTCTCCACCGTCAACGCTGAACTGCAAACGAAGGTCATTGCTTTGTCACAAGCCAATAATGATATGAATAATCTTCTCTCAGGTACCGGTATTGCAACGCTGTTTGTGGATCAAGACCTTTGTATTTTACGCTATACCCCCTCGGCAACTCTTCTCATCAACCTCATTCCAAGCGACATAGGGCGGCCCGTCGGGCACATCACCTCATCTCTCGTGGGATATCACACACTGCAAGCAGACATACGAACCGTATTAGAGACGCTGGTCCCCAAAGAGATCAAAGTAAACAGCACGACAGGTCAGTGGTACATGATGCATATCATCCCTTACCGAACCCTTGAAAACATCGTCAAGGGTGCAGTTATCACCTTTGTCGATATTACCGAAATCATGAGGGCACAAGAGTCTTTGCGCCATATGGCAACCATTGTCCGTGATGCATACGATGCTATCTCCGTACAAGATTTACAGGGAAATATCCTCCAATGGAACCGCAGTGCCGCACGAATATATGGATGGAGTGAAGCCGAAGCGTTGATGATGAATGTACGCACTCGAATACCTGAAGAGGTACGGGAAAAAGAGTTAGAAAAAATCTATCAGCTCAGCCGTAACGAGATTTTGAAACCGTATCTCGCACAACGGCTTTGCAAGAACGGCACAATCAAAGAAGTGTGGGTTACGGCAACGGCGTTGGTGAATGACAAGGGAGAGATGTATGCGATCACGACAACAGAACGGTTAAATGAGCCCTTAGGAGGAAATTTTCAATGAGCCCTAAAAAGATCAAAAGTGGGTCCAAAAATGCAAAGGTCCTTGCCCAAATTTTACGCGAAAAAGCCGAACTCCTTTCTCATGAAGATACTCCACTTTTTGACGAAGATTTTTCACCTGAAAAAGTACGCTATCTGATCCAAGAGTTACACGTTCATCAAATCGAGCTTGAGATGCAAAACGAGGAATTACGCCAAGGTAAAACTGAACTTAACGCGGCGAAAGAACGCTATTTTGACCTCTATGAAATGGCACCGATAGGATATTTTACGCTGAATGAAAAAGGAGAAATTCTCCAATCCAATCTCACCGCCACCATCTTGCTTGGTATCCCAAAAAGTGCTCTTATCCACCAACCGCTCAACAAATTCATTTTCAGTGAAGATCAAGACAACTATTATCTGCACCATAAGAAATTTCTTTCAACCCATCAAGCTCAGTCGTATGAGGTACGAATGATAAAGGGGGACGGTACACAATTTTGGGCGCAACTGGACACGTCACTTTCAAAAAACAGTGAGGGCGGATTGATATTACGTCTCGTACTGAGCGATATCACTCAGCGTAAAAAAACTCAAAGTGATCTCAACATTGCCGCCATTGCCTTCGAATCTCAAAACGGAATCATCATTACCGATGCCCATGGGATTATATTGCGAGTCAACCAAGCCTTCACCCGCATAACAGGCTATCCTGCGCAAGAAGCAATTGGACACGCTGTCACGATGCTAAAGTCAGAACGGCATACAAAAGAATTTTATACGAATTTATTGTCAGTATTGAACGAACAAGGACACTGGCAGGGCGAGATGTGGAATAAGCGTAAAAATGGGGAGTTTTATGCCCAACTCTTAACCATTACCGCAGTAAATATTGACGGATTAGGTGCGACTCATTATGTCGCTAATTTTTCAGACCTCACCGATGACAAAGAAGCCGAAGCCGCCATCCACCGTCTCGCCTACTATGATCCTCTCACCGGATTGCCAAACCGTCGCTTGATACAAGACAGACTGGCTCAAACCATCGCTGCTTCGGGTCGAAACGAAACGTATGGAGCTGTTTTGTTTGTCGATATCGATCATTTTAAGACACTGAACGACACGCGCGGTCATACGGTGGGTGATTTGTTACTCGTGGATATAGCTCAACGCCTGCGCGCCAGTGTCCGTCAATCCGATACCGTAGGTCGTCAGGGAGGAGATGAGTTCGTTGTCTTGCTGGATGCTCTAAGCACAGAATCCACAGAAGCTGCAACAATGGCTCAGCAGCTAGGAGAAAAACTGCGTGAAACAATGGAAAAACCGTTCAATCTTCATGACGTAGAATACAATTGCAAGGTTAGCATCGGCATAAGCTTACTTAGTAAAGATGATACGGTCGAGGATCTCCTCAAACATGCAGACCTCGCACTCTACAAAGCCAAAGATGCAGGACGCAACACCCTGCGCTTTTTTGACCCTGCCATGCAAGAGGCACTCAACCTTCGCAGTGCATTAGAGATAGAACTTCAGCACGCCATCAAACACGAGCAATTTCGTCTCTTTTACCAATCTCAAGTTGATGAAAAAAATCATGTCGTAGGAGCAGAAGCACTGATACGATGGCAGCATCCACGGCGCGGACTCGTAGCGCCCGATGATTTTATCCCTCTTGCAGAAGAGTCCGGATTAATCTTATCCATCGGCAACTGGGTAATGGAAGCTGCGTGCTCTCAGCTCAAAAAATGGGAAAAAGATCCCCGCATGAGTACGCTTCAAATTGCCGTCAATGTCAGTGGGAAAGAATTTCGGCAATCAGATTATGTCACCCAAGTAGAACGTATTATCAAAGCCAGCGGGATCAATCCGATGCGGTTAAAACTCGAGCTCACAGAAAGTATCGTTATCGAAAACATCGAGGATACCATCCAAAAGATGAATGCGCTTAAACAGTTAGGGATTACCTTTTCTATGGACGATTTCGGGACAGGATTTTCTTCCCTCTCCTATCTGGCACAACTTCCTCTCGCTCAGCTCAAAATCGATAAATCGTTTGTAGACAATATCCCCGGAGAAAAAAATGACGAGATGATCACCAAAACCATCATTACCATGGGTCGAGGTCTGGAAATGAATGTCATTGCCGAAGGAGTAGAGACACAAGCTCAACGAGAATTTCTCGAAAATAATGGATGTACTGCCTATCAAGGATATTTGTTTAACCGACCATTGCCGATTACAGAATTTGAGACGTTTTTAGTGCAGGATCAAAACGAGCAGGATATTTAAACGTGTCTATAATTTCTTGGAGCGTAGTTCTCGTCTCTTTGGAGATGATCTCGATCTCACAGCTTTTGAGATAGTTTACAATCGCTCCAATATAGCTATCAAACTGGCTGCTGAGTTCTGGACTTAGTCCCATACGAAACGAAATGGTTGCAGGGACAATCCCCAATACATTCGATTTTGGAAGCGGTTTTCCCATCAGCTCGATCATATCCAAACACTGCATCACCCCCACTTCATGCGCACCGCCGCTATTGAGCCCATAACCGCTGAGTTCGTAGGATGGGATATTGTAGATACTCCCTGCACTGTCATCGAGATTGATCGTGTCGAGGATAATGATATGGTCGTTCTCCAAAAAGAGATTGAGGAGATTGATCCCCTCCACTCCTCCGTTGATGATCTCTATGTCAGAGGTGAACGTATAGTTGGCATTTAGATAAGCACACGCATATATCCCGACACCGTCATCCTCTTCAAGCACATTCCCGACACCCAATACAACGATCGACATTAAAACCCTTTGCCGTGTTCGATACTGGGGTTTGCAAACTGTTCAAGTATCTCATCCAATCCCATCACAGACTCTTTTTGTGTACTGCTGATCCCGCATTTTGCCAGTTCATCCACAATAACATCAATATATTCTAGCCATTTTTCGCGCAAAGCAGGTGTTACCCCAACATGAACGCTGATAATATCTTCAGGGACGATACTCACCATCGTGGTTTGCGCACAATGGTTTGCCATCGAGCAAATTTGGAGCATTTCGGTAATCTCGACTTCATTTGCCGTTTTTTTGATCCCTTGATTGGCGATGAGTTCATCACCGCTTAAGACATCAATACTTCCGATTATTTTGTCATCATCAGAACTGGTATTGGCAATAATCACAACTTCATACTCTTGCAACAAAGGCATCAACCCAAACCCAAGCGTCCCACCATCGATAATGTCCAATTCAGGTGCAAACGTAAAATTTTCTTTGAGATACTTACCAGCATAAAGCCCAATCCCCTCATCCATAAAAAATGCGTTTCCTGATCCTATCAATGCTACTTTAGCGTTCATTTTTTTCCTTTAGTGTAAAATTTAGCTGGATTCACCCTAACGGGCACTTCGCCCGCCTACGCGGGAATGACAATAGCTCGTCATCCTCGGGCTTGACCCGGGGATCCATCTTTAGAATACTCATTATGCACAGCATAATAGAGCTGTCCCAATGCAATCGATCCATCATTGATCGGCGTTTGCTGTTGGGCATAAAACGCTCCCTCACCAAAATCTCGGTAAAGTCGAGACATAAGTGCACGATTTTGAAAAACCCCGCCACCGATAACAATTGGCAGTTCAGGATAGATGTTAACAAAATACTGCATCATCGCCTCAACCGTCGCGATAAATCGGCTGGCTATGAGCCGTTTTGAATCGCTTTGTGTACTTAATGCAACAATTTGTTTCACCATAAGAGATATATCGATTTCCCTATCCGTCACAGTAAAATCAAACGGTAGAGTAATCGCGTCATCCGCAAAACGCTCCATAATCATCCCCCCCTGCCCTTCGTAATCGAGAGTTTGGATAAATCCCCCCAATGAGGCAACCGCATCAAAAAGCCGCCCCATCGAACTGCTCAACGGAGAATTAAGTTTTTTAGTCCACATGTGGTGAAGCTGACGGATTTCATACTCTAAAAAAGCTTCGGTTACGGGTGACTTCAATACCAATACTTCATCGAGGCTATAACTCTCAAACAACAGCGACAACGCAATTCTGCGAGGTTCTTTGATCGCTTTATCACCGCCTAAAAGGGCAAACGGTTTTAAAAATCCGATCCGTTCAAACCCGTGCGTATCGGCGATCATCACCTCTCCCCCCCAAAGTTTCCCATCGTCACCGTATCCCGTACCGTCAAACGCAAAGCTCAGCACTTTTTCATCCAAACCATATTCTCCCATACAAGCAAGTATATGCGCATAGTGGTGTTGGATTCCGTAATGCTCTTTTTTTTGCACTTGGGCATAGCGTGTTGAGGAGTAATGCGGATGCAAATCGGTAATCATAAGTGTTGGTTCACACTCGTAAAACCGTTTAAACGTTTGAATCGTCTTTTCAAAATAGCCATCGGCTTCAATGCTTCCCAAATCACCGATATGCCCGCTCAACACCATATTTTTTTTGACTCCGAGAGCTATTGCACTTTTTTGGTGTGCTCCGAGGGCTAAAATATTTTTCGCAATGGAGTTTGTCAAAAGAAGCGTATGCGGTGCAAATCCACGCCCCATCCGTAACATCACAACACGTCCCTGCGCGATTTGGATTACGGAGTCATCGAGCGCATTGACGATGGTGCGATTATGACTTAAAATCCCGTCCACAACATTTCCCAGTCTGTGGACAATCTCATCGGTTCTGACGATGATGGGCTCATCACTGATGTTGGCACTGGTGGCAATCAACGGAAAATCGATAGCCTCAAACAGCAATCGATGAAGCGGGGTATAGGGGAGAAATACTCCGATTCGGTCAATCAAAGGGGCTATGTGTTCCGAGAGATTTGTATCGTTTTTAGCATGGACGATTACGATTGGTTTGATAGCTCCCATGATATGCGCTTTCTCCACTTCATCCATCACAGCATACTCTTGGAGTTGTTCAAGTGAGCCAAACATCACGGCCAGTGGCTTGGCTTTACGATGTTTGCGCAGTCGTAATTCACTCACGGCGGTATCGGAAGTCGCATCACACATCAGATGAAATCCCCCAAGTCCTTTGAGTGCGATAATTTTCCCCTCTTTGAGCATCTCAACCGCTAACGCGATGGGATCACCCTCTATCTCTGACCCTTTATTGTCCAAAAACGTCAACGTCGGTCCGCAATCAGGACAGCTGATAGGTTCGGCATGATAACGGCGCGAGGTCGGATCGGTATATTCAGCATGACAGGCATCACACATCGTAAACTGTTTCATCGACGTACGAACGCGGTCATACGGGGGGATTTGAAGGATAGTGTAACGAGGACCGCAATCGGTGCAGTTGATAAACGGATAGCGGTAACGGCGATTAGAGGGGTCATCCATTTCCGCTTGACAGGCGGAACACAAAGCAGTGTCGAGAGGAATAGCAACACTACCCACGCCAAGAGTACTCTCACGTATTTCAAAATCGGTATAACCGCACGGTTCATGCTCAACTATTTCCATCGAATCAATACGGGCATGTTTAGGAAGATTTTCTCGTAAAGCGTTAATAAAAGCATCAGAGTTTACTCCTTCAGCTTCGATAACGACTCCATCGGCAGTGTTGATGATAAAACCCATCATTCCGTGAGTCTTGGCTTCGCGGTAGACAAATGGACGGAATCCGACCCCCTGTACTAACCCTTTGATCGTAATTTTATAACTGATCATAAATAGTTCTTCTCCCGTATTCGAAAGATACGGGTAGCTTTAGGGGGTTGTAGGGACATTTGTCCCTGCCACTTTGCGGGCTTTGCTCGGAAAGTGTGTAACGTTAGTTTATAAGTAGACTCCACCAACAACGCAGTTTTCCTTCCCAATGGGGTAATTCATATTCATCAGCACAGGGGTTGCCTTCAAATTTCTCTGTAGACGGCTAAAGAGCGATTGTCCCGCGAAATACGATCCGCAAAGAACAATATCGGTTGCCTTGGTTTTCCCTCTAATCTCTGTGAGAAGTTCGCTGAAATAATCCCCAAATGATTCGAAGATAGAATAACTCAAATAGACTGAATCGACACCCGCTATTTTATAGCTGATGATACTGGATAAAAAGGCAACATGGTTAAATCGGTTGTCATGCACTTTGGTATCGATTTGCAGTCCCCCTTTACCGATAAACTTCAGCGCTTCTTTCATTACCCCTTCATAGCTTTTTTCTTTCAGTCCCAAAATCATCGCCGTCGCTTCAAAAAGGGTCGCATTGCTCTTTTCTAATACTAACAAAACCTCAAAGATTTCAGGAAATTTCTTTTCGATATTTTCCATAAGCCGATTTGATCCCTCACGTAGTGACCCTATTTTTTCTCTCAGATCAACACCGCTAAAAGGTTTAGGAGGGACGACTCGAATCACTTTTTTCCCATCATAATACAAAAACGACGGTTCCCCTTCAAAATAAGCTCCGACGATTTTGGTTCCAAATTTGTTATGCTCGGCAATGACTGACATAAACGACGCTTCATCTTCCGCCATCGTGTGAAAATTAGCGGATTGGACGGTAGGGATTTCGGTTTCGAGCTGATTGACTTTGAGCGTGGAAGCCGAAGAAAAACGTTCCATCTGATCAAACAGCATCCCTTTTTCATCTTTAATGCCTACCAATCCATTGGCAATACTAAGGGTATCGGTACCAAATGGGAGACGTGCAGGAAAGGAAACACGCTCACCCGAAGCGATAAACTTCACCTCTTTGTTGATAAAAAGACGCATATCGCTTTGCGACTGGATGTTTAAATCAAAGTCCATCAAAAAATCCGCATTACACGGTGCTTCCAATGCCTTATAGACGATGAAATCAAGTCCTAAAAGTGTCAACTCTTTCCCCAGTAAAATCGAAAATCCCTCATCAGGATATTTGACATCGATGGTTGAGCCAAACGTACTTCGCAGGGTTTCATCTTTGAGTGCCACGTGTAAAATCGGACGCTCGATACTCAGCAGTGCATTAAATTCATCATGGATGAGAGAACAATACTCTGTGATTTTCATCGCATTGGTCAGCATTAAAACCGAACCTTGTTCCAGTTTATCCGCACGATAAAAGAGCCGATACCCCATCGTCGTTTTCATCAAAAGTGTTTTACCGTCGCGTAATGCTTTCGCCGCAACTTCAAACATCGTGCGAAAACTTCCTGCATCGTTGGCGTAGCGTTCATTGCCTTTATGGGTCAGTTTTACTGGAATACCGCACTCGTGACAGGAGTTTAATACCTGTTTTTCTCGTCGTCCAAAACTGACGGATTCGCGCTCACACGTAGCACACGGTTTCAGATAGGAAAAGGAGGTATTACGTCGCTCGTAAGGATAATGATCGAAAAAAGCGTATTGCCCCCCGCAATGGGTACAGTGAGTAAAGGGGTAATAGTACCGCTTTGAGGAAGGGTCAAACATCTCTTTTTGACAAGCAGGACACAATCCCAAAGCAACCGGATATTCTACCTCGAAATCGGGAACCGTTTGGGGTTCTCCCTCGATGTCGTAAAACTCACTTTTACTCATGAAACACGATGCAGGAAGATTGGTACCGATCGCTTCCAGACACGCTTGGAGTTTTTCATCATTACTATCAAAAGCACAAATAATTTTTGTTTTTTGTTGATGAACAACGGCTTTAATCCCGAATGTACGGATAATCGCAATCAAATAATTTTTAATCGTAGGTTGAGAAAAAGAGGTAAGAACCTCTAACGTAAATGCCATAATTGCCCTTTGTTAACTAAAATACATAGTTCTTTTATAGCTCTCCCACCGGAGGATTATAAAAAAGCTAATCTTCGTCATAGAATATTCTGCCTCGAAGAGGCAGGCAAGCGTAGCCAAAGGGATTCGGCGTGCCCCCTTGGGTATTATTCCTTTGGCGTTCTAATCTAGTGTATCGTCTTTAACAAACTTAGATCCGCCGATAACAATGGCGATATCCGCCTCTTTCCAGAAAATGGTTCTCCACACTTGGTAATATATATGAAACACGACCCAGCATACGATCAACCACATGGTAAGATGGTGAGCCATACGAACATCCATCAAACTTCCGCCTGTAATAGGAATTGTCCAGTCTGTCACAAGATGAAGCATCCACGGCCACCATGCTCCAATAGAACTGATTCCAGACGCCAATCCATGCACATACAATTGAAGCCCTGTAAAAAGCATCCATATCAAAAGTATATGAAAAATCGTAAAATAAACGGTATTGAAACTGTCCGCATGGGAGGAATCAAACTCTTTTTTACGATTTAACGTTAAGAGATTGACCAATACCGCTTTAAATTCGGTAATATTTTTCCCATTCGGAATAAGCTTTTTATACGGCTTTTCAAATCGGCTGAAAAAATACAAATACGCGATGATGACCGATGTAACGTCAAAAATAATCGCGATAATAAAATGTCCATAACGGTTCCACGCCATAACATACTTATCGACCGCACCATCCGCTATGAACGTCTGATAGTACGGATGTCCGATATAAAGACCTGTGATGACGGCTCCAACCATACAGATCGCATTTACCCAATGAATAATGCGCATGGCGGGTGTCATACGTTTGACTTGTGTATACCCCTGTTTCATGATTGGCTCCTTAAATACTGCAAACAGTATCTACTTTGTAAACAGCAAGCTCTTTACCTTTGGTATCGACAACGTGAACCGCACATGCGATACAAGGGTCAAAACTGTGAATGGTACGTATAATCTCAAGCGGTTGCTCAGGATTGGCAACTTTGGTTCCGATCAAACTTGCTTCATACGCACCTAAACGCCCTTTGTGGTCACGCGGAGCGGCATTCCATGTTGAGGGGACGACGGCTTGATAGTTGGCTACTTTTCCGTTTTCAATACGAACCCAGTGACCCAGTGCTCCACGAGGAGCTTCTGCCATCCCGCGACCTTTTGCACTGACGCTCACTGCATCAAAGTCAAACTCTGTCCATGTGCTTTTATCTCCAGATGCAACATTTTTAGCCAGTTCATCGATCCATTCCACCATGACATCTGCCATTAATTCCGTCTCGATAGCACGTGCCGCTGTACGTCCAACCGTACTAAACAACACCGCAATCGGGAGATTCCCTCGCGTCAAGAAGTTGGTGACGTATTTTGTAATACGCTCATCTTTTGCTGCAACACCGATAACCATACGTGCCAACGGTCCTACTTCAACGCGAGAATCATTGTAAATCGGTGATTTGATCCAGCTGTATTTTTCTTTGGTTTTAAGATACGCGATACCATCGGCACGTTTATCCAAACCGGTATATTCAGGAATCGTCTGCCCGTCATACGGATGGAGAGGTTTGTCCCCTTTGTACCATGCGTGCGTCACATCTTCAACGATTTTTTCTTCATCCAACGGAAGAACTTTAGAAACATCTCCATTCATCACAACTCCGCTTGGGAAGAGAAGTGCCGATTTGTAAAAACCGGTATCATCGAGACGGAAATCACCGTAACTCATGTAGTTGAGCAATCCGCCGCCGGTTCCGCCAACCCCTTTGCCGCCCATAAGTTCGGTAAATGTTGCTTTAGAGTCCGTTGCCTCGCCTGCGTACATTGTCCCCGCCATATAAACGTCAGGTAAATACGCCTGCTTGACAAATTTACGCCCTTCCAAAAGAAGCGATTTGAACAGTGCCAAACGAGCAGGATTTTGAATATCCTGAACACACGTTACCCCGCCAACTACAATGCTTTGAGGATGAGGATTTTTACCGCCCAAAATCGCCTGCATTTTCGCCATATCACGCTGAATATCCAACGCTTGCAAATAGTGAGCAACCCCGATAAGGTTTTGTTCCGGAGTCAATTTATAGTGAGGATTGCCCCAATATCCGTTTCCGAAAATTCCCAAACGACCTTGTTTTACAAATTTTGCCACACGATCTTGGATCGCTTTAAATTCGCTTTCACCATCGGTAAAAGGTGTTTCGCCGGCAACCGTTGCCCATTTTCGTGCTTCTGCAGCAGTTTTTGCAGGATCTGCCGAAAGAGCGGAAACAACATCCACGAAATCAAGTGCATGAAGATGATAAAAGTGAACGACATGGTCATGCACATACAAAGCACCTTGAATCAAATTACGTACCAAACGAGCATTTTTAGGGATGGTGATGTTAAACGCATCCTCAACGGCTTCGATCGAGCGCTGATAGTGCGTCCCCGTACAAACACCGCAAATACGCATTGCCAAAAGTCCACAGTCACGTGGGTCACGCCCTTGCAAAATCGTTTCAATCCCACGGAACATTGTCGATGCGCTGTAAGCATCCACAATCGTGTTATTATCATCGATAACCGCTTCGATGCGCAAATGCCCTTCGATACGGGTAATGGGGTCAACTACAATATGCTTACTCAT
Organism: Pseudomonadota bacterium; assembly: GCA_043797085.1. Taxonomy (GTDB): domain Bacteria; phylum Campylobacterota; class Campylobacteria; order Campylobacterales; family Sulfurimonadaceae; genus Sulfuricurvum. The sequence continues at coordinate 50,183 of JAZDQA010000007.1, read as the reverse complement.
GGCTCTCTCCTGATTTTTCTCGTTTACCGGCTACCGCACTGGCTGCTGCATGGATCGTAATCCCGATTCCCGCTGCAGTCAACATGCCCAAACCAAATTCGTCAACCGTTTTTTCAACACCACCCGTAGGTGCTTTGATTTTCGCATCCGCCATAGGGCGCTCATGCGCGTATTTATCCCAAAAATCAGGTTCTGAACAACCGATACAACCGCGTCCTACTCCGATTGGCCAGTTGACCGCTTCGTTATAGCGCACGATAGAACAGTTGTTAAACGTCATAGGACCTTTGCACCCCATTTTATAGAGACAAAAATTATTTTGTGCAGCTGTATCGCCCCACTCTTCCACGTATTCACCCGCATCGAAGTGAGCACGGCGTTCACAGTTGTCATGGATACGATACCCAAACGCAAACTTAGGACGTAACAATGAATCCAGTTCAGGAACTTGACCCGTCAAAAGATAATGCAAGATTACTCCAACCATATTGGCAGGATTGGCAGGACAGGCAGGGATATTGATAATCGGCTTGTTTTTAACAACGTCCATTACTCCCACTGCACCCGTAGGATTTGGAGAAGCAGCAGGAACACCGCCAAACGTCGCACAGCTACCAACTGCAACAACCGCAGCAGCATTCGCAGCACAACGGACTAAATGGTCATGGAATGTTTCACCGCTTGCGCCGATGGTTCCGTATTGACCGTCCATCCCCATAGGGATTGAGCCCTCTACGAATAAAATATATTTACCTTTGAAATGCTCCATCGCTTCTTCTAGCTGTTTTTCAGCTTGATGACCGGATGCTGCTTGCAACGTCTCATGGTATTCCAGTGAGATGATATCCAGTACGATTTCATCGATTTTCGGTCCATCTGCACGTAAAAGCGCTTCAGAATTACCCGCACAGTCTTGAAGTTCGAGCCAAATAACCGGTGCGCGATTCATCATCACTGCCGCATCCGCAATCAATGGCGTAAACATAGGAGGAAGCATCAACATAGCTGTCGTAGCACTCGCCCATTTCATAAACTCTCGTCTGTCTATTCCGTTTTCTTCTAAAAGATCCGCAAAATCTAATCTATTTGCAGGTGTATTCGCACGCAGTTCGTTCAGTCGTGCTTCACATCGAACAAACAACTCTTGATAATAAGTATCGCCTTTGTTCGTTTCGACACGCGAGCTTTTCGACGTAAACAGTTTTTTAACCGCTTCAACTCTATCGGACATAATCCTTTCCCCCTTATTAATGAATAATCATTCATATAGTACGGCGAAATAACTTAAACGAATATTTAAAAGATAAGATTTAATTGAAATTCTTTATTTCTTGTTTAATTATAGGACAAAAAAGGAGAAATAAGACGGAGAAGAGATATTTAATCTACTAATATTATCCCCATCGATTCGAGGAGAAACAGTGCCTCATAACGGTTGAAAATAGCCCCCTTAAGATGGTTGGAGCGCACATCGATAGAGGTGTTCGAGGAGTCGGTAAAGTTCGCCCCTTCGAGATGGGTATTCCCGAACAGCGCCCCTTTGAAATCGCTCAGGGTAAAATCGGCTTTTTGAAACGACCCATTGCGAAAATCAACCTCTTTGGCTCGGCACTCCCGCATAACCAACCCTTCCAAGTTCAGACCGAAAAAATTGCTATCATTGAGGATACATTCCCGAAAACGCAAGGGATCGGCATTGAGTAAACTCTTCCAATCCGCCATCGTCCAATCGATCCCGATCATCTTGCACGAGACAAACTCAACATCGCTCATTTTGGTGTTCGTCAGTTTCATCACACTCAGATTGCAGTTTTCGAAACGGCATTCGGTAAATTTACAAGAAGAAAAAAAGGTTTCGCTAAAATCGCACGAGACGAAGGTGCAGTCATCGAATTCGGCTTTGGTAATCTTTTTGCCGTGCAGATCAACGCCCTCGAATTTCTCGGCGAATACGTCCATGTTGTTGGTAATCATCTTAATACCTTTTTGAAATACTTCTCGCTCCTACTCTCCTGAGTTGGAGCGTTTGTTTTTACGCTTGTATGCATTCCCACTCAGGAGAGTGGGAACGAGGATAAATCTTTTAGTGGCTACAATTTGCAATTTAATTTAGTGCGTCGTACAAACCGAACAAACATCAAATGACCGAAAAGTAAACGTCGCAGTCTCGATAGAATCCGCCCCTATCATGGCTTTTTGAGCAGGTCCTGGGGTTTGAGGGGAACCGCATGAAAGATTCCATTGGGTGGGTGTTATCAGGGTATAGTGATCGATTATCCCCTTGTTTAGCGTCACTTTATGGATCAATGGACCTCTTGGTGCTTCGACAATGCCCATACCCTCTCCGCTGAGGGAAGTGATTTTTTTGTGGGGTTCAATAAACGACGGTTCATCTATCTTTATCGAGTGCAAAAGCGTTTTACAATGATTCAAAAGCAGCGCTGTTTCGTAACTTCTTGCCATGATACGAGTATAAGTACTGTCGCGAAAACTGCGGTGCAGATGTTTGATAAATGGGACTCCATTGGTAATGGCACGTGCTAATGGACCGGTTTCAAACGCGTTATTTTGATAAAGAGCATTTTTAGCGTAGGTTTTTTCATCCACGGTATAAGGATCTTCCAGCGTTACCAATTGTGGATTGACTTTTGCCATCCGTCGGTTCATATATTTTGAAGGATTAGAAAATCCATGATTTCCTAACACCATATAGCGATCATACGAAAAACCCTGTTTATGCATCTTGGCAGTACGAAGCATTTTATCGATGTCGCGCATATCGCCATTTACATAAGAAAGATCTTTTGCAGAGGATATATTGAGATACTCCGCCAGTGAAATACCGATCAGCTCTTTTTCAAACCATCGAACCAGTTCATCCAGCAACGCCATCGCACGCATCGTATCAACATACGTAGGATCGCACGTCACGCCTCCGGGTATCATGTACGAGGAGTGAGGCCATTGTCCGGCGAAAATAGCGAGTATTTTGGTCGCAAGAGATGCCGCATACGCACCCTTAAGCCGACACGAATCAGCAATAGGACGTTGAAGCAAATGAGACAATTCCGGATAAATCACCATATAAAGCCATTTAAAGTGATTTTGTATCAGCTCCAGCGAGAGGGTAAGTTCTCGCAAGATTTGGGCTTTAGGAGATATTTCGAGAGGAAAACCGCTGTTGGCATACACCGATTCGATGGCTCGAACTGCCGCAAACAAATGCGAATGTCCGCATATCCCGCAGACGCGAGGAGTAATCACCAGCGCATCCATAGCAGGTTTTGACTGTAAAATCGCCTCCATCCCTCGAAAATGGGGAAAAGCAATGCTGGCAAAAGAGACTTTATTCTCTTCAAATTCAAATCCAATCGAAGCTTCTCCTTCAATCCGTTCGATCCATTTACGCGTCATCATCGATCAGCCTCTTCTCTAAGCGCGGTATGTGAAATGATTTTGCGATACCCGCCATGGTTAAATAACTTCGCTTGGAAATCCCCACCGGAACATCCTGTGGAATCGACATATTGGTTTTGGTATCAAACATATTAACTCGCGGAAAATCAGGTTCCGTACACCCAAAACAAGGAGTTCCTGCTCGCGTTTTAGAACTCACGTCATTCCACAATATTTTATTACACGAAGCATGCGTCATCGGACCACGGCATCCTTGCTTGTAAAACAAACACCCCTCTTTGGTACCAAAATATTTTGAATCGACCTTCCATTCAAAATATTCATTTCGAGTACATCCATGATGCGCCAAATAGGAATAAAGCTCTTTGGGGCGATGCAACTCATCCACTGCTATGGGTTTCTTATCCGCAATCATACGAAGGGTATATCCCATCCACTCCGGATGGATCGGACAGCCTGAGAGATTAATCAGCTTTGGACTGTTTGCGAGAGGACCTTTTGGCTCTTTTTCATCAAAGCCAAGTCCCGTAATATGTTCAGGATCACTGTGTTTAAACATCCCCCCGAAACTCGCACAGCTTCCGGCTGCTATCACATACTGCGCATGGTTTCCATAATGGTGAACCAATGTTTCCAAACTCGTCCCTACACGCTCCATACGAGGGTCATACGCTCCCTCAAAAATGAGAATATCACAGGTATGCGCGCAGGTCGAAATCTCTTTGAGCGTATAGGTACAGGGCAAAAGAGAATGATAGAGAAATTCAAACGTTTCGAGGAGGTAAGAGAGATGAGGATAATTCAAAAAAGAGTGGGTGTTACCGTTGCAGGTCACCCCTTGGAGCCATAAAACTTTGATCCGTGGCTTCATTGTTTTCGCAGAGCATTGTAGATGTTCTCTGCTATGGCGGTTTCGTATTCACCCAATGGATGTGTGAGAACCTCTTCCCCGTTTAAAAAGACCATTCCCCCCAAATATCCCATAAAGAGTCCCAAAGCACTAAAGAAATCCTGATCTTTTAACTCTCCGCTTTGTACTCCATCGTCAAAAAACAGCATCAACTCTGTTACAAAACCGGAGACACATACCATTCCGGTACACTCTTTTGTAAATATTTCCCGATTGGAAAGAAAAACACGTAAAAAATATTCGATAAGCTCAGGACGCTCCCGTGCGATGCTAAAATACATGTGAACAATCATCGTGATTTTTTCTTTTACCGATGCATCCGTCATGTTGATTTCTCGTAGTTTATCGCCTAAAACGGTAGAAATGTACAGCATTAACTCTTTTGCCAGCTGATCTTTTGAAGCAAAATAATTATAAAAATTTCCAACACTCATCCCCAATGTTTTAGCAATGGCTGGCATCGTTGTCGTATAAAACCCTTCTGTGGAGAAAAGCTTTAACGCTGTTTGCATTATGGATGTTTTACGATCTTCTTTTTTTGTCGTGGCGGGTTTTTCTGGAATATTTTTCATTTTAGTGTCTGCTTTCTATCACGTTTTTATCACTTATGGAATGAACCTATATTCACTTCAAATCATTACAGCATTCTATACCGCTACTCTTAAAAAAACAATAGCAAAAATGAAATTAAATGCTTTCGATACTACTAAAACATAGCTGATTCATTGACAAATGAACGATCATTCACTATAATTTCATATCAAACTCATTAAGACAATTTTTCAAGGTTATAGCAGTATGGATATTTTGAGCAACACGAACGTTCTTGTAGTAGGGGACAACGAAACAGAGGTTTTATCGTTACAGCATTCTCTTGATTCCTATGGTTATCAGCTTTTTTTTAGTTCAGCTACAACGAAAAATCTGGAAAACTCACTTAGAGACTACAATCCAGATGTTGTACTTATCCAAATTGATCCTCTCTCGCCCAATGAGAGTCTATCTTTAGGGCGTTTTTTGGATAAGCAGGGAAAGGTACCTTTTATCTATCTTAGCAATAGTGGAGATGATGCAACTCTTTTTAAAGCACAAAAGACTCATCCGTATTGTTATCTAGTCCAACCTTTTGAGCCTATCAATTTGCATACATCTCTTCAATGTGCGTTGCACTGTTTTAAAAAGCATAAAGTTTCTAACAGTATCATGCAGCAGCTTCATCTGGAATATGACGAATTAAAGATGAAAGTTTTTAATTTACACTCCAACACTTCTACGGTCGATCTGTGCAATTGTTATCAATTCAAAGTCAAAGACTTTACTCTTTTGTATAAAAATGCTGAAATTAAAATGACGAGAAAAGAGCGGGCACTTATGTCTCTTTTAATCGCTCAGGTAGGAAGTATTGTGAACTTTGATCAGATTATCCGTTTTGTGTGGGGAAGTGCGCATCAGTCGCACAATGATGTACGGACACTGATGTGGAGACTGAATAAGAAACTGCCGGTTGCCATGGTTAAGAATGCCATGGGGCTTGGTTACTACATCGAATCATAGGCCGTTTGAATAAGATGGCAAACGTCCCTGAAGATGAACAACATCTCCAAAGACGATTACCGCAGGGCTTTGTGCCCCACTTGCAGCTTCTTCGAGATTTTGCAGAGTCGTCACGATCGTCCTTTGATTCGGACGCGATGCATTCGAAACAATAGCGGCGGGTAAATCGCCATTGACTCCCAGTGCCAAAGCAGCTTCTTTGATCTCTCTTGCAACACTCAGCCCCATGAGGATAACGGTCGTATGATTGGGCAGTAACAAGAGCGGAAGCCAGTCATTGTTAAACTTCGAATTTTTCAGATGTGCCGATACCACCGAAAAACTTGCTGCATATCCTCGCGCGGTTGGTGGGATACCTGCACAGGCACTCCCTGCTACCGAAGAAGATATTCCGGGAATCACATCGACTTCATACCCTCGTTCGATCAGATAAAGGGCCTCTTCCGTGCCCCGTCCGAAGATATAGGGATCGCCGCTTTTGAGTCGGGCAACATCCAATCCTTCGTTCGCATAGGTAACAATCAACGCATTGATCTCTTCTTGAGAAATACTGTGACGGCTTTTTTCTTTCCCTACGTAAATTTTTTGACTCTTTTTTGGAATCAATACTAAAATCTCAGCACTGATGAGATGATCATACAAAATCACCGGTGCTTCTTTGATAATCCGCGCAGCTTTGAGTGTCAGCAGTTCGACGTCACCTAGTCCGCAGCCTACAAGATATACTTTTCCCTTCTTATGGGTAACTTCATCAGCAGACTCGTCTACTAACGTTTTGTCATTTGTTTTCATTCGAGCCTCCTTATTGATTTTTTGATCGCATCGATCAGAGCATCTACATCCTCAATCGTCTGCGAATAATGGATAGTGATACGAAGCCAACCCGGTTTAAAAGCCAGCAGTTCATCATCCCCCAACCCTAATAGATCGTGTCCATAAGGACCCGCACACGAACATCCCGCACGTGTTTGAAATCCCTCTTCATCCGATAAAAACGCACACAGTGCGTAAGGGTCAACATTATGAATATTAAACGACACGATACCGATATTTTCCGCATTTCGACATCCATAACACTCTGCCCCCGGAATCGTTCGAAGCTCTTTGACGAGATGTGAATGCAATTTTTTCTTTGATGATGCGATCCACTCAAATCCCAATTCATTACGCAGCTGATACGACAATGCCGCACGAATCAATTGTAAAATCCCTGGGGTTCCGGCATCCTCACGATCTTCGATTTCATCGACAAACGTGTGGCTCTTACGGCTCACATAGCTCACCGTTCCTCCTCCTGCAAACGTAGGAGAATGGTCACCATCAAACAGATTTTTCCGTATGGCAAGTAATCCGCACGATCCAGGACCGCCGAGAAGTTTATGCGGGGAAAAGACCATCGCATCATACAGTTCGCACGGAATATTTCGATACGGTGACGATGCGGCGGCGTCAAAACAAACCGTTGCACCGTAACGGCGTAGCAATACCGAAATCTCAGCATACGGTGTAATCGTCCCCGTCACATTGGAGGCGATGCAAAACGTACCGATGATTTCACGATCTTTATTGGCTCGTAATATCCATTCTAATTCTTCTAAATCCACCAATCCATTCTCGTTCAGACCAATTCGTATCGTTTCACACAAGGCTTCGCGATAACTGATTTCATTGGAATGATGTTCATACGGTCCTACGATGACTAGCGGTAACTTTGCCGTATCTAACCCAAGATAACGTGCCCGTGTTGCAGGAGGAATATACAATCCCAAAATTTCTTGCAACCGCTTTACCGCAGCCGTCGCCCCACATCCACTAGGAATAATAGCGAATCCGTCATCCAATTCTAACAGCGTTTTCAAATGTTCGCGTGCCTGACGGTAATAACTGTCCGTCTTGGCCGCCATTGACGCCTCTTTGGAATGGGTGTTTGCATACGTTTCAAGGACTTCGCGAATGCGCTCTTCGATAGGCTCGTATGCTAGACCCGATGCCGTATAATCAAAATAATGTTTTTTATGTGTCCCAATCGTCTTGCCGATTATCTGGGAATATTTGTCGCCGGCCTCAAGAAGCGGTCGGAATAGTTGGCTCATGACGATACTTCTCCAATAAAAAATTTCCAAAATCACGGCTTTGACTCGACTCATACTCCTGAATCAAGGATTCAATCAGAGGTGCGACTTCATCCGAAGTGACCTTGACACCGGTTTTCACTGCAAAACGGCTTTCTTCTCCTTCGAGATGGCCTCCGACGATCAAATCAAACCCTTTGAATTTTTCTTCATCACGTTTTACAATCGACCCGACAAATCCAAGATCGACGATGTGAGGATGCGCACAGGCATTGGGACATCCGTTGATACTGATGCTGATAGGCTCGCTAAAACCTTTAAATCGACTTTTCAAATGCGCCACAACCTCAATTGCAAGATTTTTGGTTTCACTCACCGCAAACTTACAAAAATTCAGTCCCGTACAGGCCAGAGTCCGTGCTTCAAAGACCGATGGATTTGCTTCCAGTCCTAATGACGCTTCCAGTGTTTCCGTAAATGCTTTGGTCGCCTCGGAGGGAACTCCTTGAACAACAATGTTTTGCGTCGTCGTCAGTGAAATTCCCTCTGCACCGTAAAATTCGAGAATATTTCCCAATGAGAGCAATCGCTCACCGCCGATGCGTCCACTGGTAATCGCATATCCGATGGTGTTGTATCCCTCTTTTGTACTCTCAAATATTCCAAAATGACTCCGACGAGGATACGGAGTAAACGCTGCATGATCATACGGATCAAACGTCACGCCCGAATCTTTTTCAAGCTCGTTCACAAAACGCTCAACACCCCAATCCTCTATCAGGTGTCCTAATCGTGCTTTTAATCGGTTATCACGTCGTCCATAATCACGGTAAATTTTAGCAACTGACTCAGCGATTGCAACCACATCTTTACGCTGGATATATCCGATATGATCTGCGATACGACGATTGCTCGCCTGCCCGCCTCCAACGCTGACACTGAACTCTATCCCGCCATTTTGACGTTTAACCGCCGTAAAGGTCAAATCCTGAACTTCATGCGAGAGACAATGCTTGCTGCACCCGCTCACCCCAACCTTGAACTTTCGAGGAAGATTGGAAAACGCCCTATTCTCTCGGTACAAATCATTCAATGCATCGACCAGATCACGGACATCATCGACTTGGTCTTTATCGATACCGTTTACCGGACAGCAGACGATATTACGTGGACAATCTCCTGCGGCTTCGATGGTACTAAGTCCAACGGCAGCCAATCGGGTGAAAATTTGCGGAAGATCCGTCACTTTGATCCAGTGAAATTGGATGTCCTGGCGTGTTGTCAAATCCGCCGTATCCCGTGCCAACTCTTTGGATATTTTCCCGATCTCTGCTAACTGCTCGCGATTGAGATAGCCACCTTCTACTTTAATACGAAGCATAAAATAGAGAGTCTCATCTTCAGGACCTTGAAGATTTTTATTCTGCGTATACAAACCGTACCATTTAAAACGGTCGATATCTTCGGAGTCGATTTCCTCCCCGCTTATCGCATAACGGGCAATATCGTCTAAAACATCCAATCCGTCTTTTTCGCTTTTGATTCGCTCAACACGCTGCGCTTTTGTTTCTGAAGCCATTCGTTACTCCTTATGTAACAATTTGTGCATTCCAATGAGGGAAATGACGTCGAACAAGGGCGTTGAATTCTACCTCGAACTCGGACGCTCCACCTACTTTTTTAGCCTCTTTTTGAGTACTGCCGGTAATCATTCCCGCAGCAACTGTGTTGTTGGTAATTTTGTCAATCAGGATAAATCCTCCCGTTTGACGATTTTCTTCATACGTATCAAAGACCAAAGGTGATCCCAATACCAGACGAACCGAACCAATATCATTGAGTCCCAATTCATGAGCAGCCTGTCGGACCTGAGTATTGACATCAACACGATAATCAATCCCCTCTACTACAGTAGAGGTAACCGTTGACGCTCTTTTAAATAAATAGCTTTTCCCTAAACGAAAGGGCTCTTCATCCATCCAAACGAGATTTGCCGTAATCGCATCCGAAACACTGATGGGTGCACCTGTTTTAATGATTATATTTCCACGGCTGATATCGATCTCTTCATTCAGTGTCAACGTTATCGCTTGCGCGGTAGATGCTGATTCTAAATCGCCGTCATACGTCACAATTGCTTTGACCGTAGCATTTTTCCCCGACGGCAATACCGTTATACTCTCACCAACACCGATACTTCCCGAAGCAATCGTCCCGGCAAATCCTCTGAAATCGAGATTGGGACGGTTGACATACTGGATCGCCATTCGAAACGGTGCATCCGGCGATGGCGCAGACAAAGGAACCTCTTCGAGATGTTCTATTAATGTCTTACCCTCATACCATGGAGTATGAACACTGCGGGTAACAACGTTATCCCCCTCCAGCGCAGACATCGGTACTGAATAAATTTTCTCTATCCCAAGTTCTTTTGCAAATGCACGATACTCAGTATCAATTTTTTCAAACACATCCTGGTCATATTTCAAGAGATCCATTTTGTTAATCGCAACAACGACATTGCGAATCCCTAAAAGACGAACAATAAACGAGTGGCGGCGCGTCTGCGTCACAATCCCGTATCGAGCATCAATCAAGATAATCGCCAAATCTGCCGTCGATGCACCCGTAGCCATGTTGCGCGTATATTGCTCATGCCCAGGGGTATCCGCAATAATAAATTTGCGTTTATCGGTCGAAAAATAGCGATACGCTACGTCGATCGTAATCCCCTGTTCCCGTTCACTTTGAAGACCATCCACAAGGAGTGCCAGATCGATTCTATCCCCTGTCGTCCCCGATTTTTTACTGTCATTTTTAATGCTTTCGAGCTGATCCTCAAAAATCATTTTGGAATCGTGTAAAAGTCTTCCGATTAAAGTACTTTTGCCGTCATCGACACTGCCGCACGTTATAAAACGCAACAGCTCTTTATGTTCTTGTTCATGCAGATAGCTTTGAATATTTGAAGCTATCAAATCCGATTGATGTGCCATTAAAAATATCCTTCAATTTTTTTCTTCTCCATGGAGCCTGCCTGATCGGCATCGATCAAACGACCTTGTCTCTCAGACGTTTTAGTCAGCAACATTTCCTGAATAATGTCAGGAAGCGTTACTGCATCACTAGCAACCGCACCCGTCAACGGATAACAGCCCAGCGTTCGAAAACGAACATTCTCGATAACAGGGATTTCTCCCTCTTCCAGAGGAAACCGTTCGTCATCGACCATTATTTTAACCCCGTCACGTTCGACCACAGGTCTCGGCGCAGCAAAATAAAGAGGAACAAGAGGGATCCCTTCGAGATAAATGTATTGCCAAATATCAAGCTCTGTCCAGTTGGATAACGGAAACACCCGTATACTCTCCCCTTTATGAATGCGCCCATTGTAAATATTCCACAATTCAGGACGCTGTTTCTTAGAATCCCAACGATGATTTTTGTCACGGAACGAATAAATCCGCTCTTTGGCACGACTTTTTTCTTCATCCCGTCGTGCTCCACCGAAAACAGCATCAAATTTATGCTCATTCAACGCCTGTTTAAGCCCCTCTGTTTTCATGATATCCGTGTAAACAGAACTCCCATGAGTAAACGGTGTAACCCCTTTTGCAACTCCCTCAGGATTCACATGCGTCAACAGCGTTAATCCAAGTTCTTCGATACGTCGATCACGAAACTCGATCATCTCTTTAAATTTCCATGTCGTATCCACATGCAAAAGTGGAAACGGTAACTTTGAAGGATAAAATGCCTTCAATGCCAAATGAAGCATCACAGAGGAATCTTTCCCAATAGAATAAAGCATCGCCGGATTTTCAAATTCAGCAATGACTTCACGCATAATATGGATCGATTCCGCTTCCAATACTTTAAGATGGGTCAGTTGTTCTTCAGTCATAGTATTTCCTTATTTAAACGCCAAAGGAATAAAATCCCTTTAGCTACGCTAGCCGCTTGGGCTACTAAAGCTTGCCTCATTATGAGGCAGATTTTTTCATTAATATTCATACAAATAAGGCCCAGTCGGCCAAGTCCTCGCGTTGCGACGCACAGTCGTCTCCGCATATTTGACGCAAAATCGCCAATAAAACAGTCATAATCAGCCTCCGTTTAGGTGCAATCCGCACTCTTTATGTTCAGGGTTTTCCCACCACCATCGCCCGGCACGTATATCTTCTCCCTCTTTTACTGCGCGCGTACACGGAGCACATCCGATACTCGGATAGCCAAGATCATGCAATGCGTTATAAGGGAGCTTATTTTCTTTGATACAGTTCCAAACGTCTTCTTCACTCCACTCGATCAATAAATTAAGTTTGATCAATCCGTTTGCTTTATCCCATTCGACCAATCGCATCGTATCTCGCGTGGCAGATTGAGCACGTCGAAGTCCGGTTATCCAGACATCCAATCCTTTTAATGCCCTTTGCAGCGGAGCGATTTTACGAACATGGCAGCACATTTTTCGATTTTCGATACTCTCACGAAATCCGTTGATCCCTTGACGCTGATAAAGAATTTCAATATCCGCAGTATTGGGAAAATAGACATCAATCTTGATGCCGTATTTTTTATTTGTCTGATCCATAACGGTATACGTCTCTTCTGCCAATCGCCCCGTATCAAGGGTAAATATTTTACCCTTAGGATTTTGTTTTAGCAGCAAATCTGTCAGGACCTGATCTTCCGCTCCAAAGCTCGTAGCTAAGGCTATCTTCTCTTTATAGGTTTGGGCAAAATATTCCAATATTTTCTCAATCGGTTCATTTTCAAACTTTTTGTTCAATAAATCAATCGTATTTTTCATCGTTACTCCTAAATTTGATAGTCGTTTTTGACCACCTTTATTCGTCCAAAATTTGTTGCGTCCCAAGCTCGTTCATGAAAATAATATAAGACCATTTTCGTAAGAACTTCAATCGATCCGATTGAGATAGCCCAGATTAAATTTCCGGTTACAAAATAGGAAATAACCATCGTATCAATCGTTCCAACTGTTCGCCAGGAGACTGCTTTGATGACGCTTCGATAATGTTTGTCTCTCATTTCAACTGTTCTCCACTGGAAACTCGTAAAGCTCCGTACTCAAGTACCGTTCACCGGTATCGCACAAAATCGTTACGATTATTTTCCCTTTATTCTCAGGGCGGGCCGCAATTTTACGTGCTGCGGCAACATTGGCTCCGGCAGAAATTCCTACCAGCAACCCCTCTTTTTTTGCGATTTCTCTCGAAGTCTCAAAGGCTTCCTCGTTCGTGATCCGAACAATTTCATCATAGACTTTCGTATTGAGCACTTGTGGAATAAACCCGGCACCAATACCTTGAATTTTATGCGCTCCGGCGGGTTCTCCTGATAAGACCGGAGATGTATCCGGTTCCACAGCAATCACCTGAATATTTGGGTTATAGCGTTTTAACACTTCCCCAACACCTGTAATCGTTCCCCCGGTACCGACAGCAGCGACAAAAATATCTACTTTACCGTCCGTATCACTCCATATCTCTTCTGCCGTTGTCACTCTATGAATCTCGGAGTTATCCGGATTATTAAACTGCTGCAGCAAAACAGCATTGGGCAAGGTTTGAGAAAGTTCCAATGCTTTTGAAACTGCTCCGCCCATTCCCTTTGCAGGTTCAGTCAAAACGATTTGAGCCCCCAACGCCACTAAAATACGTCTGCGTTCAAGGCTCATTGAACTGGGCATTGTAAGAATCAATTTCAATCCAAGATTTGCAGCAACAGAGGCAAGCGCAATCCCGGTATTTCCACTCGTAGGTTCTACGATGACACTCTCAGGTGTAATCTCTCCCCGCTTTATTGCTTGAAGAATCATGTTACTTCCGATTCGATCTTTTACCGATCCGGACGGGTTCATAAATTCACATTTACCTAACAGTATGGTTTCATTTTCTTCAAACTTCAATTTCACCAATGGTGTATTACCAATCAATTCAGTAATGTTGGCAGCTATTTTCATTGTTCCCTCCTTCTTTAGTAAAGACTCCTCGTGATGTAACTCACACCTAAAATCGCTTGATTAAAACAACAAAACTGAATGTTCATTCAGTAATATTTGATGGCATTCTAACAGAAGTATATTTTATTGTCTAGTAAACACAGTGTTTTAGTAAGGTATAAAGATGCAACATGATTTATTTGAAAAATTTTTCTAGTATTCAAAAGCAAAATACGCTACACTTCCTGTATCTATTAGTTATAAAGTGTTCAGATGAATAATACCCTTAGCCTTGCTCGTCAACCCATTATGAATTGTAACGAGCAAATAATCGGATATGAATTTTTTTATCGCGATGAAGAAGGAAAATGCAGCATCGATGATCCGAGACATGCAACAAGTTCCGTCTTGGTCAATATTCTGAATCAAATCGGAACAGCTGCAAGTTTTGGAGACTCTCTGGCGTTTATTAACACCGATGGTCCGCTCATGCTGACAGACATTATTCGTACCCTTCCTAAAGAAAAATTTGTTTTTGAACTCTCAGAGACCATGAAACATACCGCTCAGATTCATGATGCCATCCGCTATTATCACTCTAACGGGTATCAATTCGCGCTTGATAACGCCTCCTTCCATCCCCAATATCTCGAAGATTTCGGTCCTCTTTTTTCTTGTATCTCTTTTGCAAAATTTGACGTCAACCAAACCGATATAGAGCAGTTACACTTTTTTCCAAACCCTTTTGGACAGATAAAGCTCATTGCACAGCGAATCGAATTTTATGAACTTTTCGAAGCGTATCAATTACTTGGATTTGACTACTTCCAAGGGTTTTATTTCGCCAAATCGCATCTCATCACCCATCCTCGCATTGATCCTAAAAACGGGGATGTTCTCTCGCTGTTTTCGCTTTTGCAAACGGATGCCTCACTGGAGGAAATTTACACCGCATTCAAGCGCCAAAGCGCCCTTTCTCTTCAGCTCATTCAGTTTTTAACCTCAACTCATCCTGAATATACCTACCAAGCATCCTCCATCAAAGAAATGATAGACAGAATGGGGAAAAATGCTCTGACCCAATGGCTTCTACTCATCATTTATTCCAAATCAGGGACAAGCTCAACCGCAAGCATCAATAATTACACTTTTTTTACCCAAAATCGGGTTGATGTAATATTAAAATTACTCGACTATGCTTCCCCAAACCCTTGTGAAGAATTGATCGAAAGCGCACGATTGATTGCTTTATATTCATTATTGGAAGGTGTCATGAATCTTCCAGTAGACCAAATCGTCCACTCCCTTAATCCCACCGATGAAATCAAAGATGCCCTCCTCGTTCACTCAGGTTTACTGGGAAGAATCTACATTGCAGCATTAAAACTCGAAAACAATGACGTATCCACCGCTGCATTACTGCTCAAATCATACGGTGTGACACCAGAGCTTTTAAAAACATATTTGTAAAGAAACAGCAGTAAGCCCCCTCCTCCTCATAAACTCCTCTCTTATAAAGTGAAGTGCTTCAAACATCCATAAAAAAGTCATTATTCTAAGTTAGACTATTTTCAAAATACTACTAGATTTGATTCTAATAATCCTCGTTTGGATGAAGTGATAGTACTTGCATACGGATTATGATAATAAATAAGAGAGAAGACGCAAATGGATTTTAAAAATATTCTGGATTTATTATTAAGTTCAAAATTCTCTTCCGACCCTATTAATACAGGGTTACAAACAGAGAAAGTTCAATTTATTGACTATATAATCAATCACATCAATAACCTAATTTTTGTAGCGGATCAAAATCATCGTTTCGTCTATGTTAATGATTCCTTTGTACACAAATACCATTATTCAAGAGAAGAGCTTTTGAATATGACCATAGGCGATATAGATATCCATTTTCAAGATTCTTTTTTGAATGATGTTTTTTTGGAAAATTTTACGGTTAAAAAAAACTTCCAACACCATACTATTCACAAAGCAAAAGATGGAAACCTTTACCCTGTTCTCGTACATACAAACTACATTAAATATGAAAATCAAATTTATACTACCGGAGTTATTGAAAACGAAAACTACATCCAAAAACTCTTAGACACGCAAGATGGTTTTGTTATTTTGACAGACAATACCAAACTTATAATGGCAAATAAAAAAATGCTGAATTTCTTTGGTTTTTCAGATTTCATGACTTTTATGAGCCAACATAAAAGTATTAGTGAGCTTTTTATTGAGGAAAACGGATTTCTTTCTAATCATCCTACATGGATCAATAAAACTCTAAAATATCGCAATGGAGATGCAAAAGCAAAAATTAAAAATCCCGCTACCAATGAAGATCATATTTTTTTAGTTAGAGCATCACCATTTGACAAAAATAGATTTGTTGTTACGTTTACCGATATAACCCATGCAGAAAACTACAAAAAGAAATTAAAACATTTAGCGCTTACCGATGGCATGACAGCCCTCTTCAATCGACGATATTTTAATAAAATTTTACCAAGAGAAATAAACCGTATAAAACGTAACCATACACTTCTTGCATTCATTATGCTTGACGTTGATTTTTTCAAACTTTACAATGACACGTATGGACATTTGCGAGGGGATGATGTTTTAATTGCCATAGCAAGCACCATTCAAAAACATTTTCATCGTGCAAGTGATTTTTGCTTTCGTTTAGGCGGTGAAGAGTTTGGTATTATTTGTACCGCAAATACACAGAACGAAATTTATCAGCAGGCTGAGCAATTACGTATTGCTATTGAAGAGTTGCACATTGAACATCAGCATAACAGTGCTTCTAAGTACATAACAGCATCCATCGGTGTTGCAGTATTCGATCAATTAAGTACAGCAGACACATTTTATTCACAAGCAGACATAGAACTCTATAACGCCAAAAAAAGCGGACGGAATAAAGTTTGTATGGAATGCGATGAGTCGTTACAAAAAAAGAATTAAACCATGAGTAATGAAACTAAAATAAAAGGGATGGGAGCGATTCTGCACGCTGGGGGAGTTGCTTTTCGTGTGTGGGCACCCCATGCACAACGCGTATCCGTTATCGGATCGTTCAACGAATGGGACGCTGCCACGCACCCGATGCACTCTGAGAAAAATGGCTATTGGTATGCCAATGTCGCTGAGGCTCATGCGGATGATCAATATCTGTTTCTCCTCTCTACGCAAAACGGTGAGTTCAAGCGGATCGATCCGTATGCCCGTGAAGTGACGAACTCGATCGGCAATGCCATCGTTCACGATACACGTTTTGACTGGCAGGGGGATGAGTTTACCATCGCAGCGTGGAATGAACTTGTCATCTACGAACTGCATGTCGGGACGTTCAATGATCAAGAAGACGTTGTCCATCAGGGTGAGTTTTCATCGGTATCCGCGCGTCTGGGACATTTGAAAAAACTCGGTGTCAATGCGATACAGATTATGCCCATAGGAGAGTTCGCGGGAGAACGCTCATGGGGTTATAACCCTTCCCATATTTTTTCGGTAGATGGTGAGTACGGAGGACCGTTGGCGTTTAAACAGTTTATCAAGCGCGCCCATCAAGCCGATATTGCAGTGATACTGGACGTTGTGTACAACCACCTAGGTCCTAGTGATCTTGATCTGTGGCAGTTTGACGGTTGGAGTGAAAACGGTCGCGGCGGAATCTATTTCTACAACGATATTCGGGCGATTACTCCATGGGGGGAAACTAGACCCGATTACGGACGAGAAGAGGTTCGTCACTACCTCATGGATAACGTTATGATGTGGCTAGAGGAGTATCATGTAGATGGTATCCGCTTCGACTGCACCCAGTTTATTCGTACGGTCAACGGTTCCGAAGTACAGGATATTCCTGATGGGTGGCGCCTGCTTCAGTGGATCAATAGCGAAATAACACAGAAATTTCCCGGTCGGATCTCGATCGCTGAGGATCTTCAAAACAATAAATGGCTCACCAAAGAGGTTGGAGCGGGCGGTGCTGGTTTCGCCTCTCAGTGGGATGCCATGTTTGTCCATCCCATACGTCAGGCGGTAATAACACCCCAAGATGAGCAGCGATCACTCGAAGCCATCCGTGATGCCATCTTATACCGTTATAACGATGATGCCTTTGACCGGGTTATCTACAGCGAATCGCATGACGAGGTAGCAAACGGACATGCTCGTGTACCTCAAGAGATTAATCCGAATGACCCCAAAGGATGGTACGCGCGGAAACGATCGACACTGGCTGCAGCGATGGTCTTTACCTCCCCCGGTATCCCTATGCTTTTTCAAGGTCAAGAATTCCTTGAGGGGGGATGGTTTCGTGACACGGTTCCCGTTGATTGGGATCAATGTGCTGAATTTCACGGTATCGTTCTTCTGTATCGGGACCTCATACGGTTGCGCTCCAACCGTGAGGGCTTCACACGCGGTTTATACGGGCAGTTTACTCAAGTCTACCACTTGAATGATGACCGCAAGCTCATTGCTTTTCATCGTTGGGACAAGGGAGGACCAGCAGATGACGTCGTGATTGTTGCTAACTTCTACCATGAGACACAAGAAGATTACATCATCGGATTTCCGGCCGAAGGAGCTTGGAAACTTCGTTTTAATAGCGATTGGGAAAGGTATAGTGATGATTTTGGAAACTATCCGAGTGTTGATATTATCGCAAAAAATGGTAAATATGATGGGCTTGCTTTTCATGCTGCAGTTTCTATCGGCGCGTACAGTGTAGTAATTTATTCGCAATAAACGTTTCGAATAAACAGATATGAGCATATTTTAATGGTAAAGGAAATTGAAAGATGGTGTCAGAGGGGGGACTCGAACCCCCGACCCCCGGCTTATGAGACCAGTGCTCTAACCAGCTGAGCTACCCTGACATCTTTATTGGAAGAGTGGAATTATAATGACTCATTGCTTATTGTTAGCTAAAAGTAGTAACCTTTTATCGATAAAATAAAATCAGCCAAACTCGTGTACAATTCGCTCAATAAAACAAAAGGAAGCATAATGAATTTTCAACCACTTGGAAAACGTGTATTGGTTCAACGTCTTGAAGAGGCAACTACAACCGCATCAGGGATCATTATTCCTGATAATGCAAAAGAAAAACCTTCATCAGGTACTGTTGTCGCAGTAAGTGACAAGGTAACTACGGTAGAAGTTGGTAATGTTGTTGTTTTCGGTAAATACTCAGGTACAGAATTAGTTCTTGATGGAAAAACCTACCTAGTCATCGCAACAAGCGACTTACTCGGAATCGTAAAATAACTGATGTTACGCACTAAATGAGCAAAGCCCATTTAGTGGCAGGGACAAAAGTCCCTTGCATCCCCCTAAAGCTACGAAAACAAAGTTTTCGAGATTTATAAAACACAAAGGAACAATTATGGCAAAAGAAATTCACTATTCAGACGATGCACGCAACAAGTTAGCCGCAGGAGTACAAAAGCTCACTGACGCAGTCAAAGTAACTATGGGACCACGCGGTCGCAATGTTCTTATTCAACGCAGCTACGGCGCACCGATGATTACAAAAGACGGTGTATCGGTTGCTAAAGAAGTAGAGCTTAAAGATCCATTGGAAAATATGGGAGCACAGCTCGTAAAAGAGGTTGCATCCAACACAGCGGATGAGGCGGGTGACGGTACAACAACCGCGACTATCCTTGCCAATGCGATTTTCAAAGAAGGTCTTCGCAATATCACAGCTGGTGCAAATCCAATCGAAGTAAAACGCGGTATGGACAAAGCAACTGAAGCAATTTTAGCAGAGCTTAAAGCTGCTTCACGCATTATCAACGATAAAAAAGAAATTGCTCAAGTAGCAACCATTTCAGCAAACTCCGATGAGCGTATCGGTGCAATGATCGCAGAAGCTATGGACAAAGTAGGCCGTGATGGTGTTATCACTGTCGAAGAAGCAAAAGGGATCAATGATGAACTTGACGTCGTTGAGGGAATGCAGTTTGACCGTGGTTACCTCAGTCCGTATTTCATCAACAACAGCGAAAAAATGACGGTTGAGCTTGATCATCCATTTATTCTTTTGTTTGATCAAAAAATCTCTAATCTCAAAGATTTGCTCCCAGTACTAGAGCAAGTTCAAAAAAGCTCACGCCCTCTTCTCATCATCGCAGAAGACGTAGACGGTGAAGCATTAGCAACATTGGTTGTCAACAAACTTCGCGGTGTATTGAACATCACAGCAGTAAAAGCTCCAGGATTTGGTGATCGCCGTAAAGCAATGCTTCAAGACATCGCAGTTCTTACTCGTGCACAGCTTATCTCTGAAGAAATCGGTCGTACACTTGATAGCGCAACCGTTGCAGATTTGGGGCAAGCTTCACGTGTCGTTATTACGAAAGACAACACGACCATTGTAGATGGCGCTGGAGAAAAAGATGCAGTAAACTCACGCATCAAAGAAATCCGTACTCAAATCGAAAGCACAACAAGCGAATACGATAAAGAAAAACTACAAGAGCGTCTTGCAAAACTTAGTGGCGGTGTTGCCGTTATCAAAGTAGGCGCTGCAACTGAAACCGAGATGAAAGAGAAAAAAGACCGCGTAGACGATGCACTCTCTGCAACCAAAGCTGCGGTTGAAGAGGGTATCGTTATCGGTGGCGGTGCGGCACTTATCCGTGCAGCAGCAAAAGTGAAACACGACCTTGTTGGCGATCAAAAAATCGGATGGGAAATCATCCTTCGCGCCATCACAGCTCCAGTGAAACAAATCGCTGAAAATGCAGGATATGACGCAGGTGTTGTGGTCAATACGATCGTATCTTCAACCAATGAAAACATCGGATTCAATGCAGCAACCGGTGAATACGTTGACATGTACGAAGCAGGTATCATCGATCCTCTCAAAGTAGAACGTGTCGCATTGACCAATGCAACATCGGTTTCAAGTATGCTTCTTACAACTGAAGCAACCATTCATGAAATCAAAGAAGATAAGCCTGCAATGCCAGATATGGGTGGAATGGGCGGAATGCCGGGGATGATGTAAGTTTAAAGCTGCAATGATGTTAGAAAACCCTATTATCGGAGATGTCATCGGTATAACCGGTGTCTTCATCATTGTTGTGGCGTATATCTTGATGCAAATCGACCGGATGGATCCTAAAGGGTTTTTGTTTTCCCTTTTGAATACCATAGGTGCGATTTTTATCCTTGTGTCACTCCTCTATGACTGGAATCTTGCATCCTTTGTCATGGAAGTAATTTGGTTAACCCTCAGCTTTTACGGCACGATCCGAGGGTATAAAAAGATAGAAAGCTAAAGAAGATTAAATCTCATTAAGCTTTCTATTCTCCCAAAGAGAGTGGGCAAAAGCAATAGCAATAAGTCCAATACCAATCGTTCCCGTCACCATTTCACTGACGTGTGTCGTAATTTTAAGCAACATGATAATCGCTAAAATACCGATCGCGTAATGGGCACCGTGTTCAAGATAGCGAAATTGTGACAACGTTTTATGTTCAACAAAATAAAGTGTAATACTCCGTACAAACATAGCCCCTACCCCAAGTCCAATCATAATGATAAAGATATTGCTTGTCAGCGCAAATGCTCCGATAACACCGTCGAAACTAAAACTAGCATCCAAAATTTCCAGATAAATAAATCCGGCGATTCCGCTTTTAACCGTATCAGAAGATAAAAAATGATCCAGCATTCCCAGTAATGAGTGCAACAAAACACCATACATGAACGCTAATACCACACCAAAATCCTGCGTAATATGCCCCAAACCGATCCCTACCATGATGGCAGTAATAAGCTCAATGTTGGCAACCCCTGAAAACTGCTTCATGGTTTTGGAACCTTCTACGAAAGTTACCCATTTAACATCATGATCACCAAAGAAAAAGTCCAAAAAGACCATGAGCAAAAAGGCTCCACCAAAAGCAAAAATGGTTGACTCAGCAGTTTTTAGCGCATTTTCATAGACATCAGGCTGATTCATAGCGACATGTAATGTCTCAAACAATCCCATACCTGTAACAATAGAAACGATAGCGAGAGGGAAAAGAAGACGCATACCAAAAACGGCAATAGGAATACCAAAAACGATAAAACGCTTTTGCCAAATCGGGTCCATGGTTTCAAGAACTTTAGCATTAACAACCGCATTATCAAACGATAATGAAACTTCCAAAACAATCAGTAAAAAAGTAATGTAGATAGCAGCCAATCCGCCAAGATAGAATGCCGCGATCAGACCAAGCGCCATAATCGCGAAAGAAGAATAAAAATAGCGCATTGCACACCCTATGTAAAAAAGATCCGTTATTATAGAGTATTTAGCCTATAAAGAGCTCATCTATGATGAGAAAGACAAAGATTCTTTCCTAATTTTTCTTTTTTAATGCGTAAAAAGAGTTTATTTCCATTTGCATAGTATACGTTTTTCTGTATTAAATACGTAATTATAATGTCTAAATATACTTTATAATTATTATTAAATCTATTATATATATATTCAGTACCTTTTTAAATGCTTTTATATCTATTTAACTAGATATTTAAAACTTTATTAATTATATTTTATACGGTTTTACGTATTATATATAAATTTAAAAATACTAGAGTAGAAGAGAATTTTCAATAGTTTAAATTAATACTGGTAGGATTTAGGAGAGAGTTCAGCAGTTACGCTTGAGATGAAATTTATAGTGCAATAAGAGTTTGATCCATTCGTTTATTGAAGTTGCTTACTCGATTTTATCCTCGATATATCTGAAAATTATTTTTTCCACTTCTTTTTGCCTCATACATTGCTTCATCTGCTGTTCTTATTAAAGAACGGACATCAAGCGCATATTTTGGAAAACAACTAATACCTATACTTGCTCCTACTTTTACGTAATGTCCTTCCAAAGTTACAGGAGTTGATACGGCAAAAATAACTTTTTGAGCGATTTGTTCAATCGATTCAAGATCAGACGTACTTTCAATAATCACAGCAAATTCATCTCCACCAATACGAAAAATAAAATCATTTTGTCGAAGTGTGCGGATAATGCTTTCACTAACATGACGTAATAACTTATCCCCGACATCATGTCCCATACTATCGTTTACAATTTTAAAATCGTCCAAATCGATCATCAAAAGATAGCAAACTGTTCCGTAGCGTTCTGCATTTCCTACTGCTTGAACAATGCGTTCTTCAAAATAGTGTCGGTTTGCAATTCCGCTCACGCGATCATAATATGCAAGCTGCTGCATTGAAAGATCACGCTTATGAATCTGAGACATCATCTCCCCAAAGGCTTTTGAAAGTTTTCCTACCTCGTCTTTGGAATCAATTGATATTGAAGCGCTGTAATCTTGTACCGAAGTAACTTTTTGTGCTACGTCAATCAAATGCAATAATGGTTTTGTAATTGTATGACTAATCTGAGAAGCTACATAACGTGCAAGTCCAAATCCAAAAATTGCTACCGATAAAATAAGTATCCAAAAAAATGATAAACGCTTATAAAATGAATTTAAACCGCTAACAAGGGTTAAGGAGCCAACGTACTCTGAACGCAAATAAACTGGCTTCACAACCGTAACCTCTAAGAGCGAGAAATGTTCACTGTACACCACAGGAGCATTTAAAGTTTTTAACTGGGGAGTTTTAGTTTTATTAGAGTAATAAAAACTCTTAAATAATGTTCCATTAGGTAGGATCAAATAAGCTGCAATCATATCTTCTGACCCATTTAATGATGCAAGGGTGTCAGATGCGGATTCTTTATCCCTAAATGCCATTGCTGCTGCCGAACTTTCTCCAATGATCTCTGCTTGAACTCTAATTTCATGCAGCACAGAATTACGTAATGCATAATATTCATACACAACCATAACTAAAAATACAGGTAAAAAGGCAAGAAAAATGCCTAACATGTGCGAATAAATTAATTTTTTTTGGATGGGCCATTCATTCAGACGATTGAGAAAAATCACTGTTCAACCTTGCGTGCCAATTTTAATAACCGTGAGCTCAGCAATAGATTACTACGCTTTAACGATTTCAGACTAACATCAAAAGCAAGTTTTCGTCCTTCACGAATAATAGTAATATGCCCATCATTAATGTATTTGTTTTCAGAGACAATCAGCACAGGTGTTCCAACAATTTGCCGAATTACATTTTCACTGCTTCGCCCCTCATTCTCAGGGATAAAAACCATGTGGCACACCTTAGTCTCTTCAGCAGTTGCAACATCTACTACTTTTATTTTTCGATTACCAACCATTTTATTTTGAAGAGCAACCGAAGCATTTCCTAATCCTTCTCGATAAAAACATATATTAAGATCTTCGGATTCTTCCCCTTTTGGCCAATCTGTTAAAAGAGCAAAGTTATATAAATAAGCTGCTTTCAACGTATATTCGGGAAGAGCATCCGCACGAAGTCCCGCTGAAATCATAATAGTTACATAAAAGAGTATGATTATTTGCTTCATCGGAAGTTATACTCCCATTGAATCCAAAATGTTCGTCCGTTTTGAGGATAGACCAAATCACCGTTATCTTCAGGACTGGCAACATCGCCATACGTTTTATCAAACAGATTGCTCACTTTAAGTGAAAGATCACTATTAGCAATCCATTCGTGTGATAGCAGTGTTAAATTGGTCACAGTACGTGAGGGAGCATACTCTTGGCGCGCATCCGTATAAAGTGGACGAGTTCCCAAATACTGTACGTCTAGCCCCATCCGTAATCTTTCGTCCATCAACGGAACGGAAAGATTTAATTTGGCAATGTGATGCGGTGCATTCACCAAAGCGAGTCCCGTATCGGTTTCACAAACATTTTGATACGCATAACTTGTTTTTAAACGGGCACTATTATCCCAATGTTTCTCAAATTCAATCTCAGCACCACGAGTATCAATCCCGTTATTATCTTTTTTGGAGATTTGATTGCGAAGGTGATATTGGTACAAAGAGACAAGGATTTTATTTTGATGATCAAATCTCTCTTCAACAACAAGTTCATTCGTATGTACACTCTCAGGTGTTAGCGTTGTATCCTCTGAAGGAGTTGCTTGCCGATGGGTAATACCAGTAGAGAGTTTAACCTCCGTGCTTAAACGGGGTTTCCAAATCAATGCTGCTTGCGGAGTCAGCGCATGATAACCGTTATCGCTTTTTTCATACCGAGCCCCATAATTCAGTCCCCATACGGGAGACAATCTCCATTCATCATATCCATAGATACTGTATGTTTTTCTGGCTGGATAACTTCCATAATACGACCACCAAACATCATTTGCCACAACATCGGTAAAAACATGGGAATTATCCCATCGGTAGTCATGGCGATATTCTGTTCCTATCGAAACTATATGATTATCAAACCATGTCCCAACTAACTTTAAATCACCTCCATACCATCTCGCATCATCTTTAAACTCCATCAGAGAATCCATTGAGCTCATCGATACAGAATCTTCTAAAGCGTATTGATAGGAACCGTACCAAATGGATGAAGAGAGTTTTACATAACGGGTTATATCCACATCATTAGCCAATCGAATGAATCGATTTTCATCATGATTGTGTATCGCTTGGTCATTCCATTCACCGGTATAAGGATAAGAGGGTATATCGATATTACGTTTTGAGTATGCCGCTACAAGTGAAAAACGTTCATAAGAACCTTTCAAGAAAAGCTTTTTTGAATCTTCACCGTGTTGATTTCTTCGGAGCATATCAACACCAGCTACATTATACGTATAGCTTTGACCGCTACTATCGTAATCTGAAAACGACGCTACAATATCAACACCGTTCTCAAATCGCTTTCCAAATGTAGCCCGTCGACTTAGAGTTTCATAGCTGCCAAACCCAAGAGCTACTTGAGTTCCATCGATATCGGAGCCTTTTTTGGTGATGATATTGATTACACCCAGCAATGCACCGTTACTGTATC
The DNA here is from genome assembly GCA_043797085.1 of Pseudomonadota bacterium. Lineage (GTDB taxonomy): Bacteria > Campylobacterota > Campylobacteria > Campylobacterales > Sulfurimonadaceae > Sulfuricurvum. The sequence goes on along the minus strand of JAZDQA010000007.1, from coordinate 24,297 downwards.
CTGCCGAACTTCCGCCGGGGATATATTCGACACGCTCGATCATCGAGACATCCAGTATCCCGTCATTTCCGAAATATGCTTGTCCAAACATGCTGTCATCTGCACGGTATCCATCAATCAGTACCGCAATCCGACCTGCATACTCTTTTGGGGTACTGTAACCGCGCCCTGCTAAAAAAGTATACGAATAATCTTGGAAGGTATGTAATCCGCGCATACTCCCTAAAATATCCCCTAATGTTTGATAACCGTAATCTTTTATATCCTGCGCGGTAACAATTGATACGGCTGAAGCTGCATTACTGATTTGATTAGCGATACGACTGGCTGGGATATATTCGGTTTGGAGGAGTTCTTCTAAGGGAATTGTTGTCACATCTTCAGGGGTATCATCTGCACTCAAAAATGTAGCGAGAACTAAAGAAATCAAAAAAAGGGATCGTAAGCGTGATTGACTCATAAGCATAACAGCTTATATCCCCCTCTTCAGAATAAAAATAATTCTCTATTCTACCAAAAAAGAGATTAGGTTATGTTTTTAACTCTTTAGAGTGCGTTATGCCATTGAACGAGAGAAAGACGAAAGCCTTTATGTACGGGTAGAACTTCGTGGGAAAAATAGGGGTTGCTTAAAAATACGACCATATCACCGGCTTCAGGACGAAGAGTTATCGTATTGCCATGTTCATCGCATAAGTAATTAAATAACAGCTCTCCGCCGTTAAAATGGTCAATGTCGGTAGGATTAGGAGTATAAGAAGTGGTAAATAAAACCGTTGTAAGTTTACGCTCAGGAGCAACCGTGCGAAAGCCGATTGTTTTCCCTTCACCGTCACGCAACTCACTCGAATCATCGCTGTGTCTGAGATAGAAGCTTCCATTCTCATAACCCAATACCTGCACATCCGTTGCCTTGCTTAGTGAAAGGGCAAAAAACTCCTCTATTTCACTGCGAACCGCATCAAAACGACGATCATAAATGAGACGGTGTTCAGAGCTAAGAGTATGGATATCGGTTTTACGAATAGCCGTATCGAGAGAACGTCCTCGAAGTTCTGCACTGACTGATTCATCGTCCTCCAAAGCAGCGTGCGTGATGGCACGACACTCAGAAGGGCTCAATATCCCCTCAATAACCATATAAGGAAAATCATGATAGGAGTTAGGAAGGCGTTTAGTAGGAATATCCATGGTCAATAATTCATCACGAGCGTAAACATAATTACTGATTTGATGCATTGTTATTTTTGCTTATCAGTCACAATATAAAGCTGTTCATGCCCTAAACGCTTGAGCACATCCATCACGCCGACGAAGTTTTGAAATGCTGCGTCTTTATCACTGTAGAGAACGACCGTCATCTCTTTACCGCCTTTAACAACGTTTTGCTCAAACACTTCTAATGTTATCGGTGCTTTTTCCTCACCCATTAAAAGTGTTCCGTCTTTTTGAATGGTAAGCTTGAGTTCACTTGGTTTATGTTCTGCCGCTGAGCCTTTTGCATTAGGAAGATCAACAGGGATGACTCCGGTTTTGATAAAGGTTGCAGTAGTAAGTACCATAACCAATAATACAAGCATAATATCGATAAAAGGAATAACATTGATAGTATCCATACGTTTCATTTTCATGATTTACCCTTTATTCTTTACATCCCACATCGTGAGGAGTCTCTCCATCTTACGAAGTAAAATATTGTAAAAAACAATAGCAGGAATGGCAACAACGAGACCCATCGCAGTCGCTTTGAGTGCTAATGCTAAACCTGTCATAATTTTTTTAGGATCAACTGCACCCACATCACCAAGAGAGTAAAACGTAATCATAATCCCTAAAACCGTACCGAGCAATCCGACATACGGAGCATTTGAACCGATAGTCGCTATCGTAGAAACATTATCTCCCAAATCAAGCTCAAGCTCTTCTTTGCTTGTATAATCTTCAATTCGTACTGAACCATAACTCATCAACCGCTCGATAAATAACGTCAATGATGCGATACTCATCAACACCAAAATACCAATAATCCCATAATCCACTGCCATGTGCGCAAATTCCAACATGTTGCTATTTTCCATTTTTTCCCCTGTTAAATTCTAATGTAATACACGTCCCCTCACCTAATCGTGATTGGACACTTAATGCAATACGATACCGATCACAGTATTTTTTAACAAGCCCAAGCCCGATACCGTATCCCGCCATCGTATTATCACTTTGATAATATCGATCAAATATACGCATAAGCGTCACCTCATCCATCCCATCACCGCTATCACAAATACGCAATGTATTCTTTGTCAACGTGATGGTGATTTTGGGGATTTGGGAGGAGTATTTAACCCCATTATCCACCAAATTATCAATGACTTTTGCTAACCCTATTCTATCAAGCTCAACCTCAAGCGGTTCACACTCACGTTGCCACTGGGCAGAGGGATAAAGTCCGCTTAAAAAAGAGACTCTCTCTTCAATCAATTCACAAAGATCAAAGCGCTCGATAACTTCTTTCTCCATCTGTTTTTTTATCAAATAATCGAGCTCATTATACCGTTCTTTTAACATCTTAGCAGCCAACTCAATCCGCTCAAGCCGTTTTTGGCTTTTTTCATCCTCATGCGTTTTTCGCAACATCGCTACATTTGCAGTGATCGTGTTGATGGGGAGATTGAGTTCATGTAATGTCTCTTTGGAAAAACGATCGAGATGATAAAAATGTTCCTTAAGCGGTTCAATTGCTATTTTGGAGAGAATTTTACCCAAACCGATCGAACCCACTAAACTGCCAAAAGCAATCACGCCCCATTGATTTAAATGGGCAATTTCATGCAAAGCGTAGATAACCGCAACAATAACAGCAACCCCCATCACAAACAGGGATATAAGAGCAATCTCAACGCTACGAAACAAGCCGATACCCCATACCGCGAACATTCAGAATCCGTTCATTTCCGATTTCTTGTTTCAGTCGGTTGATGTAGACGCGGATTGCCCCTTCGCTGATCGACTCAGAGGCACTCCATAGCGCATCCATCATCATCTCTTTGGTCACCACTTCGCCTGCATTTTGAATCAGCAATGCCATCAACAGATATTCTTTAGGAGAAAAAACGATCTCATTTCCATCCAAAAGAATAGCTTTATGATACGTATCCAAACACAATTCACCTGCGCAGTAGCGATTATTGACTACTCCTCTGCGACGTAACAGTGCATGAATACGTAAAAGCAACTCATCCGTTTCAAACGGTTTTTTCAGATAATCATCCGCACCGTTCTCATACGCTTCGCGTAAAATAGTTGCATCTTTATGGGAGGTTAAATAAATAGCCGGTGTTTCATCCAACGATCCTCGAAGTTCTTTTAGCAATGAAAGACCATCGATTAAAGGGACATTAATATCAAGAAGATAAAGGTCATATCGTGATTCGAATGTTGCATTAAGTGCTTCTTGACCATTTCGGCACAATTGCACGACGAACCCCTCTTCTTCAAGAAAATCTTGGATGGATTCACCAAAGAGAAGATCATCTTCAAGAAGGAGAAGTTTAATCGACACGCTCAATCGACCATGTTAATATTTCTCCCGCTCTCATAGGAACAACTTCACCGTACATCTCAGGTACAACAAAATCTCTTTTAGCGAGGACGACTTCTTTATATTCAGCACAGATTCCATAAATTCTTTGCGCGTTATCACTGATAAAGGCTTGTAAATTATCCAACTTATTGTGTGCTTCAAAAATCTCACACAGCAGTTGCAATGCAATCGGAGCGGTAAAGACTCCTGCTCCGCATCCGCATGATTCTTTTGCATGTTTTGGGTGCGGAGCGGAATCAGAGCCGAACATCACTTTCGGATGTGCTTCAAGAGCTATTTTGAGTAATGCAGCACGATCCTCCGGACGTTTGGCAATCGGTTTGCAAAAGAGATGAGGACGTAACATCCCGCCTGCAACATCATCGAGCGTAATCATCAAGTGATGTACGGTGATCGTCGCATATAGATGATCATATTTATCGAGCATCTCTACCGCTGCACGTGTCGTGATATGCTCCATGACGATTTTGAGTTTCGGGAAGTTAATGGCAAGCTTCTCATACACACTCATAAATTCTGCTTCGCGATCCATTACAAATCCGTTTGTCTCTCCGTGTACCGAGAGGACAATCCCTAACTCCGCCATCGCTTCCAATGTCTCGCGCATCGGCTCGATATCGAAGCTAACAACTCCGCCTTCAGAATTTGTCGTTGCGCCGCTGGGATATATTTTGATTGCCGTAATATGGTCTTGAACGCTCTCCAAAAATTCTCGGCTGTAGTTTTGGTAAAAGAGGGTCATATAGGGTTCAAAATCATCTGACTCCATCGCTACTTTAATGCGATGACGATACGCTTTTACCGCTTCAAGCGTTGTCACTGGAGGAACAAGGTTGGGCATCACCAACGCACCGCTAAACGTGTACGACGTAAGAGGTGCGACAATATTTAGCATATCGCCATCCCGCAGGTGAACGTGCATGTCCAGTGGCATTGTGAGGGTTACAGTTTGCATTTTAGACCTTAAGTTGGTTTTGTGCTTCTTGGATAAGCGCATTGAGCGCATTTTCATAGTGTACCGCTTCGGACTCTTCGGTGGATTCAAAACGCGTTACTAGTACAGGAGTCGTATTACTCGCACGTACCAAGCCCCATCCTTTATCAAATATCACTCGAACACCATCGACTTCGATAATTTCTCGTATGTTAGGGAAATTCGCAGGAGGATTCTTTAACAGTTCTTTGAGTTTATCGATGAGAGCAAATTTTTCGTGCTCTGTCGTTTTGACTTTGATCTCTTCGGTAGAAAACACTTTTGGAAGTTTTGCAAGTTCAGCATCAAGATCAATCCCGTCATGAATCAGTTCAAGCATCCGCAACGTTGCATAAATTGCATCGTCATATCCAAAATAACGATCCGCAAAGAAAACGTGTCCGCTTACTTCACACGCCAAATCAGCATGCAGTTCTTTCATTTTGACTTTGAGATTGGAGTGCCCCGTTTTGTACATCACTGCCGTTGCACCGCGTTCACGTAACGTGTCATACATCACTTGTGAACATTTCACTTCACCGATGACGATTGGATTTTTCATCTTTAGCGCAAATAACAGTGCCATCATGTCGCCTTTAATATTGTTTTTATGGGTCAATACTGCAATGCGGTCACTGTCGCCATCGTACGCAAAAGCAATATCGCCACGCTCGGCTAGAACTTTCTTAATATCATGGAGATTATGCTCTTCACTAGGATCGGGGTGATGATTTGGGAATGTTCCGTCCGGATCGACATAAATACCAAACGTATCCAGCTCAAGTGCACTGAAAATATCCACTAAACCAAGTCCTGCCACACCGTTACCGCAGTCGTAAACAATCTTTTCTTTCATGCCGCGCAAATGCGAAAATTCTTTAATCATATAGGTTTTATAACGACTTAATGCATCGATTTCGACAACGTCACGCGGTGTTTTAAGAGGGAATGGAAGGATGTCAATCGTCCGTCCAAGAGCATAAATCGATTCACCGAAAAAAGGAAGTTTGTTAATGGTAATTTTAAACCCGTTATATTCGCTCGGATTGTGAGAGCCGGTAATCATCACCGAAGCGCACGCCGTTTTTCCATCAAACTCTTGATAATTGCAAAAATAATTCACCGGAGTAGGAACCATCCCCATCCCCAAAACTTTCATACCGCCGGCATTAAGCCCAGCTGTTAAATATTCAAATAAAATCGGTGAGTGAGAACGTGCATCATAACCTACCGCAACGTATTCGCCATACGGACGCATTTCATCAGCAAGAGCATAACCCAGTCTGGTAATCGTCTCTTCATTAAGCTCTTCTTCAAAAATTCCCCGAATGTCATATTCACGATAAATGCTCATAGTTGCCCTTTTAAATCAATATTAACAAATTATACAACGCGGTGGTTAAAAGAGTCTTTTGTGGAGCAAAAAGCCCCATGGAAGAATAGTAAAGAAGTGTTACAACAGTGTTAAGAGAGGACTAAATTGCCCGTTTAAATTCAGGATAGGCTTCAAGACCACATTCGCTGACATCAAGCCCTTGCTGCTGTTCCTCATCAGTTGCACGGAATGGAAATACTTTATTGATAAGATAGATAACAACAAACGAAACAGTGAATACAAACACGGCAATCTCTGCCACCCCTTTGAGCTGATTCATAAAGGTGATATTTTTCGCCGCATCGCTCGCGAAAATTCCCACGGCAAGTGTTCCCCAAATACCATTAACGAGGTGAACCGACAGCGCTCCGACCGGATCATCAATGCGCACTTTATCAAACAACGGAATCGCAACAACAACCAAAATACCGCCGATAAAACCTACGGCTAACGCATCATATAGAGTAAATAAATGTGCCCCCGCCGTTACCGCAACCAATCCGCCCAGTGCACCATTAAGAATCATCGTGATATCAAAAAGTTTATAGCGGACATAAATCAAAATTCCGGCAGATATTGCTCCCGCAAGACCTGCGATATTGGTGTTAAAAATCGTCAATGCGACACTGTCTGCCAACTCTTTAGTCGAAATACCGCCCACAGAACCGCCGTTAAATCCGAACCATCCGATCCATAATAACATTGCGCCCAAAACAACGAGAGGAATATTCGATGCAGGAATCACCCGCATTTGACCATGAACGTATCGACCTTTACGTGATCCGATAACCAAAATCGCCGCAAGTAATGCCCATCCGCCCGTCGAGTGAATCACCGTAGAACCCGCTAAATCGACCATATTCAAATCAAAAATCGTCTCTTTGAGCCAATCACTTCCCCAACTGATATTAACAGCGGTAGGATAGATAAATCCACCCATGACAATTGTAAATATTGTAAGAGGAAATAGCTTTGCCCGCTCACCGACACCACCGCTCATAATGTTAATCGCTTTACCGACAAACGCCATTTGGAACATAAAAAATGCCCACTTACTCATCGTTGCACTTTGTAATTCACCAAATGCTAACGTATAACCGACCAAAATAAATGCCATTGATGCAACCGCATAAATCATCACATTAACAGTCAAAACACTGGAAACGTTTTTAGTGCGAACCAAACCTGCTTCAAGCATCGCGAAACCGGGGACCATTAAGATAATAAGTGTAATAGAGAAAAGGGCAAAAAGGGTATCAATAACGTACGCAGTATCCATGCAACACCTTTAATTTGAAGTAAAGGTGTGCATTATATATTCAATCACAAAGATTAGAGTAGTCAAACTGATTAAAATTTAATCAGTTTCTTTCGTCATCTTAAAATTAAGAGCTGGATTCCCGCCTACGCGGGAATGACGGCAAGATATTAAATGGCTTCGATATCTGTCTCACCCGTACGGATACGGATGATTTGATTGATGTCGCTTACGAAGATTTTACCATCTCCGATTTTACCTGTACGTGCTGCTTCAACGACGGTATTGACCACTTGATCTACCATTGCGTCATCAACAACCATCTCCATTTTGATTTTCGGAAGAAAATCAACTACATATTCCGCACCGCGATACAATTCGCTGTGTCCTTTTTGACGACCGTAACCTTTTACTTCACTAACTGTCATACCTGTAATGCCGATTTCAGCAAGCGCGTCTTTTACATCTTCAAGTTTAAATGGTTTAATAACCGCTTCAATTTTTTTCATTGTAATTCCCTTATTATAATTTTAGAAAACTCAAGGCTGTGGGCAAAAAATCTGCCTCGTAAGAGGCAAGCTTTAGTGCCATAGCGGCTAGCGTAACCAAAGGAATGAATTCCTTTGGCGTTCAATTATGGTTTATAAATTAAACCCACGTTCACCGTGTACTGATTCATCAAGACCCATGCTCTCTTCTTCTTCATTCACACGTGATCCGCCTGTAATTGCCATAGCGATATAATACACTACAACGGTTCCAATCAAGGTAAAGGCACCGACAAGTGCTACAGATTCAAGCTGAACCATGATTTGTCCCATACGATCGCCTGACTCTTTTAATGGACCATCCCATAACAACGCTTTGTCGTTGACAGCGAAGATACCGGTTGCAATCGCACCCCAAAGACCCGCAAGAAAGTGAACACCAAACGCATCCAAAGAATCATCATAGCCCAATTTTTTCTTCATAAGCATAACACCGAAGAATGCGATGATCGCACCAAGGATACCAATAATGAAAGCACCCTGTACCAAAACAAAACCAGCAGCCGGAGTAATCGCTACAAGTCCTGCGATAGCACCCGTTGCCGCACCCAATAAAGTTGCTTTCTTGAATACCATGTATTCCAATGCAATCCATGTAATCGTTGCAATAGAAGCCGCGATAGTCGTAGTCAAATACGCAACACCCGCGATTGCATTAGCACCAAACGCTGATCCGCCGTTAAAACCGTACCAACCGAACCAAAGAAGACCTGCACCCAGCGCTGTCAAAATAACACTCGCAGGTTTCATCGCTGTTTTTGGATAACCGGCACGTTTGCCAATTAAAAGAGCCAATACCAAACCAGCCAAACCACCGTTCATGTGAACAACCGTACCACCTGCGAAGTCAAGAGCACCTTCGTTGAAAAGGTAACCGCCACCCCATACCATGTGTGTAATCGGAGCATAAACTGCTAAAACCCAAATCGCAACAAACACCATCCATGTAGAGAACTTCATACGCTCAATCACTGAACCCGATGCAATCGCAACAGTAATGGCCGCAAACGTTCCTTGGAACACAACAAACACATATTTAGGATAAAGCTGACCCAAATCAACGTTCGTAAAATCAGTCCACACAATACCGTTCAGCATCACATGCCCAAATCCGCCGATAACTTGATTCATTGGTCCTTCCATTGTACCAAACGCGAGTGAATATCCTGCGATAATCCACACGATAAAACCAACTACAAATGCACCAAAAACCATAGCATAGGTATTAAGAACATTTTTTGCTCTCGTCATACCGCCGTAGAACAGCGCCAAACCTACCGGTGTCATAAGCATTACTAATGCTGTTGACATCATCATCCACGCAGTATCACCTGAATTAAGTACAGGTTCTACAACGGGCTCAACTACAGCTTCTACAGCTACCGCAACCTCTTCTGCTAATGCCAATACCGGCAAAAGTAGTGATGGTAAAATGAATTTCTTCATCTTTTCTCCTTTTTAAATGTGTTATCAAAAACTCAACCACCATTCTACATACAAAACAAAGCAGTTATCTGTGATTTATTGCTTAAAATTTAATCACTATTCTCTGTTAACAAAAATTAAGCCTTATTACCTGCTCAGTCAATTTTTATTTTTGAAATTATTTTTGACCGATTAACTCAATCACAACCCTTCTATCACTTTGTAAACATTCATACAATTTTGACAATGTCAATCTTTCACACCCCTCGCTGATAGGATGTGTTTCTCCAAGACCAATGATTTTCATAGGTATCTTCAGACCGTGAGCCTGCAAATAATCCGCTACTTTATATGCTCTTCTTTGGGATAACCATAAATTGTAATTATCATCCCCCACAATATCCGAATACCCAGTGATACGTAAAGCAATGACTTTAACATCATTCTTATCTATATCATCAATCAATGTATTTATTTTTACAATACTTTCTCGTTTAAAATAAGAACTGTTCAAGGGGAATAAAGCATCAGCGCTCACAGTAATACTTTTATGTTCAGCAGGAAGAATGATTGGAGGTTTAACCTCAGACGAAGTAAATTTTGAAGCAGACAAGTTGTTATCAGTGGATTTTAAATTCAGAGATGAAATTTCACTTCTAGCCGTTTCCGGATTAAATAAAATCAGAACAAATCTACCTTTTGATGTTTCATAAACTCTAAAATATATACTTTCTGCGCTACTAATTATGGGTAAATCATAAGAAGTTTCATAGATGGCAGCATCTCGTTCAACTACGCTTACGATAATTTTATCTGTGCGTACTTTTGTTTGAGTGTAACGATTTGGCAATAACGAACCTACGATCTTGTTATCTATTTTAATATTGACCGTATAATCTTCATCTCCGTTTAATCGATAAAAAATTACATTCTTCTCATTTGATTGAACTATACCCTTCTCACTATTTAGACTAGGAGGAGACAATATCCCAATAGATGATGCGTACATCTCTCCAACTACCACTAGCACAAGCATCATTATCCGAATAAATACGATTTTATTTTCAACCATTTATACCTCTTTTTAGATTTTTACATCAAAGATCAAAACGAATCGCCAATGATAATAGCATCCAAAAATGAGATATATATAGTATTCAAAAACTTTAGTATGCAGCGAGCAAAAAAGTAGACTTTTAGAATTTAAGCCTCATTGAGCTATAATCGAAAACTTAATCTTCACTTTTTCGGGGACTGCATGAACGATTTGCTAGACAACAGCGAAATTCACGATATTAACATAGAAGATACACTAAAGAGCAGTTATCTTGACTACTCTATGAGTGTTATCATCGGACGGGCTTTGCCGGATGTACGTGATGGACTTAAACCGGTTCATAGACGTATTTTGTATGCGATGGACAAACTTAGCCTCTCAGCGGGTGCTAAATACAAAAAATCCGCCCGTATCGTCGGTGACGTAATCGGTCAATACCATCCGCACGGTGATACTTCGGTTTATGATGCACTTGTTCGTATGGCTCAGCCCTTTGCTATGCGCATGCCGCTTGTGGATGGTCAGGGGAACTTTGGTTCCGTCGATGGAGACAACGCGGCAGCGATGCGTTATACCGAAGCACGTATGACCCGTTACGCCGGAGAACTTCTCAAAGATCTTGAAAAAGATACGGTCAACATGGTAGAAAACTACGATGGTACAACCGTTGAGCCTGTCGTTCTTCCTGCACGCGTCCCCAATCTTCTTATTAATGGTTCCAGCGGTATTGCTGTCGGTATGGCCACCAATATCCCTCCCCATAACCCTAAAGAAGTTTTAAGTGCACTGGTTCACCTTATGGACAATCCTAATGCTTCACTCATCGAAATCATGCAGTTTATTAAAGCTCCTGATTTTCCTACCGGCGGAACGATTTACGGTAAAAAAGGTATTTTAGACGCCTACGAAACCGGTCGCGGACGTATCCGTGTACGTGCCAAAACTCATATCGAGAAAAAATCCAATAAAGACGTTATCGTCATCGATGAGCTTCCGTATCAAGTCAATAAAGCGCGTCTTATCGAAACCATCGCTGATTTAGTTAAAGATAAATACATCGAGGGAATCAGCGAAATTCGTGATGAATCAGATCGCGAAGGAATTCGTGTCGTAATCGAGCTTAAACGTGATGCGATGAGCGAAATCGTTCTCAACAATCTTTACAAATCAACCAATATGGAAACAACATTCGGGATTATTATGCTTTCGGTTTTCAACCAAGAGCCTCGCATATTCTCGCTCCTTGAAATGCTGGGTCATTTTGTCAATCATCGTAAAACCGTCATTATCCGCCGTACGATTTTTGATCTTGAAAAAGCCAAAGCCCGTGCTCATATCTTAGAAGGTTTGAAAAAAGCGCTTGATCACATCGAAGCCATTATCAAACTTATTCGTGCAAGCAAAGATGGCGAAAATGCTAAGAATGGACTGATTGAAGAGTTTGGTTTCTCCCCTATCCAAGCCCAAGCGATTTTGGATATGCGTCTTCAACGTCTTACAGGACTTGAACGTGAAAAAATCGAAAATGAGCTCAAAGAAATTTTGGCACACGTTGAATATTTAGAAAGTATTCTTCGAAGCGAAGAGGTTCTAAAAGATATTATCAAAGGTGAATTTGTTGAACTCTTAGAGCAGTTTAATATTGATCGCGTCACCGAAATCGAAGACAACTATGATGATATTAACATCGAAGACTTGATCCCGAACGAGCCAATGGTTGTTACCATCTCTCACCGTGGATACATCAAGCGCGTCCCTCTCGTAGCCTACGAAAAACAGCGTCGCGGCGGAAAAGGCAAAATTGCCGTCACCACCTACGATGATGACTTTATCGAAAAATTCTTTACCTGCAATACTCACGACACCTTGATGTTTGTCACCGATCGCGGACAGCTTCACTGGCTCAAAGTGTATAAAATCCCAGAAGGATCTCGTACTGCAAAAGGTAAAGCGGTTGTCAATCTCATCAACCTCGAAGCCGATGAGAAAATCCGTTCTATCATCCCAACCAGTGATTTTGATGAAAACAAATCCCTCGTATTCTTCACCCAAAACGGAGTAGTCAAACGTACTGCTCTCAATGAATTCTCAAACGTTCGCAGTAATGGAGTTCGCGCTATTGTCCTTGATGATGACGATGCTCTTATCACGGCCTATATCGCAACCGAAGAGACAAAATACCTCTTTATCGTGACGAAGTTTGCCCAATGTATCAAATTCGAAATTGAAAAAACCCGTGACCAAGGACGTAGCACGCGCGGTGTTCGCGGTATCAAGTTTAAAATCGAGGGTGACGTCGTAGTAGACGCTAACATCATCAAAAATGACGAGCAAGAGATCTTAATGGTCAGTGAAAAAGGGATCGGAAAACGTACAACTGCCGAAGAATACCGCCTCACCAACCGTGCAGGAACCGGTGTTATCGCTATGAAACTCAATGCAAAAACAGGCACAACCGTTGTCGGATGTCTCATGGTCGATGAAACCATGGACATGATGGCACTCACCAAGAGCGGTAAAATGATCCGTGTTGATATGCAAACCATTGCCAAATCCGGACGTAATACCAGCGGTGTTTATATCATCAAAGGTGATGACGTTAAAAGTATCTCCCGTTGTCCGAAAAAAGAAGAAGACGAAGAGGATGGTGAAGAAGGGGACGAAGGAACTTTGATTTTGGAATAGTATTTGCTTAAGTCAGATACTATTTAGCCTATTAAAGGAACCTAACCATGAAATATTCACTAGCTTTGGCATTTATCCTCAGCGCATCATTCTTACAAGCAGAACTCTTGTCCTCTAAAGATGACGTAAAAGTTCGCTGTGTTTATAGCGGAACGGATGGTAATTGCGTAGAGCCCTCTCTCTCAGCAACGCGTGAACTAGTCATTACTGTCTTTGGACAAGGTGTTGCACCTAGCGTAACTGCGTCACCTGCACAAGCATACGCACTAGCAAAACGTGCCGCAATGGCGGACGGCTACCGTCAGATCGCTGAGCGCATTCAAGGTGTTCATGTCGAAGGTCAAGACTTTGTTAAAAATATGATGCTTCAACGTTCAACCGTTCGTACTTCAGTTGAAGCCATGGTTCGCGGTGCCAATGTAATGGATACTACTTTTAAAGACGGTTTATGCGAAATCGAACTCGAAATCGTCCTCTCCTATTCGCAGCTTTCCAAATAATCAGTGCGTGTACGCTGATAGGAGATGATTTTCTTATCGGCTATCGTGTCACGACCAAAAACTCTACGGTTCAAACTGAAAAACTTTCTGTATCCAAATCTATGACTCCTTGTATTGGGATAAAAAAAAACAGTATCATTCTCCCTCGCCAATTAAACGATCTTTTAGTAACAACTCTTAAAAATAATGAAGAAGACTTTTTTACATTCGTAACACAGCAAACCCTTCATCTGCAAAGCCACCAGAATATCGGCATACAATCTCAAAACTCCACCGAAACCCTCACCCTTCCAACCCACTGCTATGCAGTCGAGTTTAATGATGACACTGCTACAATAACCTTATTACAATAAGGGATTTATCTACTATGAAAATTGCCATCGTTGAAGACGATATTAATATGCGTAAATCGCTCGAAATTGCCATGTCAGACTATCCAAATTTCGAAGTGCATACCTTCAAAAATCCCAAAGACGCCCTCAAAAAACTGGATGAATCATTTGAACTTATCATCAGTGACATCAACATGCCTGGAATGGATGGCATTGAGTTTGCCAAAACATTAGCTGGTAAATATGAAATTATCTTTATTACGGGTAATGCTACTCTTTCCAAAGCCATAGAATCCATTCAACTTGGGGTCAAAGATTTTCTTCTTAAACCTTTCGAAATTGAAACCCTCGTAGCTGCCATCGAACGAAGCGCTACGGTGCAAAAAAAGGCAAAAAAAACTGCCCCAAAATGTACACTGAAATCCGGCTCATTTTTAGGAACTTCCCCTGCCCTTGAAAAACTTCTCTCCTATATCCATAAAGCAGCACGAACGGATGCCAGCATACTGTTACTGGGTGAAAGCGGTGTAGGAAAAGAAGTTTTTGCGTGTCATATTCACGAAAAATCATCTCGATTTGACAAACCATTTATTGCTATAAACATGGCTGCTATTCCTGAAAATTTGATTGAAAGTGAACTCTTTGGATTTGAAAAAGGTTCTTTTACCGATGCCATAGAAACCAAAATAGGACAATTCGAGCTTGCCAGCGGAGGGACCCTCTTTTTGGATGAAATAGCAGAAATGCCCTATTCTCTCCAAGCAAAACTGTTACGAGTATTGCAAGAGCGTGAAATCAGACGCCTTGGTTCCTCTAAAAGTATCAAAATTGATGTTCGAATCATTTGCGCCACCAATGCAAACCTGCAACAAAATATTCAAGATGGAAAGTTTAGAGAAGATCTTTATTACCGACTCAACACTATCCCTCTGATTATCCCTCCCTTACGTGAACGCCGTGAAGAAATACTTTCGATTGCAACTTCTGTATTGGAACAAAACTGTATCCAATATAATTTTTGCTCGAAAAGCTTTAACGATGAAGCGAAAGCTGCCTTACAGCTCTATACCTGGCCCGGAAATATCCGTGAACTTATCTCAGTAGTTGAACGTGCTGCCATACTCAGCGATGGAGATTGCATCGGTGTGAATGATCTTTTTTTAGAAGCCCGTGGGTTTGGGAGAATTTAACCCTCCGTTCGGTCGAACTATGAACATGCCCTTCGACAGGCTCAGGGCGAACGGGATAAAAACATTCAATCACTTAAAAGCCATCATCCGCTATAATCGCAAAATTATTATCCACTTTTAGGAAATTGTCCATGAAACTTTATAACGTTGCAATTGTAGGTGCCAGCGGTGCTGTCGGTGAAGAAATTTTACGTGTTTTTGAGGAGATTGATTTTCCATTCGCAAAAATCGTCCCTCTTGCCAGTGCACGAAGCGTTGGGAAAACTGTCACTTTTAATAATGAAGAACTACCCATTCAAGAACTAACAAAGACTATTTTTGATGAAGAAAACATTGAAATCGCTCTATTTAGTGCGGGTGGAAACATTTCAGCAGAGTTTGCACCGTATGCTGCAGCGGCAGGCGCAGTTGTCATTGACAATACAAGTCACTTTCGTATGTTTGAAGATGTTCCTCTCGTCGTCCCTGAAGTCAATCCTGAAGACATCGCTCAATGGCGTAATCGCGGTATCATTGCCAATCCGAACTGTTCCACTATCCAAATGGTTCAAGCCCTTAAGCCACTCGATGATGCCTATGACTTGCAGCGCATTGATGTAAGCACCTATCAAGCAACCTCAGGTGCAGGCAAATCTGCGATGGAAGAGCTTGTTGAACAGATGCAAGCCTTTTTCGCTTTCAAACTTGATGACACCCAGCCAAAAAAATTCCCTCATCGCATCGCTCTCAATGCTATTCCTCAAATCGATTCTTTTACCGATACAGGCTACACCAAAGAAGAACTAAAAATGGTGAATGAGACGCAAAAGATTATGCACAAAGATATCGAAGTGAGTGCAACGTGTGTACGTATCCCAACATTACGTGGCCATGCAGAAACCCTTACTCTCACCTTTGACGGTGCAGTCAATGCCGACGAAGCACGTGAACTTTTACGTAAAGCGCCGAACATTATCATTTTAGACACTCCAGAAGAGAGCATCTATCCAATGCCATCTTTGTGCATGGATCAAAATGAAACGTTTGTAGGGCGTATCCGTAACGATTTGTATCGTGAAAATGTTCTTCACTTGTGGGTTGTTGCAGACAATTTACGCGTAGGTGCTGCTACCAATGCTGTACGTATTGCCCAAAAATGGGTAGAAATGCAAGGAGAATAAGATGGGTTTCATCGAAAAACTATTTGAACATGGACTTTGGAGTTCACGCTTCATTATTATTTTGGCAGTTATTTTTGGTCTTGTAGGGGCTGTGTTACTTTTTGCTGTTGCAAGTTTTGATATTTACAACACTGCCGCATACGTCATTAATACCTACGCTACACACGCACACCCAGAAGGCTTTCATGAAGTAGTTGTTGGTGGAATCATCGGTGCTGTCGATCTATATCTTATCGGTGTCATCATGATTATTTTTTCATTTGGTTTATATGAGCTGTTTATTTCCGATATTGATGCAGCAAAAGATGAGAATGGTCACGAGAATCAACTTCTAGCAGTCCATTCTCTCGATCAGCTCAAAGATAAAATTTCCAAAGTTATCGTTATGGTTTTGGTTGTTGGATTTTTTCAAAAAGTTGGTCATACGGTATTTGTTGGTGCGTTGGATATGCTTTATCTCGCTCTCTCAATCACGGCAGTTGCAATTGCTTTGTATTTCTTAAGTAAAGTAGGACATCATGAGTAAAATTTTTGTAGATGCATGTTTTGGAAAAGAAACACCACATACCCCCGTATGGATGATGCGCCAAGCTGGACGTTATCTCCCTGAATACATGGAAGTACGAAAACGTGCCGGAAATTTTTTAAATCTTTGCCATGCTCCCGATATGGCTGCTGAAGTTAGTATTCAGCCACTGGATATCGTAGGCGTTGATGCCGCCATTTTATTCAGCGATATTTTAGTCGTACCTAATGAAATGGGAATGAAACTCGATTTTATCAATGGAGAAGGACCGGTTTTTGAAAAACCGATCACCTGTGAAGAAGATTTAGATACCCTAATCGGTGGAGATGAAGCCGCTTCAAAACTCACTTACGTGTATGATACGATTAAACTTTTACGTACACAGCTGGATGCACGTGGTGATGATAAAGCATTAATCGGATTTACCGGTGCACCATGGACGCTTGCCACCTACATGATCGAAGGGCATGGGACAAAAACCTACAATATTTGTAAAAAAATGATGTATTCCAACCCAGAACTTCTTCATAAGATACTCAAAAAAGTGACCGAAGTGGTCAAGCTTTACATGGAAAAACAAATCCAATCGGGCATTGATGTTGTTCAAATCTTCGACAGTTGGGCTGCTGCGATTGAGCCTAGCAAGTATGATGAATTTTCATGGAGCTATATGGTTGAGATTGCAGAGTATCTTAAAACCAAATATCCACATATCCCTGTCATTATGTTCCCTAAAGGAGTCCCTGCCTTTTTAGATCACGTCTATGGAAATTTCGATGTTTTCGGCGTCGATTGGAGTACTCCTATGGCATTAGCTAAAGAAAAATTGGGTGATCGTTATGTTCTCCAAGGGAACATGGAGCCGTGTCGTTTGTATTCCAAAGAAGAAACAACCGCATCCGTCGAAGCACTCCAAGAAATCATGGGTGGAAAACGCCATATCTTTAACCTAGGTCACGGAATCCTCCCTGATGTCCCTGTTGAAAATGCAAAACACTTTGTCCGTGAGTGCCAACGAGTCAGTAAAAAATAACATGAGTACCATCTTCGGACCTGTGCATTCACGTCGCTTTGGCGTGTCGCTTGGGATTGATCTCTCTTCTTCTACTAAGCAATGCAATTTTGATTGTCTTTACTGTGAACTTACCCCTATGCAAGCCATCAAAGTACAACATACCGTAACCAGTACAGAAACAATCCTCTATGATTTAAAAGAAGCACTTCAAAACCACCCCAATATCGATGTCATCACCCTCACCGCTAACGGTGAACCGACCATGTATCCATTTCTCGATGAGCTCATTACCCGCATTGATGCTATCAAGGGAAATATCCAAACCCTCATTCTCTCTAACAGTGCCTCTTTAAGTAATGAAAACGTTTTTAATGCTCTGTTACGTCTAAATCAAGTCAAACTCTCCCTCGATACCGCCACACCAGAAATATTTCGTAAAATCGACCGCCCAGCCGAGGGAATTGAGATTACTGATATTATTGAAGCCATCCAACGCTTTTCACAAACTTTTAAAGGGAAACTTTTTATCGAAATTCTCTTCGTTCGCGGACTTAACGACACACCCAAAGAAGTAATGGCACTTAACACCGCATTGCAAAACGTCCAATGCGAACGTATCGACATCGGGACTATCGACAGACCGCCTGCTTATCCGGTACAAGGGTTAGAATTTAAAGAACTGTATGAACTATCACACTATTTCGACCCTTCCTTGCCTATTCATATCGTTTCACGTACCCATGCAACCGCGACACCTTCACATTATTCCCCAAATGAAATACTCACAACTCTCGATAAACGTCCTCTTACCGACGATGACATCAACGCACTTTTCGACGAAGAATCCAAAAAACAGTTCCATATCCTTCTAAATGAAGGAAAAATAACCCAAATTGAACGCTCAAATATCATTTTTTACCTCCCATTAGAAAATAGTGAAAGAAAACGACGAAAATCTCTCAAAAATCTTGACAATTAAGACAAAGCTCACTATAATTACGACCTCTTAAACATTCCGGATTAGCTCAGCGGTAGAGTAGGTGACTGTTAATCACTTGGTCACTGGTTCGAATCCAGTATCCGGAGCCACTTTTAAAAAATCCTTCTCAATATTTCAATAATCATACATTCAGTCATCCTAAATATAATTTTTATACATTCATCCGCTATTCTAAGTAAAAAACCATTACAATATCACTATCAAAAACAATTTTAGGAGCACCATGAAGGGGATAATTTTAGCCGGCGGAAGCGGAACACGCCTCTACCCTATCACCAAAGGGGTGAGTAAACAGCTTGTTCCCATCTATGATAAACCGATGGTGTACTATCCTCTATCCGTATTGATGCTCGCAGGAATTACGGAAGTTCTTATTATCTCTACCCCTACTGATTTACCACGCTTTGAAGAACTCCTAGGGGATGGCAGTGACATCGGGATGCGTTTTGAATATTGTATTCAGCCTTCCCCCGATGGTTTGGCACAGGCGTTTATCTTGGGTGCTGATTTTATCGGAAATGATGATGTGTGTTTGGTACTAGGCGACAATATCTTCCACGGTCATGGTCTAACCAAATTACTGGCACAATCGGTACGCAATGTCACCGAAGAGAAAAAAGCAACCGTATTTGGCTATTGGGTCAAAGATCCGGAACGCTACGGGGTTGCTGAGTTTGATAAAAGTGGAAATGTTCTCTCCATCGAAGAAAAACCCGCAAAACCTAAAAGCTCATATGCCGTTATCGGGTTGTATTTTTATCCCAACAGTGTTGTCGAAATTGCCAAGAATATTAAACCCTCAGATCGTGGCGAACTTGAAATCACTACGGTCAATCAAGCATATTTAGCTCAAAATGCTCTCAAAGTAGAGCTCATGGGGCGCGGGTTTGCATGGTTAGATACGGGAACCCATGAAAGTTTGCTAGAAGCCAGCATGTTCATCCAAACCATCGAAAACCGCCAAGGGCTAAAAGTCGCCTGTCTCGAAGAGATCGCTTTTGAAATGGGCTATATTAGCAAAGAAAAACTTTTAGAATTAGCGAAACCTCTCTCTAAAAACCAATATGGTCAATATTTGATCCGTAGAGCCAATGAAGGGAAAATAGGAGAATGACATTTACCCGCACGGTTATCCCTGATGTTATCATCATTGATCCCAAAGTGCATGGCGATGCACGCGGCTACTTTGTCGAAACATTTCGTGCGGATAAACTTGAAGCTTTTTTGGGGGTTCACATCCCTTTTTGCCAAGATAATGAGTCTAAAAGCTCGTATGGGGTGTTACGCGGATTACACTATCAGCTTCCTCCCCATGCACAAACCAAACTCGTACGTGTTATAGAGGGTGAAGTGCTTGATGTTGCTGTCGATATACGTGAGGGTTCACCCTCATTCGGTCAGCACGTTGCGGTTCGTCTTTCGGGTGAGAACAAACGCCAGATACTTATTCCTCGCGGCTTTGCTCATGGATTTTTAGTGTTGAGTGAAACGTGTACCTTCGCGTACAAAGTCGATAACTATTACAGTATCGAATGTGATCGCGGTATGGCGTTTGATGATCCTGCTTTAAATATTGACTGGGTTATTCCAAGTGAGAAGCTTCAACTTTCAGATAAAGATATCAAGCAGCCATTGTTCGCCGATGCTGATCACTTCATGTATGGGGACAACTTGTATGCCTAACGTACTAGTGACAGGAGCCAACGGACAGCTTGGAAGTGAACTTTATGCACTAAGCAGCTTTTATCCCCAGCACGATTTTACCTTTGCCGATCGTAACACACTGGATCTAGCTAATCTTTGCAAACTGGAAGATTATTTTGAGGATAAAACATTTGATGCTATCATCAACTGTGCCGCTTACACCGCTGTGGATCGTGCCGAATCCGATGAAGAGATTGCCAACACAATAAACCATCGTACCGTATCCTTGCTCGCAAAAATTGCCAAAAAGAAAGATATTGCACTCATTCACGTGTCAACCGATTATGTCTTTGACGGCAAAAACCACCGTCCTTACATCGAAACCGATCCCACCGATCCGCAAGGGGTGTACGGACGAACCAAACGGGATGGAGAGAATGCCATTTTAGACGTTGCACCCAAAAACACACTCATCATTCGTACGTCTTGGGTCTATTCTACATTTGGAACTAACTTTGTAAAAACCATGCTTCGATTAGGTAAAGAACGAGATTCATTAGGGGTAATTTTCGATCAGGTCGGAACTCCGACCTACGCACGCACTTTAGCCAAAGCGATATTAGATATTCTCCCGAAAATCAACAATACAACGCCTGAGATTTATCACTACAGCAACGAAGGTGCCATCAGCTGGTATGATTTTGCTCATGCCATATTCGAACTCTCCAATGTCAAATGCCATCTAAATCCCATCACCACCGATCAATACCCAACCCCAGCAAAACGACCTCATTACAGCCTGCTTAACAAAGCAAAAATAAAAAACGACTTTGAAATCACTATCCCTTATTGGAGAGATGCGCTCAAAGAGTGTTTAAAAGAATTAGGAGAAACAATATGAAAACCATTTTAGTCACCGGATGCGCCGGATTTATCGGAAGCAACTTCGTCCCTTACTTTTTAGACAAATATCCAGATGTTCGTCTGATCAATCTTGATCTCCTTACCTATGCAGGTGACATGGCAAATCTCTCCGATGCACCGCAAAACGATCATCATATCTTTGTCCAAGGAGACATTTGTGACCGTCCTCTTGTTGAGTCATTATTTACACAGTACGATATTCAAGGGGTAATTCACTTCGCGGCTGAATCTCACGTCGATAACAGCATTAAAAATCCAGGAGTGTTTGTCCAAACTAACGTCAACGGAAGCTTTATCCTCATCGATGTTGCTTACAAGGCATGGATGGAAAAACCATTCGTTTACAAAGCAGGCTATGAGGAATGTAGATTTCACCATATCAGCACCGATGAAGTGTACGGAACGCTAGGAGAAACAGGACTCTTTACAGAAGAAACATCCTACGCCCCTAACAGCCCTTACAGTGCATCCAAAGCAGGAAGCGATATGATCGTGCGCTCATACCACCATACTTACGGGATGAACACTGTTATCACCAACTGCTCTAACAACTACGGACCAAAACAGCATAACGAAAAACTAATCCCAACCGTTATACGAAAAGCACTTGCCGGAGAGAACATCCCTGTCTACGGTGATGGTAAAAACATCCGTGACTGGCTCTATGTATTAGACCACTGTAAAGGGATCGATCTCGTTTATAACAATGGAAGATCAGGTGAAGTCTACAACATCGGCGGACGCAATGAGCGTAATAACAATCAAATTGTTGAACGTATCTGTACTCTTTTAGATGAAATGGCGCCTCGTCATCCTGAACTTGATTCAGGATTTACTTCGTCTTATAAAGAACTCATCACCTATGTCGAAGACCGTGCAGGACACGATCGTCGTTATGCTATCGATGCTACCAAACTGGAAAATGAACTGGGCTGGAAAGCCGATGAGAACTTTGATACTGGGATTGTGAAGACTATCGAGTGGTATTTGAAAAAATATAGCCAAAATATTTAAATATGCCAACATTAAAAGACGTTAAACGAGCCCTGATATTACGCTGCGGAGCATTAGGCGATCTTGTCTATGCAACCAGTGCAATTGATGCACTCAGAGCCCAATATGGAAAAGATATTATCATCGATTTTATCACGACTCCCGGAACGGCTAAACTCTTTGAATTTGACCCTCACGTGAATCAGATATTTCATCTTAAACACAAAAAACTCCCCATTTGGCTTAGTCCGCAAAAGCGTGCCATTATTCGTTCATCCGAACAAAAGCCTTATGACTTATTTATCAATTTCGAAATGGGCAAACAATTTTTATCTCTCTCCCAAGCTATCAAAGCAAAACACAAAACCGGATGGTTTTTCAGTGATCCAGATTTTTCTAATGTCACCCATATGGTTGATATTTGTAAATCTTTTTATGCGCCGATCATTGCATCAGAAATACTTCGAAATGCATCTCCGCGAATTATGGGTAAACCTTTTAGTGAAGTACAAAACAAACTCAATCTGCCTGAAAAGTTCTTAGTCCTTAGCCCCAGCAATTCTCATAATAAAAAAAGCAGGGTCAATTATCGTGCATGGCCTCAGAATCACTGGAAAAACTTAATTGCCTTACTGCCACCACAATTACCAATTATCATGGTTGGAGGAAAAGGGGAAGAAGCGTTTTTTGAAGCGATCAAGCCATATCCAGAAAATGTTATTGATCTTGTCGGTAAAACATCCATCTCCGAAATGATTGCTATCATCGATCAGGCAAAAGCCCTCATAGTAACCGATACAGGAACTGCACATATTGCTTCTGCACTAAATACCCCTGTTTTTTGTCTTATTGGACCGACTCCAGCAAATGTAACAGGTCCGTACCAATCTCAGACCAATCAGGTTCATATCCTAACAGTAAATCTTCCCTGCTCTCCGTGCTATAAAACGAAAGTAATGAAGAAATGTAAGGATAATATTTGCATGACACAAATTACCCCTGAAATGGTTTTAACATCGCTAAAATCAGCTAGTATAGTATAAAATACATTCATCATATTCCGGAGATATATCTAATGCCTTATCCTAAAACCTCTATCATTATCTCCGTCTACAAAGATACCGAAGCACTTGGATTTATCTTGGAGAGTCTTAAGTATCAAACACTCCCAGCTGATGAGATCATCGTCTCCGAAGACGGCGATTCATCTGAGATGCGAGAATTTATCGCTACCCAAAAAGAGCGTCTTCCTAATCTCATTCATCTTACCCAAGAAGATGATGGATGGTGGAAAAATAAAGCGATGAACAACGCAATCCAAACTTCAACTAATGAATACCTTATTTTCATCGATGGAGACTGCGTTCCCTACAGCACTTTTATTCAGGCACATGTCGAAAATGCCCAAAAAGAGATCATCCTATGCGGTAAACGATTCGAGTTGGGACCCAAATATACAGAACGAGTGAAACGACATGAACTCACCATCCGTGATATCGAAAAAAAGTTTCTTTGGTATCTACCGTCTATGATTGCCGATAATGCACGTCATCCGGAAGATGGTTTTAGCTTTAAATCCCATTCCATAATCAGCCGTCAAATCCATAAACGCTATGTTCGTCACATCATTGGATGTAATTGGTCATGCTATAAAGACGATTTTTTAAAAATCAACGGCTTTGACGAAACATATCGCCTACCTGCTGAAGGAGAAGATGTCGATCCTAGCTGGCGTTTTCGGGGAATTGGAATTGAGCTTAAATCATGCCGAAATAATGCCAACATCATTCACTTGTACCATCCTAAACGTTTTAGTGCCATCGAAGGTGATGTGAACAAAGCGATAATGGAAAAGCATCGTGCGCAAAATACTTATTTTTGTAAAAATGGAATAATTAAGCATGACTAAAGAAATAGTAGTTGATATTTGGATTGTAAATGCTCTTTAATAGTTACGAGTTCATTTTTTTCTTTTTACCAATAACTTTTTTTGTCTATTTTTGGCTGAATAAGAAACGGCTAACACAAGCTTCCAAAGCATGGCTCGTATTTGCATCTTTATTTTTTTACTCGTGGTGGAATATCATCTAT
>JAZDQA010000006.1:0-212190 GCA_043797085.1 Pseudomonadota bacterium | reverse complement strand
TAGCGCACCATCTTTTCCTGTGAGAGCTTTGCCCTCACGAATTTGTTGCAATATTGCCTGTGTATCTAGTGTTAGTTCCATGTGTCTGTCCTTGAGTAGTTGATATTCTACTGGATTGACACAGAATTTCTAACGCTCCCCTAATTAATGATCACATCCACATCCATGCTCATGATTTAATATCTCATGAATTTCTTCCTTGGACGCTTCGTGGATATCTAAGACCGTCCCTTCAAAGATGAGATCCATTCCTGCAAGGGGGTGATTTCCATCAAGTGTAGCTTTGTCGCCGTCTATTTCGGAAACCATATAAATCGTTATGTCTTCAGAGTCATCATCCATGTACCCGTCTATTTCCATCCCGACGCTTAATCCCTCTGGGAGTTCGCTTAAGTTTTCAGTCAAAATCAATTCAGGATCATATTGACCAAATGCTTGTTCTGCGTTTAGGACTATTTTGAATGTATCACCGATACTTTTTCCCTCTAAAACGTCTTCTATAGTTTTAAAAATATGACCGTAGTTACCGTGCAGATAAATAATAGGTTCTTCTTCTTCGTGAAGGAGTTTTCCCTCTGTATCATTGATGTGATAATCGACAGTGACAAGGCAGTCTTTTGTGATGGTCATGAGAAAATCCTTAACTCTAATTTAAATATTAACTGACGTTATATCAAAAATTCGATAAGCAAAACATTAAGTTATATTCTTCATCTTTAATACGGGCAAATTTCCCATTTTGTATAAAACTTATACAATTAATATAATTAAATTAATTGTATAAATGAGTACAATATTATAGATTATTAAAACACGGAAAATTTAAAAATGAACTCACAAATTAAACTCGATCCTCAAACACTTATTGTTAGTCGAACAGACATGTCAGGTATTATAGAATATGTAAATAAGGATTTTATTGAAATTTCAGGATATCAATCCGGTGAATTAATTCACCGTTCACACAATATTATCCGTCATCCTGATATGCCGGCGGTTATTTTTAAATTGATGTGGAGTCGTCTTAAAGAGAATAAAGATATTTTTGCGGTTGTGAAAAATTTAGCGAAAAATGGTGACTATTATTGGGTTACAACGCACTTTGAAATTCGTAAGCACCCGTATGAAAATCGTATTGTCGGGTATGTTGCTCACCGTCATGCGGCAAGTGAACATTTGGTGAATGAAATTTCTAAACTTTATACTGAGCTTTTAAGAGTTGAAAAAGCTGAGGGGTTGGATGCTTCTGAAAAATATTTGATGGATTTTTTAGAATCTAAAAAAATGACGTACGATGAATACATTGATAAAATTGCAGTCAAAGAGAGCATGTTTAAATCAATGTTTAAAAAATTGTTTGGCAACTAAGAGAGGGGCATTACAATCGGATTAAATGCTTTGGTAGCAATAATAGCGTGAGCACCAATACTTAATCCCCTCACTTCTTCACTGCTCAAGACCGTACGTACGACCGATGAACCTACGAGTAAAGTTACTACCCAAATTGGAAAATCCTCTTCTATTTTTAATACTTCTCCAATAAGTTGAAGTTTGCCGCTGAGGCTTTGGGGACTAAAGAACTCCATAGGGGTACAAAGGCGTTTGATTCGTCCTGTTTCTACTTGCGCCAAACGGTCGGAGAGTTTCACTGTTTCGGCAATATCGTGGCTCACAAGCAGTGTTGTAACGCCTAGTCGCTCATGGATGAGAGAGAGTTCATCTTGAAGTTTTTGGCGCATACTAGGGTCAAGCGCCGAGAGGGGTTCATCGAGGAGCAAGATCTTTGGACGACGCACCAATGCACGAGCAAGGGCAACCCGCTGTTTTTGACCGCCAGAGAGGGTAGAGGGGAGACGCTCTGAGAGCTGCGTGAGTTCTACCAGTTCGATTAGCTCATCGACATTGGATCGTTGCTGAGCATTATCGGCGGCAAAGAGGAGGTTTTCACGGACACTCATCGTCGGAAAGAGGGCATAGTCTTGGAATACAAAACCGATACTCCGTTTTTGCGGTGGTAGATTAATCTTTTTTGTGCTATTAAACCACATTTCACCATCCACTTCAATCACTCCGCTATCAGGCTTTTCGAGTCCTGAGATCATCCTCATAAGAGTTGTCTTTCCGGCACCTGAAGGACCGAAGAGGGTGAGAAATTCGCCGTCATTAATGGTAAGCTCAAAATGGGCGTTAATAGACCCCTCAGCAGTGTCGAGACGTTTAGTAATATTAACTACTATCATCGAATTCCTCCGAGTGATTTTTTATTGAGAGTGTAGACAAGCAGCAGTATCGCAAACGTCACGACAAAGAGGGTAAGTGCGTATTGGTGTGCCATGGCGTAGTTAAGCGATTCCACTTCATCATAGATGGCGATTGAGGCGACGCGGGTTTCATCGGGGATATTTCCCCCGATCATGAGTATCACTCCGAACTCTCCGACGGTGTGGGCAAACGCGAGGGTGATCCCTGAGATCAACCCATGTCGGATAGAGGGGAGGATAACGCGTATCATCGTTTCCAGTTTCGATTTCCCGAGGGTATAAGAGGCTTCGAAGATCGATTTTGGAACCCCTGCGAGGGCGGACTGAATCGGGTGTACCATAAACGGGAGGCTAAAGAGGACGGAGCCGATCACTAACCCTTCGAAGCTAAAGGCTAATCGAATGCCGTGTTCAGTCAGAAAGCTTCCGATTGCGGAAGCGGGGCTAAAGGCGAGGAGGAGATAAAAGCCTAAAACGGATGGTGGCAATACGAGCGGCATACTTACGATGGTTTCGATAATGCTTTTAAACCGCATACGACTAAATACCAAAAATGCAGCAAGGGGGATTCCAATGATAAGGAGGATCACGGTGGTAACGGCGGCAAGTTTAAACGTCAGCGCCATCGTACTTAAAAATTCAGATTCCATGACGTTCCCTAAGCAGTGAAATTTCAGAGGGCTGCACCATCCAGCTCACAGCGTCTCCTTCACCTATTGCGAGGGTATTAAACGACAGTGTCGGCACCAACGCTATAAGAGTCGTCTCATGATAGGTGAGGGTGATTTGGGAGAGGATGATTCCCTGCTCGATCTTTTGTACGGTTGCATGTCCACAATTAGCCGTAGTTTGGGTTGAGTTTTTAGAGAGAATCACTTCGGTCTCTTTAAATGCCAATGTTAATGGTGTCCCTATCGTATCATGGTACTGTTCTGCGAGGAGGAGGTGAAAATGATCCTCACCCACCGAAGCGGTCAGGATGCTGAGGTGTTCGGAGGCAGTCACGGCGGTGATGGTTGCGGCTAGGGTGTTCATAACGGTTCTATTCTCACTTTTATATCAGCTGGCTGTGCGTTATACGGTGATGAGGTGACGATCATATCAACACCCGTACTCGCATACTCGGCGATGTTTTTGGCACTGATTCCCCCTGTGGCAATCAATGTGATATGCGGATAGTCGTTGCGCAAAATTTGGACGGCATCGGAGAGTTTGGTGAGGGTAAATTTCTCCAACTGGAGGATGTCGGCTCCCATAGAGGCAAATTTGAGTGCTTCGGCAATGTCGCCCGCTTCCATGACGATCTTTTTCTCAGGGTTCGCTTTTTTAGCACGGTTGAGAGCTTCGGCAAACGCTTCCTCAGCGGGGAAAAAAACACGATGGTAATCGAAGATTAGGATGCTCTCTGAGAGACCCAAACGGTGTGCGACTCCACCGCCCGATTCGACTGCTTTGATGGCGATTTTTTTCGTAAAGGGGGTGGTTTTACGGGTAGTAGCGACAACGATATCGGGGTTGATGGTACGGGCTAATAAAACCGCTTCGCGGGTATAGGTAGATATTCCGCTTGCGTAATCGAGGAGGTTTTGAACAGACTTCCAAATACGGTGGATATTGCCCGCTTCGCCGTGGGCTTCGAGAAAGATGCTTTTAGGGGGGACAAGGGTTCCTGATTTAACAAATCCGTCGATCTCTAATCCGTAGAGTCCGCACAATCGCACCGCTTCTTCGGTACACGAGACGACGAGAGGGCGTTCACGGGTAGAAAAGGTGATGCGGGCACGTTGGTCGGTGATCCCTAGTGATGCGGTCGTTAAATCGCCGTAGGGGACATCTTCGGCAAGTAAATTTTCGAGTTCGTTGTCATTTAAAATAATCATTTTGTTGTCTCCCAACCGATAAATGCCCAGTTAATCGCGCGGGGAGGGCGATTTTGTCCCACGATGACGTCACGGTAATACTCTCGTGCTTTTGTTTGTTGTTCCTCTTCGAGGCTTCCGATACTCCAATTCAGCGATTCGACGAACTCCTCTTCACTCCCGCTTCGGACACTTCCCCGTCCTGTCTCGATGTAATCGACACGGGGGAGGTAGCCTTGGGCGTAAAGGATGATTGGGATATACCAGTAGTCGGGTTTGGTTTTTACCTTTTTGCCAATGTAATCGAGGATATTCATATCGACGAAACTTCCCCCTACTTTGTAGGTGAGGTAGCACGCTTTTGACGCATGAGCCGACATTTTAGCCAGAGCCGCTTCGACATCGGGAACTTCCATCGAGCGGGAGGCTACGACGATGTCAGCTTGCGGAAGAATGCTCCAATTATCTTCCCATCCGATATGATATGTTTTAATATTAGTAATCCCTTCGCGCGCGGCGTAGGCTTTCAGCTCTTCAAGCATTTGGGCGGAGAAGTCAATGGCGATCACCTCTTTGACCCGTTTTGCCAAGGGGATTGCAAGGGTTCCCGGTCCGCATCCGATGTCGAGAACCACTTCGTCTCCCGTGATGTTCATACGGGAGATGAAATCATCTACATAAGGGCTGTTGATGACGGATGCCGCCATATCGGCGGACTTTTCATCCCAATCACTGCTGGTTTTGCCTTTGAAATCGGTGGTGGCTTTGTGCTCACGGTACATGGCGGAAAAATTGATGGATTCAAGAAACATTTAGAGTCCTTTTTAATACTTTATTATAGCTAAAACGATCCATTACCCGACTTAGTATGGACACTCAACCTTTGGTTTGCTGAAGTTGGGGTTTGTCACGAAATCATTATCCGTTAGGGTGTTTATAAAGGCGATAATTTTTTGAATATCTTTTGCATTCATACTCTGATTGATTTTGAGATTGTGTTTTCGAATCGCATCATCAAGTGTTTTAGCACTTCCATCATGCCAGTACGGTGAGGTTAATGCAGCATTTCTCAAACTCGGTGTACGAAAAACATTTTTATCTTTCATATCACCTGTAACATCGGATAATCCATAATCTTTGAATACGGGGTTTGGGGTTTGGTTTTTAGGCTGAATCTGATGAAAATCGTCATCGCTAAAAAGAGGTGCGCTGTGACACGTATTGCATTTTGCTGCACCAAAAAAGAGTTTTTTCCCCTCCCTCGCTTCTTTAGTCGGAAGAGGTTGTTTTGCTCTCATCTTTTGATCATAGAGAGAATTATTAGAAATCAGTGTTTTTTCAAAACTCTCTAATGCCTGTGTAACAGTACTCAGATTGATAGCCCCTTTTTGGTCATTAAAAGCGAGTGAAAAAAGCTTTTGATAACAGCCGTTTTGACTTAATCGTTTGGTGATTTCATTCTCATAACCATTCATCCCCATCTCTATAGGATCGGTTCCTCGAATCGGTGCTAACGCTTGCTCTGCTAATCCGCTGAGATGATTATGTCCCCACGTTAGGTTTTTATGTAAACCCACATTTGCTAATCCGGGGACATTTCGTTTACCCTGATCACCTAATGCACCGGGATGGGCACTATTACCATCGGTAAAAGCGCGTCGTTGTTCGTGACACGTGGCACATGACATTGTCCCGTTAATCGAGAGATCGGCATCGTAAAACAGACGTCGCCCCAGTTCGATTTTAGCGTTTAGTGTTTGGGTAGGGTTTGGGAGAGATTCTCCACTCAATCCTGTTAGGGAAATTGTAAAAACTAACAAGGCTCTAATCGTGTGTTTCATAATCGCCCTTTATTTGATTTTTGTTATTAAAACGGCACTGGTGGTATCGGCTCCGGCGGAGAGTTGCAATGTGTAGATTCCAGTTTCTAACAGATAATCGACCATTTTTCGTATCCCTGAGTTTTCAGGACCTTGGGAATGTGCTACTGATTTCGCCGATTTTCCCTCTTTTACTAACTCAATCCATGAAGCATTACCCAATATTACGCGGTAAGTACCGCTCTCTTTGATCTCGATTTGAAAAAGACCGCCGTAACTCACCGTTCCCCCCTCATTCATCGGGCGTACAACGTATTGTATTTTCGGTGTGTTGATCAATCCGACGTAGGAAGCTTTGTCGAGTACTAACGAAGCTTCGGAGAGTTCATTTGCACTTTTAGCCGTATTGACAAACGATAGCGTTTTCCACGCCATCAATTCCGTAGGTAAAACAGCCTCTTTGGCAAATAATCCTGTTACTAACAATAAAACAACTAATACACTTTTCATTTTTTTTCCTTTGTTATGTTTTGAGACTCTATGGGGTGAGTCAACGACTATTGTTTCCGCACTATCGGTTTGGGAAAAATAGAGGTATTTTTTCGAATCCGTCAATACGAAAATCTTTGAGCATTTTTTGCGTCGAGTCTGAGGTCAAAAAATTGAGTAGTTTCAAACTCTTTTCATATTGCTCTTTACCGATTTTCGATTGGCTTCCAATGGCCGCCAAATAGGGACGTCGCAGTTTTGGGTCATCATAAATAAACCCTTTGATAGCGGGATGATGTTGTTTTTGCATTAAAAATGGAATAACTCCATAGAGGGTATATCCGTTTGCTTTTACGACATCTTTCATAAACCCTCTCTTTTGAGTCGTAAAAACGATGGTTTGATCTGTCGGATTAAAACCGTATTGATAGGACAATTGAGTGTATACCTCAAATGTTCCACCGCTAGCATGGATGAAAAATGGGGTATTAGAGCGGTTGATTTTATCCAATGCAGAGGATAACGGTTCGTTTTCACTGATCTGTGCGGGATTGGCAATGCTGCCGAGGATCATTTGAGCGTTGTGTGCCCAAGGTGTCAGTTTTTCAACATAACCCTCTGATGCTAGTTCTACCATCGTATCGCTGGAGTGCATGGTGAGTAAATCGACCGGATGGGATCGAGTGTACTCATCCAGTTCGTGTTTTGTACCCGTGATGACTATTTCTATTGGAATATGATAGGTAGATTCGAACGATGCAGCTACTTTTTGCCACATTCCGCTCATGGTCATACCACCGATGATGGCAACCCGAATAGGTTGCTCAGCCGCCGTAACAGTGATGGTTCCCATCAAGAGAATAATGAGGTATTTAATGAAACTTTGCATTAAAATTTATACCCGATATTGGCGAAAAACTCACGCCCTGCCATCGGGAAACCCAAGTCATAGGCGTAGAGTTTGTCCGTGAGGTTTTTGATTCCAACTTCTGCCGTAATAGCATCCGTTGCTTTATACGTTGCTTTCAAATCAAAGGTGGTGAAAGTGGGATTTGTCACATACGATTTATCGGCTTTTTGCTCATACGCCCCTTTGCGGAATTTCATATTGCCGTGTACTGAAAAACCGCTACCAAGCTCTTTTTGTACGAAAGTGAAGAGTTGATGTTTTGGTACGTCGATTTGTTTGATCGCTTCATTCGTACGGTTTTTGATGGAGATATAGGTGTAGTTTCCACCCGCTTCCAATCCGTCAGATTTATAGTTTAACTCAGTTTCAATACCACGGTGATCGAAACTACCGACATTTTGGTTTTGAGTATAGGCAGGATTTGGTGCATACACGACACTTTGAATAGCGTCGTCTTG
This sequence comes from Pseudomonadota bacterium, assembly GCA_043797085.1. Lineage (GTDB taxonomy): Bacteria > Campylobacterota > Campylobacteria > Campylobacterales > Sulfurimonadaceae > Sulfuricurvum. The sequence continues at coordinate 204,393 of JAZDQA010000006.1, read as the reverse complement.
ACGAGTGAAGAAACCGTTTAGTCGAGTGCTAAATGCTCCGAGTTGTTTTTGATAGCTTAACTCATAGTGTGTAGCTACTTCGTTTTGGAGATTTACGTTTGGAACAGAACTATTGAATTTACGAGAATAGCGATCTTTCATTGAGGGCATATAGGTTTTTTGGGAGACGCTGGCACGGATTTTAGAGGTTGCATCCGGTGTAAAAATCAATGCGGTTTGCGGATTGTAAGCGCTTTGCGTTTCGAGTGCGAGCATATTGAGATACGCGGTGTTGGTATCATAGATTTTATCCCCTTCACGTCGGTCGTAACTCACCCCGCCGAGTAGTTGCCATTGTGCATTGATGGTATAGGTGTCTTCGATTCCTAATGAGATGGTGTGATCTTCATAGTTTTCGGTCATGGTTTCGACATTGGTTGTTTTACTGATGTCGTACCCTTTGTGAGAATCTTTTTTATAATTTACGGCAGCAGTTAAAAAATTATTTGCTAATTCAACACCGTATTCAAGTCGTCCACCATAGCTGTAGTCGTCATAGCGACTTTTGAATGTAGATCCAAAATTGTTAAATGTCGAGTAGGTATTATTGGCATATGAATAAAGAGAATTTTGAATATTGTCATAATATGCCAATGCTTTAAGATAGCCAGAGCCGAGATTTTTTTGCCCGGTGATAAAAACGGTCTCTTTATCCCAGTACGGCCAATCCCAGTATTTCGCTTGAGAGTAGGCGGGATCACTTACCGGAGGCTGTTGTTTTTGTCCGTTTTGGTTTGAATACCCAATAGCGATCTCGCTGCCGTCATCGGCAAGATATCCCCCTTTTAAACTCACTTTATAATCTTCTGTTTCTGAGCGCAATCGATCACCTTGTGGTTGTACGCTACCGGAGACTTGTGTATAGTCATCGCTCATGCGATAATGGTTTTGATTGCTATATGTCGCACCCAGTTGTGCATAGAGGTGATCTTGTCGTGTACCGAGATTTAGTGAAGCTGTTTTACGAGATAGTGATACATCGCTGTCTAATACCATGCCTGCTTTAATATCTCCTTCTAATGCTTTAGATGGACGTTTGGAAATGATATTGACAACGCCTCCCATAGTGTTAGACCCGTAAGCTATCGAAGAGTACCCTTTTGATACATCGATTTGTGCGATGTCTGAGGTTAAAAAACGGTCATAATCGAAATTTCCGTCATAAGGAACATAAATAGGGATACCGTCGATAAAAACCCCGATACGGCGTGCATCAAATCCACGCATATAAAGGGTTGATTCTCCTCGTCCACCTTGGACATCTTGGTTGATACCGCTTATGTTATCCAATGCATCGGATACCGTTTCACTGTTTTGTTGTGCAATGCTTTCAGTTGTTATGGTTTGCTCAAACGGGCTTTCATTGATCGGCGTATTTAGAACATTAACTTGTCCCAACGTAAAAGTATCCGCCAGTACCGCAGAAGCAGCCAGCGATAGGAGTAGTAGGTGTTTTTTCATTTTTCTTCCTTTTGTCTTAAATATGTGGTCGGATTTGTGCATTAAACTGACACAACATCAACCGATTTTGACCTGTATCGGCGGATGAGGGTTTGAGAACTAAGTGGACGTTGGTAAGCTCCTTTTGGATGGTTTTAATGGTGGCGATACACTGCTGTGTAGTTCCTAAAATAGCATTGTCAAAAAACTTTTCTCCGTCAAAAAAAGCTTCACGTTCGGCGAGTATTGCATCGTATTTATCTTGATCATAAATCGGTTGAGGGATTTGGGCAGAGACGGCACGCATCGATTTGACGAAATGATCGACGGAGGGTCTGGCAATCGTATACGCTTCATCATAGGTATCGGCAACGCAAAATACCCTCATGAGTACTATCTCAGGGTCTACTTCGGCGATAGAGCGATAGAGTTTTTGTGCCTCGACGCAATCCTCTATACTCGCACCTTGTGACATCAGTAATCCATAGCCGTGTCGTGCGGCAAAACGGATCGTATCGGGGTTGGCGAAGGTCGCCACGAAAAATGGGATCCGTTTTTGGAGTGGTTTTGGTTGGAGATTAATATTGTTAAATGAGGCAAATGCCCCACTGTACATTGGGTTGTTAGTATGCAAAAGCTCATCTACCGCTTCAGTAATCTCAAACATCGCATTACGGAGATTGTCAGGATCACGACTAAAGTGTTTGTTATCGGGGGCGAATCCCCCTTTGGCAAATCCTGCATTAATCCGTCCATCACTGATATTGTCCAGTACAGAGATACTTTCAGCAAGACGAACCGGATGATAAAAAGGGGCAAGAAATCCAGCCGTACCCAGTCGGATACATCCGGTACGCGCCGCTGCGTAACCGATCATAAGTGCGGGATCGGGGACGACGCTAAAACCGTTAAAATGGTGCTCCCCAAACCACGCTTCATCAAATCCCAATTCATCGGCAAGTTCGACGAGTCGGAGTTGCTCCATAATACTCTCTTGAACGCTTCCTCCGAAATGCTCGGTAAGACAAAATAGACCTATTTTCATTTTATATCCTTTTTGATATAACGATAGTTTTAAAAGTACATCATTCTTGAATAAGGTGATAAGAAAGATGAACAATTTTATATCGCTCCTTTGTTAAATGTTGGGATGCACCACGTTTGGCGATTGTGATTGATGAGATCCGCTTCGATTCCGTAAACCTCACGAATCATTGAGGAGGTGATGACCTCTTCGGGTTTACCGTTGGCGATGATTTTCCCTTCGTTCATGACGACAACACGGCTGGAAACCATGAGGGCATGATCGGGGTAGTGGGTTGTTTTGAGAAAGGTGTAGCCTTGGTGTGACAGATTGGCTATTAGCTCCAACAACCGGATTTGGTTTCCGTAATCCAGACCCGATACCGGCTCATCCATGATAAAGGTATTGACCTCTTGGGTGAGGGCGCGGGCGAGTAGTACCATTTGTTTTTGTCCGCCACTGAGTTGACCAAAAGGGCGATGTGCAAGATCGTCAATGCCAATTTGTGTGAGTGACTCATGGGCAATATCTCGGTCGCGTGCAGAGGGTGCAGCGAAAAAACCGTGTTTAGCAACGCGTCCCATCATCACCATCTCTAGTACACTATAGTTGAACGGGACGTTATTGTACTGAGGAATGTAGGCGATATGTTTAGCGATTTCACGGTGCGAGTAGCGGTGGATGGTTTTATTATCCAACCATATCTCCCCTTGATGCGGATGAATAAGTTTCAAAATAAGTCGAATGAGGGTACTTTTCCCGCATCCGTTTGGTCCCAGCAGACTTACTACCTCACCTTGATTGAGGGTAAAATCGATCCCTTCTAATACTGGACGTTTCGGATAGGAAAAATGGAGGTCATTGACACTGATTATCGGATTTAGTTCCATGCTGCCCTCGCATTTTTAAGTACGATGATAAAGACGGGGATACCAATGAGCGACGTAAGAATCCCGATGGGTATTTCGACGCTTAGCGCCAAACGTGATACCGTGTCCGCTAACAGTAAAAAGATGGCTCCGACAATCGCTGAAAGTGGAATTAATAATCGATGAGACGGACCAACAGCCATACGGATGATGTGGGGGATGATGAGTCCTACCCACCCGATCATCCCTGCCATCACGACGGAGAGGGAGCTTGCTAATGTTGCGAGGATGATTGCGAGAAAACGGATGAGGTTAACGTTTACCCCAAGTGCTTTTGCCTCTTCGTCCCCGAGACTAAGAAGATCGAAGTATTTGGAGAGGGCAATCATTCCTAAGATACTAAGAAGCATCGGGATACTGACCATCAAAACTCCTGACAGATCCGCCATGGTTAAACTTCCCATCAGCCAGTAAACGATGGCAGGGAGTGTGCTGTAGGGATCTGCCATGTATTTGATAACCGAAAGCAGTGCAGTAAAGAGCGAACCGCTGATAACACCGCCAAGGACGAGCATAATCGTCGAGCGAGAGTTGGTTACCATTCCACCAATGAGCACTGCCACACCTACAGCAACAAATCCAAAAACAAATGCCAAAATTTGTACAATATACCATTGTTGCGAGATGAGCATTCCCAGTGCTGCGCCAAACGATGCGCCCGCCAATACCCCTAAAATCCCAGGAGAGACGAGAGGATTGACAAACATTGCCTGAAATGCGGCACCTGAAACCGCGAGTGATGCACCGATGAGGATCGCAAGCAGTACACGGGGGAGGCGGATTTGGAGGATGATGTTATCCAGCAAAGTGTAGGTATCATTGCCCGCACCGCCCAAGAGTTTAAACTCTAAATAGCCCATAAAAGTAGGTAAATCGATCGGATACTGCCCCCATAAAAGTGAGACAACCATGATGAGTAATAACACCATCATGGCAGAGGAGAGTATCGAGAACGTTTTGAATCGCAACATTATGCCCCTTAGAATTTCAGATTAATACTGCCGTAAACACCCAAAGGAGCTCCGGTTTGATAGGTAGTAGGTGAACCAGTTGCTACCAAATAGTTGTCTACTGCATTGATCGTTGCGATGGTTTTTTCATTGGTCAAATTGGTCGCAGTGAGACGGAAAAGGGCATTATGTGACCCCATAAACTGTGATATACGGTATGCCATATCGAAATCTACAACGGTGAAGGCATCCACTTTTTGGGTATTTTGTACATCACCCCAACGGCTTGAGGTATAGCGAGCGCTTGGAGTAAATGTCCAATCACCTAGATGATAGGAGAGGGCAGCTTTTGCCATATACTCTGGCGCATCAGGAAGCTGTTTGCCATCAGTGTTGACGGTAGTTGTTGCACTGCTTGCAAAGTTTTGGGTAAATTTATACTGATTGTACGAAAGCGCTACGAGTAATTCGAGATTTTCATTGATCGGTCCATAGGCTGAAAATTCGGCTCCATATCCCAGTGCATCCCCAACATTGGCAGGATAAGCGATATTGTATTGCGGATCAAAAACATTGGCTTGTTTGTTTTGGACAAAAGAGACAAAGAGGAGAGGATTGAGTGTGATTCCTCCAACGGTGGTTTTAACCCCTACATCAATATTATCGGAGAGTTCCAAATCGAGTTTGTCCCAAAGTTGTTGTAATGATGCTTTGCTGGCAAAATTAGCGCGATTAGAGACATACGTAGGGAAAAGGTTGACATCAAATCCATACGTGCGTGAGTAATCAAGATAGATGGATGTGGCTGGTGTTGCTTGGAATCCAAGATACAGCGATGGAATCCATGTGTTAAATGTTTTAGCATCTACACTGGCAAGTGCATCGACATTAGTTGCAGCAAGTGCAGTATCATAATCCGAACTGGTTGTTGCGTTAGAATTTGATGTATGACTTTTGAGAGAACCGAGTTTGAACGTTTGGTATTGTAATCCGACAACATAAGTAAAATTATCCAGTGCCCCACTTGCTTCTACGAATGGTGCCTGTAATACATGATAATCGTTGTCAGCGAGGACAGAGTATCCATCAAATACTAATGCACCGTTGACAACTTTATATTTTTCTTGGTCACTTGGAGGTCCGGGAGGGAGTTGTTTGTGGTACCAATATCCGATTTTCGTTTTCAACGCATCAGAGAAAGTATGTTCTTCAGCAGCGATAACCCCGAAAAGATCGTGGTCAATTTGCCAGTTTATGACACGATTTTTACTCGCATTGCCATCCGCACTGACATTCGAATACCAATAATCTCCCTTGTCTTTTTTATAGTAGGATTTGATGGTGATAAGATCATTTTTACTAGGTTTATACTCCATCTCTCCCATCAGTGCTACAGAATTAAAATGTTGTTTATTCCAGTCGTAATAGTTGACATTATTCGACGTTGTCGGTTTGGTTGTCGCATAATCTTTGCCGAAATAGGTGCCTAAATTGTTTGCTTCGCTATACGAGAGGTTGTAGTAATTGTGATGGGTATCCGAATTACTAATCGCGGTGATTTTAGTTTTGAAACTACTATTTGGCTCATAGGTTAGTCCTACCGTGCCATTGAGCCGTTTGAGATCCCCTTCTCCTTTTGTTTTATCATTCGTGAGATGGGAAAATGAGCCGAAAACTGCTACATCTCCGATTTTGCCCGAATCAAATCGGACAAACGTTCGCATAAAATCATCACTGCCGAAGCTTTGAGAGACTTCAGCCCCCGCTTTGGATTTTGCGGAGAGGAGGTTCATATCGACTTTACCGATGAGAGAGGAAAAACCAAGGTTTTTATCGGCTGGGAGGTACCCTTTGAGCAGATCGATGGAGTTAACGTTCTCCATATCCATGAGCTGTTTACCACCCCCTGGATTACTGGAAATCGGCATACCGTCGATCATATAAACGCCACCAGGACCGCTTTGACTTTTACCGCGAATACGGATTGGATCGTGATAGGAGGGCTCATTCGATCCAGCTTGATCGACAGGGGTAAAGTTGACTGAGGGGGAGTAAGCGATAACGCTGTACGGGTTCATATTTGCTTGAGTCCCGAGAGTTGCGATACTTTTAACACCAAATGTTTGTTTGGCACTTTGGTTGGAATCGATAATGAGGCTATCACCATCATCGATGGTATCGGTAACAATAATGCGCTCTATCCCCAAAGGATTGGCGGTTAAAACCGCACATGCAGCAAGTGAGAGAATAAAGATGGATGGTCTCATTTTTGGGCTCCTAATAAGTTTTTAGTTTGTTCATCACTCAGTTTTACATGTAAGAAAAGGTCGTAAAACTCTTTGGTTCGTTTGGATAGATCGCCTTTATACTCTTTTGGATGGAAAAGATGTGCGAGCCATTGGATACCAATAACGCGCATAAACGAAGGTGGTCGGTCAATCCAGTTGAACGGTTGTACAGGAACGAGGTGGATACGACCACTTTTTACGGCTCGAAGATTTTTCCACATCGGGTCATTTTTAAGATCAAAAAATACGCTGCTATTTTGGACGATAATCACATCGGGGTTATAGGTGAGGAGGGTTTCAAAACTGATTTTCTCTAATCCTAATATTCCGCTTTGTTGGCATTTATGAACATTTTCACCCCCTGCAAAATTCATTGCTTCAACGTGGAATGATTTATCGCATTCAGTTGAAAGCCCATCTAGCCCCTCCGCATAGTAATAGCGCATAGGCTTCTCTTTGGAAACCGCTGTATGTACCTCACTGATGATCTTTTGTGAGTAGAGAGCTAGCTCCTCACCCCGTTTAGCCTCCCCAATGGCATTGCCCGCGAGACGAAATGCACGGGGCATATCGTTGATTTCCCGAAACGGGATCATATACGTCGGGATTTTAGTCTTTTCGATCTCTTTCGCGACCGTCTGAACGAGCATATCATCCTGCCATACGAGGACGAGCTGCGGTTTATAGGTCATAAGTGTTTCGAGATTGATACTTTGACCTCCACCATGAAACGATCCGATTATCGGTAGTGAGAGAAACTTTTTGTTCAAAAATGCTTCATCGGCACTGTTGTTGCTGTTTTTGGCTGCGAAGTTCAGTCCAATCATTTTCTCAGGGTTGAGAGTATAGAGGAGATAGTTCATCGGAGGAGATGAACCGAAAACCCGATCAGTTACATCGGGGAGAGTCACTTTTTTGCCGTCCAAATCGGTAAGTGTTTTTGCACCTATCGAGGTTGTAAGCAGGAGTGCTATGAGGAGTGTTATTGCTTTCATGGGTAACCTTTTAGGATTTATGGAGATTAAAGGCGATTGGGATATTAAAATCAATGGGTTTACCCAGTTTAGGATAATCCCCACTGAGGCTTAGTATCGTATCGAGTGCTTTTTTATCGAGAATGTGGCTACCGCTGGTACTTTTGATTTGTGCTGTTTCAACCGTACCATCGGATTTGAGGATAAATGTGACCAAAACAACCCCCTCAAGTCGCAATTTCCGTGCGATGGTGGGGTAAGTGATTGCATTTTCGATCATAGCACGTATGTGTCCCAAAGCCGCTCCGCCGATTTGGTTATCTGAAATAGGGTTTCTTGGTAGCTCTTTTTCAGATGATACAGTACTTGGTTTAGGAGAATCAATGCTATTAGGCGGCGGAGATGAAGGGCGGCTTTGGGGTACAGCTAGAGGCGCGGACGCCTCAGAAGAGAGCGTCGGTTGTTTCGTCGCTATCCTCTCAGGGGTCGTTGTAATAGGGAGTGGTTCTATTTCTTCTACTGTTTTCGGTTGAACTTTAGGTATGGATTGTAGAGTTTTTTTGGGTTGGGGTAGTTGTTCCAATTTATTGATGTCGCCATCGGTGGAGGAAAAATCACTCAGTGAAATGACAACACGCTCTTCCCCATGAGTCAGTGGGACAGTATTTAGTGTGGCAATATAAAATAAAATGGCTAAAAAGGTTGCGTGTATTCCAAATGAAGCAGCAAACGATTTTGTTTTATTGTATTGTATCTTTTGAGATATAACGATAGGATTTGAAAAAATCATTATTTTCCCCAGATAGTAGAATAGGTGTGGCGTTCGATTGGCGCGACAGTCGTTCGACGGTTTATCATCCGAATCGAGAGCGGTTCAATCCAATTCCAAAACTCTTCGATACACTCTGAGGGCATTTGGAGATCATTGATCGTTTTTTTGTACATCATGAGCCAAATTTCACGCCCTTTTTCATCGATAGTGATATGAAAATGACGCATACGAAGTGCTGGGTGACCGTGAATGGGAGTATATGCTTTTTCACCGCCCAATGCTTCTACGAAAAAATCAGCAGTCTTTTCGGTCGCAAAGGCAAACATCGCATCATCAGCAGGAAATAAATCTCCGATTGTACTTTTACGCAATAATCCATGGTGATAACGCACCATTGAGCGAATGTTTTCTTCGCCCCAAGTATGGTAAAGGAGAGTAGAAGGGAAAGGAACTTCCGGATAAACAAAATCAATCTTTGCTTCTGCTGTATGCGGTGTAGTGCTCGCAGGTTGAAACGGTTTGGTTCCGCAGGCACTAAAGAGGGATACCGGTTTTCCATTAGAGGTCATGAATGTCATGTTATATCCTTTTTTATATGAAATAAGTAGAGCATCAGGGGAGACGACAGGTATTTGAATAACCGCAGACAAACACTCCTGTCGCCTCGTCTCATGCCCCAGAAGGGACTAGATTAGAACTTATAGTTCACTTCAAAACGTAATTCTTGTTCAGAAAGTTCTTTATCAGTGACTTTCCCTTTTTCATTATTTTGATCCATTAGACGGAGTTTTAGCTCTGTCCCTTTAAAACTTTCAGCCATTGCATAGATGATATCGAGATTCCATTGTTTCGTATCACCGTTTTGGAATGCTCTATTGGTTGCAGACGAATAGGGTGTTTTACTCGGATCACGATCATAGAATGAATAGCTGGCAAAACTGCTAAGTCCTGAAACTAATTGATTAAAATCGTAACTTACTAATGCTTTATAACTTCGAGTATTGGCATTCCAATCGGTTTGTGTCATGCTTCTAGTATAGGTTTGTGTTAAAAACCCACGCCATGGAGCAATCATGTCTCCATCTTCACTGGTTTGAGACATAGAGATCAAAAATCCTGCCGCGCCATAGTCCGCTGTCGCTTTGATAGCCCAAAGGGATGAGTCGATACTATCGTCTGTATCGCCGTTAGAGGTTTTTGGTTTTATCAATGCTCCTGCACCTTGGTCAAATTGTTGGATATAACGTCCACCTAATCCGATAATCACGTCACCTGCTTCGAATGCGTAGTTGGCTTCGAACATTGCTTGATCGACAAGATCATTCCAATGCATTCCCCAGACTTCTAGTTGCAATCCATCGATAGATTTATTGGTAATACCCGCGATTAATACACCTGGTGCTTCGTCAGCTTTTTCGGCACTTGTAGCATTGTAATGGGTATCGTAATTTTTACGAATCGCATTAGGTACGTCCAAACCATCCGCCATATTTCCAAAATAGGTCATACCCCGTTCTTTCCATTTATTGGCGTAGTCGATTTGGATTTTCGTATTGGCGATATCAGTGGTAACCCCTTCTAACCCTTCAACGGCAATCGGGATCATTTTGGTATCATTGGGGGTGATCCATGGATTGGTCATTAAAAAACGTCCGGTTTTTACTTTTGTTTTGGTGGTTGGGATTGCATACTCCAAATAGGCTTGGGCTAAAACTGCGTATCCTGTACCGTAGATATCTGTTACTTTTGTAGTTCCCTCGTAGTGAGAGTCACGTGAAAATAGGTCCGCACCTGTCGTAGATCCTTTCCCATCATTTTCTCCGGTAATTCCACCTGGATTTTGAGTCGTGTATAACCCTGTTCCGAAGGTCACTCCATACAAAGGGGCAGTTTTATAGAGTAAACTTCCACCTACAGATAATCCGGTTCCATTCGCTGTATTTTTACCGGTTGCACTATTGTCATCCCATATATTGTTAAAATACTGCATACGAAGACGCCCGTCAAATTTCCCATCTTTAAACGCCGATGCTAAATCATCCGCCGCTGTAGCAAATAGTGACGTTCCTAAAAGGAGTACCGTAGCAAAGCTTAGTTTTGTCATAATAACTTCTTATTTTTGGGCTGGCAAGCCATAGCCGCTTGCTTTTAGAATCGCGATTGCTTTAGGTGAGCTCATATAGCGGAGGAATTTTTTTGCCGCGATTTGGTTCTGTGGAGTTCCATTTTTAAGTCCTACCATTGCTTGATCGATTGTGTTGTACGCTTTATCATCGATCTCGATCCATTTCCCGACATTTTTCATCTCAGGAGCGAGGACAATAGATTTTGCCATAAACCCGACATCGACTGCTTTGGTCGTCACATAAGCACCCACTTGAGAGATCGATTCGGCGGTGATAATTTTATCTGCCGCATCATCGGCGACTTTATAATATTTCATCGCATTCATCGCTTCGATACCATAGGGTGCTGTTTTAGGATTAGCAAGAGCGATTTTTTTGACGGTTGGATCAGCAACTACCGCAACCCCTTTAGTGAGATCGGCACCCGTATCACTCCAAAGAATGAGTGTTCCATAAGCATACACTTGTGCTGATGTTGTTGTAAATCCACCATTGGCAAGTTTGGCAGGATACTCAACGTCCGCAGATAAAAACGCATCATACGGCGCACCACTCATGATTTGCTGTGTAAGTTTCCCGGATGCTCCCGTAATGATTTTTACATCAATACCCGATTCTTTGGTAAACGCCTTAGCAATATCGGTCACCGCGTATTTCATATTTGCCGCAGCGGCAACAGTGATGGTTTGGGCAGCAAGAGCGGATGCCAATGCTAGAGATGTGAGTAGTAGTTTAAATGTTTTCATGATATTTTCCTTTTATTTACAACATACCGATGATGACGCTTGAGGCTTTGAAAATCGCATAGACTTCATCCCCTTTTTTCATCATCAGCTCTTCACATGATTCGTTGGTGATAATCGAGGTGAGGGTCGTGTTTCCGATGGTCATTTTGATCTCGGCGTTTACCGCCCCTTTGATAACCTCACTGACCGTAGCGGGTAAGACATTACGAGCACTGATACGCAACGGTTTGGTCTTCGCCAAAATGATTGAGCTTGATTTGATCAGAGCATAGGCACTGCTGCCAATAGTGATATCAAGGTTTTTAACCGACTCATTGGTGAGTGTAGCGACGATTTTTTCAGAACCGAGAGAGAGGATGAGTTCGGAATTGACTGCGCCAGTATGTACCGAATCGACCGTACCGTAGAGAGTATTGCGAGCAGAGGTTAACATGGAAACTCCTTTGTTTCTTTTATGATATAACGATAATTACAAACCTAACAATGCAAGAACGGTTCACAAAAAAATGCGACATTTTCGTTATGTTTTGTAAGATATAACGTAATTATAAGAAAAAAAGCTTAATTTTTGTTCGAAAGATGATAGGGGATCTATATTTTCATGTATAAAAGCAAGATTCCCTGTCCCTGTCCCTGTCCGCGTCACGAAATGACGGGGATATTTATGTTAATGGGCTACGGGAAGAGCTTCGCTTTTCCATTGGGTAATACCACCTTTGACATTGAGTGGGTGAAATCCATTCTCTGAAAGAATCCGTGACGCTGCAACACTTCGGTTACCGCTGTGGCAGTAGACAATGATTTTTTTATCTTTATGCGGTTGCAGTTTAGAAAGATTTTCACTTAAAACCTGTACAGGTATCAGTATCGCACCCTCGATAAACTCTTGGGAAAACTCATCGGGTGTTCGTACATCGAGTAACACAACCTCTTTATCCTTTTGTAACAGCTCATACGCTTGTTTGGGTGAAATCGATTCGAAATCAGTAAAAATCCACCCTTTAGTATACGCCAAAAAGAGGGCAAGGAGTGCTAGTGCTGTCCATGTTAGTAGGTTGGTAATTTGTTTTTTGGTCATATGTAACTCCGTTTGATTAATGTTTGTTTAGAAATGGAAGTATAGTTATAACCCAATAATAATATGCAACGGTGAGATAACAGCGTAGGCACTCATGCCCACTTGCAAATTTTGCAGGGCATCTTGTTTTTCGAGGGCGATGAGGAGTGTTCCACCGTCTAATCGGAGTGCAATCTCTATATTCTCTCCCGATCTTTCCAATGTTTCGATAGTCCCACTGAGGATATTATCGGTTGTTTCAGATTTTGGACGCGATGATGCGATAGCGATGTCACTTGATTTGATAATCGCATAGGTATCACATCCGAGGGTTAATCCCATATTCTCTACCGATTTGGCGGTGATGGTTGAGCGGAGTGTATCTTCACCTTGTAGTGCCAACGTCAATGTAGAATGCAAACCACTGGTATTTATCTCTTTGAGCACAGATGGGAGCTGATTTCGTGCACTGGTGGTGAGAAACGTGCGGCTGAGGATGCGGGCGAGGCGTTCGGGGTCGTTGCCTGCTTCGGAAAAACGGTCGATAAACTGGCGATGGAGTTCTCCCAAGCGATGAAAGGTGGCGATGAGTTCATGGGCGTAAGGGGTGAGTTTTGTTCCACCGCCCCCACGGCCACCAGTAGAGCGCTCTATGAGTGGCTGGTCGGCTAGGGCATTCATTCCGTTGATTCGCTCCCACGCCGCTTTATAGCTCATTTTCATCTCTTTGGCGGCAGCGTTAATCGAGCCGACTTGATCGATTCGCTCCAGAAGTTCGATTCTCCCCGCACCTAAAAAACTTTGACCCTCTTTAGTGAGCCAAAAACGTCCGTCAATTTTCATCGTTGTTTAATTTTCTTCGATACTGTCATCGTTATCAGCATTTTCTTTTTCTTCAAAATTCAGTAATTTTTTAGTGGTATTTACAGGACAGAAAAAAAGAATTTCAAAGAAAGGATTCATAAGCGTCGTTTCTCCGTCCGGCATATCAAAGGCTTTGATTTCGAATCCTTTTCCGTCTGCTTCCGTGTTCATAATAACCGTAAAACTCAATGTTCCTAATGCCCGAAGCATATTGGTGACATCTTTATAGGTTCTATGCTCTTTTGGAGCCATAAGATTTTGATTCTCTTCGCTTCGGTTCTTCATTTGTATACTTAGAAGTGTAAGATTATCGCGGTGGATGTTTTTATTCCATTTGAGTATCCCTTTTGGAAATCGCAAGAGGGATGTTTTGGAAAGCAACGGATTCGGGGTTGTTTTTTTAATGGTTTCTAAAAGTTTTAAAAAAGAGTTTTTTCCGCCAACCGATGCAGCATACGCCAATAGTTGATTGTGAAGAAGGATTTTTTCATCATTGTTAAGTTGATTGAAGCGGCACATTGTGAGCCTTTTGATTAAGATTCGTTATTATAACGCGTTAATACAAAAAGCTTCGTTGCATGATAGATCGAATCTGCTGGGTTGAAACACTATTATTTAAAAAGAGAGCATTCGCAATCACCCCTTGTTCCAGCAACATATCGGAACCATCTTTATAGGGGAGCTTCCCTTTTTTGACTTCGGCTAAAAAGGGAGTTTCTTTGCCGTAAATCACGTCGATAGCTCCTTTAGACGTTGCGAGCAATGCGGTGAGAAGTTCTAATGGAATGGGCAGCTCGTTATCGGTGAGTCCCGCAGAGGTTGTGTTGATGATGAGATCAAAAGAGCGGGGGATAAATGTCTCCCAGTCATAAGATTCAAACTCTTTTTCTTTAAAATACTCCAGCCGACCTGATGAGCGATTGAGGATGGTGGGGGTGATGGCATGGTGTTGCAGTGCGATAGCAAGTGCTTTTGCCGTTCCGCCTGCACCGATAATCAATGCGGTAGAGAGTTCTCCAAACGATTGGATAGCGGCAATAAAACCATCAGCATCGGTGTTATAGCCGATTAAGCGAGCATTTTCTAGGATAAGGGTATTGACTGTACCGATTTCTCCAGCGATACCGCGAACTTCATCGCATTGGGCGTATGCCGTTTCTTTGTGGGGGACAGTGACATTCGCACCAGTGAGAGCTTTGTCAAAAAAAACATCACGCAGTTTTGCCCCATCAGACAAATGTGTACGGGTATAGCAAGCATCTATCTCTAATGCTTTAAAAACCGTGTTGTGCATAAGTGGTGAGCGAGAGTGACCTACGGGATCACCAAAGATGGTAAAAACGTTCATCAGGCAGGATCAATCAAATCTTCAAGGGTACTTGTGAGAGCTCCGAGCTTGTTGGTCACTTCGAGATATTCGAGCTCATGGACGGAGTCAGCAACGATTCCCGCACCTGCTTGGAGGATGATTTGATTGTCTTTGATAAGTGCGGTACGAATCGTAATGGCACTGTCCATATTGCCATCAAAACCAAAATAGCCGATGGTTCCGCTGTAAAAACCTCTTTTGACCCCTTCAAGCTGTGCAATGAGCTCCATGGAACGAATTTTAGGAGCACCCGTCATGGTTCCGGCGGTGAAGGTGGCAGCAAGAAGATCAAACATATCTTTATCGTCACGAAGCGTTGCGTGAACATCGGATACGATATGCATTACGTGAGAATAACGCTCCACGTGCATCATCTCTTCAACCCGTACCGTTCCAGTCGCTGCAACGCGCCCGACATCATTTCGACCCAAATCGATGAGCATCAAATGTTCTGCCAGCTCTTTAGGATCCGATAGCAGTTCTTCTTCGAGTTGAGTATCTCGCTGCTTACTTCCGCCGCGTTTACGTGTTCCGGCGATAGGACGTAATAATATATCCCCCTCACTCAAACGCACCATAACCTCAGGAGAACTTCCAACGATGCTAAAATCACCATACTCCATCAAATACATGTAAGGAGAAGGGTTTTTAATCCGTAAAACACGGTAAAAGCTGTAGGGATCAACGGTGGCATTACGGATATAACGGTTGGTCATTAAAATTTGGAAAACATCACCGCTTCGAATCATCTCTTTTGAAGCATCAATCATTTCAAAAAAGTGTGATTTCGTATGGATAAAATCCCCACCAAGATCATTTTTTATGGGTACAAGGGGAGTATAGTGGTAGAGTGATTTTAGGGTATTCTCTAACGTTAAAAATTGGTCTTGAAACTCTGCTAGGGCACTGATAAGGGTAATTGTAGAGTGTTTATGGGAGACAACCGCTACCAATTTCGGTAAAATCAAATCCATATCAGGAATATGAGTCTGATCTTCAAGAGCAGACATGTGAGCTTTTAGAGTGGGTTCAAAAACTTGAACCATATCGTAGCCGATATAGCCGATAAATCCATCAATATATCCAATATCGAGTTCTTTGGCTTTTGAGCGATAAAAATCGTAATCAATGGCACTGTAATAGCGTTTTAAAAATTCAAAAGGAGACTCGCCAGAGATGATGATTTCGTTGTCGGCATTGGTATAGTGCGTCTGACCATCAATATAGCGCAGACGTTCTCGTGCACCCAATGCGATAATCGTATAGTTTCCATTACTGTTGCCTGCACTTTCGAGGAGAAAAGAGATTTCTCCTGCGAAAAGACCTTTTAACTTTTCATAGACCGCGATAGGGGCAAATTGGTCCAGAGAGAAACGGTGAGAGTGGATCACATTATCCCTTTATCTTGAACGCTTTAGCTTCGATATTTTGGCGAATATTGCCCATAGCATCATGCACGGCTTTATCCCCTTGGAATGGTCCCACTAAAATTTTGGTCGTTTCACCTGTTTTTTGAGTCGTGTATTTCATCCCACTGGCATTCAAACGATCGATAAGTGTTTTACTTGGCTCTTTGGCAAATGAACCGACTTGGACAAAATAGATAGTGGTTGTATTTTTAACTTCCAGTGCCGTTTTCACTTCACCTTTTGGCGCTTTGGTGGCTGTTTCGGGTGCTTTTACTGTTTGAGTTGATTTTGGAGCTGTTTTTGGTTGAACCACTTTTTTAGGTTCTTGTTTTACAGAAGCCGCTTGCAATGTTTTTGCTTCAGCTTTTTTAATAGTAGGCTGCACAACCGCTTTTTGAACAACAGGTTTTGGCTCAGGAGCGGCTTTTTGAACGGCTGGTACGGATACACTTTTCACAATAGGAGCAGACTGAAGCGTAGTTTTTACAGGAACGACTACAGCAGGTGCAGATTGAACAACAGCCGGTTGATTGGATGGTGAGTTTTGCAGTGATTCTTCTTTGATTTTCTGTGCTACTTGGTCTAATGTCTGAGTGCCCGCACTTTCATTACCCTCTTGAATCACTTCTACGGGTTCAAATAACGGGTCATTAATAATTTCAGTTGGTGCACTGGGTTCTGGCGGAAGAATTGCTTGAGGAGCTTTTTGAACTTCATCATTTTTAAGTGAGTTCATAATAACTAAAACAATAATGAGGATAAGGGTCAAAGTAGCAATAGCCAATAGCAACTTTTTACTTCCTGAGCTTGACCCGCCTTTATTGAGAATAATGTCGTTAAGTTCGTTTTTTTCTTCCATTTTAGTCACCTCTTATGTGGTAGATATTTTAAAGTATCGAAAATTTCTGCCTCATAAGAGGCAAGCTTTAGTAGCCCAAGTGGCTAACGGAGCTATCGGGATTTTATTCCGATAGCGTCTATAGATGTTTCGACCACGAAGCACCACGCTCTTTCGAGTAGACTTCGTAGGGTAGGTTTAAAATGTTGTATTCCGGTGGCAAATCATCCGCTGGGAACATTCTCCACTGCTTTGGCTGTTTGGCAGCAAGTTTCATTGAAAGCATCTTACCCAATTGAATCGCTTCTTGCAATGTTGTATGTCCTTTATGGATATACACATGCAAATGTCCCGGTGTTTTTGTTTCAAAAGCGGTAAAATTAATAAATCCCTCTTCTCTAAGCAACAATTGTGCCTTATGATAGAAGCGTTGGGTATCCGTGCCATTATAATCGATAACAATGTTTTCTACTTTACCAAACTGATTTATAAGCGAATGAGCGACAGTAATTTGCTTTTTTAGGTGTTGATCGATAAGCGCTTGCGTTAATGTTTTTGGAACTTTTTCGTATTTATTGTAAAAAGTACGCCCTTTAAATTCAATCTTATCGACCATAGTATCGTGTTTAAGCCAATAATGATCCGAGACCATTTTGATAAGTTTCATGTCCATTGATGTCATAAGCTAAACCCCTTTTATCCTCTCACTATTATCGTGAGAGTTTGGATAGATTAATACGTAGATTGTGTATAGATAATAAACCCGCGTGCAAGCGCTTTTAATTCTTCTTTGATAACTTTTTGCTTCTCTTCGTTTTCAATATCATCCAAAACATCGGCAATTTTATTTGCGATGAGTTCGAACTCTTTTTCTTTCATACCGCGTGATGTGAGTGCAGGACTTCCGATACGTACACCTGAGGTAACGAACGGTGAACGTGTTTCGCCCGGTACGGTATTTTTATTGACGGTAATTCCTGCACGACCTAATGCCGCATCAGCTTCTTTACCGCTGAACGGCTTGTTGAGGAAAGAGACGAGAACGAGGTGGTTATCAGTTCCGTCACTGACGATATCGTATCCGCGCTTCATCAATACATCAGCAAGAACAGCAGCATTCGCTTTCACTTGCTTGGCGTAGACTTTCCATTCAGGAGAGAGATTGTATTTGAATCCAACCGCTTTAGCCGCGATAACATGAACCAACGGTCCGCCTTGAAGAGCAGGGAAGATAGCTGAATTTATTTTTTTGGCAATCTCTTCATCATTAGTCATAATCATACCGCCGCGAGGACCGGCAAGTGTTTTATGGGTGGTGGTGGTCACAATGTGTGCATGAGGAAATGGGCTTGGGTGCTCACCTGCGCATACAAGTCCTGCAATGTGGGCAATGTCGGCAAACAAAATTGCTCCAACCGCATCAGCGATTTCACGGAACTTAGCAAAATCAATTTCACGTGCATACGCCGAAGCACCGCACACGATGATTTTTGGTTGAACAATTTTAGCAATATCCATAACACGCTCATAATTAATACGACCGTCAAGTTCTACACCATAGGAAAAACTGTGGTAGTTTTTACCTGAAAAACTCACCTTTGAACCATGGGTTAAGTGTCCGCCGTGACTGAGATCCATCCCTAATAATTTATCTCCTGCTTGTAATAATGCAGCATACACCGCACCATTGGCAGAGGAACCTGAGTGTGGCTGTACGTTTGCAAAGTTACATCCGAAGAGTTCACATGCACGGTCAATTGCCAGTTGCTCAACACCATCCGCGTATTCGCATCCGCCGTAATAACGTTTAGCCGGATAGCCTTCTGCATATTTGTTAGTAAATACACTTCCCATAGCTTCCATAACCGCAGGAAGAGTAAAGTTTTCAGAGGCAATCATCTCTAAATGATCCGTTTGACGTTCGAGCTCTTGCTCACATAGGGTGTAAATTTCGTTGTCGTATTCTTTGAGGAAACTCATTCTTCTTCTCCATTGTGGTTTTGGTTGGTTTGGTGTGGTTTCATTGCCGGGAAAAGCAATACATCACGGATCGAGTGTTGGTTGGTCAGCATCATGACGAGACGATCAATTCCGATTCCTTGACCTGCTGTCGGTGCCATACCGTAACTGAGAGCAATAACGAAATCTTCGTCCATCTCATGGGCTTCATCATCACCACAATCTTTGGCAGCCATTTGCCCGTTGAAACGCTCCAGCTGATCGATGGGGTCATTAAGCTCACTAAAGGCATTAGCGATTTCGCGCCCAGCGATAAAGAGTTCAAAACGGTCAGTGAGCTCAGGACGCTCATCATTACGACGAGCAAGCGGAGAAATTTCAACCGGATAATGGGTAATAAAGGTCGGATTAATTAGCTTTTCTTCAACAAATTCATCAAATAATTCACCTTGAAGCTGCCCAAGATTTAGAGTAGTTTTGGCTTCAAGTTTATGAGAACGCAAAAACTCTAAAATAGCTTCTTTATCATTAACTATTTCTTCAGGGACACCACCGATAGTAGTGAGACTTTTGACAAGTTCAATTTCAGTGAATTGGTCGAAATCAATTTCAAAATCACCATACGGAAGACGTTTAGGGAGATTGAGGTGATCGAACAGATACTCAAAATACTCTTTGGTAATCTCAATGAGATCTTTATAGGTTTTGTATGCCCAATAAAATTCAATAGAAGTGAATTCAGGATTGTGTGTTGCATCCATCCCTTCATTACGAAAGTTACGATTAATTTCAAATACCGCTTCAAATCCGCCGACTATGAGACGTTTGAGATAAAGTTCCGGGGCAATACGTAAAAAACGGTCAATTCCTAAGGCATTATGATGGGTAACAAACGGCTTGGCATTCGCACCGCCAGCGATTGGGTGCATCATAGGTGTTTCGACCTCTAAAAAACCTTTGTCTTCAAAGAAACGACGGGTTAAGCTGATGACTTTCGAGCGAATATGAAAGGTTTTTCGTACTTCTGAATTCATAATAAGATCAAGATAACGTTGGCGGTATCGCATCTCTTTGTCGGTAATCCCGTGAAATTTTTCAGGGAGTGGCGAGATAGCCTTAGTGAGAATTTTTAGGGTATCGACATGAAGAGAAAGTTCCCCTTGTTGAGTAACAAACGGATAACCGCTTACCTCGATAATATCACCCACTTCAATAAGCTTTTTAAAGATGTCATTGTAAAAGTTTTCAGGAAGATTATCTCTTGCAACGTAAATTTGGAGTATTCCGCTCTCATCTTCGATTTTAACAAAGCTGGCTTTACCCATTAAACGATAAAGCTTAATACGTCCTGCAACGATATAGTGACGATGTTCATCGCGTTTTTCTTCTTTGTGAAAAAGATCGGAATTCACATTGTTGAATTTTTCTATGGTCGTATTACGTGCGGAATTATTCGCGTAAGGATCTATTCCTGCTTCTCGCAATTGGTTGGCTTTTTCAATTCGTTGAACTACATATTGATTATCGAATGTCACAATAAATTCCCTTTAATTTTTCGTTTGGCATGTTTTGCAAATGCCATAAATTTGCATCGAGTGTTCTTGCATTATAAAGCCAAGCTCTTCAGCAATTTTTTTCTGTCTCAACTCAATCTCTTCATCCACAAACTCATTAATACTGCCGCATTTTGTACAGATGATATGGTCATGATGATCCTTCGCACCCAACTCGTATTTTTTGCCTTGAGCTCCAAAGGAGAGAGATGTCACCATTTCAGAATCTTCAAGAAGTGAGAGTGTACGGTACACGGTTGCAATCCCGGTATTTAAATCAGGGTGCTTCTCTTGGATAAGATGATGTAGTCTTTCAGGCGTGAGATGCTCGTCAGAGTTGTATAACATCTCTAAAATTACTTCACGCTGTATAGTGAATTTCAAACTGTTTTCTTTGAGAAGCTGTTTGAAATCATTCAAGAGTTTTGTATATTCAACGGAACGTTTGGTAAAATCAGTTAAAGAGCCCATAGTATTATTTCTCCTTTTTATCGGATGAAGAACGGGAACCATTCTTATCACTTTCATTGGAATCAAGCAGGTTTGTTACGTCCTTCGTTTCAATATGCAAAATAAAATTACCAGTAGCAAACATAGGTTCAAAAAAGATACTGTCTTTCATTTTTTCACCAAAGTTTTCACGGATAGCCGTAACACTAAAGAGCGCATAAATAATGACAGAGAGGATAAAAAAGAATTTACTTGCTCCCACTACAAACCCTAATACCCGATCTAAACTCCCAAGTCCGCTAAGGGAACTAAGACGTTTAAAGCCAGCACCCAATGCCACCATAAGAAGCCAAAAAATACCAACACTAAAAACAAAACCCATAAGGTTAACAGCGGTGGCCGTTTCGAAATCAAAGAGAAGATCGTTCAAAAATGTTCCAATTGCTCCGCCAATATGTGAAGCAACAAAGAGCCCGCCTACAATCCCGATGAGTCCAAAAAGTTCTTTTGAAAAACCATTTAACAGTCCTTTAAGCCCTAGTAATAATACAATTGAGCCAACTGCCATATCAAAATAATTCAAGTCCATTATAATTCTATCTCCATTCTGTCTTTTCCATTATTTTTTGCACGATAGAGTGCTGTATCTGCTCGATGAATTACATCATCCATGGTGTCATTATCTCGTGTTTGAGTCAGACCAACACTCAAAGTAACAGTAATTTGTTCATTGTGAAAGAGAGGTTTGTTTTGGCGACAAAGATTTAAAAAACGGTTAGCAACCAATTTTGCACCCTCTAGATCGGTTCGGTTAAGGATGACGACAAACTCTTCTCCGCCAAACCGGTACACTTTATCACCGTCTCTGAGGGTTTTTTTGAGCAATTTAGCAAGAAATATGAGAACTTTATCCCCTGCAATATGTCCATGAAGATCATTAATAGTTTTAAAGTTGTCGATATCGATCATCAGAATAAAAAGTTCTTGTATTTGACGTTTCTTTGTCAGAAGTTCAGTAAGATTATTTTGAAGTGCATATCGATTAAATGTTTTTGTCAGTGGATCAAGCGTTGTTGTCACTTCAAGTACTTTAACTTGTTCGTGCAAGTCTTGAATGATTTTATTAGCACGTTCAACCTCTTGGCTCAAATGAGATTGAATATCTACAAATTTTTCACTTATATTGTTGAAATTAATAAAATTCAAATTTTCATGCTCTTTTAAAATAGTTGCATGATCATCGGTTATTTTTTCAAACGTTTGGTTTGATTGGGTATAAGAATTAATGCTTAACAATGCGATATCTTTATATCCATTTTCTGTGTCAGCAGCGTATTCATGCGTATCAAGTTCGCCACTTAAATAGAGGTCAAGTACTTCTTTGGTTGCTATTGAAATAATCTCTGCAAATTCATCATGGGCAATTTTGTCTTGCCGTGCGCTTGCTGATTCTAAATGGAAGGAGAGCTCTTTGCAAAAAAGAGATAAAAAAATGTTCATTTGTGTTGATTTCATTGACTCTCTTAGGATAAATAATCTCTCTTTGAAATGACGCAATTATACTTTTTAAAACCTAAATATAGCTTTCAGCCATCATAATCAGTCGCTTTTTAGGATAAAACGATAAAATTGCTTACTTTAAAAATAACAAATAAGCCTTTTGGCAATCTAGTAAGATGGGAGATACGTATTAAATGAGTACATGGAGCCGAGCGAGTTGGAGAGATAAACCAATCATGCAGCAGCCTACCTATCCAGATCAGGTACGGCTAAAAGAGATCGAAGAGCAACTTAAAAATTATCCACCTCTTGTTTTTGCGGGAGAAGCCCGAAATTTGAAAAAAAATCTTGCGGACGTATGTGAGGGGAAAGCCTTTTTACTTCAAGGTGGAGATTGTGCTGAAAGTTTTTCAGAGTTTCACGCACACAATATTCGGGATACTTTCAAAGTAATGATGCAAATGGCTGTCGTTATGACCTTTGCGGGCGGTGTTCCTGTTGTTAAAATAGGACGTTTAGGCGGACAATTTGCCAAACCTAGATCATCCGATATGGAAACCATCGATGGGGTCACTCTTCCGAGTTATCGTGGAGATATTATCAATGGAGTAGAGTTTAATACAGCTGCTCGTATTCCTGATCCTAATCGTATGGTTCAAGCGTACAATCAATCAGCAGCCACGCTGAACCTTCTTCGTGCATTCGCATCCGGCGGATTAGCAGATTTGAACCAAGTTCATGCGTGGAATCTCGGTTTTGTAGGGCAAAATGAGTTGACCAAAAAATACGATGAAATTTCACGTCAAATTGATAATTCATTGCGTTTTATGGCGGCATGCGGAATTACATCGGATGTATCCAGAACTCTTCGTGAAACCGATTTTTATACCTCTCATGAAGCATTATTGCTTAATTATGAAGAGGCATTTACCCGTCAAGATTCTCTTACGGGAGAATGGTATGATGTTTCTTCTCATATGCTTTGGATTGGAGATCGTACGAGACAGCTCGATGGTGCACACGTTGAATTTATGCGTGGTATCCAAAATCCGATCGGCGTTAAAGCGGGTCCTTCGATGGATCCTGAAGACTTGATTCGTTTGTGTGATGTTTTAAATCCTACAAATGAAGCAGGACGGCTCAATGTGATCGTTCGAATGGGTGCGGATAAGGTTGCGGATGGAATGCCTGCTTTGATTCGTGCAATTGAAAGAGAAGGAAAAAAAGTATTGTGGAGTTGTGATCCGATGCACGGAAATACGATTACCAGTAATGGATACAAAACCCGTCCTGTAGATGCAGTTCTCAAAGAGATGAAACAGTTCTTCCAAGTACACAAATCCGAAGGAACCTATGCAGGTGGAGTTCATTTGGAAATGACCGGTAAAAATGTTACCGAGTGTTTGGGAGGATCATTTGAGATTACCTCTGAAAATCTAAAAAGCCGTTATCATACACATTGCGATCCAAGATTGAATGCTGACCAATCGTTAGAACTTGCTTTCTTAATAGCAGATACGCTTAGAGAAGCGCATCCTTAAGATAAAACGCTACTTGCAATTCGGGCAAACGCCCGAAATCATAATCGATACGTCATCCGCACGATAATCACTTCTTTTTACCGTATCTTCCAGTAAACTTGTTGGATCAAAGGGGATATCTTTAAGTTCGCCGCACGTTTTACATAACACATGTGCATGAGGTATTTTTTCGATTTCATATTTTGCTTTATGACCCGGTATTTTTACTTCACGTATTAAGCTGACGCTCATCATGATATGAATATTTTTGTAGAGTGTAGCCAGTGAAATGGAGAAAAATTTTTCTCGAATTAGTTTAAAGAGGTCATCAATACTAATATGACCTGAATGCTCCATTAATTCAATAATAGCGATTCTCTGAGGTGTTGCTTTGAGCTGATAATGCTGTAATAAGTGTTTGTTGTTCATAATCCGGAATTATAAG
The DNA here is from genome assembly GCA_043797085.1 of Pseudomonadota bacterium. Taxonomy (GTDB): domain Bacteria; phylum Campylobacterota; class Campylobacteria; order Campylobacterales; family Sulfurimonadaceae; genus Sulfuricurvum. Next base: position 180,141 of record JAZDQA010000006.1, on the reverse strand, counting down.
AAAAAATTCCAAGAAGTTACCTAAAAGCAAGGCATGGCATCGTATAAATTAATATTTATTTAATGCTTGCCTTTTTATTACAGTGAGTCGATAACTCTCTGGAGCTCATCGGGTTTATTGGAATATTGCATCGCAATATCTTTGCTGATCATTTTTTTACGCAAATATTCTACAATTTCTTGGGTTTGAGTGGTCATTCCCGTACCTTGTTGATTGAGCTGCATTTGGGAATAAAGCTGATGGACTTTGTCTTCACGTATCAAGTTGGCGATCGCCGGATTGGTAATCATAACTTCTTGAGCCGCTACACGACCTCCCCCTATTTTTGGCAGAAGTGCTTGGGAAATAACGGCAATAAGAGAAGTTGAGAGTTGAGCACGAACTTGAGGTTGTTCATCACCGCCAAAAACGTCGATAATACGGTTAATGGTACTAGGTGCTGAGTTGGTATGCAACGTTCCAAAAACCAAGTGACCGGTTTCAGCAGCGGTAAGTGCAGCAGAAATAGTCTCACGATCACGCATCTCTCCGATTAAAATAACATCGGGGTCTTGGCGAAGAGCATATTTGAGGGCAGCAGAGAAACTTTTGGTATCACTACCAATATTTCGTTGTGAAAAAAGACATTTTTTATTCGTATGAACAAACTCGACCGGATCTTCTACGGTAATAATGTGTCGTGCTTCATTGAGATTGACTTCATTGAGCATTGCAGCAAGCGTCGTGGATTTACCGCTTCCTGTCGGGCCTGTGACCAATATCAGGCCTTTTTCACGCTTAATCAGCTCTTTAAAGATTTTCTTGGCATTCAAATCATCGAGAGAGGGGATGACAGTAGGAATAATACGAAACGCACAGGCAACATCATCCATTGTTTTGTAGTAGTTGGCACGAAAACGACCTACATCGGGAATAACGATGGAAAAATCAAGTTCATTATTTTCTTCAAATACCTTTTTTTGCTTTTCAGTTAAAAGTGAATATGCCATTTCTTCGATTTGCTTACCGTCCATAACAGGTAAATTAAGGGCAACAAGCCGTCCGTCAATACGAATTTGAGGTTCAGAACGACTAACGAGGTGTAAATCAGATGATTTGTAAGCGACAACGCTTTTTAAAAGTTTGTGAATATCCAGTGATTGGCTCATGATAAAAAAATTCCTTCGTATTGAGTTAGATTATAACCGACGATAACATTTGTATTGTATTCTATCACAGGACGTTTGATAAGACGATTTTCTTTCGCCATCCACTCAATTTTATCACTATCGCTAAGAGCAAGGGATTTAAGATCTAATGTTCGGTAAGTAGTCCCTTTGGTATTAAGAAGAACCGATAGTTCAGTTTTTTGTGACCATTGGAGAATCTTATCTTTGTCAACGGGCGAGGTTTTGAAATCGATAAAAGTATACTCAAGAGAGTGATTGTTACAAAATTGAAATGCTTTTTTGACGGAACCGCAGTTTTTTATACCATAAATCGTAATCATTCGGATTACTCAATGATTTTTGGAACGATAAAGAAGTGTTCTTGTGCATGTGGCGAATGGGCTAGAATATCATCATTGATCGCTTGATCAACATGACCAATGTCTTCACGCAACAGTGTGGCAGTTGACTCCATCGAAAAAGTTGGGTTAATACCATCTGTATTTAATTCAGATAAATTATCAACAAAAGAGACTATTTCAGACATTTGTTCAATCATTTGAGCTCGATTTTCATCCGGTATTTGAAGATAGGAGAGTTTTTCTAGGCGTTGTAAAAGTTTTTCATCGATTTTCATAGTTTAGTAACCTACAGAGAATTTTATTCCCTTATTGTAGCGAAAAAATGGGCTTTACGGAATTTTAACAACACTTGAGTTATTATTGTAGCAAAATAGTTAAATATAGATACGCCATAGGAGTCCTTTTGAACCTAAAAGAAAATATGCAAGCTCTCAAAGAAGAGCTAAGTTCGGAAGAAAAATTTTTCGAAAGTGCCGTAAGAACAGAGCGTTTTGTCAAGAAGTATCAAAAACCGATGGTTGTGTCTGTTATTGTATTGCTTTTGGGACTGGGAGGAGGTGTCGCTTATCAAATGGTGCATGATGCCAAAGTAGAGCGTGCCAATGCAGCACTTAATACGTTGTTGATGAATCCTATGGATCAAAATGCATTGAAAGAACTTTCATCCCAAGGCGGGTCATTGTATGAATTGTACAGTTTGTCCAAGGCACTGCGCGAAAATGATCTTAAAACACTTGAGACTCTTAAAGGTGCCAGTTCTTCTGAAGTAGCTGATATCGCTTCGTACGAGAGTGCAGTATTGTCAAATAATGATAAGGCGTTGGATGCGTATACGAAAAAACAGGGTTCAATTTATCAAGAGTTAGCCGTCATTGAGTTAGCTGTGTTATCGATTCAAAAAGGTGACAGCAAAGCAGCGCATGCGTCATTGGCATTGATAAAAGAAGATTCTGTTGTCTATCCGATGGCACAAATGTTACGCCATTATGGAGTGAAATGATGAAATATTTATGGGTAAGTTTGAGTGTTGCCGGTCTCTTAATGTTGAGTGGATGTTCCCAAAAAGAAGTGTATAAACCGGAAAATATTAAAGGTGACTGGCGTACTGCCGGACGTTTAAGTGCCCCTATCTCCCAAGTGACACAATCAGGCGCAGTACTGTCAAATGGAAATATTCTTACTAAAGCAGGAGAAAAAAAGCAAAAAGTTCCAGCTGATTTTCGTTTGCTCAATATTAGTGATGGATGGATAATTACCCAAAGTAATACCAATGATTTAGAGTTGATTCCTGAAGACGGTGTCAGTGAACATGTTGTCATTGATCTAAAGCGTACTGTTGCTTCTGCCAGTGTGCAGGGTGATATTCTTGCTATTTTATTTGGAAACAATGAGATGGCATTGTATTCATTGCAAACTAAAAAAATGACCTTTAAAGAAAATTCTAACGCGCCCATAGCTGTTGATGCCCGAATAGCCAATCCGTACTTTTTGAAAGATTTGGTTGTCTTTTTGAGTTTAGACGGGAAAATTGTTATTGTCAATACGACCGATAAGAAGCTCTTGCGTTCGATTATTGTTGGTTCTGAAGAGTATTTTAACAATATTACCTACTTGAATGTGATTGAAAATAATATGGTTGCATCCACGGGTAATACAGTATTATCGTTATCACAAAAAGAGAATCGTGAGAAATACGAAGTACGTGATATTGCTTATACCGAGGACGGTGTTTGGTTAACGACAAAGCAAGGTGAAGTGATCGCGTTAACTCCTGCATTGGAGTACAAAGCAAAGAAAAAATTCCCTTTTGCCCATTTTGTCGGAATCAGTGTCCAAAATGACAGAGTTTATGTTTTGGAGCAGGGCGGGTACATGATTGCTTTGAGTAAAAATTTGCTCTCTTACGATGTTTATGATATTGATATGGATCATGATACGGTTTTTGTTGGAGACGGAAAAATTTATTTTGATGATCGGTACATTGAAATAAAATAATGTCATCCGGAATTGAGGCATTTTTAGAATACATTACGATTATAAAAGCGCTTAGTCCTAAAACCATTGAAGCCTATCATCATGATTTAACAGAAATCGAGACGGTCACTTCAAAATTTCTTGTCGAATTAGACAGCGCTTCTATTTTTAAAGCGCTTTCCAATATTGAGAACAAACGTACGCTCAACCGAAAATTATCAGCCATTAACTCCTTTTTAGATTTTTGCCACAATCAACGTTTCGATTCAAAATCCTCCAAGTTCTCACTCTCAAAACTCCCGAAAACACTCCCCAAATATTTACCGTTTGAACCCATTATGATCGCTCTTGAACAAATAGATCAAAGCAATTGGTTAGGGCAGCGTGATTATGCATTGATCCTTTTTTTGTACGCGACGGGGACTAGGATTAGTGAGTGTTTAGCGGTGCAAGAAGATGATATAGAGGGAGAGTGGCTTCGAGTTCGTCACGGTAAAGGGGAAAAAGAGCGCTACATTCCCATCGCAAAAGAGGCGTTAAAAGCACTACGCGCTTACCAAGATACATGCCCGTGTGTAAAACAACACTCTCTATGGATGAACTATCGCTATGAACCGTTAAGCCGTATCTCTGCCTTTAAAATCACCCAAAAACATCTAGGAGTCTCACCCCATGCCCTCCGTCATTCCTATGCAACAGGACTTATTTTAGGTGGTGCTGATTTGCGTGTTGTGCAAGAGCTGTTAGGACACGCTTCCTTACTCACGACACAGATTTATACCCATGTACAAAAGCATAATTTACAAGCAACGGTTTTAGAATGCCATCCGATGGCGAAAGTAATGGAGACAAATTGATGATTTTGTGTGATATAGGAAATACAACGGCGGATATTTATGAAAACGGTGTGTGTCAAAAAATCGTACTTACAGAATTTCAGCCTGAATTACTTGAGGGTGAAATGTGGTATTGCTGTGTTAATAGCAGTATTTCTAAAATACTAGGGGATTTATCTAACTGGCACAATATCGTGCCTCTAATCGACTGGGATAAATATTATCCGACGATGGGGATTGATCGGATTATGGTGTGTGAAGCGATTGAGGATGGAGTGGTTGTGGATGCTGGGAGTGCGATTACGGTTGATGTGATGTTCGATGGTGTGTATCAGGGTGGATTTATATCGCTTGGGCTTCGAGCGGCGCAAGAAGCATACGCGAGATTATCACCTGCGCTTGCCACGTCATTTAACTTTGAGGTTGATTTGACTATAATGGCGAAAAATACTCCTGATGCACTTACGGTCGGTTTTTTGGCTCCACTTGTCCATAAAATCGAAAGTCTTGAAAAACCTATTTATATGACCGGAGGCGATGCTCAGATGTTGGCACGCTATTTTTCCGATGCAATCGTCGATGAGATATTGGTTTTCAAGGGTATGCAAAAGTTGATTAATAAAGGTTCACAATGTTAAGTGTTGCACTGCCAAAAGGACGAATTGCAGAGGATACGCTCGAAATTTTCGAGACTATTTTCGGAAGCAGTTTTAAATTTGATGATCGAAAACTGATTTTAGAAACGGAACATTTTAAATTTTTGCTCGTACGTAATCAAGACGTTGCGACGTATGTGTATCACCAAGCTGCCGATATAGGGGTTGTAGGGCTTGATACTCTTGAAGAGCAGGGGCTGGATGTTATTCGTCTGCTTGATTTACAAAAAGGGAAATGCCGTGTTGCTATCGGTATGCGCTCGGGTGAAAAACCTGATTTTACGAAAAGTGAAATCAAAGTTGCGACGAAAATGGTGAATATTACCAAGCGCTATTTTGCAGAACGTGCAGTTGCAGCGGATATTATCAAACTGTATGGTTCCATCGAATTAGCACCTCTTGTCGGGCTTGCCGATATGATTGTGGATGTGGTCGAAACAGGAAGTACGATGAAGCAAAATGGTTTAGAGGTGGTTGAGACGATTATGGAATCAACGACGCATCTTATTGCCAATAAAAACAGTTTTTTCGAAAAAAAGGGTGAGATATTGGATATTTACGAAAGAATAAACAATCTACTTTACCCTAAAGCTTGAATCTTCTATATTTTAACTTTATTTATGCCTCAACATCGGGGGCATTCTCCTTTCCTTATCCCATCTTTAGCCATTTTTTGTTACAATAATTATATATATTGAAATTTTTCAGGAGACTTCATGGCACTTAAAGTAGCAATTAATGGAACTGGGCGAATCGGAATTATCGTTGCTAAAATTATTACAGAACGTAGTGATATAGAGTTGGTAGCACTCAATACGACTTCAAAACCAGAAATGCTTGAATATTTATTGAAATTCGACAGTGTTCATCGTGGGATTGATGCCAAAGTGATCAATGAGAATACAATTTCTATCGGTGGAAAAAATGTACGTATGTTCCGTGAGCGTGATGCCGATAAGGTTGACTTCGGAAGTGTTGGCGCTGAAGTTGTTATCGAATGTACGGGTGTTTTTTTAGATCAAGAGAGTTGTCAAAAACATCTTAAAAACGGTGTGCGAAAAGTAGTAATTTCGGCACCTGCAAAAGATGATACTCCGATGTATGTAATCGGGGTAAATTCGAGTGAGTATAAAGGTGAGGCAATCATTTCAAATGCGAGCTGCACTACTAACTGCTTGGGACCGATTTGTAAAGTGCTTGACGATGCATTTGGGATCGAGAATGCTCTTATGACAACGATTCATTCTTATACGAATGATCAAAATATTTTAGATGTTAAACACGCCAAAGATCCTCGCCGCGCACGTGCGGCTGCTTTGAATATGATTCCTACATCAACGGGTGCTGCAAAAGCAATCGGTAAAGTTATGCCTCATTTGCAGGGTAAACTTAACGGCTATGCGATGCGTGTTCCGACTCCCGATGTCTCTGTAGTCGATTTGACCGCAAACCTTTCTAGAAGTGTTACTAAAGAAGAGATTTATGAGGCATTTACTACAGCTAGCAACGGCGCATTCAAAGGGTTGATTGAAGTAGACAATGATATGCGTGTTTCTTGTGACTTTATTGGTTCTACCTACAGTGCGACGTATGTACCTGATATGACAAGTGTAGTGAATGGTAATACGGTTAAAGTATTAGCATGGTATGACAATGAGTGGGGATACAGCAGCCGCCTTGTCGACATGACGGTTTTAGTTGGGAATCACAAATAATTATTGAATCTTTAGTATCGTATTTGATACTAAAGATATAGCCTATTTTTAGTGGTTATTCTCAGCTTCAGACTCTCGGATAAGATCATCCATAATCACGAATAGTTTTTCACTTGACGCTTCCATTGCCGCAAAGTTTTCGATAATCTCTTTTTTATTCTCTACTGTTTTATCGCCATTTTCAATAAATTTGAAATTATCCATAGAATATTTGTGAACCATACTGTGTGGTGCATCAATTAATTTGTAGTTCGCAAGATGTGAAAAACGCGCTCTTCCTGCACCGCTCTCATACCATTGTCCCAATCGGCATTGGTGATGATCGACAGGTTTCCACTTGCTAGTATTGGCATTGATAATGGAAATATACGAGTTGGATTTAAACATAATATGATCAATTTTTGCGAGGGTAATAAAGGTAGTATTCTCGATTATTTTTGCTTGTTGTGAGGTTGATATGGCATCTCTATTGAAATTTTGGAGTGTTGAGTGAAAGGATTCGATTGATTGACTTGACTCAGAGGCAATGGCATTCATTGACTCAGAATTAGAGTGAATCTCTGTGGTCTCTTGTTGGAGTGTTTGAACGGCAATCGCAATTTCACCGGTTGCTTTTTGGGTACGCTCAGCCAGTTTACGCACTTCATCTGCTACAACGGCAAATCCTCGTCCATGCTCACCCGCCCGTGCCGCTTCAATAGCAGCGTTGAGAGCCAATAGATTGGTTTGATCGGCAATGTCTTTGATCAGATTGACGACAGAGGTGATCTCGCCCGTTTTGTCATTCAGTGATTGTATAGAATCAGCCGATATTTGAACCAATTCAATCAAATGATTGAGACGTGCAATAATCGCTTCGAGTTCATCGACTGTTTCAGATGAGCGCGTAGAGGTGGAGTGTGAAATTGTGGTAATATTGTCAAGTCTTGCAATTGTATTTTGCAAATCCCCTTGAATAACTTTTAACCCTCCGCTAACCCCTGCGCCGATTTGACCCAATTCTCCACTCAAGACTGATTTTTGAATGTGCGTATGGTTAGCTAGCATTGAAGAAATTGCTTTGTTAACATAAGTACTTGCTTCTTTGAATTCACCATGAAGCCCTTGAATGAGGATAATACGATGATACTCATCACGACTGGCTGCATTAACACTTGCTTGTATTTCACGCATAACCACTTCAATTTGATCAAGCATATTATTGGTATTCCAGCAAAGATCTTTTAATTCGCCAAAATCACTGATATGGGTAATCCGATTTTCAAGGTACCCCTTTTCTGCTCCATTAATAACAACACTAACACCACGAATTATTTCTTGCGTACGACGAATATTGATAAAAACATACCATGCCAACGCAAAATTAAGTAATGTTAAAATGCGGATCCAATTCCATCCATCTAAAAATGTTTCGATAGTTAATCCAATCACAAAAAGTAAGATGGACACTATATTGGCATATTGTACTTTAGAGAGAGAGGATAAATTGTTCATACGAGACACCTTTGTCTTTTAATATTTTAAGCAGCAATTCTTCCGATGCTTTGATGCCTTCGCTTTTCTCTTTTTGCAATAACATTTCATACAGAGGTTTGATCACATTGATTGCATTTTTGGATGGCTTACGACGTACAGAATGATAATTAGAGATAGTGCGATTAGCAGTAAAAGAGGGGGTTACGTGGGCAAATACCCAATAAAAGTCACCATTTTTATTTTTATTTTTTACATAGGCAAATATCTCTCTACCCGCTTGGATCTCTTTCCATAAAAGTTTAAAAACGACGGCTGGCATATCACTATGTCGGAGAATATTATGGGGCTGATCGATCAGTTCGGTTTCATCATACCCTGATATTTTAATAAATAGGGCATTACCATACGTAATTTTCCCTTTTAAATCCGTTTTGGAGACAATAAATTCTTCTTCTCCAAAGGTTAATTCTTGATTGGCCATAAAAACTACTCCTATTTATAGAAAGTTATTGTTAGTCTAACAGCCATATCCTAAAAACTTTCCCTTTGATCGGACGTTTTTGAATTTTTTGATGAACCAAAGCAGCCATAGAACGTTCAATCGCAACATAGCTTAGATGATCTTGTTGGTCAATCTTACCTATTTGCTCTTTTGTAAGACCGCCTTCGTGTATCAATGCACCGACGATATCTCCTGCGCGAAGTTTATCTTTTTTCCCGGCATCAATACAAATAGTTTGCATTAATGTAGACACATCATGATTATTTCGGCTTGATGGAAGGTCTTGAATTTCTATATTACGATCAAGCGCTTTAAATGATTCGATTTGGTGAGAGCTCACCAAGGTTATAGCCGTTCCATCCATCCCTGCACGACCTGTTCGACCGATTCGGTGAATGTAGCGATCGAGTTGTTGCGGAACATCGTAATTGATAATAGCGTCAAGCTCTGCAATATCAATACCGCGACCGGCAACATCTGTGGCTACGAGGAAGGGTGCGCTTCCGTTTCTAAACTGGATTATTGCCTCATTGCGATCAAATTGTTCCATATCCCCATGAAGTGTCAAGGCGTGTATACCAGCATAATTAAGTGTTTCGCACAATTCGGCTGCTACTACTTTGGTATTGCAAAAAATAATCGCATTAGTAATAGAGTGATGACGAAGAACACTGTTTAGTGCTGAAGTCTTGTCGTTTACAATGTAGGCTATTTCGGTAATGGCTGGAGCTTTTTCGCTGATTTGTGTTTTGATAAAGACGGGATTATTAGTAAGTTTTGATGAAAGTTCTTTGATGGATTCTGGATAGGTTGCTGAAAACAATAGCGTTTGTTTGGGTGAGGGTAAATAACCGAAAATAGCTTCAATATCCTCGATAAATCCCATATCTACCATTTGATCCGCTTCATCTAAAACGCTCATAGAACATGATTTGAGATCAAGGTTATCCAGGCTTAAAAGTTTGAGAACACGGCCTGGAGTTCCAACGATAATATGTGCCCCATGGGTCAATGAATGTCGTTGAGCTTTCATGGGAACACCGCCGCACAACGTGAGAAGTTTAATATTTCCGATTTCAGAGGCACATGAACGGATGACTTTTGCTACTTGTTCAGCAAGCTCGCGTGTCGGGCAAAGAACCAATGCTTGGGCTGCAAAATATCGTGGATTAACATTTTGTAAAATTCCCAACGCAAACGCTAATGTTTTACCGCTTCCCGTAGAAGCTTGGGCTACAACGTCAGAGCCTTTTAAAATCACAGGGAGTGATTGGGCTTGAATAGGAGTCATAGTGTTAAAGTTTAAACGTTTAAGTGCCGTTTGCAATGGTGTGTGAAGTAGTAATGTTTCAAAAGAGGACATAGTGTTGCTTTAGTATGTAGATACGCAATTATAGCGTAGTTGCTACTATCTTGAAGTTGCAAGGGTAAAAACTGGAACTGACACTTTAGTGTCGGAAAGTAAAGGCGGGACAAAAGTCCCACTTCCAAGAGAAGGAGCGGATTAAACCGCTTTGATTGTCACGCCATATTTATCTTGCGCAATATCACGAGCTTCGAGTTTATAGTTAGAAATCTCATTAAAGTTGAGATATTTGTAAACAACACTCTCTTTTCCAGCTAATTTTTCCGGAACGATACTCATGTATTCTGCTACTGTTGGGATGCGTCCGAGTTTAGCACATACGGAAGCTAGCTCAGCAGAACCAAGATAAACTTGCGTTCCTTTCCCTAAACGGTTGTCAAAGTTACGAGTAGAAGTTGAGAATACGGTTGAACCTTCACGTGAGCTTGCTTGGTTACCCATGCACAGTGAACATCCCGGAACTTCCGTTTGTGCTTCTATCGCGTTATAGACGTCATAGTAGCCCTCATTGATAAGTTGCTGCTCATCCATACGTGTTGGTGGAACAATCCAGAATTTTTCAACGGCGATTTTACCTTCACCGCGCATTACTTCACCTGCTGCACGGTAGTGACCGATATTCGTCATACAGCTTCCCAAGAATACTTCATTAATTTCAGTTCCTGCAACATCGCTCAATAATTTAACGTTATCAGGATCATTAGGACACGCCAAAATAGGCTCTTTGATGTCGTTCAAATCAATTTCAATAATCGCTGCGTATTCGGCATCTGCATCTGCAGACATCAATGAAGGAGCAGCTAACCACTCTTTCATTTTGTCAGCACGGCGTTGCAATGTACGTGCATCTTCATATCCATCTGCAATCATCGCTTCGATAAGAGCAACGTTTGATTTTAGGTATTCGATGACCGGTTCTTTGTTAAGGTGAACAGAACACGCAGCTGCTGAACGTTCAGCCGATGCATCGCTAAGCTCAAATGCTTGTTCAACTTTCATGTTTGGAAGACCTTCAATCTCTAAAACACGTCCGTTAAAGATGTTTTTCTTACCTTTTTTCTCAACAGTCAAAAGACCCTGTTTGATTGCATAATAAGGGATCGCATTAACAAGGTCACGAAGTGTGATACCCGGTTGCATTTCGCCTTTGAAACGTACTAAAACAGACTCTGGCATCTCAAGAGGCATTGCCCCTGTAACACCTGCGAATGCAACAAGACCAGAACCCGCTGGGAAACTAATACCGATTGGGAAACGTGTATGACTGTCTCCGCCTGTTCCTACAGTGTCTGGTAAAACCATACGGTTAAGCCATGAGTGGATTACTCCATCAGCAGGACGAAGTGCAACACCGCTGCGTGTAGAGATAAAGGCAGGAAGTGTTGCATGCAAAATCACGTCAGATGGTTTTGGATACGCTGCCGTATGACAAAAAGACTGAAGAACGAAATCCGCTGAGAAACCAAGTGCAGAGAGCTCTTTGATCTCATCACGTGTCATTGGTCCGGTTGTATCTTGGCTTCCTACAGTAGAAGTGTGTGGCTCGCAGTACATACCTGGGCGTACACCTTCCATGCCACATGCCTTACCGACCATTTTTTGTGCAAGGGTGTAGCCTTTACCTGTATCAGCTGGCTGAATAGGTAAAGCGAAGAAGGTAGCAGGTTCTAGTCCAAGAGCCGTACGTGCTTTAGCCGTTAATCCACGACCAATGATGAGAGGGATACGTCCGCCTGCGCGTACTTCGTCTTCGATGGTATTTGGGCGAAGGCTGAAAGTCGCAATTACAGAGCCATTTTTGGTAATGGTTCCCGCTTTAGTATCAATGTCAAGAACATCGCCTGTTTCCATTTGCTCAACATTTGCTTCGATAGGAAGTGCGCCTGAATCTTCACAGGTTGCAAAGAAAATTGGTGCGATGATACTGCCGATAACAACACCGCCAGTACGTTTATTAGGAATTCCAGGAATATCGTCACCCATGTGCCATTGGACAGAGTTTGCAGCAGATTTACGGCTTGAACCCGTCCCTACAACATCACCGACATAAGCGATTTGCATCCCAAGTTTTTTGAGTTCAGTAATTTTTGCGAGACCTTCTGGCATTTTTGCTGCAAGCATGGTTGTTGCGTGAAGAGGGATATCTGAACGGGTAAATGCTGCGCTTGCAGGAGAGAGGTCATCGGTATTGGTTTCACCCGGGAATTTGAAGACAACAACGCTGAATTTTTCATCAAGAGGTTTTTTAGAAGTAAACCATTCGGCATCAGCCCATGACTGAAGTACATCTTTTGCATAGGTATTCGTTTTTGAAAGCTCAACGATATCATTGAAGGCATCATATACTAATAGGGTATGTTTGAGTTCATGTGCCGCTTCGTTTGCGATCGCATCGTTGCTTAGTGCATCAATAAGAGGTTTGACGTTGTAACCGCCAACCATTTTACCAAGAATTTTAATGGCCGCTTTTTTGTGATCGTCGCTATTGATATCACTTTTGTCAGCTAAAAATGCTTTTACTTCACCTTGAATGATTTGGTGTAAAAATGCTGCTTTGACGTGAGCGCCATCATCGACACCTGGGTTGACACGTGAGGCTAACATCTCTGTGAGGTCAGAATTTTTAGATTTTTCTGCTTTGATAAGCTCTACTAAATCAGTTACTTGTTCTTTTGTAAGGGGGAGAGGAGGGATTCCTTGCGCTGTGCGCTGTGCTACGTGTGCTGTGTATTCGTCCATAAATGCCATGGGAACTCCTGCTAAATTTAATATAGAAAGTATAGCAGAAGAGACGAAGTATTTTTTCATAGTGTTACAAAAGTAAACACTTATTTAAATAGTAATGTGTAATATCGAAACACTATGGCATTCCTTATTCATTCATAAGTTCGCGATTTCCTTTTGCATTAGGTGCTGAGAGGATACCGTTTTGCTCAAGTTGTTCGATGAGGCTGGCCGAACGGTTATAGCCGATTTGAAGACGTCGCTGTAAATAGCTGATAGAAGTTTTCTGCTCAGACAAAACAATGTGTTTAGCCTCTTCATAGAGTTCATCCAATGGTTTTCCTTCTCCTCTTTCGCCGCCACCGTCTCGTATAATCTCTTCTTTATCCCGTAAAAAACGTCGATCGTATTCAGGCTCGCGTTGCGCTTTGAGAAAATCGACTACTTTTTCAATTTCAGTTTCAGTGCTCCAAGGTGCATGGAGTCGTACTAATCCGCTCATTCCTGGAGGTGTGAAGAGCATGTCTCCTCGACCTAGAAGTGATTCTGCCCCCATCCCGTCAAGGATGATTTTACTATCGATTTTTTGTCCTACTTTATAACTGATCCGTGAGGGAAGATTGGCTTTGATAAGTCCTGTTACAACATCTACGCTGGGTCGTTGGGTGGCTACAATGAGATGGATTCCGCTTGCTCTGGCCATTTGGGCAAGTCTGGCGATGGAATACTCAACATCTTTACCGCTGGTCATCATCAAGTCAGCAAGTTCGTCAATAATAACAACGATGTAAGGAAGTGGTGTGCCTCCCTCTGCTTTCATCTTTTCGTTGAAGTTTTCGATATTTTTGGTTCGTGTCTCGCTCATCATTTGATAACGTCGTTCCATCTCATAAACCATATTGTTCAAAGCTGCAATGGCTTCTTTTGGTTTCGTAATAACTGGTGTTAGGAGATGCGGAATGTCATTATAAATTGAAAATTCAAGCATTTTCGGGTCAATCATCAGCAGTCTGAGCTGATCGGGCGAGTTTTTGTACAATAAACTCAAAATCATGGCATTGATTCCGACACTCTTACCGCTTCCCGTTGTCCCTGCGATAAGCAGATGTGGAAGTTTTTTGAGATCGGTTATAAAAGGTTTGCCTACGATGTCTTTACCTAAAACAAGCGTGAGCGGAGATGAAGCTTCTTGGAAGAGCTTACTTTCAAAAATATCACGTAAATAAATAGTATCTACGGTTTTGTTTGGTATTTCTATCCCTACAACATCTTTACCGGGAATAGGGGCTTGAATACGAATTGTTTGCGCTTTTAACGCCATGGCAAGGTCATCTTGCAGGCCTAAAATTTTAGAGACTTTAATGTTTGCTGCGGGTTTAAATTCAAAGGTTGATACGACAGGACCTGCATAGGTACGAACGACATCACCATCAATATTAAAATGAGCAAGTTTTTCGATCAAATCACGAATTTTATCATCCAATTCACTCTCATCAACAACCGTTTGTTTCTTGGGTGGATATTGTAAAAAGCTAGTAGGCGGGAGTTTGAAATTTTTAGGTTTTTCACTAACACCACGGTCTATTTGTTCTAAGAGGATTTTATTTTCTTCCAATTCTTCGACGACGACAGCGTGCTGTTTACTCTCTTTGACTTTTTTTGCCATACTCAAAATAGTAGATTCTTTTAGCTGTTCAGGTATTACAGGAAGTGGAGTATTATCTCGTATCGGTTCTTGTTGTGAGGGGAATAAATCGTCATTTTTTTCTGTAATATTTGTAATATTCATGGGTGTGGGGGTATGGATCGGCACTATGGTTTCAGGCTCAAACTGCGGTTCATTATACTCATAAGTAGGGACAAAACTATGATCTTCAGGTGTACTGGAATCGGGTGTTTTGTATGCAGGATTAAACGTTGTATTTAGAGGTGATTTTTTGAGTGTAGTCAGTGGTTTTTCCATATAATTTTTAAAAGGACGTGCCAGATCACCGAGTGACTGCTCCAATATAATAATCATTGAAACTGCAACAATCATAAACCATATTATCCAAAGCCCGAAGCTTCCGATATAAAGGCTTAAAAAGTCAACAATACTACTACCAAAAGCCCCTCGATAAGAGCCATTTACGACTAATGCTTGAAAAATTATGAGTATAAAAAATAAGAGTAAAAAGATGCTTCCCATTTCAAGATGACGTTTTGTGTCAGACTTGGATTTATAAAAATACATCAGCGGAACCATAAACAGCAAGAGATACATATAGGCTACGTATCCAAACAGTTCTATGTTGCCGGCAGAGAAACTTGCTCCGTATGCACCAATAATGGAAGAGTCGCCAATGATTGTAGCGAGCCCTAGATAAAAAAGAATGCCAAAGCTTCCGATGAAAAGTGTATCGCGTAAAATGGTGAATCCTTGAAATATTGCAAAGTGGTTGGATTATAGCAAAAAAAAAGAGACTGAACTCTCTTTTATGTCATTTTGCTATAAATAATTGACAAGAGAGAGTTTTGAAACTTTGGATATGGTTGATAACATCGCTTGGTAACTGAGGCTTAATTGCTGTAATTGTAAGGTTGCTTCGGCTATATCGGTATCAATGATATCGGATTGTAGCATTTTAGTAGTTACGATGAGCAAATTACTGCGATCCGATGAGGATTGTAAAACTTGAGAATAAGAACCGGATTCGGTTTGTAATCGAGTGACATGATCACTTAAGTCATCCATGATTTGTATTGAATTTTGGATACCGACATTACGCGGATCTTCACTATCCAAGCCATCTGAACGTATTTTCCCTTGTTCTACGGATTGTATTACCTCTTCGATTTGAGCAAAAAAATCATTTTTTGGATCGCGTACCGTTAAAGCACTATTGGCATTAAAGGTTAAGGCACTGCCTGTCACTCCACTATAATTTGATGATGAGGCGTCATATAATGACATTGTGGCTTGTGTTACCGGCGTACTTTTGTCTTCGAATACTATTTTTCCGGCATTATCGAGGGTTGTCGAAGAGAGGGTATTTGCAGTAGTAATTGCTGTATCATAGCCGGCACTGGTATTACTTGCGGGCAGTGTTCCGCTCATCGCCATATTGACCACATCTAAGAGTTGTTGATACGTCATCTTATTAGCATCAACAGCAGCTCGAGGGGCGGTTGCGGTGAAAATATTATAATTGGTTACCCCGTTATCGAGAGAGAATGTCGAACCAGCGGTTGCAAGGTTGATTTGTGCCGTAAATGCTGCTCCTGTAATATTTGACCCTGTAAGCAGAAGCTGTTTTCCATCCAAATTGGAAACTCCTGCCACATCGATAAGTTTACTAGAAGAAGAAACATAAGCATTCGTATTTTTATCGATTTGTGAAATATTAGAAGTTAGTTGTGCCCCATTTTGCGTAAAATTGGTACGATCATAATCGATTCCGTCAATTGTGTTAGCAGCATTCGAAGAATCAAGACCACTCTTCGTAAACTCTTTAACGTACAATGAATTAATAATTGGCGAAGCAATAACATCTTCAAAATTAGTAGTCCCTGCTTGAAGTAAGTCAATATTAGCAGGGACATCTGCCGCATCGATTCCGGCAGAGTTAAAATCAACCGCCCCAACCATGTGAAAATCAAGCTTGCTTGAACCGGTTTGTTTGTCTTGAATCTCAATTTGACCATGAGTATTGATACTGACATTAACCTGATTTGTGCCGTATTGGGAAGCTATATTTTGGAGCAAATTATCAACCGTATCCGTAGTATTGAGGGAAATTTGTTGTTTAAATGTTGTACCGTCTGTTTTTGTCCCTTGAATATAAAAATGAGAAATTCGTGCGGCATCATTGGTTGTGTCAATATCTGTATCTCCCATCAAATCACGTATTGTACTTGAAGCGCTGATATATGTTGGTACACCTAAATCGCGTGTCAAACTTGAATCTTTCATGATGTCAGGAAATTGTTCTGATAGACTGAGTTGCGGTACGTTGGTTGTGATTGTACGATTAACGTTGCCTTCATTACCTAAAAAGAGCTGCGTTCCAGTAATATTGTATTTTTGTTTGACGCCTGAACCTAAAAAAGCATTTAAATTTTTATCATTACCTTGATATGTTCCGTCTGCTCCAATGGGTATTTGTGAAGTTGCCGTACCAGAAAAAAGATATTCTCCTCCGATAGAAGTATTGGCTAGAGTCAGTAAATTATTTTTTAAACCGCGCAACTCTTTCGCAATGGCTTGAGTACTCGTATCTGAATTGGAACTGTTGGCAGCATTGATTAATTTGACTTTCATTGACTCAATGGTTTTAACGATTGAACCAATTGTGGTATCGGTTTGAGTACTAATTTTATAAGCATTTTGGGCACTATCTTTGATCTGAGAGAGTGTAGTGATTTCGTTATCAAGGCGAAGTGTATCGATGAAAACACCTGGATCTTCATGCGCATATTGAATTTTTTGACCAGATGCAATTTGTTTATTGACATCAAAAAGTTGTTGATTAAGTTTGTTATTTTCGCCGTAAATATTATTGAAATAGGATGTAGAAGTAACTCTCATCACGAAATCCTTTAGTAGTCGAATTGAACTGTATAAAGCAAGAAAAGTTCCATCTCTCTATATCGACAAAAGATGCAAAAAGTTAATATCTAAAGATTTTACGAATCTTTAAGCAAAAGATGTTTATAATCCCATTTCCAAACACATGCCAGTGTGGTGAAATGGTAGACACGCCGGATTCAAAATCCGGTATAGCAATATGTGGCGGTTCGAGTCCGCCCACTGGTACCACCCCTTTAAAATCCCCATAGACAAGCACTTTAAACAGGTTTTGAAATTATAAAAAATTATATTATTTTTTTATGAAAAATACAACGGGTGCCAAAAACGGGTATCAATTTACTATCAATAGATATATCGACTTATCTACATTTGTATTTACTTTGAAAAAGAATGCTTATGCTTTCAAATAATTTAATCTACGATTCTTCTTTTTACTCTCATAGTTTCTGTAGTGATATGACGCTTTTATTTATCATTTCATAAAGAACCAGCTATTCATTTTATTTTTTCCTGCATACATCGACAAGTATTACCACGCGCTATTCTCAAATGCGTCAAGAAGTAGCCGCTGAATCATTAGAAGACTTCTTTAGTAGAGTAAGATGATTTTTAAAAATCTATTTAATTGGTAAAACAATAGCTGTAATATCTCTATTAATAGGGATTTAATATAAAATAAAACGTGACACTTTTATAAAATTAATGCTACAATTGTGTCACGATAAACAAGGAGGAATACAATGCAAACAATCGACAAGCTTGAGCGTAAAATAAATGCTTTGCTCATAGATGTAGTAGTTCCTTTTTCTCAAGTGGATATTGAAGGTATTTCCAAAGATACCATCAGAAAATATTTGCATAGACTGCATGAACGCGGAATCATCTCTATTGTACAAAGAGGGTATTTTAAGCGTATAGAGCCATTCCATGAACTTTTATTTGTTTATGGATCGCTAAAAAAAGGGTTTGACAACAACAAACTTTTAGCAAAATCGACGAGAAGAATAGGCAAAGCTTTTACCGTTGGTAAATTTGGAATGTTTGAAGATAGTTTTGGCAACTACCCTTATCTGGTAAATAAGCCGATCAACAAAATATCTGGAGAACTTTACGAAATTCAGCGTAAAGAACTTTTAGACCAAATCGATGAATTTGAAGGTGCGCCTGATTACTATAAACGAAAAAGAATCAAAGTAAAAACCCACGATGGTGTCAATTTTGCCTACGTTTACATCAGAGAAGATACGTATATCCCCGATGATCAAAAGCCATTAAAAGTTTGGGAAAACAATACAGAGTATAAAGTTGGACAATTGAAAAACTTTTTAGAAAAGTTGCACTAACGCATGTCGAATACAACACTAAGATACAAAGCTATTCCTAATCGTGCGGTAGATAGTCACAATATAACAGACGAAGATGAATATCAATATGGGTGTGAATTTGAATTTTATATCGACATCGAAACATACGATTTTGCGGATGCTGTAGAGAGAATCAGAAATAAAATACAAACATTTAGTAATGCCGATATTTTAGTGGATTTGATCAGCTTACCGACGGATGAAGATAAAAACCATTGTGTTCAAATCAAGCCTGACCAGTCGTTAGAAAGTCATGGGATAGAAATATCTATCCCGATCACATCTCAAACAGGCGTAAAGCACTATATCAACCACATTTTGCCACTCATCGAAGAGTTTGGCTACACGAATCAAGATACAGGATTACACTTTCATATTTCTACTATCCAAAAGGATGGTAGAAATTTTGCATTTTACGTTTATATGCTTATGTGTCATGACAAACAGTTGCTGGGATCATGGCAACCTCGTGTAGGCTATAGTCATAATGTGATGGATATTTTAGCTACCAAATCAAAATCTGAAGCAAGAGTCGTTAAAACAAAAAAAGGGACGATCTGGAATCTTGAAAAGATTGAAGCCAATCATATTGAGATCAAGTCCATTGGCGGGATCGATTATCACCGACAAATGGATAAAATACTTAATGAATTTGATAGGTATGCAGAATGTTTTGACAGTGTATTTAAAGATGCTGATCCAGAATACAGAGAAAGACTTGTTGCTGAGCATAAACAACTGATCGTATCACTTGACGGTGCAATACAGGCAGAATTTGCAATAGCGGTCACTGAGGCAGGTTTGATAGACCGTAACCATTAATAATCAATTTATGTAAACTGTAGGGATATAAAATGGTGGAACTACTAAAAAGAGAAGACTATCAAGAGATAGAAAGTTTTGAAGATTATGAATTGACACCCTGTATAGCATATGAAATGGCTATACGCAATCAAGAAGTCATAAATATTTTGGAAAAATTGGATTACATTAAAGAGCTGCAAGAGAGACATCCATACTTAACTATATTCATGGGTAAATTTTTATCGATATCTGTTGAACTATCCAACAAATACAAAGAACTAGCTCTAAAAAACTTAAACGAGTTAAAGGAAATACTTGAAAAAGAGATAGATAAAGAAAAAACAAACAAGTATTGTCCCGATTGGTATGATAAGTTTGAAAACAGCATTGACGGAAAGAAAATGAACGATGCTCAACTTAATAAGTATATCTATGGTGATTTAAATATTAAAGATGATGAAACACAGCTTTGTGACGACTATTTAAGAATAATTGTTACTGAGCTTCAGAATGATTTAGTAAGCAATTACCGAGTATATCCAGATGGGTATGTAATGAATTATCAAGGTGCGGACGAAGACTATCTCCATGAAGTGAATAACAAGAAATTTGACAACATTGGGACAACATTTGACGGTAGAACAAATGAAAGTATTCAAAAAAGTTTTTGTATCTTGCAAGAAATAAATCAAAACGGTAACACTTATGCAATTAATCATATTGTTCCAAATTTTGAGAGAAAAGTGAATGCTGAAGAAATCTTGATTGCATTAGATCTTTCACGTCCCATAGAAGAAATCAAAGCTTATATATCACATATAAAAAAAGAGACTTTAGGTAACCGAATTCTAAAACTGTCGAGAGAATTAAGGGGAGAAGAATTAGAAAAAGCTGATGACATCATACATTTAAGTGCAAAAAATACAAAGGGGACTATAAAAACTTTTGAAAGTAGAACGGGGGCTAAACTGCAACAAAAATTTGCTGACATGTTTTTTATCTATGATGCCGTAAATGCTGGAATGAAAAAATCAGCCATCTTAAGTAGTTTGGATAAATATCACGACCCTGACAATAATAGGAAAAAATCTTTTCATCCAGATACATATTCCAAATATCTTCTAATAGCAACGGAATATATAAAAAACAAAAAATATTTAGAACTTATCACAGGAGCAAAACCTAAAAACATTTCATCTTATTAGGGTGAGAAGCTTCTTTTTTTCTACAGTATAACCCCCCTCCTTAATCCATTACAATAGCGCTTATATTTACATATAGGAGCTTATCATATGACATATAACTACGAAGACTTATTACCACCAAAAGTCTTATTCAATCTACGAGAAATCGAAAATCTTGGCTTAATTAAGATTGCAACAATCAAGAAAATTCTTGCTAAGGGTGAAATCGCCTATATACGTATTGGGAATAAGTTTCATATCGCACGTAACGAATTGATACGTTATCTTGAAGCCAATACTTTTGCTGTAGCAAGCTAAAGGAGCTACATGGAAAAAGTTGAAATTTATACAGATGGAAGTTGTCTCGGCAACGGTAATGAAAATAATTTTGGTGGATATTGCGGCATTGTCAAATATCTTAATAAAAACGAACAAGTAGTTGTTGGAGGTGAAATCAATACAACGAACAATAAGATGGAATTAATGGCAATTATAGAATCCATAAAAGCAATACCGAGCAAGTGTGAAATTACTATTCATAGTGATAGTAAAATCACTGTAGATGGGATAAACGTCTGGATAAAAGGATGGAGAAAGAATAATTGGAAAACTAGTGATAAAAAAACAGTGGCGAACAAGGCTTTATGGGAAGCGTATTTAACCGTATCGCAACCACATCAAGTTAAAGCTGAATGGGTAAAAGGACACAGCGGAGATAAGTATAACGAACTCTGCAATGCGAAAGCAGTGCAAGAGGCAAAAAAACTTCAAAATGAAAACAACAAGGGGAAATTGTTATGAACGCACCAATACAAAAAGATTTCACGAATTTTAAAGACAACAACTCTAAAAAAACGGAGGAAAATAAGGTCCTCAATAAATTTGGAGAAAAAGGTGGCGCAATATGGGTGAATGTCAAGGGTAATATTTGTATTCGCACTTCAGCATCTGCTCCTTATCAAGAGTTAACGGTGACAAAAGCAGAAAATATTTTGACAATTTTATTGGAAATGCCAATTAAAATTGAAACAAAAAAAAGTATTGACGAGATAAAAGATAGAGATAATACGATCCATATCTCAGAGCTGCTGCTTGTAGTATGTGAAGAGTTTAATGCAAATGAACTCCAAGAATTTTACGAAAAAGACGGTTCTTGGCATATAAATCTTTTTAAGCCCTCCAAGTATTTAATGCTGTCGGCAGGGCATTATAATTACCCGACCGCAACGTTGAAGCTCGTTGAACATCTAGTAAATTATGATAGCCAAAGAGCTTGGTATTTTTTGAACTGGCTTGCTGCATTTTTTCAAACTTTGAATAAATCACAAGTATCTATCTTGTTTAAAGGCGTTCAAGGTGGAGGTAAAGGTACTTTCTTCAAGATTATTCGGTTGCTTTTTGGAGAGGAATATTGCAAGGAGATCAATGGGGATAGCTTAAAATCCAATTATTTAGGTGCTATCATCGAAAATACGCTGTTTATAAATTTTGATGAAATATCGTATTCAACGATAGGCAAAAGCAGTTTTAACAGTTTTCTGAAAGCATTGATTACCAATGATTCCATTACGGCTGAGAAGAAGAATGTGGATCTTGTTCGTCCTACAAAACTACATGCGCAGACCATATTGTTTTCCAACGATGAACATCCGATTGAAATAGAGCCGAGCGACAGAAGATTTACCGTTTTTACAACGGGTTGCAACCTCAATCAAACTAATCATCTTGGTTATGGGGGTTATCAGAAACTCGAAGATACGATTTATAGTGAACTGGAGGATTTTGCTATATTTTTGAAGTCTTTTAATGTTGATTTTGAACAAGCAAATATGGCTCTTTCTACACCGGAAAAAGTGGCTATGATGAATATGACTGCCAACACTCTTGGTAATTTTGTTAATGCAATAATATCGAGAAATTTTCTCTATTTTCAGCATTTACAAAATATTGATATAGCACTTTTTAATAATTTTACGAGCGATCTTCAAAACAATGTAGTTAGGCAAAAGTTTCTAATTATTGTATATCACATTCTTCATCCATTGGATAAAACTATTAAGACAGCTAAGGTGCTGATTAAGCATTTGGAGCTTACTAATCCGTATGTATTTGGAGAGCCTAACCTATTTAAGAGCAATGGTGAAAAATTCTACCGACTTACCTACTAAAGCCCCTCCATGAGACCCTGAAAAAAGGGTCTCAAACCAAAACTTTTACGCGCATTGTCGAGAATTTCAATCCACTTTACCACTTCTTACTTCTGCTTTCTATCCTCAAAAATTTTACTCCCATCTTTTTACACTCCCATATTATTAAACTGTATCCAACCTACTAATCCATAAAAAGGATCGAAAATGTTTCCCATTTCGCACTGTTTAGCCATTATGATCGCAGTCGCTACTATCGTAGTTAAAAGTCTAAATGATCAAAGTCCGATAAAAAAATCAGACTTTTGATATTTCAACTATACAAAAGGATAACCCATGTCTGCATTACACCCACTAACCCAAGCCCAGCTCCTAGAGCAATGTCCCGCACTCTTTACCAGTGCTCCCCATTCCAGTGCATCCGATGCCTATCACTTCGTCAGCACTGTTGAAGTCATCGATGAGATCCGTCAACACAGTTGGTTCCCTGTGTCTGTCCAAGAAGCCTCCGTACGAGATGAGAACAAGGAAGGATTTCAGCGTCACCTAGTGCGCTTCCGTCATTTCGATGACCTTGTTAATCCAAAAGAAAATGCTGTAGAGCTGTTACTCTTCAATTCCCATGATCGTAGTACCGCATTTTCTATTAGCATCGGGATATATCGATTTGTGTGTGCAAACGGTCTTGTAGTAGCTGACAGTGTTTTTCAAAGCTATAAAATCAAACACATCGGAGATCGTGAGAACGATGTCACTACTGCTATCGCTAATATTGGTACATTCAAACCACTTCTTCAAAAGAAGATCGATACCTTTGAAGCTATTATCCTCACTCCTATTGAACAAGAGTCATTTGCAAGAGCAGCAATACCGCTACGGTTCGATGAACAGCTTCAAGTTAATCATCGTGACTTGCTGATCCCCCATAGAGTAGAAGATGAGAGATCAGATCTTTACACAACTTTGAACATTATTCAGGAAAATCTATTACGTGGAAACGTCAAAGGGGTTAATACTCAAACAGGACGCAATTTCACATCTCGTGAGATCACTTCCATTTCCAAAGATGTTGATGTTAATCGGGGGCTATGGGACATTGCCGAACGTATCGCCTCTATCAAAGCACCCGAGTCAACTATGGCTATTGCAGCCTAGCAATTACACTTACACCACAAAGGAACATCATTATGAAGACAGAAAGTTACAGACTCGTCAAAGAGATGGAACACATTAACCCTACGAACCTCGATTGGTTCAAGCATCATATTCGTGGCATACTGGAATCGGAGAAGCCATTCCATGTGAAAGCGGACTACATCGGACTCTCATTCCAAGAGATAGATGAAAAGGTTGAATACCTTGCATTGGAGATCAAAGAGATTCAATCCATGAAAAAGTCGTTAGAGAGTGCGAAGAGCATAGCACTTGAAGCCGTCGCCTCTGTATTGGGGGAGTATGGGGTCGATCGTATTGATGGAACAATGATTAGCTCAATAACCATCACCCCCTCTAAGACCAAGATCAAAAACACTCTCACCATCCTCGATGCCAATGCGCTCATCTCATTAGGGTACGTCAATGTCACCATTGATGAAAAATCGATAATGGAAGCGATGTGTACCATAGAGGGAATGGAAGAGGTTGACCAATATGTTGAAATTATTTCTACCGAAGAGCATATACCATCTCGTATCAAAGTCAATGCAAAACGAAGCAGCGCCAACAATCAAGCTACTGAACTGCTCAGTTTAGTCGATGCACAAGTCGCATAAGGAGATACACATTATGTTTAACGACAAGCAAAATCAGGCACTATCCTATGAACTCGATAGTAGCAGAATTAAAACCCGTTCTAAAAATAATATCAACCTCTCGTATGTCGAGGGGCATGACATTATTGAAACTGCAAATAAAATCTTCGGTTACGGTAATTGGAGCTACAGCATATCAAAGCTAGAACACGTCTCCCAAGAGACGAATCAAAATTCGAATATCGTTATCTGCTATAAAGCCATAGTAAATGTTGTCGTCCACGACCTAGCACACTCAAAACATATCAGCCGTGAAGATGTTGGCTTTGGTACTGGCATTGCAAAAAGCTTAGCCGATTCGCACGAAGGAGGGTCAAAAGAAGCCGTAACTGATGCGATTAAACGATGTTTTCGTTCGTTTGGAAACCAATTCGGAAATTCGCTCTATGATAAGAGCCGTGTCCATCACAATCAACAACCTGCACAACAGCTAGAACCAGCAAAACAACATCAGAATCAACAACCAAAAGAGCAAGCGCAAAACAATATACCGCAAGATTACGCTTCTCTTTACAAAATCGGTTTATCCGTGGTGAACCAAGGTAATCATCTTATTGTTGTTGGTGAAGACATCTTTGCCAAGAAGGATAGCATTAAGGCGTTTGGTTTTCGATGGGATGGAGTGTCCAAGTGTTGGTACAAACCTATAATAGATCAACAGGCAGCATAAGATGAGCATACTGATACCGCAAGAGTTGCTAGAGGCAATTCCCGATTTATACGCAACGGAAGAAATATCCGATCCAATATGTTATATCAAACTGTTCACACCAGATAGCAATTGGACGTGGTATGTCATAGAGTTTTCAAAAGAAGATTCAAAAACGTGCTTTGGCTTCGTTCAAGGCATGGAGAGTGAATTGGGATATTTCTCGCTTGATGAATTAGAATTACTCCGTGGTTCTCTAGGGCTTCCAATTGAGCGAGATTTATCGTTTAAGCCTACGCTATTATCCAAGATTAAAAGAGGGTGAAAACTAAGAAGTTTCCCCCTTTCCCCCCAGAGGGCTAAAGCCCTCTCCCCCCTATCCCATTTGGAATAGAGTTTATTTTTTTCAATTATCAATTTCATGCACCGATTCTTCGCTCACTTCGTTCTCTCTTGCTTTCCCTATCCTACGCCTAGATCTCGCTAGGCTCAAAGTAGTGTTAGTGATGTGCATGAAACCGACAACTGAACCCGATTAAGTATCCAAATGACCAATACCAATATCTATAACTATTTGAAATTAAATTGTTAAATATATTTGTATCATGTAATAGTAATTAAAAAAAATATTTATCAATCAAGCTTCGACATTAGATACAAAATGTATAATAAAGACAAGATACTAAAATAATAAAATCAATTGTAATCATGAAGATTTTTTAGAGGCAGACGGATGAATCAAGCAGTACACAACAAATTAGTAAGTTTTATATGGACAATTGCAGACGATTGTTTACGAGATGTCTATGTCCGTGGTAAATACAGAGATGTGATATTGCCGATGGTCGTTTTACGACGTTTAGATGCACTTTTAGAGCCTACAAAAGAAGCGGTTCTTGAAGAGCTTAGATTTCAAACAGAAGAAGCTAAATTTACAGAGCTTGATAATATGGGACTTCAAGATGCAAGCGGTTATGTGTTTTACAATACGAGTCGTTGGACGCTTCAAAAGCTCTATGACACCGCAACAAACTCAAGCCAGATGCTAGAAGCAAATTTCACAGAGTATCTAAACGGTTTTAGCGCAAACGTACAAGAGATCGTAGAGAAATTCAAACTCAAAGCCCAAATGAAACATATGGCGGATAAAGATGTCCTTTTATCGGTTCTCGAAAAGTTTACCTCTCCGTACATCAACCTCACCGATAAAGAAGCCCTTGACCCCGAGGGTAAAAAACTCCCACCTCTTACCAACCTTGGTATGGGATATGTCTTTGAGGAACTGATACGAAAGTTCAACGAAGATAACAATGAAGAAGCGGGAGAGCACTTTACCCCGCGAGAAGTGATCGATCTAATGACACACATCGTATTTGATCCGATTAAAGATGTTTTACCTCCTGTTATGACCATCTATGACCCAGCGTGCGGTAGTGGAGGGATGCTTACCGAATCGCAAAACTTTATTTTAGATCCCGATGGGAATATCAAATCGAGTGCAGATGTCATCCTCTATGGTAAAGAGATCAATGATGAAACCTATGCTATCTGTAAATCGGATATGATGATCAAAGGCAACAACCCTGAAAATATCAAAAACGGCTCAACGTTGAGTGTCGATGATTTCGCAGGGATCAAGTTCGATTTTATGCTCTCAAATCCTCCTTACGGCAAATCATGGGCAAGTGAACAAAAGTATATCAAAGACGGTAACGACGTTATCGATACACGCTTTATTGTCAAACTAAAAGATTATTGGGGAGTGGAAGCTGATGCTGATGCAACGCCACGAAGCAGTGATGGACAGCTTCTTTTTTTAATGGAGATGGTTGGCAAGATGAAGCCCGCTTCCTCAAATCTCATAGGGAGTCGTATCGCTTCGGTACACAATGGCAGTTCTCTCTTTACGGGTGATGCAGGTGGGGGGGAGAGCAATATCCGCCGTTTCATTATTGAAAATGATATGCTCGATTGTATCATCCAACTTCCAAACAACCTCTTTTACAATACGGGGATCACAACCTATATTTGGATACTGAGCAACAAGAAGGATGAACGCCGAAAAGGTCAAGTTCAGCTCATCGATGCGAATGACTTCTACAGCAAACTGCGAAAAAATCTTGGTGATAAAAACTGTGAGTTTGAATCCAAACACATTGCCAAAATTATGGACGTGTATAAAGCCTTTAACGTGTGCAATGAAGAACTCGACGGCAAAAAAATAGCGTCTAAAATCTTCCAAAACAGCGATTTTGGATATTACAAAGTCAATATCGAACGCCCTAAACGACTCAAAGCACAATTTAAAGATGAGCTGATAGAAACTCTCCGATTTGATAAAGCTCTTGAGGAGCCTATGCGATGGTGCCTTGAAGCGTTTAAAGAGGATTGTTATATTGACATCATGAAGCACCAAAAAGAGATCGAACACTATCTCGATAAAGAAGAAATCAACCTAAACGCCAAACAGAAAAAAGCTTTGCTATCTAAAGAGCTGTGGGCAAAACACAAAGCTCTTTTAGAGACAGCAAATCTGCTCAAAGAAAAAATTGGCACCGATGAATACAACGATTTTAATCTCTTTAGAGAGTTAGTGGATGGAGTGATTAAAAAAGAGAAGATCAAGCTTACGGCTCCAGAGAAAAACGCTATTTTAAACGCCATCAGTTGGTACGATGAGAGTGCTGAAAAAGTGATCAAAAAGGTATCCAAGATCAACGCTGACAAGCTCGATAAGCTTTTGGATCATTTGGGATGTAGTGAAGTTGAGCTAGAGCATTTTGGTTACTACAAGACAGCAAGCAAATATGAATTTGTCGAGTATGAGAGTGATACCGATCTGCGAGATAGTGAGAGCATTCCTAGGGAAGAGAATATTTTAGAGTATTATCTCAGAGAGGTACAACCGCATGTGAGTGAGGCGTGGATCAATCTCGACAGCGTTAAAATCGGCTATGAGATCAGCTTTAACAAATATTTCTATACCCATAAACCACTACGAAGCCTTGAAGCGGTGGCGAAAGAGATCGTGGAACTCGAAGAAGCGAGTGACGGATTGATCAAAGAGATTTTGGGGCTATGAGATGAGTACGTTACAAAGATATTCATCGTATAAAGAGAGCGGGGTAGAGTGGTTGGGGGAAATTCCTGAACATTGGGAAATAGTGCCAGGGATGAAAGTTTACAGAGAAAATAAGCGAAAAAATATTGGCATGATTGAAGACAGAGTCTTGTCTCTTAGTTATGGGAATATTATTGTAAAGCCAATCGAAAAGTTGGTGGGACTTGTGCCTGAGTCATTTGAGACTTATCAGATTGTGCAAACAGGTGATATTATCATCCGATGTATGGATTTACAAAATGATAAAACAAGTCTCAGGACAGGCTTTTCCAGAAATCATGGCATTATTACAAGTGCTTATTTGAATTTGAATGTATTAAATGGTCATGCTGAATATTTGTATTACTATTTACATGCTCTTGATCTAACTAAAGTGATCTATAAGTTTGGAACTGGGCTGAGACAAAATTTGAGTTTTATCGATTTTAAACGATTGGCAATAGTTTTTCCACCTGTAGATGAACAATATTCAATTGTGAATTTTCTAAATAAAAAATCAGATCAAATCGACCAAGCTATCCGCCAAAAAGAGCAACTTATTGAACTTCTCAAAGAGCGTCGTCAGATTGTCATTAACGAAGCAGTGACGAGAGGATTAAATCCAAATACATCGATGAAAGATAGCGGTGTGGAGTGGATCGGGGAGATACCAGAGCATTGGACGGTTAAACGAGGAAAATATATCTTTAAAGAGATAAATGAGCGTTCAGGTACAGGTAATGAAGAGTTGCTTTCGGTATCCCATATGACTGGTGTAACGCCAAGATCGGAAAAGAACGTTTCAATGTTCATGTCTGAAGATTATACGGGTTCTAAAACATGTCAAAAAGATGATTTGGTTATGAATATTATGTGGGCATGGATGGGAGCGCTTGGTATTTCTCCTCAAGAAGGTATTGTGAGTTCTTCTTATGCTGTTTATCGACAGCATAAGATAATATTGAGTTCGACTTATATTGAGCATCTTTTAAAAAGTGTTAAATATATAGAGCACTACAATCGAGTTTCAACTGGATTACATTCATCACGATTAAGATTTTATTCGCACATGTTTATGAGTATGAAAATAGGCTTTCCGTCTATTGATGAGCAATTCAAAATCATCACTTACATCGAAGAGCATACATCTAAAATTGATGCCGCTATCGAACTGCAACAAAACTATATAACCAAGCTCAAAGAGTACAAAGCGACACTCATCGACAGTGTAGTAACGGGGAAAGTGAGGGTGGCATGATGAGTGAGATACTGATTTACCAAAACGATAATGGCAATATCAAAGTTGATGTGAGATTTGAAGAGGGTTCGCTTTGGCTAACGCAGGCACAAATATGTGACGTATTCGGCAAAGCAAAATCGACAATAAGCGAGCATATCACAGCGATATTTGAAGAAGAAGAATTGGACGAGATAGCAGTTGTTCGGAATTACCGAACAACTGCAAGTGATGGCAAAAACTACGATGTGGCTCACTACAATCTCGATATGTTTATCGCCATCGGCTTTAGGGTGCGCTCATCTACGGGGACGAAATTTCGCATTTGGGCAAAAGAAAGATTAAAAGAGTACATCACGAAGGGCTTTGTTCTCAACGACGATCGATTTAAAAGCGGCACCTCTATGAGCTATTTTGACGAATTGCAAAACAGACTTCGTGATATTCGTCTTAGTGAGAAGTTTTTTTATCAAAAGATCAAAGACATCTATATGACAAGTATCGACTACAACCCAAAAGATGAAAAAACGGTAGAGTTTTTTAAAATCGTCCAAAATAAGCTTTTATGGGCGGTATCAACGCAAACGGCAGCTGAACTGATACACAACAGGGTCGATATTTCTAAGCCCCTTTTGGGGATGAGTTCGTTTGATAAAGAGAATAAAAACGTCACTAAAAAAGATGTCAGCATCGCTAAAAACTATCTGGGTGAAGATGAGATAAAACTTCTCGGTCTTTTGGTAGAGCAGTATTTGGCATTTGCAGAGACGATGGCGATGCAGCGCACTCCAATGTACATGAAAGACTGGATAGCGAGGCTTGATGCAGTTATTTCTCTCAATGGTCGAGAACTCTTGACCCATGCAGGAAAAATCTCTCATGATATGGCAAAAGCAAAAAGTGAGTTAGAGTATCAAAAATACAAAGAGACTCAAAAAGAGCAAGAAAAAATACAAAGTATCAAAGAGCTTGAAGAAGATATAAAGAGGTTAAAATGAGCAGTCAAACCAATGAATTGGCACTTGAAACGAGTATTGAAAAGTCTCTTTTAGCGCAAGGTTTCGTCAAAGGTGAAAACAGAGATTTCAACAAAGAATACGCAATCGATGAGAAGCTGTTTTGGGAGTTTTTGGAAGATACCCAAGCTGATGAGCTAAACAAGATCAGCCGTGATCCGCAATACAAACTCAAAACCATCCAACGCCTTGATAAGATGATCAAAAAATACGGGGTACTCAAGATACTAAAAAAAGGGCTTGCTGTAGATGATGCCCATTTTACGTTTCTTTTTATAGCCCCTCTCGCTTCCAGCGGTGATGAACTCAAAAAACGGTTTGACTCTAATATCTTCAGCGTAACAAGACAAGTGACTCATTCGCGTACAAATCCCATGCTTGAGATGGACATGGTATTGTTTATCAACGGCTTGCCTATCGTCACTATGGAACTCAAAAACGCATGGACAGGTCAAAATGCCAGATTCCATGGGATCAAGCAATACAAAGAAGATCGCGATCCAAAAGAAACACTCCTCAATTTTTCCCGATGTCTGGTTCATTTTGCGGTTGATACCGATGAAGCATATATGACAACCAAGTTAGAGGGAACTAAAACGTTCTTTTTACCGTTTAACAAAGGGAATAGCAACCATGGGGCAGGTAATCCTGTTAATGAAAACGGACATAAAACAGCTTATATCTGGGAAGAAATATTTACCAAGCACTCTTTAGCCAATATCGTCCAACACTTCGTAAGACTCGATGGTGATACACTTTATTTCCCACGCTATCATCAGCTTGATGTGGTACGAAAGCTTTTAAAGCATGTGAGTGACAATGGAACAGGGCAAACCTATCTTATCCAACACAGTGCAGGAAGTGGAAAGTCAAACTCCATTGCATGGAGTGCGTACGGGCTGATTGAAGCGTATCCTGCAAGTGAGGATGTTAGCGGAAGCAAGGGATTGGATTATCCTCTATTCAACAGTGTTATCATCGTTACCGATAGAAAGATACTGGATAAACAGCTGAGAGATAACGTCAAAGCGTTTAGCGAACAAAAAAATATCGTTGCTCCTGCGTATAGCTCTAGTGATCTCAAAAGTAATCTTGAAAAAGGAAAAAAGATCATTCTAACGACCATTCAAAAGTTCCCTTTTATCGTGGATGGAATAAGTGACCTTAGCGATAAACGATTTGCTGTCATTATTGACGAAGCCCACTCTTCCCAAAGCGGAACAGCACATGGAAAAATGAATGAAGCAATGGGTAAAAAAGAGTACGAAGATGAGATGGATGCACAAGATATAGTTCTTGAAATCATGAAAAGCCGCAAAATGAAAGGTAACGCTTCCTATCTGGCATTTACAGCCACTCCAAAAAATACAACACTTGAAAAGTTTGGAACCAAGCAAGAAGACGGAAGCTATAAACCGTTTCATCTGTACTCTATGAAACAAGCGATAGAAGAGGGCTTTATCCTCGATGTACTCTCAAACTACACAACGTACAAAAGCTACTACGAGATAGAAAAATCTATCGAAGACAATCCGTTGTTTGATACCAAAAAAGCGCAAAAAAGGCTTCGAGGTTTTGTCGAGAAAGATCCATCGACCATAGCGACTAAAGTGGAAATTATGCTCGATCATTTTGTAGAAAAAATATTCAAGACTAAAAAGCTCAAAGGTAACGCCAAGGGGATGATTGTCACTGTGGATATCGAAAGAGCGATTGTCTATCATAAAGCAGTAGTAAATAAATTGCGAGAGCTGGGTAATCCATTTAAAGTAATCATTGCTTTTTCAGGGCAAAAAGAGGTAGGCGGTATCGAGTACACTGAAGATATTATCAATGGGTTTGCTTCTAAAGATATAAGTGATAAATTTGATAGCGATGAGTACAAATTGCTCATCGTAGCCAATAAGTTTTTGACGGGGTTTGATCAGCCAAAACTATGTGCTATGTATGTGGACAAAAAATTGCAAGGCGTATTAGCGGTGCAAGCACTTTCCAGATTAAACCGTTCCGCTCCGAAATATGGTAAAAAGACGGAAGACCTTTTTGTATTGGATTTTTATAACAAAACTGAAGATATTAAAACTTCATTTGATCCGTTTTACACCTCTACCACACTGAGCCAAGCTACTGATATTAATGTACTCAATGATTTAAAAGAGAGTCTTGACGAGTTCGGAGTATATGAGCAAAGTGAAGTAGATGCATTTTTTGAAAAATATTTTAGAGGAGTAGAGGCAAGCGAGCTATCCCCTATCATTGACACGGCTGCTGCACGATTTAACATTGAAGTGGAACTCGATGATGATCAAAAAGCCGATTACAAAATCAAAGCAAAACAATACGTCAAAATCTACGCACAGATGAGTTCGATTATGCCTTACGAGGTAGTGGCATGGGAGAAGTTGTTTTGGTTCTTGAAATTTTTAATACCCAAGATGATTATCAAAGATAAAGACAAAGATGCACTGGATGAACTTTTAAATTCGGTTGATCTCTCGACCTATGGACTAGAGAGAGTGAAGCTGAGTGCCAAAATAGGTCTGGATGAGAGCGAAACACAGTTTGACCCTCAAAACCCTAATCCTAGAGGCACGCACGGTGATGAAGAAGAAAAAAATCCTCTTGATGAGATTATCAAAACGTTTAACGAACGATGGTTCCAAGGATGGGATGCAACGCCGGAGGAACAGCGGATAAAATTCATTTCGTTAATGGATAAGGTAAAAACACACCAAGATTATAAAGCCAAATATGCAGAAAATCTTGATGAACATACGAGACGGTTGGCATTGGAAAAAATTGTTGCTGAGATCATGAATAGAGAAAGAAAAAAAGAGTTAGAGTTGTATAAACTGTTTGCAGGGGATGAAGCATTTAAAACTGGAATGCTTGATAGTTTTGCGAGAGCGTTGAGTGTGAGGTAAAACAGAAAAGAAGGACAGCATGGGTTTTGATGGGATGGTGTTTCAAAGTGTTGGTACAAGCCGACAGGGGACTGTTCAGAATTCTGTGTCAGCATCTAGCAGTTCCTAAAATTGTATCATAGATTTAAAGCTTTATCGAGTCGTCCCTCGAAATGGATGCTGAGTTGAGAGATTGTCAAGCTCCAGTTCCGTATTGGCATTGTCCATTTTTTCTGCGCATTTTGAATTCCCATAAAGAGTAATTTTAACAAGCTGTCATCGTTAGGGAAAGCTGCTTTTGTCTTCGTCAGCGTCCTGAACTGACGGTGTACCGATTCAACGATATTGGTCGTATAAATAACTCGTCTAATGTCCTCTTGATACTGAAAGTAGATGGTCAAATTCTCCCATTTACTGCGCCAAGATTTGAATACGATGGAGTAGCTTTTGCCCCATTTCCCCTCCAGTTTGTCGAGTTCCAGTGCAGCTTCTTCTTTTGTTGTTGTTAACCATCGCTTTTTTGTCTATCTGATTGGTATATCGTTCAAGCGCCACGAGGCTATTATTGTGATAAAATACTTTAAAATACAAAATGTTGTAATATAGCAACATGATGAATATATTAATACGCATGAAAAATTGTCATCAAACAAAATAAATTTTGGTATATTTTATAAAAGGTGGAAATATTTATTATTAAAGTTAACATAAAAGCTTTTAAAGCAAAAAATGGAGACGCATTTTTACTAAATTTTGAGAATGGGCAAAATATTTTAATAGATATGGGAATGCCAGAAACTTATCAAATTGAAATTAAAGATGACCTATTAAAACTAAAAAATAAAAATGAATCTATTGATCTGTTAATTATAAGTCACATAGATGAAGATCACATTGGTGGCGCCATAAAATTTATTCAAGACAACCAAAATGGTGAGATCATACAGATAAAAGAAATTTGGCATAATAGCTATAAACATATTCAATTTGACAAAGAAAAAGTGAAAAATATTAAGCAAGAGACTAAAAGCATTTTGGAATCTTTTATAATGAAAAATATGTCAAATAATATTAATGGTATTCAAGATATAACATGTGAACATGGTTCGTCTCTCGCTTCTCTAATTCACAAATATAACTATAATTGGAATTCTTCATTTAATCATACTGTCATATGCACTAAAGATGGTACGACTAAAACGGAAGTAACCGTAGGTGATATTAAATTTATCCTTTTGTCTCCAAATAAAGAAAAGTTAACAAAGCTATCTACAGAATGGCTATATGAGTTACAAAAGGAAAAGTATAATTTTGAAATAAGTGATGAGGAAATTTTTGATGATGCTTTTGAATTTCACATGAAGTATGAACAAGACAATTCTTCTTTGACATCAGATATTGCAGCTTCTAACATATATGATTTTGAAGAATTGTCTACTTTAAGCGAAAAAGACAAATCAGCTACAAACGGCTCATCAATATCATTTATAATTGAATATAAAGATAAAAAACTGTTATTTCTAGGCGATGCCCATGAAGATATAATATATGATAATTTATTAAAGCTGCAAGATGTTGGCTACGAATTGCTTTTTAACTTGGTTAAAATACCCCACCATGGAAGTAATAAGAATATATCAAATCGTTTAATGGCTTTAATAAGGTCAGATAAATTTTTAATTTCAACAAATGGTACTAAACATAAACATCCAAATATAGAAGCTTTGGCAAAAATTATTGTTAGCAATACAGATGCTAAGAAGGAAATAATATTCAATTATGATTTGGATATCTCGCAAGAATTAAATAATGAAGAATACAAAAGTAAATACAACTATGATATCAAGCATCTAAATGAGATTGAAATATAATGAGCAGAACTTTTTTAACAAAATTAAAAAATAATGTATGCAAAGTAACAGGCAATGATAAACATGGTACAGGCTTCTTAATTAGCGACAACCTAATTCTTACCGTATATCATATTGTAGATAATTGTAATGAAATAAAAGTGACCTGTTTAAATAATAAGATACATGATGCTGAATTGCATGAGCTTATTGATGACAAGTATAAAGAATTAGATATTGCACTTTTAAAATTACCAGAATCAATACCTTATGAAAAAATTGATATCGTAAATCACGATCTTACAGCAAACACGAAATGGATCTCAAGAGGATATCCTATAGGTAAGCAAGACACTGGCGATAATCTTATTGATATGGACAATTATATTAACGACCAATTTGAAAATTTAAAAAAAGGTAAAATAGATCTAGATTTACATATTGAACAAAAATTAAGTAGCTATGAAGGATTATCGGGAGCACCACTGATTGTAGATGAAAATATTGTGGGGATAATAAATTCTCAGCTAACAGAAGCCGGAACAGCTAAAGAATTAAATGGACTATCTATAAAGTATTTTCAGGACTTATTAAAGTCTATAAATATAAATGTGAAAACATTAGATAGTGACACTTCAAATAACAAAATTGATTTTCATTCGTCGGAAGCATGGATGAATATCAGTCCTTCAGACGGATTGAGGAATTTAAAAGATAAATTAAAAGCAGTCTGCCAGAATATACCCGATTATAGAATAGAAAAATATTCCAGAGAACTTAATTTAGGTCGAGTCAGTCTTTCAGTCTATAATGAAAGAGAAATTACATCTATCAAATATATTATATTTGAAGCTTGCCAAGATGAACTTATGGAGTTTTACGAAACATATAGCAACAAAGTCGAATTATCACTATCTGAAATAAAAGAATTTTTAGAAAAATATTCAAATAGAGCAAAGAAAATTATTGAAGATAAAAGAAAAGATAATTACTATCCCTCAATTAGCGATGATTTAATATATAAAATCATTTTAGACTTAATTGACGAATGTTACCTAGCATTTGACAAAGAGGGCATATATGAGTAAAGACAAACAATTAGCAAAAAAAAGAATGATGTTCATTCAGAAAGAAGATTATAACTTTTTAACATATAATTTTTTACTTCTTCTAAATGAGCTCGATTGTAACAGTGAAACTAATAGATTTCATGATTTTAGACGAATAGCATATTTAATTGAATTTATCAGTAATATGACTGATATAGAAGATTATCAAACTATTGAATTAAGTAATATATATTTAAGAGCTCAATTGAAAAAAAAATTGTTATCACATTTAATAATTACACTAAAAAATAAAGGTTATTTAGACGCATCGTTAAATACAGTCCATAGAACATTAGATATATGGATTTATAAAGAAAAAATACCTAATGATTTTTTTGACATAGAATATTTTAAAAAAGAAATTAAAAATATTAAAAAAATTAAGAAGTTTGCCAGTATACAAAAACAGCAAAAGCTTAAAACAATGGTAGATAAGTTGTTTACAGACAGAGGAGTCTTAACATGGGAAATTTGAGAATAAAACAAGTCAAATATAGCGGAGAAAAATATTTTTTTGAATCCCCATTGTTCACAGATGGCATCAATATAATAGAAGGAGATAACGGCTCTGGCAAGAGTACATTAAGTTATTTTATAGAGTTTGGATTGGGTGGAGAGATAACAGTTTTTAATGCAAATAATAAACATGAAAAGTATAAAAAAATCATAAATGATAAAAATAATTTTGTTGAATTAACTATATTAATAAATGATATTGAATATAAATTAAAAAGATTTATTGGTAAAAATGATATTTTCCTCGAACTAAAAGATGGAAAAATAAAAAAATTTTGCATTAAAAGACTACATTGCGCAGAAACTGTCTTCTCAGATTGGCTTTTAGACAAATTGGATATTAAAAGATTTGAATTGAGTTTAGGTGAAATAAATTGGTTTTTCTCTTTTAACGACCTTTTTAGATTATTGAATTATGATCAAAACACTGAACCTAGAAAAATATTTAAAACACCCAATAATGACAACTTTGTTACCGATTCTGCAATAATAAGAAAATCAATTTTTGAAACCCTTATGGGAACCTCTTCCGACGAATATTTTCTAAAAATGAATGAGCTCAATGAAGCCAAATTACAAAAAAAAGAAGCCCAATTTTCTCTAGATGAATTTAATAAATTAAATCCAAATTTAAACTCAAGCTTAAAAGACGTTGAAATAGAAGAAACAAGTTTACTCCAACAAATGGAAAAATTGGTCAAGAATAGAAATGATTATCAAAAAGAACATACACACATAGGTGATAAATTTAAAGATATAGAAGATACAAAAGCAAAACTAA
The DNA here is from genome assembly GCA_043797085.1 of Pseudomonadota bacterium. GTDB lineage: Bacteria > Campylobacterota > Campylobacteria > Campylobacterales > Sulfurimonadaceae > Sulfuricurvum. The sequence goes on along the minus strand of JAZDQA010000006.1, from coordinate 142,341 downwards.
TCAAATTAGAGATAGACAACTCTCAGAAAAAAATATATAAAAAAAATCTTCAAATTGAAAGAGACTCTATTCAAAGGTTATTATCAATACAAGAAAATGAAATTGATTCAATAAATAAAAGTATATTTACCAATGATAAACTCAATCTTTTCGACTTTGAATATTGTCCATTCTGCGCATCCAGCATAGAAAAAGAAGCTAAAAAATGTTTATGTGGTTCTACAATAGTCGAAACAAATTATGAAAAATTCTTATATAATTCAAATGAGTACCAAGAGATTCTAAAACATAAATACAAAAGTTTAGAAAGTACTAAATTGTCTTTAACATCATATGACACTCAAATTGAAGCCCTGGCTGAAGATATAGATAAAATTGACAAGCAAATACTTGAATTAACTTCTATGATTAAATCAGCAATTGAATCAATAGAATATTCCGGCAATACACAATTGATTGACAGAATCAATGCTGAAATATCAAAGGTAAAAGAAAATATCTTTAAATCTCAACAGTTAATTAACCTCTATAGAGAAAAAGAAAAACGTGAGGTGAAGTTTAACAGTACGGACACATCATATAAGAGTATCTTTAAATCATTTAATTTATTGAAAAGTAAATACAATGAAAACAATGCCAAAATGACTGAAAACTTTAATAGTATTTATAATAAATTGATGCAATTATCATCCGCAAAAGCTCAAATTGCTGTAATTGATGAAGATTACGTCCCTTATGTTGATGGAGGTGACTATAGAGAAAAAAGTGCTAGTGTGCCAAGAAGAATGATGTACTATTTTACTCTACTAGCAATGGGGCTAAAATATAAAAATATAAAACATCCTCACTTTTTATTAATGGATACACCTGAAGAAGCTGGAATTGATGATATTACTGAAAATATTATTTTATTAGATAAAGCACTTGAGCTTTCAAAAAATTCTCCAACTGATAATATAGGCAACTACCAATTTATTTTGACTACAGCTATTAATAAATATCCAGATAAGTATAAAGAGTTTGTTAAATTGAAATTTAATAAAAAAGAAAAAAACTTTATACTAACAGAAAAATAATTTGTTAAAGAAGTCCATATAACATGAGAATGAAAAGAAAAAAATTTAGACATAAAATATTTCTTTAATTCTATTCAACTATTGATTTATTATATATAATAAGCGTTATATTATTGTCAGCAAGGTATCAGATGAAATCAAGAGAGTTAAAAACAATTCACGATCTTATAGTTCGCGATTATAAAATTGAACCTATTGGGGGCGGCAAGTTTCACCATAGTTTTAAGCCTGCAACTACCGAAACAATTTATCAATTTGTAGCCAATGGCATCCCTGAAGTTACGGAAGGTGAACGTTATAATATTGGATATTATGAAGATGAAGTTGGAAATAAAATAATTGAACCATCTTGTCTATCGAAAAATTCTGAAGTGAATCCAACGTTAAGTTATCATTATTCTCTGCAACTGGCTAAAGAAAAGCATGATGTGAACAAAGCAAAAAACGATGAAAGAGTTATTCATGCTGCACATGATGGATATTATTGGGGTAAAAAATATGCTTGGAGAGAATTTGGATTGATTATCCCTAAAGATGCTTTTTACTCATATTTAGATGAAATTAATCATTCCAAAGTTGAGTGTGTAACACAAAACCCTGATATTTCTTTTAATAATGAGAAATCCATTGCCTACAAAGAAGAAGGACTTATCAATGCAATCAAAGATTTAATTGATTCAGCAGAAAAAGTTACAAAAGTTCACTATAAATCACCATTGTATTCTCGAAAATTTACAATTCGTGGACTTGATGCGATAACCGATAAAAAATAAAGAATTGGCAAATGGTACAAATCAGTAATATAATTGGGACAACAGGCGGCGTGATGTAATCTCATAAGCTCTGCCAAGAATATTTACTTTTTAAAAAACTCAGCAATATCGACATCTAATACTTCTGATATTTTATACAGATGCTCTAAATTAAAATGCTTATTATCAGCCAATAACTCTGCTTTGCCAACGAAAGTAGAGTTTTGGTGTCCAATAGCATTAGCCAATTTAAGCTGTGAAATCTTTTTTTCTTGTCTAATCCGAACGACGTTTGTGCTTACTAATTTATAGAAGCTTTCTAAATTGCCATTCTCAAAATCAATTATTTTCATATTTATTTAACACCCTATAAGGTTGTGTTAAATTGTAGTGGTATATGATTTTTTGACCAACACCCTATGGGGAGCTATTGCTACAGAGAAGGTTATAGCATGCCAATATTATTTATAGATCTGTCTGATGAAGAGGTTATCAAGTGTATCAATAACCGTGAAAATTTTCATATAGAGAGTAGTGATCAAAAAGAAACCACTAAACGGATTGAAGTATTGCTAGAAAATAGAGGATACAGTGTGAGGATAAAAACGAAAGGGAGAGAAGACTAGAGAAGTTTTCTCCTTTCCCTCCCAAGAGGGCTTAATCACCCCTTTGAATTGATATTTTTCTAAAATACAAACTGACTTATCCAATATATGACCAATCCTGCAAGCCCACCGACTACCGCTCCGTTGATGCGGATATACTGTAAATCTTGACCAATTTCAAGCTCTAATTTCTGACTCATCTCTTCCGCATCCCATTCTTCTACCGTATTTCGGATGAAGTCGCCAATAAAATGTTTATTCTGTTCGACAATATTGACAATATCCTTTTTAATTAGGATATTGAATTTGCGTGACAGTTCTTGATCTTCTTCAAGTTGTATTGCAAATGAAATAATTCCATTTTTGATGTGGCTTGCTATTTGGGAATCAGGCTGAGAAAGGTCATGAGTAATCATCGCTTTAATCTCAGCGCCTATACCTCCTAAATAGTTTTGTAATGTTTTATTATGCATAAGATCATATTTAATAGCGTTTACTTTTGCCTGTAATTCAGAAGATGTTTTTAAATTGAGGACTAAATGGTCAACTATTTCATCGAGTTTTTGGTAGAATGAATGATTAGGTTGATTTTCAATCTCATGCAATAACAACTCAATTCCGTTATAAATTTTATTCAAGATTATTGTATCAGCACCAAAATATTTAAAAACTCCCACTTCACTTTTTATTATGTTATGCATTGTAGGTTTATAGTCGTTTAGCAAGGATTTCAAGGATGGGATCATATTATTTATGATTTCATGGTGACGTCCATCTTTAGTTAATATATCCAAAGTTTGAGCCAATATAGGAGATAAATCGGTTTTTTCTAAATGCGTGGATAGCTGATGCGAGACAAACCGACTAACACTCTCGTCGTTGATAAGCTTTAAAAGTGGAGGAATTGCTTTTGTAATCTTGTCAGCGATCATGTTTGCATTTGATTCGTTGGATAGATAATGAGCGATCTTGAGAGCAGGATCGTGTCGATCGACTAAATCACGTAGCCCGATTTTACTGATGAATTCGTTTTGAATAAAGAGTCCGAGATTGTCAGCAATTTTACTTTTGCTATTTGGAATAATGGCTGTATGTGGAATTTGCTTGATTCCCATTGGATGACGAAAAAGTGCTACTACGGCAAACCAATCGGCTATCCCCCCGACCATTGCCGCTTCGCTAAATGCTTTTAGCGCTCCGATATGGAAGTACATCCCCATCACATAACCCACAAAAGCGATTGCAAGCACTGTTAATGCGAAAGTTTTCATTCGTTGTAACTCTTTATTTTTATCGACTGCGATATTTATTGTGCTCATTTTAATCTTCCCTATCCAACGTCATTTTTCCTATGTATAACCCGATATAAATTCCTATAAGAGCACACAATAATCTTACGAATTCACTGGTGATTCCCAGTTCAGATGTACTGATGTATCCCAAATTAACGCGATCCAAAAAAATCCAAAGCGAAGCGGCTTACGACAAACCCACACTGCTATGAGCGTGTGAGATCGTCCGTGCCAATGTGATCAGTATCGCTCTAAGAGATGTAGTAGTGAATAAAAAGAGGGATAAGTATTTTTTTTGATTCGCCCAAATTGAATATGACTACACTAACAATATATTCCATACTCATTTAGATGTAAAATATTTATAATCGTAATACCTGATCACTTTTCACAAAATTTTTAAACCCTTGTGCATTATCAAATTGTAGGTTAATATTAAAAGCTTGACCTATCATTGACAATCCTTGATTAATATCTGTACCATTTTGAAAGGCTAAACTTACATTTTCAAAACCATTTCTGATTTCAAATTCTTTATTATCAAAATATTTGTCAAATATCGACATGGTATATTCTCTGTATTCTTTTTCTTGCTTAATTAAACTTTGACAATATTGTCTAATCATTTCTCTTTGCTGATTAGATAATTCTAAATCATGAATAGACTTTTGTAATTCTGAATATACGGCGCTACTCATTATAGAAGCCACCATTCCACCTATTACCCCACCTACAATTGTACCAACTCCAGGTACTATTAAGGTTCCTACGATTGCGCCTAAATTTGCACCAGTAATAGATGTAGCTAAAGTTGTACTTTCTTGACCCATATGCTTAGCAAATTCAAGTGGCGTAATTTTACCAGCAACTAATTTTTTAGTGTATTGAACTATGATGATGCTAGTTTGTATAATCAGCGTAGGTGTATTGCCTTTTGCTAGATTTTGAGTGATTTGACTACCTGATGCTTTTAGTGCACCTTGAATCGCGCTACTTGATGCACCAGTGGCATAACTAACTGCTGCGGATTTTCCAGTGTCAATAATAACATTTTTTGTTGCATTATATGTATCACTTTCGCCTTTTATAACTAAAAAAATATTTTTCAAAAGACTAAGTCCACCCCCAATACTAGCGCCCATTTTAGATGCTTCAACACCAGCTTTGTGAGATATGTCAGCTATGTCTTTGCCAACACTTAACGCTGGATTTTTTCTCGCTTCCATAGCTTCATCCGTACTTACCTTTGAATCTCTAAATCTATTTCTTACATCTTTTGCCCTTGTGATTTCTGCATTTTTTTCATTAGCTAATTCTATTTTACCAGATTGTCTTAATTTAGCCTCTTGTTGTTGTAGGTTTTCAATTGTATTTGCATATCGTTGTTTGATTTCTTCAAGTTGATTTGTTGGAACATCAATCGGTGCACCTTGATATTTTTCATACAATTCTGGCTTTGAATACTTATCGTATGTTTCAATATTAATATGTACTTTTTGCTGTGAACCACCTTTGAAAGTACCATCATTATTTAATATAGGATTTCCATTTTTATCCACGTCAACATGATCAAATTTAGGATGATTTACGTTGCCTATCTTGTCAGTCCTCTTTATTCTTTTGTCACTATCGTTTATTATATTTTCAGCATTTATTCGTGCTTCAGTTTTAATTTCAGCAGAAAAACCTGATTGTTGATGATAATTATTGTCAGCATATTGAGGATTAATTTTACTTTCTGCTACTTTGCTCAGATCGGCATAACTTTTAAAATGTTCAGCATTTGCAAATCCGAATCGTTCTAATTCTATGCATATTGCTAAGTTTACTTCAGTATTAAACTCCTTTTGCTTTTTGCTATTTCCTAAAAACATCATAAATCGCTCATTTTTGTTGCTGAATTAAGAGCTTCTACTTGAGGCTGCATTTTTTCTAATTCTTCGATGCTTTGGTTGATAAATGCACCTTCTTGATTCATTAACGGCATCCTAATTATTTCACTTAGCATGGCAGATATATTTGCGGCTGTTGCAAATATCATAGCTTCATTATTTGTAAGAATGGAAATATTAAAAATTTTATTTTTGATAGGATCTATAAATTTTTTTGATAATATTGATCTATGTTCGAGCCTATAAACTATTTTTCCCATTTCAAGATTATATCTTTTCAATAATGCATCTAGCCCTTGAATGCTTTTAGACATTAAATCACATCCTCTTCTGATTTGGGAAAGTTCCGCTATCAAAGTCGTCATTTTTTCAATCATTACTTGAATTTCGTCATGATAATTATATGCTTCATTTAAAATTTCTTTTCCCTTATTTGCTCCTAAAAACATTCCAAAAAGTGCCACGGGAGCAAGTGCAATTCCACCTAAAACAACCATGCCTCCTGTTACTCCTAATCCTCCAGCGCTTATAGTACCACCACCAAGCCAAGCAAGAGTTGCATTTGTTGCTGCAACACCTGATAAAGTCCCTATTGCAGTGCCCGTTGATGCTGTACCAATTAAAGCGACTGTTCCCATAGCACCCAATGCAGCAGAAGCTCCAATTAATGCTCCCCCTCCAACAACAGTTCCTAACTCTTTAAGAGTAGCAGTAACAACTTTCATTTCGACAAGATCTGCTTGAAAGTTCTCATAATCAAGAAATTTACTTTCCTTTAGTGGTTTTAAATCAACTTTTCCAATGATTTCATAATGTTTTACAAAATCATTTATTGACTGTTGATATACATTTTGTTTTAACGAGCCAAGTTCAAGTATATTTTGATTAGTTTCTTCCTTCGTAATTTCAAGTTCATCTATTGTAGACTCTCTCTTCCAGTCCGCATGCTCTTTGATTTCATTTGCTTTTTGTCTGTCAAGATAACCACCTGATACAAAATTTACAGTACCTCTGACAACATCACCTATACCCATTTTTTATCTCCCATGCTAATATGTATTATGATACTTTTTTATTCTTTCGAGCTAGTATTAATCAAAACAGTAAACTTAGAGGTTTTTCATCCATAATATTTTCCTTTTCAATGCGATATTTTTTAAAACTATCAATGGTATATAAACTTTGTTTAAGATATAATTCCCTATAGGGCGCTGAAAACAATGATATACCACGAAGTCACATTAATGTTCCTAAATGAAACACTATTTTAATTTGTGAATAGTCCTTTTATAACATCAAGCGCTCCAACATCTCTTTTCTCCATCTCCCCACCGCATTTCGGGCAACGATTCATGAAGTCACGAGGATCTATTGCGTCACTCTTTGGGGTTACGGTTTTGGAATATCCGCATTTGGGACAAATCCATTTAAACGGTTTTTGCGCAATCATTTTAAGCCTCCTGAGGTTGAGAAAATAGTGAACGAGTCACAAAATAAACCACTGTTATCATCATAACCAGAGCTTTTATGGTGACAGGGATAATAGCAAAAAAGATCACCGCCCCGACGATTGCCACCAAAATCGATATAAGCCCCTCTTTAGCCGCGAAGTACAGAGCATATAACACCACCCATGAAATGAGTCCTTCTAAGATAATCATCTCAAGCCTCCATTTTTTCGTATAATTTTTTATCTATCTCGAAAAAAGCCACTTTGAAAGAATCGGCGGCAGCGATACCATTTGTTAGGATGGTATTGTTATCTTCGGTCAATACTTTAAATCCATTTTGTAGGAGATGATCTACCATTTTTTTGGCAGACTCTCCTCTCTTTTTTCCTTCAAAACTAAAAGGGAGCGTAACGTACACCGTAAAGTCTATCTCGTGTTGTTTGAGTTTGGCTGCAACATCTGCAATCAATCCCGTTCCTCTCGTACCCCCTAATCCTGCCACAAGATGAACGTTGCTATCTCTGAGCTGATCGAGTATCTCATCCGCTTGGCGTAGCGATTCTATCGTGTAAATGCGATCATCGTTTTGAAGTGTTTTGACATAGTTGGCAAAGTTTAAACCTCTGCCACTAATGGCTAAGATTGTTTTCATCGAATGCCTCATTGCTTTCAGGATTATTATTCTCGTCTATGCACATAAACAGTGCATGAAATGCCATTTTCGCCATGGTGCTAACCGATGCACCATCCAATGTGATCGGAGTTGTACACGCTTCACGCATTAGGGTATCAATCTCGATAAAACGTGTTGCTTTTGCCCTATCTTCCTCACCGAGGTGGTTTGCATCATCGATTTCGAAAAACGGTTTGATGAGTTCATCGAGCAGCGCGTGTTGAACCTGTTCGGCACGAGTGAGAATGTGACAAAATTCGGTTATCTCTGCTTCGATTTCGGGGGTGCTTTCGAGTGTTTGGATTGCGTTTGGTTCTTCGGTAACACTTCGTGGCGTGTTTGAACCGAGGTTTTCAATCGCACTCATCAGTGCTTCAGTTTTACGGAATAGGGATTTGTTGAGTTTTTGTTTGATGGTGTTGAGCGGTTCGAGGGCGTTGATGTGCACGGTATCAGATACACTCTCTTCATGGTTAGGGCAATAGCACTCCTCTTCGTTTAAGTACTTTTTGAGTGCGTATCCTGTTACAACTCCTGCAATTCCGCCTAAAAGTATTGGTATCATGGTATCTCCTTAGGGTCAAATCTAAGGAGAAGCATAACATTAGTACTGCGACCGATTATGTCGCTTTTAAATATCCTTGTAATGTTTCGATTAATTTTTCTTGTAAATGTTCAGGAGAAACAATCTCTATATGGGGAAGCCAGTACTGTACGATCCGTAAAATTTCATCGTCATACGAAACCGTTGCTTTAATAATCAATTCATTAGGCGTTTGTTTTATGACGGTTTGATTCGAAAGGAGTTTTCGTTTTAAAAAGTATTCGCCAACCTGAGGATTAATTTTGAGGGTAACATTGACCACATTCTGAGAAAACCAATCAGCATTATTCTTTTTCAGAGTATCGAGAAAATCACGGTTCGGCTTGAACTGTTTATCATGTACTATCTGCAAATCGGTGATTTTTGAGAAACTGAAGTTTTTTAATACCCCACCATCATCAGCAACGAGGTACCAAATGCCGTGATGATTGACCAGCTTGTAAGGATAAAGTAGGCGTAGTTTCTTTTTATATATACACTGAACAGCCATATAGCTAACGATGGCAACGCTCAAATTGTCAAAATTTTCTTTATTGTGTATGATCTCTTCATACTGCGGTGATTTGACCAAATAAGCTGAATTGATTTTAGCATTGAGTAAATCGATAATAAATTCATTGGTGAGGCTTGGAAAGAGGTTTTTAACACCGCTTATAGCAGCAAAATTTTTAATGTCGTCAAAAGAAAGTTTACCAAGTGCATAAGATTCTAAAAAATAGTAATGTTTTTCTTTTTTGATCGGTAAAAATGTAAGTCTTTTCATATATCTTTGAATGTTCCGTATATCGGTATCAAATTCTGTACTGAGTTCTCTAGTTGTAAATTTTTCACCATTGTAAAGTTTGATTAATATTGCAAAGATAGGGGATTTGTAATCATCGTCGGAGGGCATAATAGTTTCCTCAATTTTTTGTTTCTAACGGGATAATAGATGATCACGAGGATGTCATCCAGTTAGCTGAGGAGTTATAAAAGGATGACAAAAAGATTCTACCATAAAGATTAACGATTTCATCAAAAAATGCATAGGAGCTAAATTGATAGGCGAGGCAAAATTATATGTGTACCCTAATGTGTACCCTTGAAAATTTTGAGAAGAAAATATTTTTGATTGATTGAGCAAGAAGTGCCTATTATAGGGCTTTAAAAGGGTGGTGCGGATGAGGAGACTTGAACTCCTACACCTTGCGGCACCAGATCCTAAGTCTGAAATTATGTTTGCTAAAAATCTCGTGATCTTGGATGATCGGTAGAATCTGTTTGATCGCTTCGGTCATACGCTAAGTCCTGTCATCTTTTTGATTTGAAAGATGGTGTTAAACGGTACATTTTTCTCTTGAGCCATTTTTACCAACTCATCGGCACTGTATTGTTTCCTCAGATAGGTAATATACCGTTTTTTAGGATGACGTAGAAGCTCCTCTATTGACGGTAATGGATGATCTTGAAAATAGCTTTCCGAGTCTATGGCAAATTCAATCTGCTCTGAAGCTTCATTATAATCTTCAATCGGCATGGTATTTTCGAGTTTGATCAAGATCGAACGGACGCGTTCGATTCCAAATAGACGGATCAGTGTTTGGGTATCCTCTTGATTTGGTGTTGAGAGATAAATCCCAATGAGGCTATTAATCTCTATAAGTGAATGATCTTGTCGTGACCATAATAGATCAATACTAAACCACTCTTTTCGAAGTTTGACGAAACGGGTTTTAGGACTAAATTTTGGCGGTGTATTTTTAGGCTGTAAATATTTTTCTGCCTCATCAAGGCTAATCGTACGAAGGAGGGTAAGGAGCTTTTGACGTTTCGGATTGGATTCCCAATCACTGAGCGTACTATCAGCAATTTGAAACATCTTAGTGATTTCAGTGGTAGTCATATTCTCCTCCTCTTCGAAATTTATAGTGTTATTATATCCGAATATCGGAAATTATATAAAGTAATCTACTCCTCTCTTAATCATTCAAAAATACTTTTAATTGCTCTAATGATTTTTCAGGAAACATCGCTTGTAACTGTTTTAATTTCTCATCATCAACTTCAATGGCTTTATTTTCGTCCAAGAGTCCATCAAGTGCAGCATCTACGATTGGACCGACTGTTGTATTTTTCATAGTTGCGTATCTTGATGCAATACCGCTAGGTATATGCCCTAAAACGGTATCGACGATATTATCACTCTGCAACATCTGATTCATAAGATATTCACCTAGTAGCTTTCTTAAATCATGCATTCTCGTAAATGGGAATTTATCATCACTCAAGCGCTTCCAATGGTTTCTCAATGTGGCTTCACAAAGAGGTTTTGTGTTATCTGAGCTTTTAAAAACGAATCCTTTCATCTTATCTATCTTTTTCATGCCTGCTAGAACTTCGAGAGTGGCAAATAATCGATTTGATAGCTTATAGGTCATATTGATGCCTGCTTTATTCGAAATCTCTTTGATGGTGTATGTGCGATCTTCAAAATTTATATCTTCCCATTTGAGGGCAAGAACTTCTCCTCTTCTTCTTCCATGTAACAACCACATAAAAACTTCTCTATACGGCGACACTGGATAATTCCTTAATGCTTGCGCGACAGCTTTTGATTTTTCCAATGGTAAATCCAAGTTGGACTTATTTCTTAAAGGAGGCAATCCCTTCATCGATGCTGGCGATATCAGAACAAATTCTGTCGTTGACTTATTGATTTCACTATAAATATAGTTCACGACTTGATAGGTTCTTCTTTGCGTCCGGTCTGATCTATTTGCGTTTTTTAACGTATTAGCAATATCTCTTATATCATTAGGCGCGATTTTGTTTAACGGCTTGGTATATATTGGTTGCAACCAGTTATTATAGAACTGTATTTCAGTCGAGTTATCTTTCCCATTTTTTGTTTCTTTATTACGAATAAGTAGCCACGCACTTTCAAATGTCATATCTGGCTTGATGACTTCAGAAGATTTTTTCTTGTATATATCGTTATTGAGTTCATCCATCAACTCTTCATATCTTTTGGTGGCTTCTTTTATTGCGTCTAGTAAAGTTTTATTTTTATCAAAAGTCATTGTTTCTTTGTTGATAGATCTTTTACCATTAAGAACTTTTGATGCTCTGACTTGAATTTTATATGGCTTTGTAAAAGTGATATTTGTATTAACTATTTGACCATCTACAATTTTGCTAGATGGAATTTGCCCATCATCTTTATAGATTAAACCAGCAGTTCTACGATTCTTCAAATTAAAATTCATGTGGACTCCACGGGTATCATTTTTAGTTAAAACGGGTATCAATTTATTGGAAACGGGTATCAATTTAACAATATTGAGGTATCGTTAATTGTAGCTAGTTGTAACTAATAATTGTATAAAGAAGCCCTTGTAATAGGGGTTTAGAAAGGGTGCCTATAGGTAGTTATAGCTTGGTGTAGCTTGAATATAAATTGGATTCAAAATCCGGTATAGCAATATGTGCCGGTTCAAGTCCGGCCACTGGTACCACAATCTAATCCAAGACAGTCCAAATCAATCCAAAAAAACCTTCTAAATACCTTATTTAGGCATATTTAGCCATCTCCTTGTCCATAATGTTCCATACTAATCCACCTACATCCATCCTTTTAATGTACTTTCTGTAAACATAGGAAATTCGAATATCAATTGGATAAAAACGTTTCAATATACACTTCAATCTTTTCTGCAGCTTGGGTTGCTTTTTCATGATACACGACTTTGAAATAAGGATCCAATTTCTCATCCGGATCTAGATTATTCAAAAGTGAATGTTCGAACCATTGTGCATACCATGCGACATTGATGACATTTCCGCTGGTTCCAATAACGACAAACACATCACATTCATCGATCGATTGTTGAAGCTCCTGATACATCGGTGCTTCTTCGCCAAACATGACGACGTTGTGGCGAATGTTGCTGCTTTGGCATTTCGGGCAGATCACATCGATTTGGCTCTTGTATCCGATTTCAAATACAGTTTTGCATTCTTCGCAACGTAAATCAGTTAGAGTGCCGTGCAGATGGACGACATCAGGACACCCGGCACGCTCAAATAGATCATCAACGTTTTGAGTGAGAACATCGATCTGTGCGGGATATTTGCGTTTGAGACGAGCGACCATGTCATGGGCAAGATTAGGTTGTTTGCTTTCTAGATCACGCCGTCTTGCATCGTAAAAATCAGCGACCAGTTTTGGGTTCCGCTCAAACCCTTCAACGGAGCATGCTTCCATGACATCGTACTCTTCCCATAAGCCGTCACTGTCTCTAAAGGTACGAACACCGCTTTCAGCACTGATCCCTGCACCACTTAGTATCAGTACTTTAACAGCAGAGGAGGGTACTTTGATATTTTCGAGCGCTGCTTTGGTCATTTGCTTCAAGCTTTCATATTGTTTTTCAAGAAGTGCATTCTCTACAAGTTCTGCAAAATCTTCATTGCCATTTAGGATAACTTCGTTCGCTTGTTTTAATCTCTCAACCTCGGATACAAAAGAGAATCGGTCAATCTTATTATTGCTGTATTGGGCGATGAGTTCATCTAAATCTTGGTAGAGAAATTTGAGAGTATTTTTGTTGTGCATGTGAATTAATCTTTCTTAGCTGCGCAATAGTCTCGTATGATCTTGGCATGATCAAACACAAGCTTGTCATAGGGAATATCATTCAGAGGATACACGAATGCCTCTTTCGCATCATCGGCACCTTCTGGTACTCCCAAAGCTTTACAAACGTATACAATCGATACACAGTGAAACCTCGGATCCCGTGTAGGATCTGAATAGACACCAAGTAACGATTTAGTCGTAACATCAAGAGATATCTCTTCTTTCATCTCCCGTACAACCGCAGTTTCTACCGTTTCGCCGATATCGACGAATCCGCCTGGCAATGCTAGTCCTTTAGGATTGTTCAATCTCTCAATGAGCACAATCCCTTCAAATATACCAACATCATTGTAAATTTCAACTATACCGTCCACGGCTAAGAAGGGTGTTTGAATCATGGATGACCTTTAGAAAGTGTGTTTTGACATTATAAACCAATCGACATTACCTTCTGGGTAAAATATCAAATAAAATTAATTCATATACCAATGGAGCACTATTGATCATACTGGACTTTGAAACCAACTCCGCAAATGTCCATGACGTGATCGAAGTTGCGGCGTTTCGGATTAAAAGAGAGGAGGGGGTTTATGTTATCGCCGATACCTTCCATCGCTACTATTTTTCCGAATATGAGGTTAATCCTTATGCGCTTGCTGTTCACAAACTCTCTCCACAACGAATAGAACGATTACGAGCGAATGTTGATTATGCAGAGTATTTTTCAGAAGATCAAGAGTTTGTAGAGTTTTGTCAGGGTGCTAAAACACTTGTTGCCCACAATATAGCGTTTGAACTGCGTCATATCGGTGAGCTGACTAGCTTCGAAAAACACTTCTGCACGATGAAATCCAATAAAAAGATTGTCGGAGCTCTCAATGTCAGAGGAAGTCTCAAGAATCCGAAACTACTGGAAACTTGCCGGCATTACCGCATCGAATTTGATGAAGAACAGTATCATAGCGCGGTTTATGATGTTACGAAAACACTGGAAGTTTTGAATAAAATGAACAGCACAGAAATAATGAAATTCACCTTTAAATCAGTGTAACTCTGATGCTTCTATAACGACCATATAACCGTCATTGTCATGTTCTTTGACAATCTCCTGTACGACGCGTATTTTATTATTTTCGACGATAATCATAAGAACTTTTTGTTTTTCGTGCGGCTCGCCACTAACTCCCTCTAAAATAACTCCATCTCTTCCTAGAACTTCGACAATATGATGACTTAAAAGCTTTAGATTGTTGGAAAAAATATGAACCACTTTTTTGGAAGGTCTGCCTGATATTATGGCATTCAAAGCTTGTCCTGTTGCGTAGACGACAATCAAACTAAAAAGAGCACTTTCAATACGCCCAAAAGCGATACCGGCAGCAATAACAATAATGAAATCCAATGCAATGATGACATTGTTTTGTTTCCAATGCATTCTATCTGCTATGAATCTGGCAACGATAGATGGCCCTCCGGCCGAAGCGTTTCCGGCAATGATAAATCCAAGACCGATTCCAATTGCTATACCACCGAATATACTGGATAAAATCGGATCATTTGTCCATGCGGTGACTTGAAAGTATTCACGCAGTATATCAACCACCGATGAAGAGACAATGATTGAAAAAATAGTACGAACGGCAAACTCTCTACTGATGTATCTCATACTCATCAGCACCAGAGGAATATTGATTAAAAACATCAACATTCCTGCTGGAATTCCGGTGAAATAGTTTATAATTATCGATATACCAGGAGTTCCTCCAGCTACAATATGGTTAGGAATTAAAAATAATACGACACCAAGTGCCAGTGAAGAGGCCCCGATAAAGATAAAGATATATTTTTTTAACACGTCGTTAATCGGAATATCCGCTAGTTTATTTATCATTGTGAAACCTATGTGATTGGATATAAAATGTGGAGCAATAAGACCCCCAGAGGAGTCTATTGATTAAAACGGATAATGTCTGTTCCCAGCCGGCTCGACAGTAACCCATTTGAGTTCCGTCATCTCTTCAATCGCAAAGTGACCACCTTCACGACCCATACCGCTTTCTTTTACTCCACCAAATGGAATATGTGCTTCATCTTGAATGGTTGGTCCATTGATATGTACCATTCCTGAGTGAATCTCCTCTGAAAGTTTCAAAGCTGCACTTAAATTATTCGTAATAACTGATGAACTGAGTCCGTATGTACTATTATTTGCTAATTCGATAATATGATCAATATCACGTGCTTTGATAATAGCAGCAGCAGGACCAAAGGCTTCTTCGTGGAAGATCAGCATCTCTGTTGTAACGTTTGAAACAACGGTTGGTTTGTAAAAACACCCTTCATGCTCACGTCCAGAGAGAAGCTTGGCCCCCTTAGCGACAGCATCATCGATCAAGCCATCAATAAAATGGCATTGAGCCTCTTCGATAAGCGGTCCGATAATCGTAGTTGGATCTTCTGGATCACCTACTTTTAGAGTTTTAACTTTAGCCGCAAATTTTTCGCAGAATTCATCATAAATATTTTCTTCTACAATAATTCTTGATCCCGCCATACAAATTTGACCTTGGTGCAAGAAGATACTAAACGCAGCGGTATTAACAGCATAATCAATATCAGCGTCACCCAAAACGATAGTCGGACTCTTTCCTCCAAGTTCAACCGTACATCGTTTCAAGTTCATAGCAGCCGACGCAGCCACAAGTTTACCGACACGTGTTGACCCAGTCAGAGTAATCATAGAGATACGAGGATCCGTTTGGAACGTTTCTCCCAATACAGAGCTTGAGCATGGAATGATATTTAAAACACCATCAGGAAGTCCTGCTGCTTTAAAAATTTCACCAAAAACTAGACCGCATATTGGCGTATGGCTTGAGGGTTTTAAGATAAATGCGTTACCAGCCGCAATAGCCATAGCAAATTTCTTCGTACTTAAAATCATCGGAGCATTAAAAGGAGAGATCCCAGAGATAACTCCCAGTGGACGACGTGTACTGTAAGAGAGAACTCCTGGATCGTTAGAAGTAAAGGTTTGACCGAATACGCGCCGTGCTTCACCCGCAGCTACACGTAGAATATCGGCAACCAAACCAATTTCAAACATAGCTTTTGCATAAACAGAACCGCTTTCTTGCATCAATATTGTTTTGATTTCATCGGAGCGACTTTCAAAAATATCGGCAGCTTTTAGCAGTACAGCTTCTTTTTCTCTCGGAGTAGTTTTTGCCCAAAGCTTTGATGCTGCGTATGCGGAACTGATCGCTTCTTCGATATCGTCTAAACTCGCCATATGAACTTTGGCAAATACTTTTCCGGTTGATGGATTGATATCATCAATAATTTTTCCATTTGATGAAGGTTTATTTTTTCCATTAATAAACAATTCGTATTCTTTCATAATCGACACTCCTGACTTAATTTATTTGTCCATCATAAATAAATTAACTCGCAAAAAACTCGCAAAAGTAAAATTTCAATCATGCATTATGATGATAATGGTTTAAAACCCGTTGGTACTCTTCATATACTTGGCATGGGGTTAAAGAGCCATTGTACATTTTGAGAATTTGACGAATAAAGTCAATGGGGTATTCAAGTGTTAACCCAATATTACGTTCATATATTTTTGCAAGAGTTTCATACATTGCATCATGAATTTCTGGATTTTCATTTTTGAGACGTTGAAGGTTTTCTTCTGCTCTCATCAGCGAAGCGTCATCAAATTCACCGCGTTTATTGTTTTCTTTTCGTATTTTTACATAATCTTTGAGATTTTTTTTGTTTAGGATGGTATCTGTAAATATTTCTATGAGTAACATACTCTCTCCTGGTACTATTTTAGAGGATAAAAGTTGAGTAGAGACGATAAATATCGTCTCTACTTTATATGAGAGATTTAGAACGCTAAATTTACGGCAACGCGTAAATCAGTATGATCTGTAGATGCTTTGCCTGCTGCATCTTTGTTATCAACGGATAAGAGTGTTACCCCGCCATCAAGTCCTTTCATCCCGAAAAGTGATTTATAATCAAGAGAAGCCTCAAGCGCTGCAGTGTCATCATACGCATTTGATTTATAATATAGTAATCCCGGTGATGATGAATATTTTTCATCTCTATTGAAGTTAAGGTATTTCACTTCACCCTTCAAACCGCTGATCCCCGTATAACCAAAATCGTATTCTGCACCGATCGAGTATGCCTTCGTTCCGCCCGTATAACACGACGTATCTGTATATCCGAAATGGGGCGACTGATAACGGGTACGAACCCAAGAAGGATTTCCGCCAACAGGAGAAACAAATCCGCCGCGTGCAGCATTTTCATCTTCCCCTTTAGTGTTAGCATAGGCCAAAGTAGCCGTAGCCCCTTTATACGAACCACCGATTTTTGCTTCGGTATGCTCTGCATCGATATTTTTGATGTTAAGCGCAATCAGACCCGGATCGATATGTTTATCCAACGTCTCTTTCGTGCCGCCGATAGCACTTTGTGTTGCCCATTGTGCACCGGCGAATACTCCGATATCACCCACTTTGGTGTTGTAATCGATTTGTAAATGAGGCATATCCATAATATCCCATACTCGGGTGTACCATGCTTGAAGAACAAGTCCTTCAAATCCGGTGTAAATCCCTCCGGCTACCGTAGCACCGATCGTGTCTTTCTCGGTATTCAGTTTCCCATCGCCATCCGCTAGCCCTTGGAAGGCTGAGGCTCTGGAGATACTCACAAAATCAGACGCTTTGATACCTGGCGTTGAGCCTGCGAAGCTATTGCTTTGAACCATATCCGGACCGCTCATCTTAGATGCATGGGCGAGTACCAATGTAGTATTTGGAATATTGACATTGACAATTTGAGCCGCTTCAAACGTATTGGGCACCAAGTAAATATCATGTGATGATGCAAAGGGAGCATCAATTTGCATTCGACCCACTTGAATAAATGTTTTACCGAAAGCAGCTTTGAGATACGCTTCGCCTAAAACAGCATAGCTGTCGGCACTTGTTCCGTAAACACTATTGGTATTCGTTCCGACTACTTGTTTGTTTTCAAAATAAACCGAATCAACTTTATTGGCATTGCTTGAATTCAAACCCATGCCGCTTGCCGAAAACATAGAAACTTTTGCTGCAATACCATACAACGGAGCTGTCTCATAGGAAAGTCTGAGTCCTGTTCCGATTGCATAACGGTCTTCAAAAGCACCGCCGTTTTCGAAATTAACATTTGTGTAAAGTGCTCTTACACCTCCGGTAAATTTACCCTCACTGATTGCCGTCGAAAGTGTATCAGCAGCAAACGATGTAGAACTAATGAGGAGCGCAGCTCCTACGAAACTCAAACGGGCTTTCATTAATAAATCCCTGATTTACCAGGAGCCAAGATCCCTTTAGGGTCAAGTGCTCGTTTGATTTTTTGGAATACGCTGCGAATTTCAGGACCATACGTTTCCGCAACAAGATCCATAAATCCGCTGCTCGTGCGATAAACACCATATCCTTGTGCTGCAAATTCAAGTACAAGTTCTTTGTAACAATCATGTGCACGTTGCATCTCTTCCGGATCGTTTCGGTTATAGAGCAAGTCAATGATGTGGTGCATATCGCGCCATCCGACGATGAACTCAGCAACATAGTCAAATCCATATTTGTTCAAAATCTTTTTCGCCAATGCTGATTGATTCAGGGTATGTTTTCCTTCTGCAGGAGAAACCGGTGCGAACCACATACTTCCTCCGCCGCCTCTCCAGTTGTAGAGACCAAATTCTTGAAGGGTCATGTAACCTCTCATCAAGTCTGCGCGATATTTAAATACCGGGTCATTACCCATCTCTTTAGCAGTCAAGAATTTATGCTTTGTAAAGTTCGCATTGACAACTGCCTGGATAATGTTCCAGTTTAGTGCATTTCCTTCTTCCGTTCCGTACAAGGCAGCATAAACATTCCATGTACCCATTCCGGTATCTTTTTTGATATTTTCGATTTCAGCCTCTGTGATGGATCGATTTCCATCAACATAGTCTGAACGTTTAACTACGCCTGCCGCTTCATAGAGTGTACTTGCAATCGTAAATGCGTTCGGAATGATATTCGCGATACGCAACGGACGAAGTACTTCAACGATTTTTTCAACTTCTTCAACTGTATCCAATGTGATACAAAAAGGTTTAAATGCTGGCGGTTCCGGCATAAGCCACATACCCATTTGTACACAAATACCGTAGTTGCTTTGGGTGAAGATACCATCCAAAGACGGTCCGTATCCCCATTTGAATACGGCTGAACTGGTAGAACCTTTGACTCCACCCATACCAGTTTTGAAGGATGAACCATCGGCAAGAACGATTTCCATACCGCATTGCATCATGAAGTGCTCACCATAGGGTGTGTAACCTACACCACGGTCCATAGTGTTACCGACAGGACTTGCAATCGCACTTGGGGCTGGGCAAGAGAGCCATAATTTAAGACCGCGCTCATGGATATAGTCGAACAATTGCTGATACGTAACACCCGGTTCAAGTACAGCGTAACAAAGTTTGTCATTCACTTCGATGATTTTATTCATTTTGTGAAGGTCAAGAATTACTGTCCCTTTTTGAGCTGGTGCTGCCGTACCGTACCCCATATTTTTACCGGTTGAAAATGTCCAAATTGGTATGACGTATTTGTTACATACTTTCACGATAGCAACAACTTCTTCTTTTGTAGATGCTTGTAGTGCAAGGGAGGGCATATGCTTTTCGATTGGTACTGCCATCATAATCTTTTTATACGGAGTAATCTCCTCATCACCGATAAGGACGTTTTCCTCACCCAAGATTTTTATGAACTCTTTAATTGCCTTATTCATTGTTTCCAATGAAACATTTTTAGGCATTGCAGTCAGTTTTTTAGCCATTTGATATTCCTTTTATGCTTTTAATACGAAAGATACAAACGCATTTTTCGATGTGTGATCGGATACAAAATCAACTTGCTTTGATGTAGCTACAGTATTGTGTGCTCCGGTTGTGTGATACGATGAAAGAGCGATACCGTATTGGTCAGTATTAAGTGAAGAAAATTGATCAAACGCTTTTTTGAGTGACATACTCGCGAACGAATTTTCCGTGTGGGAAATTCCTGCATTGGATGGAGTATGTGCCGTTTCAGAAACAAATTTCGCCCCGTTTGATAGTGCCGCATGGTTTAAAAGTGCATAATCGCTGTTTTCTAATAGACCACAGATCAATGCACCCTTGTTTTTTTCCAGCACATCTGACAGCGTATGCAGGTTTTTCAATCGGTCGGAACCTAGGATAATGACGTCATCCATTTTATTATTTTTTGCCAATGCGTGAATGTATCCGGTTTCACCGGCTGATTCGGATACGATAGCTATCTTTTTTTGATTAGCACTATCACTAAATCCGGCAGCAGACAAGGGTGAATATAAAGCAGCGGTTGCTACTGCCACTGCAGAACTTTTGAGAAAATTTCTTCTAATCACAATATGCCTCCTATTTTTCAGTAAAAGTGATTGTGCCATTGGCTAATTTGGTTGCCAAATCTTTCAATACAACATCATCTATTTCTGATTTTCTAAAAGCAGGCATTTGATTACTGCCATGCCGAACCGTTTGAAAAATTCCCTCAGCGCGTGCTTTAATACTTGCATCATCATCCATTTTTATGAAAATAGACTGTGGAGCAGTTTTGAGTGTATGACAGTGAAAACAAACGCTTTTATAAGCATGTTCACCATTCTCGAATTTAAAATTCTTACCTAATTCCACCGCATAAATGGAAGACGTAACTAAGAGTAGACCTAAAGCCAACTTTTTCATGTAACCTCCTTGATTAACTTTGAACACAGTAAATATAAAGCAAAAAACTCGCATAAAACTCGCATATGGATATTTCATCCATGAATTAAATATAAACATTACTAAAATAGCTATTCATTGCGCGTATAAGGTAAAATAATGTAATTTAAGTGTACAAATTGATTAAAGATCTAAGGAATTTAATTGATAGATAAAATTCAGCGTTCATTTTTAAAAATGTCAACTGTAAATAGAGCAAAGATACAAGCAGTAGTGTTTGCCATTGTCGGAGTGATTGGCGTTGCTGTTGTAGACAGAGCTTCTATCAATATGATTCATTCTGGAAACAATAACTTCGGACTGCCATTTCTCGTTGGTGTCGTATTTTTTGTACTGTCAGCCATTTTTATATATTTTTTACTTAGACGTACTGCCCGAATTGCTGAAGAGGCATTAATCAAGCTTGCAGAATATCAGCGTCAAGAAAAAGAGAATCTTCAGTTATTTAACTTTGCCCTCGATAACAGTGCAGATGCGATTTATTGGTTTACATTTGATACACGTTTTTTTTACGTAAATGATGCTGCATGTCTCATGCTTGGATACAGTAAAGATGAATTGTTAAATATGAAGTTAAGCGATATTGATCCCGACTACACCAAAAATACTCAAGATTTTTTAGCACAAATCAAAGAAAAACAATACATCTGCTTTGAAAGCCAGCAAACTCGAAAGGACGGGAGTGTTTTTCCAGCTTCGGTTACTGCAAGTTATTTTTGCGATGGATCAAAAGAATTTATTTGCTCATTTGGTCGAGATATTACCGAACAAAAAGAAAGACGAAGGATGATTATTGAACAAAATGAAGCTCTAAAGAATTCTCTGCAAGACAAAGAAGTGCTAATCAAAGAAATCCATCACCGTGTCAAAAATAATTTGGAAGTAATCTCTTCACTGTTGCAAATGCAAAACCGACGAGAAACCAATGAGCAAGTAAAAGATGCTCTCTCAAAAAGCCAAAGCCGTATCTATGCAATAGCTCTTGTACATGAAATGCTTTACAAAAATAGTGATTTAGCGACAATCGATATGAAGATTCATCTTGATAGATTATCATCTTCCATGGTGGACTTATATGCTCAAACTAAAAAAATATCTGTAATCTTGGATACTGAAAATATATTTTTGACGATGGATTCTGCTATTCTAGTGGCTTTAATCGTTCATGAACTTTTTTTAAATTCTATTAAACATGCATTTGTCGATTTGGATAGCGGGATAATTACCATATTTATTAAAAATGGAGTTGATGGAGCGATTGTGTTTGGTGTAAATGACAATGGAATCGGAATTAACCATGAAAAAATCCAAACATCAACTTCACTTGGCTGTCAACTTATCAACACCATTACAGAATTCCAGTTAAATGGTGAAATAGTGACGGACTCCCAAGATGGGTTTAAATGCTCCATCACTTTTATCCCCAAAGAGAAAGGGAACTTATGAAACTAAAAATTTTAATTGTCGAAGATGAAAGTATTATTGCTCTAAATATCAAAGAAATATTAATCGACTTTGGGTACGAAGTCGTAGGGATCGCCAATAACAGTGCTAAAGCACTGCATCTTGCAAGTACAAAAATTCCAGATCTTGTTCTTATGGACATCACCCTGCAAGACAGAGAGGATGGGATTGAAGTTGCCGAAAAAATATCTGCAATGCTCTCTGTCCCCATTGTTTTTTTAACGGCTAATGATAAAAGTAAGACCATCGACCGAGCTATCAATATAAAACCTTATGGCTATATTCTTAAGCCATTTAAAGAAATTGAATTAAAAACTGCTGTGGAAATTGCATTAAAAACATTTACCGAAAACAAGAAATTAGCATCAACAATCATCGAAATCAAGAGTGAAAACATATCTCTTCAAAGTAAACTAGACATAGACAAACAATCGAAGATGCGTTTGATTAATTTGCACAATGGCTATATCTATGATAATGAGAATTTTACTTTAATGCTTAATGGCAAAGAATGCGATTTGAATGATAAAGAAAAAAAACTCCTTAAACTACTCATAAAATACTTGGGAAAAGTTGTTAGCGTAGAACAAATTGAAGATTTTGTTTGGGATGGGGAGTTAGTCGGAGAAGGTGCTTTTCGATCATTGATGTTTAGAATACGACAAAAACTGCCAAAAGATTTTATTCAATGCTATTCAAAAATAGGGTATAAAATTTCACCACAAAGCTATGACACTATTGGATCTTGATAATTTTGATGTAATGCTAAAATGAGTTGAATGATCTCAGTTGTATTAATCAAAATGGGAGCGTTAGAAATTCTGTGTCAAGCCAGTAAAATATCAACTACTCAAGGACAGACACAATGAATCAAACAACGCCCTATTCGAAAAAACTATTAGTACTCAATAAGCCTAAGGGTTACGTGGTCACACGATCTGACGAACTTGGGCGAAAAACAGTTTATGATCTTTTGCCTGACTGGGTTTTTTATGATGAATGGATGCCAATTGGACGCCTTGATCTAGAATCTAAAGGGCTTCTATTATTCACAACTAACGGTAAAATCGGCGATGCATTGACCAAACCTGGGAATTGTATTAAGGTATACGAGATTTGGGTCAGAGGCCACGTAACAGACGACCATATTGCGCAGTCTTTGAAAGGCGTCCAAAGCCCACACGGTCTACTAAAAGCTCTTGAAGTCGAAAAGATAAGCATTGGTGGCGCGAAAACAAAACTCAAGGTTGTAATTGACGAGGGAAAGAATCGGCATATCCGTCGGCTTTTTGGGGCGCTGAAAGACCCGAAATTTGGGACGCCATTAAAGGTCTTAGACTTGAACCGAATCAGTATTGGCAGTTTTAAACTCGACATTGAAATCGGTCAGTGGCGTTACCTTACATTGGAAGAAGAGAGAATGCTAATTAAAAATTTTGATTAACACAAAGGGCTATCTTTTACCTTCCTCCAGTCGTTGAGCCTAACATTTTCTGCTATGCTCACAACTTCATGTATTGGAAAAATCCGAAGAAGAACTGAGACTTCTGTATGAGAATAAGCTCAATTTGATCTATAATGGAAACTTACAATCTTGTGCAAAATGAGCAGCACCCAAAAGGGCTGTTTCGGGATTTAAAGAAACCCTGACTTTCATCTTTCGCAGCATCGGTTCAAATCGTCCTTTTGCTGTAAAGGCGTTCATAAAGATGTCACTTTGAATAAAAGGCAAAATTTTAGGGGCGATGCCTCCACCGATATAAACTCCTCCAAGCGACATTGATTTTAGGGCTAAATTTCCAGCTTCTGCCGCGTATATTTCGGTAAATAAACGAAGTGTTTCGATGCACAGCGGATCATGGTGCTCGAGTGCGCATTGACTGATATGGGCGCTTCGATCATCCGTTTCGCTTAGATTGGTCATCTGATGGGGAGGAGGGGCAAAATTACTTTCGAGTAAAAAATCGTACAAGGTTGCAATCCCCGGACCGGACAAAATACGCTCATAGCTTACATGATCGTTGAAGCGCTGTCTCAACCACTGCAAAAGGGAATCTTGCTGCGAGGTTAAAGGGGCAAAGTCACAATGTCCTCCCTCTGAACCACTGGGATGATAGGATGTTCCGTCAAAAAAGAGCATTGCCTCACCTAAACCTGTACCCGCAGCGATAACAGCATAATTGCCATGGGATACAGGCGCATCAGGGTTTAGATCGACAAATTCATCTTCGTTGAGATAGAGCATCCCATAGGCAGTGGTTTCAAGATCATTTAAAAGACGAACATGAGGGGTGTTAAGGAGCGCTCTAAGATCTGTTGCTGCGATTTCCCATGGGAGATTAGTGGTGTGACATTTTTCATCGATAATCGGTCCTGCTATGCCAAAACACGCCGCGTCAATCGCAGGATTGGTATTTAATCGGATAAATTCCAACAGTACATCGTTAAAACTATCGTAATCTTTACTTGCAAACTGATGTTTGGAGTGGAGTGTTAAGATATTTTCATAAATCTCAAAGAGGGCTAAAATCGTTTTTGTCCCCCCTATATCGCCGGCTAGTATCATCATTTTTCCTTTGACTGTGGAGCTAATAAATAGATAAACGCTTCAACAAAGAGCTCTGCCGTTTTTTCGGGTGAACACTGGTATATCCTGTCCCATGCCTGAGCGCGTACTTCATCATAATTTTCTTCATAAGGATGATGGTGTGTCCACCCAATCCTCACAGCATGCCCGATGAGTACATCCAAGACCAAATCATCATCAACATGAAGTTCCGGCGAGTGTTTAAAGAGTTTAGAGAGGCTTTCAATCGCTTCTATATTGAGCTGGCGATACTCGGGAGCTTCAATGCTTTGTAAGAGGTCTTCAATTTTGTGGGCGAAGCTTTGTTCTCCTGCGGTTGAGTCCAAGGTGAGTTCACTTCCTATGCGGCTGTTCAGATTGTACTTGTCGCCTATGACAAGCCCGTTGCATTGGCGTAGCAGATACCACACATTTTTATAAAATTTTTGAGTCAGTCTGCTAATCATCCCCTCATGCTGGCGCCATTGAGCCCAATTATCACTTTGCAGGCAGGGGTCTGCAGATACGTCGGTAGGGATGGAATTAACGACAGGTATTCCTGACGCATTAAGATTTTCTTGGTGGTTGAACTGGGAAACTTCTTGGGAAAATGATTTTAAAATCGCTCGGATTCGCTCGTAGATATCATGGGGAGACAAACCTAACAGGTACTCGTAGGAATCACCTATGGGGAGATTGTTCTCACGGCTGATATGACCGACTAAGAGTTGGACGAAATACCAAGTGCGCAGGGTAATCATGTTGTTAAAAAGTTCCGGTTCTGCTTGGATAAGTGCTCCGAGATGGACCATCACCTCTTGGGTTAAAACGCTTTCTGCGGCATTGTTCCCGCATGATTCTCGAATAATCGTGACAATATCCGTATTTTTTAACGGCTTTGAAAAGGTAGCGCGTTCACTGTAGGCACGCCCAACGGCTAGATGTTTTTGATGAATGATAATATCCAGCAGTACATCTTCAAGACGCTCATCGTATTTACACATGGCTTCAGCGATTCGACGGACACTGGCCCAATCTTGATTGAGAGCTGCCGATTCGTAGTCGGTTTCTGAGGTAACGGCAGTATGGCTATGATTGAGAGAATGGAGTTCCAGTGCGTTGAGGTCCAATGGATTAATATTATTGATTTGTTCAACACTGGCGGTTTTTAAAAGCTCTCGCAGTGGGGCTTTTGTAATGGTTATAAAATTACAAGAGTTATTTTCCAACTCATGGAGAAGCTCTAAAATCACCTCTTTTTGAGGACTTTCAAGCATGTCTTCACGGATCAGAAATGGCAGTATCGGTTGAGCCTGCTGATCCCAGTGGGTAGAGAGAAATTTCAAAGATGATCGAAAACGTTTTACCAAAAGAGTGGTGTCATAACTAAAATAGAACCCTTTAGGATTAAAATAATAGGGTAGAAAAATGATTTCCTGATCGATCAAAAGATGCAGGCGTGCGGTTGTAATGGTTCTTGCTGCAACGTGCGGGCGTCCGCTTAATCCCAATTTTTCATTTTTCCCTAAAAGAGTATGGATTTTGGAAAGTTGTGACGCGTGCATTACCTTGATGGGATAAAGTTCATCGAGAGTTTCACTGTGGATGCCATGCTCAAGAAGACGCTGTTTGACGGATTCATTTTCTGCGAGAGCACAGACGAGAGGACGATTAGTGCGTTTAAAACCGATACGTTCTCTGCGTGAAAGCGGATCAATGTCCTGAGGAGAGAGGATGTTGTCCATAATCATATCGCTGAGAATAAAAAGACTTTGCGCCCAGACGAGAGGTATGTTTTCATTAGGGACACGGGTTTGAGAATTCGGATGTTCTTTTTCGGCTTCGATAGACTCTTTGGGGACGAGATAGAGTTCCGGCAACAGTTTTTCACCCTCTTGATCGACAAACAGCGATTGAAGTTTCTCTCTCCAATGACGCACCCCCTCATGGTCTTGGCGCATCAGTGAATCGAGTAAAAGATAGGTAAAAAAGAGGGGCCATTCGGATTCGATGTGTTCAAACTCACGCAATTCAAAGGGTTCGTAGTGCAAGCGGGAAGGATCTTCGATACTGCTTTGATGCCCGTCGAGAAGAAAGCGTTTGCATCCATAACGACCACCGAGTTTTTTAAGTATTTTAGTTCGTGTACGCTCTACAAGAGCTTCATCTTCGATCGCGTAAGCGGGATATCCGATGATGCTTAGCAATGCCGCATCGGTCTCTTTGGAGGCAGATTCTCGCGGCAGCAATCCGTGGAGGGTAAAACGTGACCTTGCAATGTCGCTTGGTATGACATGGATAACGGCCTCTTGGCTCATGACGTTTCCAAAGAGATTAAAGCCATTGAGTGCTTCCAGCGCCGCTTTTGCCATCCCGACAGAACTGCAATTGATCTCCGTTGTACCGTGATTGATTTTATTGCCACGTTCCCAAATCCCATAATCGGCGATGCAGTAGGTGTGACTGATATAGTGGACGAGATTTTGAATGAAATCAACCTCATCGATCGTATAGATCAGCTGTAATCCCGAAGCAATCATCTGTGCACTCATCAAAAGATATAAAGAAGTAGCGTCCAATTGCAAATGTCCCCACTCATCATCCCCGACAACTGCCAATGCTGTTGCCGTTGCGTATTTAGCGTGTAGGGCATCGGTAGGATTGAGCGTTTTTTTGAACGTTTCGACACGATTGGCTTGGCGCATCATTGCCTCTAGGAGTCCACGCATCAGTTTAACCACACTTTGACTCAAGAGGTAGTTTCGATAATGGTCGGGATTGTTTTTTTTGTACGCAAGGGCAAGCCCCCAGACACAAAGGATACTGTAAACGTTATCGCGTACCCACGCATCGGTATAATCGCCATGAGCTGTTATTGCGGTACTAGCAGGCAAGAGACCGGTGATGGGATCTTGGCGAGAGAGAATGATTTTATCAATAGAGTTGTAGTGTTTTTCGAGTAATGCGTTGATATGATCCAAATTCATTGATGACCTAAGTGAAATAATTTTAATCTATATGGATAAGTGCTTCGTGGCACAATTTGGTAATTGAACTAAATTCTTTGTTTTTGAGTACCATTTTTGGGACAATCCAGCTCCCTCCGGCGCATAAAACATTGGGGAGTTTTAGAAAATCGTTGAGATTGTGGAGATTGATCCCTCCTGTCGGACAAAAACGCATGGAGGGAAATGGACCGTAAAAGCCATTGAGTGTTTCGATTCCTCCCACGGCAGTGGCGGGAAAAAGTTTACAATGCTCAAAGCCGTTGTTCAAGGCAAGCATCACTTCCGATGCCGTAGCTACTCCCGGAATAAAGGGGATGTTGAGTGATTTTGATGTTTCCATCAGTTCGAGGCTGATGCCGGGGCTAAAGACAAACTGCGCACCGTGATCGACTACTTTTTTGAAATCATCCGCATTGAGGACGGTTCCTGCACCTACCGCCATTTGGGGTAAGTTTTTGGCAATGATCTCGATTGCTTTTATCCCTGCGGGAGTGCGCAAGGTAATCTCCATAAGAGCGATTCCCCCTGCCAACAACGCTTCGGCAAGAGGCAGTGCATCCTTGGCATCTTCGATAGCAATAACGGGGACAATGGGGGAGATTTTCATCACATCATAAGCGTTCATGCGCGTTCCTTACCTGTAATATCAAAAATACTTGCACCCTCTTCAGCACTTCCGACACTGGCTCGGATTGAGGCAAAGAGTTCTCGACCAAAGCCGTATCGGTTGTGGCTCAAATCGGGTGTATAAATCGGACGGGCTGATACTATTGCATCATCTACCAATACCGTGACTTCCCCCGTTTTGACATCAAAACGGATTCTGTCACCGTTTTGGAGTTTTGCCAATATTCCTCCCTCAGCGGCTTCGGGTGTGATGTGGATTGCCGAGGGGACTTTTCCTGATGCACCGGACATTCGACCATCGGTTACGATTGCGACATTGAATCCTCGCTCTTGAAGCACGCCAAGCGGAGGCATAAGACCGTGAAGTTCGGGCATACCGTTGGCGCGTGGACCTTGGAATCGGACAACGGCGATAAAATCTCTCTCCAGTTCGCCGCGTTTAAAGGCACTTTGCAATGCTTCTTGAGAATCAAAAATAATCGCTTCGGCTTCGATAATGATATCGGGATCTTTGAGCGCTGAGGTTTTTATGATGCTTCGACCGATATTTCCGCGAAGCAGTTTAATTCCCCCCTCGTGTCTGTAGGGAGTTTCTGCACTGGAAATGACCGAAGTGTCACGAGAGATTGTGGCTCCGGTATCAAAACGGAATGTATGTTCCTTAAGTGTAGGTTCAACGACGTAGCGATCAAGCCCTTTGCCTATGATGGTTTGGACATCGTTATGCACCAGACCTGCATTCAGAAGCTGATGGATCACGACCGACATTCCGCCTGCGTCTCGAAATGCGTTGACATCGGCACTTCCGTTAGGATACATATGGCATAGAAGCGGTGTGATTTTCGAAAGAGCATCAAAATCATCCCATGTCAGCAGTATCCCTGCGGCGCGCGCCATGGCGATGAGATGGATGGTATGGTTGGTCGATCCGCCGGTTGCCATGAGTCCTACAATCGCATTAACAAAACTGCGTTCATCGATGATGTCGGCTATGGGGAGATAGTTTCCAAAACTCTCAGTCAAACCAAGGATGGTGCGAGAAGCTTCTATGGTGAGTGCTTCACGAAGCGGGGTGTTGGTGTTGACAAACGAGCTGTTGGGAAGTTGCAGACCCATCATTTCCAAGAGCATTTGATTTGAGTTTGCGGTGCCATAAAAGGTGCATGTCCCGCTGCTGTGATAGGAGGCGGCTTCGGCTTTTAGAAGATCGACTTTAGTGACGTTGCCTTTGGCATACTCTTGTCGGATTCTCCCTTTTTCCGCGTTGCTAATTCCTGATGGCATTGGTCCACCTGGGACGAAGAGTCCGGGGAGATGACCAAACGCCAATGCCCCGATGACAAGACCCGGGACAATTTTATCGCATATTCCCAGATACAAAGCTCCGTCAAAGACATTGTGAGAGAGGGCAATAGCGGTTCCCATGGCGATGTTGTCACGGCTAAAGAGGCTTAACTCCATCCCTTTTTGCGATTGAGTCACCCCATCACACATGGCGGGAACTCCTCCTGCAACCTGACACGTGGCACCCATGTCGCTTAGAGTCCGTTTAATGAGGGCAGGATAGAGTTTATAGGGTTCATGGGCGGAGAGCATATCGTTATACGCCGTGACAATCGCGATATTGGGATTTTGCAGTGCACTTAGTGAGGCTTTATCGTGTGCATCCATCGGTGCCATGGCATGGGCTAGATTACTGCATCCGAGTTTTTGCCGATTAACGCCATGTCTTTTTGCTTCGTTGATCCGTTGGAGATAATGTTCTCTGCTGATACGGGAACGTTCTTGTATGTTTTTAGTAACGCGAAGGAGTATTTCATTCATGCGCTGTATACCTCAATCTTTTTATCTGTTTGGTTAATGATAGCACGAATGGGCATAGCGAATGAATCCGCCCCCCTTAGTGCTTCTTTGTAAACATTCAGTTTGCTCTCGCCTTGAAAATGAAGATAGACATGGCGAGCGCTTAAAATAGCTCCCAGTGTAAGACTCATGCGCGAATGTGGAGCATATTGCGGAACAATTTTAATGCAGACATTTTCTTTGGTTTGGTCATATGCTTCATCAAGCCTTGGATTATTAGGGAAAAGTGATGCGGTATGACCATCCTCTCCCATCCCTAAAACGATCACATCAAAGGGCATAAGTAGCTCTTTAACGCGCATAGAACACGCAGTCTCATCTTCGCTTGCCATATCAATAAACGTTGCTTGTTGGGCATAACTTGTCATGAGTGTTTCTCGAACAAGTTTTTCATTGCTATCGTTATGGGTCGGTTCAACGAGACGCTCATCACACAAACCGATTTTAATTTTATCCCAATCGATGTTTATCTTACTTAAGGCTTTAAAAAGTTTTTTAGGGGTGCTTCCGCCTGAGACGATCAAAGATGCAGATCCTTTTTCGGCGATGGCGTCGTTGAGATCATCCACGATGCTTTGAGTAAGAGAAAAAGCAAGCTTTTCTTCATCATCAAAACGGTGAAAATTGAGATTATTCATCATGCCAGCTTCTGCCATCACGTGCGATTAGCTCAACTGCGGCGGTGGGTCCATCGGTTCCTGCACTGTAGCTTTTCATCGGAACAATGTTTTGGGCCCATCCTTGCAAAATAATATCCGCCCATTTCCACGCCGCTTCCACTTCATCCAGTCGCATAAACAAGGTCGGATTACTGCGGATAACATCGAGCATCAGGCGTTCATAGGCTTCGGGTTTTCTTTCATCATTCATAGGGGAGTTGAGTTCTAAATCGACTTGTTGCAGACGCATTTGTTCACTGAGTCCGGGGATCTTATTCATGAGTTTGAGCTGAATACTCTCTTTGGGCTGCAAAGTGATGACCAGTTTGTTTTGCGAAATACAGCTGCCTTTGTTGGCAAAAATCGAGTAAGGGATTGATTTAAACTGAATAATGATTTCAGAGTTTCTGTTGCGCAGACGTTTTCCGCTACGTAGATAGAACGGCACACCGTTCCAACGCCAG
Source organism: Pseudomonadota bacterium (assembly GCA_043797085.1). Lineage (GTDB taxonomy): Bacteria > Campylobacterota > Campylobacteria > Campylobacterales > Sulfurimonadaceae > Sulfuricurvum. Next base: position 110,851 of record JAZDQA010000006.1, on the reverse strand, counting down.
TTGTCGATGTCGACACGAACGGCGGCATAGGTTTCGGTCGTACTGTTTGCGACACCCTCCCCCTCTTTGTATCCGGGGACGATTTGACCGTTACTGGAGCCTTTTGAATATTGGGCGCGAACGGTTTTTTGCTGGATATCCGCGGCACTCATAGGGCGCAGGGATTTGAGTACTTTTACTTTTTCATCCCGTACACTGTCCGCATCCAAAGAACACGGGGGTTCCATAGCGATGAGGCACAGCAGCTGCATCAGATGATTTTGAATCATATCGCGCATTGCACCGTACTCATCATAATATCCCCAACGCCCTTCAACCCCGACACTTTCGGAGACCGTGATTTCGACATGGTCAATGTTGCTCGCATCCCATAAAGGGGTGAAAATACGGTTGGAAAAACGTAACGCCATAATGTTTTGAACGGTATCTTTTCCTAAATAGTGGTCGATGCGGTAGACTTGGGACTCGTCGAAATATTTGAGCACTTCCACATTGATGGCACGCGAAGAGACAAGATCCCGCCCGATCGGTTTTTCCAAAACGACACGACTTTGAGGGCTGACAAGTCTCCACGTGCTTAAGGCTTTACAAATCGTTCCGAAAAAATCAGGAGAGGTAGAGAGATAGCTGATTCGTTCTCGTTGAGGATTTTCTCCAAGAAGATGGCTGAGTTCCTCGTAACTTTCAACATTACCCAGATCTACTTTAACCAGATGCAGGCGTGCTTTAAAATTCTCAAATTTTGCCTCATCAAATTGCTCTTGGGCTAAAAATTCTTTTAATTTTGTTTTGACCAGTTCAAGGTGCTCTTCTTGGGTCATATTGGCACGGGTTGTGGAAAAAATACGACTGTGCTCGTTAATGTGTCCGTCATTACAAAGATGATACAACGCAGGCATGAGCTTTCGAAATGCTAAATCACCATGCCCTCCGAAAATAATAACGTCGCATAAATTGGATATTTCACTCATAAAGACTCTTTAAAATTTTAATTTTTACCATTGTAGCAAGTTGTATTCGTATTGATTGATTAAACTATAGGCACTGCTGAAATTAACCTAAATGATATAATAACGCAAGAGGGCTAAACTGATCTTGCGCACTTTTTGTTTTACCGTTCCAACAATATTTTTCTTTGCAACCAATCTATAATCTTTACTATGTACACTTCCACATCCCATAGGAGTAGTGCATGAAAAAACACATCATAATTATCGAAGCTGAAGGCGGGTCAGATAAATGGATCAATGGACATTGACGCGATACGATGCCTATTATCGAAGCATTGATTGAAAAAGGATTTACTGCTGAAGTAATCTATTTTCGAGATGAGTGGGTTGATGAGCTTTATTCTTATATTCTTGAACGTGCCGATGCTGTTATTACCAGAATTAATCCTGGAAATCTTCCAAACGGCGAAAATAAACTCTTTGATATGTTAAATAAACTCAGTAAAAAAGACGTACTGGTAATGACACACCCTACGACCATGATGCGTTTCGGCTCCAAAGATGTCCTCTCAAAACTCGCCAATACTGATTTGGTTCCCGATGATACTTACGCGTATTACACTTACAAAGAGTTCAAAAAGATATTTCCGAAAACCCTTTCTTATGGACCGCGTGTACTTAAACAAAATCGTGGGTCTACAGGTTCAGGTATCTGGAAAGTCGAAGTAACTGATAATCATATCGAGTACAAAGCGGGCGAGGCAATTCCTGAAGAAACAGTCGTAAAATGTACCGAAGCATTTGATAATCATGTAGAATATCACTCTCTGGGTAACTTTATCCGTTTTTGCAAGCAATACATCAAGGGGAAAAATGGGATGCTGGTTGATATGCGATTTCTTCCTCGTATTACGGAAGGAGAAATTCGCATTTTAATGATAGGTAACAAGCCTATATTTGTCGTCCATAAAAAACCAGCAGATCATGCAGATGCATTTTCAGCCACAATCGGTTCGGGAGCGCATTACACCTATTATTCTCCCGATGCTTATCCTAAATTGATAAATAAATTTGTTGACTCCATCCCCCTCATCTCAAGTAAACTGGGCAAAATCAAGGAACCGCCCATTCTCTGGACAGGTGATTTTATGCTCGACAACGATGATGATGGAAATGATACCTATGTGCTAGGTGAGATAAACTGCTCGTGTGTCGGTTTTTTCAGCCATTTAGACATGGGGATTCAAGAACAAATTGCCGATGAAGTAATCAGACGTATTGTAGAAAAGTACCGTGTCAAATAGCATTTTCCTTGATAATTAGATAGTGAAAAGACTATAATTTGTCTTTTTGCAGAAAGGTTACGACGTGATTCTTTATATCCATGGATTTAGAACAACAGCTCAATCGTCTAAAGCCAACATACTTAAAAAACATTTTAATGACACTATTGTAATTGCCGATTTTCGGGTTTCTCCGGCAGAGGCTATCGAAGACTTGGAAATGCTCATCAAAAAACATTCCATTACGGGGATTATTGCCAGCTCATTAGGTGGATTTTACGCTTCATATCTCAGTGAGTGCCATAACATCAAAACGGTTCTAATCAACCCTTCTATTGCTCCCTACGAAACAACACGTCGCTACCTAGGAAAAAACACCCGAGACGATGGCAGTATTTTTATCTGGAACGAAAGCGACATCAATGATTTTTGCCCCTATATCGTTAAACAACCAAACACTAAAAATTATTGTATCTTTCTGCAAACTGGGGATGAAATACTCGATCATACTGTGGCAAAAAACCATTATGATGGGGCAAAGATGATTATTGAAGAAGGTGGAAATCACCGCTTCGATCAATTTGAACGCTATTTTGACGAAGTTAAAGCATTTTTATCTATAGTTTTTTAAGCTTTTAGAGGCATTTTAATTAAATTGCCATAAAGTTTTTTCACAGATGGAAGTATAAATAGAATTTATTACAATTACGAAACAATTGCATTACAACAATGAAATTAAATTAATCGCTTTTATGGGCATAATTTCGCCATGCAAAGAATAAAAATTCAATATTTAAGTGCAGTCGATCTTAAAGTATTGATCGCCAATGATTGGACAAAAGAATCATTAGCAAATACGAACAGTATAGAAAAGGATATTGGCAATTTTTTTGATAAAGCGATTATTTTTGATTTTATTGATTGCCTAACTATTGATTCAGCAGGTGCAGTTGAAATTTTGCGGATTAAAAATAAGCTTATTAAAGATAAATGCAGTGTAACGTGCGTGAATGTACACGAAGATCACGCAAAACTCCTCAACTTTTATCAAAAAAACTTCCGTAACAAACCTGAGTTACCCCCAAAACAATATCTTTCTGTTGAAGGAATAGGTAAATGGATTATTGATGGGGTTAAAGGAAGCGGTGATTTTTTATCGTTTGTCGGTGAAATGCTTTTTGCACTGCTGAAGCTCATTATTTCACCGTGGAATTTTAGATTTACCGCATTGGTAAAACATATTGATACGTCTGCCATCCAAGCTATCGGAATCATTACAATCTTATCTTTTTTAATAGGTCTGGTTGTGGCATATCAATCTGCAGGGTATCTGACAAAAATCGGTGCTGATATTTTCATTGTTGATCTAAGCGTAATGTCTGTTTTTAGAGAACTTTCACCCATTATCACCGCCATTTTAATCGCTGCACGAAGTGCCAGTTCTTTTACAGCTGAAATTGGAACCATGAAAATTACCGAAGAAATTGATGCGATGCGGACGATGGGACTTGATCCCTTTGTTTTTTTGGTCATTCCAAGGGTTTTTGCTCTTATCATTACGATGCCATTTTTGGTTTTTGCTGCAGATATGGCAGGTATGACGGGTGCTTATATTGTTTCACATTTTCAATTAGGTATTAGTTTGAATGACTTCATCGACAGAATGTATCTTGAAATATCCGTTAATGAATTGTATGTCGGATTAGCAAAATCGCCCGTTTACGGTGCCATTATCGGTGTTGTAGGATGCTACAGGGGATTTCAAGCAACTGGAAGCACGGACAGTATTGGAAAACTCACAACCAAAAGTGTTGTAAGCGCACTTTTTTGGGTCATTATTTGTGATGCCATCATAGCAGTCGCATTGACAAAGCTGGGCATATGACCAAAGTTATTAAGGTAGAAAATATTGTCACAAAATTTGGGAACACCCTTATTCATGATGATCTCTCTTTTAGTATTCAAAAAGGAGAAATTTTTGGAATACTAGGGGGCAGCGGTGCCGGTAAATCAACACTGCTGCGTCAACTCATTATGCTCCAAAAATTCCAATCGGGGAACATCGAAATTCTTGGCGAATCACTAAGAGGAATCAGTCATAAAGCTGCACATAAACTTCGACAAAAATGGGCCGTATTGTTCCAATTTGGGGCATTGTACTCATCGCTCACCGTACTGGAAAATATTTGTCTTCCGCTGATTGAGTACACAAAACTCCCTATAGGTCTTATCGAAAATATGGCTATGACCAAGCTCGCCATGGTGGGGCTTTCCAGTGAGTCTGCCTATTTATATCCCAGCGAGCTAAGCGGCGGAATGAAAAAAAGAGTAGGCTTGGCACGGGCCCTTGCCCTTGATCCTGAACTTCTTTTTCTGGATGAACCGACAAGCGGACTCGACCCGTCAAGTGCAGAAGCGTTTGATAAGTTAATCGTAGAATTAAGAGATATGCTAGGGTTTAGCGTGATTATCGTTACCCATGATCTGGATACGATCAAGAGTGCACTGGATAGATTTATCGTTCTTCAGAACAAAAGAATTTGTTTTGATGGGAATTATGAAGCAGCCATTAACAGCGATATGACATTTTTGAAAGATTTTTTAAAGGTTACTTAATGGAAAGAAATGCGAATTTTATAATTGTAGGTTTATTTGGAATTATAAGTATCCTATGTTTGGCGGGATTTGCTTTTTGGATGGGAAAATATGGGATTGACAGTGATCAGTACGACAGCTATAAAACCTACATAGGGGAGTCTGTTTCCGGACTCAAAACATCATCACCCGTTAAATTAAAAGGGATAGATGTCGGATATGTTGAAAATATAACCATTGATAAAAATGATCCGGAGCGTGTAGAAGTAACGTTTAAAGTGAAAAAAGAGACGCCCGTCAAAACGGACAGTTTGATCGTTTTAAATTCACAAGGTATAGCCGGCGTCGGATATTTAGAGATAAAAGGGGGGACAAAAGAGACCAAAACTCTAAAAAGTATGGATAAAAGTGAACGCCCTGTTATCAAATCAGAATCTTCCACGCTGTCAAAACTATCGGACAAAGCTGAAAGGATGCTAACGGATATTTCCAAAACCATAGTGAAGGTTAATACCCTCATAAGTGATAAAAATATTAACAGCGTAAGCAGCAGTTTGGATAATTTTTCTCAAATCTCCACCGAACTTAAAAACAATAAAGAAGAGATTACGCACTTGATACATGGGACAAAAGAAGTCGAAAATAATATCAATCAAACGCTGCAAGAATTTTCCAATGTTGCACAGCAAGCGCAATCTGCCATTAATGACACAAGAATCTTAACCCAAGAGACCTCCAGTATGCTTCAAGATGTTAAGAAATCAAAAGTAATAGAAAAACTATCGTTGACGCTGGATAACTCTAATGATGCTATCAATCAAACTAAAAATCTTGTGCGCGAGGGGAAAATCGTCATTCAAGAACTCAAAGAGAGTCCAAGTGATTTACTTTTTAAACAAAAAATTATCCAACCTGGACCAGGAGAATAATATGCAAAAACTTTTAGTATCCATTCTAAGCTTACTGATTTTGAGTGGCTGTTCATTAAAAAACTCAGCCGTTGTGATGAAAGAACATAGGATTAACAGCAAAGTTGTGGAGAATAATAAAACCAATATTCAGACGAATTTATCTATCAAAATTCAGCCTATGATGACGAATGATATGTATAATACAAATCATATGTGGTACAAAAAAGGATCGATATTTTCTTATTTTGCCTACAACCAGTGGGTGATTGCACCCAGTGATTTGGTAAGTCAAAGCGTTGAATCTGCATTAATTACGCATAATATTTATAAAGCTGTATTACCAACAGCGTCTAAAGCCAATACGGACTTGACACTGGAAGTCGAAGTGATCGATTTTTATCAAGAGTTTAATCCCCAAGGATCACATGTGATCATGCAAATAAAAGTCAATCTCATTTCAAATGAGGGTAATAAACTCCTTAAAACCAAAAATTTCAATTTCGTTCAACAATGCCCGACCAATGATCCTAGTGGCGGCGTAAAAACTTTTGAAAAACTTTTAGGACTTTTTTCCTATGATCTTGTCAATATGCTTAGCATCTAAAGTATTGAGTGTTTCCTAAGAGAAATAATGTGAGAGTAAAATCAATCAACATATTTTTATAGTAATAAAATAATCACATCTTTTGAAAGAGCAGAAAATTATCAATATTTATAAAATAGCGATTGAGAATGTATAAAAAAAATGCTATGATTTAGTGCTAGTATTAGAATAATAGATGATTGTGTAGTTAAAACTGTTTCAAAAAGGAGATCAATGAAAGCTGTTGTTATGGCAGGCGGATTTGGAACACGAATACAGCCCCTGACGAATTCTGTCCCAAAGCCCATGTTACCGATAATGAACCGTCCAATGATGGAGCATACGATTGTAAGCCTACGAGATTTAGGCATTAAAGAATTTATTGTATTACTCTATTTTAAGCCCGATGTCATCAAAGATTATTTCCAAGACGGAAGTGCTTGGGGTATCAATATTACGTATGTTGTCCCTGATGATGATTATGGGACTGCGGGTGCGGTTAAAAAAGCGCAGGAATATATCGGAGATGAAAACTTCATCATTATCAGCGGTGATTTGGTGACTGATTTTGATTTTCAACAGATTTTTGATTACCACAAATCAAAAAATTCTAAATTAACCATTACATTGACCTCCGTTGAAAATCCGCTTGAATTTGGTGTGGTTATCGCCAATGAAGAGGGAAAAATCGAAAAATTCCTCGAAAAACCAAGCTGGGGTGAGGTGTTTAGTGACACCATAAACACCGGTATTTATATCATCGAACCTGAGATTTTGGAGTACATTCCCAAAAATGAGAATTTTGATTTTGCCAAAGATCTCTTTCCTCTGCTGATGCGTCAGGGAATCGATTTGATGGCTGGCTACGCTGCGGGCTACTGGCGCGATGTCGGAAATCCTGAGAGTTATCGCGATGTCTATGAAGATATACTTGCCGGTAAAATCAAACTTAATATTGGGGGAGAAACGGTTAAATATCCCGATGGTGTTCTCATTTGTGAAGAGGACAATACCCTCGATGAGAGTGTTGAAGTCATCGGAATCGTCGTAATCGGTAAAAATGTAACGGTTAAACGCGGTTCGAAGCTCTGCAATGTCGTGATAGGAAATAATGTTGTTATCGGCTCTTCGTCAAAAATTGCCAATACCGTCATTTGGAACGATGTTGAGATCGGAAAAAATGCCAAATTAGACGGGTGTGTTATTTGCGACGGGAACCGTATCGGAAAAAATGTTACCGCTAAATCAGGATTGATCTTAGCCGAGGGATGCGAAATCGGTGAGCTCGTCACCATCGAAAAAGATGTCACCATTTGGCCGTATAAAATGATCGAAGATGCCGCTATCGTCAGCCGCAGTGTCATTCTGGGAAGTAAATATAAAAATTCTATTTTTGAAAACGGAATGGTTATCGGAAAATCAAATGTGGAACTTTCATGCGAAATGGCGACGAAGATAGCGGAATCTTTTGGTGCGCAGTTGCCTGTAGGCTCGAAGGTGTTGGTATCACGTCATTATGATAAAAGCTCACGGATGCTGAAGCGGGCATTTTTAGGCGGTCTGCTCTCTTCGGGAGTCGACGTTGTCGATTATAATGCTATCCCCTCAGCCGTTATGCGATGCAGTCTTTCCTTCCATGAGCACTATACGGCAGGGGTCCATTTTCATCAAAAAATCGATGATCCCACCAGTACGGTGATTACTTTTTACAATCATGAAGCGCTTCGTATCAACAATGATGTGGCAAAAAAAGTAGAAAAGGCATTTTTCAAAGAGACTTTCCGTCGAGTCGATTATTCTCAAATCGGGCAGATACACGAACTTGATCACAAGCGTGAATACGCCGAGTATAAAAAAGGGATGGAGTCCGTTTTACAATCGCATCGGTTTAAATGCCTTGATTGCCGTATTGCCGTCGATTTGACACATGGTTTGGCATCTGAGGTATTTCCTGATATTCTGAACGATCTGGGGGTTGAACACATTATGTTCAATGCTTACAGCGATGAACAGCGTCTCTCGAACATTAACACGTTGGTAAAACGCTCGTATGAGGATATGGGGGCGGTGATTAACGCACTCAAACTCGATGGTGGATTTATACTTTATCCTCATGGTCAGCGATTGGATATTATGTGTGATGAGGGGCTTCCCCTCTCCAAACAAAGTGCCTTGTATGTTGTCATGAGTCTTTTAAATATGGAAGCCAAAGCCAGCGGAGCGAAGAAGCGGGTCTTTTTACCGACATGGGCTGCAGATATTGTCTATTTTGATCATCTGGAGATTGAACGGGGACAATACGCGAATTTCAAAGCGGCTAAGATGAAAAGTTATGATTTGGTTGCTACGGGTGAGGGGAACTTTACCTTTACCGAATTTGCGACCCACAGAGATTCGATGTATGCGACATTGAAAATTTTGGAGATGATGGTGACACATGGTGTAAAACTCTCTGAAATTATTGCATCACTTCCCCACTTTTTCTATACAACGATTCAGCTTCCGTGTACTCAGTCCCTGAAGGGAAAAATGATGCGCAAATTTTTGGAAGATGCCAAAGACAAAGAATCGTCGACGCTCGATGGGGTCAAAATTTGGCTGGATAAAGACGACTGGGTGTTAATGATTCCGGATCAATACAGCGATTATCTCAATCTGACGATCCAAGCAACGGACGATAAAAAAGGGGAGATGTATACTAAACGCTACACGGAAAAAATACAGGAGTGGTCGAAGTCTTCATGAATGATCGAACCCTTAGCCTCTCGTTTTTTTGGCACATGCATCAGCCTGATTATCGGGGTCGTGATGGTGTGATGAGTATGCCATGGGTTTTTTTACATGCCATAAAAGATTATTATGAGATGCCGTGGCTTATGAGTCAGTATTCGGGACTCAAAGCCACGTTCAACCTCAGTGCTTCGTTAATCGAACAGCTCAAACTTTATACCCAACCGCTGAAATACGATTATTTTCTTTCTTTGTGGGCACAGCACCCCTCAACACTTAGCCAATCGCAACAAGAGTGGCTCATCAAACTTTGTACCGCGACGCAGTATGACACCATGGTTCACCCCATACAGCGCTATAGTGAGCTCTATGAGCAGACGTTTTTTAGTGATGATGAACTGATCGATTTGGAAGTAGTTTTTTTACTCGCATGGTGCGGAAATACTCTTCGGCTTCATAATGATTTGGTCAAAGCGTTGTTTATCAAACAGCGAGGGTACACCCAAAATGACAAAACGGAATTACTGGAAACGTTATCCCTTTTTGTCCAAGAGATACTCCCTTTTTACGGGAGACTGCAAAAAGAGGGGATTATCTCGGTTTCGACCACTCCTTATTTTCATCCGATCCTTCCTTTGTTAATGGACATGGATAATGGACAGCGTGCCAATGCCTCAACCGTGTTGCCCAAGGGGGCGTATGCACTACGTGACGATGCGATTGAGCATGTGAAACGCTCTATTGCATTGTATGAAACAACATTTGGAACCAAGCCCAGCGGTTTTTGGCCGGCAGAGGGAGCCGTGGATGAAAAAAGCGTTGCTCTCTACAAAGAGCATGGTATAAAGTGGATTGCGACTGATGAAGCGATACTTCATAAATCACTTCACAATGATACGTCATCTCTGCGTTATAAACCCTATCGTTATGAGGATGTGACCATCGCTTTTCGTGATCATGGTTTGAGTGATCTGATCGGATTTGAGTATCGTCACATGAAAGGGGAAAATGCAAGCAGCCATTTTATGGATGAACTGCATCGTATTGCCCAAAATGAAGAAAATCCACATGTTTTCGTGATTGTCGATGGCGAGAATGCATGGGAGTTTTATCCGAACAACGGATGGGATTTTTTCACCACCCTTTATAGCACTTTGAGCACGTCAACATGGTGTAAAACAGTGAGTATGGATCAGGTAGCGCAAATCAACGAGTGTGAGAGCTTAGAGCATTTAGCCCCCGGCAGCTGGATACACGGAACGTTTGATACGTGGGTAGGACATCGTGAAAAAAATCGGGCATGGGAACTCATTTTTGAGACACGCCGTGAGCTAGAAAGCTACGCCCAAACCCATGAGATCACCGAAACGATGCGGTATCATCTTTTGGCGTCGCAGTGCAGTGACTGGTTTTGGTGGTACGGTGAGGATCACGTGACCGAATTTTCATCCGAGTTTGATACCTTGTTCCGAGACCATTTGATCGAGATCTATCGTTTGATGGAAAAAACGGTTCCCACTCGTTTTATGGAAGCGATCAACTCTTTTAATGTCGCCAAACCCTCTTGGATCAAGCCTCGAAATAGTATTTCTCCTCGTTTAGACGGAGAGAAAAGAGGCTTTTTTGAATGGATTGGATGCGGTATGATCGATGAGACGCAGAGCTTTTCAACGATGGACAGGTTGCGTGGCCCTGTCGATACCATCTGTTATGGCTTCGATGATCAAGCCGTTTATATCGCCTTGGAAGGCAAAAGTCCTTTTTCTGCGCATACTATCCAAATCGAGATGGTGATCGAAGAGACGGGTGAACGTCTGCTTTTAAAACCGGTTGTGGTTGACCACCGTTTAGAATTTTCACTTACACGAGCTCATTTTGGAAGCAACACCGTTGTTCATCTTCGTTGGACACTCATGGAAGAGAACCAACCCCTTCAAACCCTGCCGGGGAATGGAACGCTTGTGATTGAATTGAATAATTATTTTACAACCGACTGGTTTATATAGGAGAGGGAATGAAGACATCATTATTGTTAGGGATTCACATGCACCAGCCGGTGGATAATCTCGAGTGGGTAATCGAACTGGGGATAAAAACTTGTTACGAACCTTTTTTTGAGGTGATGAGCCGCTATCCTGAGTTTAAGTTTTCGGTCCATTGCAGCGGATGGCTTATGGAGCGGATCGAGGAATTACGACCGTCACTCTATGAAAAAATTGTTTCTTTGGCTAAAGCCGGGAGCATCGAGTTTTTCAGTGCAGGGTATTATGAACCGATTTTGAGCGTTATTCCCTCAATCGATCGTGTACGGCAAATCCAGCGGCTGAATGATTCGATACACACACGCTTTGATCAAAAACCTCAAGGGTTGTGGCTCACGGAACGGGTATGGGAATCTTCCCTCATTCCCGATCTCGATCGTTCAGGTATGCGTTACACCGTAATGGACGATTACCACTTCCAGTGTGCCGGCTTTGATCAAGAGGTCTTGGACGGAGTGTATATGAGTGAAGAAGGGGGCATTCCGATGGGGCTCTTTCCTATCAGTCAAAAGCTCCGTTATGCTATTCCTTTTTTAAATGTTGAAAGTGCCATTCGTGCGATTAAATCGTACAACCGGGAGGAGGATTCGGCGGCGATTATCTTCGACGATGCCGAAAAATTTGGGATGTGGCCGGGTACTCATGAATGGGTGTATGAAAAAGGCTGGCTTGAGTCTTTTGTTAAAACAGTATTGGCAGATGAGTCGATCCAGACACGTCATTTCGGTGAGTATTTTAACGCACATTGTCCTCGCGGGATTGCCTATTTGCCCAATGTGTCATATTACGAGATGGGTGAATGGAGTTTAAGAGCGGAGAATGCTTTGCATCTTAAAGCTCTCAAAGAAGAGATGGGATTACAGCGCTATGAAGAGTACGGTGTGAAGTTTCTCAAAGGGGGAATTTGGAAAAATTTCTTTGTCAAATATCCTGAGAGCAACCGTCTTCACAAACGGATGATCGAGCTTTCTCGCGCCTATCATAACAAAGAGGGAGATTTCGAAACACCGCTGTATAAACTTCAGACGAATGATCCTTTGTGGCATGGGGTTTTTGGCGGTCTGTATCTTCCCAACTTGCGCGACAACAGTTATCGCTATTTAATTGAATGTGAAAATATCCGTTACGGGAAAAAGAAAGCCCTCGTCAGTGACTCCAACGAGCTTGATGGACATACGAAGTATAAATCAGTGAGCTCCAAGCTGATTGCCCGTTTTGATTCAGCGCATGGAGGACAGATGGTGGAACTCGATGTACGAGATAAATTTTTTAACTATCAAAATACCCTCACGCGTCGAAAAGAGGCGTATCATCAAGCTCTCTTCGAAGCACCTAAAGAAAAAGTTTCTCCATTAGAAGAGGGAATTGATACGATTCATCATACCAATATGGTCGTCAATGATGCATTGAGGGATGCAATTATTTATGATTGGTATCTCAAAAATTCATTTGTCGATCACATCAGTGACAGAAGCTTTAATGTGGAAAATTTTCGTCACTGTAATTTTCGGGAATATGGAGATTTCGCCAATCAGCCCTATACATCGTCGAAAACAAAAAATAGTATTTCCTTTACACGCGAGGGTGGAATATACACCGATGAAAGAGCCAATGCCTCGTTGGAAAAAAACTTTATTTTTACTTCCAGTGCAATCGAATTTTCTCTCCATCTAAAAAGTGATGCCAAAGGCGATTTTACCTATGTGATGGAACACAATTTTCACTTTGCGGATTATGAGAAGATTCGGATCAATGGAGTCAATTTAGCGCAAATAGGGACGATTGAAGAGACGCAGACGATCGAGATCGAAGACCTGTATTTGGAGAAAAAAATAATCATCCGTACCGATACTCCCTTCAAAGTGCACTATTTTCAGCTCCAAACGCTCTCTCAAAGCGAACAGGGATTTGATTTGAGTGTTCAGGGGCTAAGTCTTGCTTTGGTCTTTGCTTTTGATACAGTGTTGGATCTAAGCGGCGTTTTGGAGATTACCCGTGTCTGAAATCCGATATGATCGTTTAAACGATAGCTATGTCCTCATCTCCCCTGAGCGGTTGCACCGACCGGATATGACTACGATACGAGAAGAAGACCAACTTGTAATATGTCCTTTTTGCGAGGGAAATGAAGCCATGACTCCCAAAGAAATTTTTGCATTGCGTCACAGCGACAGCTTGGCTAATCAACCTCAATGGCATACTCGCGTCGTCCCCAATCTCTACAAAGCCGTTGCGATCGAAGCTCCCCATCAGCATAATTTCGGGACGTTTGAGTCGTGGGAAGGTTTTGGGGCGCATGAAGTGATCATCGATACGTCGGAACATTATGTTTCCATGAGCCAGTGGAGTCATGAGGAGAGCGTCGCATGGCTCAAAACCCTCAGAGCACGGGTGGAAGACCTTAGACGTGATCATCGTCTTGCTTCCATTTCTCTCTTTAAAAACGAAGGATATGATGCAGGTTCAACCATGAGCCATTGTCATACTCAGCTCATAGCCCTTCCTTTGATCCCAAAAGCACAGCGTGATGTATATCAGCGAAGCCGTGAATATTTCGAAACTCATCATCATCCTTTGATGGAATCGATCGTACGTGATGAAGAGGACGCTGAGGTTCGAATCATCGAGCGAGTAGGGGAATTTAGTGCATTTTGTCCTTATGCCAGCAATTATCCCTTTGAGGTGATGATCGCTTCATCTCAGAGGATGGAATCAATCGACGCGCTCAGTAACGAAAGAATCGAATCACTATCAACCTTGCTTTTGTCGGTGATGCAGCGTTTGAGTACTCAAATGGACAACATGGCATTTAATCTATGGGTATCAACACCGCCGTTGCACGAAGACAGAGAGAGAAGCAATCTGTATCCTTTTTACATTCGCATCCTTCCGCGACTTTATCGCTTTGGCGGATTTGAGACGAATACCGACATGATGATTAATCCGATGGAACCCGAATTGGCGGCTAAAGTTTTGCGAGGAGAAAATTATGTCTAAAAAAGTGCTATTCGCTGCAAGTGAAGTTTATCCTTTTGCCAAAACAGGCGGTTTGGCAGATGTGGCACATGCTTTACCTCGTGCGCTTAGTACGTATGATGTTGAGGTCATTATGCCTCTGTATCAATCGGTTGATCGAGATAAATTCAAAATTGTCTCAGAAGATTGCTTTTTCGACGTATCGATGGGAGAGACGCACTACCGAATTGAGATGTATGAATGCACGTATGAGGAGGTAAAATATCGTTTTGTTTACCATCCAATGCTGTGCGATAGAGAGTTTCTCTACGGTACACCGGAAGCCGGATATGAGGATAACGGATTGCGTTTTGCCCTTTTCTCGTATGCAATTACCGCACTGCTGCATAAAAATCGTTACGAGATTGTCCATCTCAATGATTGGCAGTGCGCACTCACGGCATTATTGATACACAAAGATCGGACTCTCTCGCCAAAAGTGATCTATACGATTCATAATCTGGCATATCAGGGGATATTTGATTCGACTCTTTTAGAGAGTATTGGGATAGATAAAAAATATTTTACAATGGATTCTTTGGAGTTTTACGGCAAAGTGAATTTTATGAAAGCAGGGATTGCGTACGCAGATGAGATCACGACCGTAAGCCCAACCTACGCAAAAGAGATTATGTTTCCTGCGTTTGGATGCGCATTGGAGGGATTTTTGCATTTTCATCGCGCAAAACTCAGCGGTATTATCAACGGAATCGACAGAGAGCATTTTTCTCCGACAACGGATAGTGCATTGGTTTCACCCTACAGTGATGCCAAAGGGAAAAAAGTCAACAAAAGCAATCTACTAAAACGCTTGGGACTCAAAGGCGTTACGAAGCCCATGTTCGTCTTTATCGGTCGTTTTACGTCGCAAAAAGGGATCGATCTCTTGATTGAAACTTTGCCGAAAATAGCAGTTTTGGAATGCAATATAGCGCTTATCGGGGAAGGGGAGGAGAGCTATTATAAAGCGTTAAAAATCCTCGCTTCTCACCATAAAAACATCCATCTCACTTTTGGATATGATGAGTCATTTTCGCATCAGATGTACGCTTCGGCAGATTTTTTGTTGATGCCATCCCTTTTTGAGCCGTGCGGATTAAACCAAATGATCGCTTTCTCGTATGGAGCTGTTCCGATTGTCCATCGTGTGGGCGGATTGACCGATACGGTGAAGCGAGTGGAAACATACCAAGAAGACAGCTGTTCAGGGTATGGTTTGATTTTTAGTTCCCCTACATCGCGTTCATTCCTTAGTGCGGTTAAAAAAGGATGTGAGTTGTTTGAAGATAAAAAACATTTTGAACGGATAGTACATCATAACATGAGATGTGATTTTTCCTGGGGAGAGAGTGCAATAGCCTATGGAGCACTGTACGAAAACAAGAAGGAAATTCATGGATAAGCTTAACATTTTGATCGCGGCATCTGAGGTTGTCCCTTTTGCCAAAACTGGCGGTTTGGCTGATGTCGCCGGAGCTCTTCCTAAAGCACTTCGCGCACTTGGGCATGATGTACGTTTAGTCATGCCTCGCTACTATCTCGTTGATCGTGAGAAATACGGTTTAAAACTTATGGAAGGATCATTGGGTGTTCCCATGGGGGTGATGGGAGAGTTATGGGCAGGAGTGTATGAAGGTCTTTTACCGCAAACCGATATCCCCGTTTATTTCATCGACTATGAAGAGTATTTTGGTCGCAGTGACCTGTATGATACAAACGGAGAAGGGTTCGCAGACAACGATAATCGATTTATCTTCTTTTCACGCGCTGTGATGCAATTGGCGAAGAAACTTCATTTTTATCCCGACGTGATTCATACCAACGATTGGCATACAGCCGCAATTCCCGTAATGCTCAACACGTTGTATAAGCATGATAGAGATTTTGAGCACACAGGAACGCTGCTTACCATCCATAATCTCCAGCATCAAGGGAAGTTTTACAAAGGAGTGATGGATGTACTCGCCATTGGCTGGGAACACTTTTACGATTTTGAAGACAACGGCAGCGTCAACCTTCTCAAAGGAGGAATCGTCCACGCCGATGCAGTCAGTACGGTGAGCCGCAAATATGCCCAAGAAATTTGTACAGAGGAATTTGGATGGGGCTTAGAGGGACTGATCGGGAAGTACTCGACTAAACTGCACGGGATTTTAAACGGGGTTGATTACGACGAATGGAGCCCTGCAATCGATCCGTTTATACCCAACCATTTTGATGTCGAGGATATGAGCGGTAAGGTTTTGTGCAAACGTGCTTTGCAAGAGGCCTTTCATCTTCCCCAAAGAGACGAAGTTCCCCTTATCGGTCTTGTTGGGCGTTTAGCCGAACAAAAAGGGATTGCCCTGCTCGCATCCTCGATCCATAAACTGTTGGAGATGGACATTCAAATCGTCATGCTAGGTGCGGGAGAAAAATGGGCAGAATCGTTTTTTAGCCACATCGCAGGAATCTATCCGGACAAATTCAGCTTTTTCATCGGCTATCGAAACGATCTCGCTCATCAAATCGAAGCAGCATCTGATTTATTTTTGATGCCGTCACTCTTCGAGCCGTGCGGGTTGAATCAAATTTACTCTCTTCGCTATGGAACGCTCCCCATCGTTCGGGCAACGGGTGGACTGGACGATACGATTGAAAACTACCAAAACGACTCATGGCACGGAACAGGGTTCAAATTTTATGATGCCACGGCTGACGCTCTTGTCAATACCGTTGGCTGGGCAGTTCATACCTGGTACAATGACCCCAGTGGATTTAGACAGATGCAATGCAATGCAATGAAGCGACGGTTTGACTGGGACGTAGCAGGACGTGAGTATGAAGCCCTTTATTACACCATCAAAGAGGGGAGAAAAGGATGAATAATCCGATACGCTATGATATTTCGCGTTTGAGTGAGATGGATATTTACCTCTTCAAGCAAGGAACGCATACCAAGCTCTACGATAAACTAGGTTCCCATGCGATGGTGCATGAGGGAAAATCAGGGGTCTATTTCGCCGTGTGGGCACCCAATGCAGCCAGTGTCAGTGTGCGGGGTGATTTTAACGACTACGATACGCTCACCCATCCTCTCGCATTACGTCCCGATGAATCAGGGATTTGGGAAGGGTTTATTGAGGGTGTAGAGCAGGGGATTACTTACAAATATCACATCATCTCGCAGTTTCATAACATCATCCATGATAAAAGTGACCCGTTTGGATTCTTTGCTGAATTACCTCCAAAATCGGCTTCAAGAGTGTGGAGCTTAGAAGATTACGGGTGGGACGATAGTAAATGGATGCAAAATCGTCATGTCAACAATGCCCATGATGCCCCTATCAGCGTCTATGAGATGCACGTGGGTTCATGGAGACGAAACGTAGAAGAGGGAGAGCGCTTTTTAACCTATCGTGAACTTGCCGTTGAACTGGTCGAGTATCTAGTAGAGATGAACTACACCCATGTTGAGTTTATGCCTCTCACCGAATATCCGTTTTTCGGTTCTTGGGGATATCAGGTTGTAGGATATTTTGCCGCAACGTCCCGTTTTGGGACACCGCAGGATTTGATGTACCTTATCAGTACTCTTCACGAAAATGGTATCGGGGTGATTATGGACTGGGTACCGTCGCATTTTGCGGTCGATATGCACGGACTGATTAATTTTGATGGAACCGCACTGTATGAACATAATGATCCGCGTCAGGGGTATCATCCGGAGTGGGGAAGCATCATTTTTAATTACGGGCGCAACGAAGTCCAGTCGTTTCTCATCAGCTCAGCGATGTTTTGGGTGGATAAATACCACATCGACGGGATTCGTGTGGATGCAGTCGCGTCGATGCTGTATCTCAACTACGCCCGAAAAGAGGGGGAGTGGATTCCCAACAAAGATGGCGGAGACATTAATCTCGAAGCCGTAGAATTCTTGAAAAAACTCAACACCAGTCTTTATGGAGAATTTTCCGACATTTTAATGATTGCCGAAGAATCAACTGCCTATCCGATGGTCACCCGTCCTGTCGATGTCGGCGGTTTAGGGTTTGGGTTTAAATGGAACATGGGATGGATGCACGATTCGCTCAAATACATGAGTTTTGATCCGATTCACCGACAGCACCACCATGCACAGCTGACTTTTAGCATGTGGTATGGTTTTGATGAAAATTTCATGCTTCCTCTAAGTCACGATGAGGTCGTCCATATGAAAGGTTCCCTAATCAACAAAATGCCGGGAGACACCAATCAAAAATTTGCTCATTTACGCTCATTGTATGGCTATATGATGGCGCACCCGGGTAAAAAACTTCTCTTTATGGGGGGTGAGATTGCCCAATATTCCGAGTGGAATTTTGAACGCTCTTTGGACTGGCACATCTTAGAAAATCCACTTCATGCAGGGTTGAAAAAGATGGTTTCTGATTTGAATCGACTCTACACGAACGAACCTGCTTTACATCAGTTGGACGAAAAACGTGAAGGGTTTGAATGGATTGATGATCAAGATTTCAGTCATAACTGCATCAGTTTTGTTCGAAAAAGCACAAGCCCATCAGAAAAGATCTATGTGGTGTGCAACTTTGCCGATGCAACACGTGAAAATTATAAAATGGGCGTCTTGGATGCAGGCGAGTATGTCGAGATTTTTAATTCCCAATCCTCTCTCTACGAAGGGTGGAATATTGGGAATGGTGTATCTATTGAGGCAGTTTCAGAATCTACACACGCACGAGAGTTTACAATTACACTAACACTTCCCCCTCTAGGGGTACTTTACATCAAACATATATCGCAGGAGAAACTATGATTTTTAAACACGATTTCGATGAAACCCAAACCCCTATCCAAGAAGCTGCTTTTGCGAGTGTTCGTGAAGAATGTGATAGCCAAACGGTCGGTTATTATGCATTGCCCTCAGATTCTGACGGATTGATTGATCGCCTTGAGGATTTTAAACAAAAAAACTCTATTTTTGCATCCGGAAAGATTCGGGATATTGCGATTGTCGGAATCGGCGGTTCTTCATTAGGGACAAAAGGGATTGATTCGTTGCTAAAATCAAAAGCAACCAATCTTCGAACGTTGCATTTTTTCGAGAACACCGATCCGATCATTATCTCAGAGACGTTGAATAAACTTACAAAAGAAAATACTCTCTTTATCATCATCTCAAAATCGGGAACAACGATAGAGACCATCTCTATTTTTAAAACGATTATTTCCCATTTTGGTTTGGAGATAGAAGGCGGTGATAAAGAACGAATCCTCATCATAACCGATCATGGTTCGGCATTGTCCAAATTCGGTGACCATTATGATCTTACGCAGTTTTCGATTCCTCAGAACGTCGGAGGAAGATTTTCAGTTTTAAGTGCGGTGGGAATCGTTCCATTGACATTGGCAGGATACGATACGAAAGCATTGCTTGAGGGAGCAGAAAGTTTCTTGCAGCGCTTTTTTGAGCGTAAAGAGGATCATCTTTTGACAAAAGCTTCGTATCTCTACCTCCGAAGCCACGAAAAAACGATCAATGTCATTTTTGCCTATGCCAATGAACTGGAAAATCTGTGTAAATGGTATGTTCAGCTATGGGGAGAGTCTTTGGGTAAAATCGACGCATCGGGCAAGAGTGTCGGGTTAACTCCCGCATCGTTGATCGGTTCAGTTGATCAGCACTCATTTTTGCAGCTGCTCATTGAGGGACCCAAGGATAAGACGGTCACTTTTCTCACGATTGAGGATTTTGAAACGCCTCTCGTCATCCCGAATATTTCCTTAAAATATCTCGAAATGACTGATTTTGTTAACACCAAAAACTTTAATATCCTCATAAATCTTCAATGCGATGCGACTAAAGAGAGTCTGGAGATGAACGGTATCCCGACGGATCAGATTGTATTTCCTAAGCGTGATGAGGCAAATATCGGTACGCTTATCATGTATTATGAACTCTTAACTTCTTTGGTCGGTGCGATGATGCACATTCATACTTACGACCAACCGGGAGTTGAACTGGGCAAGCAGATTTTATACAAAAAATTTGAAAGCTGAGTTGAAATGATTTTACACGATTACGAGTTTGACTCGAAATACTCCACGAGCGTCGCTTATTTTTCGATGGAATTTGCCATTCATCAGGCATTGAAAGTTTACTCCGGCGGGTTAGGATTTTTATCAGGTTCCCATATGAGAAGCGCTTACGATCTACGACAAAATGTAGTGGGAGTCGGTATCTTGTGGAGCTTTGGCTATTACGATCAATTGCGTACCGAAAAGCGTTATTTAAAAGCTGAATTTATCCGTAAGCATTATTATTTTCTCGAAGATTTGGGTGTTCGTGCAACGGTCACTATTCACTCGCAAGAAGTTCATATCAAGGCTTTCTATCTTCCACCCAATGTGTTTGGTTCTGCTCCTCTTATTTTACTTTCAACGGATATTCCTGAAAACGACTTTTTAGCACGTACTATCACCCATAAACTCTATGATAGCAATGAAGAGACTCGTATTTCTCAAGAAATAATATTGGGAATTGGCGGTATAAAAGTACTGGAAGCATTAAAACAAAAAATTGATATCTATCATATGAACGAGGGACATGCGCTTCCTCTCGTTTATGAGTTGTATGCGCAGTATCAGGATATGGAGAAGGTCAAAGAGAAGGTTGTCTTTACGACCCATACCCCTGAAGATTCTGGAAATGAGCAGCACAGTATCTTTCTACTCCATAAATTTGGATTCTTTAACGGTCTTGATTTGGGTACTGTGCGGACGATTATGAAAATGGAAAATGATGAAACTTTTAATCTCACCGTAGGAGCTTTGCGCTCATCGAAGATTACCAATGCCGTTTCAAAGTTTCATGGAGAAGTAGCGAATCGGATGTGGGAACAGTGCGAAGGACGTTCTGAGATAATTTATATTACCAATGCTCAAAATCGCCGTTTTTGGACTGATAAAGGGATGCTTTCTGCTCTCGATGAACATGAAGATTATGCATTGATTGGGCGAAAAAAACACTTGAAACGTCTATTATTTAATGTTGTTGCCGATCAGACGGGTAAAATGTTTGATCCGGATATTTTGACCATTGTTTGGGCACGACGCTTTGCGGAATACAAACGCCCAGGACTACTAAAGCATGATTATGAACGCTTTAAACGTCTTTTAGAACGCACTGAAAAACCGATTCAAGTTATTTGGGCGGGTAAACCTTATCCATTCGATACCAATGCCATCAACGCTTTTAATGAATTAATCCATAGCAGTCATTGCTTCAATAATATGGCAGTTATTGTTGGATATGAGCTTGAATTGTCAGCAATGCTTAAAAAAGGTTCCGATGTATGGCTAAATACTCCCAGAGTTTCGAGAGAAGCCAGCGGTACAAGCGGGATGACGGCAAGTATGAATGGATCGATTCACCTCTCAACAGACGATGGATGGCATCCTGAATTTGCTAAACATGGCTGTAATTCATTCACTATCCCACCCATTGACCACACGACACCAATCGAGGTTCAAGACGCTGAAGATAACAAAAATCTCATGAATATGCTTGAAAATGAGATCATTCCAATGTACTACGACAAACCTGAGCATTGGATACAAATCATGAAAAGTGCCATGTCCGATGTTCTTCCGGCATTTGACTCAGGACGCATGGCACATGAATATTATCTCAAAATGTACGATTACAATAGATAATGATGGGAGCGCATCAAAATTACATTTTTATCAAATTTTGTTACTAATATTCACAAGGCATGTAGAAAATACCTTTAATAGATAAAAATTGTCATCTTTACTATTATAAAGTTTTATGATAGAACAGTCGATCGATTAAAGGTTGAATCCATGTATTTGACGAATAAAATGACGATACTTAAGCGAACTATTATTTGGCTTAGTTCCATTGCCATTTTTAGTTTTACTATCTTATTATTTATCGGTTTGGAAGTGCGTGAAACCATTCGTCATAATGGTCTGAACCGCATTAATAACATTCTTAATCATAAAATTGAAGCCATAGATAACTATGTTGAGCAACGTTATGTCTCTTTAACAAATATAACTGAACTTTTTTATTTTGCCTCGCGTCATCATAGTATTTTTGAAAAATATTTTTGGAAGCACTCACCGGAAAGTTTACAAAAAAAACTAACTATTATTGCCAAACAAAATGGATTTTATGATATTTTTGTAATTTCACTTGAGGGTGAAATTATTTATAGTGTAAAGCATGAATCTGATTTGTACACCAACCTTTTAACCGGTGATTATCGTGTTTCACAGCTGGCTCATGTATTTAAAGATGCCCTAAAAAATACTAAACCTTATGTATCTGAATTTCATTTTTATGAGCCAAGTAATGATTATGCTGCTTTTATAGCTGAACCGATTATTCATAATGGAAAAATTATTGGTATTTCAGCTGCCCAAATTGATAATAAAACAATTCAAGCTGTTGTTAATGATTCCAGTGAGCTTGGAAAAACAGGTGAAGTGCTTACCGCTGTCATAGACAATGAAAAACTTATAAATATGTTTGCCACTCGTCACACTAAAATTTCCCCGCATACCTTTTTAATATTACCTCAGGATAATCCAATCTATGAAGCTGTACGTGGCGGAAGAGGGCAAAAGTATATGGTTGACGAAACAGGGGAGAACTCGGTTGTTGCCTGGGGCTATCAAAAAGAGCTTCGTTGCGGCATGATGGTTAAAATTGACGAAAGTGAATTACTGTACGAATGGTACAAGCAAACAACATCGTTACTGTTATTATTTTTCATTGGTGTTATGGTTGTCTTTTTTATGATTATTATTGCACTGCGCTCGTTTGCAAAACCGATTCAAGAATTGAGCCATAATGCCTTATTGATTTCAAACGGTCACTATGATATTGAGATCAACAGCAGCCAATACGATCACGAGTGGCAATTACTTACCCACGCATTTCAAAAAATGGCGATTGAGATCAAACAAAAAGTGACACAATTATATGAGACAAATATTGTACTAAAGACTCAAAAAAGTGAGCTTGAAGAGCTTAATCGTACGTTGGAAACACGCATTGAGGCTAAAACTAAAAAACTTCAAGAACTGGCAATTACTGATCCTATGACTGAACTGTATAATCGACGGCATTACATCTTAACCATTCAAGAAGAGATGAACCGTGCTAAGCGACATAATCATACTATAGCATTGATGATGCTGGATGTTGACCATTTTAAACTGTACAATGACACGTATGGGCATCAAGCAGGAGATGATGTCTTGATACGCATTGCCAAAATTTTAAAGCTGTATACTACCAGAAGCGGTGAATATTCTTTTAGACTGGGGGGTGAAGAGTTTGCAATAGTGATATCGAATATGAGTGACGAAGAATACTTCTTGCTTGGAAGTCGTATACGAAATGACATAGAAAAATTGGCAATTTTACATGAAAATAGCGATGCTTCAAAGTATGTTACCATCTCTATGGGGATTTTTGTGTATCATCCTGAAGCTATCATGACCCATGAACAGATTTACAAAGAAGCAGATGACCAGCTTTATATGGCAAAAGATCAGGGTCGAAATCAAGTAATTATAAAATTTAGTACGCTGTAAAAGGAAAAAAATATGAAAATTGTTATATGTGGAATGAGTGGATTTGTCGGAAGTGCATTATGTACTTATTTACTTAAACGCTCCGATACGGTTGTGGGTTTGAGTATTCGTAGCGATACCTCAGTTGAAAAAATTGTTGAAACGATTGACAACGCAGATGTGCTCATTAATCTTTCAGGTGCCAATATCTTGGGGCGCTGGAGTGAGAGTTATAAAAATATATTACGTCAGAGCCGTTTGGAAAGTACCGACAAACTGGTAGCCGCCATTGCTGCATGTAACACTCCTCCTTCTACATTTATAAATGCATCTGCAGTCGGTATTTATGACGGTAATCATCAGCATACCGAAGCCTCTGAATTCTTTGCTGATGATTTTTTGGCTACTTTGGTCATGGATTGGGAAAAGGCAACATTTGCAGCACAGAAAACGAGAGTATGTGTGATGCGATTTGGAGTTGTATGCGGGAAAGGCGGCGGTGCAATGCAAAAAATGCTTCCCCCTTTTACAATGGGATTGGGGGGTAAAATGGGTGATGGAACACAACTCGTTTCATGGATTCATTTAGACGATCTCGTTCGTGCTTGCGCTTTTTTAATTGACCATGCTAATTTAAACGGTATCGTAAACTTCACGGCACCTCACCCCCTTACCAATGCATCTCAAACCAAAATTATTGGAAAAGTATTGCATCGCCCAACCTTTTTTACACTTCCGGTATGGCTTGTCAAACTTGCTTTTGGTGAAGGGTCGTCGGTTATGCTTGATTCGAAAGAGGTGTATCCCCAGAAACTTTTGCAAAGCGGATTTGAGTTTTTATATCCGACATTTGAAGAGGCATTGCGTGAGATTGTATCACGTGATTGATGCAGGTCAATGGTTAAAGCAGATAAAAATATTATAATCTCTTTTTTTAGGGAGAGATGATGAGAACACCCGATTTTTTTAATGATGTTACACCTATAGTAGTGCGTGATCCGCTCTGCGAGGTACTTGGAGCTGCGAATAACGGTATAATTGACTATACGTATAGAGATGTGGTAAAACTCGCAGGTCACTCGTGTCCTACAGTAGCCGGTGCATTTTTGATGGTCCAAGAAGGACTTAAATTACTGTATAAGGATGAAACACCTGTACGTGGAGAGATTAAAGTTCTAATGAAGGGTACGCTCGGTGAGGGAGTCGTAGGGGTGATTGCAAATGTTGCCTCTATGATTACAGGAGCAACCGATGTGGGTGGCTTTCATGGTCTTGCAGGAAAATTTGATCGACGACAGTTGCTTTTTTACAATGCAGAGATAGAAGGAGAGATGGCGCTTGAGCGTGTTGATACAAGTAAGCGAGTAACCCTTAGCTACAATCCCTCTTTTGTTATGAGTGACCCACGCATGGGTGAGTTGCTTCCTCTGATTGCATCGGATCGTGCGGATACGACGCAGCGAGAGTTATTTGCTATGCTTTGGCAAGATCGTGTAAAGCGAATTTTGATAGAGCATAGAAACGATCCTCGATTGCTAAAATGCACGATACGTTAAGAAATTAGCGTATTCGCAGCGCTTCAATTGATTTGATAATATTTGCTTCAATAAACGGCTTAACGAGATATCCGTTAACCCCTTTTTTAATCATACGAAGCACATCATTTCTCCCGCCTTCAGTGGTTGCCATGATGATGCGGGTCTTTTTGTAGGCAGGATTGGCACGAATAATATCCACGACTTGCTCTCCTCCCATAATAGGCATATTCCAATCAAGCATCATAAGATCAACGGAAGCATTTTTCATCTGCTCAAGAGCCATTTCGCCATTTTCTGCTTCTAAAAAAATGGTTTCAGTTCCTACAATTCTCCTTAAAACATTTCTCAAAAACATTCGTACAATTTTGCTATCATCCACCAAAAGAACCGTCATGTTTTCAACTCCTACTCAATCGTATAATGATGAATTATGCCATTATGAAGATTAAGGTATCTTTTTTATAATAATTTTAATTTTGGATGAGATACTCTTCGAAATCGATGGTTTCAGTTTCGAGAACAGGATTAAGAGCATGAACGCTATACGGTCGAACGCTATCGCGTGTCCCCGTGATAAGCGGATGCCATAGCGGGATCGGAAGATTATGATGGCGTAAACGATAGGCGCAGGTTTGTGGAAGCCACTCAAATTCGGAAGCTCTTTTTACAGTAAGCGCCGTACACTCGGGGACGATTTTTTGTCGGTTTGAATAATCACTGCACCCGTGCGCTTGAAGATTGTAACAGCGGCAAACGACACGTGTCATTAAAACAGGAGCGTCTTCGACTTCTTCATCTTGGAGTTTGTGTAAACAGCACAGTCCGCAGCCATCGCACAACGCCTCCCACTCTTCATTGGTAAGTTCATGGAGTTGTTTGGTTTCCCAAAAAGGATTTGTATATTTTTTCATGATGAAAGTGTAGCATAATTTTCTAGGGCTCTTTATGGGTAATCGTATAAAGAAATTTAAACACTTCAGCGACGGCTATGTAGAGTTTATCGGGAATCTCATGATCGATTTCGACTTTACTGAGCAATTCGACGAGATCTTCATCTTGGGTGATGGGGAGATTATGCAGTTTTGCAATTTTTATGATGATTTCAGCTGTATCTCCTTTCCCTTTCGCAATGACTTTTGGTGCTCTGTCTTTTATTTTATCATAGCTTAGAGCGACAGCCTTTTTCATCCAAGTGCCTCAAAGCCAGTATGGCTGTTCGTTGTTTCAGAGGTATAAGCTATTGAGGAGGGGTTTTGGAGATCTTTGGTCTCATGGATACGAATAATACGCAATGTGATTCCTACATCGATGAGCAGCGTCCGTAAAAGTTCAAGATGGGTTTGAATCAGTGTTTTTAAGGAAGTTTTTTCGGTGTGTATTTGGATTTCGAGTTGATTTTCCTCATAAAGCCCCATCATCAGGTCAATTTCACCGTATTCTTTGAGTATGAGATTGATTTCACAGTAAAACTTTTTTCCTTTGGCTTTTTTAAACGTAACACTTCCCTCTTGAAGCTGATTCCAGCTAAATGGAAAATAAAGTGAATTAGCACCGCTTAGATGAGAAAGAAGCTGATGATAGTCAATGTTCGTGATGAGCTGATCGATGTGCGTTTGGAGTGCTTCTTTATTGGGTAAATTCAGTTTTTCTAAGTCAGATTGAAGGGTTAAAAGATTGGATTTGACATCGCGCCCCATACTCAGTTCAACCTCTTGGAGTGACGCATCGGCTAAAGAAGCCATTTTAGATTCCATAAAAACACCTGAATTTACCATTTTTTCTTTTAAAATCGGGACATTTATGGTCTGAATAGAGTGTACAAAGCTCTCAAGCTTAACAAGTTTTGGTGAGAGAGAAGGTTCTTCTTTTAATGACGTTAGCAGTATTTTGAGATTATCGGTGAAATTCCCCATATTTTTAAAGGAGGGATTGCTTTTGAGCATATCGAGGAGTATTGAATCGGATTTAGTATTGGTGAGAGTATCGCGAAAAAGTGATCCTAAAAAGGATTTAAGATTACTTTTTTCCTGTAAATTATTTAGTTGCTCAGGGGAGGCATGTTTGATGATTTCGGAGAGCACCTTGTTTTGGTTTGGGAGTAAGAGTGAAAGTTTTGACTGGGTCGAGGTGCTAATCATTCATGATTACTTTGATCTTTTGGCGGAGGTCGAAGCTGACCTTCTTTAATCCCTTTTGAGATCTTTTCGAGGGTATTTCTGGCTTTTATATCTGCATCGACGCTATGATCTTTCAGGGGAAGAACAAAAGCCAATAATATAAAAATCAGACTAAAAACCAATCCGCCAAGTCCAGCAAGAATCAGTTTAAGCTTATAATCATCCATGCATAAACTCCCATCAAATATAGGAATATTATAGCGAATTTTTAAGAGAGTTTTCCGTTAGCAACTAGCTGAGCTATAATCGCTTTATTTTTCATAATTTTATTGTAATATTTATGATTGACCATTCCGCCATTGTAGCCACTGACAGCATTAAAAGAGTTTTTACGGCTGTTATGGAGCAATACTACATAATACGTTGCCACTTTTGCTGAGAGACGTGTATCACCCAACAGTCGTGCCGCGAGTTGAATATCACTAAGTTTATTAAGCCAGCTTAGATTTTTAACACTATGAGATACGTGGCGTGCCGTGGAAACACGAACTTGCATGGGTCCAAGCGAAGCTTTGGTAATTGACTTTTTATGATGAAAGTCACCAATAGTATTTTTACCTGCACTACTTTCGGTAATACAGATGGCACTTACCGTATTTTCATACGTATTTCCATGTTTGTCAGGGATGTTCTTGGCGACGTCTCGGACCGTTTGTAAAACATGTAGTTGCTTTGGACTCATTTGGTGAATTGTATTATCGGCTAATGATGCGCATACAAAGAGAACTAGGAATGAAAGAATTTTCATTTTTTATACCTCCTTATTTCGGTAGTGAAATTTTAAGGCATTTGTAAGCTTCCAGTGCTGTTGTTGTACTTCTAAATGATTTAGTTAAGAAAAAGTAATGAAAATAGGTGATTTGAGCCTATACATAGGGAATGTTAATATTAAGATAACGTTATAATATGGTTAATAAATGTTATGTTATATTATATATCTGTGCTTAACTTAAGTTCGAATTTAACATTAAGCTATATTTAAGCTAAAAAAGAGAGATTTGAAGATAGATTATTCTTCAGTTGTGAGATAAACCCAAAATTCTTTGTGAGACTTTCCTTGGTCCAGAAAGTAAAATTGCAAGATGGCAACACGATAAAGAGTGATGATCATTTTGGCAAAAGGGATTGCCAAAGAAAGGGAGAGCCACCACTGCTGCTCTTTTTCCCCTTTTGAAAGCACCATCTCTTCGATACCGATATTATTGCTCAAATACACTCCAAATGCCATTGAGAAAATGAAATTTAGAATTACACCGAAAATGGCGTAGGAGAAAAATTCGGGTGAAGAAAAATCAATCATCGGAAAACTTATTCTTTGTATGCAGCAATTGCATCTTCGAGAATTTTAGTTGCGGATGCTTTGTCTTCAAACCCTTTTACTTTTACCCATTTATTTGGCTCTAGCATTTTATAAGTTTCGAAAAAGTTTTTGATTTTTGCCAAGGTATGTTTTGGAATATCTCCAAGATCTTGGATCTCTTCGAATGTAGGATCAATTTTTGAGGTAGGAACCGCAAGCAGTTTTTCATCAATACCGCTTTCGTCTTCCATGATCAAAACACCGACTAAACGGCAGTTGGTTACACATCCCTCAACCATAGGATATTCAGTAAGGATCAAAATGTCCGCCGGATCACCGTCTTGGGAAAGTGTTTTATTGACAAAACCGTAGTTTGCCGGATAATACATTGCTGAGTGCATGACACGGTCAAGGACTAATGCACCGCTTTCTTTTTCTACTTCATATTTGATGTTTGATCCGCAGGCAATCTCTATAATTGCTTTAACTTTATCCGGGTTTTCGCCATATCCGATTTTACTAAGATCCATTTGCGTACCTCTTTGTTATTATTTTATTGGTGCGGATTGTAACAAAATTATCTTTGAGCTATATTGAAACGGTGCAGTAAATTAATTTTAATGAACTTTATACTAAAATCACACTAACGTGTTGCGTTGTCAAAATATCAGTAGAGGAATATAGACGTGGAATTACTAGATAAAGTAATGAAATATTTTACGAAGTCGAAGCCTAAAAACCTCTCAGAATTACAAGTATGTATTCCTAATAATGAGGGTGCAAGAGTAGCTGCGATTGCTGCTGCACTGCATCATCATTCATTAGAGAACGATGATGTTAGGGCAAGAGTTGCTGCTATCGCTGTAGCACTTCATCATCATGAACTTGAAAATTCAGGTCAGAATAATGGTTTAGCTGGGCTTGCTTCCCTCGTTGCAGCAATCCATCATCATAATAAATCTTCCAAATAAGAAGATTTATGCCTTGAAAGAGGCTGACTTTAGTAACCCTAGCGGTTAGCGTAGCCAAAGGGATGAATTTCTTTAGCGTATAAATAAAACTAAAAGTAGGGATTATGGCAAAAAAATATATCGACATAATGGATACAACCTTCCGTGACGGATTTCAATCCGTATTTGGCGGACGCGTACTGATGAATGATTTTTTTCCGGCAGTTGAAGCTGCGGCTCATGCGGGAATTACCCATTTTGAATTTGGAGGCGGAGCACGCTTTCAAAGTCTTTTTTTCTATCTAAATGAAAATGCGTTTGATATGATGGATCAGTTCCGTGCTATCGTAGGTCCGGATGCTAACCTCCAAACGCTTGCTCGCGGTGTTAATACGGTTATGCTAGATACGGGCAGCCGTGAGATGGTTGATTTGCACGCCAAGATGTTTAAAAAGCACGGAACAACGACCATTCGAAATTTCGATGCTCTGAACGATGTTGAAAATTTGAAATATTCTGGTGAACGTATTGTTCATCATGGTTTGAAGCACGAAGTTGTTGTGACCATGATGGACCTTCCTCCAGGATGTGTGGGTGCTCATGATGTTGCATTTTACGAAAAAACGCTTCGAGAGATTTTAGATTCGGGTATCCCTTACAGCTCGATTTGTTTCAAAGATGCCAGCGGAACATCAAGCCCTCAGAAAGTGTATGAAACCATTCAAATGGCACGTCGTCTTGTTCCTGAGGGGACGCATTTACGTCTTCATACGCATGAAACTGCGGGTGTGAGCGTTGCGTGTTATATGGCAGCGCTTGATGCAGGTATTGATGGTATTGATATGGCAGCCTCTCCGGTCAGCGGTGGTACATCTCAGCCGGATATTCTGACAATGCTGCATGCAGTCAAGGGTAAGAATTTTGATCTTGGCGGTTTAGAGCTTGAAAAAATCTTGCAATACGAAGATGTATTGGGCGATTGTTTGAAAGATTATTTCATCCCGCCTGAAGCAACACAAGTTTCACCTTTAATTCCATTTTCTCCAATGCCAGGCGGTGCATTGACAGCAAATACTCAAATGATGCGTGATAACAACATGTTGGATCGTTATCCTGAAGTCATTCGTGCAATGCGTGAAGTGGTTGAAAAAGGGGGATACGGTACATCCGTTACTCCAGTGTCTCAGTTTTATTTCCAACAGGCGCTTAACAATGCTCTTATGGGACCATGGAAAAAAATAGCTCCGGGTTACGGTAAGATGGTATTGGGCTATTTTGGTAAAACACCAACGACGCCGGATGCTGAAGTTATCCGTATTGCAGCAGAACAGTTAAAATTAGAGCCGACAACCGATAATGCTATCGATATTGCGGACCGTGATGAGAAAAAATCAATTGCGTACTGGACTGCGCAGTTAGAAAATGAAGGAATCGAAGCCAGTGATGAAAATATTTTTATCGCTGCTTCGTGTGATATTAAAGGGATTGCATTCCTAAAAGGGGAAGCAACCGTAAATGTTCGAAAAAACAGCCCAAAAACGGCTGATACAGCTCAATCAATTCAATCAACACTAAAACAGGAGAATTTCACAATGGCAAATGGTACTTACACGGTAATCGTAGACGGACAACAATACAACGTACAAATCGTAGATGGCAATGCAAATGTTCAATCAGTAGCGGCACCAGTAGCGGTTGCAGCACCAGTTGCAGCTCCCGTAGTAGCAGCGCCTGTTGCTAATGAAAACGCTATTCGTTCAGAACTTCCGGGTTCTGTGTTTAAACTTTTGGCTCAAGTAGGTGCTCCAATCATTGCCGGCGATAAGATTATGATTCTTGAAGCAATGAAAATGGAAATTGATGTTTTAGCACCGCGTTCAGGTGTTTTGAGTGCAGTTATGGTACAAGTAAATGATAAAGTTGAAGCTGGTCAAATTCTCGCAGTCGTAGACTAAAATTATATCCCCGTCATACCGTACCTGATACAGTATGACGAACTTTTATGCTAGCTGCAATTGTCTAGCACTTTCCATCTTACTGACAATCAGCGGAATGATATCGTGACTCTTTGTCTTATCAATAAACCCATCTGCCCCTAATCCTGCTGCTTCTCGTTTGTTATTTTCACCTGTCATTGAACTGTTGACGATAATGGGGATAGATTTCGTTGCGGCATTCGCTTTTAAAAGGCGGACAACGGTAAAACCTGACATTTCCGGCATCTCAATATCCGTAATGATAGCGGGAATGGAAGAAGGGTTTGGATGCGCATTGACAAAATCTATCAATTCTTTACCATTGTTAAAAATTTGATAGGAGAGATGAGCATTTGCAAAAACCTGACGTAGATGACGTTGGGCAGTTTTAGAATCTTCGGCAATTAAAACGGTTCCGTTTCTTAACTTATCCGGAATCACAATATTGGCTAAATTATTAGGTGATTCTGAAACATTGACCATTGCTTGGGGAATGACATCTGCGAGTAATTTTTCATAATCGAGTACCAAGCACAAACTTCCATCATCGAGTCTTGTATCGTTAATAACCAATCCGTCTTCGCCAAGACGATAGCTATCGGGTGCATGCATCTCATTCCAGTTTTTCTTGATAACACGGTAGGCAAACATGATACGTATACCGATAATAATGCCATTAAAATCACATATCAAAAGATTGGAAAGTTTTTTCTTTTCAGGTGATAGCTCAGATCCCAGCCATTTTGGAAGATTAAGAATGGGGATTTGAAGACCGCGTAAGACGATGGTTCCTTCCAGTAATGGATGAGGAGAGGGGATAAGGGTTAACTGATGATGTTTGGCCTCTACAACTTCTCGTGTTTTAAAAACGTTAATGGCGTAATAAGCAGATGTTTCGGCAGCATCTACTTTAAAGATCAGAAGTTGTACTTCATTATTTTTTGCCAGATTTGTGGCTCCATCTACATGTTCTAAAAGAGACATTATTAACCTCGAGAGTTTTATTGGTGTTAATCATATCCAAACTGAAGCTTTTTTTTACTAAAAATTAAAGCCATTGGACTGTAAAATAATACATTAGCATTGATAATAGTAAAAGGGGACGTTTTATGAGTAATACTACCGCTTGTCCACTCGATTGTTATGATGCGTGTCGCATTGTTTTGGATGAGAATGGGAAGATTAAGGGTGATAAGTCTCACCCTGTAACAAAAGGATATTTATGCCCACATTTGAATCATTTTGATGAGAATAAACGACTTAATGCCCCTCGTTATCATGGCAAAACTATTACGATGGAAGAAGCACACAGCAAATTAGTAGAAATTCTAGAGACAAGTTCTCCTGAAAAAACCCTTTTTTACCGAGGAAGCGGTAATTTGGGATTAATGCAGCGATCAATGGATCATTTTTTTGCTCGTATGGGAGCCGTAGGAACGCGAGGATCGCTTTGTGATGGAGCGGGAGAAGCGGGTATTGTGCTTGGACGAGGTGTAAATCATCCTCTTTCAGCTGAAATGATCGATGCGTCTGAAGTGGTCATAGTATGGGGGAGAAACCTCCATACAACCCATTCTCACTTGCTGCCTTTTTTGAAAAATAAAAAGATTATTGTGATTGATCCTGTAAAAACTTCCCTAGCACACAGTGCGCAGCTGCATGTACAGATTAAACCGCGCGGCGATTTGCATTTGGCACTGCTCCTTTCAAGATTTTGTATCATCGAAGGGTTGCAAGATGAAGAGTTTTTAGAAAGCTTTGGAAGTGATTATGAAGAGTTTTATGAATTAACACAGAGCGTTCGAATAAAATCGACATTGGATGCTATCGATGTAAGCCTCGGACAAATAGGTGCTGTTTTAGACCTTGTTCGCGGGAAAAGAACGGTGATTTTAGTCGGGGCAGGGGTGCAAAAATATCAAAACGGTGCAGATATTGTCCGAGCCATAGATGCGTTTGGAGTGATACTTGGGTTATTTGGAAAGAGAGGAAGCGGCGTGAGTTATTTAGGCTCGTCTTTGGCAGAGATAAACTTGCCTTTTGTTTCAATCCATAACACTGTGGCAAAACCAACAGTAGACTTTTCAACGTTTGAAACGGTCTTTGTCCAAGGGGCAAATCCGCTTGCACAAATGCCAAATTCTTCGAAAGTACAAAAGGAATTTGCCCATGCCGGAGTTAAAATTTATTTTGGTTTGTATGAAAATGAAACCTCATTGGCATCGGACTTAGTCATTCCGGCAAAAACATTTTTAGAAAAAGAGGATATCCGCGCTTCGTATGGTGATTTTACGCTTCAAAATATGTCAAAATTACGTGAAAGCGAGATCGGAATTTCGGAATATGTTCTTTCAAAATCTCTCTGCGATCATTTTAATCTCTCCATCCCTGATGAAGAGGAGTGCTTGGAGATCTTGAGAGCACAAATGAAAAAGAGTGATGGCGTTAGTTACAAGAAAAATCGTCCTGACATCCCTTATTCGGAAGGCTTTGCCACAGAGTCGGGAAAATTTCTCTTTATGGATGAAGTTGATTTGAGTTTGAGTGATGAGGAGGGTTTGTTTTTAATCACACCAAAATCTTCACGGTCATTAAATTCACAATTTCACCGTGAAGAAGGGATTTTTTTACATCCTGAGTGTGGATTTAATGAGGGGGAAACGGTGAAAGTGAGTAATAAGATAGGATCTATTTCTCTTATTATACAATATGATAGTAGACTTCGACATGATTGTGCATTGGTTTATGCAGGAACGCCGGAAGTGAATGTGTTGACCCCAAACTTATTGAGTTATGAGGGTGAAAATGCAGTATATCAAGAATTTAAAATAAAGGTAGAAAAACAATGACAACAAATTTTGAACAGTATGTCCTCCCCACGTATGGTCGCCAGCCTATTAGTTTTGTAGAAGGAAAAAATGCGATTTTGATCGACACCCAAGGGAAAGAATACATTGATTTTGCCGCTGGAATTGCAGTATGCAGTGTAGGACACAGTAACAATCGCTTGACAAAAGCGATATGTGATCAAGTCTCAAAACTTATTCATGTTTCTAATTTGTATTACATTGAGCCACAAGCTACATGTGCTAAAAAAATTGTGGAGCTTAGCGGATATAACATGAAATGTTTTTTCGGTAACAGCGGTGCGGAGGCAAATGAGGGGGCAATTAAAATTGCACGTAAATTTGGAGAAGTAGACGGAGAGCCTAAGCGCTATAAAATCATTACACTAGAGCACTCGTTTCACGGGCGTACGATTACGGCACTTAAAGCAACGGGTCAAGAATCGATGCACAACTATTTCGGACCTTTCCCTGATGGTTTCGTCTATGCTAAAAATATTGATGAGATCGAATCTCTTATTGATGAGCATACGGTTGCAGTCATGATTGAACTGGTACAAGGGGAGGGCGGAGTTCAACCTTTGGATTTAGCAAAAGTTCAAGCATTGGCAAAGATGCTTAAGCCGCGTAATATTTTGCTAATGGTGGATGAAGTTCAAACGGGAATTTATCGTACAGGTGAATTTTTAGCCTCCAATCTTTATGAAATTGAACCGGATGTTATAACTTTGGCTAAAGGGCTTGGTGGCGGTGTTCCTATCGGTGTCGTGATGACTAATCGTTTGGATATTTTTGCCCCCGGCGATCATGGCTCTACGTTTGGGGGAAATTATCTCTCAACAGCTGCTGCGAATGAAGTGCTTGATATTCTTGAAGAGCTAAAAGCAAGCGGTGAACTCGATGAGACATTGATCTATTTTGAAACGGCATTGGAAGCGTTTGCCCAAAAACATCCTGCCATCTTCCAGGGGCATGTTGGCTTTGGATTAATGCGCGGATTACGTGTATGCGATGCTGAAACACTTGGTAAAATTATCAATGGGGCTCGTGAAGCTGGTGTTATCGTCCTTAAAGCAGGGCGCAATACTCTGCGTTTTCTCCCTCCGCTTACGATTACAAAAGCAAATATTGATGAGGGATTTGTCCGTTTAGAAAAAGCGATGGGTGATTTATAAGTGCTTTTTAGTAAGTATATGAATGAGTGGCTGTATGGTAAGGAGGGCTATTACGGTACCTATCGACCTATCGGTAAAAAAGGGGACTTCTACACCGCTGTAAGTACCTCGAAGTTTTTCGGCGGAACCATTGCAAAGCACATTATCGCCCGTATTGATGAGGGATTTTTAGCTCCTGATTCTTTGATCTGTGAGATTGGTGCGCATCATGGTTATCTTCTTGCAGACATTATCGAATTTTTACACACGTTGCGCCCCCAGTTGCTTGAGACTCTTCGTTTTGGAATTATTGAACGGTTTGATGCGCTTCAAGATCAGCAGAGAAATTATTTCACCGATTCTTTCGGTGATGCGGTCAAGTTAGAACATTATCATGATGTAAGTGAAATAGAGACGCCATGTGCTTTTTTTATTGCCAATGAAATCTTTGATGCGTTTACGTGCGAGCTCTTTTATAAATGTAAAATAGCTCGTGTATCAGAGGGAAAAATCCTTTTCGACAGTGAATTAGCTGAAATGAACGAACATGCTGTAAAGTATAAAAAAGATCGAGGGGAAATCGCGGTAGGATACGAAGAATTTGCAAAGTCAATGGCACAGAGTATTCCAAAATTTGAGTTTATGAGTTTTGATTACGGTGAGTTGGCGGCGCGCAGTGATTTTTCAATCCGTGTTTATCAAGGGCACCAAGTGACACCGCTGTTTGATGAAGCATTAGTTTTAGACAATGCTTTTGGAACGACTGACATAACCTACGATGTAAATTTTTCACATGTACGAGATGCTTTTGAAGCGCAAGGGATAAAGTGCGTTCAATTTTCAACGCAGTTGGTGGCATTGATTGAAATGGGTATTTTGGATTTACTCTCAATGCTAAAAGAAAATGCCAGTGATGAGATATATACCCAAGAACTCGAAAAAGTTAAAATACTCATAACACCATCACTGATGGGTGAGCGGTTTAAGATGATACGGTTTACACAAGGTTAAAAATGAAGCAATTTTTTTTATTTATTATTTTTACATTGCTACTAAATGCAGGTGAATTACACGATGCCGT
Organism: Pseudomonadota bacterium; assembly: GCA_043797085.1. Taxonomy (GTDB): domain Bacteria; phylum Campylobacterota; class Campylobacteria; order Campylobacterales; family Sulfurimonadaceae; genus Sulfuricurvum. Next base: position 74,132 of record JAZDQA010000006.1, on the reverse strand, counting down.
ATATGAAGGAAATATTGTAAAAGTAAAAAAATATTTAGAATCCACACATAAAATTGATGAACCTAACCAAGCAGGGTTAAGCGCTTTACATGTTGCAATTAAACTTTCAGATATTAAGATGGCACGTTTTTTACTGAGTCGGGGTGCGGATATTGATTTTCAAGATAACCAAGGAAATACCCCGCTTATTTTAGCGGTTAAGAAAAAAAACTTGGAATTGACAACCTTTGTGGTGATGAACGGTGCGGATGTTAATTTAGCCAATAATGAGGGGATTAGCCCCCTGCATCAAGCGGCGTTTAGTGGAAACGATTTAGTGGTCGATTTTTTGCTCAAAGCAAAAGCCGATCCGAAAGTTAAAAATAATGAGGGTGCAACGCCGTACGATTTTGCAGTGGCAAAGAAAAATATGAACATTGCTCAAATGTTAAAATAACGTACTAGGAAGTAGAATGCAAGTAAAAGTAAACGGTGAAATGCGTGAAATAGGTGAGGGCTCAACTCTGTTTGATGTAATCCATTCTTTGGGCCTAGAAGAGCGAGTAATGGCAGCAGCAGTCAATATGCAGATTGTGAAAAAAGATGTCTGGAACAGTGCTGTATTGAACGATGGTGATGTGATTGAGTTGCTTGATTTCGTTGGGGGTGGGTGAAAAGCTTTTAGTGTGATTCTAAAAGCTTTCTAATTGTTAGTTACTTTTCTTCATGTATTCGGCAACAAGGACGATTTGAGTGCCGTTAATTTTGCCTTCGATAAATTTAGCATCATCGGTGAGATGGATGTTTTTGACGATAGTACCGCGTTTGGCGGTAAAACCAGCCCCTTTTACCTCTAAATCTTTAATCAGTGTGACGGTGTCACCCTCCACCAAAATGGTTCCATTGCTATCGCGATGAACAACTGCCCCTTCACTTGATTCTTCAGAACCTTTTAATAATCCTGAATCCGCCCATTTTTTAACATCATCTTCGAAATACATCATATCTACAAGATCAGATTCTCCAAGTGCTTTAAGAAGACGATATGACATTACCTGTACAGCAGGTGTTTCACTCCACATGGAGTCATTGAGACAGCGCCAGTGATCAGCATCAAGATTTTGTGGATTCGATATTTGTGTGCGGCATGTTTCACAAAGAGTGAGAGATTGTTCTGCACTTCCGTCTCCGATATTGAGTAGTTCTAAGTTTTCTGTTGAACCGCAAAGTTCACATTGGGTATTATTGCGCATATTTTTCCTTTTATTATTTAATTTAAACGCCAAAGGAATTTATCCCTTTGGCTACGCTAGCCGCTGAGGCACTAAAGCTTGCCTCTAAGAGGCAGAAAGTGCCACGACAGCAATGGCGTATTCACCATCGTGGGTAATGGACACAGAGGTGCTGGTGATAGCAAAAGTATTTTGTACTTTAGAACTCAAAGCAATTTGAGGGGCACCTTTGGGTGATTTGGAGAGAATTATATCGTGAAATCCACATTCATGTCCAATCCCGCATCCAAGTGCTTTTGAACACGCCTCTTTTGCCGCCCAAAATCCTGCGGCTGTAGAGTGGTTTTTGACAAGAGTAATTTCTTCGGGAGATAAAAACTTGGATAATCCATGATCGCCAAAACGCTCCATGAGACGTTTCATACGATCAATTTTAATGAGGTCAATTCCTATCATACGCCGTTATTGGACAACGAAATCAACGAAGTAAACATTTTTAATTTTACCGTCTTTGACTCTAGTATTGAGCTCTGATACAATTTGTTCTTTGAGCGTCTCTTTACCTTTGGCGGTTGAAATCTCTTCGAGAGATTTTGAAGAGAGAATGCGGATAATAATATCGCGCAATACCGGTTTTTTGGCTTCGAGTTCTATAGCTAATTCTTCACCTTCGAGTTCAAGATTCATTTCTACTTTTAAATAGCGTCTGCCGCTCTCAGAAAGGAGATTTACCGTGAACAAATCCAGAGGAAACATAATTCCAACTTCAGTTGACGACTCTCCATGACTGTCACTTGCAGGTTCATCTTTATGTTCGGAATCTTCACCTTCAGCAGCCTTTTCGTCACCGTGAGCTGAAGCTTCTTTAGTGGTTTTAGCTGCACCCGACTCTTCTTCATGGCTTCCCATCATCATAAAAGTGATAATCCCGCCAATAATAATAACGAGAAAGAGTACTGCAATGATAATAATCAGGAGTAAATTGCCCGATTTTTTCTTTTCACCACCCTCTGGTACCTCATCTTCATGATGTCCTTTTTCTTTTTCAGCCATCCGTTGCTCCTTATGAAAGTAAATATTTTCTTTATTGTATCTTGAAACCTTTGAAATTTATCCCGATTTGAGTAAACTTGTAAGAGCAAAGAGGGGTTTAGAGTATGATTGAGTCAATTTTTGGATTTATTGGACGTCCTTTTTTATCACTATTTGAGAGTCTTGAGCGTTTTGGCGTGTTTATTTTGTTTCAGATTAGACTACTTCGTCTTTATCCAAAAGTTTTTAAACGCCCAACAATTCTCTTAACTCAAATAGATATTATCGGATTTGGCTGTGTGGGTGTTGTAACGCTCACTGCATTGTTTACGGGAATGGTGGAAGCAATTCAGCTGTACAGCGGATTTCATCAATTTGGTATTGAAAGTTTTATCGGATACACGATTTTTCTCTCAATCACCAAAGAGCTTGGACCTGTATTTGCCTCATTGATGCTTATTTCTCGTTCCATTAGTGCAATGGCTGCAGAGCTTGGGACGATGAAAGTGAGTGAGCAGATTGATGCGATTGATATCTTAGGGGTCGATTCAAAAGAGTATCTATTGGTACCTAGAATTGTTGCAACTGTGATTTCTCTTCCCTTGCTTGTTATATGGTTCGATTTTATTGCTGTTTCATCCGCGTATTTTATTTCAACGGGTGCGCTTGGGATAAATCCTATCGCATATCAAGATACCGTAATGCGATTTGGTGAACTTAATGACATTATGACCGGAGTTATTAAAGCCGCAGTATTTGGATGGATTGTAAGTGCTATTGGAAGTTATATCGGATACAACACAACAGGCGGAGCACGAGGGGTAGGACAATCAACGATCTATGCTGTTGTTTATTCAGCAGTAGCAATCTTTATTGCCAACTACTTTATGTCATCGTTATTTTTGTATTTGGATTGGTAATTATTCCCCAAGCTCACTAAGTGGGCGAAACTGAAATATTTCAGGATCATAATATTCTATGGCACCTGTTTCGATGTCATAGTACCAGCCATGGATAAAAAGTTTTTCTTCTTCCGCTAATTTTTTTACATACGGATAGGTGAGAAGATTTTCAATTTGGGTCACAACGGAAAGCTGTTCTGTTGCCCGAAGCAATTCCTCGCGAGGTGCATTGTCACCTAAAGCTATCATCGCCATTGATTTTGCTTTTTCTCCCAATGTCAGCCATTTAGCCGTATGAACCATCGTTGTATCGCAGGTAGGATTATAGAGTGCTTCAATCGCTCCGCAATGAGAATGTCCACAAATAATAATCTCAGAAACCTCCAAAACGGCAACGGCATATTCGATTCCGGCAGCAGTTGAGTGAAAATCTTCATCGGGTTTATAAGGTGCAACAAAATTTCCCACGTTGCGAATAACAAACAGATCACCAGGACGTGTCTGAACAATCAGATCGGGGATAACCCGTGAATCTGAGCATCCGATAAATAAGGCACGAGGATTTTGTCCATTTTGGACAAGATTAAGGAGTTGCTCTTCATGTTTTTTGAAATAAGTTTGTTGAAAAGTTTCATTTCCCTTTACAAATTCCTGAAGAAGTTGAGCACTTTTATCCGAGCTGTTACGGCTTAATGACATTCTTTGATCCCAAGAGTGCATAAAATCTTTTCATAGACAGCGCCTCCCTCACGATCACAATCATCATGGTATTCGATGGTAATCATTTTTTTCCCACCGATTACATCCCCGCCATAAATAATGGGTTGAACAGAACATTCTGTAGTACATTGTGAAATGGCATCTTCAATTTGTTCTTTTTCTTGCTGTGTAGAATAAGCAAGTGAAAGTTTAGTGTATCGTTCTTCGGATTTATGATCTGCAATAATAGAGCATTCTGTCATGGTAAATGTCCTTTGGTTTAATAGGCTTATTATAGCTTAGAAGCGTTAAAACCACTCCAATAGCTTACTGACTTCATCAATTTCGTAGCATTTAATGGCGGTTTTTTCGAGCGGTTTTTTCGGGATCAGTGCTTTTGTGATTTGCTGAGAATGTGCTTCTTTAAGTCGCTGATCAAGCTGATAGACTTCACGAATATCCCCTACGAGGGAGACTTCACCGATAAAAACCGTTTCTTTAGAAATAGAACGGTTACGAAAACTGCTAATAATGGCAGCTAAAATGGCTAAATCAGCAGAGGTTTCTGTGATCTTGATACCGCCGGTGATGTTGACAAAAACATCATAGCTGTTGAGAGGGATCTCGAGTTTACGCTCTAAGAGTGCTAAAAGCATATTAAGGCGATTGTTATCAAATCCCGTTGCTTGGCGTTTGGGATTTGGGGCATGAGTGTCACTTACCAGTGCTTGCACTTCTAAGACGATGGGGCGCGATCCCTCCATAATGACCGTTAAAGCAGATCCGCTCTGAGATTTATTGCGATTAAAAAAACGTGAGGAGAGATCTTTTGCCGACATAAGTCCTTCCGAACGCATCTCAAAAACACCAATTTCACTCGTAGGACCAAAACGATTTTTAAAGCCCCGTAAAATACGAAGTTCATGACCGCTGTCCCCTTCGAAATAGAGGACGACATCGACCATATGCTCTAGTACCCGTGGTCCGGCAATCGAGCCTTCTTTGGTAATATGCCCGATGATGAAAATCGCTATACGTCTTTCTTTGGCAATACGCATTAAATCAAAAGTAATTTGGCGCACTTGCGTTACCGATCCGGGAGCAGACGCTATGGACTCGGAATAGAGGGTCTGAATGGAGTCAATGATGATACACTCATAAGCTCTCTCATGCAATTCGGAGAGAACTTGTTCCAGTCGTATTTCAGCCAAGAGATAGAGATTATCGACATTCGCACCCAAACGGTTGGCGCGCAGTTTGATTTGCCCCTCGCTCTCTTCTCCTGATACATACAATACATTTTTATTTTGACGAGCGAGATTTGAACCGATTTTGAGCAATAGCGTCGATTTCCCAACCCCGGGACTCCCACCGATAAGCACCAACGACCCCGGAACAATCCCGCCGCCAAGTACCATATCAAGTTCAGCATCATCGCTACTGTAGCGCTCTGTCGTCTCTTCTTGGATTTTAGTAATCTCTTTGGCTTTGGAAGCATCTGAGGGTGATGATGAAGAGGTGAGTTTGATAATATCCTGCTGCTGTTCATTCAGCTCAACAAAACTGTCCCAACCACCACAGTTGGTACATTTCCCCATCCATTTAGGAGTGGTAAAACCGCAGTGTTGACATTCGAAAAGGGTTGTTTTTTTCTTTGCCATTATTTTTGATTTTCTTCCCCATAAATCGCATCCAAAATTCCATCCACAAACTCATATTTGTTAAACGGTATCAAATGCTCCGGCTGTTCACCTACACCGATGAAGAGAATCGGAAGTTCAAGCGCGTAGGCGATACTGAAAACGGAGCCTCCTTTGGCAGTGCCGTCGAGTTTGGTGATGATAATTCCATCGATGCCGATCATTTCATTAAATGCTTTGGCTTGAGCGATGGCGGAGCTTCCTTGTGTGCCATCGAGGATTAGAATTTTGTGATGTGGTGCTCCTGTGTGTGCTTTGTCACAGATACGGACGATTTTTTTAAGCTCATTGCCGAGATTGGTTTGGGTATGTAAACGTCCTGCGGTGTCAATGATAACTTGCTCAAACCCTCGTGCTTTAGCTGATTCGATTGTGTCGTAGGCGACAGCACTAGGATCATGACCTTGTCGAGATGAGACAATAGGGATTTCGAGCTTATCGGCCCAGCGAGTGAGCTGTTCGATAGCAGCAGCTCGGAATGTGTCGCCAGCTCCTAAAATAACACGTTCACCGTTGTTGAGATGACGTTGTGCCAGTTTTGCAATGGTTGTTGTTTTTCCGGCACCATTGACTCCGATGATGAGAGTTACGGTAGGTTTGTCGGGATTTTCAGGAAGTGTGTTTTGAGCAAAGCTGAGTGTTGCGAGAAGTTTTGATCGTAATTGCTCACGGCTTACTTCATTTTGATAGAGTTCACGTAAAATTATTTCGACGAGATCATATTCGACATCCGCTTCGAGAAGGATATTTTCGAGTTCGTCTTTGGTGATGGTAAGTTTTTTTTCAGGGACGATAGCACTTATGGCTTCAATCGTTTTTTGCAGCCCTTTTTTTATAAAACTAAACATCATTATTTACCTAATGCCTGAGCAATGTCACTGTCTATCATCTCTTCAGGTGTTGCACCTGAATAGTGTGTGATGTATTGACCGTCTTTATATAAAACCATAAGCGGGATTGGAAATTGTTGCCCTACACCGATGGTGGACGCTATGGCACGGGCTAGGTCTTGGTTTTGAGCTTTGTTGGAAATGAGATATTGTCCGCCGTATTTTTCTTTGAATTTTTCCAGATCATTATTAGAGACATCATCTTCGATTGTTAGACCCATAATGATCAAATCATCGCCATATTTTTTTTGTAAATTACCTAAATGACGTACTTCTGCACGGCAAGGAGGACACCACGTAGCAAAAATATCAAAAAGTACAACTTTGTCATCACTGTCACTGAGGGTAAAATTGGTCCCTTTTTTTTCAACACTGTACGATTTTCCTTGAGTGTCGAGCAGATTGAAAGTGGCAGTAGAGACCATTGATTCTTCGGGCGAGTTGTCACCGCATCCGGTAAAGAGCAGCATGGCAGAAACTAAAGAGATGTAAAAAGTGGATAAACGCATGGATAACCTTTGTAAATTGGCTAGAATATGATGATTATATCGAAAAAGGTTTAGAAGTGACCAAAAATGATTTTCGTGACCAATGTTTAAAAAAACAAAGAAATCTTCCAAAAACAGGTAAAATATATCGAGATTTCCGTGTTAATCAGTATCTTTTAAAATTTTTACGTCATCATAAAGCGAAGCGAATTTTATTTTATTGGCCTTTTGGTTTTGAAGTGGACATTCGTCGTACTATTTTTGAGTTACGCTCTAAAAAATCATTATATTTACCGTTTATGGATGACGTCAGTTTCAAAATGGTACCATTAAGGTTGCCGTTGGAGCGTAAAGCCTTCGGGATTCATGAGCCACGGATTTCTAACTTAAATATAAAATTAATTGATATTGCTATTGTCCCCGTCGTGGGTGTGGATGGAGCCGGACGCCGAATTGGTTTTGGCAAAGGTATGTATGATCGTTTTTTTCCCACACTAAAACGTAAACCGTTAACAATTTTTGTACAGTCATGTGTTTGCTATACTGCATTACCGCTGTGTGATGATTATGATATACAAGGTGATTTACTGATCACACCTGATGGGGTGCGTAGAATGAAGGATTTTCATGTTAAACAGCCTGCTCATAGGCAGTGGCATAGCCACTTTAAGCGGGATAGTCGGATTTTTAATTTCAAGAAAAATATCACTTTCTAGTTTCGAACATTATGAAGCGCAAGCGCGCGCAAAAGCAAATGCCATAGAGTCAGAAGCGCAAAACTTACTGTTACGTGCAACGTCAAGATCGAATGAAATTGAAAAAGAAGCGATTCGTAAATATGACGAAGTGTACAGCCGTGCGAAGAGTGATTTGAGTATCCAAGAAGCACATGTGCTTCAATTGCAAAGTGATTTTGAGGCTTTTCGTCTGAGTGAGTCGAATGCGATAAATACTTTGCGTAGCGGAATCGAAAATACGCGATTGAATCTGGAACGAAGTGAGCGTGCTTTAGAGAAATTAAAAGAAGAATATCACCAAAAAACACAACAAGTTACTTCGGTATTAGAGGGGCGTTGTTCTCTTTCGGTACAAGAAGCTAAAACATTATTGCTCGAACAAGTGCGTAATGATTCCCGATTAGAATTGGGACGATTAACGCGTCAGCTTGAAGAACAAACAAAAGATCAGCTCAAGCGCAAAGCCGATTATATTTTGGGACAAGCGACATCACGATTTGCGGGTGAATTTGCCTCTGAACGCCTTATTAGTGTCATTCATCTGGAAAGCGATGAGCTAAAAGGGCGCATTATCGGTAAAGAAGGGCGCAATATCAAAGCAATAGAAATGGTAACGGGTGTTGATATTATCATTGATGAAACACCCAATACGATTGTCGTAAGTTCATTTAATCTTTATCGTCGTGCGATTGCTACGAAAACGATTGGGCTTTTGGTCGAAGATGGACGGATTCAGCCGGCACGTATTGAGGAAATTTACCAAAAAGTTGTCGATGAGTTTGAAGAAGGAATTTTGCGTGAGGGTGAAGAGATCGTTTTTGATTTAGGGCTTGGTGTTATGCATCCTGAGCTTTGTCGATTGATAGGACGGCTTCGTTATCGTGCGAGTTATGGACAAAACGCTTTGGCTCATACGCTTGAAGTAGCACATTTGGCAGGATTAATGGCAGCTGAGATGGGTGGAGATGTCCGTCTTGCCAAGCGGGCAGGATTGCTTCATGATATTGGCAAATCGCTGACTCAAGAGAGTGCAGGGGGAAATCATGTAGATTTGGGTGTAGAAGTATGCCGACGTCTTGGTGAAGATCCTGTCGTGATTAACGCCATTTATGCTCATCATGGGCAAGAAGAGATAAAAAGTGTCGAGTGCGCGTGTGTGTGTGCTGCAGATAGCCTCTCCGCAGCACGTCCGGGTGCGCGGCGTGAAGTGTTGGAAAGTTTCTTGCGTCGTGTGAGTGAAATCGAAGAAATCGCGACGGCAAAATACGGTGTCAAACAAGCGTATGCCATCAATGCGGGACGTGAAGTGCGTGTTATTGTCAATGCACAGAGTATCAGTGATGATGAGAGTGCATTGCTGGCACGCGAAATTGCGGATGAAATTGCCCAAAAAGTACAGTTCCCCGGTGAGATAAAAGTGAATGTCATCCGAGAGAGCCGTACGATAGAGTTCGCACGATAAATATCGTTTTAGTTAAATTTATTTAAAAATATTATAACGATGTGATAGAAAAATGCTATGATTTTTTAACCAATTAAACAGACTCGATAGATTGAACGTAAAAAGGAAAATTATACTATGACTAAAGAAGATACATTATCCCATCTAAGAAATGCGAAGAAAGCACATATCACGTGGGTTCAGCGTGCGCACGCTCTTATTGAGGGGTTGCCCATTGAGAAAGAACAGGTTCCTGTTGGATGCACGGAGTGTAAGTTTGGTTTGTGGTTTTATGGAGAGGGTCAAGTGCTTGGAATGATTCCGAATATGGATTGTCTTAAAGAGATTGAAAAGTTTCATTTTGAACTTCATGATGTTTATATGAAAATTTTTAAAATATATTTCAGTGATGAAGATCGTTCGCTTTTTTCCAAGTTTTTTGGTATGCGCAAAAAAGTAACACCTCAAAATCAAGAAGCAGCCAAAGCGTATTATGATGAACTTAAAGCAGTGTCTGTCAAATTAATTGAGGGTATTGATCGCTTGGAGCGACGGATATTTGCTCTTCCAGAGGGAAAATTTTCCGTATAATTTAATGCTCATCTTCTGAATCATCATACGGATCAAGATGAATAAGGGGATGAACATTATTGTCCGGAAAGCAATTTTTTAGCGCCAGTTCTATTTTGTCACCTACTAGATGAGCATCGTATAATGAGGTGCTTATACTAAAAACGATGTGAACGCTAACATAGATATCAGAGGCAGAATGACGCGTAAGAAGATCGTGATGGGAATTTATACCCATTTCGTTATCTAAAATAGCAATTATTTTTGCAACATCTTCGCTCGGCAGTGCGGCATCAAGCAGCATCATGATTCCATCACGAATCAGAGGAAAGGCTGAATAAATCATATATGCGCTGATACCTATCCCAAGCAAGGGGTCTATAAGAGTGTACTCCGTCAAGCTAATGATTACAAGAGAGACTAAAACCGCTGCGTTGCTTAATAAGTCTGTTTTGTAGTGCAAAGCATCGGCTTTTATTACCATATTTCCCGTTTTTTTTGCCACTATGTTGAGAAAAATAACCAATCCTGCTGTTATTACCATCGATCCAACCATAACCCATATAGAAAGACTTAAATGTTTAATCGGCTCATTTTGCACCATTTTTGAGATGGCTTCATAGAGAATAAAAAGGGCAGAAAGACTAATGATCGTCCCTTCAATAACAGCAGCAAGAGGTTCAAGCTTACGACGTCCGAAGTTAAAATGCTCATCGGGTTCTTTATCTGAGTTATGAAGTGCAAAATAGTTAAAGGCGGAGACAACCATATCGAGTAATGAATCGACGGCTGAAGCCAATACGGCAACGGAACCGCTGATAATACCGACAGTGAGTTTAAAGGCTACGAGAACGAATGCAACGGTGCTGGAGATGAGAGTGGCTTTTTTTTCTATACGCATGAGGGGGATTTTAGCCTAATATTGCTAAAATTGTCTCTTTTAGAATTGGGGAATAGAGTATGGATTTATCAGCCGTTCGCGCGGAACGTGAGAAATGGATGACATGGAAAAATATTGCACCGCTTCGGCGTGACTTAAACGATCTTCCTCTTCTTAAGACGACGGTTATTTTGGGAGATACGGTTACACTTCAAAGTGAAGAACCTATTGATCTGTTAGAATTGGAAAACGTTGCACGCCTTATGATGCCATGGCGTAAAGGACCGTTTGATCTTTTTGGTCTTTTTATCGATACCGAATGGAAAAGCGATCAAAAATACAATTTTTTACGTCCCCACTTTAATCTTCGGGATAAAAAAGTAGCAGACATTGGGTGTAATAACGGTTATTATATGTTTCGTTTTCTGGAAGATTCTCCCACCAAAGTAGTAGGATTTGACCCGTCGGCTCTTTTTAAATCCCAGTTTGATTTGATTAACCATTTTGTACAAAGTGATATCGTATATGAGTTGCTTGGTGTTGAGCATTTACCGTTTTATGAAGAAAAATTTGACGTGCTTTTTTGTCTTGGTGTTTTGTACCATCGTAGTGATCCTGTCGCAATGCTTAAGGCATTGCATGCCGGATTGGAAAAAGATGGAGAGCTTTATCTTGATACCTTTATTATCGAAGGGGAAGAACCGTATGCACTTTGTCCGAGTGAAGGATATTCGAAAATCAGTAATGTTTATTTTGTACCAACCTTGAAAGCATTGGAAAATTGGTGTACGAAAGCTGGCTTTAAAAGCTTTGAAGTATTAGGAATAGTACTGACGACTTCGGACGAACAGCGTAAAACTTCATGGATTGAATCTCAAAGCCTTGAAGATTTTCTCGATCCGGACGATAGTAGTAAAACGGTAGAGGGATACCCGGCACCAGTGCGAGGGTACGTCCGACTTAAGAAGGGGTAATATTGGCAACTCAAGAAGATGATAAAAATTTACTGCAGATAGTAAATAACCAGCAAGACAGTTTAATAACACACGAAAAAGTGAACAGTGCTTTTAGCGGTGAGGTAGTGAAGCTTGAACGCGGAAGTGCAACAGTAGTGCTTGAAACTATCGAAGTCATGAGAGCGGATGAACTGGGCTTAGTGCATGGAGGGTTTATTTTCAGTGCGGCTGATTTTGCGGCAATGGCGGCAGTAAATGAACCCAATGTTGTTTTGGCATCCTCAAGCTGTTTGTTTTTATCCCCTGTACGTGTAGGAGATAAAGTTACTTTTGAAGCCATAGAACATCAAAAAGAAGGGCGCAAACGTACCGTGAGTGTCAAAGGATACGTTCATGAAATAAAAGTTTTTGAAGGTGATTTTAAAACGGTCATTACGGAGCGTCACATTCTCCGCCTTGATTTACTTAAAAATATTGAAGAATAAACACTATCCGATGTTACGCACTAAAACGAACTCGTCCGTTTTAGTGGCAGGGACAAACGTCCCTACAACCCCCTAAAGCTACGAAAAATATGTTTTTCGAGATTTAGAGCATACGCAACCAATAATCGGCATTGCGTTTCTCGTTAAAGAGGGTTGTGCTTCCTCCATGCCCCGGATACAGAGTTTTATCGTCTTTCAATAACTTCATTTTTTCCAAACTTTTTTTCATATCAGACGGGCTTGAATAGGGAAAGTCGTATCGTCCGATGGAATTGTGAAACAAAAAATCTCCGCTAAACATGACATCCCCAATCTCAATCATCGAACATCCAGGACAATGCCCCGGAAAATGGTGAAACTTTACCTCAATCCCTTCTAAATCAAACGTCACATCCCCATCCACTTCAACATCAGGGTATGAAGCAGGCAAATCAGGCATAAACGTACTGTTCGTAAGTAAAGGAATATCCCCTTTTGGTGTGTAAAGAGGAATATTTAATTTTTCTTTGAGTTCCTGATTGCTCCATACATGGTCAAAATGTCCGTGGGTATTGAGAATCGCGATAGGATTAGTGACGTTTTCCATCACCCACTGTGTTGCTCCAACACCCGGATCGATGATAATATCTTTACCCTCTATTTTGACGATATAACAATTCGTCTGATACTCGCCCATTGGCTGTTTTAGGATTTCCATGTTAATTACTTCTTTTTTTAATCAAATTCTAGCATAATTGCTACTATGAAACTTTACACAACACTGAAATCAATTTTAACTGCCCCTTCGACTATTGAGAAGATAGAACTTTTTAACCATTTTTATACCGCCTATCTTCACGGGGAGATAACGCGAGATAATTCGACACCTATAGAGGTATTTGCTCATCCCTCTTATCATAATTTTTGTACCGTCATAGACCCAAAAGAGATTGTCAAACGGCAAAAATTGGGTGGTGTTCGCGGTCAAATACAGCTTTTACATTCGATTGCTCATATCGAATACAGTGCCATAGATTTAGCGTTGGATGCGGTGTATCGATTTCGGGATGTTGGGGATGAATTTAATGATGATTGGCTCAAAGTTGCGGACGATGAGGTGCGTCATTTTCTAATGATTGAAGGATTGTTGCAGGAATTTGGAAGTTTTTACGGTGAATTTCCTGTTCATAATGGATTGTTTGAAGCGTCGCTCAATACGATGAGTTTATTGGAACGGATGGCGGTTGTCCCTCGCTATTTGGAAGCAAACGGGTTGGATGCCACGCCGCTTATTGTGTCCAAACTTGAGTCTTTGAAAATGAATCCGATGGTTGGGAAAATAATTCAGGCATTGCAGATTATTTTGGATGAGGAAATCGACCATGTCCACAGAGGCGATCGATGGTTTAAAGTGGCGTGTGAGCGTGAGAAAATTCATCCGGATGTTTATTTTGAGATCATCGAGCGTCACTATCCAAGCAGTTTCCCTCGTAAAGTGGGAATCAACTGTGAAGCGAGAGTATCTGCCGGATTTAGTGATGGTGAACTGAAACGTATATCATTAGTAAAGTGTTAACAACTTAACGCAAAAAATTAGTTATAATGCAAATAGTTAAAATTTCAATAAGGTGTTTGTGTGAACAAGTATGAATTAATCAGCCGTTATTTGGTCGGTTTTTTACAATCAGAAGTTCTCAAAACTGGCTTTAAAAAAGTGGTCGTAGGGCTTAGTGGCGGGCTGGATTCAGCTGTGGTGGCAGTGTTGGCGCACAAAGCATTCGGAGATGATTTGCTGTGCGTCAAAATGCCGTCTCACTATTCATCGCAAAGCTCGCTGAATGATGCCGATGCCTTGTGTGCAACGTTCGGACTGCGTAGTGAGACCCAGAGTATAGAACCTTTGTTACGTGCTTATCAAACAGCAGATATGTCACCTCTTCGGGTTGGAAATCTCTCGGCTAGGTTACGAATGGTGACACTGTTTGATATTTCTGCGCGCGAGAATGCTTTGGTATTGGGCACAAGCAATAAAAGTGAATTGATGCTTGGCTATGGGACACTTTATGGAGATTTGGCGAGTGCGTTGAATCCCATCGGTGATTTGTACAAAACCGAAGTGTTTGAGCTCGCACACTATTTAGGCGTGAACGACGCGATACTTTCTAAACCTCCTTCTGCAGATTTATGGGAAGGGCAGAGTGACGAAAATGAGATTGGCTATCCATATTCTGATCTTGATCGTGTGTTAAAGCTGTACGTTGAATCACGCTTAACGCGCGATGAATTATTAGAGAGTGGCGAAAAAAGTGAATTAGTAGAGTTAATTATTCGTAAAATTTATCAAAATCAGTTCAAACGGAAGATGCCGATTATCGCAAAATTGACATCCCGTACCCTTAATCATGATTTTAATTATCCAAGAGATATAACCCAATGAGGAGCATACAATGAGTATTCCATTTTTTAGAGTAGAAGTAGGCGGAGACGAACGTGAAAAGATAGATGAAGTATTTGACGGTGAAGCCCCGAATATTATTGAAGATTTAGAGTCTGCTTTTGAATCGTATATCGGTGCAACGTATGCCCTTTCAACCTCTCATGGTACGTCCGCGCTTCATTTGGCGATGTTGGCGATTGATTTGAAGCGCGGTGATAAGGTATTATGTTCGATTAATGCCTATCCTTCTGTCCCTGAAGTGGTACGTCATTTTGATGCAGAGCCTACTTTTATTGACATTAATCCGGAACTTTTTACGATTGACTTGGATAAACTTGAGGCTTATTTACACGAGCATAAATCCAAAAAGCTTAAAGCAGTCATCGTATCGCACATAGCGGGACAGAGTATTGATCTGGATCGTTTGTATACTATTGCAAAGACGTATGATGTGAAGATTATCGAAGATGCAGCTGATGCGTTGGGTGCTACCTATAAAGGTAAAAAAATCGGTTCAACGGGTGCGGATATTACCTGTTTTGATTTTAGTCCCCATTTGCGTCGCAATGTCTGCAATGGCGGAATGATGGTAAGCAATGATGAAGATATTATCGAGAGAGCCAAATCATTGCGTCATCATGCGCTTGAAATTGACGATGATTCGTTGGGTTATGTCTATGATGTGACCGATATCGGAAGCCAGTACACGATCAGTCCTCTCGATGCGGCGGTTATTTTGATCCAGCTTGAAAAACAAGATGAGATTATTGAGCGTCAACAAGAGATTGCAGCAATTTTCAATGAACGTCTAGCAGATGCTCCTCATATTACATTGCCGGTTGTTGAACAAGATCACAGTTTTTCGCTTTACATTGTGAAAATCGATAAAAATCGCGACTCGTTTGCACGTGAACTTAAAGAACGCGGAATTGAGACCGGATTGCATTACATTCCATTGCATTTATTGAGTTACTACAAAACAAAATATTCACTGCGTATTAACGATTTTCCGGTTGCGTTACGTAATTACAGTCAAGTCCTCTCTATTCCTAACTATGCTGCGTTAAGCGATGCTGAAGTTGAAGAGATTTGTGATGCCATATTAGATGTGGCCGCGACACGCGTTTGAAGCGTTTAGCTGTTTTATGGGGTGAGCGCTATCTTTATCACCCCACATTATTCCAAAAAATACTCTCCCTTTTACTTCTGCCATTGAGTTGGCTTTATTGTTTGATTGCATATATCCGTTATTCACGAAGCACTCCTGTGAATTTGGGAATTCGTGTGGTTAGCATTGGTAATCTAACGGTGGGTGGAAGCGGAAAAACTCCTTTAGTTATCGAGCTTGCTAAGCATTTTTCTAAACCAGCTATTATTTTACGCGGATATGGGAGAAAGAGCAAAGGGATGATTGTGGTCAAAGATCGCGATATTTTATGTGATTTCCATAAAAGCGGTGATGAGGCGATGCTGTATGCGCAAAGCCTTTCTCATGCAGTGGTCATTGTGTGTGAAAGTCGTGAGCATGGTATTTCTGAAGCTTTGGCAATGGGATGCGAGATGGTATTCTTGGATGATGGATACGGAAAGCATGGCATTGAAAAACTGGATATCCTTATAGATGTAAAAACTCCTAATAATTTTTGTCTCCCCAGCGGACCTTATCGTGAAAAACTATGGAGCAGTAAATCGGTGATCATGGTGCGAGAGGAAAAAACCTTTAAGCGTCACGTTAATATTAAAGATCCAACCTCTAAGATGGTGTTGGTAACAGCAATAGCACGGCCCGAACGACTGGATGAGTATTTGCCGGAGGTAGTGGAAAAAGTCTATTTTGAGGATCATCATTTTTTTGCTCAATGGGAACTTGAAGCAATCGTTAAACGTACCGGAGCGACAAGTCTCTTGGTAACTTCAAAAGACTTTGTTAAAATATCATCTTATAATCTCAACCTCTCTGTTTTAGAGCTTTCAATAGAACTTGATGAGAGTTTGATTACTACCGTAAAGGATTATGTACATGCTACAAAAAATTGAAACCGTTAAAACCCTCATGGACGCTATGCCGTTTATCAAAGAGTTCCGTGATGAGATTGTCGTCATAAAGTACGGCGGTTCCGCCCAAAGTTCCGATGAACTCAAAGCTAAATTCGCTCAGGATATTGTACTGCTTCATTTGGTTGGGGTAAAAGTGGTCATCGTTCATGGCGGAGGCAGTCGTATCTCTCAACTGTTGAGTGATTTGAAAATACCGACGGAATTTATCGACGGTGAGCGGGTGAGTACCCCTGAAGTAATGCGAATTGTCGAGATGGTTCTCAGCGGTGAGATTAACAAAGAGATTACCTCACTGCTCAATTCCCACGGTGCAAAAGCAATCGGAATCAGCGGTAAAGATGCCCATTTCTTGATGGCTAAACCCAAAGATGCGGTGAAATTCGGTCTTACTGGACGAGTAGAGAGTGTCAAAGCGGATGTCATCCATAATCTCTTACGTGAAGGATTTGTCCCCGTAATCGCCCCAATAGGAGCGGATGAAGCTATCGGACATCCGGGATATAACATCAATGCCGACCTCGCAGCTTCGGCAATCGCGAGTGCCATCGGTGCGTGCAAAGTTATTTTTATGACCGATACCTCGGGTGTTTTGAACAATGAAAAAGAACTTTTTTCGACCCTTACCGAAGCTGAGGTTGAAGCACTTAAGCTTGATGGAACCATTCATGGCGGTATGGTTCCAAAAGTGGATTCATGTCTCGAAGCAGTTGATGGAGGGGTACAAAAAGCCCATATTATTGATGGACGCATTGAACACGCGATTTTGCTCGAACTCTTTACCTCTGAGGGTGTGGGGACACAAATCACCCTCTAAGCCAACCCTGAGAGAGGCTTAGTTATAATTCGAAAACTTTTTAAATTGGGGCATTTAACGATGAAATTTATTGAAACACGCGGAAATGATGGAGTCCATCCCAGCGAAGTCACTTTTTCAGAGGCGATTCTAAGTCCCATTGCATCTTTTGGCGGTTTGTATGTTCCTAAAGAACTTCCCGTTCTCGGAGAAGAATTTTTAACCAAGCATCTAAACTCGTCGTACAAAGTTCTTGCAAAAGACCTCCTTACTACCCTTGGCATTGATATTGAACCGTCGGTTATTGATGAAGCTTTATCGTTGTATGACAAGTTTGATGATCCTTCTAATCCTGTTCCTGTCGTAAAAGTGCGTGATGATTTGTATGTGAGTGAGCTTTATCATGGACCTACTCGTGCGTTCAAAGATATGGCATTGCAACCCTTTGGTGTAGTGTTATCCTCTATTGCGCAAAAACGTGGTGAAGAGTATCTTATCCTTGCTGCTACAAGCGGTGATACGGGCCCGGCTGCTCTTGATACCTTTAAAAATCGCCCAAATGTTCGTGTGGTATGTCTCTATCCTGATGGTGGGACCTCGGACGTTCAGCGTCTTCAGATGGTCACGGAAGATGCAGCGAATCTCAAAGTTATCGGAATTCACGGAGATTTTGACGATGCTCAAAGTGCTTTGAAAAAACTTTTGGGATCGGCAACGTTCAAAGCAACGCTGAAAACTAAAAATATCTCTCTCTCGGCTGCCAATTCAGTCAACTTTGGACGTATTATTTTCCAAATTATTTACCATATTCACAGTTATCTTGAACTTGTACGTCAAAATGCCATCATGATGGGTGAAAAAGTTTATTTGGATGTTCCAAGCGGAAATTTTGGTAATGCATTGGGTGGTTATTATGCAACAAAGCTCGGATTACCCGTTGAAAAAATCATAATTGCTTCCAATGAAAACAATGTTCTCACGCGACTCATCAATACCGGACACTATGATCTGCGCAATGATAAAGTGATTCCGACAACATCTCCTGCAATGGATATTTTGGTCTCCAGCAATGTTGAACGAATTTTATTTGACTTTTTTGGAGCGGTACGAACCAAAGAGTTGATGCAAAAATTGGAAAATGATCGTTTTTATGCCCTTAGTGATGATGAAACGATGAAGATCCAAGGGATATTTTCAGCGGATTATTGTAATGGTTCTGAGGGAAAAGGGTACATTAAAGAGGCATTTGACAGTGGTTACTTGATGGATCCTCATACGGCTACGTGTTTTAAAGCGTATGACTGCTGTGCAACAATGCCACTTAAAACCATTGTTTATTCAACTGCTGAGTGGACGAAGTTTTCTCCGACGATTGCGAATGCCCTTACCGGTGAGAAAGATGCTAATGACATCGATGCTCTTCAATCTATCTCCATAACGGCAAATTTAGCTATTCCTGAGATGATTAAAGAACTTTTTTCTAAACCCATTACCCAAGCAACGGTCATTGATAAAGAGAATATTGAAACTGAGATTTTAAAGTTTCTCTAATATTTAAACATCGACTTCATCACCTAATGCAGAACGTGTTAGGCGAAGTCTTTCGGCTAACACGGTTGCGAGACTTTGCATAAAATGTAACGAGGCTTTTTTGTGATGTTGGGCAAAGCGATCAAATGCTTCACGTGTGATGACATAAAGATCGGTATCAGAACCTGCAACTGAATCGGTATAGTGGGGACTTCCTTCCAAAAATGAAAATTCTCCAAAAAAATTCCCTTGTCCCACTGTACTTAGATGAACACTTTTCCGACCAAGATAAGGGAGCATAATCCGTACTAAACCACGACGAATAAGAAAAATTTCACCCATCGACTCCCCTTCCGAATAAATTAGATCTCCCTTTTTATAAGACCTGCATTCAAGAAGACCCTCTATTTCTTCGAGAGTGTCACTGTTTCTCCCTGCAAAGAGATCAAAGCTCTCCAATTCTAGCAGGGTCTCATTGTCTTCTTCGATAAGATTTTCATGAATTATCGTGTCTTCCACCCACTCAACGGCATCATCCAAATCATCAAAAAGCATTATCGGACTGAGATGTTTTAGTAGACCGACATGGTTAAAATAACTCTCTAAATCATCACCCGTTGGAAGTTTATGCGGTAAGCGGGATAAGAGCAGGTAGCCATTTCTATCATGAAGGATATCTTTGATTTGAAGTAGAATATGGGCTGCGGTTAAGTCAACGGTTTGCACCCGTTTCATATCTAAAATAATGTATTTTTTGTGTTGTAAATCCTCACGAAGCATTGTGTAAAGCTGATTTGCTGTCCCAAAAAAGAGACTTCCGTGCAATTCATACACTGAAAATTCTTCACCTTTTTCATTTAATACGGCTTCTTGCTCTCGATTACGTACTATTTTACTTTTAATCTCTTTGCCATCGAGCTGACGATACACGACAGATGCCCCGATTTGTTGCGTAATGTATAAGATAATAGCCAAGATTAATCCTACTCCTGCCGCCGCAATAAGGCTTATGGAAAGGGCAGTAAGGGAAACCGCTGCAATGATAAAAAAATCAAGGATTGTTTTACGTGATCGCAGAAGTTTTAGACTGTGTTTGTCGATCATTCTCAGCCCAATAACCATCAAAATACCCGCCAATGCTGCAATGGGAATCCATCCTATAAAGCTTCCTAAAATCACAAAAGCAACGATAGACATTACTCCCTCAAAAAGACCTGACAGGTTTGAGCTTGCACCGCTGGAGAGATTGACCATGGTCGCACCCATAGTACCGGATCCGGGCATACCGCCTATCAGGGATGAGGTGATATTTCCTGAACCTTGGGCAATAAGTTCACGGTCAGAATCATGAAAGGAGTGAGTCATAGAATCCATAATAACACACGTTTTAAGGGTATCGATAGAGAGGAGTGCCGCAAGGGTCAATGCCGGAAAAAAGAGCAAAGTCAAATCGTTGAGTGAAAAATTTTGAAGTACTTCAAAACGTCCGATAAATATTTGAAGAAAATTAATCCTCTCACTCCCGCCTAGTTCTCCTATCACCAACGGATTGTTGGGAAGAAAAAGAGTAGGGTCGATCAAACCAATCGCGCCATAGGTGGCAATTCCTGCAATCAGGGCAATGATGACAGAGGGGATAGTACGAAATAATTTATCCGCGTAAAGCATAGTAAGGATTGTAACGAGACCTACTGTTATGCTTTGCCATTGCCATGTAGTTGGAAATTGAAGGGCTTCAAAAAAGCGAGATCCTGATGGAAGTCCTAAAAACTTTGGAGTTTGAGAGGCAATAATGTAAAGACCGACGCCGCTGAGATAACCGCTGACGACAGGAAAAGGCATGTATTTAATCAGTTTTCCAAGACCAATCAATCCAAAAAAGATTTGAAAAATTCCTGCGAGCAATGCTACAATCATCAACATCACAAATACAGCATCCGGACCAAAATCTTGAGCAATATAGGTAAGTGCAAACGCTGATAAAACGGCAGCAGCAGGTGCGCTCGGAGCTGAAATTAGTCGATTTGTCCCTCCCAGAAGTGCAGCGATAATACCGATCGATGCAACACCTATTATCCCGGCAATAGCTCCATACGCGCTATAATGACCGCCAATGGCAGCATAAATGGTCACACCAAATGCGATAGCAGAGGGAAGGGCAACAAGCATTGCGGCCGTACCACCCAAAAAATCGTTTAGAATATTGTTAGATTTTAGGGTGGCAGATCGAAGCACAATTACCCTTTTTCATTAAACTCATCATTTTTCTTCAGGGACATACTCGATTCCATTAATTTTATCTCTTGATCTCCATCGAGTAAAATCTTTTCCGATATTTTGAGACGAGAGGATTTGATTTTACTCGGATAGTTACTGCGTGAGAGGATATGTCTAAAACAGTTAATGCGTGCTTTTTTCTTGTTATCAGAACGGATAATGACCCATGGCGCATGGAAGGTATGAGAGGCTAAAAGCATGGAATATTTAGCAATGGTATATTTGTCCCACAGATCTTGAGATTTGGCATCGACGGGAGAGAGTTTAAATTGTTTTAAAGGATCTGTTTTACGCTGTTTAAAGCGTTTAGCTTGTTCATTTTTGGAGACGGAAAAATAAAATTTGAAAAGAATAATCCCTGAGTTTACGAGCATTCTCTCATACTCACCTACTTCATGTAAAAATTCTTTGTGTTCTTCTTCACTGCAAAAGCCCATGACAGGTTCAACACCGGCACGGTTGTACCAGCTTCGGTCGAAAAAGACCATCTCTCCTGCGCTTGGTAGATGTTGCACATAGCGTTGAAAATACCATTGAGTTTTTTCAACATCCGAGGGTTTATCCAGTGCAACGACACGAGCACCACGTGGGTTAAGATGCTCGGTAATGCGCTTAATCGTTCCACCTTTACCGGCAGCATCACGCCCCTCGAAAATCATGAGAACTTTGAGCCCTTTATCTTTGATATGGTTTTGAAGTTTTAAAAGTTCGATTTGAAGTTTTTTGAGTTCATCTTCGTATTCTATTACACTGGCTTTCACCCAAATTGGAAGACGCTCTTCTTTAGAACTGTGCTTTTCTTGTTCTTTTTTCTGTTTTTTAATATCTAGTTTTCGGTCGCCGTGAACAACCTCAGCTATATCAGATGCTTCAGCAACCTCATCTCTTACCATTGACCCTTTTGAATGCATTCTGATCACCTGTTTTTTTTATTGTAACGTTGAATGGATTAATTCTTCTACTGTTTTAGCATCAGGAGTAGAGGCAAAGCAGCTGTTCTCGCCACAGATCAAAAATCCTTCCGCATTTTCATCATTTTTGAGCAATACGAATGGGTAATTTAATTCATCTAATTGTGTCAGTAATGCTTTAGACGCTTTGACAATACGATCACCTTTTAGATATCGAATGGTTTGTTCGGTAAGTTTGGGATAATAAATCGGGGTTTTCATGAGTTTGATTGAGGCGTATTCGAGGCTTTTGAAGGCAAAATGGCGATACTTTCCATTAATGAGACTTCCTAAGCAAAGTAATACATCCATCATAATCGCCATTGCACTAGGGTAGGAACCATCATCGAGTTCAGAGATAGTCGGGAAATCGCCTCGACTAAAATACCATGCACCGTTTTGGTAAAAAAGCTCTAAGGCTTTGTTGGTGAGTTGTTGCGCACGTATGAGATAAACTTCATCAAAAGTGCTTTGATAGGCTTGGATTAATGCATCGGCGAGATAGGCATAATCTTCTAAAAAAGCTTCGATTTTCGGTTGTTTATGTATGAGGGTTGTGTGATAAAGAACGTCGTCAATGAACATGGTCGAGAGGAGTGCATCCAGCGAGCTAATTGCATGGTCTTGATACGATGGAATCTGTTTCCCCAGTATTAGGAGAGATTTAATCATCATGGCATTCCATGCGACATTGATTTTACGATCAATAAAGGGGTAGGTTCGAGTGGAACGTATTTTTTGACACTCTAGGACAAAATCCTCAAACCATTGCGGACGCTCTAATGAGGAGAGGGTGATTATGCATTGACCTTCGAAATTTCCATCAGGGGTGATTTGAAGTATTTCCATGGCTTCATCGAGATTGGTAACATGTGCATTTTGAAGGGCTTGTGTGATTTCATCATACGAGTAAACAAAATATTTCCCTTCCTCACCCTCGGTATCCGCATCGCTCGCACTGTAAAAGAGATGATCTTCCATCATAAACTTCATCATAAAATCGGCAGTTTCCGTGGCGCATTGCAAATAGAGTGGATTATTGAATTGAACGGAAGCTAGAGCATATATTTCACACAGCAGAGCATTATCATACGTCATCTTTTCAAAATGGGGAATCAGCCACGACTCTTGTGTACTGTAACGGCAAAATCCTCCATCGATGAGGTCATACATTCCTCCTCGTGCCATCGAATCCAGTGTATGGGTAATGATAGTACGACGTGATGGCTCGGATTCAAGCTTTTCAAGACGCATAAGGGTTTTTAACGTAGAACTATGAGGAAACTTCGGAGCTTTGGAAAATCCGCCGTTGATTGTGTCGAAATTATGTTCCGCTTGTTTTGCAAATTGGATCATGATTTTTTCATCCAACACGGTTGCTTGAGTCGGTGTCTCTTTGGGTTTCATAAAACTGGTGATTTCATCGGCATTTTTGAAAAGTTTTTCGTCGTTTGCGGCAACTTTTTCGGAAATGATAGCCGTAAGTTCGCTAAATCCCATCATTTTATCGCGATTATGGGGCGGAATGTAAGTGGCGGCATAAAAGGGTTTGTTCTGTGGAGTACAAAAGATGGAAAGCGGCCACCCACCTGCTCGACGATTGAGAAGAAGATGAAGTTCTTGGAAATGTTTGTCGATGTCAGGACGCTCTTCACGATCCACTTTGATACAGACAAAATGCTGATTGACAAATGCTGCGATTTCTTCGTTTTCAAATACATCATGTTCCATAACATGACACCAATGGCAGCTGCTGTAACCTATTGAGATAAAGATTGATTTATTTTCTTGCTTCGCCTTCTCAAATGCTTCATCGCACCAAGAATACCAATTAAATGGATTGTTTTTGTGTTGTTGGAGATAGGGAGAATCTTCGAGTGCGAGACGGTTGGACATAGTGTGACTCCATGTAAATATATGAAGTAGTGTAGCATTTATGACTATAGAAAAACTGAATAATATTAACAATGTTTCTAAAATAGGAATCTTGTCTTTTATAGGGTAAAATAAGCAATTATCATTAGATACAAAGGGATATGATGCGTTTTTTGTTTTTACTATTTTTTTCTATGGCTCTCTTTGGAGTGAGTTTTCTCCAGCCTGATGAAGCATTTAAGCCTAAAATTACAACGGTGGATGACGATACAATCGCGGTTGAGATTGAGTTGGGTGATCAGATTTATCTGTATAAAGACAAACTCAAAATTGAAGATGCTGACTTAAATGACGGTATTAATTTTACGATTATTGAGACGGCAACAAAAACGGCTGATCATGAGGGGGAAACGGTTTATGAAACTAATCCTATCACTCATATTGATCTAAGTAAGGCTAAAGAGCTTAGCGGTGAGCAAAAAATTCGCGTTAAGCTCTCTTATCAAGGGTGTTCTTCGGCAGGATTGTGTTATGAACCTCAAGAATCTGTATTGGAAATCATGGTGGATGCGGACAACCTAAGCGTTGCAGATCCGGCACATCTGAGTGCATTAGCTTTGACAAAGCCTGCAAAAGAGGCTGTAAAACCTAAGAATGAATCAGAAACCGATCAAATTGCGAGTGTTATTAAAGGCGGGAGTCTTTGGTTTATCATTATCAGTTTCTTTGGTTTTGGTCTTCTTCTCTCTTTGACTCCATGCGTTTTCCCAATGATTCCTATCATCTCCTCGGTCATTCTCGCTCAGGGCAAGGGAATGGGGGCTAAAAAAGCATTTTTACTCTCATTGGTATATGTTTTATCGATGGCGGTAGCGTATACGATAGCGGGTGTTTTAGCCGGTTTGTTTGGGTCAAATCTACAAGCTGCATTTCAAACGCCGTGGATTATTACCGTATTTGCACTGGTTTTCGTCCTTTTATCATTATCAATGTTTGATGTGTATGAACTTCAAATTCCTAATTTTATTCAATCGCGACTCTCTAAGCTCGGAGGTCAAAGAAGTGGGGTTGCCGGTATTGCGATTATGGGCTTTTTATCGGCACTGATTGTGGGACCGTGTGTGGCTGCTCCGCTTGCTGGGGCGTTGATTTATATTGGTCAGACTGGGGATGCATTGCTGGGTGGTATTGCGCTCTTTTCACTGAGTATCGGTATGGGCGTTCCCTTACTCATTGTCGGAACGACTTCAGGTAAATTTATGCCAAAACCGGGAATGTGGATGGATGTCATCAAAGCGATCTTTGGAGTGATGCTTCTTGGTATCGCCATTTGGATGATGGGTCGCGTCTTGGATGAGAACACAACCTTATTGTTATGGGGTGGATTAGCAGTATTTGTTGCGATTAACTTGAACGCTTTGGAACCGTTAGGGCAACACCCTTCATGGAGTTCTCGTGCTAATGTCAAAGCACTCGGATTTATGATCTTACTCTATGGAATTAGTTTATTGATAGGAGGTATGGCAGGAGCAAAAAATATTTTACATCCTCTTGATCCTTTTTTGAGTGTTAAACAAGAAAAATCAGTCTTGGTAAATGCCCATAAAACGTTTGAAAAAATCACCTCCATCGAAGAATTGGATGCTATTTTGGCAGAAAATAAAGGCAAACGTGTGATGGTCGATTTTTATGCAGATTGGTGTACCGCCTGCAAAGAGCTTGAAGAAAAAACCTTTAGTGACGAAACCGTTAAAACGGCGATGGATGAGTATGTATTGGTACAAGTGGATGTAACCGCCAACGACGATGCAGCGACAGCAATCACTAAAAAATACGGAATTTTCGGACCACCCGCTATTTTATTTTTTGATGAGAAAGGTCAACAAATAGAGGATGCCAGCATCGTCGGTTTTAAAGAGCCAAAAGAATTTTTAACCCATTTAGGAAGACTAAAATGAATAAAACAATCGTAGCATTGGCACTACTAGCATCGTGTGCATCTGCCCAAATCAACTGGGTGGCATCGTATGATGTTGCACTCACAAAAGCGGCAAAAGAGAAAAAAAACGTGATGGTAATGTTTTCTAGGGAAGAGTGTCCTGCGTGTGAATACATGGAAGATGTTGTATTTGAAGAGCAAGCAGTAGAACAGATGATTAACAAAAACTTCATCCCTGTTCATCTTGATATCCATAAAGATTTTCTTCCGGAAGGGTTAGGCTATATGGGAACACCTACCTTTCATTTTGTGAATTCAAAAGGGGTAAAACTAAAACGTCATGATGGGGGAGCGAATATTCCCACCTTCATGGGAATTTTGAACAGCGTTAAGAAGTAAAACCCGTCATTCCCGCGAAGGCGGGAATCCAGCTTTGTATCTATGGAGATGGATCCCCGTGTCAAGCACGAGGATGACGAAGGTGTGTTTTACTTCTTCCCCTCAACAAGCTTCTCTAAAATATAAAGCTGCAATTCATTATTTGGTATCTCTTTATCGATTGCCTCAGCATAGATGTTGGCTACTTCGGCAGAATGAAGCTCATAGTTAAAATGGGGAAAGTGATTTTCCCATCCGCGTTTTAGGATTTTATGCGCTACTGCGTCGATAAGGAATTCTTTGAATATTGCATACATCGCAAAAAACATCCCTGTAAACAAGACCGCCATAATAATGAGCAAGTGACAGTCAATTTTTACCAGTTTAGCGTGAAAAAGTGCAGCAGGCGGAAGCATTATCATATGCCATAAAATGATAAACACAATATAGCTCTTCCCGACACTAAAACGAAAACCGGGGATATTCCCTTCGAGTTTTAAGCCGTCTTGGTACATTTTATTGGTTCTTAGCAAATCTCTAAACAGCATTGGCGAATCAGAGAGGGTAAAAACGTAGGGGATGATTTTCTCATCAACGATACGATTTGAATAGGTTTTAGCCCATGAAAAAAGTCTAAGCATTGGTTTCCTTGATTATTTCGCTTACACGCGCAGCACTTCCATGTTTTAAAAGAGCTCGCAACGTACCGGCGTTAGTAAAAAATTTTTCTTTATCCATTTGAATGTAGCTATTATACAGGTTTTCTGCCGTTACATCGTTTTGAATAAACTCAGGATGGAGCGGTTTACCGTATTGGTGCATAAATAAGAGATTGCCAAGCCCTGCATACTCAAGTTTTATCAACGCACGTCCGATGATATAGTCCAGCTTTTTAGCGATGTAGACGAGGACAAAAGGGGTTTTGATGAGACATGCTTCGAGCGTTGCCGTTCCGCTGCAGATGAATGCAAAATCTGATTGAGCGAGGGTCGCGTGTGCATCATGAGTGAGCGTAAAAGAGGACGTGTCCCCATAAAGTACTTCTATTTTTTCCGGTGTAAAGTGTGATGGGATAACTAGCATTGCTTGACACTCTATTCGAGCACGTACCTCTTTAAAAATTCCCATAAGTTTTTTGATTTCACCCGGACGGCTGCCGGGCATAAAGGTAATTACTCCAGTAGGTTCAAGCGATGTTTTTTCTACTGTTATTTCATCCAACAGCGGATGACCGACGTATTCGATAGGAGCACTAGGGGAGTAATATGAGGGTTCAAAGGGGAGTATAGAACAGAGCTTTGTGATTGTTTTTTCGAGTACAGGGATCCGCTTTTTCTTCCAAGCCCATGCCTGAGGGAGAATATAGTAGATGATCTCTTTGTCGGGATAACGTTTACGAATGGCTTTAGCCAGCGGCAAATTAAATCCGGACGAGTCAATCAGCAACACTTTATCGGCATCTCCTGCAAGTTCTACCATTTCATCTTTCAGACGAAAGAAAAAGGGGAGTTTGGTGAGGGCATCCACAAATCCCATGATCGCTGTTGAGCGTAAATCGACAATACTCTCTCCCAGTGAAGCATCGAAAATTCCATGCAGCTCAACATCATTTCCAAGCTCATTTGCTAAATAACGAAGATGAACATTAGCCGAATGTTCGAGTGCTGATACGAGTAATTTCATGATCCTCCGTCTCCTTTAATATTAAAATCTCTTTTGGCAGGTGTTGATCCCTCTTTGTATTGGGAAAAAAATGTGGTCAGTTCGTCAATTTGTGTATCGTTAAGCCCCATAGCAAAGGGGATCATCATTTGTGACAATTGTGTTGCCCCTTGCTTGGCCCGGTATCCTTTGAGTTTATTTATCAAAAAAGGTTTACGACGATAAGCAAGTGCAGGATATTGACCCGATCCTCCGGCAGAAATTCCGTGACATCCGTTGCAACCTTTTTCAAAATAGAGTTTTTTCCCTTGCTCGTAGGCAGTTGCGAATAAAAAAGTTGTGCTTATAATAAGCAAAACAAAAATACGCATATTTCCCATTTTTAAACCTTCATAGATTACAATACCGTTATTATAACTGACCTTCCACACTTTTACAAAAATGGGTGTGTATCAATTAACAACATAGGAGCAACCATGGTTATTGCAAATGCACTCATTTGTGATGCAGATTCGCAACGTAACGGCGATGTTAGAATTATAAACGGTGTTATTGTTGAAATTGGTCATTCATTAAGTGATGAAGAGATTATTGATGCGAGCGGATGCTATCTTCTCCCTGGATTAATCGATACCAATGTCTCCCTTAAAGACGGTCAGTTAAACGGTAAAAACCTTGTTTCTCTCGCACGCTATGCACTTGAGGGAGGGGTCAGTACGGTTGTCCTTAACAGTGATTCCAATCCTCGTATCGACAACGAAATTACGTTAGAGTTTGTCCATCAGCATCGAGATACAAAAGAGGGTGCGACCATCGAATGCAGTATCAGTGCTCTCAATGATGCAGGCGCTCTTAGCAATATCGCTATTTTACTAAAAAATGGGGCATTGGCAGTATCCACATCAACCCTATGTGATTACAATCTTATTAGCCGTATCGCCCAATATCTCCAAATGACTCATAAGCCTCTTTTCTATAAAGCTGTCGATAAAAGCCTTTTTGAAAATGGTGTGATGGCAGATGGTTCTGTTGCTGCCAGATTGGGTTTGAGCTGTATTTCTCCTCTTTCTGAGATTGTTCATGTCGCATCTATGATTGAAGTGGCACGTCATTTTGGAATCAAAATCATTTTTAAAAGCATTACTGAACCACGAAGTATTGAATTGATTACACAAGCTAGAGTATCAGGAGTGGATGTAGAGTGCGAAGTTAGTTTGCATCATTTATTGAAAAACGACTCTGAATGCAAAGGATATGATTCGGATGCAAAAATCAATCCTCCGTTGGTAAGCGAAGAAAAACGGGCATTTTTAATCCGTTCGCTTCAAGAGGGAAACATTCACACTTTATCCGCTTTGCATCAGCCCAATTCTGATATTCATAAAGATATTACATTTAATGATGCCAGTTTTGGAACGACATCGATCGGGGAATATTTACCCTTATGCTATACGCATCTTATTAAAAATGAGACCATTACAATGAGTCGCCTCGTAGAATTAGCATCTAAAAATCCGGCAGACACGGTGGGAATGAGTAAAGGTATCATTAACGTGGGGCTTCCTGCGGATTTGATTATTTTTAACCCCGATAAGATGACGCAAGTAACTCACCACCACTCATTGTATAAAAATGAGACTCTTCACGGTCGAGTCATGATGGCGATACAAGGGGACGAGGTAACACGGTTTTAATCTTCGTCATCCCGTGCTACGACACGGGATCCAATCTTATAACGACTTAGCATTCCTAAACTCAGAAATTTCCGCTTCCACCATCTCATCGATCATAATAGTATAGAGTTTGGTGAGAAGATTGGGAGAGACTCCAAATTCCATTGCTCGCATTCGAACACGATCCATGACCGCTTCCATTCTCTCTTTACCTTTGATTTCATCTATGGAGTGTTTAAATTTGGCGGCTTGTTTAACATACGCATTACGTGCAGCGATAAATTCCACAATTTGATCGTCTACGGCATCAATGCAGTTCCGAAGTTCTTCCAAGCTTTGGCAATCTACTGTTTTCATAAGTAACATCCTTATAAATTATTATTCGTATATGATAGCATTATAACAATAAAAATAGTCAAAAAAGCCATTAGATGGGGAATTGTTACAAATTTATCACACTTCTCTATATAATAAACTCTTATTATCATTTTTTACATTCATTTTATATAATCTTATAATACTTTAAGGAATGCGGGATTAATATACCTGCACTTTAAAGAGTAATAGGAGAATCAAACCCATGAACATTTCAAGACGTGACTTATTTAAATTCGCAGGTATCAGTGCAGCCGCTGCTGCAGTATCAGGGTGCAGTACTACTGCTTTTAATCCACTTCCGGCAAAAGCAGCAGCAGCTGCTGGCGTTATGCTTGGTAAACATCAAGTTGTTATTATCGGTGGAGGTTTCGGCGGTTTAACTGTTGCTAAAGAGCTTAAAAAGATTGATGCAAATTTTGATGTAGCGATTATCGAAAAAAATGACAGCTTTATGTCTTGCCCATTTTCAAACTGTAATCTTGGCGGAATCGAGGGTGTAAACCTTGGTACATTGACGCATGACTATTCTCAAGCGGTTGAAGCAAACGGATATGGAATGTTGACCGCTGTTGTTACTGGAATTGACCGTGCTGCAAAAGTGGTTCATACATCAAAAGGTTCAGTAGGTTATGATATCTTGGTTATGGCTCCCGGTATTGATTACAACTACAAAGGACAATTCCCAAAATGGGATGCGGCTAAAATCGCAAAAGCTAAACGTTTAGCACCGGCTGCATTAGTTCCGGGCGGTGAGCACATCGCATTGGATCGTATGGTTAAAAACATGGAAGAGGGTGATGTTGTTATTACTGTTCCTGCCGGTAAATTCCGTTGTCCTCCAGCTCCTTTCGAGCGTGCAAGTATGATTGCTAACTACATGAAAAAAGAGGGGCTAACCGGTAAAGTTATCATTCTTAATGAAACGGCTGAAATTGCTAAAGGTGCAGCGTTTAAAGAATCATGGGCTGAGGTTAACAAAGGTCAAGTAGTACACGAAAGCAATTGTAAAATCGCTGATGTTGATTTCGACAAAAAAGAGATTACATACGTTCAGACAGTTTTTGCAAACAAAGAAGACACTGAAGGTACAAAAACGACAAAAACAATCAAATACGGTGTATTTAACTTCATCCCGCACAATATGTCTAATCCAGTCATTGAAATGTCAGGTGTCGCCGTTACACCAGACGGATTCAAAAAAGTTAAAATGGCAACCAGTGCTGAAAAACCGGTTTCTTTCCAAACAGCAACGGATAAAAATGTTTACGCAGTCGGTGACGTTGTTGGACATGCAATCCCACCAAGCGGTCAAACAGCGATCTGGTCAGGTAAAGAGTGTGCAAAAGAGATTGCTCACGTTCTCCACGGTAAATCATACAGTGTTGCATCAGCACTTCCATACAAAAGTGCAAACGTGTGCTACTCAATGGTAAATGGTAATCCAGAAGAAGCAATCATGGTTAACCATGAGTTTATGGTTGCAGGTCCAGTTATCGGAAGCAAAGGAAGTGTTCCAAAAGGAGATACTGTAAACGATAAATTCCGCTCAACAGGTCTTGGAAAAGCAACACACGATTGGTACAAAGGTGCCATGAGAGATTTGTTTAGCTAAGCAATAGTTTTCTCATTCCCAAGCTCTAGCTTGGGAATGCATATAATTACACAGACTAAGCAAACAAACGAGATAAAATCAAAATTTTATTTTACAAAAAACCTGCTAAACTACACACCACAAAATAATTCACACGGAAATCATCATGGATAGAAGAAACTTTTTAAAAGTAGTTGCTGCAAGTGCAACAGTTATGGCGGTAAGTCCATCGCTTATTCGAGGCAATTTGTATGCGTCAGACGGAACGCTTTACAGAGCGTATGAAAAAACACAGCTCATAGGAGCGGATGGCAAACCGATTTTAGCGTCAAAGCTGGAAAAAGAGGTCAATTATATTTTTAATTATCCTTATGCGTCTACCCCTTGTTTGTTGGTCAATCTCCCTAAACCGACATTAACTGATGTTGAGTTGACATCAGAAAATGGTGAAAAATACCTTTGGAAAAGCGGTGTAGGCAAAGATCGTACGATTGTAGCTTATGTAGCCATCTGTACGCATCAAATGACGCATCCAACACCAAGTGACAGTTTCATCATGTATGTTCCTGAAAAAACACCGACAATAGCATACGAGAAAAGCGGTATTATTGTGTGCTCTTCTCACATGTCAGCATTCGATGTTCGTGCAGGGGCAAAAGTTCTAGGCGGAGCAGCGTCTCAACCTCTCGCAGCAGTTGTTTTAGAACATGCGGCGGATGATACCCTTTGGGCTGTCGGGATTTTAGGTTTGGATAAATTCCAAGACTATTTTAAATCGTTCAAGCCGGAGCTTAAACAGTTTTATAACGGTCCGGCTGAGGCAAAAAAACTCGTTTCTATTTCGGCGAAAACAGTTAAATTGACTGAATTTTCCAAAGAACTAATCCAATACTAAAAAGGATCATTATGAAAAAATCACTAATTGCATTTGTACTTTCAGGACTGTTG
This sequence comes from Pseudomonadota bacterium, assembly GCA_043797085.1. Lineage (GTDB taxonomy): Bacteria > Campylobacterota > Campylobacteria > Campylobacterales > Sulfurimonadaceae > Sulfuricurvum. Next base: position 41,673 of record JAZDQA010000006.1, on the reverse strand, counting down.
GCTGCTTCGATTAATGCTGCTGAAAAAGACCATCGCTCGATGTTGATGAAAGATATGCGTACCATGCTTGAATCCATGGAACAAATTCAGCGCGGTGGACTTTACAGCTCACCTGACGATATGAAAGCCGGAATCAAAAAGCTTCAAGGAACGCTTAAATCCTTAGAAGGAGATGACGTAAAATGGATTTTGCCAAAAGATCAAAAATACGCCTATCAATTCGCTCAAAAAACAGCAAGTATGCTCAGACTTTATTCGAATGATATGATAGCATCGATCGATGCAGGAAGAATGGATGATGCACTGGAAGATTACAATCAGTTGTTAAAACAATGTACTTCTTGCCATATTCGTATACGTAACTGGTAAAATATACCGTTCATCCTGTGAGCCCACGTGCCCTATAGGGTATGTCGAAGGGTTCATGGTTCGACGGGCTCACCACGAACGGAAAACCTCACCCCAAATTAAATCTCCCTGACGCTTTTTATCACAATTTTCTCTCACACAGTAACAAATTTGTCAATATATTAGAAAATACTATACAAATAAAGAAATATTTAAGAAGTAATTGTTATGATTGTCCCATGATTCGAAATAAGTAATTCTTATTTACGAACGGTTTATACAAGGAGAAAGAATGAAATTAGGAAAATTGAGTCTAGTTGCTGTAATGGCTCTCGGAACAAGTGCATATGCGCTTGAAGATATTAAAGTAGACGGTGAAGCAAAACTTTGGTACCAAACATCAGAATTTTCAGGTGCAGGTGCAGGTGCAACCACATCTCAAGGTTTTTTTGATAAAACTGGTAACTCTATGGCATTGACTGCATTAAAAGTAGGTGCCTCTGCAAAATTGCTTCAAAATGTTAGTGGTGCGGTAAAAGTAACAGCTGTCTCTACTCTTGGTCTTGAGAATAATCTAGTAGGAGATGTTCCAGCAGTTAAAATGAAAATGAATGGAACAGCAACGACTGTTGCTGAGCGTGTAAGTGATCAATATTGGGCTGAAGTAGCTAACCTGAAATACGCTCAAAAAGAGTTTGATGTTGCAGCTGGACGTATGGCATTGCAAACACCTCTTTGTTTTACAGAATCATGGAACGTTGTTGATAATACTTTCGAAGCAGTAGTCGCACACGGTTATTTCTTGCCTGATACTATTTTAGCAGCTGCATGGGTTGGAAAACATAATGGTGTTGGTGTGCTTGGTTCAGGTCGTGGCAGTACCGTATCTTATGGTGGCGAATTTGGTAATTTTGCAGTTAGCGGTGCATACGCTGCAGCAGTAATCAATAAATCACTTCCAGATACTGCATTACAAGCATGGTATTACAATGTTCCTAGTGTAGCAGATGCTTATTGGTTGCAAGCAGATAGCAAGTTGATGGGTATGATTAGCGTTGGTGCTCAATATGCTGGTATGATGCCAGATTCTACATCAACTACACTTGGTACAGCTGTTGCTAATCACCGTGATACAAATGTTTTTGCTCTTAAAGCATCAGGAGATGTTGCAGGTGTAAACGTTTACGCAGCTTACTCAACTGTTAGTGCAGGTACTTTAGGATTTGCTAACGTTGCAACGGGTGATAAATCAATGGTTTATACATCTCTTGGCAGCATTTATATGGATGGTGAAATTGCAGCAAATCCAGATACTGATACATGGAAAATTGGTGCTTCTACTAAGATGGTTCCAGGTGTAGCATTATCTGCAAGTTATGCTCAAGCAGAAGTAGGTAACAATGGCGGTACAGCAGGGGCAGCAGCTGGTGCAAGTACACTTAATACAGATTTTACAGCATGGGACGTTGTTGCAGCTACTAAAGTTGGAATGCTTGATTTGACAGCTATTTATACATCATTTGATAAAGATGTAAAAGCTACAAATACTACAGATAAAACAACAGATACTCTCCGTATTATCGCTTCTTTGAAATTCTAATACCTTAAGGTACTTAGAAAACCCTTTTCAGGGCCTTCGGGCCCTTTCGATTCTCCTTATATAAAACTACCGCGCTAGAATTCGTCACTCTAGCGCACCTACCTTTATTTCAAATCCGATTTGCCTGCCGTTTTGGCGTTATGCTTTTTTCACTTTTATTTTTATTTTCCAATGTTTTTTGTCGTAGGAAAAAAGGGATTGTTTTTTCTGGTCGTTTACTCATATCTTCAGTGAGTGCTTTTTCTACTAATTCTTTATCATGACTTAGAATAAGATAGTCATAGATGAGTGTTATTTGGCGATCTAGGGATATTTTCCATGTAGAGAGGGTTTGGGTATAAATCCATTTGCTGAAGGCGTAAAATGAGTTAAATACACTTTCCTTATCCCATAGCAACTTCACCGTATTCTCAAAACTTCCGCTGTTGTAAAAAATATCCCAAAAGCGAGCGAACCGTTTCATTTTCTGAATTTGTTCAAAACTTAGATTGTTGTTTTGGAGAATGTCATACGGCGGTGTATCACTGTAAATCATTCCATGCTCTTTATCGTGGCGTGATAGTGTTGTTCCTGAGAGGTTTTTGAGGATCCCGATTTGGATTTCACTATGGGTAAGGGAAACAAGCTTATCGAGATTGCGCCCAAATCCTGCCAGTGTTTCTCCCGGAAGTCCGACGATGAGATCAAGGTGCATGTGTGCTTTTGTTTCATTTTCTAAAAACTGAAGATTTTCAAATATTTTTTCCAGTCGAAGCGGACGGTTGATACCTTTTGCGATAATGGGGTCTAAGGTCTGGATACCGATTTCAAGTTGCAATGAGCCCTCAGGAAAAAGAGAAATTTTGGCTTTTAGAACGTCGGGGAAATGATCGGGAATCACTTCAAAATGGGCAAAATAAGGGGGCTCTTTAGAGAGGAAAAAGTCCAAAAGACGATTAGCAAACGTCATATTGAGATTAAAGGTGCGGTCGATGAATTTAAAACTTCGCGCACCACGCTGCCAGAGTATCTCAAATTCTTCGATGAGTTCATCTAGTGGAAAGTTTCGTACCTTTTCATCCATAGATGAGAGGCAAAATTCGCACTCAAATGGACATCCGCGTGAAGCTTCGACGTAGATGGTTCGGTTCGCTACGTCTTCATCACTGTAGGCACGGTAGGGGAGAGTAATAGCTTTTAGATCAGGCATGGTGGCTTTGATAAACTCAGCTCCCGTTCGCACTATCCGTTCGCCGTGAGTGGGATTCAATATCTCCTTACATAATTCATAAAATGCCACTTCGCCTTCACCGCTAATGATATAATCAGCACGGCTAAAATCAACACGATGAGGAGTGTATCCAGCCTCTGGACCTCCGAGAACGATAACGGTATCAGGAGCTACTTTTTTAATGATTTCTATAAGTTCTGCAGTTTGGGAAGCATTCCAAATGTAGACGCTTATTCCGATGATTTTAGGACTATGTTTTAGAATATCTTCGGCGATGGTTTGGATTTGCTCATTGATAGTAAATTCGACTATTTTTGTATCGTTTTGGAGCTCATGCAAGTTAGCGTAGAGATATCGAAGTCCCAGTGCGCTGTGGGCGTAGCGAGCGTTGAGGGTAGTTAAGAGAATAGTGCTCATGATTGGGGTGCACTAAAATAGTGTCCATCAGTTGTAAAGAGCTTGAGTATTTTGCTGTATTCACTAAATGCTTGTTTGTAGACGTGCTGGTTTTGTTTGCTCGATTCATACAGTTGGGTAGCGCTCATTCCTGATTCTAAAGCATTTTTAAGCAGTTTGGTACGTCGCAGGTAGGTGAAGGCGAGATTAGGAAAATGTTCATGAATTTTTGCTTTTATGACGGTGGCATCATTGGGATTATCGATCATGTTGGCAAACACGAGAATGGTTTTTTCTTTGTAATTTTTGATAAAAATCAAGCTTTTCATGATGGAGTTTAAATCATTCGTTGTGGGAACAAGGATGATGTCTGAGTTACGTAAAATCTCATCGACATGATCAGCATCAAATCCTCCGAAATCGTAGACTGTATCAGGGTAAAGGGGTATCTTTTTAGGGTAATATCGGGCGTTTTTATATTTGTTGAGAACGACGGACATATCGTTGGTTGCGTAGCGATAGCCTAGGTCTTTGGCGAGTGAAAAAGCAAGAGAAGTTTTACCCACTCCCCCTTTGGTAGATGCGATAGAGATAATAGCCATGATTCACCCATAAGTTTTTATGCAAATATAGCATAAATCGTATCGTTATTGCCTAATTCGTGCTATTCTTATTTTAATAAAGTACAAGAAGAAAAAGGAGAGTGTATGCACTATATTCGTCGATTTGATTCTCTTGGATTAGCTGATCTGGCTTTGGTGGGTGGTAAAAATGCCTCATTAGGTGAAATGATAGGCTCTCTCAAAGTGTTGGGGGTAAAAGTTCCTGAAGGATTTGCTGTAACGGCGGATGCGTATCGTGCATTCATCGAGCACAATAATTTCGAGCCAAAAATTCGTCATTTCTTTGCAGACGTTGATTTGACCAACATTGAAGCACTTAATGCTTGTGGTGAAGCAATACGAATGTTGATACTCTCAGGAGAAATACCTGAAGCGTTAAAAGTAGAAATAATAGATGCTTATCGAGCGATGGAGCAGGAGTATGGTATGGCATCGGTAGATGTAGCAGTACGCTCTTCGGCTACAGCAGAAGATTTGCCCGATGCGAGTTTCGCAGGACAGCAGGAAAGCTATCTAAATGTTCGCGGTGAAGTGATGCTCATAGAGTATGTAAGGCGTTGTTTTGCGTCTCTTTTTACTAATCGGGCTATCAGTTATCGGAACAGTCGTAACTATGATCATTTTGCTGTTGCTCTTTCGGTTGGGGTCCAAAAAATGGTACGCAGTGATCTTGCCAGCAGCGGGGTAATGTTTACGATTGACACTGAAAACGGTTCAGAAAATTTGATATTAATTAATTCAATATGGGGATTAGGGGAAAATATCGTCGGCGGGAGAGTGAATCCTGATGAGTTTTATGTGTTTAAGCCAACGCTTAAAGAGGGAAAAATATCCATTCTTAAACGTCAAATCGGTTCCAAAGCGCTCACGATGACGTACGATGAACGGCACACTACGATCAATCTCGCTACTCCTAAAGCCCTTCAAAACCGCTTTTCGATTTCGGATAAAGAGGTGGCGACGTTGGCTCGCTATGGGCTTCTTATCGAAGAGCATTACACCAAAAATGCAGGAACCTACCGTCCGATGGATATAGAATGGGCAAAAGACGGACAAGATGGAGAACTCTACATCGTCCAAGCCCGTCCCGAAACGGTACAAAGCCGTAAGATGGGGGATAACAGCTTCGAGCAATATTCACTAAAAGAGGGCACAGAGTTAAAAATTCTTCTCAGCGGTAAAGCAATCGGTGAAAAAATCGGTTCTGGTCGGGTTAAGATCATCCATTCTCCTCATGAGGGGGAAAATTTCGTAGCAGGAGATGTCCTTGTTGCCGACATCACTGATCCGGACTGGGAACCGATCATGAAAAAAGCCTCTGCAGTCATTACCAACCGAGGTGGACGAACGTGTCATGCGGCGATTGTAGCTCGGGAAATCGGTGTTCCGGCGATTGTAGGGACAGTGAATGCGACCCAAGTGCTGAACGATGGACAGGAGGTGACAGTGAGCTGCGCCGATGGAGAGAGCGGTCGTATTTATGCAGGATTACTGGAATACGAAGTCAATCACATCGAGTTGGGAAATGTCACCCCAACAAGCACAAAACTCTACATGAACGTCGGTAATCCTGATAGTGCGTTTAAAGTGGCTAAGCTTCCTAATGACGGTGTAGGGCTGGCACGGATGGAGTTTATCATCTCTCATTACATTAATGCCCATCCGATGGCTTTAGTGGAATTCTCACAGGGCAAAACGATTCAAGAACGTACGGCGGTAAAAGCTGCGATGTTGGGATATGATGATCCAAAAGCATTTTTTATCGACAAGGTCTCTGAGGGAGTAGGGATGATTGCCGCAGCGTTTTATCCTCGACCTGTAATTGTCCGCACCAGTGATTTTAAATCGAATGAGTACCGACATATGATTGGCGGAAAAGCATACGAAGAGGTCGAAGAGAATCCGATGATCGGTTTTCGGGGTGCGAGCCGTTACTATTCTCCCAACTACAAAGAAGCGTTTATGTGGGAGTGTGAAGCGTTGAAGAAAGTGCGTGATGAGATGGGGCTTACGAACGTCAAAGTGATGCTCCCATTTGTGCGTACACCGGATGAGGCTCGTAAGGCAATTGCAGTGATGAACGAAGTAGGTTTGGTGCAGGGGGAGAATGGACTGGAAGTGTACGCGATGTGTGAAATCCCTGCAAATGTTATCCTCGCAGATCAATTTTTAGAAATATTTGACGGATACAGTATCGGCTCCAACGACCTTACTCAGCTTATTCTCGGAGTCGATCGTGACAGCGCATTAGTCTCCTCGGTGTTTGATGAACGAAATCCTGCGGTCACACGAATGCTTAGTATGGCGATTCGTGCGTGTAAAGAGCGGGGAAAATACATCGGTATTTGTGGACAAGCTCCATCGGATTATCCTGAAATAACTCGTTTTTTAGTTCAAGAGGGGATTGATTCGATTTCGCTCAATCCCGATTCGCTGTTAAAAATGTGGAAGGTCGTTTCGGAGTTGGAAACTGAAATGGAGAAATAAACCTATTTGGATATACTCCATTTATTAAATAAGAAAGTGAAATAGTATGAATCTTTTATCTAAAAGCTCACCTCTCGAAGAGTCAATCAAGAAAATGGAAGCGGTTTTAACCGATGTTGGATGTGAGGCAACATTCTCAGATGAAAAACATCCATTGGAATACTGTTATTCTGTCAATCTGGCATCCATCGAAGCTCCGCGTCATATTTATTCAAATGGCAAAGGGATTGTTTCCGATGCCTCAAAAGCAAGTGCATTAGGTGAATACATCGAGCGATTGCAAACCAATAACTTTTTTATCGATTTTTATCTTCCTGAGAGAAAATATTATCCTGATGAGGTGGCGTTTGAGTTTGGCGGTGAATTTTTAAATGAAGAGTTACGCGCAATATACAATCCTAATAATGAGTTAACTGATGAGGATTGGGTTGATTACAACAGTGATTATGAGGATAAGGTGGTTGCATTGCCATTTATTCGGCACTCTACGAGTGAAAAAGTTTATGTCCCACTCAATATTCTTAGTAATCTATATGTGAGTAATGGTCTGGCTACGGGCAACACTCCTCTTGAAGCGCAAGTGCAGGCGTTGAGTGAGATTTTCGAGCGATATGCCAAGATCGAGATTATAAAAAATGGCTATGCTCTCCCAAAATATCCGGATGATATCCTTCAATCGTACGAAAGAGTTTACAGTGACGTTGTTGCTTTACGAAAGCTTGGCTACATTGTGGAAGTCCTCGATGCATCGTTGGGAGGACAATTCCCTGTTACCGCTATTTCATTGATCAATCCGGATAATTCAACCTTGTTTGTCTCTTTTGGTGCCCATCCGATTTTACAAGTATCATTGGAACGTACTATGACGGAACTGATGCAAGGACGCGGATTGGAGAATCTCGATGCGTTTGAGTCTCCAACTTTTGATATGTCGCTTGTCTCGGACAGTTTTAATCTCGAATCCCATTTTATTGATTCCAACGGTAAGCTCGGATTTGGATTTTTGAGTTCTAAAAAGAGTTTCGAGTATGCACCGTGGAGCTATGAGGGTACAGGAAATGAAGCAGAATTTGAGTTCCTTCTTTCAATATTAAAAAATATGAATAAAGAGATGTATTTGCGTGAATACAGCTATTTGGGATTCTATTCATGTCAGATGATTGTTCCCAGTGTTTCGGAAGTGTATCCGATAGAGGATATGAGTTTTAATAACAAAAACAACGGCAAATGGATTCGAGAGATGATCTTGAATTTTGAAGAGTTTGACGGAGAAGAGATATTAGATAATATTGAATCTCTCGAAGAAACGCTGAATGTCGAAAAATATATTGGAGTCATTTTTAAGCATAATTTTACGATGCAAGAATTCAAAGCTCAAGTTCATCTTTTACTCGGTAATACAGATGAAGCTCTCTCGTTACTTGAATTTGGAACCAATAAGATGGGTCACATCGTAGCAGAACTGATTCGTATGGGTGAAGCAGAATGTGTGTGGGAAGAGTATGAAGAGGCATTGTTTAATGTTTATGGAAAAGAGCGCGTTGAGAGTGCCTTACGGATTTTAGAAGGGGATGAATTTTTAATCGATGTTACCCTGCATCAAGATTATCACAATATGTTGAAGATGTACGACCGGTTAGAAATCAAAAAAGCGTTAATCGTTTAATTAAATGCACTTAGATTTAACTCAAGGTGATATAAAAGTCCAGATAAAAAAGCTGGCTATTCCTGCTAGTGTCGGCTTTTTCTTTCATACGATGTACAACGTAACAGATACGTATTTTGCAGGATTGATATCGACGCAGGCACTATCAGCCCTGACCTTGTCCTTTTCCATTTTTTTTATGATGATTGCTATTGCCGTAGGAATGAGTGAAGCAGTCACGGCTTTAGTGGGGAATGCTTTGGGGAGAGGGAATAGAGAACAGGCGTCTCATATTGCACTGAATGCATTGTTGTTTGGACTTTTTCTTTCTTTTATTTTAACCATTATTGGGGTTATCTCTACACCTTATTTGATGATGTTATTGGGTGCTAAGGGAGTATATTTACAAGACTCCTTAGCGTATATTAATGTCATTTTGTATGCGTCTGTCTTTTTCGTTGCTAGCTTTTTTATCAATGCACTCTTAAATGCGGTAGGTGATACGGCTTCATTTAGAAATGTACTGATCGTTTCTTCTGTGCTAAATGTTCTTTTGGATTATTGGTTTGTCACAGGAGGATTAGGACTAAGCCCTCATGGGGTGAGCGGAATTGCGTTTGCAACTGTGATTACTGAGTTTGTTACGGTTGTATACCTATTTTATAAACTGCAAAAAACTTCTCTTCTTAAGAACTACAGAGAGTTTTCAGTGGATAAATTAATCTTTAAAAAATTTATAATGCAGGGCTTTCCACCAAGTGTGAACATGGTTATGATGGCAACAGGTATTTTTATTGTCACCTATTTTGCTTCTTCTTACGGTCAGGAAGTCATAGCTGCATACGGGATAGGAATGCGGATTGAGCAAATTATTCTCATGCCTATAATCGGTTTGAATGTGGCAGTTCTTGCGATTGTTTCGCAAAATAATGGAGCAAAGCAGTTTGAACGTATTAAAGAAACGTTAAAAATATCTCTTTATTACGGAGGGATACTTTCATTGGTCGGTATGGTTTTACTGCTTGTGGGGGCTGAGACATTTATGCGCTTCTTTAGCGAGGATTTAAAAGTTATAGAAGAGGGCGCTCGCTATTTACGTGTAGAAGCATTTATACTTTTTTCATTTGTTATTATATTTGTGTATTTGGCGCTGCTTCAAGGAATTGAGCGACCCGGTTTTATTTTTTATATCTCTATTTTTAGACAAATAGCAGCACCTATCGTCGTGTTGAGCCTTTTGTCTTTTTTAGGTTTAGGGGTGATTTGGATATGGATTGGTATTGCTATGATTGTGACTTTTTCAGCTTTAGTGACATGGAGATACAGTCATCAAAAGCTGATTGAAGTTTCTATGAAAAGATAGTTTTTGTGGTTGAAGATAAAATGATGAGTGTAAAAATGGAAGACACGATAGGTTAAAAACCTATTGCTTATCTTCAGATGGTTTGAGTGATTTGACATTTATGCGACGTGGAGCACGCTTTGGCAGAGTAGATTCTGAATGTGCAGGTTTAGCGTAATCAGGTCTACGGTTGCTTGAAGATGAATCATAAGGTTTCTTGTCTCCATACGGTTTCTTTTCTCCAAATGGTTTTTTCTCACCAAAGGCTGGCTTATCCCCATATGGTTTTTTGTCACCGAAAGGTTTCTTGTCTCCATACGGTTTTTTCTCACCGAAAGCAGGCTTATCCCCATAAGGTTTTTTATCTCCATAAGGTTTTTTGTCACCAAAGGCTGGCTTATCCTCATAAGGTTTTTTATCCCCGTACGGTTTCTTTTCACCAAAGGCTGGCTTATCCCCATAAGGTTTTTTATCTCCATACGGTTTCTTTTCACCAAAAGCAGGCTTGTCACCATAAGGTTTTCGTTCACCCTCAGGTCTAGGTTTATTAAATTGCTTTTTATCATCACCAAAAAAGACCGGTTTATTGGCATACTGAGATTTTGTTGATTTTTCTTCATCTTTACGTGGAGTACCATCGATAAAGTGGTTACGTTCACGTGTTTTTTGTTCAAAAATAGGTTTGCCGTTCTCATCTTTGCCTAAAAACTTAGGCTTGTCTCTATCTTTACGTGCCCATCGTTCTTTTTTTAGTGCTTCTTCCTCGTCACGTGCATCACGTCGCGCTTTTGCTTCGGCTTTTTGCTGATTGTCTACGGCAATTCCAAAACTTGGTTCAAATCCTGCAACGGCTTCTTGGATAATAGTACGACCTAAAAGTGTTTCGATACCGTAAAGATTTTTTTGATCTTCAGCACCTAATAATACCAATGCCATTTCACGTGCATGGGCGAAACGGGTCATATAGATGATCGCTTTCTCAGGCAGGTCGTAGCTGATTAGAATATCGTATTGATTTTTTTCGGATCCCTTCATGTCATCATCCGCTACTATGGTGATATTTTTTGAGTCTCCTATTTCAATAGATTGAGGATTCTTGGCGGTTACAATCAGAATTTGTTTTTCTGGATGTTGTGAGATTAAAAAATTGAGTAACTCATTTTTACGTTCGCTGTTACATGGATGGATACGGTGGTTTTTACGTTGGATTTCAGATGACATTAGTGTCCTTTAGGAGTGTGGCCTCAGTAATTCGAGGGAATGCGGCGCTTTATACGACACAATTTTAATAGCGGAATTATAGCGAGTTATTGCTTATAGGCTTTGAGACTGAATATTTATCTAATAAATGAAACGTAATGAAGTATCTTGATATTAAGCTTTTAATCAGCAGATTCTTTTATAATTACTGAAACTTGACTTTATCAACTATTTTTTAGAGGATAAGCAGTTGTATTGAAAAATGGATATAGACATTATTTACATCATAAAAGATTGAGGAGCAAAAGAGCTATGAAAAAACTTTTAACTTTACTTGTAGGGACACTGGCGTTTGCGTTGAGCAGTTTTGCTTCAGAAATGATTTCTACCTATAAAATTGCAGGTTATGTTGATGTTGAAACTGCTAAAAGCAAACTATCCACGGCAGGTTTCGAGGTAGTCGGTACGTATAAAGCGACTGATGCGGGAACTACTATTTTATATACCAATGCGGCAATGAAAGCAGCATCTGCAAAAGAGATTCGTGGATTTAATGCAGTTGGACGCATTTTGGTGGATGATGAGCGTAAACAAGTCTCGATTGCTAATCCTCTCTATTTTGGGGCAGCATTTATGCAAAAAGAGTTCAATAAGTCAGCCAGTTTAGCGGTCTTGAATTCTCTTAAAAAAGCATTTGGTACTTTAAAAGATTCTGAAGATGCGGGTGAAGTAAAAGGACTGTCGGGGTATCACTTTATGATGGGAATGCCCTATTATGAAGATATGGATGTTGTAGGTACTGGGTCAACTGCTGATTTGATAGCAAAAGCAAAAGCGGCAAAAGGGACAACGGCAGTAGTTCAAGTAGGAGCAGATCGCTATCTCGCTTTCCTAGAACTAGATAAACGTACCAGTGGATTTGTAAAAAAAATTGGATCACAAAACAGTGAAATTTTACCTTATGCTGTTTTGATTGAGGGGGGACAAGCCAAAGCCTTGAATGCAAAATATTACATTGCCCTTAGCTACCCACTTTTAACAATGACTGAATTCATGGGAATTGCAACGATTCCAGATGCGATCACCAAGGGTCTCCAAAAAATCTTCAAGTAAATCTATTTTTATTTGTAAGCTTTGAGATTCAACATGACATCAAGTGTTGTGAATGTGTAGCCAATAGAGTGCAAAGTTTCTATAATCATTTCTAGGGATGCTACGCTGGTTGGATTTCGGTGCATGAGGATAATATCGCCGTTACGCACATTAGAAACAACGTTGTTGGCAACGGCAAAAGGATCTTTGAGTGTCCAATCGAGTGAATCAAGCGACCAGAGTATAATAGAAGAGCCGGATGCATGGACGGTGTCTACGACGTTTTGATTGATCGAACCGTACGGAGGGCGAAAGAGCAGAGGATAACTTCCGGTGAGTGTTTCAATTTGTGTAGAAGTACGATCAAGTTGCGAGAGTGTCGAATTTTCGTCAAGATTGGTAAAGCGAGGATGGTTAAAGCTGTGGTTTAGTACAAGATGTCCCTCATTAAAGGAGCGTTTTACTGCGGTAATGTTTTCATCATTCATCGTTGCAGCAATCATAAAAAAGCTTGCTTTTACATCATGCTTTTTTAAAATATCGAGAATATTACGCGTATTGTTCTCATCGGGTGCATCGTCAAAGGTCAAAGCTACGACTTTTTTAGTGGTATTGCCATTGACGTAAACACTTTTATACGTTCCATTTTGGATGGGAGTAATTGTATCGGTACGCCATTTATTTAAGAACTGTGTCATATTGGTATCGAGTAAATGAGATGAACCTCGGATGTCATAAATGCTATTCACATCTGCAAAAAGGGCTGTTTGGAATAGAAATAGAAGGGTAAAGAGTAGTTTATTCATACAAATCGTTTCAATAAAATTTAGAGAGTAAAATATGCGGCATTATAGCGAGAAACGTCATATTTTTAATCGAGGGTCTTTTTATAAAATTTGACTGCCAATGTCATCATGACGAGACCTATGATCATGAGAGGCCAAATATTGGGCCATAGCGTTGCTAAATCATTATTTTTTAGGACAATGCCCCGTATGAGTCGATTAAAATAGGTGAGGGGAAGAAGTTCACCTATGTGTTGAGCCCATTTCGGCATTCCGGAAAAAGGGAACATAAATCCAGAAAGTAAAATACTCGGGAGAAAATAAAAGATAGTAAGCTGCAGTGCTTGCAGCATATTTTGCGCCAGTGAGGAGATGGTAATACCGATGGTCAGATTGACCGCAATAAAGAGCAATGCAACTGCGTATGCCAAAAGAATTGAACCGTTAAAAGGGACATTAAAGACAAAATACGAGGCACATAAAATAAGAGTGGCTTGGATGAGACCAATGAATACATAGGGAATGATTTTACCTGTCATGATTTCAAGCGGACGTGCAGGAGTGGCGAGCAGATTTTCCATCGTTCCGCGTTCACGTTCACGCGTAATAGCCAATGCCGTCATCATAGCAAGAGTCATCGTCATAAGCGTCCCCATGAGTCCTGGAATTATGTTGTATTGGTTGATACCATTAGGGTTATAGAGTCGATGGACCCGCACGTCAAAAGGCTTTTTTTGACTCCAAAGAACTGAGAGCGGACCAGTTAAATCTTTCTTGGCTACCTGAGACGCTATTCCCTCTATGGATAGAAGTGCGGTCGAGACTGTGACCGGATCGGTAGCATCGGCTTCAAGCAGCAAGGAAGGTTTTTCGCCCCTGAGAAGTTTTTGGGTAAAATCGGAGGGGATAGTCAGGATGAACTGAACATCTCCGCGTTTGAGCGCAGCTTGTGCTTCGTTGGCAGTGGTATATTGTGTATCAATCTTGTAGTATTGAGAGGTTTGCATGGCAGAAATCAGGGTGCGGGCAAATTCACTTTTATCGGACGAAACAACAGCCGTGGGAAGATGTTTGGGATCAGTATTGATTGCAAATCCGAAAAGTGCCAGCTGAATGATGGGTAAAACGACCATCATGGCAAACGTCACACGGTCACGCTTGAGCTGGAGAAACTCTTTTATGACGATTGCCCACCATCTAGCAAAACTAAATGTACTAACGAATATCACTATTATCTCCAAAATTATCCGTTGAGCGTTTCATCAAATGTATAAAAACATCTTCAAGTGATGTGGGAATCGGTTTGAAATTTTGCCCTTTTAAGGCTGTTTCGATTGCCTGTGGATTTTTCCCGCTTACGTGAAGTGTTGAGCCAAAAATGACCGTTTGTTCAATGCAGTCATTTCGTTCAAGTCTTTTCGAAATACCCATTAATTCATCACCGGATAGTTCATAGGTAAAGAGTTCTTGGGTTTCAATGATACTTTTGGCGGTTCCTTGTGTGAGGAGGTTTCCATAGGCGATGTAAGCGAGTTTATGACATCGTTCTGCTTCATCCATGTAGTGAGTGCTGATGAGTACGGAAACACCTTGCGCCGCAAGCTCATGAAGCTCTTCCCAAAAATCTCTTCGGGCACTGGGATCTACTCCTGCGGTAGGTTCATCCAGCAGGAGCAATCTTGGATGACGAAGCATGCAAGCGGCGAGGGCAAGGCGTTGTTTCCATCCCCCTGATAGTGACTTTGCAAGTTGGCTTGCGCGAGAAGTGAGTCCCAGTGTTTCGAGTGCTTCGTTTACAATTTGCTTGCGGTTGGCTAGCTCATATACCCGTGCCACAAAATCGAGATTTTCACGAATGCTCAAATCTTCCCAATAGGAGAATTTTTGGGTCATATAGCCCACTTCGTGCTTGATGGCATCGCTTTGGCTCAAAATGTCGTATCCCAAACAATGTCCTTCACCGCTATCGGGGGTCAATAATCCACACAACATCCGAATGGCAGTAGTTTTACCGCTTCCGTTTGGTCCTAGAAAGCCGAGAATTTCACCGTGTTTGACTTGCAGTGAAAGATCTTTGACGACATGTTTATCGCCGAAATACTTATTGAGCCCGTGAACGTCGATTGCATAATCAGGGGTGTTCAAGGGAAACTTCCACTGGCTGACCCGGATGCAGTAGGGGGGGATCGGTAACATTGGGATAGGCTTCGATCATATATGTGAGTTTGTCTTTGGTCTCATTGCTATAAATAATGGGAGGCGTATATTCCGCCTCAGTCGATATGTAGGTGATATGAGCGAGTATTTTTTTACCGTCAGCACGTGCAATCAGGCTCACTTTTTGGTTGATCACAAGATGCTCTGCAATCACCTGCGGAACGAAAAAACGGATTTTGATATTTTCAGGAGGGAGGAGACGTACAACGATTCCGCCTGATGGAACCCACTCACCTTCACGATAAAGGGTATCGAAAACCAAAGCATTTTCTCGAGATTTGAGCGCTTTTTCACTTAGTTTCCATTGCGCTTGATCGACGATGGCCTTGAGCTCTTTGATATGAGATTCTTGGGCTAGGATTTGATCGGAACGTTTGGAAAGTTTGGCAACTCTGAGTGAATCACGTAATTCTTTTACCTTGCCCTCAGTACTTTTTGCAAGAGCCGTTGAGGTATCGAGTTGTTCTTTGGAGACTGCATTGGATTGATAGAGTAAGGTATTTCGAGTGAGCTGTTCTTGTGCATTCTTTGCATTTGCCAGCGCTTGTGAAAGTTGAGCTGTGATGACATCCAATTCTTGAGGACGTGATCCTTTTTTATAATCATTGAGTATGGATTGAGCAGCGGATAATGCTTCTTTTGCTTGGGTTAAGGCAATGACTTCGCTGTCAGATTCCAATGCGTAAAGATTTGAATTTTTGGAAACTTTATCGCCGCGTTTGACGAAAAGTTTATCGAGTTTACCGCTTTGGGTGGATGAAATGTTGACAAATTCGCCCTCTGCATAACCTTGATATGTATTAATATTATCTTTTTGACATCCGCCAAGAAAGATAAGAGTGATAAAAGCGACGAGTAAAAGAGTTATATTTTTCATAGAAACATTATATCTATTTAACGGTCAATGCACCCAAATTTCCCGCTACATACCCGCTGGCAAAGGACCACTGGAGATTATATCCACCGCACGGACCATCAAGATTCATCACTTCACCGCAAAAATAAAGACCGTTGAGTATTTTACTTTCCATGGTTTCAGGACGTATTTCTTTGAGCGAGACACCGCCTCGTGTAATCATCGCCATTTTAAATCCATCATGCCCGATAACCGTGAGAGGTGTCCATGCGAGAAGTTTGATAAGACGGTCACGCGAAATTCCTTCGAGCTTGTTAAATCCCATGTCCGGATCAGCTTGAGCGAGGATGCAGAGTTCGCGGGCAATTGATTCAGGAAGGAGCGTCATGAGATGGGTCAATACGGACTGCTCTGGATTTTTGTAAATTTCATTTTTGATGTGTGTGCGAATTTGCTCTTCATTTAACCCTTTGGTCAGGTTGATGAGCAAAGGTACTTCACCGTATTTTTCCAGCAGAGGATTCACTTCGCGAGCAAAATCAAGGACGACGGGACCACGAATACCATTTGCCGTGAAGATAAGATCCCCAATGGCCCGAAGATTTTTGGCTTTGGGTAAATCAACACGAAGTTCTGCTTTTGCGATGGTGTCTGCACGACACATAGCCACCCATGTCTCTTTAGTACGCAGTGGCATCATAGCGGGATAGAGATCGGTAATTTTGTGCCCAACAGCGGAGGCAATAGTGAATCCATCACCCTCGGCACCTAATTGCGGATAGCCTAGACCTCCTGTTGCGATAATGACATTGGTTGCAGTGTAGCTATTTTCTGCGGTGGTTACTCCTATTACGCGAGTACCGTCATGGGCTAAACTTTCAGCGCGTGATGAGGTGATGAGGGTTACTCCCAATCGAGCCATTTCCTCTTCGAGTGCGGTGATGATACTGACCGAACTGTGAGAGATTGGAAAAACACGATAGCCATCGGGTGCATGGCTCTCTACTCCTATGTCAGCAAAAAAAGCAATTAAAGCACGATGATCAAAAGCATTCAGGGCAGGAGTCATAAATTTTCCCTCACGACCGAAACGTGCCATGAAATCTTCATTAGAGAGGGTATTGGTCAGATTGCATCGACCGCCGCCGGTTGCTTTGAGCTTAGAAGCTATTTTAGAGAGTTTTTCGAGGAGAAGGACCTTGTTCCCACGACGTGCAGCGGTAATGGCAGCGATAAGACCTGCTGCCCCGCCACCTACGACAATGAGATCAAAAGAAGTTTTAGGGGAGTTTTGCATGCGTCATTATAGCATTAACACTGACTGACCCATACGCCCACATCCATAGTTGAATCCGCAGTACCGACGAATGATCCTGCTATTGGGGGGACGGCTTCGGCTAATCGTGCAACGGCTACGGCTATGTGATCACTTCCTGCGATTTTTCCGATTGTTGGGTCAAATCCCTTCCATCCGGCACCCGGCAAATAGACTTCAGCCCATGCATGCGTTGATCCTATTTCTGACATGAGCGGCGCGTAGAGATATCCGCTGACAAACCGCGAAGCCAATCCCAAACATCTCACAGCTTCCATAAATAGCAAGGCGAAATCACGACACGAGCCTGTTCCATAAGAGAGCGTTTGAGTGGCACTTTGCACCCCCGGTTCTTCTCTCACCTTATAAAGCAGTGTTTGATAAATATATTCGGCAATTCGCTGCAGGAGCGTATAGGTTTGAATTGTTTCATCAGGTTTCCAAAAATTGCTGATCCATTCATGTACGGCATTGATGGTTTCTTGTTCGGGTAATTCCATATAGGGAGAAAGCAAAATTTGTTCATCTTCACGATAACTAAAAGGATAAGAAATCGCGTAATCACTCACCAAAAAGTCAAGAGGGTCTTCATTAAATTGCTGGATTATTACTTCACTTTCAATCAAAAGTTGATTTGTCGGCAGATCAAAACTGGCAATAGCAACCGAATTCCCCTCAACATCCCGATGCCAAAGAATATTAGATTCAGGAATCGTCTTTAGGGTAAAAGACTCGATGCGCAGTTCATAGTCTTCTCGAGGGCGTAAGAGCAGGTTGTGGGCTCCCAGCATTACGTTCGCAGAATAGTTATAGTAAGTGCGATGAATGATTTTATAACGTTGCATGGAAGACCTTGGGCATTGAGTTGTAGAGTGACTAATATTTCTTGTTCGTATTGATAAGAAGATCTTTCTCGCTCAAATCTTCGATCAGACTTTTTAGATGTTTAAGACTAAAGAGACGGAGGGTTTCACCTTTTTCCTTTTTAAACTCGCTTGAAAAGCCATTTTTTGAGAAGATGACAAAAATATCGGGATTAAGTTTCGCACGAGCACATTTCTCTTGAAGTTTAGTTAGTTCACTTTTATTGGCTTTGGCTTTTGAATATTTGCAGGAACCTGCCACAATCTTACCCGCTTTTGTTCGTCCCAATATTTCTATTTCACCATTTTTATCCCAATAAGAACCGATTTTTTCAATCCAATCACCTTTGAAACTCTCTTTGATACGTTCCATTACGAGCTTCTCATAAATTGAATCAAAAAATGTCTGTTTGATTTCAACCCAGCGCTCTTTTGCTTCTAGATAGTCACCTTCTTTAATCCCCTTATAATACGGTGAGATTGCAGAAAACCAAAAACGGATAAACGGACTGATAAATACAAGCCGTGCAGAGACTATTTCATTTTCATCGGCGGGTTCATCCTGCGAAGTTTCACGAGCCAGTATCCCAAATTTGATCAAAAATGCAGCAGATTCTTCTCCCTCTTTTCGAGACAGATTGGCACGTTTGAATGCTGAATGCTCACGTCTGTCACCGCTTGCCAGTGCAGTGAGAAGAGAGTGGTAGGATTTATTGCTTTGGGTGATTTTAGTAATGTCCCCATGAATATATCGATAATTTGCCAGCACTTTTTCTTCAATAAGTTCATCCAGCGGTTTTGACATATCGACACTCCATCCCATTCCGCCGAAAACTGCGAAGTACTCTATCGCTTGTTCAATATCCGTTGCGCTATTTTGAAAACAAAAGGAGCGAAATTGTTTGAGGAGGGTGGGGTGATTTGACATGGGAAAAAAGCCTTCGGTTATTTTTTAGTATTATAACCTAATGAGCAAGGGGAACTCTTGATAGACGAGTGAGAATGAGGAAAACTTATTTTCCTCACAGTCATTTGTTATCCTCTAGCAGTAACTTCGAGCAAGTGGTAACCGAATTGTGTTTTGATCGGACCGTACAAAACGCCGACATCTCCAGTAAATACCGCTTTATCAAACTCAGGAACCATTTGACCAGGACCAAATTTACCTAAAGAGCCGCCGTCTCTGCCTGAGGGACATTTGGAGTGACTTTGAGCAACAGTCTCGAAAGATGTTCCGTTTTCTATATCTGATTTCAATGTATTACACTCTTCTTCCGTCTCGACTAATATATGTCGTGCAGTTGCCCATGCCATGATGATCCTTTTATTGTTTTTGAAATTCTACTTTATTTTAACTTTGATTATTTCGCGATTATCTTCTTGTTTTTTAAAGAAGGTCAGCACCTTTTGCCGTCAATACCAACGTGACTCCGTCTTCTTTCATTTCGATTATGCCGTCATTCTTTAGTTCGTCCATGGCGAGTTGAAAAGGGCGATCTTCTTTTGGTCCTAATTTTTTTAAAATACCGTTGATAACATCTTGCTTGGTCATGATATGACCTTCTAAGGCACGGCTAGATTTGAACCACGTCATAAACATTGTTTTGATCTCATTTTTTTGAGTGGTTTCTAAACTTTCTTTCTTCGGCGGTGCTTTGCGTTGAAAAGTTGGAGGAGGGCTTTTATAATCTCTTTTTGGTGTCGTTTTTCTATTCGTTGCAAATGGTTTGATAGGAAATCCTTAATAATCGTGTAATGAGTTACTGTATTGTATTGAAAAATATTTAAACACGGCTATATTCTTAATAATAAAAGTCAAGACCAGTAAGTGTATTTTCGTGTTTGATAACGATTTTCTAGCCTCCAAAAACTTATTAAAAATTCGATAAAAACAAAATTAAAGTATATAAATTACACTTTTATATTTTATTAAGCCTATATATTTAGTACATAAAATAACAATAATACATTCACAATGATTATAAAAATTAATTTATAAAAGATTTTGTAAAGAATAAAACGGTAATATGCTGAAATAATATAACATTAAATCATAGATTAAAAGGATAGATATTGTTTAAACTTATTTTTGAATCAATTTCTGTTGAATTTAATTGTGGTATTGATGCTAAATATGATGATGTTTATTTATCAATTGAGAGTGAGATTGATAAAATAAATAGTCCTATAGAAGGCTCTAAAACAGATTGGTCCTTTATTATTATTGAATCTGAAAAACTTTTGCTAACTCGCACTAAAGACATAAAGCTACTTTGTTGGTGGGCATATGCACAGTTTAAAGTAAATGGTTTAAAAGGATTTTTTCAAGGTATCTCAACGATCAATCAGTTACTTGAAAATTTTGGTAAAGATCTTTTTCCAAAATCGAATAGAGCTAAGTTGGGTGCCATTTCATGGTTTGAAACGGTTATGAATCTTCAGCTTATTCAAGATCGTCAAATAAGTGTATCTATTGACGATTCGGAATCTTATCTAGAGTTGTTTCATATTTTTCAAGAACAAGTTAAAAAAGTATGTGAGGATGATGTTCGATTGTTTTCAGAGGCGTGTCGGCTTCTAGAAGTAAAAGTATCTGATAAAAAACAACGAGATGCAGCTGAAAAACCAAAAATATTTGTACCTTTAACTAGTACAAGTAATACATCAAGTGATGAAATCACTAATGATAGTGATGCGATAAAAGTATTAAACCAACTGAAAAAAAATGCTGAAAAGTTAACCCATTATTGGCGAGAGCATCAAATAGATGATGGTCGTGCATTGCGTATGACACGTATGATCAGTTGGTTGGAAATCGATGGTCTACCACTTGTTCAAAATGGAAGCACCATGCTTAATCCGCCTAGCATTGAACGCATTGAGCAGATTGATTTACTCATAGCAGAAGGAAAAAATGATGAAGCACTGCATGTTATAGAAAATGTAATCTTTCGCTCACCATTTTGGCTCGAAGGGCATTATAAAGCATTTCAAATATATGAATCGATCCAAAAGAATAAAGCAGCATCTGATGTCAAAAATATGTTGCTTGGTTTTATCAATTCGAATGAAGGTGTGACGGAGCTTAAGTTTCGAGATGGAACATCATTCGTTACATCCGAAATAAAGGGTTGGCTAAATCAACAAACACTAGGGGGTGAGACTGAAAAGGAAAGCGAGGCTGTTGATCAGTTAGCGATTATCGGTGAGAAGTGTTATGCGCTTGTTAATAAAAAAAATTCTAAAGAGGCGATGGAAATACTTCAACGCTTCTTTAGAGATGCTGGGTCATATGAAGAAAAGTTCCGATGGCGATTTCTTCATGCTCAAGTAGCGCTTGCCGCAGGAAAACCTCCGATGGCATTAGCTCTTATTGAAGAGCTTGAGAGAGAGATCGAATACTATAAATTGGAAGAATGGAACCCTGAATTGGTATCAGATGTATATCATTTTTATCTCAATTCATTCAATCGAACACAAATTGATCGTGATAAATACGATGTAGCGTTTCAAAAACTATGCCGTGTTGACATGGCCGCTGCAATCGACATTAAATAAAAGGAGTCTTAATGACAAAACAGTCCGAATCACCAAAAGAAAGAATCAACGTTACCTATAAACCGGCAATGGGGGATCAGAATGAAGAGATTGAAATCCCATACAAAATAACGGTACTAGGAGAATTTAATCCTAACGAAGAGAAAAAACCGGTTGAAGAGAAAAAAGTTATAACAATCAATAAAAATAACTTTAACGATGTTCTCGGTAATCAAGGCTTGTCTCTGGATTTTGTTGTGCCTAACCGTTTAACGGAGGATGGAAGTGATATGAATGTCACACTTAAAATCGAAAGTATGAAAGATTTTTCACCTGAAAACATTGTTGAAAATGTAGATGAGATGAAAAAATTGATGCAACTGCGACAATCACTGATTGCTCTAAAGGGGCCATTAGGCAATATCCCTGCGTTTAGAAAAGCGATTGAAAACGCAATTTCTGATAAAGATGAGCGTGAAAAACTTTTGAACGAACTTACATCAGCCGAATAAAGGAAAAACATGACTACTGAAACAAGACAGCAACTTCAAGGTGTTGAATTAAATGGATATCTTTTAGACAATATTATTGCAGAAACTAATCTTACACGTGAAGATGAAACCTACGGTGTCGTTAAAAGCGGTGTCGGTGCATTGATTCGTGAGCTATTAAAATCTGAAAATTCTGAAGAAAAGGTCAATAAATCGATTATTGATCGGATGATTGCACAGATTGATGCAAAAATCAGTGCACAAATGGATGAAATTTTACATCAGCAACAGTTCCAAGCCTTAGAATCCAAATGGCGTGGCTTGTATATGTTGGTGGAGCGTACAGATTTCCGTCAAAACATCATGATGGAGATTATTAATGTGTCCAAAGAGGAGCTCTTAGAAGATTTTGAAGAGTGCCTCGACATTACACAATCAGGCTTGTATAAGCACATTTACAGTTCAGGATACGGACAATTTGGAGGTCAGCCGGTTGGAACAATTATCGCTGACTATCAGCTTTCTCCTTCCAATGTTGATATAAAGTTTTTAAATAAAGTAGCATCAATAGCTGCAATGAGTCATGCACCGTTTATTGCTGCTGCAGGTCCTAAATTCTTTGGTTTGGAAAGTTTTGAAGGATTACCGGATCTGAAAGATTTACAAGACGTCATGAGTTCTCCGCAGTTCGCAGGATGGAGAGGGTTTCGAGAAAATAATGAAGATGCGCGCTATGTCGGTTTGACTTTACCTCGTTTCTTGCTTCGAGCACCGTATGATCCTGAAAATAATCCCGTAGCAAAATTTGTCTACAAAGAAAATGTTTCAAATAGTCACGAGTCATATCTATGGGGCAATACTGTTTATGCTTTTGCCAGTGCGCTGACCAAAAGTTTTTCCAATTATCGCTGGTGTACCAATATTATTGGTCCAAGTAGCGGTGGTGCGATTACCGATCTTCCGGTGCATACGTTTGAAAGTATGGGTGATGTTGAGATGAAAATTCCGACGGAAGTATTGGTATCGGATCGTCGCGAATATGAACTTTCCGAGCAAGGGTTTATTCCGTTAACTATGCGCAAAGGGAGTAACAATGCAGCATTTTTCGCTGCTAATTCCGCACAAGCTCCGAAAATTTTTGCCAATACCCCTGAGGGCAAAGAAGCTGAGTTGAATTACAAACTCGGAACACAGCTGCCATATTTGTTTGCGATTACCCGTATGTCGCATTACATTAAAATTTTGCAACGTGAATACATCGGTTCATGGCGTGAACGATCCGATTTGGAACGTGAGCTGAACAAATGGGTGAAACAGTACATCGCCGATCAGGAAAACCCGAGTGCGGAAATCCGTAGCAAACGTCCGTTTAAAAAAGCACAAATCTTAGTCGAGGATGTCGAGGGCGATCCAGGCTGGTATCGTGTGAAGATGTCTCTACGCCCACACTTTAAATACATGGGTGCCAGTTTCGAACTTTCCCTTGTAGGAAAACTGGACAAGGAGTAGTCAGTGGCATATAAAGGAAGTCTCTTTGAACGTTTATCCTCATCATCCAAGCCCATTCATGCGGCTAATGATGAAGAAGCGATGTACCAGTCCATTGCCAATAATCTTTCTCGGATATTTTCAACCAATGCCGGAAGCGCTGAGACCGTTCAAGATTATGGAAGACCGGATCTTAATAACATTCATATGAGTCAAAAAGACTCCATTGAAATGATCGAAAAAAGTGCGGAAATCTGTATCCGAAAATACGAACCGCGCCTTTTTAATGCGCGTGTCGGAATATCACGTGAACAGCTCTATGTGAATGAGATGAACGTCCATATCGAAGGATTTTTAAATCTTCATCGTATCAACAAAAAAGTGACATTTAAAGCAAATTTATTAGGCAACGGTGCCGTTAAGGTTTTAAGAGATGACAATTAATAACTACTATCTTCAAGAACTTGGTTCTCTTCGTAAGCTAGGGGAAGAATTTGCACTCAAAAATCCGGGACTTTCACCTTATCTTTCGAAAGAGGGGCAAGATCCGGATGTAGAGAGGATGATTGAAGGATTCTCATTCCTTACCGGTCGTTTACGTCAACAGTTAGACGAAGAATTACCAGAAGTTTCCCATAATCTGGCGCAATTATTGTGGCCGAATTATGTTCGACCCGTCCCGTCTTATTCGGTAGTGGCATATGAGGCTTTACGTGATCAACGTGCTCCAGAGGTTGTACAGCGTGGAAGTGAAGTACTTAGTGAGATGACGAAAGATGGGGAACAGTATAAGTTTCGTACTTGTTACGACACGACTATTCATCCGATAGAGCTTTCTCAAAGCCGATATTATGTACACGGAAATAAAGGTCAATTAGAACTTGATTTTGTGATGAGTTGCAAAGGTTCATTAGATCTGTGTTTGTTCGATAGCTTGCGTGTCTACCTAAACGGATCCCGTTTTGTCTCTAACGAACTTTATCTCTATCTTTTAGAGTATGTTGAAAAGATAGAGATAGAGATTCTTGATTATAAAGAAGAGCCGTTACAAACACTTCAAATTCCAAATCGTTCTATTACTCCGGTTGGTTTTAAAGTCAATGAACGAATGGTTCCGTATCCTCAGAATATTTTCGACGGTTATGTCGTTTTACAAGAGTATTTTTCGTTTGAACAAAAATATCTCTTTATCGACATTAACCATCTTGATGCAATATTAGGTGTTGAAAAAGATGTTTTGGAGCAAAGCCGACAGTTTAGAATGCGGTTTCATTTTTCCAAACGTCTTGTTTCTGCGCAAACATTAAGTAAAGAAAATTTTGCTCTTTATTGCACACCGATTATCAATTTGTTTGAGGTAGATGCTATCCCAATCCGTAAAACATCGCTGCAAGAAGAGTATCTTCTGAGTGCTTCGGAATATGAACGTGAAGCGAGTGAAGTTTTTTTGGTAGAGGGTGTCCGAGGATGGATACCGAGTAAGAATGTCTATGAAGATTTTTTGCCGTTTGAATCCTTCGGTTACGGTGATCATGATGAATATTATTCGCTGCGTATAAAACTTTCTGATGATGGTGAACGTACCCATAGTTATATCCGATTTGCTTCTGCGGAGGGGATGTATGAAAAAAATGATTATGCGAATGCAACCGTTTCGGTAAAACTGTTGTGTACAAACCGATCACTGCCATCCGCGTTGCAGTTGGGTCAGATCAATGTATCCAACCCGCATTCAAACGTAGCGCATCTAAAATTTAAAAACATCACTATACCTACCGAGAGCTATCCGCCACCGATTGGCAAAGATTTTTTATGGCGGGTTATTTCGAATATGTCGTTGAATTACCTCTCATTAACGGATATTAAAACACTGGGATCGATCTTAAGCACGTATGATTTTCCGGGTGCGCATGATCTCAAATTGAAAAATAAAAATGCGTTGATGCTTAAAGGACTCGTTAGCATATCGCATGATAAAACAGAGATGATCTATGAAGGATTCCCCATTCGAGGTATTCATACCCGTTTGGAGATTGATGTTGCCAAATTTACGGGTATCGGTGAAGCGTATCTACTGTGTTGCGTTTTGAATGAGTTTTTTGCGCTCTATTGCAATATCAATTCATTTCATCGCTTAGAGGTAAAAATGATTGATCACGATACATTTAAATGGCAGCCTAAAATGGGCTATCAGCCTTTGATGTGAGTGTATGGATGACGACTCAAGAGATAAGCAAAGAATTAAAAGATGTGGTAGCCAAAGCGTCATTGCCACAAGCAATACGTCTTTGTGTTCAGTATTTACGCCATTTTTATCCAAAATTAGATGTTGATAATCTGTATAAAAAAATCCATTTTAGAGCCAACCCTAGTTTGGCTTTCCAAAAGTCAGAATTGTCTTCCGCCACATTACAGCATAACAATGACGGTGCTTATATTGAGTTGACGCTCAACTTTTTGGCTATATTCGGGAGTGGCTCTCCTTTGCCATCGCATTATTGTGAAATGGTATTAGAAAGTGCCGATACAGACCATATATTACGCGATTTTTTGGACGTATTTAATCATAATATTCAAAAATTCGTCTATCCGATATGGGTTAAACATCGCTATTACATCCAGTACCAGAACAATCTCAAAGACCCTTTTTCGAAATACATACTTTCTTTATTAGGGTTGTACAGCGAGCATGAAACTAAAGCATCGACGCTGGATTTACAAAAGTTAATGCCGTACCTTGGAGTATTGACCATGCGTCAAAAATCATCGGGGATGCTTTTGGCGATTTTGCGACATTACCTCTCTCACAATGATATTGAGATACGGCAATGCATAACCGATACGGTAGCAATCCCACAGTGGCAATACAGTCGCTTGGGGGATGAGAACTGTTCACTGGGAAAAGATTTTCTCGCAGGAGAATCGATTAAAACCAACTCTACCAAATTTCGAATCGTATTAAACGAAGCACACTGGGAAGAATTGGTGGCGTACGGTGTTGAGGGAAGCAAAATGAAAGAGATAAACGATTTGATAGCGTTCATGCTTGATGAACCTTTGAAATACGACGTTGCCCTCAAAATACCGAGAAAAGATATACAAAAATGCATTCTCTCTGACATACAGAGCGGATATCTCGGCGTTAACAGTGTTATCGGTATCCCTCAGGGAAATTTAGAAGTTATATTTGCGAGTTAAGGGAAAGAATTATGACATTTAAACCATTATTACTACTACTTATTCCACTGTTTTTTGCCGCTTGCAATAACAACCCGCGTCATATCGATACAGCGAATCTCCCAACCCATAACCCTGCCATATTTGCAAAGGGGCGATACTGCACCGATTATCTGAAATTCGAGTGTCTGCCCGAGAGTCGTGATCCTAAGATACTCAAAGGCAATGAACCTTTAGCGGATGCTAAATTTGTTTTTTATGACTGGGATGAGAAGAAATACAATAACCTTGAACGAATAAACAACATGGAAGATAAAGAGAGGAAAGAAAAAATGGAACATTATGTATTAACCGAAGTAGACTACGTGTGGATGGATAAAGTCACCGTTAAACAGTGGTACAAAGAGATGGAAGTAAAGATGGAAGAGCAATATCCCGGGTTTTGGGGGGATACTCCGCGTGCGGTGAGACACCGATGGATGAGGCTGTGTGTTGCTAAAGCGATGAAATACGGTTACGGGTTAAAAAAGAAACGCACAGAGATATCAGAAAATCCGTATCGATATAAAGACGAAATTCTTCTTGATAAAAGCGGTAAGCCTTACTGTGTTTCCAGTACGATACGCGAAGCCCAACAATTTATTGAACTGTGCGGACGTATTGGTTTGAATTTCGACCGTGATCCCAAATGGCAATACATTGTCGATTTTATCAAACTACCAGATAGTGTATCTATGGCATATGCTGGTGAAGCTGTTGAATATATTGATTTCACTGTTTACGGTAAGAATGTTAGCATTAGTGGAAATCCAATGACTGATTGGTGGCTGAAAGATTCTCTTGCCCATCTCCCCTATCCAGATCGTCCGGTTCGAGCACAAGGGAGTCTTACTCAGGATGAGAATTTCTCAGAAGAGGGACAATAATGGCTAAATGCAAAGTGGTACACATCGGTGTGTTTTTCGACGGAACGGGAAATAATAAGTACAACGATACCCCCAAAGGATCTGAAAGCAATATAGCCAAACTCAGTGAACTCTATATCCATGGTAAAGTTACTAATTGGTCAAATGAACAGTGTGATCATTATGGTGATAAGATTTATAAAGAAGGCGTGGGTACTTATAATGATGGAGGTAAATTTGTTGATAGAAAGTATGAAAAAGGGGCAGGTGGAGGTGGAGCTAAACGGATTAACGAGACCATTGATAAATTAGTTTCATTGCTCAATAATGATTACCCAGTAGCTTCCGAAAAGAATGGTGAAGGCTACCGCGAACGAATCATCGATGTCTTCGGCTTTAGCCGAGGAGCGGCAATGGCACGCGATTTTATCAATACCTTTTATAAAAAGAATGAAAAGTTTGGTCTCACTAAAGTCCGCATTAACTTCGTAGGACTTTATGACACCGTCGGATCATTCGGCATTGCCGGAGATAACATTAACTACAAACCAATTGATGCCAATACAGATGATGAGGCAAATACCCATTATGTCGAACATGCTAAAAAAGGTATTTATACACCCGATGGTTTATCCAACAACAGTGTCGAAAGTGTTAAAACGGTGCACGGTAATGAGAATAAGACAGCTCTTATAAAGAGTATGATGAAGAACGGATGGGAAGTAAAAGAGAGCAAACAGTGGTTATCTGATAAAACATTTTATACGGTAACATTTATCAAAGCATCACAAGGATTTGAACCTTACAACTTCGTTTTAGCCCATAATTCAGCTAAAAAAATAGTCCATATGGTAGCTAGTGATGAAGTACGTAAAAACTTTCCACTCAGTTCTCTCAGCAATCTTGCCAGTAAAGACCCAAGTACTGGACATCAGGAATGGACATACGGTGGAGTCCACTCAGATATTGGAGGTGGATATAAACCAAAGATGATTGAAAAGCATAGATTCGCAATAGGACGTTTCGTCTCATACTACGATTCAGAATTAGCTATTGAACAAGCTAAAAAAAGTCTATCATCAGGATGGCAATTTTATCGGATTCCAGAACCTAGAGTTAACTTACTGGGCAAAGTTATGAACAGAGTGCACCATACCCATGCTTTTAATAATCGTGAAGTGACCAATGAGATAACTTATATCACGCTACACCGCATGTACGAAGAGGCGATACAGCATAAAGTGCCGTTCAAGCCTATCTCTACACCTATGCCTGCTTCCATGAAAGAATATAACATTCATACCAAAGCTAACCCATCCAAGGCTATGTCATTTAAAGGGATGCAAAAGTTAAGGGTGAAATATTTTCATCACTCTGCTGTTGACCAGGATGAGAGGGATACCCACTATGATGGAAATACTAGTATCCCGGCGGTCCTTTTAGATGATAGCCCGGATGGTATCGGAGGAAATGATACACGATATGCTAGAACCAAATCAGGCAAGATTATCGTAGAGAGAGAAATTTACCCGAATAAAGGTAGAGCGATACCGCCTACAAAATTTTAAAATTCACAAAAAGGAAAATAATTGAAAATTGAGTTAAAAAAGTTGATTGAAACATTAGACGCGATTGCGAAACAAAATCTTCAAAATGCAGCACAGCGGTGTATTTCACGTGGCGGCGGTGAAATATTGATCGAAGATTTACTCTTTGTAATGCTTGAAAACGAGTACAGTCTCCTTACCGGATTACTTAAACATTATGAGATAGCTCCGGAAAAAATGTTAAAAGCTCTCCAAAACGGAGTGAAATCACACAGTAGTGAGAGTAGCAGCCCTGTTTTCTCATCCACGTTGATTCAATGGCTTGAAGATGCGTATATGCTTGCCAAATTGGAAATGGCGCTTAATGAGGTAAATGAATCGGTACTAATGATGAGTTTGCTGCAAAACGGTGCTAAATATTCAAATACAGCTTATTTTAAAATCCTTGAAACGGTTGATGCCGCTCAAGCATATACGCTCATTGAGGGATTAACGGCTGAAGCCGCACAATCCGTACGATCCAAACCTTCAGCAAAATCTTCGATGAGTACTTCGGGGGAGGATCTCGAAAAATATACGACCGATATGACCGAGTTGGCTGTTGAGGGTAAAATCGATCCGGTATTGTGCCGTGATGACGAGATTCGCCAAGCTATAGACATTCTTTTGCGTCGCCGAAAAAACAATCCGATACTTGTCGGAGAAGCGGGTGTAGGTAAAACGGCAGTGGTTGAGGGTTTGGCGCTTAAAATAATTAATCAGGACGTTCCGATTCAGCTCTACGGTGCAAAAGTGCTTTCGTTAGATTTGGGTGCGATGCAAGCCGGTGCGAGTGTTAAGGGAGAGTTTGAACGACGTTTACAATCGGTCATCAACGCTATTCAATCCAGTACACAGTTTATTATTTTATTTATCGATGAATCGCATACCCTAATCGGAGCAGGTGGAAATGAAGGGGGAAGCGACGCTGCTAATCTTCTTAAACCTGCTCTGGCACGGGGTGAATTACGTACTATTGCGGCTACGACGTGGCTCGAATACCGAAAATATTTTGAAAAAGATCCCGCACTTTCACGTCGGTTCCAAAAAATAAATCTTTTAGAACCAAGCGTAGAGGACGCTGTAACTATTTTACGCGGAATTGCTCATAAATATGAGCAAGAGCATGACGTGTACATCGAAGATGCTGCTATCCAAGCCGCCGCAGCTTTATCTGCACGCTACATTACCGGACGTCAATTGCCGGATAAAGCGATCGATGTTTTGGATACCGCGTGTGCTAACGTCAAAATCAGTAAAACAAACAGACCGTATGCAATTTCACGTCTTGAAAATGAAAAGCTCAAAATTACACAAGAAATTGATCTTTTGAGCCGTGATGAGGGGAATGGTCTAAAAGATTATTCTAAACGGATCAAGCATTTAAATGGAGAAATAAGACAGTTAGAAAAAGAGCTCAAAAAAAGTGAAATTGAATACGAAAAACAAAAGAAACTCGTAGAAGAAATTGCCACTCTCCGTATCTTGGGAAAAAAAGAAGGGGCAGCGAAAGAGCATCAAAAACTTCTCGCCATGCAAGAACAATGTCGTTATGTCTATGATAATGTCACTGCGGAACAGATCGCTGAAGTGATCTCTTCATGGACTGGAATACCACTGGGAAATATGGTGCGTGAACAGGCTAAAAACTTGATGACACTTCAAGAGCAAATGACGCAACGGGTTATTGGACAAGATCAAGCGATCAAATATCTCAATACTTTTTTACAAATTTCTGCTGCGGGGCTAAAAAATGAAAATGCTCCTACTGGGGTATTTTTGCTCGTTGGTCCCAGCGGTGTCGGTAAAACGGAAACAGCTCGTGCCATCGCCGATCTTTTATATGGTGGAGAGCAGTTTCTAACCACGATCAATATGACCGAATTTCAAGAAAAACATACGGTATCGCGACTAATCGGCTCCCCTCCTGGGTATGTTGGGTATGGAGACGGAGGACAGCTTACCGATCCTGTGCGAATTAAACCGTATTCAGTTGTATTGTTCGATGAAATCGAAAAAGCGCATCCGGATATTCTGAATCTTTTTTATCAGATATTTGACAAAGGGACGGTCAATGACGGGGAAGGGCGAGCAATCGATTTTAAAAATACGATTATTTTAATGACATCCAACCTTGCTACTGATGCGATAACTCAGATTTGCGGTGAATATGAAAATGTTGAGTTGGAAGCACTTACGAATGCAATTCTTCCGATTTTGAGTGATTATCTCAAGCCGGCTCTTTTGGGACGGATGAATGTTATACCTTACATGAATTTGAGTACGGAAGCGTTAAAAGAGATTATTACTTTAAAACTAAAGCGGATTGAAAAACAGCTCGCGGTTCGTGAGATAGGATTTAAATACGATGAGGCGCTTTTGGAACATATCGTCGCATTATGTAATACAAGAGATACCGGTGCACGTAATATAGAGTTGATTATTAATATCAATCTGATGCCGAAGTTGGCTCAAGAAGTTTTGAAATGCAGTGTTGAAAATATTCCGTTGCATTCGATTCGGGTAAGTATGGATAAAAACAAAGAAATAAGTATCAAAGGAGCATAGAATGAAGATATTAATGACGTTAATGATGGCACTGTTTATCGGGATTATTTTTACCGGATGTTTTGGCAAGACGGAAGAGTATAAACCCATGACTCAAGTAAAACCAGAAAAAAAATCGATTAAAGCAGGTGAGTAAGATGCAGCTTATTTTTGATATTGCAAAAAGCGGGAAGAGTCGTCCAGCATATAAAAATATGAAATTTGATCAATGTAACGGCGTCATCGGGCGAAGCAGCGAAGCTGATTATCAATTGAGCGATTTTGATAATTATATTTCAGGAAAACATGTTTACATAGAATATAAATATGAGCAATATTATCTTCGTGATGAGAGCACAAATGGCACGTTTTTAAAGCATCCGTACAAAAAACTGTCTAAAGGTATCCCGCATCAGATTAATGCATCCGATGTGTATATTATTGGAGATCATGAGTTACAAGCACGTTTTAGTGATAACGAATACACGGATGATTTTATTGTCGGGAGCTTTTCTAATGAGCCTGAACCATTAGAAGCGATTCGAGAGTTAATACCGGATGATGACTTTTTATATGAAGATGTCCGGGATACACTTGGTATGATATCTGAAGAAGAGTTGGAGACGAAGGAAGATGTTTTAGATTTACTGGATAACAGCAAAATGGCTTCATCTTTGTTAGATATGAATGATGATGAGTTTCATGAGCCTCCTGAAGTACGACGAGAGTTGTACGATCAACACGTTAATGTTCCTACGTTCGCACCAACTGAAGCAAAGAAAAAATCTTATATTTCGGCACATGATCAGCAATTGAGTGATTCTGTCCGAATTTTGGAAGAAAAGCTCGGATTGGAAATTATCGCACTGGAGAAAAAAGAGCGCGATTTGCTAATGAGTGAAATCGCTGATCTCCTTATCAACAGTTTGGACGGATTAAGAAATTCGCTTTACATACAAGATAAAACTAAACAAGATTTGCATGTCCAAACGGATGCCAATGAGAACAATCCAATCAAATTGGGTAATTCTGCTTTGAAATTGCTTCAAGATGAGCGGATGGAGGGGCGTTCAGGATTTATGAATCTTTCCACGGCAGTCACTCGATCATTCTCACAAATTGATGCACATACGATTGCACTTCATGGTGCTTCTAAAAATCTTATGGGTATGACACTAATACAGTTTTCTCCCAAAAGTTTGGAACACAAGTTTGATGCTATCGGTGCATTACGCGGACCAATACCTCGTAGTTGCTTGATGTGGAAAGCCTATACCAAGATGTTTGAAAACTTGAATGATGATCCTGATTCTGGCATTGAAATGCTATCGCAACATTTTACAAAAGAGTATGAAAAATTAGCTTTTTCAGTAGGGCTTGCTTTTTCTGATATGCACCATAAACGTTAAAAAGGAAATACAATGAAAACATACCAAAAAACATTCTTTCAAACAATGTTGTTTATTATCCTTGCTCTCACACTTAGCAACTGTGCTGATAAACCTAGGCATTTAGAACT
Organism: Pseudomonadota bacterium; assembly: GCA_043797085.1. Taxonomy (GTDB): domain Bacteria; phylum Campylobacterota; class Campylobacteria; order Campylobacterales; family Sulfurimonadaceae; genus Sulfuricurvum. The sequence goes on along the minus strand of JAZDQA010000006.1, from coordinate 8,444 downwards.
GGTGATTAAATCCGGCAAAAATTTAAACCCGAATAAAAATAATATGGCTTCACCTTTAGTTCTTCATTTTTATGAGTTGAAAGATGCAGAACAATTTTCCAAAATCGATTTTTGGGGATTGAGCGATGAAGCAAAAAAACGGTTGGAAAATTCTTTGATCTCTCAGTCCAAACAGATCATTATTCCGAGTGAGGAACAAAATTACAAAATTCTTTTTGATGAGAATACTAGATATTTTGGAGTTGTAGGCAGTTTTAGAAATATCGATGCAAGTACTTCATGGCGCTATGTAAAACCTATTGGAAAAGGGTACAACAAAGCGGAACTTATTATCGACAACTCAGCAATAAAGGAAATAAACAATGATAAATAACGTAGTATGGAGAGAAGGCCTTTTTATTCGTCCGCAACATTTTCAACAAAATGATCGCCACTATGATTATGAATTACGGACACGAACCATTGAATCCGGTTCAAACCAATGGGGTTTGTTTGATTTGGATATTGACACCCAGTTTTTAAATTCTGGAAAGCTTGTTTTAAATCGGGCATATGGCATTATGCCTGATGGTACATTATTTAATATAACCATAAAAGCACATGAGCTGATTCTTGACATTGGAACAAAAGACTCCGGCAAAATGATTTATCTCTCGTTGCCATTATGTATGCAGTATATCGATGATCTCTCTTTTGATGAAGATGAAGTAAAAGCGACGCGCATGGTTGCTCGTCGAGAGCGTGAAGTACCTAATACCAATGTCGGAGAGAACTCTAATACAGAATTGCTCTTGGCGCAACCTAATTTTCGTCTTTTACGCGATGATGAGCTTAATGAGGGATATAGTGTAATCGCCATTGCTCGTATTGGTGCTGTATCTGCTAGTGGGTCGGTATCCTTTGATGAAAATTTTATTCCTACCTATTTGCATCTTCATCATTGCCATTATTTACTGGCGCAACTTAAAGAATTGATGAGCGTATTAAACTTCCGCATGGTAAAGCTGGCGGAAAAATTGAGTGATGTGACGATTCAAGTAGCTGAACTGGGTGATTATTTGTTACTGCAGCTCTTAAATCGATTTCATAGTCGTTTTTATTTTTACCTTTCACAAGAAAAAATTCATCCAGATGTTCTCTTTTTGGAACTCAATTCATTAGCTGCAGAGTTGGCGGTTTTTATGAAAAAAGAGAGACGTTTAGAAAAGGAATATTTATATGACCATAAAAAACAAAAAGAGAGTTTTCTTATATTATTAAACGAGCTTAAAACAATGCTCAGTATGGTTCTGGAACAAAACAGCTTCAAATTGATTATTGAACAGCGCAAATACGGTATCTACGTAGCCAAACTTGATGATAAAACACTTATTGAATCCGGTTCATTTGTTTTGGCAGTGACGGCAGACATGGCAGCGGAAAAATTAAAAAAACTTCTTCTTGACAATCTCAAAGTGGGAACCATTGAGACTATTCGAGATTTGGTTAACTATCATCTTGCCGGATTTAAAATCAAACCGCTTCCTGCAGCTCCTCGACAGATCCCCTACCGTGTAAATCATATATATTTCAAAATTGAACTTTCGTCTGAAGACAAACGCACTCTTCAAAGTTCGGGTGGAATGGCTTTTTATTTAGCTGGTGAAGTTGAAGGTATTGAGTATGACTTATGGGCAATACGCAGTAATAAAGAATAAGAGGGTATGACTATAATGACTGATAATAGAACCGTATTATTGCCTTCATCCGAAGTAGAAGATACTTTGACTGGGTTTTCATCAAGTAATCGAGATATTGGCGGTATGGCTAAAGCTAAACAATCTATGTCTCAGCAACATTACAAAGCTTTTTTTCAAGAGTATGAATCTAGTATGATTGATGGGATGAATCCCTTTATTTCATTGTCTAAGCCGATTTTTATACACATTGATAAATTGTTACACACCTATGATTTGGGAGATGTAGGGAATGCTCACGCTCTGCTAATTGAAGAGATTGAAGCATTTACCCAAAATTCTGCAAAACAAAATATTGAGAATTCACAAGTATTAGTTGCGCGGTATTTGTTATGTACCTTTTTAGATGAGCTAATTTGTACTACTCATTGGGGTAAAAATAATGATTGGGCGAGAGACAGTCTTTTGGGACACTTTTATCGTGAAACGTATGGAGGGGAGAAATTTTTTCAGCTATTGACAAAATTACTTGCATCACCTGCCAATAACATACATCTTCTTGAATTTATGTATGTCTGTATATCACTGGGATTTGAGGGTAAATACCGTATTCAAACACGTGGAAAAATGGAATTAGATGCTATACGCGAGAATTTGTATAAACAAATCAAAACCGTTCATGGGCGTCAAAGTCAAACGTTTTACACTGAACCAAAAGTATCATCTCAAAAGCATCATTATGTTCAGAAAGCTTCCTATATGGCATTGATTATTGGTGTTATAGCAATAGTAAGTATTGTTTATGTGAGTCTGAGTATTTCATTGAATACTCAAGAAAAGAGTTTGTTCCCTTATATGGAGCATAGCTCTGAAAAGGATTTGAATGTTAAAAATTAATAAAAGAGAACTATTTCAAAGCACACTATTTTGGATTATAGTAATTGCCCTTATTTTGTCGATTGTAGTTATTGCATTCGGCGATAATATGTTTGATTCTTTTGCATCATTAAGCTTACGCTTATTGATCGGATTTTCAATATTTTTTGGTACATTAATGGCCATTTTAGTGTTTAAGCTCTATGCAAAAGAGGATACCCAAGCCAAGTTAAAAGCGACAAAAGCACAGCGTGCAAAAGAGAATATAAATACCGATTTTGTTGCCGAAAAAGTAAAAGAGCTAAAATCCCGTTTTATTGAAGCGACCAAAATTATCAAAAATTCCAGTGTTTACAAAGGACAGCGTGACGCCAAATATGAACTTCCTTGGTATTTGATTCTTGGTCAAGAGAAAGAGGGAAAAACGACTCTTCTTGAATCTTCAGGTCTTGATTTTCCTCTCAATATTAACTACAAAAATCAGCCAGATTTTTCTATCGCTGCTGAGCCGTCATTTCAGTGGTACTTTGCCGAACATGCTATTTTTGTTGATATTCCGGGGAAATTTATCAAACAAGAAGAAGGCTCTATCGATGCAGGAGTTTGGCACGGATTTTTAAAGCTCTTTAAAAAGAAGCGATGGAAACGTCCGATTAATGGGGTAATTTTAACTCTCAGTGTCGAAACATTGATGGAAAAAAGTGATATTGAATTAGAACTTTATGCGAAAGGTCTGCGCGATCGTTTTGATGAACTTTCTGAAGCATTTACGTCTACTATACCCATTTATTTACTGGTGACAAAAACGGATAAAATTCCAGGATTCACGGAGTATTTCAGTACGTTGAGTGATAATGAAAAAGATGAAGTTTTAGGTATGACGTTTGATGATTCCCAAAACATTGACAGTAAAAGTGCTCAACGTGAATTTGACGCGATGATTAAACGTCTTGATGCTTCGATTTTGGATCGAATACACCACGAATGGGATAACAGTGCACGGTCAAAAATTTTGCTTTTTGGCGATGAATTTAGCCTTTTATTTGAGAAACTCAAAACATTTATTGATATAGGATTTGCACAAACACGCTACCGTGCTCCGTTAATGCTACGAGGTATTTATTTTACCAGTGTTCCAAGTCATAATAAAACTGTTACCTCCTCTAAAGAGCATTCTCTTGGGACTGCGATGGTAAGTAAGGGGTTATTTATCCGCAAAGTTTTACAAGAAATTATTTTTCCTGAAGCTTATGTAATAAAAATGGATATGGGACATCGGATTAAAGAAAAAATACGAGAGAGAATCGGTCTTGCTGCAGCAGCACTTATCATTATAGTTGTCTCTTCCCTTTGGATCTGGGATTATAGTAGGCATTTAGATACACTTAAAGAACTCAAAAAAGGGCTAAAAGAATATCAATACATACAAAAAAAGAGTGTGAATAGTAATGATTTTGAAGATAATTTAAATCAATTAAATAAAGGGTACGAACTTAAGTTATTGGATGATTCGCAAAGATCACAATATTTTTGGAGATTGTCTTTTTACACTGTGAAAGAACGTCAACAAAAGCTTGATAGTCTCTATTACAGCTCACTGGAAAAACTATTTTTACCACAAGTGGCTGAGATGCTTGAATCTCAGACCCTAGCGAATCTAAATAATTATGATGATACATGGGAAAACACAAAAGCGTATCTCATGCTTAACAATCAAGAGAAGCGGGATAAGCGATTTATGCTGCAATGGATGCAAAAAACATGGGCTCATCAGTATCCGGAAAATCTTACGCTTCAAAAAAATCTCGAAGGACACTGGCAACGACTTTTAGCGCATGGATTTAAACCGTATAATCTGAATCAGAATACGGTGCAAATTGCCAGAGCTAAATTAGCAGGCTATGGACAAGAAGCATTGCTGTACAAGCAGTTAAAAGATAAAGTTCAGGAAATGAATCTCAAAGATGTTCAATTTTCTACTGTGATTGGTACGAATACACTGCTCTTTTCTGGGACGAATTATATAATACCCGGTTTTTATACGAAAAATGGATACGACAAAGTCTTTACTCTCGATGCTAAAACACTTTTGAAAGAGATTATCCGTTCGAATTGGGTACTTGGGTATTCAACTGAACTAAAAGACAGTGAATTGGATATCGTTTATGGCAAAATTCAAAATTACTATTTCGCCGATTATAAAAAGATATGGATAGAGGGATTAAACACGCTATATCTTCATTCAAATTTGACACCGGAACAGATTAAAGTACTTGCTTCACAAGATTCGCCAATTATTGCTGTACTTAAAGCGCTTAAGCGCAACACGGATATTTATTCGATAACAGAATTAATAGAGAAAAAAGCCTCTGCAAAACTTTCGGTTGCGTCTGGTAAAGATGTTAGTGGAAATGTACATGTTTTATCCGAGAACACTCCAAAAATACTCAGAGACTATTTTAAGCCTTATAACCAGTTGCTGAGCGATGAGGGAATCGCGGGATCAACTTTACAGGCTGAAATGACCCGATTTGATAATGCTTCAGCACAAAATGCTCCTTCTGAGGGGTCAGGATCTCCTTCAGATACTTTTGATGCACTTGTAGGACGTGCGAAGCAGGGGGGCATGACGATGGAAGTTAGCCCGCTACCCTCTCCGGTTAGTCGCTGGCTTCCTAGATCAACCGGAAACGGTATCGGGAAAATGATTTCTCAGGGAAAACAACATATTAAGGAACAATTTTTATCACAGGTATATCCATTTTATCGTGACAAATTGGCCAATAAGTACCCGTTCAAAACAAATGCTGTCAATGATGTTGCGTTGAGTGATTTTGAGGAATTTTTCAGAACGGGAGGGATACTCGATCAATTTCAAAATGAATATATTTCTCCTTTTGTAACGATAAATCCTTCAGGTCGAGGCTATCAGCTTAAACGTATTGACGGTGCTACAGTTCCTATTACTCCACAATTGATGGAATCACTGTATCAGGCGAGAGAAATTCGAAAACGCTTATTTAACGGTCGAGGGGATAGTGCAAATACGACCCTTTTTATTCGCCCCAATACTTTGAGCAGAAATTTGGAGACGATGGTATTGCAATATGATGATAATAGTATTATTTATGAGCATGGACCGATCAAATCTCGAAAAATAGTTTGGCCATCTGAGAGTGGAAATACCGATACGAAATTTCAACTGATAAACTTAGAAAACACTAACGTAGCTTCACTCAATGCACAAGGTACATGGGCGCTCTTTAAATTGTTTGATCGCATGAAATCACTACCAAATGGTGCAGAAGATGTTAGCATTGAATACACCAACAAAGATTACAAGGGTTCATTTGTTCTAAGTGGAACATCGGCAAAAGCATTTGATCCCAATAGTTCTTTACGTAAATTTAAATTGAGTGGACATATCTAGCTTGAGTAAGAGTTATTCTGTAACCCATCCTGGGCATGTACGTAAAAATAATGAAGATTCCTATTATATTAATGATAAACAGAGGTTGTGGATCGTATGTGATGGGATGGGAGGGCATCAAGAGGGAAACTTTGCAAGTCATCTTGTCACTGATATTTTTGAAAAAATGAAAATGTCAGGAAGTTTTGAGGAAAAAATCGAAGCAATCATTTCTCAAATATACAATATCCATTTGATATTAAAAAAGAAAGTTCAAACGTTAGGAGCAAATGCTGTCGTAGGGACAACAATTGTATTATTGTTTATTGAAGGTGAAAAAGCCGTTACGATCCATGCTGGAGACAGTCGATGTTATCTTTTACGAGATGATCATCTCTCATTCGTTACATTGGATCATGCCAGAGAAATTCAAACCAAAAATGGGATGCGTAAAGTATTGACCAATGCCCTCTCAGCTCCAGGGGAATTATCAGTAGAAGTCAAAAAATTTCGGGTCCAAAAACGGGATATTTTTTTATTATGTTCAGATGGATTATATGATAACGTTACCTCTAAATTTATACAAGAGTCGTTAAGTTGCCTCTCTTTACAAGTCGGGCTGGATATTTTAATCTCTTCTGTCCTTTCAAAAGAAGCGGACGATAATTTGACCGCTATTATTATTGAAATATAGGGGGATAGATGTCAAACCAACACCTAAATATATGCGATTTAATTCCTGAAAGTAACTTTATTCAGACAAAAAGTAATGATAGTATAAAACGTTTGAATAACCGATATGTCGTGGGTAAACTTCTTGGAAGAGGTGGATTATGTGCTATATACGATGCAAGAGATGATTATTCAGAATACTATAATGATAATAGGCAATTAGCTGTAAAACTTCCATCGGAGCATCTATCTGCTAAAAGTGATATAGATGCTTTTATGTATGCAGAATATTCTCATCTTTCTCGTTTATCGCATCCTAATATTATAAAGGTAATTGATTTTGGGATTGATGCGGAATTTAATATTCCTTACATCATTCTAGAACAGTTGCAGGGACGGTTATTAAACGAAATCCCATTCTCAGAGATGGATACATCCATGAAATGGAAGCTTTTATATACACTTTTTCAAACTGTTGAGTATCTTCATTCAAAGCAAATCGTTCATGCGGATATTAATCCAACGAATATTATGTACTTGGATGATGGGTCAACAAGAATTTTTGATTTTGGAATATCCATAAATCAAAGTCAAAAACAACTTTTTGAACTCGACTATAAAAACATAAAGGCATATAATCCTCGATATTCAGCCCCTGAAGTAATCCAAGGAGGAATACCAAATTATGCAAGTGACTTGTTTTCTATGGCAGTTATTTGTTTTGAACTTTACAGCGGATGCCTTCCTTATAAAGAACATTCGACTGAATTGAATGACCAGCCGGTTACTTTACGAGATCTTAGATATCTGCCATTTGCTTTACGGTATTGGTTTAGGAGAGCATTATCTACAGATCCTCTTAAACGTAGCGGAAAATATCCATTATATTTAAATATTAAAAAATATATTTAATAAATAGATAATTACTTTAGTTATAATTAATTTAATCATGCTATAATACTATGTTACTTTATATTAAATTAGGAGCACAAATGAACAATCCAGTGTTTATCTCTATCAAGGGAACTACACAAGGTCTGATAACAGAAGGGGCATTTACCCCTGAGTCTGTCGGCAACACGTATCAAGAAGGTCATGAAAATGAGACGTTGGTAAAAGCGTTAACACATAGTATTAAAGTTCCTCGTGATCCAAGTTCTGGTCAACCATCAGGGCAACGATCACATCAACCATTAGTGGTCACAAAACTTTTTGACAAAAGTTCACCGTTGATTTACAATGCATTGACCAAAGGTGAAACATTAACCAATGTTGATCTTAAGTTTTATCGTACAAGTTACGCAGGTAAACCGGAGCACTATTTTACAATCGCTCTTGAAGATGCTGTGATCGTTAACATTGAAACGTCAATGAATTCTGAAGTAGGTATGTCTGTTTCAGATGTTGCACCACTTGAAAATGTAGCATTCGCATATCGTAAAATCACATGGAGACATGAGACTGCAAGTACATCTGGTGAAGATGACTGGCGTATCGGCGTTGGTAAAAGTGCTTAATCTTAGGTAGAGCTTCGGCTCTGCACATTGAAAAATCACACCAAAATTTAGTATAAAGTTTAATACTCCATGGAAAATATTAATTTTTATAATAAAGTTTTTAGAGGATTAACGTTGATGGATAGTATTAAATGACACCAATTTCCGCTTCTTTCCTAAGCACCCTAATAGGCGCTTCTCCCCTAATCAACCGACGGATAAACTGCCGAGTACGATTAAACGAGTACAAACCAGCCACGTCTATTATCGCCCCCGATAGCTACAGCGTTTACTCCCTTGAGGGAAAGAGTGAAG
>JAZDQA010000005.1:0-203452 GCA_043797085.1 Pseudomonadota bacterium | reverse complement strand
GACAAAAGCCGCTTTCCCTAACGATGACAGCTTGTTGAAATTACTTTTTATGGGAATTCAAAATGCGCAGAAAAAATGGACAATGCCAATCCGAAACTGGAGCTTGACGATCTCTCAGCTCAGTATCCATTTCGAGGGACGACTCGATAGCGCTTTAAATTTATGATACAATTTTAGGAACTACTAGATGCTGACACAGAATTCTGAACAGTCCCTTAATTAGACATCAATGGTTATCTCCCCTTTTCTTCTTTATCCATCATGCCCATCATCCTTCGCCCTTTTTCTGATAAAAACGGGGCGATATGAATTTTAAACATCGTCTCTTTCGTCTCCCGTATCGACTCACGACTCACTTCGCCATCCATCGAGGCAAACACTTGCCAATACGCCGTAACAAACCAATAGAGCTTGGCACGCAGGGGTATATCCTCTTTGGCGATATTTTCTAAAATTTCTTCGCTGATAAGGAATCTAATTAACCCTGTTATCTGATTAATCCGCTTCTCTTGATTGGCCACAAACACCCTTTTTAACTCACTATCGAGTGCCATTAACACCGGAGCATCCCGCATAAAAAATCGGTATTCCCAAAACATATCCCCAAAATGCTCTTGCGATTCATCCAATACCCTCAAGGGATTATCGGAACTAACTATTTTTTCAAAACTTCTTGATAATTCCATCCGTTGTGACATATCCGAATAAATTTCTCGGATGATTTCCTCTTTGTTGCGGTAATGGTAATAGAGATTTCCCGCAGAAATTCCCGCTGCTTTAGCGATATGGTTGGTCGTGATAGAGAGTGATTCATGGGCATTAAACAGTTCTATGGCTGTGTTCTTAATCCGCTCTTTGGTCGTTATTTTTTTTGGCTTTATCATGGGAAAATTCTACCATATTTAGAGTCTTATTACGAATAATATTTTATATATTAGAGCAATTGCACTAATTTTAAGATTTAATTTAGAAGATTGATACTACCATGCACCTATCTGATTGGGTGAGGAGCTATTATGGTACAGGGAAAACCGGGCGATGGATTGCCGCGAGGAGAATTTTTACTCATACGACTATTGTTGATTCCGATGGTACGGACATTTTTTACATGGCAAATCGCTTTTTGGCTTTTAAAACGCGAAGCACGTATCATCATCTCTCTTTTGGAGGAGTTGCATGAAGAGGAGAGGCTACAACAAGTCGTTATCGATAAAACTTTCGCCATCGAAGATCACTCACGCCAGTTTTCCCTTAACATGGTGATTGAGCACCTCTGTATCACGGGGCGAAAAGTGATGGAGGTTATTACCGCCCTCTCACAGGAGAGAGAATACAGCGAAATCGTCACAATTGCAGGGGTAAAACCGTTCGCCAACCGTTCCGGTACACTCGATGACTTTAAAGCCTTTATCGATGAGTACAAAACTTTTTTCAACGCATTGCCGAAGCACCACTCCAAAATGACCAAACCCCATCCGTGGTTCTACTCGTTCAACAACTTCGACTGGAGCTCGTTTATGTACATGCACACCTTTATCCACCGCCGACAAATCCAAGCGATCATTAAAGCACTAAAGGAGCAACGATGAGCAACTCACTCGGAACGATATGCCGTGTCATAGGGTTGTTTATACTTTTACTCAGCGGATGGTTTTTAGCGGTAATGGCACTCTATACAGTGACTATTTTGATCATCGGAGCTACATACGAGTGGAGTCATGTCGGTATACTATTTGGTATAGTTGTTCTCATGAGGATGTTTTACCCTCGCAATGTATTTACGTGGTGAGGTATCAGCATGAAACTTACCCCTCTCCTTTATCAACTTTCCCCCGCATTTTCTTAATATTCCCATGCTTCGTCTTGCTGTCCATCCGACGTTTCTGCGAATTCTTCGTCGGTTTGGTCGCTTTGCGCTTTTTTTGGATTATTGTGACGCTTTTGATAAGTTCTTTTAGCCTCTCTAACGCCGCTTCTTTGTTCTCTTCTTGACTTCTCGATTCTTGGGATTTGATGTTGATGATACCGTCTTTCGTAATACGGTGATCGGTGAGTTCTTGCAGGCGTTCTTTGTAGAAATCGCTAAGTGAGGAGGCGTTAATGTCAAAGCGTAGATGGATCGCGGTGGAGACTTTATTAACATTTTGCCCGCCTGCGCCTTGGGAGCGGATAGCGGTTATCTCGATTTCAGAGTCGGGGATACTAACGGTGTGGGAAATTTGCAGCATAATAGAGCACGTTAAAAGGAGAGATTATCTCCCCCGTCCGCCTGATTTCTTCGGTGAAGGTTTTTTGGTATTGCCAAAGGCACTTCCTCTGCCTGTACTGCTTGCCTTTTCAACAGGCTCTTCTCGTGCGACACGCGGTCCGCGTTTACCGATGAACTTTGGTTGAACGGGCGCTTTTTTGCGCTTATTCCCAAATGCTCCATCAGTTTTAGCTTTTTTCTCGCCATCTTTGGACATACTTTTTCCATGTGTTTTTTTCGATTCAAGGATTGCAGGAGGTTCAAATCCCGCTACCACTATACGCTCAGGCTGTTTGCCAAGCATCGTTTCGATTTTTTTCCATGAGATATGTTCTTGGGTTGAAAGAAGGGTGATGGCTACGCCATCTTTTCCTGCACGCCCTGTTCGTCCGATACGGTGGATATAATCACTCGCGATGTGGGGGATGTCGTAGTTGATAACAACGCCCAAATCTTCGATGTCCAGTCCGCGTGCAGCGATATCCGTAGCAACGAGAATTTTCACTTTACCTTCTCTGAAATCACTCAAAGCTCGATCACGCGCACCATGTTTTTTGTCTCCATGGATGGTGGCACATTCCAGACCGCTTAAACGAAGATGATCACTCACTTCATCCGCAGCAGCTTTCGTACGGGTAAAAACCAAGACTTGCGGGTAATTATTTGAACCGATAAGATACGATAAAAGCTCACTTTTTTGCTCTTTTTCAACCGGATGAACAATCTGACGAATGGTCAAATCCGCAGGGGAAAGATTGTCGATTTCTACCAACATCGGCTTGTTAAGAATTTTTTCACTGAGCTTTTTAACCGAACCCGTCATCGTTGCGGAGAATAAAACAGTCTGTCGTTTTTGAGGCAACAAATCGATAATTTGCTCCACTTCTCGAATAAAACCCATGTCCAAAATCGTATCGGCTTCATCAAGAACAAGAAATTGGACTTTCGAGAGGGGAATATGCCCTTGCTTGTTCAGCTCGATTAATCGTCCGGGAGTCGCTATAATGATGTCTGCACCCTTTTCCAACGATGCAACTTGCTTGGTCATATTGACTCCGCCTGAAATGTTAAGAATCCGAAGATCCGAACCCAAAGCAAACGAGCGGATAGCCAATGTGATTTGCTCGGAAAGTTCACGAGTCGGAACCAACACGAGCATCTTGACACGAGCAAGTTCATTCGGATTGGTATTTCCCATCATCTGCAGAATCGGTAACGCATACGCTCCCGTTTTTCCCGTACCGGTTTGTGCCGCGCCCAAAATATCGCGCCCGCGTAAAATGAGCGGAATCGCTTTGACTTGAATCGGCGTAGGTACGGTATACCCTAATGTCGCAATGGCTGATTTTAAGTTGGAATTTAACTGTGTGAATGGCATATTAGCCCCTTTTTAAACGTCATGGAAAAAACACTAAATTAATAATATTTATAATTTTAACATTATTGTACTTAGAATGGCTCATTTTTTGCTACTATTGCGCGATAAGACTATTCCAGAGGAAACCCATTGAAAGCATTCGTATTTTTAGCACTCACCATTACCTTAGGCTGGAGTGCTATGGTCACAGGAACCATCTATGACAAGGCAACTTTAAAACCGATTGAAAATGCCATTATTATTTCAGGCACTAAAGAGTATCGAAGTGACAGTAACGGTTCATTCAGTGTTCCCACGGCTACGACTATCGGTGTTCGAGCCGTTGGATATGAACGTAAGTTTTACGTAACCGGCGGGAAAATGTATCTAAGCCGATTCATTCCAAAAGCGCTCTATCTATCAAGTTTTGGTGCGACCAGCAGTAAACTTATGGGAAATGCCAAGCATTTGATCCGCACAACGGAAATTAACGCTCTCGTTATTGATATTAAAATGGATCGTGGACAAATCGCCTTTAAAACCGCCAATCCTATCGCCAATAAAATCGGTGCTCAAGAGGTCATTTTATTCAAAGATATCAAAAAATTCGTTGCAGATCTTCATAAAGAAGGGATTTACGTTATTGCACGCATTGTGTCGTTTAAAGACACCCCTTATATCACAGCTTACCCGCAATACGGAGTCAAAAAAACCGATGGAACATTATTCAAAGACAAAGAGGGCTTGTATTGGATAGATGCCTCGCACAAAGAACCCTATAATTACATCATCGACATTGCTGCTGATGCGGCAAAAGCAGGATTTGATGAAGTACAGTTTGACTACGTCCGCTTTCCCGATCGAAAAGGGATTAAATTTTCTGTCGAAAATACTCAAGCCAATCGGGTCAAAGCAATTGCAGGATTTTTGGAAACAGCGCGTACACGTTTAACACCGTATAATGTCTTTATCTCTGCCGATATTTTCGGCTATGTCAGCTGGCATGATGCTGACATCGAAATCGGTCAGCGCGTCGATGCCCTCGCCCCATACGTCGATTATCTCTCACCAATGCTCTATCCAAGCGGATTTAATGCAGGAATTCCCGGCTTTCCAAATCCGGTAAAAGCCAACTATGAGATTGTCAAACACTCTCTGGACAAAGCTCTTTTAAAATCAGGCAACTCTCCGTTATGTTACCGTCCATGGCTCCAAGCGTTTAAAGATTATGCGTTTGACCGTCGTGTATACGGGGACAAAGAGATTCGTGATCAAATCAGAGCCAGTGATGATTTCGGAAGCTGCGGATGGATACTGTGGAATCCTCGTAATGTCTACACCGGTGCGGGATTGATTCGTCTGAATCAAACCGCTGAAAAAATTATTGATAACCCCGTTTCCTAAAACGCTTGCAGTACAAAAGGAAATTTAATATACAATTTCCTTTTTACTTGATGTTACGCACTAAAACGAATAAATCCGTTTCAGTGGTAGGGACAAATGTCCCTTGCAACCCCCTAAAGCTACGAAAAATAAATTTTTCGAGAATTTCGGGATGTTTGACACTCTTCTTACAAAAAGTGTGTAATATCAGTTCTCAATTTAATTTAGGAGATATTCAATGAATTCAGAAAAAGTCATCTCAGGTTTTTTTATTATCCTTGCATTAACGCTCAACTTTGGGTTTGTAGTGGGAGATATTGACGTTATCGCGTATCACAGCGTCTATGAGCTTGTAGCTGCTATTGTCGTCAATCTCATTGCCACCATTATGAAACTTGGGGATAAGACCCAAACAGGCTCGGTATTGCTCGCGACAAGTTTTGTTGCCGATTTACAGCTCATTGCTGCCGCATCGGTTTGGGGTATTGTCAACATGACCAGCGTCATGACTCCTGAACTTTTTACTATCGTCGTTTCTCTCGCCACAGGAGCGTTGGTGGCTAATGTTATCTCTGTCTCATTATTCGTTGGTGAAACCTTATTATTGAAACGCTGATACCTTGATGACGAACGAATCCTCTATCTGGCTTTTTTTACGAAAAATGAGGGCTCCCCTCATTATTTTGAATATTGCCCATGCTATTCCGGTTATCCTTTTAACCATCGTGCCGGGAATCGATGCTCAGGGAAATCCCGCCCATTTATCTTTTTTTGATGCCATGTACATCGTTGCTTATACCGCAACCACCATTGGCTTTGGAGAGATCCCCTATCCTTTTAGTTATCCTCAACGCATTGTCGTATTTCTAACGATTTATGCAACGGTTCCCGCATGGCTTTACGCTTTGGGTTCCATCATTGCTCTGCTCCAAGACAAAATGTTTTTATATGCCATTAAAATGAATACCTTCCGACGTAAAGTACGCCATCTGAGTCAAGACTTTATCATTATCTGCGGCTATACCGATGCGGGAAAACTTCTGATCGACCGATTGACGAACGATAACCTCTACCGTATTGTTGTCATCGATAAAAATGTAGAAAAGATCGAATCACTCCAAAGTGAACTTTACATGCCTTCTATCCCTGCTATTGTTGCAGATGCGTCGATGACAGATGTTCTTAAATCGTCCGGTGTTCAATCTCCAAAATGTAAATTTATCGTGACCCTTTTCGATGATGATCAGCTCAATCTCAAAATCTCGGTACGTGCCAGAATCCTAAACGAAAATTTAGAGATCATCGCACGTTCAGGGGTTAGGCATGGAGGTGAAAATCTCAGCAATATCGGCGTAAACCATGTTATTGATATTTTCTCTATCATTGCTCAACGCATTGATTTCGCTCTTAAATCACCTTATCTTTTTAATCTTTTGAACTGGGTACAAGGGGGGAATTTACACGTCAGTAAAAGTGATGTTCTTCCTACAGGAAAATACATTGTGTGTTCTCGCGGACGATTTGGAAAGACCATCCAAAATACTTTGGATAAAAATAAAATCAATTACACCTATTTGGACATCAACAAAGAAATTCATGAAAAAGTCTCTTCTGACCAAGATTTCTTTCTTGAAGCAGGAATTTTAGAAGCATCCTGCATTATTGCCGGAACCAATGATGATGCGATCAATCTCTCTATTATTGCAACCGCACGTTCTCTTAATCCAACGATTTTTGCAATCGTTCGAGAAAATGAACTGGAAGAACGAAGTTTATTTTCCCATCTTCGTGTTGATAAAATTTTTGTCCTTGATCAAATCGCGGCACTCGATGGATACAACTATATCGATCGCCCTATGACCTTTAATTTCATCGAAGGTATTTCAGTGTTTAACAAAGAAAAGCTGATGAACACGTTGCTTACCATCACAGATAAAGTCAACAAACGACCCGCACTGCTGGAAATGACAATTAATAAAAATACGATGTATGCACTCAGCCAGTTTCTCGCACATACTCCCGTTACCCTAGGACAACTGATCAACAATCCCTACAAAGACGGTCAAGATCTTGAAATCGTCGTACTGGGATTAATGCGCAATAAAGAAGTGTTTATCCTGTTACCCGATGAGTCAACGGTTTTAAACGATGGCGATCATCTTCTTTTTGCCACCACAAAACCAAGCTTGGCTCGTTTCAAAACCATCGTCAATCATTATTACGAGCTCTATTATGTTATTCACGGTAAAGAGGAAAAGCGCTTCACACTGCCTTGGTAACTGAGGTTAAATACTAACCCGATATTCAAGTGCTTTAGACAGCGAGAGAATGTCCACATTTTCCAAACTTACTCTCGTATTACTTATCTTGTTGTCCAATACTTCCCATTGAGAGTTTTGACTATTTTTGCTTTTCCATCTATAAATTCTACTTCTTCGCTGACAGATGATTTTTCTACGTGCTTAATGTCATTTTCATAATTAAATCCCTCTATCGTGATTGTATAATTAACACGGTATTTGTGCATTCCAGCTGACTCGATATTAATAGATCCTATTTGGCATTTGATCTCATTGAAGATGGAAAAACTATTGCTCAGTGTATTTTCCAAATCCATCAATGTGGTACCATCACTGCTGCTCATCCACTGATCGGACAATAAATTCATGAGCCCAGAAAGATTTTTATTAGCATAATACTCTGCAAACTTCACATAAAGCGATTCAACTTCCTTTTGCTGTGAGCCTGACTGGAGCTTACTCATCACATTATCATGTGCCAGCATCATTTCATCAATCTCTATCAATACTCTATTTAAAGCCGTTTTATCGCTAGATAAAAGATCCTCTTTGTACGTTTCATTTATAAGTGTATGGTACTTGGTATGTTCGTCTTTGATAGATGTGTAGGTTATCATGTATTGCGCCACATTTTCCGTATCAATAGTAAAATTCGACACTTTAACTTTAAGAGCTGAGACTTCACGGAACATTGACACCCCATCAAGAAAAGTTGGTCTATTTTTGACTTTAGCAAGAAGTACTTTAAGCGCATCAAATTCTTCGATAATACCTCTACTCAAAGGATAATCAAGAGGAAGACACCCAAAATTATCTTTAAACTCTTTTATTTCGTGATCATAATATTCATGCAATTCTTTATCTTTTTCGTTATGAATTTTCGGCAAAATAAGCGCACCATTAATTTCTACTCGAAGATTTACAAGTCCACTTCTAATCCTAGCTGAACTTTTTACTAATTTCTGATACAACTCGTAAAACCCAGATTTTGGATAAAACATTCCTAGCTGCATAAAGCTATTACTAGCTGTTAATTCATCAATAGACTGCAGATTTGATCTACTATTTATATATGTATTCATTGCCTCAATATATTTTGTAGTATGTTGTGCATGCTGTACTTCAATACTCTTTAAATCTCTTTCATACTCAAAATATGCTGCAGAGGGAAGTCCTGGTGCACTATAAATATAGCTCAACTCCAACATCCCTTTAATCTGTTTTTCGAGAGAGATTATTCCTTGAACATTATTTGAAGAAAGTATAGATTTAATTTCACGGACAGGGGCACAGAGATTTTCTTTTGAAACAACATCAACATTTAATTGATAATTTTTAAATCCATTCCCATCTACGATAGTAAAATTCCCATTTTTATACCTTGATTGAAGTTTATCGATTATTACTATAAGCTGATTTTCATAAGCCTCTTTTTTGCTGATCCGCTTTTCATAAAAATCCATCTCCTCTCTCATCTCAGAACGTCGCTTGGAAAAATACCGCTCCAACTGTGAAACAACTTTTGGATGCTCCGTTTTCATCTCTTCTAGTAAACGCTCATTCTGCTGTATTTCAACATCCAACGAGTGCTTCATACCTTTAATTGTGTCAATTATTTCACTTCCAGGAGATTGTTCATTGGCAATGATTAAAGATTTTTTTTGAATGTAGCATTCATCAATTATATGTGCGTGAGCATATTTTAATGAACCAATATTAGCCATTTCCTGAGAAATAAGCTCATCATAAGAGCTTGGTATGGCTCGTATGAGTGAATCTGCCAAGCTCTTCTGCGAGGTTATTTTCTTAGCTTTAATTCGCATTAATTCATGATTCCATGCAGTCGTTTCTGCTATAAACTTAGCAAATGTCGCTCCTTGTGGATAGTGTCCTTGCTTAATATTAGCAAGATCACTTCCACTCAAAACATATTGGCGATATTTATGAGATAAGGCTTCTACTTTATTGATCTCATCAATATTTTTTATAGCTTCTTCAAGATACCTACTTAATGCTTCATTTCGTTTTGAAATATATTCATTCATGGTATTTTGAGACTGCTGTGCATTATTTTCGATAGAGCTCAATGTGCTTGTTATTACGATAGATATTTCTAAATCTTTATAAACTTCTTTGCATCCCAATGGCAAACCGGGAATTGAAATAGAAGGTTGCTTTTTCGGTACAATTATTGCAGCATTTTCTTCTTTTTCACTCAATTCAGGAGCTTTTGGCAATTGTATATTTATATTTTTATCCTGCTTACGTAGGTCTTCTAGCTGTTGTTTTAACATCTCGATTTGTTGGTCTACATTATTCAACTCACGCTGGGTATCTTCTAAAGTTCTACTTAAATTCTCAAGCAATTCATCCAATGATTGACTCGAAGTACTCGATTGTTCAACAATAAGCCGCATTCTTTGCGTAAAAATTCCAACGTCTCCAATTTCAAATTCATCTGCATATTTTCCGTATTTATTGTAATACGACGTCATTGCTTCATCAGACGAATTACTGATTTTGTACAGTTTGTCCAACTCGTTTGTCATATTTTTTTGGATTTTTGAAATACCTTCGATTTTTTGTTTGGTATAAGACTGACCGCCAAACGTACTACTTTTGTCCATTTCGATGCCGATACCTTTTCCTACAAGCCATGCTCCCATTTCGACAAGTTTGCCGCCATTAATGGAACCATGTACTTCTAAAAGTGTATTTAAAGCACCGCTTTTAAGTGTTTTATCAATATTGCTAGAGACTACTTCTTGCATCTTTTGGCCATATTCATCAACATCTTTTTTTGTCTTCTGAGCGATAGGAATTTGTTCGTTACAATAGTTTATGGTCTCTGATAAAAGAGGTTTTTGTTTCTCTAAATCGTCGATTTTTCTCCATATATCCGCACTTGTATCGTCCCCAGACATCGATGAGAAAAACAAAAATAAAATAGTAGCTATACGTAAAGCGATTTTCATAAATATCCTTTACATATCTCTATTATGGAAAGACTCTTGACCCGTCAGGATTATATTTATAGTCAAAATAAACTCTTGCACCTGCAATGTTTGAAATTCTTAAAAGAGCATAGGTATTGTTAGAGAGTCTCACGGCTATAACATCATTAAGTGTCGCCATACTTACATTACCTCCATATCCGATATCTGGCACAGTAGTTCCGCTAAAAGCAACTACACCTAGGTTTTGTACCTGAGCGCCGTTATTCCCCCAGAGCAGATTGGATTCTTTATAAACTTCGCTATCACTAATCAGAAATGTTTTTTCATCGTTGGTAAAATTGAAGCCGTCTGCATTGCTACATGGCGGAGTACAGCTGGCTTCAAGGTAAAAGGTTCCGCTCGTCACATAATCATTACTGGTCGTATTATTCATAATATCGGCTAAAGTGCTTTCAGCTACCGTTCCGCTATCACTGATGGTTAAAAACTGGGTATTGTTTTGAGCAGTGACAACAGTTCCTGTCGCCACATCAGCGGCATAGGTCAATCCAAAAATTAACGGATTTTTCATCGATAAAAGCATTGCAGCTTTTTCACCGACGGAAAAAGTAAACTCGGTTACTCCGCTGTCGCTATATGTTTTGCCTGTACTCGAAGAAGTGACCGTGCGGTTAAATAACACAGAGGCATAGTAGTGATTGTTTGAAAATGCTACGCTGCTTAACGTAAAATTGATTCGTATATTTTCTAATGCAGAGAAATCTTTACGTAATGCTCTCTCCAAAGTCATATCATCACCTTCAAAGGCTCGGTCAACATACTGCATGAAACCCACATCATCTTCTTTTTCATAATAACTCTTGAGCTTATTAATGGTCTCCGCAATCAACGAGCGATAATCCGAATCACTGAAACTGATCTTTATATGGCTGTTGTCAATTTCATTTGCTTTACCAGCTGTATCAATCACTTTTACATAAACATCATAGGACTGTGAAAAATTAGGTTCAAAAGAAAAATCAAATCCTCCATCTTTTTCGAACTTAGCTTTTCCCCATGTTTTAGCACCATCCAATGAAACGCTAACAGCACCGACTCCATTTTTTCCCGTTCTTGCTTTTCCTCTGATATGTAAATATCCTTTATCAAGACTCTCTTTTGGTAAGACAGCTTCTTTATCAATATCATCAAACGATAAACTATTGATATAGAGATAATCAAAACCGACTTCTTCTTCAGAACCTCCGAAAATCCACCATTTTGCCTCCAATGAAGGGGCTAAAATAAACAAAAAACCGATCAGTAAAAAAGCTATTTTATTTTTCATTTTTGATCCTTAAAATGAGAATTTTGCACCGAGAGTAATGCTTTCTTCTCGGTAGTTGTTTGCCAATGTCGTGTATTGGTAGTCATTGAGAAATGTTTTACAGTAGATCATTATATTACTAAATTGATCTACCTTGCCTACATTCCAATAGAGGTCTAACGAACTGAACACATAATCCATATTATCACCAATATCTCTTGTCGATCTATTTTTACCGATTCTAAAATTTGAGGAAATGTTTTGTTTCGGGATATCCAGTCCTAATCCCAATGCAGCCTGTTCATACTGATTGTTTCCATTGTTGGTAAGCTCATCATTCATGTCCAATATGCCTACGATTACTGACGGCTTCAAGACGAAATTTTCATAGGTGTGACGTGTATTAAATGCTGTATTGAAGCGAAATTCATTCTGATATCTCACGTTATTGCTAATGTCATAAACATTGTAGCCAAGACTAATATCAGAATAAACAATACCGAATCTATCTCGATAGTTCATATCATACATATCATCGGATGTTTTAGTAGCTCCACTATCAATATTGTTTAATTTATAATTTAGATCAACAACTGCATAACGTCTGTCAAAAAGTTCTTTAAACGTAAATCCTATGTTAGGTCTATAGGTATTCGTAGTATTTACTTGATCTCCATCTAAATTATCTCTGAACCATAACATTCCTGTATTAAACGTTATTTTATCCGTCATTTTATATCGCCAGGTTCCTTTTACTTTTTCTCTATCAGGAGTTCCTGACCCTGTTAGTGTTTTAAAATCAGGAGAGACTCTCTCATATTCTAATTGAACACGACTTGGATTTTTATTTCCTACTGCCTGCAAAAAAAGTGCCCCGCCACTTTGTTTTATGACACCAGTTCCACTTGTTTCATTTTCTGAAAATGAATATTCTCCATAGAGCTTTAGTCCAGGTATCGGTCTATAGGTAGAATTTACAGTCAAAAGTGTTGTTTTATAAAGAGGAATATTGGCTACCACCTCGTTACTGTCATCCGTTTTAACTACATCTATACCAGCAGTAAGTTCCTCATTAACTTTTTTACTGTAACGCGCCCCGTAAACTTTCCGTTTTGTTGATTCAACTTCATTGTTCCAGAAACTATCCCATCTTGGATAAGCAATTCCATATAAAACATCTATTGTGTCACCTGTCGTACTGCTATATGTATACGCCACACCTTTAAGTCCTGAATTCATAGAATATTTAGAGTAAGATCTAAAATAATCTCCCAAGTCCAACACTTGCTCGTCATTTTTTATTTGTCCAGACAACATATATAGAGAAACATTTTTAAGATCTTTTCGCTGATCATCTGTTAATCTGACACCAACATTTAGACTGTATGTATAATCTGCAAGATTACCGTTCGTATAGAGTGACAAGACATCATAATAGGTCAAACCATTCGTAAGTATTGAACTAGAAGTGTTACCAGAAATATTATTATGCTGGAAGTATAAATCATTATCGATCCGTACACTGTTTTCAGCATAAGCAACATTCAATAGAAGACTACAGAGGATATAAGGGAAAACCCTTACCATTTTTGCGTGTTTCATAACAAAATCCTTAATGTTTCATATTATAGTTTATTTATAATACAATTAATATAAACTTAACTAAAAACAAAAAAACAAAAATATCTTGTCAGAAATGAACAATGCTACTAAATACTAACCCGATCTTCAAGTGCTTTAGACAGCGAGAGAATGTCCACATTCTCCAAACTCACGCCCGTAGGAACTCCCTGCGCGATACGGCTAAATCGTACATCGCACTCCATTAGCTTATCTTCGATATAGAGCATCACTCCTTGATTAGCGATGGAGGGAGTAAGGGCAAAAATCACCTCTTTTATCCCACTGTTGATGATGGCACGAAGATGTGCGATATCCAGTTCTTCCAAAGAATCAAGGACAAAATAACGCCCGTCAAAAAGGGCATTTTCTTCAAACATCAAAATCTCTTTAGCATTTTCAACAATACAAAGTACTTCATGATTCCGATGCTCGTCACTGCAAATAGCACACAGTTCATCTTCACTTAAACCACCACACGAGCGGCATTTTTTTAAACTGGTAACAGCATTTTCGATAGCATGCGCAAGTTTAAGAGCACCAAAAGTATCGTGCATCACCAAATGGTACGCAAGACGTGTCGCCGATTTTTGTCCGATAGTTGGTAATTGCTGGAGGGCATCGACAAGGCGATTAAATTTTTCTAGGGAACGTTTCATGCCGCTATTGTAGCAAAATATCTTTAGTCTTTGTGACTCAAGTAAGCTGTGGTATAATTCGCAAAAAATTTTGGAGATTATGCATGGAAAATTTGAGTTATTATGAAATTTTAGAAGTTACCAAAAATGCTAACGGAGACGAAATCAAAAAAGCCTACCGTAAAATGGCAAAACTCCACCACCCTGACCGTAACCCCAACGATGCTACCGCAGAACACAAGTTCAAACTCTGTAACGAAGCGTATCAAGTCCTCAGCGACGAGCAACAGCGCTCTGTCTATGACCGTTATGGTAAAGAAGGCTTACAAGGCGGTGGCGGACGTAGCCGTGGCGGATTTGATGATCTTGGAAGTGTTTTCGAAGAGATGTTTAATGGCTTTGCAGGCGGTGGTCGAAGTCGTCAATCTCGTGCTCCAAGCGATAAGTTTCAGCTCGATATGGGTGTGGAGATGCGTATCAGCTTCAAAGAAGCCGTTTTCGGATGCGAAAAAGAGGTAACCTTCAGCGCTAAAACTTCGTGTAAAACTTGTAAAGGAACCGGTGCAAAAGACGCAAAAGTCACCAGTTGCAGCCAATGCGGCGGTAAAGGGCAAGTGTACGTTCGTCAAGGGTTCATGACCTTCTCACAAACCTGTCCTGCGTGTCATGGTGAGGGGACAATGGCAAGTGAGAAATGTACCGACTGTAAAGGAAAAAGCTATACGGAAACAAAAGAAAAAGTGACCGTAAAAGTTCCGGCAGGTATCGATAACGGTAACCGCTTGCGTGTATCAGGACGCGGGAATATGGGAAAAAGCGGTGTACGAGGAGATTTATACGTCACTTTTGAGGTAGAAGAAGACAGCCACTTTATCCGCAATGGCAATGACGTCTATCTCGAAGTTCCCATCTTTTTCACCCAAGCAGTTTTGGGCGAAGATATTACTATCCCCTCACTCAATGGCGAAGTGACGTTGGAACTGGAAACCGGAACCAAAGACAAACAGCATTACCGATTTAAAGGTGAAGGAATCGCTGATGTACACGGTCGAGGAAAAGGAGACATGATCGCCCAAATCACCCTCACCTACCCTACTCGTCTCACAACAGAACAAGAAGAACTTTTGCAAAAACTGCAAGCAAGTTTCGGAATCGAATCCAAACCGCATGAGTCTCTTTTCGAATCAACGTTTGAAAAAGTAAAAGGGTGGTTTAAATAATAACGCGATACTATCGTATACTAACACTTTTTAGTATAAGGTAGTTCCTCTGGAAAAACGGCAATTAGCAAAAGTTTTTATCCTGTTAGCAGTAGCATGGACTATTTTAATTGCTTTTTTTATTGCCATTATGATATTTCAAAAAAACCGCGTTATCAACTCATTAGCCCTTCTCGAAGCACGCACCAGTATCAATAAAGATTTAACCTTTCGCTCTTGGATTTCATCCAAGGGTGGTGTATATGTTATTGCCGATCAAAACAACTCTCGACCGAATCCTTATCTACATGTTAAAAATCGTGATGTAAATACTACCAACGGTTTACAGCTCACTCTTTTTAATCCTGCCTACGCACTGAGACAAATCTCAGAGTTATACACACAACATTCCGGCATACAAGGACATTTAACCAGCCTCAAACTTCTCAATCCTCACAATGATCCTAGCGAATGGGAGGCTGAAGCCTTAAAACGGATTGAAACCACACGTACGGATGTCCATAGAATAACCGCTAATGACAGTTTGCAGTATATGAGACCATTTTTTATCGATCAGCAATGTATGAAATGTCATCAAGACCAAGGATACAAACTCGGAGATGTTCGAGGCGGTCTCTCCATAGAAATACCGCTAAGCCGATACAATGAAATTTTTACCTCAGGAATACGTCCAAATATCCTAATAAGTGTGTGTATTTGGATATTAGGATTAAGCGGTTTGTATTGGGGATACCGCAATTCTAATGAGCGTATCAGTGAAAAAATTGACCTCTATGAACAAAACCTCTTTTCGCTCGTTTCTCTGATCGAACAACGTGATAACTATACTGCAGGACATGGAAAACGCGTAGGTGAATATTCACGGCTGATCGCTAAAGAGATGGGATTTAGTGAGGAAATACAAGAAGAGATATACAGAGCAGGAGTTTTGCACGATATCGGGAAAGTTGCGATTCCTGACTCAATATTACTCAAACCCGGTCGCTTGGAACCACTCGAGAAAAAACTTATCGAAGAACATGTCAATGCCAGTTATAAACTTCTGAGTAAAGTAGAGATTTTTGCCTCCATCGCTCAAATCATCCGTTACCATCACGAGCGTATCGATGGTAGCGGCTATCCTTTTGGGCTAAAAGGAGAGGAAATCCCATTAAACTCGCAAATCTTAGCCATAGCAGATTGTTTTGACGCGATGACAACAAACCGTATTTACAAAGGGCGAAAGACATTAAAGGAATCAATGCTTGAACTTAATACTAATTGTCGGACACAATTTCGTGCGGATATCGTCGATGCGGCACTCATAGCACTCAATGATATCTCACTCGAAGCGAACCACTCTCAACGTCCTACAACAGAGCTTGAGATGGAACGCTTCTCCTATTTTTACAAAGATCCCCTTACTGGTGCCTATACATCGTCTTATCTCAATTTTCTCTTTTTTGAGCCTGATTTTACTCAAT
The DNA here is from genome assembly GCA_043797085.1 of Pseudomonadota bacterium. Classification (GTDB taxonomy): domain Bacteria; phylum Campylobacterota; class Campylobacteria; order Campylobacterales; family Sulfurimonadaceae; genus Sulfuricurvum. Next base: position 186,960 of record JAZDQA010000005.1, on the reverse strand, counting down.
ACAAACAATTATGGCTGATTAATCTAGGTAACATCAGTCAATTTAACAAATCCTATGGATGGGATAAAGGGGATGATCTTCTCAAACATTACGCACAGATATTGCAAGAGAAGTATCCTAAATTGCCGGTTATACGTTTTCAAGGGGATGATTTTATCCTCTTTAGAAAAGATAATGAACTGCCGATGATTAATGATCTGTATGTTGATTGGCTAAAAGAGGTGGGAATTACAGTAAGTGTATCCGTGATTACATTGGATGCAGAAACGATCAAAAGTTTGGATGCACTGCAATCACGATTGAATAAAAAATAGAATAACTAACTACTTGCTTTCATATCGTGCTTCACGTGCCCTATAGGATACGACACGATACCTATCCCATTTCTATTTTAAAATTTAATTGGCGACCTCTATTCATTTTTTGTGGTACAATTCTTCTTGCGGTTACACTTTCCTGTTAAGTCAATGGAGCGGTACAATTAAGGTCGAGGGATTAATTACCCCTTGACCTTTTTTTTTGCCCTCCAAAGACTTAACACGAAGGGGGTTCTTTATGGATAAGCTAGTAACCGCATTACTGCTTTTGTGCATTTTTGTACCTATGCTCAATTGAGTATAGCCAAGGGGTTTATCCCCTTGCCCCCCTGTCTTTCAATCATTCAGTAATAGTTTCTATATTCAATAAAATTTATTTTTTTGGCATATCGTATTTGCTTTGTCATCCGTACTTCACGTGCCCTTTAGGGTAGACACGGTATCCATCCCAGTTTCTATATTTTAATTCAGTTCGTCTCTGTTTCTTCCAATTACCTACGCCTCACGTGCTTTAAAAGTGAAGATTGAATACCTCTATTTCTTATTTCTTTAAATGATTTCTCGCTCCCAAACTCCTGTTTGGGAACGAGGATGATTAATGATCTGTATGTCTACTGGCTAAAAGAGGTGGGAATTACAGTAAGTGTATCCGTGATTACATTGGATGCTGAAACGATCAAAAGTTTGGATGCACTGCAAGCACGATTGAATAAAAAATAGTATGAATTTTGTTCACCCCACGCTCAGGGCGAACGGGGAATTAGTTTGTATTGCGTTTCGGATACGCCATTGCAATAACAATTGCGACTACAGCATACGTCCAAGGAACAAAATCCGGTACCGGTACAGGATCACCCTTGGCATACGAGTGCATCCCTGCTAGATAGTAGTTTACACCGAAATAGGTCATCAATACTGATGTAAATGCCAGCAATGAAATAACGCTGAATGCATAATCATTATATGCACCCTTAATCATACGAAGGTGGATAACTACCGCATAGACCAAGATAGTGACCAAGGCCCATGTCTCTTTTGGATCCCAGCCCCAGTAGCGTCCCCAGCTCTCATTTGCCCAAACGCCTCCGAGGAAGTTACCGACGGTGAGAAGAACCAATCCGATCATAAGACTCATCTCATTGATCGCATTAAGTTCTTTGATCGCCAAGTTCAGACGCGCTTGATTCTTTGGATTTTTGAGGATAAACAAGATGAGAGTAATCATCCCAAGTAACGCCCCAAGCCCCAAGAAACCATAACTCGCCGTAATCATCGAAACGTGAATACTCAACCAGTACGATTGGAGTACGGGTACTAGATTGGTCACTTGAGGATCCATCCAGTTAAGATGAGCAACAAACAAAATAAGACCGGTTAAGATCCCAGTCGCGGCTAAGGTCATCGGCGATTTACCTGAGAAGATAAATCCGGCTAACACTGTCGCCCATCCAATGTAGATCATCGATTCATACCCGTTTGACCATGGTGCGTGACCTGAGATGTACCAACGCATTGCAAGACCTGCTGTATGTGCCAAAAAGAAGAGAACCAATAACCCCAATGTCGCTTTGCTAAAAAAGTCTAACTTGAAATCAGGTTTCAAAATTTTCACAAACGATAAAATCAACAAGATAAAGCCTACGAGAAAATACAAAGGCCACAGTTGTTCAAAAATATTGCTTTTATTGTAAAAAACTTCTACGGCAAGTTTACTCTCACTAGGATAAACACTCGCCCCTGCAAAATGCTGGTATTTGTCAATCATCGCCAATGCTTTATCCGCAGCACTCCAATCTCCACTTTTAAGCGCAGCATCAACGGCACTGAAATATCCTACTGCCATCATGCGTACCATTTCAGAATCTTTGGGTTCAAGAGTTTGAAGCGCTTCGATGGTTGCATTCCATTTATTGTTTTTATCATTCGCTCTTGGCCACATTTGAATCAAAGATCCGGTGTAAACCATATACGCAACATTGACACGCTCATCGACTTGCAATAATGCTTTATCAAATTTATCCCGTTTACCCGGAGCTTTTCGTGTGGCTTCATCGACCAATTGTGCTAATTTGTAGCCCGTTATATCATCGGGAAATTCAAAAAATTGTGAAAATGCCGCTGTTTTTGCATTTTCAGGAAGTCCAATGAGTTTATTAATCTCTTTATCCCCAAGTTTGATCATCGCAATCTCGCGCCACGCATCAGGGCGAAGCATCATCCCCAAAATAACTTGATTAGGAGAGAGTCCTAAAACTTCATTATTCCGGCTTAACTTTGCTAAAATCTCATTGGAAAGAGTATCGAGCGGTTTCATTCGACCGCTGGAATCTTGTACGACCAAATGACCAAATTTATCGGCATGAGCCGCATCAAAACTTTTTGCTGTTTGTATAACGGGATTTTCACTCTCCACAGCATGAGAGTTTGTACCCATAAACATCATTGCTATCAAGGCGAACGAGGCGGCCATTTTTTGAGCATCCAGCTTTTTGAGTTTTTCGCTCAATCCATTGAAGCGGCCATTTTTGACAATTAATACACCAAACATCCCTATTGCCAATAACAAATATCCGATGTAGGTAATCAACGTACCGGGATCTTTATTGACCGATAGAACGGTTCCTAATTCATCTTGATCATATGAAGATTGAAAGAAACGAAAATTTTGGTAATCAAGAATATGGTTCATATAGATACGAAACGGCATTTTAATCCCTGCACGCTGATCCACTAGGGTCACTTCGCTGGCGTACGATGCGGGTGACATTGAACCCGGATAGCGCTCTAATTGGAAATCATTCAAGACAATTGCAAACGGCAATTTTCGCTCAATCGATCCATAGGATGCCTTCACGCGAATATCATCGAGCACAACGCTTGAGCTCTCACCCACAACACCTGTTGACCCAAGAACAACAACGTTTTCGCTTTTATCACCATGGCTCACTTTTAGGGTAAGGGCATCTTGACCCTGTACTTTTGGTCCCTTAGAGGGTTGTGAAACGAGACTCATAGATGCTTTGGGCAAGAATGCACGCAATACAAAACCGCTTTGCGAGGTTTGGAAAAGAGTCCGATTCGTTAGAACATTTTTCCCGGCTGTTATCGCATGTGGTTGTTGGGTATCCATGTTTAATGCATTAAGGTTAACGGGAGTATTCATAACCACTTTATCCCCCTCTACGCTCAAAGCAATCACTGGTTTTTGGAACGTTTGACCCGATCCAAAGTCAATCACAACATCATTTGCTTCATAAAAATCACCTTGCTTGAGACTCACTTGTTCTCCGCCAGCACCTGCGGTAATCATCATGTTTAGAATCGGAGAACCTTTAGGATCTGCAACGGCTTCATAATGTGCATTACCCATGTAATTTTCCAGTTTAACCGTGATTTCTTGGTTATCCAAGGACAACACACGATCAAAATGATTCTGTGAGCGGTTAGAGAGATAGAGCGGTTCTTTAAAATTATACGTTTTACCTCCCGTCTCAACATCAAAAATCACATAAGGTTCAGCACTGACCATAACATCACTGCTTTGACCTTCACGGATGTGCATAACCCCCTCATAACCCATATAACGAGTCACGGCAGCACCGATAAGAATAATCAAAAATGCGACGTGAAAGGTAAATACAAGCCATTTCCCATTACGCGCCATTTTAAATTTAAGGATATTCAACGTGAGATTGAGCGCCAATAATCCCAACAGTATTTCAAACCAACGGGCATTGTAAATATCCGCTTTTGCGCTCATCGTTCCGTAATCATTTTCAACAAAGGTAGCGTAACCGATGGTGATTGCAAAGAGTAGCATTAAAGCCGCCATCGTTTTCATGGAGCTCAATAAAGAGTAAAGTTTATTCATTCGGGACCTGTCGTGATAAGATTGGTGCAATTGTAGTCGCACTTCGATAAATATATGTTAATTGGATGTTAATCATTAAACTCCTTCTAGTATCATTGCTTCGGAAAGTCGTTTAAACGCGGCGATATTCGCCCCATCCACAAAATTTCGTTCACGTCCGTATTCTTTTGCCGTTAAAGAGACCCGCTTGTATATTTGACACATAATCTCGTTAAGTTTACGGTCTACTTTTTCAAAATCCCATTTTTCCATGGATGCGTTTTGAGACATTTCAAACTCACTCACAGCAACCCCGCCTGCATTAGCAGCTTTTCCCGGTACAAACAAAACTCCGTTTGCCTGAAATACTTCAATAGCCTCAGGAACGGTCGGCATATTTGCCCCCTCCACTACTGTGCGGACACCATTGTTTAACAGTGTGACCGCATCGTTAAAGGTTAACTCATTTTGGGTTGCGCATGGAAACGCCGCATAACACGGAGTACTCCAAACAGCATGTCCATTAGAAGGATAGTCTTCTTTTTTAGTGTAAATACAATCAAACCGTTGCTGCATATAGTTTTCCAGCGACAACCGTTTTCCATTGCCTTTGAGACTTTTCAGTAAAAGAAGATCAATGCCGTTTGGATCATAAATAGATCCTTCACTGTCACTGCACGTGACCACTTTCGCACCGAAATATTGAAGCTTTTCAATCGTATGCAATGCCACATTTCCAGCACCGCTCACACAACATACTTTACCCCACAGCGAATCGCCGAACTCTTCTTTTAACATCTCCACTGTAAAATAAACTACCCCGTATCCCGTTGCTTCCGGACGCATCAATGACCCCCCAAACGCATACGGCTTTCCGCTGAGAACCCCATCGTAGTTACGTGTAATTTTTTTATACTCTCCAAATAAGAACCCGATTTCACGAGTACCTACGCCAATATCACCGGCAGGAACGTCCACACGAGCACCGATGTATTGATGAAGCTCTCGCATAAAAGCATGACAAAATTTCATAATCTCGAAATCACTCTTCCCTTTTGGGTCAAAATCCGATCCCCCTTTGGCACCGCCTATGGGTAATCCAGTCAGAGAATTTTTAAAAATCTGCTCAAATGCTAAAAATTTCAGTACCCCGGAATCAACACTTTTATGGAAACGAAGTCCCCCTTTATACGGTCCGAGGGCATTATTAAACTGTACGCGATAACCATTGTTGATGTGAACGTTATTATTGTCATCCAACCATTGAACTTTAAAACGAATTTCACGATCAGGGACAATAAGACGCTCTAAAATCGCATACGTTTGGTATCGTGTATCACTTTGGAGAATCGGATCTAACGAATGCAGCACTTCACTCACTGCTTGAATAAACGTCCCGTCCATGGCGCAGTTGGTACGTTCTAAATTCGCTAATATATTTTCAACCATTTTTTCTCCATTTTTCATTTGATATTACGCACCAAATGAGCAAAGCCCATTTGGCGGCATGGACAGATTGTCCCTTGCAACCCCCTAAAGCTACGAAAAACAAGCTTTTCGAGATAACAGCTTATTAAGTCCATCAGCAAACTCACGCACTGTTTTAGCCCCTATTGCTGATGGACCGCCCGTGATTTCACCGGAATTTCGTAACTCTTCCATCAGATTACGCATTGCGAGAAGGTGTTTGATGTTGTTCTCATCGTAAATCGTTCCGCGCGGATCGAGCGCTATTGCTCCAATCGTGACGATACGATCTGCCAGTGGAATATCAGCGGTAATCACCAAATCCTGCGGCTCACAAAGCTGTGCGATACGGTGATCGGCTTCATCGGGTCCTTGGGGAACAACGTGCATGGAGACATATGGGACATTAGGGATGGAGATGTTTTTATTGGCGATGAAAAGGGTGGGAATTTGACGCTTTAGTACCGCGCGAAGCAGTACCTCTTTGAGTGCATTGGGGAACGCATCGGCATCGACGAGTATTTTCATAAAAAATTATCTACCGCGTCCTCGGCTGTCTTCACGTCGTTGGCTGTTGCTGCGGCCTTCACCGCGATTTGGCTCACTGCGTCTAGCGCTATCACGCTTTTGCCCTTGAGGTTTACCGCTTGGAGAATGACCTCCGCCGCTGTTTCCACGACCGCCTCCGCCGCCACGTCCTTGGACGATTGGCATTGCCATGATAGAGGGATCAGGCTCAAAACCAGCGATAATATCACGATCCAATTTACGGTTAATAAGACGTTCGATTCCCTTTAGGTAATCATATTCATCCACACACACGAGAGAGATTGCTTCACCCTCATTACCCGCACGTCCGGTACGGCCGATACGGTGAACGTAATCTTCCGCAATGTTTGGCAATTCGAGATTGACAACATGAGGAAGCTGATCGATATCCAAACCACGTGCTGCAATGTCTGTTGCTACAAGGATCTTGACTACACCCGCTTTAAAATCACTCAACGCTTTGGTACGTGCCGCTTGGCTTTTATTACCATGAATCGCCGCTGAAGAAACACCGATTTTTTGGAGATAATCGGAGAGTTTATTGGCTTGGTGTTTGGTGCGGGTAAATACGAGAACTTGTTCCCAGTTATTTTCTTTGACCAAATGACCGAATAAAGCACTTTTCTTGGCACAGTCTACCAAGATAACGCGTTGTGTTACCAGTTCGCTTGAAGTATTGCGACGCGCTACTTCCACGATAGCAGGATTGCGCAAAATCGACTCACATAATGTCTTGATCTCATCCGAATAGGTCGCTGAGAAAAGAAGATTTTGTCGTTTTTGTGGCAGTATTGAAATAACACGGCGAATGTCTTTAATAAATCCCATATCCAGCATACGGTCGGCTTCATCGAGAATCAACATCTCTACATTGCGCAAATCAACGGTTCCCTGTGACATGTGATCAAGAAGACGTCCTGGAGTTGCAATCACGATATCAACACCTTGACGCAATGCTGAAACTTGAGGCTGCATACCAACACCACCGAAAATGATCGCACTTTTAAATTTAAGGTGCTTTCCGTAGGTTTTAACACTCTCACCCACTTGAGCTGCAAGCTCACGTGTCGGAGTTAAAATAAGAACACGCACGTGTCGTGGTGCTTTTGGGTTGTGTACTTTGCGAGAGAGAATCTCTAACATCGGCAACGTAAATCCTGCCGTTTTACCCGTACCCGTTTGGGCACCTGCGAGCATATCACGCCCTTCTAAAATAAACGGAATAGCTTGCGCTTGTACGGGAGTGGGGGTTGTATAACCCTCTTCAGCGACCGCTTTTAAAATCGGTGCGGATAGTTTTAAGTCTGAAAATAACATTGATAAGTTTCCTTTGGGTGGTTCAAGCAGACAAACAATGCAAGGTTATTAAATAGTGCAGATATTTAGCGGCTTACGGAATTTTCCGTTTTGATAGCCGCATTATAGCGAGTTTTTAGCTCAAACGTGTAGCTAACTCACGCTTATACTCTTCTAAATCAAACGATGCGATTTGTGCCACACCGCTTTGCACAGCAGCCTGTGCGACACTGGCGGAGACTTCGACGATCAGGCGTTTATCGAAAGGTTTGGGAATGATGTACTCTTTTCCAAATGTCAGCTTCATTCCATAAATTTCGTTTAGGTATTCTGGAATCTCAGCACGAGCCAGTTGTGCGAGTGCGTGAGACGCCGCCATTTTCATCTCGGTATTAATTATACGTGCCCGTACGTCCATCGCTCCACGAAAAATAAAAGGAAAACCGAGAACGTTGTTCACTTGGTTGGGGAAATCACTTCGACCCGTGGCGATAATCGCATCGGGTCGAGCTGCTTTCGTATCTTCTGGAAAGATTTCAGGAGTAGGATTGGCTAGGGTGAAAATGATAGGTTCAGGTGCCATTGTCATAATATGTTCTATGGTAAAACTCCCCGGTTTAGATAACCCTACCACGACATCTGCCCCGATAAATGCATCGTCAAGCGTCATCCCAACAGGTGCCAAAAATTCTCTTTTTTGTTCGTTCAAATCACTTCGTCCTGCATGAATAAGCCCTTTTGAATCACTCATAAAGATAGTTTGAACCCCCATAAATCGATACAGACGGGCGCAACTAATCGCTGCTGCACCCGCACCGACTACCACCACACATATGTTATCAAGCTCACGTGATGTCAATAAACATCCATTGATAATAGCCGCACTCGAAATCACTGCCGTGCCGTGCTGATCGTCGTGCATTACAGGAATATTCAACCGTTCAACCAACCGTCTCTCGATCTCAAAACACTCTGGCGCTTTAATATCTTCGAGATTTATCCCCCCAAACGTCGGAGAAATAGCCTCTACCGCATCGCAAAAACGCTCGATGTCGGTTTCATCCACTTCGATGTCATACGCATCCAAATCGCTGAATTTTTTAAATAAAACGGCTTTCCCTTCCATAACAGGTTTCGACGCAAGCGCACCCAAATTTCCAAGTCCCAATACCGCCGTGCCATTGGAAATAACCCCCACAAGATTGCCTTTGGAGGTATAACGATAGGCATCCTCAGGATTTTTTTGGATTTCCAAACACGGAGCCGCAACACCGGGAGTGTAAGCCAGACTCAGGTCGTTTTGAGAAGCAAATGGTTTGGTGATTTGGGTAGCGACTTTACCCGGACTTGGAAATTCATGGTAGTTTAGTGCATTTTCATTGATAGTTGTATCGTGATTCAAAAGATTCTCCATAATATTAAGAATAAAACTATATTACCCTAAGATTTCTATTAAAGAATATAATTTCTAAATAATAATACTATTATCCCCACATTTTTTTGCTGTGCCAATCAATGATTGCAGCCAAATATACAAAGTCTTTCTACAGTTTGATATATGAATTGTGAATCAAAGAAATTTATACTACGGAAAAAGTGGTTCTTAGAGGTTCCACCCATTTAATACAAGATAAGCAAGAATTTTCTCAACCGCTTCTGTAATATCACTTACCTCTGTTTTTATATGGATTTCAGGATTATTTGGTGGCTCATAAGGGGAATCAATACCGGTAAAATTTACAATCTCACCGACTCTCGCTCTTTTATATAGCCCTTTTGTGTCTCGTAATTCGCATATATCCAGTGTTGTATCTATAAATATTTCGATGAACTCGCTCTCGTCTACCAATTCACGAACCATCTTCCTGTCGGCTTGAAACGGTGAGATGAAGGTAGTTATCACGATCAATCCCGCATTAACAAAAAGTTTACTTACCTCTCCAATGCGCCGAATATTTTCAATACGATCATTATCACTAAAGCCTAAATCACAATTTAGTCCATGACGGATATTGTCACCATCGAGTAAATAAGTATGTTTGCCCATCTCAACAAATCTGGCATCTAATGCATTAGCTATAGTCGATTTTCCAGAACCACTGAGACCTGTGAACCATAATATGCAAGGTTTTTGGTCTTTTTGTAATGAACGTTGTGCTTTGGATACACTGTGATCATGCCATACTACATGTGAACTCATCATTTGATATATCTCTTTTTAATGTATTGAACAATTTTATCGGATGCATCATTTGCACTCATTTCATCAGAATCTATCGTAATCTCAGCATGCTGTGGTTCATCATACACATCATTGATACCTGAAAAATTTTGAAGTTCTCCCTTGAGTGCTTTAATATATACTCCTTTATAATCTCGCTGCTTGCAGCTTTCAATATCGGCTTTGACGTACACAATAACATTATTTTTGACCATTTCACGTATTGCTTTACGAGATTCACGATAAGGAGATACAAAAGAGGCCACTGTCGAAATGGAATTATTTTGCAAGGTCTTTATAAGATGTCCAAGACGATGCATGTGACGGTTCCGATCTTCACGCGTATACCCGATATCTGGTATCAGTTCACGGATATCCTTACTATCGATTCTCTCCATAGGGATATCGTATTTTTTGAGCTTTTCATATACCAAATCAGCAATAGTAGTTTTACCTGACAGTGGCAAACCGGTAAACCATAAATTAAACGGCTCAATTTTCTTTTTCCCCCATCGGACACGTTGCCATAATTTCTCATGGCCATAGTAGAGTAACACTTTTGAAAACGTTTCTAAAATACCCGCAGCAATCGCGAGATCGAGACGACCAAAAAAAAGATACACAATAAGGACAGTTGTCGCAGTTGCAAAAAAGCGCCAGCTAAATCCTTTAGCGATAGTACGAATATTTGTTTCTCTGTACATCAGATTGCTTTGCATCCCCACTCTGGAAAATGTTTACGGACATAAGCGTTCAATTCGATTTCCTCTTTTATATATTCTCTACTGGTTTCGATAATCTTTTCATGCTCTCGGCGACTCACGTCCACGATCATCCCAGCTCCCACTGTATTGTTAGTCATACGGTCTATGATGATAAATCTACCCGTAAAGCGGTTAAGACTGTACGGTTCTGCAACTATTGGGCGATGCAATACCATTTTACATGAAGCAATGTCATTCAGCTGCAATTTCTCTACATATACTTTTTCATAGGTATTTACATTGACTTTGTAATTAATATGCTTAAAACTTCCGTTTATTAATGAGGTAGAGGTTTTGATGTAATAACTTTGCTCCGGAATCATTGGTTCTTCATCCATCCAAACTATCATTACTTTAAGACTGTTAGAAATTCTCGGAAGATGGCTGGAATGAACGATCATATCCCCTCGGCTGATATCAATTTCTTCTTCGGTTGTCAGCGTGATTGCCATTGGAGCATAAGCTTCATCAATCGTCATTAATTGTTGTGTTCCATTAGCTATGGCTGGGGGTATGATTGATTTAATCCGTGTGGTTTTTCCTGAGGGAAGTACCGTAATCTCATCGCCTACTTTGACACTTCCAGAAGCGATCGATCCAGAAAAGCCACGGAAATTAAGATTTGGACGGTTCACGTATTGCACAGGAAATCGAAACATGGTTGGATATTGGTTGGCATCATATCCGATATTGATAGTATCGAGTATCTTCATTAAAGGATCTCGCTGATACCATGGCATTAAATCGCTTGGATTAACGACGTTATCACCCATTAGTGCCGAAATCGGAATAAATAGAGGATTTTGAATCCCAAGTTCCTGTGCAAAAACTTGATATTCTTGCTGAATCTCCTCAAAACGTTCTTCTGAAAAACCGATCAAATCCATTTTATTAATAGCCACAATGATATGTTTAATCCCCATCAAATTGACGATATAGGTATGGCGTTTGGTCTGTGTTTGTACACCGTAGCGTGCATCAATAAGAATAATTGCCAAATCTGCCGTCGAAGCACCTGTTGCCATATTACGGGTGTATTGTTCATGTCCGGGAGTATCGGCAATGATAAATTTACGTTTGTCAGTCGAAAAATAGCGATAGGCAACATCGATGGTGATTCCCTGTTCACGTTCGCTTTGCAAGCCGTCAACCAGTAATGCAAGATCAATATCATCCCCTTGCGTTCCCATTTTTTTACTCTCTTTTTGAATCGCGGCAAGCTGATCTTCAAAAATCATTTTTGAGTCGTATAAAAGACGCCCGATTAGGGTGCTTTTTCCGTCATCGACACTGCCGCACGTAATAAAGCGCAGCAGCTCCTTATTCTCATGCTCTTTGAGATATTGCTCGATGTTTTGGGAAATCAGTTCTGATTGATGAGCCATCAGAAATATCCTTCGATCTTTTTTTTCTCCATCGATCCGGAAGAATCATTATCGATCACTCGCCCTTGACGTTCAGAGGTTTTGGCAAGCAGCATCTCCTGAATAATTTCACTCAGGGTTGTCGCAGTCGATTCTACAGCACCTGTCAGCGGATAACATCCAAGCGTTCGAAAACGAACTTTCTCTTTTTTAGCCGATTTTCGCAAGCTCTCAGGCATGCGCTCATCATCTACCATAATTTTTGTTCCGCCGTATTCGACAACGTCACGTTCTTTGGCAAAATAGAGTTCTGGAATCGCTATTTGTTCCAGATAAATATATTGCCAAATATCAAGCTCCGTCCAGTTCGAAAGAGGAAAAACACGGATACTTTCACCTTTATGGTGACGGCTATTGTAAATATTCCATAACTCCGGACGTTGATTTTTCGGATCCCAACGGTGAAATTCATCTCGAAAAGAGTAGATACGCTCCTTTGCCCGACTTTTCTCTTCATCCCGTCGTGCTCCACCGAGCAGTGCATCAAATTTGTAGAGATCGAGCATTTGCTTGAGCCCTTCGGTTTTCATGATATCGGTATGTACAGCGGAGCCGTGTTCAAAAGGGCTAATATTCATCTTAATACCTTTTGGATTGGTATAAACAATCAATTCCATCCCCAGCTCTTTCGTTCGACTGTCTCGAAACTCAATCATCTCTTTAAATTTCCACATCGTATCAACGTGGACTAAGGGAAATGGAGGGGAAGCGGGGTAGAAAGCTTTTTGAGCCAGATGCAGCATGACAGAGGAGTCTTTTCCAACACTGTAGAGCATCGCCGGATTTTCAAACTCCGCAACCACTTCACGCAGTATATGAATCGATTCTGCCTCGAGAGTTTTAAGGTGAGTTAACCGTTGTTCATTCACACATAAATCCTTCTTCCATTAATGTTTACATTATACCTATAAAAATACTGATATCTAAACGTTCAAAAGATAATTATTGACGTATTTTGTTTTTTCGATAAAACTCTTGTTTTTTTGAACAATCTGATTTTGAAGTGTTGTTTTAGAATGTTTTCGTACTAAATCTATAAAGCGGACAGGATAATAAAAATAAACTTTGAATGAGTTTTTGTCCAAGGAATAGTTAAATGCAAGCTCCTCTTTATTCAGAAAAAGTCTCATCAATCCTTTTTTAAAGAAAGAACCATTGTGATGCGGCAATGGTACTTTTGTTTTGTACTCCTTATACCCTTTTGAGGATCTATCATACATCCATAAAAATTCTAGGGCATATTTTATTGTTTGTTTTGCCTTCTCATTATTTTGAATATTGTGTGTGAATGTTTCCGAAATATCGATGTGAAAGAGTTGTTCAACGATAGTAAGCACGATAGCCACACCACCAAAGCACCCCCTGTCTTGCGACCGCTGTATTACTTTATCCCAATGGATCGCTTCTTTATATTTTTGGAGGACTAAATAGATATCAAGATAGTGTCTCAAGTCAATTTTAAACAGATCTCCATGACTGATGTGAACACACAAATGTATCAATAAATCTTCCAAGTCCAAGGTTAAATGATGGTGTGCTTTATTGGTGCTTGCAATCGCATTTTCCCATAATAGCAGTGCATCATTTTTAAAATCTTTAGAAATATAGCCATGAATTTCCAGCACGGTTTTGTTTTTTGTATGGATAAGCTGATCAAAGTGGTTGTGATATTGAAAGGAAAAATCCAAATCAGTGAGTTTTTTATCACTCTTATATCCCATGTTTAAAACACAGTTATACGCTTCTCTCCCATGAGGTATCGGAACTAGCACATCCAAATCCCTAAAAAATCGTGTCGCGATATGAGGGTAAACCGATTCTACCAGATGCAGCCCTTTAAGAGCAATTACGGGGATATGATGTTGATGCAATACATTCACAACCCTATGAAATTCCGCCATAAGTGCAAGATTTCGAAATGTTCGTTTCTTAAATGATTCAGCCATCATATTTTTTTGCTCATTAGGAATTAACTCTAAAAGATGGTTTTGTTTTAGATGATAATAAAGATATTCAGCAACATGCTGTTTTTTTGCCAATACAATGAGCTCTTCCCACTCTATCATTAGCAAATTGGGCAATGCATTTTGCGCAATATCATCTCTTAAAAAGGTCAACAATGCTTGCTGAATATAATTCTCGTCGTGTTTTATCATTGCTATTCTTCCCTTTTACATCTACGCAGACCGTTTTTTATATTCATGATATTTCGATTAATCACACCACTTGGAGTTTGCCAAATACTTCTTCAGAATTCTGCGTCAACATCCCGTTGCTCCTAAAATTTTATCATAGATTTAAAACTTTATTGAGAATTCTAATACGCAAGCCCCAAACAGAATCTTTCTGCAATGATGTACTCAGGAAATTCTTGATACTATCTCTTCTTTAAAAGTGGAGATGGTGATGAGTAAAAATCCGTTTGTAGTCCTAAAACACAAACTCACCGCATGGCACCGTCTTCCCGCCGCCGATAAAATCCTTTTTTTCGAAGCGGCATACTTTCTGGGAGTTGCACGACTTTCAGTAGCGTTTATCCCCTTTAAACGTATTGCCCCGACTTTGGGAACATTGATCGACAAGAACGATCCATTGAAAGAAGCAGAGTCTGATGCTAAAGCGCTCAAAATAGCACATGCGATTGCACGGGCCGTGCGTTATACCCCATGGGAGAGTGTCTGCCTTCCTCAAGCGATTGCGGCGCAGCGGATGCTTCGTCGCAGGGGACTGGGATGGAATCTTTATCTGGGTGTAGCGCGTGAAGAAGGGGGTAATGGTCTAAAAGCTCATGCATGGTTGCGAAACGGTTCTAAAATCCTCTGCGGAGCTTCAGGGCACCGAAATTTTACCGTTGTCTCCGTATTTTCCTCGATCAATGAGGCTCACTAATGTCTCAAGTGTCTACACTCTCCAAACTTCATCTTGCTTTAGTTAAATTTTCAGCTCAGATCCCCTATCTCTCTCGTACCGCTAGACTAATTTGGAACGCGTCGGGATGGTGGTCGTTTTTTTGGATGGTACTGCTGATACTGCAGGGGATCATACCCGCAGCAATCGTTTACCTGATGGGACCTCTGATCGACGGCATTACTGCGGCGATGGGTGAATACAAGAGTTGGGAGAGTATGCAGCCCGTTATGCCTACCATTACGCTGATGGTATTTTTGATGGTACTCAATGAGCTTCTGAATACGATCACCAAATGGATACGGACGGTTCAGAGCGAACTCATCAGTGACTCCATTTACGATCAAATACACTCCAAGGCCCTTTCGCTGGATATGAGTTTTTTTGACTCGCCCGAATATTACGACAAGCTCCATCGTGCCCGTATCGATGCGATGAGTCGTCCCTTAGCCCTGTTGGAAAATATCGGTAATCTTACCCGTTCGGGCATTACACTCCTTGGAATGTTGATACTGCTGTTACCCTATGCATGGTGGCTACCGTTACTTCTGCTACTGGGAACATTTCCAGCTTTGCTCCTAGTCATCCGCCACACGATCCGTTTCCATCACTGGCGTACCAAAAATACTGCAACAGTACGAAAAACCAATTACTATGATTGGATTATCACTCACCAATCGACTGCGGCCGAGATTCGCCTTTTTAAGCTAGGAGAGTATTTCAAAAATCAATTCACTCTGCTCAAAACTAAACTGCGCACTGAACATATCAAATTAATACGCGATGAAGTGATCTCTGAGATTTTTGTTGTAATACTCGGACTTGCCGTTGTAGCAGTGGCAGTTGGGTGGATGCTTATACAGGCATTAGAAGGTAAGGCTTCAATGGGGGACTTGGTCCTGTTTTATCAGGCATTCAATCAGGGTCAAAAAATGATGAAAACACTGCTGCGCGATATCGGGGAAGTGTACAAAAATATTACATTTTTGGAAAATTTGTTTGATTTTTTCGATATCCGCCCCAAACTTCTTGAATCCAACCAAACCCTTGCATCTCCCCAATTTCTAACCGATGAAATCCGGTTCGAGAATGTATCCTTCCGCTATCCCCATACAGCACGATGGGCTCTTAGCAATTTTTCATTGACCATCCCTGCTGGGAAAACGGTAGCGATTGTGGGTACAAACGGTGCGGGTAAAAGTACCCTCATCAAACTTCTCAACCGTTTTTACGATCCGCAAGAAGGGAAGATAACCTTGGACGGTTCCGATTTTAGAGAGTTCTCTCCCGATATGCTGCACCGGTACACAACTGTCCTCTTTCAAGAACCGGTCAAATACGAAGCGACCGCCGCACAAAACATCGCCCTTGGGGATATGAGCCGTGTACCTCTTCAGGAGGAGATCGATAATGCAGCCTACCAAGGGGGATCTGATGGGCCGATATCACGGCTGAAACAGGGGTATGCCACCCGATTGGGCAGACAGTTCGGTGGGGAAGATCTCAGTACTGGAGAGTGGCAGAGGATCGCCCTTTCACGGGCTTTTTTCCGTAAGGCCCCTTTTATTATCCTCGATGAGCCGACCAGTGCGATGGATTCATGGGCGGAAAATGACTGGCTTCAGCGCTTTATGGAGCTTGCCAAAAATAAAACAGCGGTCATTATCACACACCGCTTCACTACTGCCATGAAAGCCGATATTATCCACCTGATGGATCAGGGAAAAGTGATAGAGTCCGGCACTCATGAATCATTGATGTCTCTTGATGGCAAATATGCCCAATCATGGAAACAGCAGATAGAAAATATCCATGTTTGAGATAGCAGCACCAGGCATATAAAGCAAAATGGAACAATCTGCTCTATTTAATCCAATTTGTTACTTCGGCTCAAGGTACTTTAGCTCTAAAGCAGGTATACTTTTTTTTAATATATAGGATACTCTGAATATAGATTATTTTTAAGGAATTTCTTGGATTATAAAGCTTTTGGTCTCCATTTCGAGACACCATTTATCGCACCTGAACTCGTTCCCATCACAGCAGACGAAGCCAAGGCTCTCTCCTCGGTCCATATCCGGTATGGCGATGTACCCAAAAAGTTGGAAAATACTCTTAATCACGGCCCTACTTTTGAGGCAAATGAGGCTGAACTTATCATGAGACTCCCGACGATTGGAGCTTTTTTAGTACGTAACGGTAATGAGATTATTATCGAAAAGGAGCATGATTGCACCGAAGATGAGATACGATTATTTTTATTTGGCTCAGCTATCGGAGCGTTGTTGCAGCAAAGGGGGTATCTCACACTCCATGCCAGCGCGATTGCAACCCCCAAGGGGGCTGTACTGTTTGCCGGAGTTTCGGGTGCGGGAAAAAGTACCCTTTCTCAGGAGTTTATCCGTAGAGGCTACAAAAAACTCTCCGATGATACGATCGCATTGTATTGGGATGGAGAGAATCAAAAAATTACCGCTCTCCCCTCCTATCCCCAAACCAAACTGTGGCACCAAAGTGCTGTAATGCTGGATCAAAATACCGAGGGATTACGCCAAATTCGTCCAGAACTTGATAAATTTGCTGTTCCGACCTTTGAGCATTTTCATGATACACCTCTTGCTTTACACTCCATGTATATCCTCTCTACTCATACCAAAGAGGAGATTGTACTCGAAGAGATCAACGGAATAGAAAAATTCTCCGTCCTTAAAAACAACACCTATCGTAAAAAGTTTCTGGAGCATCTGCCGATACGAAAAGAGCATTTTATCCTCTCTTCCAAACTAGCGCAGGATCACATCGTCAAACGTGTTATCCGCCCCAAAGAGAAAAACTCCCTTCGTGAACTCGCCGACATCATCGAAAAAGATATGCGATGAGTCACGGTATCTACTGGCTCGCTTCGTATCCCAAAAGCGGTAATACCTGGACCCGTGCTCTCATCACAAACTATCTCGTAAACAGCGATGAACCAGCTGACATCAATGCTCTGCAAACCGATGGTATCGCGAGTAACCGCGAGACATTTGATGATCTGCTGTGTCTCCCCTCCTCGGACATGAGCGAGGAGCAAATACGGCTCTTTCAGCCTCGCTTGTATGAGGAGCTGATGGCTCATGCAACACGTGATTATTACATCAAAGTTCATGATGCTTATACTCTCAATAGTGTTGGAGAACCGCTCTTTCCTGCATTGGTGACCAAGGGGGTGATTTATATCCTGCGTAATCCTATGGACGTAGCAGTCTCCTACGCCGCACACGGGGGGAAAGATATTTCTAAAACTTACGCAAACATCAATAAGGAGTCATTTACCATCGCCCTTTCGGAAAAAACGCTCGCCGATCAGCTCCCTCAGAGATTGTTGGATTGGTCGTCCCATGTGCGCAGCTGGATCGATTCACCGCTTAGGGTTCATGTGATGCGGTATGAGGATATGCTATCACACCCCTATGAGACGTTTCAAGAAATGCTGGAGTTTATGGGATTTGAGATCGATCCCGATCGTCTGACTAAAGCAGTCCGATTTTCGAGTTTTGAGGAGCTGAAAAAACAAGAAGAGGCAAAAAGTTTCCGTGAAAAACCGACGAAATCGAAGAGCTTTTTTAGATCAGGTAAAACGGGAGGATATAAGGATATTCTCACCTCGGAGCAAATAGACAAAATCACCTCTGCTCATCGAGAGATAATGGGGAAATTTGGATACTGATGAATAATATTTTACATTTGAAACCAAACATCAACTCTAAGACCAATACAATACAACGTCTCCAAATGTTTAATCTCATTTTACTAATGCTGATTGGAAAAATAGTTTTAAATCTCCCGATCCGGTGGATCGAGATCGGTGCCATCGTCACTTTTGCTATCTTGGTCGAGCATACACTTTTGTATATTAAAAATAAAGCACTCACTTTTTTCTCTTTTTCTGCCGTCAGCACTGCGCTAGGCATATCATTTATGCTTCGTACCAGTGATCTTTATATTTATTTTATCGTTATACTCGTAGCACTTCTGCAAAAACACTGGCTAATAATCCGAAGTAAACACTTCCTTAATCCATCCAATGTCGCTGTTGTCATAGGATTAATGTTTTTCCCTTATCAAACTTATACAACCCCAGAACAATGGGGTGACTTATGGTGGCTTGGCCTCATTATGATGTCTCTTGGAATTTATATCACCATTAAAGTGCACAGAGTTCTTATCCCTGTCATTTTTATCCTAACGTATGCTCTAGTAACCTACTTATTCATCACGCATAATATCTATGAAATTTTTCATTTACTGATTTCAGGGAGTTTTTTGCTCTTTATGTTTTTTATGCTTACCGATCCCCGAACCTCTCCTGATCGCTATGCAACACAAATTTTCTTTGCGATATCAATCGCTATTTTACCTCTTATTCTTGAGCTTTTTTTCGGTGCACGTGAAATTTATATGTTTTTATCCCTCTTTTTATTGACATTAACTGTGCCATGGCTCCGTAATTTAGAATCAAGTCGATATTTAAATAAAACTATTGTCATCATACTTATATTCGAACTAATGGTTATCGTAGTGACTTATTTTTCGAACTACAATTATATACGCAATCTTGAATCCAGTTCTAATCACAGATCATCTCAACACGAACATACACGTTACCAAAATGAAATTCCTGTGCCATCCGGGATAAATATTTGGAGTGACGAAAATAAAAGCCTCTACAAAACTCAATGGAATCATTCCCACATAATCACAATGCCTTTACAAAAGGAAACGAATCCGCATCCAACATTTGAGACACGTGATACTGCTTTCAAATCCTATTTGCCACACATAACACGCAAAGAACTTGGATGGGAATTTCTTCATCACAGTCCATTAGCGGCGGGGGACATCAATCACGACGGAATACTGGATATTGTTATGGCAAAAACAGGAGTCCCTTTACGATGCTACCTCGGAACAAAGAATCACGGTTTTATCGATGCTACCTTCGATTTGTTTGGAAAAAATATCCCTGCTAACATCGAGTATATAGCGCTGGCTGATCTCAATAATGATACTTATCTGGATATGATACTGCTAAAAAATCAATATGTGAACAAGCCTCAAAAACATCAAATCTACCTCTTTGATTCTATTAAAAAACAATTCAAACCTTCTTTTCAATTTTACGGGTATAAACGCAGCGTGACGGGTGGAATCGCTTTATATGATCTCAATAAGGATAAAATTTTAGATATTTATATTGCTTATGATCGAGATTTTTACAGCGACAAACGACGGACATCCGGTTTTTTAAAAAGTAATGGAATGAACGATCAGCTATGGATCAGCAGCAAAGAGGGATGGAGAGAAGAATCGATACACTATATGCCCGATACCCAAAATGAGTATGCAGGGATGACTGCTTTATTTAGCGATTTGGATCAAAACGGTCATGTTGATTTTATGTTGGCCAATGATCTACAACCCACTTTAACACTGATAGGAGATGAAGAACATCGATTCCGTCTCATCGATAAAAATAAAATTCCTTACAATAGTAATTCAAGTATGAGTTATTTAAGCGGTGATTTCGACAACGACGGAACATTTGAGCTCTGGGAAAACTGTATTTCAAATAGCGTACAATACCAAAACAATAGATTCAAAGAAGTACTCAGTCAACCCGATATCCGTAAAGACATCATCAGTCGTGAGTTTCAATTAATACGAAATAACCTGCACACAGGACATTTCAACTGCGATTTAATCTCAAACAACTATGTACGAGACATTTGTTATGAAACACAGGCTAAACATAGAGGTATGGATTTAAATGATCCTCGTGAATGTGATAAAATCCAAAATATCGGAGAACAACAAGTCTGCAAAAGACGTTTGATGCCGGATAATATTTCAAATATTAATCCAAACGCCAACAAATACCATGCCGAGCGTTTCCCTAAACGGGTCAATAGAAACATCTTGCTAAAACGTGACACTCAAGGAAATTATCATGATGTTTTAGTTGACAATGATGCTATCTTTACAGGATGGTCTTGGGCTGCATACCCCTATGACATCGACAATAACGGCTTATTGGATCTTTACATCACTACTGGAGCAGAGTTAGGTTTAACTCGAATACCGAATGCAATGCTAATCAATAAAACAAATGTGTCAAAATCCCAGAAGATTCATTTTTTCAATAAAACAAAACTCCTTGGTTTGGATCTAGTCTCAGATAGCCGTGGAGTCATGATCGCCGATTTTGACAACGATGGTGATGGTGACATCGTGGTGAATACAGTATTCGAGTCATCCAAGTATTATCAAAATCATCATGGAGGTGATAGTATTTCCGTAGAACTGCGAAGTAAATCTGGTAACTATTACGGAGTCGGTAGCCGCATCATTTTATATACCAAACAAGGTAAACAAGTGCAAGAAATTCGCTCAGGCGGTAGCTGGGACAGTGCACAGCCCTATCGTCTTCATTTTGGTATCAAAGAAAACGATTCCCCTGAAATGATGGAAGTAACCTGGCCAAACGGTACTACTCAAAAAATAACGCATCTAACAAAAGGAGCTGTTCATATTTGGTATGAATAGGCGATGAGAGAATAAGGATATTCACATACCTGAGCAAATAGATTGGATCACCTCTGCTTATCGAGAGGTGATGGTTAAATTTGGATACTCTTTTTTTTATCAGCTAAATGGATGACTCCACGGACCTTCAACCGGCGAAGAAAGCGAAGCACTTTCCGTTTGATTGACATCCAATTCGACCAGTTTCGGCTGGCTCCACTCTAACTTTGCCTCTTGAACACTGCTGTATGGGGTTTCCAAAGGGATCCTTTATGATTAATTGCTACTATTATCCGTCATTTTTCCTTAAAAAAAAGAATAAAGCGCTGTTTTTAAATGCGGCAAGTGCAGAAAGAACTATGATATCCTCTGGATTCTCCCGTATGCGTATTTGAAGTTCATCGTATTTTTGACGCCATGCAGAGGTATCGATATAAGGTGATTCGCGAAAGTTCACATATTCCTCTATCTTTTGATCACTGAGCGCTTCATTGATCCGTTCTAATATATGTCGAACCCGAAATGACTCAGGGGGTTTTTGTTTATCCAGAAGTTCGCGAGGTAAAAACTCACCCACCGCGCGCCGATAGAGGTATCGGCTCTCGCCGTGTTTAAAATAAAACTTCTCAGGCAGAGAAAGGGCAAATTCGACGATCCGTTTATCGAGATAGGGGTAAACATAGATGACTCCCTGTTTTTTTCCCATGATATTCCAGCACTCCATCCGCTCTTGATGGTATCCCATACTTAAATAGCTATGCTGCATTGCATGAATCGTATCGACCTGAGCAAAAGCGGATGAAAAAAAATCGTCTATGTTAAGCATCTCCGTATACTCTGGATGGAGGATCGAGAGGGCATTGGAAAATTTGCGTATTTGTGTTTCACAGACTTTGCACTCCCTTTGCCGCTGAGGGATGATACTTTTGAAGAGCAGACGCATGAACCGTTTGAAGAGGCGGAGCGTTTTGAGTTTTACCTTCGGTGCCATCTCGTTTTCTAATCCTCTCCATACACGGTAAAACTTCCCTTTACGGATCAGATCGATATGGGTATTTTTGAAGCGCATCGTGAGCATCTCATCTCCGCCGAAACCGGAGAAGATGATCTTCACCCCCTGCTCTGCGGCGAGCGGTAATACCAGCTGTTCATACTCGAACATCGTTGTTCCTGAGGTCGCGATATTGTGAGAGAGTAATTCCCCTATCGCTGATCGGGTGGTGTAATCAATCTCGGAGTGGATAAATCCCTCCTCATGTGCGATAGATCTAGCATCTGCCCACTCGTGATAATCGGGATCATCCCCTATCTCTGGTTTACACCAGTTGTAGGTGTAAAAAACTCCGCCGCCTTTTTTAACTTCACGCCCTGCCGCTACCGCGATAACGGAGGAATCAAGACCGCCGCTGAGATGGGCCGCACTCTGGCAGGAAGTTTTGAGCCGATCCGTAATCACCCTCTCCAAAAGATCTTGGAGATGATCGATGTACTCCGCCTCACTCTCATAGTGTAAGGGGGGAATATGATCGCTATTCCAGTAGGTGTGATAGATGAGTACTGGATCGTTAAAACGGATTTGAGTAGCACGGGGGAGTTTTTGGATAACGGTATAAAAAGTCTCTCTTTGGTTGTGAACATGACCCGCTACGAGAAATTCCATCGCTACGTTATCGTTTATCCCATGATCGATACTCGGATGAGATAGTATCACCTCGATCGTATCACTGATAAGAATAAAATCGGTATTTGCATGATAATACAGAGGGATAACCCCCAAATGATCTCTCACTGCCAACGTCATACCCGTTTCGAGATGATGAAGGACAAATGCAAAATCGCCTAACAGATAATCGGCAAAATCTTCCCCGAATTGCAGATACGTACAGAGAATAATCTCTTCATTCGACCACGATACATCGGAAGATAATTCTAATCTCTCGATTAACTCAGACCGATTATCAAGACGAATATCCCCCACCAGATAAAAACAGTTGCCATCGACGCTCAGGGTAAAATTATCTATTTTGGGGTTCGTTTTTGTATAGCAGTGCATACCCGATCGCCCCATGGCAATCTCATTTGCCACCAAACGTTCCGCGTGATCATGAGGATACTTTTTTACCGCTTCAAACAGTGTATCGGCGATGGAATCTGCCGAAACAGTTATAAAATGTTGAATGAAATAAAATGATCCCATATATGGTCAAATCCTTTGTAAAGTATTTAAGCTGTTAAATAGTCTTAACGATGCCGACTTCTACCATTTTATCAACATGAGCGGTAACATCCTGCTTGCAGCGTTGTAAATCTACATTGTATTTTTGCATCAATGTTGCACATAATCCGCCGATGGTATTGGCTTCGGATAAAAGCTCCCAAATCTCTTTACCGACAGCATTCAACCCGAAGTAGCTGTTTTTATCAAGATCCATCATCACAAGTTCTCCATCCATCTCTGAAAATATAACCTCATTTTTACGGATAATTGCTGCATTCTCGTCCAACATTGGCTTCCTTGTTATTATTTAAATAAATCGGAAAAATTATACTATTATTGACAGAAATTGAAATTGAATCGTGCAAACATCAAGTCTCTATACTCTCCAAACTTTATCTTGCTTTAGTTA
This sequence comes from Pseudomonadota bacterium, assembly GCA_043797085.1. GTDB lineage: Bacteria > Campylobacterota > Campylobacteria > Campylobacterales > Sulfurimonadaceae > Sulfuricurvum. The sequence continues at coordinate 162,974 of JAZDQA010000005.1, read as the reverse complement.
AATTTTAAGCTTAGATCCTCGCTGGATATGAGTTTTTTTGACTCACCCGAATATTATAGTCATTAAATGTTTATTCACTCACACATCGTGCATACGCTGACTCAGTTTTAACAACCGTAGCAACGGAACCTAGCTTAAATCCGACCGCATACGCTTCGTGCTCATTGAGCGTGTCACTCGTCCAGTAGTAACGGTGCATCATAGGACCAAAAAATTTCATATCCACACTCGGACGGATAAAAGCAGTATCAACGATGCCGTACAGTTCATCCGCCGTAGGAAGTCGCCAAATCCGTCCATTCAGGCTTAAATTCTCGCACATCTCTTTGGCTGATTCATACGTATATTTTCGTTGCTTATCCGTCGCATTAAGTGAATGCCACAGCAGATCTGAACCTTTATCTTCCGTCCCTTGAGGCGTTAAATGATAGTCATGTATTTGTTTACTCTCAAGGAGATTGGTACACGCAGCAGCAATTTTTTTCGTTGGAGGGGACAGGGTAATGTTGCGCTCTTTTGGGAAAAAACTGTATCCCAGCACTTCAATCACTCCGCCATCACCCTCACTTCCCGTTCCGGTAATAGCATTGCCGGAAATGATTTTCATCCCCGACCAATAGCTAAACTCTGTATTAAAGGAAATATTTTCAGAAAGTTCATACAACTCGCGGATAGACAGCGCCCTCCATCCTATACCAATATCACGACAATATTGGATGGCATTTTCTTGCGTCAAATTTTCAGATGAAGAAAGATGCACCTCAGCATAAGCAGTGAAACTCAACACGCTCAAAAGAATAAGACTATATTTTTTCACAATATTCTGCCAGCAAACCGCCACGAACTTTATGATACGCTTCATCACCCGTCAGCTTTTTAACGATAGCCAAACCAAAACAAATTGCTGTTGCAGGACCGCGAGAGGTCATAATGTTGTCCGTTTGAACCACAGCACTTTCATCCCCTTTATATCCAGCGACTTTTATCTCATCTTCAACACTTGGATAGCAGGTGTATCCCTCTTTAAGAACACCCGCCGTATAAAGGGCATACGGAGCAGCACAGATTGCACCGATATTTTTCCCTGCGCCATCCATCTCTTTTAAAAGCGATTGAACGGCTGCATCATGCGCAAGAGCTTTTGTTCCGCCCCATCCGCCGGGGAGAACGATCATATCGAGCTCATCCGCACTGATACCTGTGATGACACGATCGCACTGCACCGTAATACCGTGAGCACCTTTGACCAGCATATGCTCATCCAATGCACCCATAATCACTTCAATACCCGCTCGACGCAATACATCGATGATATTCACCGCTTCGATCTCTTCAAAACCTGTTGCAATAGGGATTAGAACTTTTGGCATTCAAAACTCCTTTTTGACAATTATATTTAGTTTGAACTTTAGTCTGTATTGAATAATTTATGATGGTACTGAAGTTAAGAAGAAAGGCGAAAATAGATTGCGGAGAGTATCCGCAATAGAGAAGATTTATTTTACTTTTTCCATGTATTCACCCTCAACGGTGTTAACACGGATAATGTCACCCTCAAGCAAGTGATAAGGGATTTGTACAACAGCGCCGGTTTCAAGCGTTGCAGGTTTTTTAGAACCGCTTGATGTGTCACCTTTGAAGTTTGGTGGTGTTTCAACGATTTTAAGTTCCATGATTTCAGGAGCGTCAACGCTGATTGCTTTGCCGTTGTGCAAGATGATTTGAACATTTGTACCGTCTTTGATCCATTTGCTCGCATCTTCACATTGCTCATAAGTAAGACCTAATTGTTCAAAGCTCTCGTTGTCCATAAACTGAAGCATTTCACCGTCATCATACAAATACTGCATGGTTTTGTGTTCGATATTAGGAACCTCGAATTTATCGCCGGCATGAATCGTTTTCTCAACTACTTTGCCGTTTAAAAAACTTTTAACTTTACAACGGACAAATGCTGCCCCTTTACCCGGTTTAACGTGTTGAAAATCGACTACTCTGTACGGTACACCCGTGATTTCGAGGCGTACCCCTTTTTTGATATCGCCCATTCCGATGGTTGCCATGTCTTCCCCTGTATATAATTATCCGAATTTTACCCTAATTGGCTTTGAATATCAAACCCTCATATTTTTATGGTATCATCTTAGGTAGATTATGAATATTTTGACTCTTTTAAACTTGTAAATAGTATAATTATCTTATCTAAGCTATAAGTATCACAAATAAATCACAAGGAGGGTTTCTCCCAATGGCATCTCCCACACAACGATTAACACTTGCGTTACTTCTAAGTGTTCTCAACCTCGGTGCAGCTCCATTGTCTCTAAATGAGGCGATTTCACTGCTTAAAGAACAAAATTTAGAGATAAAAGCAGCCTCGCTGGAAGCTAAAAACGCACAAAATGATGTATCCCTTTCTCAAGGTTACAGTTATGGTGCGCTTGATTTTACTCAAAATGTTATCCGCTCCAATGATGCAGGAAATGTGTTTGGATTTAAACTCAGTTCACGCGAAGCTACGTTTGGGGATTTCGGGGCTCAAGAATTTATGGCCAGTACTGCTAATCCTAGTGGACCAGATTATGTAACACCACCTAAAAATCTAAATTACCCCGGCTACCAAAACTTTTTTCAAAGCAAGCTCACTTACGCTGTTCCCCTTTATACGGGTGGGAAACTGGGCAGTTATGAAAAAATAGCTCAAGAGATGGAAAAGATCAAACAGCTTGACACCACCAAGGTAACAGCAGAAAAAATCTACGAAACCCGAAAAAGCTACTACGATATGGCTCTTCTCAATCACTCTATTGAAAAATTACAAGTGATTCAAAAAAACATCGCAACATTGCAATCCACAACAAAGCAGATGTTGCAAGAAGGATATGCCAAAAAAGTTGATTTACTCGAAGTCGAAGCCAAAAAAGCAAATGTCGATCGGATGATTTTGGAAATGCAAGCCAACAAAAAACTTCTCTACCACTATTTAAGCTTTCTCCTAAACCAAAAAGTTACCGACATAGCAGCACCTTCAGATGATCGTGCTTCTGCTGCAATTACAGAAGCGGATGTTATCGCGAATAACAGTGACCTCAAAAAAGCCTCTCATGGATTGAAAATTCGCTCCTCCATGCTTGATGTGGCAACGGCTCCTTATCTTCCGACTGTGGGTGCATTTGCCGAAGCATCCAGTGCTGACAATACGTTTTTAGGAAAATTCAGCGACCATGCTGCCTACACGATCGGCGCACGTCTAAGCTGGAACTTGTACAACGGCGGAATTGATGCACATACTCTGGAAAAGGCACGGATTGATCATCTTAAAACGTCAACCGAAGTGGAACTCGCCAAAAAAGGGATTGCCCTCCAGTATGACAAAATCCAAACCGAAATCGAAAGCTTGGACTATCAAGTAGCAAGTTTGGAAAAAGAACTCAACCTCTCAACCCAAATCTATAAAAGTTATGAAGGACGCTATCGTGAGAATCTCACATCGATGAGTGATCTTATCATCAAACAATCTCAGCAAATCGAAAAAATTATCAATCTTCAAATGGTTAAAAATCAACGAAATGAACGTATTTTTGCCCTTGAAAAACTAAGCTATGGAGCCAATCAATGAAAATCATCTTCTCTCTTCTCGCCCTAGGTGCAGCTTTAAACGCAGCTGGGCTTATTCTTTCCGGTGTCATTATCTCCGACAACCAAAAAATGATTACCAGTCGTAATATGGGCTTTGTCACCTCGGTAAACGTCTCTGAGGGTTCACGTGTTCGTAAAGGAGATTTGCTTTATACAATTGATTCACGCGAAATCGATTCCGCTAAAACCCAAGTAGAGATGGGTATCGCTCAAGCAGAGTTGGCGCAACAAATGTATCAAAATCAGTATGAAAATCTCAAAGTGAATCTTGAACGCCACCGTCGCTTGTACCAACAAGACATGGTAAGTCGTTATGAACTTGAAAATCTTGAACTTGCCGAAAAAAATCTTAGAAATACGATCAAGATTTCCGAGCGCCAAGTCTCTCAAGCGAAAGCTCGCCAAAAAGAAGTTACCAATCAATACCAATATTTACAAATCAAAGCTCCAAACAACGGAGTAGTAATCTCTAAAAACATCAAAGTAGGCGAAATGGCAATGCCAGGGATGCCTGCAATCGTATTGTCCGATTTATCGACTCTTAAAATCGAAGTAGAAGTGGCAGAAAGTGCTCTAAAAATGGCTCCTATCGGTAAAAAAGTAAAAGTCTCAATTCCTTCAACAGGTTTTGTGGGAATCGGAACCATCAGCTCTGTTGTCCCAAGCTCTAATCCTATGACCCATACGTTTAAAATCAAAGTCTCCTTTAGCGCAAAACAAACCGTCTACCCTGGAATGTACGCTACTGTTGAATTAAATTAGGAGTTTTGATGTCTCATAGCACACCTTATCATCCCAAAGATTCTGCAGGAAAACTCGCTCTTGGTTTTTTACGCAATCCGCTTACCCCGATTTTAGGAATATTCCTCATCATTATCGGCTACATTGCCCTCATGCTCATGCCGCGTGAAGAAAACCCTCAAATGGTGGTCAGTGGATCAACCGTCATCATTGCCATGCCCGGTGCGACGGCAAAAGAGATTGAAAATGTTATTGTCAAACCCCTAGAGCGTAAACTCAAAGAAGTAAAAGGGATTGAAAGCATCCACGGAATGGCGATGGATAATGTTGCCGTCATCAATGCCGCTTTTTTTATAGGTGAAGCAAAAGAGGACTCCAACCTTAAAATATATGACAAAATTATGCAAAATATGGGCATTCTCCCCAAAGGTGCAATGCAGCCGATTATCAAACCTCTCGACATTGACGTCGATATTCCCATCGTATCCGTCGCTTTTTACTCCAATAATCCGGCTATCAATCCTACTATTCTCTATGACCGTGTCAAATTCATACAGCACCATATCAACGGTCTTCCTAACGTCGCTGTTACCGATATCAAGGGGGCAAAAAAACATCAGTTTAATGTCCAAGTCGATATTAATCGCCTCTCAGGTTACAATCTCTCACTGGGACAAATCGTCCAATCCATCCAAGCTCTCTCGTACAATGTTCCTGAAATAAAAGGGAAAACAGAGGCAAATGAGATTGTGATGATCGGGGTCAAAAATGCGATTGAAAGTGTTGACGATGTCGGAAACATTATCGTTGCACAATACGGCGGTTCTGCTATCTATTTGCGTGATGTTGCCACCGTTACTTCAGGGCAAGACATACAAAACTTCAAATCCGCACTTGTGAGTGTCAAAGGAAGCGATGGCAAATTCTCTCCTCTCAAAGATCAAGTGACCCTAACTGTTTCAAAACTGCAAGGGACAAATTCCGTCATCATCGCCGATGCCGTTAAATCAGAGCTGACCAAATACAAATCGCTTATGGAAGCTCAAGGGATTCACTACGTGATTACCCGAAATGACGGTGAACGCGCGAATGAAGCGGTTAATGAGCTGGTCTTTCACCTCTTGCTCTCCATCGTGATTATCGCTATCTTACTTGCCTTTGTTTTGGGATGGAGAGAGTCGCTTATCGTGACCTTTACCGTTCCGGCGATTTTGGCGATTACTCTTTTCATCGCCTATCTGACAGGTCAAACGATTAACCGTATCACCCTTTTTGCATTCTTGCTGAGTCTTGGATTACTGGTCGATGCTGCTATTATCGTTATTGAAAATATCCATCGCCATTTTCACGCCCCCAACGCACATGAAAGGGATGCAGATCAGCTGATGGTTGAAGCCACCGATGAGATTGGAGCACCTACCAACATTGCCACTCTCGCGATTATTTTGACCATGGTTCCTATGGCATTTGTTGGTCAGATGATGGGTCAGTTTATGAAACCAATCCCTGCCAATGTCCCTGTCGCACTTATTGCATCGCTCTTTGTTGCTTACATCTTTACTCCTTATTTAGCAATACGATTGCTCAAAAAACCTCAACATCCTACAGAGGCTCACTAATGTATCAAAAATTTGAAAATTATCTATTGGCTGTTCTTAATTCTCCGTCTAAAAAAAAGCTGTTTCTTTGGCTGACGCTCGCTGCATTTATCCTCTCGATTGCGATGATACCAACGGAACTTGTCATGGCAAAAATGCTCCCCGGAAAAAACAACGATACCTATTCGGTCTACATTGATCTCCCAAGCGGAAGCTCGATCGAGCAAACCCAGCGCGTTAGCCAGTGTGTCACCACTATTCTTCAAAAAGAGCCTGAAGCACTCGATATGGAAGTCTTTTTAGGTTCAGGTTCACCGCTTGATTTTGCAGGACTTATCAAAGGCTCTCATTTCAAAAATTCTGAAAATGTTGCGGAAGTCGTTCTTAATCTTACCAAAAAACACGACCGTTCCGAACCTTCATACATGATGGTGCAGCGTCTTCGTCCAGAGATACAAAAACAATGCGAGAGCATCATCCCTCAAACCAATATCAAATTCATTGAACCGCCCGCAGGTCCTCCAACGATGGCCGCTATCGTGGCAGAAGTATACGGCAATAATGCATCCGGTATTCGACATCTAAGCCAACGTGTACAAGGTGTCTTTGAACAGACAAAAGGACTTGTTGATATTGATATCATGCAAGATGAAATTTTTGAAAAGATCGAAGTACGTGTCAACAGCGATAAAATTGCCCGCTCAGGTTTAGACATCAAACACGTCAATGATATTTTATACCTTGCATTTGAAGGTATGTCTATTGCCGTTAAAAATTCTTCGGAAGTATCTGAGCAGATCCCTATTTTCTTGGTTCTTGACCCTGCAAGTAAAAAATTCAGCTCCAAAGATCTCAATGCAATCTCTCTTAAACTTTCGAGTCTAAAACTGATGAACAGCATGGGAATGATGATTCCTCTCACCGAAGTCGTTGAAATCGTATCGGTAAAATCCAATCCGATGATTGTGACGAAAAATCTCCACCAAATGACGAATGTGTTAGCAGAAACCGATATGGTTTCCCAAGTTTATCCTCTTATGGATGCACGTAACGTTATGTTAGATACCTTTACAGATGAGTATGAGATTCATAAAATCGGTCTTTTCAATCTCGAACTCATCGACAAAAAATCCAAAGAACGTTATGAATTGATTTGGGACGGTGAGATGGAAGTTACTCTCGATACCTTTGTCGATTTAGGCGGTGCTTTTATCGCGGCACTCGTCCTTATCTTTTTATTGATGGTTATTTATTATAAGAGCTTTGTTCTTAGCGGAATCATCTTGCTTGGAAGCTTTCTCTCCATCGTAGGGGTACTTTTTGGTCACTTTATTATGGACTTGTTTACGGCGGATACTTTTTTCCTAACCGCAACCTCGCTCATAGGATTTATTGCCCTCATCGGTATCAGTTCACGTAATTCACTTTTGCTCATTGACTTTACCAAATCACTGATGGTCGATAAAGGGATGCACAAAAAAGAGGCGATTGCTTATGCAGCAGCAACAAGAGCCAAACCCATTTTCCTCACCGCAGCAGCGATCATTCTAGCGTCTACACTTCTGGCAAGTGATGCGGTATTTGGCGGATTGGGTGTTTCGCTCATTTTTGGTACCATTGCAGCGGTAGTCGCTTCCTTGATTGTTGTCCCTGTCTTATTGGACAACTCAAATCTGGAAAAACATTTTAGTTTTCATGAACGCAAAGCCGTTTCTATTATCGAGCCTTAACGCACGTGCAAGCCTTTAAAATAACGACATCAAATGTCAACACTGCATTAACACAAGCAGCACAGGATGCGGGGATTCCGATTGAAAAAATCGGATTTGATCTCCTCTCCTATCACACCTACTATCGGGGAACTGTGGACGAAGAGTGGCGTATTTTAGATGCTTCACGACTAGAGGAAGTAACTACTGAGGTTGAAATACGAGCTTCTCCTTTTGAAGTTCGACAAGAATATCAGATTATCATTCATCCCTTACAACCGCATCCGCATTTTGATCTTCATTTGACTTTAGCATCGGATAAAAACAAGACAAAAGCCATTATAGTCATTGACCCTTCTTCCATCATCCCTCTGAAAAAAGGGATTCAAGATTACATCAAAAAAGAAATTCGTGCCAAAAAACTTCGTGCAGGCTTGCTTATCGGTATCACAGAAAGTGACCTTGACAGCCAAATCAATCAACTACTTCTCAAGATTCAAAAAGAAGGAAGATTACAAGAACCGTATCGAATGGGTGTCACACGTTTCTTTCCCCCGATACAACCGATAAATGACACAGTAATACTTCATTATAAAACAAAGGCACATGTCAATAATCTTATTGAAGGGGTTTTGCCTGATGATTTGATCTTTGAGTATATTTTTGCCGTCAATGGACGTAATGGACGCAGTTGTACAGGGGAATTTCTCCACGTAGGTGAGCCTCTTATTCGCTATGCCAAAGCCATTACCATCGACCACAAAACGATACGAGCCGAAGAAGATACCCTCTCTATTCGTTTCTATGCTACACAATCGGGCTTCGTCCAACGTGTCAATGGCATTTTTTCCATCGCACATGAACTTCATCTAAAACATGCAAGCTTCAAAGACACAGGCTCGATAGAAGCTGGAAGCGACAAAGATATTCATGTCAAAATAAGCCATGAAGATAAGACTAAAGATGCGGTTGGTTCAGGAGTCAATATCGACGTTCAAACCCTAGATGTCCAAGGTACCGTAGGAAGCAACACAAAAATTCAGGCATGTGATGTCACCATCGGAGCGCAAACCCATAAAAAATCACTTATTGAAGTCCAAGAAAATGCCACGATTCATCTCCATCGAGGTGATTTAAAAGCTAAAAATGCGACGATAGAAATTTTAGAAGCGGGGAAAATAGAAGCCCATACCGTTCATGTCAGTAAAATGATGGGAGGCGAGATTATCGCCAATCATGTCACAATCGATATTCTTTATTCCAACGCTAAAATTACCGCCCTTAACTCTATTACGATTAATACAATTGTTGGTGAGGGAAATAATCTCATCATCAATCCTCGTGCAATCCCTTCATACGAAGAACAAATCAACACCCTTGAAGTGGAATTAAAAAAAGCAAATCTCCATATTCAGAATAAAGGCAAAGAACTTCTAGGCAAAGAGCTCGCGCTAAAAGAACAAATGAATCGTATCAAACAAACTCAACTGAAAATAAAAGAAGCCATAGCACATCATCAGCTTCCTGTTAAAGCAGATATGGTTCGCGTACAACAATTCAAATTTGCTCTTTCGCAACTTGGTGAAGAACAAATCGTCATCAAAGAGCATGAAGATCACATCCACACGATTGAAGATGCGCTCAATAAACTGTATGATGCTGACTTACACGCCACAATCAACCATAACGGCAGCTATAACGGTCACACGCAGATTTTATTTGTTGATCCTAAAACATCCCAAAAATATACTCTTTCACCCAATGGAACAGTCACGAAAGTTTCTCTTCGACGTGAAGGTGAAGAGAAAAAATTTGTATTAAATTCCTAAAAAAAATAAACTTCTTTAATTCACACCTATGGGTTTTATCTTTTTGAGGTAAAACTCTTAGCATGAAATTATCAAACCTAACCCTCACCGCTCCCTATCTTGATCTTGATCCGATTTTCTACCATGAAGTGCATCCAACACCCTTAAAAAATCCAACTCTCGTCAGTCTTAATAACGATGCACTCAACCTTCTAGGTTTAAATCCCGATAAAATTGATAGTAAAGAATTGGAATCTTTACTCAATGGTACAACTTTGCTGGAAGGCTCACGCCCCTTTGCTATGTGTTATTCCGGTCATCAGTTTGGCTATTATGTCCCTCGTTTGGGTGATGGTCGTGCGATTAACTTAGGCTCTAATAATGGCTGGAATCTACAGCTCAAAGGTTCTGGACAAACCCTCTATTCACGTCAAGGTGACGGTCGTGCTGTCTTGCGCTCTTCCATACGTGAGTATTTGATGAGTGAAGCAATGCATGGATTGGGAATACCGACCTCTCGCGCACTGGCTATTATCAGCTCCGATGAAAAAGTAGCTAGAGAGAGTTGGGAACGTGGGGCTATCGTTTTACGACTCTCCCCCTCATGGATACGATTTGGAAGTTTTGAATACTTTTTTCACACCAACGCGCATGATAAGCTCGAAAAACTCGCCGATTTTTTACTCAAAGAGTCTTTTCCTCATCTACTTGACACTGAAGATGCTTATGCAAAAATGTTTGGTGAAATTATCAAACGTACCGCACACATGATTGCCCATTGGCAATCGGTTGGATTTAACCATGGTGTAATGAATACCGATAACATGTCCGCTATCGGTATCACCATCGATTACGGTCCGTTTGCTTTTATGGATACTTTCGAGAGCGGTTACATCTGCAACCATACGGATAATGAAGGGCGTTACAGTTTTGACAATCAGCCTCGTATCGGATATTGGAATCTCTCACAACTGGGACGCGCCCTCTCTCCTCTCATCACGCAAGAAAAGATGGAAAAAGAGCTCGAAAAATACGGAGAGTATTTTACAACCCGCCTCATGGAGCTGTTAAGAGCAAAACTGGGACTGGAAAGTGCAGAGGAAAACGATGGAGAATTACTCCGTTCACTTTTTACTGTGATGGAGAACGGACGTATCGATATGACTCCATTCTTTCGAACTTTAAGCCGTTATAACGGAGATAGAGCTCCCTTGCTCTCCCTCACGCTAGCTCCTAATCAGTTGAACGAATGGCTTGATCTTTATGACAAGCGCTTAGAAAATAATACTTCCACGACGGCTGTCCGCCACGCACAGATGCTTCGTGTCAACCCCAAGTACATTCTCAAAAACTACATTCTCCAAGAAGCCATCGACTTAGCCGAAAAAAACGATTTTACCCTCGTCAACGACTTGCTCCTATTAGCGCAAAATCCGTATGATGAACACGAAAAATTTGAACGCTACGCAGGAGTCACACCGCCTCAAAATCAGAATCTAAAGCTGAGCTGCTCGTCGTAAAGCACAACCTATAAAAACGACGTTGCCGATTGAAGGGTTTTGAAAAAAAGCTTTTGTCGGCTTCGGAGATAATTTTTTGCCTCTTCCATCTCATGACCGCCCAAAAGTATCGGGTATATCTTTTTGCCCCACTCTCGCTCACACAACTGTACGATGGCAAGCGTGTCTGTCATGAGCTGAGGGGTGATGAGGAGATAGATCAAATCAACCCCCTTGAATTTGCTCACCACTTCCAGTGTCTTTTCATATCGGTTTGCCATTGCATCCCCGATAATGTCCACGGGATTATTTTTGGACCAGTTGGAAGGAAGCACTTCATTAAGTGCATTGAGTTCAGCGTCGCTAAGTGTATAAAGCGTTTTACCCTGATCGATGATATAATCGGTCAAGATCGTAGCAGGACCGCCGGCATTGGTAACGATTAAAACACTATTGACTTCATTGGAAGGGTTAAACAAAAGTGCCTCGATATTCTCCTCTATCTTTGCCCCCACCGATTCGATAAGCCCTTTAAACATCGCATAATTTCCGCTGAGATTGCCCGTATGTGAAAAAGCCGCTTTTTTACTCTGTGCGGATTTCCCTGTTTTAAAGATGTAGATTTTCTTTTGACTTTCCCGAATCGCTCGTAAAAACTCTTTGCCGTTTTGTATCCCTTCGGCATAGATCGAGATAGTTTCACACGTCTCCTCACGGTTGAGCATATCGATCATCTCTGCAAAGTCCAAATCCACCATATTACCGCACGAGACGAGATGGGAAAAACCGACTCCCGCATCATACGCTTTATCCATAAGGGCAGACAGTACAGCACCCGATTGGGAGAGAAGTGCCAAGTTTCCATTTTTTAATCCATCAATCCCAAACGTTAGATTGAGATTTTCAGCACCATGGAGATACCCCAAACAGTTGGGACCGATTACATTAAAATTGTGCTCTTTACTCAGCGTTGCAATGAGCTGTTCAGACTCATTATCCCCCGTTTCTTTAAACCCTGCAGAGATGATAATGAGATTTCTAAGATTTCTGGGAATTAACTCTTTAATAGACTCTATAACAGTATTTGAGGGGATCATAATAACCGCCGTATCAATATCTCCCTCTATGTGCGCAATGCTCGTATAAAGTTTTTTACCGAAAAGTTCACCCCCCTTGGCATTCACAAAAAACAGTTCACCGCCATAACTCAGAGAATTTTTGGCGATAGAATAACCGACTTTGGTTGGATCTGAAGAGGCACCGATGAGAACAACCCTTTCGTTACTAAAAAACGGAGGTCTATTCTCTCGTAACGTTCCCAATTTTTCAGGTTTTGGTTCCCCTTTTTTGATACGGGCATCGGCAATTTTCAACCCTTCTTTGGTCAGTATAACGGGATTAAAATCGAGTTCTATAATGTCAGGATTAGCCTTGGCAAAGTTTTGGACACGCCGAATAAATGTAACAGCGGTATTAATGCTAAAATCAAAACTCCGGAAACCTTCAAAGACTTTGGATATTTTAGTCAGTCCAATAGCGCGTTGTATCTCTGCCTCATCCGCATAAATATCGATATAACAAACATCTTTATAGAGTTCTAAAAATACACCACCCATCCCAAAGACAATGGTTTTACCAAATATATCATCGTCCACAAGCCCCACATACAGTTCGATACCGCTGACCATCTGAGTTGCGATAAATCGGTCAGTCGCATCGAGAAGTACATCTTTGGCTCGTATATTGGCAATAATCTCAGCTTTGGCATCTTCGAGTGCTTCCATCGAGTTAATATTGAGCTTGACCGCACCAAAATTGCTTTTATGCACTACCTTATCAGACTCTATTTTGAGTGCAATAGGGAAAAAATCGATCGAAGGAGTTTCAGTCAGTCCAAAAGAGCAATAAGGGGTAATTAAAAAGCCATCATTCTTTAATGTATCGTATATTTGTGATTCAGTCATTGGAGGTATCCCTTTAGGTTTGTGAATAACTAAGCCGTAATCCCTCTTCGCTCATCACAAATCCGTGAATGGCGATTTTCCCTTCATGAACGAGGCGGTGATGATTGGCGCACAATGGGATCAAGTTATAGCGATGATTCATCCCGAAATGTCCGATTGAACCGCCCTCATCTGCATTCGCTTGTGGGATAATATGATGCACTTCATCGACCGCTTCATCACACAGTGCACATTTTGTCAGATACAGCTTGCTGTTGTAGCGGCTCTTTTTGTTTCGTTTTAGCAACGAAGCATCGTGACCATTATCCCTAATACGTCCACGGATTTCGTATGCTTTTTGGATAAAGGTTTCGTCCATGTGGAGGGATTTTGCGAATTCCAGTCCATACAGAGTGCTTCCGCTTCCGCTTTTTAGTTTACGGTCATACACCAGTTTGTCACTGGCTTCATCGTAATAAACACCCAAATGAAGCAATACAATCCCTTTGGCTTTTTCGATCTCGCTAAGTGATGAGAGCTGATGTAAATGCGTTGCAAAAATGAACAAACTTCCTAACTCTTTGAGCCTTAAAATTGCACTGGCAACAATAGCCAATGCTGATTCTGTCTCTGTACCATGACTGATTTCATCTCCTAAAATCAGGGTATTTTCCGTCGCACGGTTAAAAATATTCCGTAGTTCGAGCATCTCCACCGCAAACGTCGAAAGTCCTTTGTAGAGATTGTCTTTGGAGACGATACGAGTCAGTAACTTATCGATGGGAGAAAATCGCATCATCGCACACGGAACAAAAAATCCCGCCTGTGCCATCACCACTGCCAAGCCGATACTTTTCATCAATGAGGACTTTCCGCTGGAGTTAATCCCATAGAGAAGCACCCCTTTAACATCTTCTCCCTTTGATGCCTCAATCGTCGTATGCTCCTCGAAACTTTTTTGTTCGATAGACCCCAAAAAAAGATCATTGGGGATAAAAATACCGTTCTCTTCTCGCGATTCGATGAGCGGATGACGCAATCCTACCGTTTCGATAAATGCCTTAGGGACATCATAAACGATTTGGGGACGAACATATCGATACTGCATGGCACACTTGGCACCGCTCAGTGAAACATCCACCACCGCCAAAAAAGAGATAAGATGCTCGATGGAGTGCGAAAATCTCTTTTCAAACCCTTCCAAATGCTCTTGATAGCGTTCGCGTACTTGGGCAAGCATTCTCGATTTTGCCCCCGCATTTTCGATAGAGAGTTCATCCAGCAACGCAGAGGAAAGTTTGACGGTTGTTTTGAGTTTTCGTATCTGAAAATCGCGGAAAAAATGGTGCTTCCCCTCTAACGTAAAAAAGCTGTTATGGAGATTTTCTTCAATGCTCACATAACGGTTACGGGTCATCAGCAGGTGATACCCCTCACTCTCCAGCCATCCGATAGAGGCATAGCCGCTGCCGTTATCGAAAAATGTATCGATGTGTTCGATGATGCTTTGCAACTTAAGCTCATTGGTATTTTGAAGTCGTTCAAGTGCATCGATAGCAGGATCAATACCCTCGTTAAAAAGATTAACATCCACCTGATCTCGCCGAAATTTAGCACATGCTTCGATGACAAAAATTCGTCGCAGCTCCGATGCACATAATGCACACTCTTGCGCACTGGCTTTATCATAGCTGATTCCAAGCATATCCGCATCCGTAAACAACCTCTCAGCAGCACATAACGAAGCGTGAAAATACGCTAACTCGTAGGGATGAAGCTTCCCCAGTTTCAGACGACGCAAGATTCGCTCCAAATCATAGACTTCTTTGAGCTTGCTCTCCAGTGGGGAAATGTGATCGGTCATCTTTTCGATCAAATCATACCGCTCTTCGAGAAGTTTAGCATCACAAATAGGATTTAAAAGCCGCTCGCGTAACAGCCGTTTCCCCATCGCCGTAGAGGTTTTATCGATGAGTTTGAGCACCGTCATCTCATCGTGATCACGTGAAATTATTCCCAACTGTTCACATGCGTTATTCCCCAAATACATATAACGGTTTGTTCCCAAAAACGTCGGTCGGTTCATCTTTTCGATGATAGCAGGGTCATGATCGATGATCGTATGAATCAACACCGCCAACGATTCCGACGTATACGCATACCGTTCCATATCGAGATATTCTATCGGACTTAAAAGAGAACGGATTTGATAAATTCGCCCAAACAGTTCATTTTGGTAATCAATACGAAGCCGCTTTTCGTTTTTAATGCTTCGGTGATGGCTTTTAAGCTCTAAATAGCGATTGACTTCCTCTTCATCGATCTGTGAGTCACAAAACGTCACCACCACTTCTGAAGTTTGATAACTTTGTAAGAGACTAAATACTTCATCCAGTGCATACGTTTTATCCTCTCGTGACCCATGTATCTCATTGATAAGCGTTTTTCCAGTACCAACATCAATAGCCGAATAACCAACCGAATACACCCCGTTGTTTTGATCGATTAGTAACGAGGCGATGTAGTTTTCGCTGGGTTCGGCAATGTAATCAAAATTTGTACCGGGAGAGATGATATTTGAGATGTAACGACGAACATGAGGAGGTTCGCCTTGCTGACGTACAAGAACAATCGTATATTTTTTCGACTGAACCAAACGGCTAAGATAGCGTTCGATGGAAACACTGGGAACACCGGCTAAAAGAGGATTTTGGAGAGAGTTTTCAAGTATGGTTTTATTTTTACGGGTGAGCTGGATGTTCAGAAATTCAGCAACTTCTTTCGCTTTGCCAATTTTCATAAACTCATTATTGACCTCATAGACTTCAAAAAAAGAGCCTATTTCGATGATGACGAGGGTATCGGGTCCATATTTGGCTTCACAAGCACGCTGAAGCTCGAAATACGTTTCAGAGAGGAGCTTGCTTTTATCCTGTAAAAGTGCCCCTATCTCTTCTGTGTTCATCGTCGCTGCAAAAACCTAAATTCGTGCGTAAGAGACGCTAATACATGCGTTTAGTGCAGAAAGTTCTTTAAGTGTTTTTTCACTGACAGGAGAATCAACGATGATAACCGCCAATGCTTCTTTGCTTTTATTGCGCCCGAGACGGAAATCAGCGATGTTCACTTCATGCGCAGCAAGCAATGTGCCGACTTGTCCGATAACACCCGGTACATCCGTATTTTTGAAAAGGATCATATTTCCTTTTGGTTCAACATCAACACCAAAACCATTGATGTCAACAATGCGCTGCACATCATCGTTAAACATCGTTGCGCTGATTTCGATAACGTCTTTATCGGTCGTCAAACGAACGGTTACCAAGTTTTTATACACCGGACTTTCAGGAAGTTCTTCCGTATCGATTTTGATGTTACGTTCAGCAGCAACGAAATCAGCATTTACGTAGTTGATCGTTTCACCTGATGTCTCTGCCAACGCACCAACGGTTACAAAAGTAGCCAAAGATGTGACGTATTGAGCAATATCACCGCGTCCGCTTACTTTGATTGAAACGATTGGAGCACGATTGATCTGAGACGCTAAAAAGCCGATTTTTTGTCCCATTTCGAGGAACGGTTTAACAAAAGAAGGTATTTTAGACTCATCGATCGGAAGATTAAGTGCATGAGGATACGCGATTCCTTTTGCCGCTTCAATCGCTTGTTGCGCTGCTTCAAGAGCAATCCCCAACTGAGATTCAAACGTATTTGCACCCAAATGCGGAGAGACACAGATGTTATCCAAATCCAAAAGCTTGTTATCCGTTGCAGGTTCTTTGTCAAATACATCGATACCGGCAAAACGGATTTTTCCTGATTTTAAACCGTCATAAAGAGCATCTTCGCTGTACAATCCACCGCGCGCACAGTTGATTAAAACCACACCGTCTTTCATTTTTGCGATTTCATCCGCACCGATCATTCCAACTGTTTCTTTGTTTTTTGGCGTATGAATCGTGATAATATCGCACGCCAAAATATCTTCAAAATTCGTGGTGTATTTAGCACCGGCATCGGTTGCTTTGGATGGGTGAATGTATGGGTCATACGCGATAACATCCATCTCAAATGCTTTAGAGCGGATACCGACACGGCTTCCGATGTTACCGAAACCGATAACACCCAGTTTTTTACCTTTTAGCTCATACCCGTACCATTTTTCACGCTTCCAAACCCGCTGGTTTTTGAGGTGATCATGAGAATACGGGAACATACGCATGCATGAGAGCATGTGAGTCATCGTTAGCTCAACCGCTGCAATCGTATTTGCTGTAGGAACGTTCATAACGATAATACCCTCTTTTGAGCATCCCGGAATGTCTACATTATCAACGCCCACACCTGCGCGAACGACTGCTTTGAGTTTGCCGCGAGCTGCTTGGATAAATTTATCATCCACATCGGTTGAACTTCGAGTAATAGCAACATCCGCTGTCGCAATGACATCAAGTAATGCTGTTTTGTCCATGTCAGCAGCAAAAATCATTTCAATTTTATCGTCATTACGAAGAAGATTTAAACCCTCTTCGTGAATATGATCACAAACGACAATTTTAAATTTTTCCATTGGATTAGTCCTCTTTGAGCGGCGAAAGTGTCGCCGAAATTTGATAGGTTTTTAGTTTTAAGAGGAGATTTGCGAGTGCATTGTAATCATCTGAGTCAATATCAACACTCATTGCGCTTCCCTCTTGATTTAAAAGATAGGAAAGATCCGTATTTTTAAGCTCTTGTTTCAAACAAAAGAACTCATACGAATCCTTCAAAAGTACCGTTAAATGATACTTATGAGATTTTGCTACGCTTGATTGAGCATCCATTTCGATAACCACTTCGTTAATCGGATAGGAATACTCTTTCTCTTTTGTTAAATGCAATCCATTCATCCAACTAGATGAACTCACGTTCGTCTCATCAGAATTTTTATGAGAGTCGCTCTCCTGCGCAATCGCTGAAGGAGTCGGATTGATTTGGATCATAAAGACAACAATAAATACAGCAACGAAAATGGCTATTAACGGAAATAGCCAGTATGCTGCTTTTCGCATATCTTTATTTCAATTGATCTTTAATCAAATCACCAAGACTGTTTGACTCATCGTCATTAATCTCGTTGAGCATTTCTTGATCTTTGATACGCTCTAGTTTACGTACCGAAAGACGGATACGATCACGCTTAGCATCAATAACCATAACAACCGCTTCAATCACTTGACCGATAGTAAGCTCTTCCGGAGTCAATGGTAAAAGGTCTTCATTACGGATAAGAGCATCAACACCACCCTCTAATGAAACAAATACACCGAAATCTTTTACGTCACGAACCGTTGCGCTTAACACTTCGTTCATTTTATGATTAGCAGCAAATTTGTCGATTGGGCTCTCTTCGAGTGCTTTACGATTCAAAGAAATTTTTTCATCTTCGGTATTGATTTTTGCGATTTTTACTTCGATTTCATCACCGACTTTAAGAGTCTCTTTACATTTGGCATTTTTATCCCATGAAAGATCTTGATTGTGCAACAATCCCTCTACACCGCCAACTTTGATGAAAGCACCAAAATCGGTCAATGATGTAACAGTTCCTTTGACAATATCGCCTTCACGTGATGTACGCATAAACTCTTCAAACGGTTTTGGCTGAAGACGCTTGTACGATACACGTAATTTATGTGTGTTAGAGTTGATTTCGATAACTTCAACGTCAATTTCTTGACCAAGAGTCAAATAATCTTTAGGATGTTTAATATTTTTGTCCCATGTGATTTCTGAAACGTGCAAGAAGCCTTCGATGTCATTTCCAAGATCAACGAAAATACCGTATGGCTCGATGTTGCTAACGGTAACCGTAATAGTATCGCCCTCTTCCAATGCTTCTTCAACTTCTCTCCATGGATCCGATTGAACTGCTTTGATTGAAAGAGATAAATGACGCTTGTCTTTATCGTATGCAATCGCTTTTACGGTTACAACATCGCCTTCTTTATAAAGTTTTGACGGATTGACGGGACCTTTGTAGCTGATTTCATTGTAATGAACCAAACCATCAATCCCGCCAACATCAACAAACATTCCATAGCTTGTGATTTTTTTGACAGTACCTTGGATGATTTTACCCTCTTCCATCAATGCATCAATCACTTCTTTTTTACGTTTGCGTTCATCATTGAAAAGCTTGCGGCGTGATACAACAATCGATGCTTCAGCAGGATCAACTTTGACCACTTGTGCTTTAATCGTTTTACCAACGACTTGATCGGTATCTTTGAACGCTGCAAGTGAGCGAGGAAGGAAGAAATGGACATCATCTGCTTCAAGCAAATAGCCACCCTTGTTTTTCTTTGTAACCAGTGCTTCGATAACAACCGACTCAAAATCTTCTTTGTGAAGATTGATAAATGCTAGTGTTTTCTCTTGTTCAAGCACTTTTTTATATGAAATTTTAGGACGCTCATTGTAATGTCCTATGACCATAACGGTGATTTTATCACCAACGTTGAAGAGGAGTTTTCCCTCTGCATCACGAATCTCATCGAGTGGCAAGATCCCCTCTAGTTTCTCACCAACGCCGACCAATGCGCGGTTATCACTCTCTTGGATCTCTACAACTTCACCTTCTGTAATGCGAGTGGATTCTTGCTCTTTGAACGATGCCTCCAGCATTTCAGCAAAATTTTCTTCTTCATACGCTTCGTTATCGAACGCCATGCCTATTCCCTTGTAACTAAAAATTGGCTGATTATAGCGTAAAAATGCTTGATTTTAGCTATTCATCTTCTTTTTTACTACGAATAAACTCTATAAAAAAGATTCCAAAAATACCAATGATCAACGAAGTAATCATTGAAACAGCAACAATCAGCCCTCTCTTAGGTCCCTCTTTGTCTCCTTCATAGGCGACACTGGGAGCAGTAACCATCTTTACATTATAAAACTCGCTTGATTGCGCTAAAACCTTTTTTTGGATCAATGCCGACATTAGCTGACTGAGTTGGGTTTTCAGTGAAAGATCATTGGTTTTTTGAAGTTCCTGATCATAGTACGCAATTTTTTTCTCCATGTCACTTAGTTCATTCGTCCGAAGCGAGTTTGACGCATATTTCAAAAACAACGAAACGGTATCTTTAGCTAAAACAGGATCTGAATCACTGAACCCGAGTGTTATAACCGAGGTTTTTTTATCACTCGAAATAGAGAACTTGCTTTTAATGTCTTGATACGTCGCAAAGAGTTTCTTCTCTTTTTTATCCGGACTCATTGCTTCAGAATCCTCATTGGGAGAACCTTTCTTAAGACGGTAAAAGGTATCTATTCCCAGTACAAAACGGTAATTTTTATCTGCATCTTCTGCATTAAGGCGTTCAAATAGTTTTGATTGGAGTAAAAAATTCCGCATCCACTGATAATCATCCAAATACAGTTGATATGCACTATCGGGCAGCATCTCCCCCCCGCCCAAATCGACTCCCGCTAATCCGGCTAATGCACCCAAACCGCCCATCGACGATTTAGATTCCACTTGTGGCACCAACACTGCTTGAGAATGGTAAATATTAGGTTTACTCAATGTCCATAGCACACTCATAGCCGTAACAACCAAGGTAAATCCGATGAGCTTAAACTTATGCTTACCGATTGTCGCAGCCAGTTCGCGCAGGTCGATCTCGTCTTCTTGGATCACACTTTGGGAAATATTTTCTTGCATTACAGCGCTCCGATGGTCGTAAGTGCTGCTGCCGAAACTGCCAACTGATATAAAATTGCCGTAATATCTTTGGCAAATTGCATCCCGCTGTAGGTGTTGATATACATTGGAACAACGATAACATCCCCCGGTCCTACGACTACATTCGAGGCAAAAAATCCACTTTTATATGGTTCTGCTTCGCCGTTACTGTGAACAACGAAAATATTACTCTCATCCGCACTCTCTTTTAGACCACCAGATTTTTCGAGATAATCGCTTACCGACATTGCAGAACTGTAAACAACCGCATTAGGGTTAAGAACTTCACCTTGGATTACAACACTGTCTTCACGTTCAGGCACATAAAGTACATCCCCATTTTTAAGTAAAATATCCGAATTACTCCCCTCAAATTTACTTAAATCACTCTTCAAATGAACCGATAAACGACCGACATACGGTGTGTTTCGAACTTCTTCTTTTAAGGAACCCAGCATTGTAACCAACTGTGTTTTATCCCCTGCATTCTCCCCTGCTTGAGTAGGTTGTGTTGCAATGTACATGACCCGACTTTGAAGATCTTTTATTTGACGTTCCATCCCATCACGCTGACGAACTTTTAACTCTTCACGCGTAAATACTGCTCCATCAACATACGCACTATTGGTAAATCCGCCTGCACGCTTTAGTACGTCAGAAAGAGTCTCACCATCTTCGATAGCGTATTCAGCGGGATATTTGACTTTTCCTACTAATTTAATCGATTTTCTTACATTCCATTGCGGTATTTTAAAGACCGTGACTTCATCGTAGGGCAAAAGTGCAAGTGAATTATCGGACATAGCAAGATCAGGAGACAGAGATAGAACTTTACGCTCACGCTTGCCATTAATGATTTCATATCGAACAACCTCGATTTTATCCTTACTTGCTTTATCCGTCATTCCGCCCGCTGCCAGAATCAAATTTCGAATGGTAAAACCAGAGTCAGCGATGGGATAACTTCCTGATTTATACACTTCACCCGCGATTGACGCCTGATAGATTGGATTTGTCGTGTAATATCCGACAACACTAATCTCATCAAATTCATTTAAATAAACAGGCGCATTATGCGATGCATCTGCCACTCGGACACTGGGACGCAATGTTTTTTTATCACGAGAGACAATCGTCACTTTTTGTTTATCGATTAGACACTTCGAGCCCGCTGTGCTCAACAACGCATCCAATGTCATTTTATCAAAAAATTTGTACTCTCCCTCTTTTAAAACACACTCACCAGATAGTTTCACCACAGGAGCCGGAGCTACGGCTGAACTATTTAGCACATACAATTCATCCCGATTTTTGAGCAAGATTTTTTCTTTTCCCGACAAAGCATCACTCAGAGAAAACCCGATCAACTCCTCTTTGAGATTACTATTGGTCCGTTTGATGATGGCATAATCGAAATACGTATCTTCGAGAAATACACCGCGAAGAGTATTGTGAGAGATTTCACGTCCAAAAAACTCTTTTAATGAAGTCCCCTCTTTCGCCAGTGGCCAAAATCCCGGTTTAATCACATTCCCATAGAGGGTGATTCCCCGTAGATTACTCTTGTCCAAATCATGAACATAGACTTTGTCTTGATCCTGTGCTACCATTTTTTCTGATTCTGAGAGCGAAACATTAAAGATTTTTATCCCTTGATTCTTCTCAAATCGTGTGATACGTATGTCGTTCTTACTTGCACTGGCTTGTATTCCGCCCGCATAAGATATGAGATTAGCGATACTGGTATTTTGTTTGGCTTCATAAATGGCAGGTCGTTTGACATCTCCGTCGATAATGACACTCTTGCCCATAATCGGGACAATGATAATGTCTCCGGCACGTAACAGCGGATCACTTCGTCCCGTTCCTCGGATAATAGAGTAAAGGTCTATGGTTGTGTAAATACGCCCTTGACGCTTGATGCTCACCGAACGCATAGAACCATTGGCAGAGAGTCCGCCAGCTGAGATCAACGCTTCTTTGATGGTTGAAAACGAACTCACATTATAGATACCGGGGACAGCCACTTCACCTGCGAGTGTTACTTGGATCGATGAAAACTGAGAGATATTGACGGTCACTCCGACATTAGGATACGCCGCTATAAGGGCATCTGAAATCGTCTTTTTGGCTTCGCTGAACGAGAGACCTGCAATCTGAAGCGGACCAAAAGATGGGATAACCACCGTACCGTCTTTATCAATCGTCAAACTCATATTGTCCGATTTCGGACCATACAAAACAACGTTCAAAACATCTTTTGGAACCAGCTTATAGTTCTCAGGTACCGGCAATGATGCTAAATCCATTCCATTTTTATTTCTAAAGAACTCGATACCATAGCGCTTTAGAGTTTTTGGACTCTCTTTGATTTGACGAGCAATGAGACGCTTACTGTAATCGTCATTTTTTTCGAGACTAAGCGGTGAACGGTAAAAAGAATTTACATCCCCATTTCCACTTGAATCAACGACAGAGGTTTCAGCAGAGGCTTTCTCTTCTGCCTTAGTCTCTTGGACTACATCATTTAAAGGAACTTCTACTTTTGCCTGTGTCGTTACGACGGGAACCTTAGCATCTTGCATCATCGCTTTGGCTTGAGGAGAATCAAGCAAAGCAGGATTCGCCTTGATTGCTTGGATGATAGCTGCATTATCAGCACTGCTCTCACTACCCAAAAGCAACACAGTTGCTATCATCAGATGTACTAAACTTTTTTTGATTCCCATCATTTTCTCTCTTTTATTGAAATTTAATTTGTTATGCCCATTAACCGATCTACTTCGGCTTTGGCTTCACGCAACGCGAGTTTTGGATTCAACCCTTGCGCAATCTTTTGATCTGTCTTGGTCGATAACTGCTGTTGAGCAAAACGGCTGCGCGGATCATCATACACTGCCGATTGAGCAGTATTTGACGTCTTTACGGTGCCTTGCGGTACATTTACCATCGCAAGGCGTTTTAACCACTGATTTTTAAACACCGGATTCGCCGAGTGATAACACCCGATTGCTTGGAGATTATATCCTCTTTTGCGTATATGAGAACTGAGTAGCAATGCAGCTACATACACATTGACCTCCGGATCAAACAGTGCTTCACGCGTGACACCGATCTTGGAAAGACCTCGAATGTGCATCGAATTAATCTGCATCAACCCGATGTCAACCGTACCATTTTTGTTTTGATTGATCGCACGAGGGTTCAGAGAACTCTCAATCGTCGCTATACGCTTTAATAATGAGGATTCGATACCAAAATCACGACCCGCTTTCTCGAAAATAGAGTCATAAGGGGTAGCAAAAAGTGATAAAACTGCGAGCAAAAGCCCCAATAGTATTTTAATCATCAACACCCTGTTTTAAAAAGTTTTTCATTTCAATATATCTAAAAAATTGATGCTATTTTAGCATTTATTCATTAATAGCAGTGTTTAATTTTAATTGGCAGTATAGAATATCGGAAGTGTTGTATTATCAGGGGGATTTTCTTTCACAGAAACATTTTACTATGTAAAAGCGGTTCCCTTGTTTTCGCTTCATTTCTTATGAAAAAGAAAGGAAGGTATGGATTTGACATTCACGTCCATTAGCGCTATTCGTTGACAGTATCTTCTCTCTCACCGAATTTTCAAA
This sequence comes from Pseudomonadota bacterium, assembly GCA_043797085.1. Classification (GTDB taxonomy): domain Bacteria; phylum Campylobacterota; class Campylobacteria; order Campylobacterales; family Sulfurimonadaceae; genus Sulfuricurvum. The sequence continues at coordinate 138,673 of JAZDQA010000005.1, read as the reverse complement.
ATTTTCGCGAATAGCAAACTTCTGATCGCTATTTTTGAATGCTCTCTTTAAAATTCAACAAGTCATTCTAAAATATTTACTAAGGCTTTGCCCAAAGCTCATTATTTCAATAATCCCCGTCATTGAAACGTACCTAATAAGCCGCGTGCGAAGCAGCAGTGCGGGAGTCGCGCGTGCGATTCGTGAAAATGACTATTTTCTTTCGCTTCGTTTCTTATGGAAAAGAAAGGAAGATCAGATTTAGTTAATAGCAAACTTCTGACCCTATTTTTTATTTGCTATTTTGATGATTATTTATTATCACTTTGCAACCATTTCAAAAACATCGGGTCAAAAAATTGTTTATGTTCATCGATGATACCATCATCTTTGAGCTCTTTTATCATTTGACTTTTGTAAGACAAACTTACCTTGTCTCCCCCTTTAAATCCCTTAACTGCCAACTCTTTTACTATTGAGCCTTTATGTTTTTTAGAGTTAAGTTTTTGCCACAAAGTTTCAAAATAAATAGCATTGTCAAATAAAATCTTTTCAATAGCTTGATGGATATTATTGGTAGAAATACTAAGTTCACCACTACTTTCCATCAAAAAGCAAATATATCCCTCTTGCAAAACTTTTATAGTATAAAAAGGATGACCATTAACACTCTTTATTAAAGCTATAACCGCTTCATTATCAAACCTAATTGTTTCATTGAGAATAAGTTCACGCGCAAAAGCTTCAATCGATTCATTTGACAATCTTCCTATTCTCATAAGTGTTGCGAAGTTAAAAAATGCATTATCTGAATTCAAAAAAATATCATCCATAACACTTTGTTGACTCCCAGCAAAAATATAAACCACATTGGAATGAGTTTGAAAATAGCTTCTTAGTTTTTTGATGAAATCTTGTCCAAATTTTGCCAAATCTCCAAACTCATCAAAAAAAGCAATCAGTTTTTTCCCTTTGGATAGTGATATGCTTTGCGCCAAATCAAATGTTTTTCTCACAAGCTCATTTTCATCTTCTTCTTTAAGCAAATCATACCCAACTTTAACATCACTATATTCCAAAGAAAATCTTCCCATAATCTCCATAACATTATCTTTAGCATGTTTTACAAAGTTTTTAACCCCATCTAACTTGTAAATAGAGTCTATGTATATCTCGCAAAATTCTCTAATTGTAGAAGCTGAAAATACATCAATTTTACAAATAAGATATTCATTTTCTTGTTTGTCTAAAAATGCATTCACTAAAGTAGTTTTCCCATATCTTCTTGGAGCAATGATGGCGATATGTTGTCCAAAAGATACATAAGCATCAAGCTGCATAAGTTCTATTTCTCTACCAATCACAACTGAACTAAGTCCACCAGCATTTAGTTTCATGTTGTAACCTTTTTAAATAAAAATAATATTTTGTATATTACATAAACATTATATTGATGTCAATAGGTATTTATGTTAATTACTAAATATATAACCTTTCTTTTGCTATAAGAGGAATGCAATTGCATAGTTACTTTTTAGTTAATAGTAAACTTCTGACACCATTTTCTCTGCCATCCGATTTTCCAAAATTTCCAAATAGCAAACTTCTAACTTTTATATCCCTTTTTTCCCGATCACCGTCATCGCTGTCATCCAGACGATCTTTAGTTCCAATCCCATGCTCCAGTGTTTGATGTAATACAAATCATACATCAATTTTTGGCGTGCATCCTCAGCGTTTGCACCATACGGATACATCACCTGCGCCCACCCAGTTACTCCCGGACGTACCAAATGGCGCTCATTATAATAAGGGATTTGCGATTCATATTGAGCTACCAATATGTCCCATTCCGTTCTTGGACCTATCAGGTGCATTTCCCCTTTTAGGATATTCCACATCTGCGGTAACTCGTCAAACCTTGTTTTTCGCATGGTATGAGCAAATGGAAAAATCCGCGTATCATTCTCTCTCGTGTAGGCATCGTGATGAGAATTTTCATGCATGGATCGAAATTTTGTGCATTTAAAAATCTCATTATTTACCCCCACTCTATCTTGTCGAAACAATATCGATCCGGGTGACTGCTGCTTGATTCTAATAGCACTCCACAGCAACACAGTCCACGAAAAGAAAAAAAGCCAAAACACTCCAAAATAATCAATACATCGCTTTTGAAAATACTGCCACTGACTGTACGAGACAATATCTTCGAGAAAAAAGAGGTTGTTTTCATCATCGGGTATATAACATTTTTGGAGATACGCTTCAGTAAAACGACTCATGCTCATGACTACAAAACGTTTACTTTTATTTTGAAACTGTAGTTTAGTCAAATACATGACGATTTCATCATGCACTTGATTGCGCATGTTAAGCACTAGCATACTAGCACCATGCATTTCGATATATTTGGAAAGCTCGGCTATAACCTCATAAGGATCTCGATTTGAAGTTGTGATGACTTCATAATTACCAAACTTTTTTATGAGTCTTTGCTCTTCGAGTGATGTAAATTTGTATTTTTTTCCCAATATGATCATTTTTTATACTCCTTTACACTACTATTTATGCTGTTTTACATACTTTTAAATTCTATTTGATTTTAACATAATATTTATTAGATTCCTACTGCTCTCATTATTTTAATAATCCCTCAGTCGCTTTTACTTGTTCATTCTTTTCTAAAAAAACTCTTGACCCTCTTTTAGCAATAGTATACTTTTTGACCACTATTTTGTCAATTTCTTAGCACAATGGAGTATGCTATCTACTATTTATAAATAATTTTCTAAGTAAATTTATGCAATACTTATTAGACAATTTATCATGAAAAGAGTCATTTTATTGTTATTTTTTGGTGCCAAACTTTTTACTGTTTTTATTCTCAGTTTTATTTTTATTAAACTAATAATCCATTATGCACCATCACTTGGTCTTATTGATATTCCGAATCACCGTAGTCATCATAAAAAAATCACTCCACGCGGCGCGGGTATTGGTATTGTATTTGCGGTTATATGCTCAGATTTACTCTTTTTAAATACAGCTCATTTATCACATCCATGGGTATTGATTGGTATATTTATTATTTTTGCGGTTGGTATTCTTGATGATCACCGTGACACTTCTCCTAATGCAAAATTTTTAGTTATTTTTATCGCAGTAGTTTTTTTTTACGTTGATGGTACTTATATCAAACATCTAGGTCATGTTTTCGGATATTCAATACCGCTTGGGTGGTTTGCTTTTCCTTTTACTCTGATTGCTATTGCCGGCTTTACTAACGCTCTTAATCTTTCAGACGGTCTGGATGGTTTAGCAACCTCTCTAAGTATCATTATTTTATCTGCCTTATGTTTTATCGGGTATGAGCACAACGATAGCTTTATGGTCTCTTTATCGCTTTCTTTTATCTCAGCATTAGTTGCTTTTTTGTGGTTCAATTGGAATCCTGCAAAGATTTTTATGGGAGATAGCGGATCACTCACCCTTGGTGTTATTATCTCCATAGTTTCTATCCGTGCACTTGATTATGTAGAGCCTATTACCATACTGTTTATTGCTGCTTTGCCGATTATTGATACCCTAATCGTTATGATCCGCCGAAAACGAAACGGGCGTTCGATGTTCTCACCCGATAAAACTCATTTACACCATCTCGTGCTGCAGTTTTTCAAAGGCAATGTTAGAATGACCGTCATTTTACTGACATTGGGTCAATTGTTTTATTCTTTTATGGGACTCACTTTTATCGAAAATGGTATTAAACAACGTTACATTCTCCTGATGTTTATCCTCCTCCTCGTGATCAGCTATATCCTTTTAAATGGGATGCTGGAACGCCAGACTAAACCTTTCACCTACCATCGTAAAAAGCGAAATAAAAAAAGATCAATACTAAGCCAGAAATAAAATCAACAGCAGCAATTCCTAACCCCTGGAGACTGTGAAAGAACTAAACTCTTTTTCAGTCTTATCGTAGAATATACTTGGCATTTTTCTTCATAAAACCAAAGATAATCAATATTTGAAAAAAGTAGCCCGAAATATCTAAATACCTGCTGATATACGCTGCAATTTCCTCTTTAATAGTATTAATATTGCCGTTTCGTAGAGCAATTAGCAACTTTCTAAAGAGTGCTGTTCCTATTAGGTTTATAACTCTTCTAAAATTGTAGCTAAACATTATTATCAGCTGTAAAACACCACAGATGGCAATCAAAGAGTTAAGGATTTATTTTTTAGCGTATAATTTAATACGCTCAATAATGCTAGCTTCTGCACTCCAATGTACACTACTTCCTAGAGAAATCAGTTTTAAACATACACTACAGTTGATTTTTGCATTTAGCAACAATAACAATATCACCACAAAAAAAACTTTTAAGACGCATTAGTGAAAAACATATTGGAAATCGAGCTGGACGGGTGGAACCTCGCGCTATCAAAAGAAGGCGAAATGATTACCCGCTATTGATGAAATTAAGAGATGTGGCTAGGGAAGAAATCCGAAAGAATGGGCACCCTAAAAAGCTTAAGTAAGTGCCATTCATACCTGACCCCATTGGTTTGGTTATATGGTTATACGGCTGTTTATTTTATAAATATTTCTTCTAATAATCTTTTCGTTTCTTGAATATTAGCTGGGGATGACGCTCCAAATACTACTGAATCTACCCCAGGTAATTCACCAATATACTTTACAGCTTCTTTTGGATTGATTGCACCTGAAGCTAAGATTGACATTGCGATATTATAGCTATCATGTTTAACCAATATCTCTTCAACCTCTTCTTGAGATGGGTTCATTCTAAAACCTATTTTATTAATATCGCTAATTATAATTGGATTTTCTAATCCCAATTTATTAACCAATACATCATGTAATTTAACATGATTCATAGTGAAAAATCCAGCTTTTACATTATATTTTTTTTCTGTATATTTTGAAAATTCCAATAACATATCATACATCTCTAACCCCAATAAAAGATCAGTTACAATATTTAATAAAAAAATTCCTTTTACATTCATTCCTTCTAATAATTTCATTTCTGAATCAACAAGCAATTCCATCATAGGAACTGGATTTGATGTTACAGCAGAACTTATTCCTTTCAAACCTGCGACTAATTTATTCCCTGGTGTAAACTTACTAATTGTTTCAAATATACCTAGTTCTACCATTGCTTCAGCATACTTATGAGCATATGGCATGCATGGATATAATTTAAAATCATTAAAATTAGAATTTTCTTTTATCAATTTTAATACTGGCTCTAATTGACTATGCGTCGTGAACATAAAACTTTTAATACCAATTTCATTTACATATTTTAAAGTATTATAAATATCTTCTGGTGTTTTAAATTTTTGTGACTGCTTTATTGCTGTTTGTTCAGACATGTGATTTACACCAAAAAATTGATTGTCTCCAAAAATAATTTTATCCATTATACTAACCCTCCTGCAAGTTTTTTTGTTTCTTCAAGTAGTTTGTCTGTGATACTTGCACTATGCAATGTAGATCTAGATTCATTAATTTCACCGTTAAGTAATTTTGAAAATTCAGATAGTTGACGAGAAAAATCTTCACCTCTTAAGTAATAAGCTACATTAGTGCTTTCATCTGTTACATAAATTTGATTCCATCCTTTCTCAAAACCTAGCTCACTATTGTCTTCAATTAAGAAAATACTTATTTCATACTTACTTGCCGTCATCTTTCCTTTAGTCCCAACTATTTCAATACTATTAGTTGCTTTTCTTACAGAACTATCAGACCAATTTATATAATTTATTCCAAGAATTTTATTATTATGCAACAAAGTTGAATAAACAATATCATCTACAGAAGATGAAAAAACTTTTTTTAATACAGACGATTGTACTTTTACATCTGTTCCGAAAAAATAGGTTGATAAGTCAAAACAATGTGGTCCATAATCAAATAAACATCCACCACCTTTTGTGTAATCATTTCTCCAACCTTTATTCTCTTTCAAAATAACGCCACCAGTCATACGATTTATATAATTTGTAACATCACCGATAATATCTTTTTCTAGTAATTTTTTAACTTTTTCAAAAACTGGATTAAAACGATTCACATAGCCAACCTGACCCTTGACATTTTTTTCTTTAGCTAAATTTACAAGAGTTTGACTATCTTCATAACTCAGTGTAAATGGTTTTTCAACAAATACATTAATTCCTTTTTCAATACAATATTTTGCAATATCAAAATGAAATGCATTTGGTACCAATACCATAACACCATCAAGTTCTATTTCCTCAATCATTTTTTTATAATCAGAAAAACATTTGAACCTTGTATTCTTTTCTACAAATCTCAATAAAGTCTTAGATGTATCAACAACTGCCACAACTTCAATTCCTGGTGTTTGATTTGCTATTGCCAAATGAGACATTCCCATTTTTCCAATACCAATTAATGCGATTTTTTTCATACTAGAAACCCTTCTGTTATATTTAATATTATCTTCATTTTTTCCCTTATTATGTTCTTTATTGTAGCAAATCATCTATAAAATTACTGACCCCTCGATAGTTTACTACTGGTTTGGCTCCAATTTTGTCTTTTATAAATTTTTCGAGCTTTTTGAGATCATCATCAAGCTTGTAAACGAAATAATTATCCTCGCTTAGCTTATCACTCATTTGTATGTGTCCATTATTAGTAATCACTATCGTACCGCATGCGGCAGATTGAAAACAACGCATTGTGATCCCAGACTGACTCGGATGGGCGTAATCGAGCGTAAATTTGGAGATGGCTAAAAGATTAAAATAATCAGTTTGATTCAACCCATTAAAATAAATATGTTTGCGCCATTTGTAGATCAAGAACGGGTGCACTAAACTGTTTTTCAAAAGCGTCAAAAGATTTTTTTCGTAAATAAAAATCTTAAAACTCAAATCTTTGTGCAACGCACTGTATATTTGATTCAAATAAACCAAACGGTCCGAATGATTTTTAATAACGCAAGAAATATCCACCGTTTTCTCAGGAAGTACCTCGATCAAACTATCCGAAAAAAGGTCTACCCTCTCTATCTGATGCTCTATTGCGTCGACAAAATCAAATGTTTTGTATACAGACACTTCTTTATACCACTGCAGTGGATTGCTAAAATAATTAAACGAATCAAAATTATACGCTACGACTCTGTTTGAATTCAGTTTTAGCAATTTTAGCAAATCGGCTGAAACACCTCTCCCTTTGAAAATAATGATAAGATCATATCTCCGACTATCATCCTCAAAATATTCCCTAAATCTGCTAAGGGTAATTTTTCGGGAAATGACGTTCAAAAAATTTCCCAGTAAAAGTCCCAGAAGCCCTTCGGGATACTCATCATTCATCGTATCAACACTGTATCCTCGGCCAATAAGCTCTTTTGCCATTGTCGAATGCCAAGTATAAAAACTCAAAGGGGTGATTAAGAGGCACCGTTTCATAAAAAAATCTTTTTCAGCCAGGAATCCAGCATCAGTTCGGAACGTTCCTGAATTTCAATATCCAGTTCTAAGAACTCCTTTAACCCGTCCATATTATCTTTACCCAATAAAAAAACCTGATTTTTGTCGTAAAACGGCTCTTTTTCTATATTTAGATTTGTCGTAACTATTTTTTTCCCGATAGCGATATTTTCAATGATACGCATCGTCAAACCACTTTGAGGACGATTGGGAACATCTAGTACAGCACGGGAATGAAACGTAATATCTTCCATAATATTATTGTCAATAGCACTTAATGAAACATTTTTTGGAATTATTCCTTTAAGCAAAAGTTTTATATATGTCACTAATGTTAGATGCAAATGAACGTAAATACTAATGTCGTTTTTGACACAGAAATTCTTAAATTCATGAACTAAAAAATAGCGCTGTAGTTTGTATACAGATCCTACCGTGTATACATCAATATCATAATTACGCTTTTTTTGCCTTATGCTGCTATAAATCCCACTTGCAAAGAGTGGAAGATATCGAAAATTATGCTCCTCACAATCAACCCGATCAAAGGTAAAAACTCTATCAAAAAATGGAACCGTATTCAAATAATCGAATCCGCTTACAATACTGTCCCAATGATAACTGATAAATTCAGCCTTAGTCTGAGTCTCTTTCAGACGTTTGAGGTTTTCCAATGAAAAAAAATGGGTAGTAATAAAAAAGACTTTATCATATTTCACAGATGTGCTTTTAGTTATAATTTCATCATGATAGCGGTCAAGTGAAATTTTACGAAATTTTTTAACATAACGTGCGAGTTTATACGATGCTGTGGGTGGTTCTATCGGAAAAAAATCCACCTGAAATCCAAGATTTTCCAACCCTTCGGCAATCACTTTCGGATAATGGTAAAAATTCAACCCGATATAAAGAACTTTTAGTTTACTATCCATTTTAATTGACTCCATTGTTTTCATCTCTCCCCTCCACGTCATTGAAAATCTTTTTCAGCCAGAAATCCAAAAATAGCTCCGGGTGTTTTTCTATTTTAATATCTAACATTATAAAGTCTTTTAATCTATTCATATTATCTTTACCCAATAAAAATACCTGATTTTTGTTATAAAATGGCTCTTTTTCAATATTGATATTTGTCGTAACCAACTTTTTTCCGATCGCAATATTTTCGATTACACGCATTGTTAAGCCACTTTGCTCATGATTGGTAACATCTAGTACTGCTCTGGAGCGCCCAACAATCTCTTTCATAAGATTACCCTCCATCGTATGAAACGAGACCCCTCGAGGTATCACCCTGCTAAGTAATAGTTTCAGATACGTCACAGGTGTCACTTTCAGATGAAAATAAAAACTGATACCATTTTTATGGCAGAAATTTTTGAACTCCTGCACCAACTGATATCGCTTCGTCTGTACAATAGAGCCGACCATATAGATATCCATATCCTGCTCACCCTTGCGCTCTGAAAATCCGCTGTATATACCGCTGGCAAAGAGAGGAAGATAGAGGATACCATGCCGGTCGCAATCAGCCTTATCAAATGAATATATTCGGTTAAAATAATCCCTTGTCTCTAAATAACGATAGTCTTTGCTCAAGCTATCCCAATGATAGCTAATGAATTCAGCCCTATGTTGAGACTCTTTCAGCTTATCTAAATTATCAATTGAGAAAAAATGGGTCGTAATGAAAAAAACTTTATCATATTTTATTGCTCTACTTTTGGTAATAATCATATCATGATATTTATCCAATGCCTTTCGATATGCTAACTTAAATAAATAGCGTGTCATTTTGTAAAAAAGAGTCCTTGGTTCAATCGGATAATAATCAACCTGATAGCCAAGTTTTTCTATCCCTTCCGTAATCATTTTCGGATAATGATAATAATCTAAACCTATATAAAGAATTTTACTCTTACGCCGATCTAAATTCATAATTCCCTCCTGCCCTGTACTTAAGTATGTATTTTGAAAAAATGAGTATTAAGGGGAAAATATAAAAACCTATCGGCTCGGTTGAGATTGCAATTACGACAATGAAAAAGAAAAGTATTTTGTTTTTCATAAAAATAGTTTGCCCGTACAAACTGTACAGTAAAAGGAGTGCCAACGGAATCCCGAAAAATACTGCATAATTTAAAACTGAATTCGTGTTATGTGCATCCCTTTGATTATTTGTCCCTTTCATCTCAACAACGGCACGATTATCAGACAATGCCCTTTCATATACCTTTGTATCTACTTCGATTCCCAATAACGGATAGTTTTTAATAATATTTATTGCGGTCATCGTATCAAGGATCCGCGCAAATCCCGATCCAGCATCCTGCCCTTCAAATTTATCGCTCAGATTTTTCTTAATCGGAATGATAAGTGCAGCAAAAATAGCAATTAACACCACCGTTTTAAAAAGATTCTTTTTTGATACTTTTATGATGACATAAAAGGCAATTTGAAGGATTAAAATAACTAATCCGGTCGACGACCATGTCGTAACAATAACCAAAGAGGTCAATTGCGCTATTCGTTTGTTAGGATAAACAAACAAAGAAATAAAAAAAAGAATGTTCATATAAATCTGTAAAATACCCGGTTCCCAAAAAATACCGCTACCACGGAAAAAAGGGAATCCGAAAATATCAATCGTCCTCATTGCATTCAGCGAATCTGAATCAGTGTAGACATAATAAAAAAGGTAGGAAAAAGTGTACGTTTTAACTTCAGGTACAAATATGAGATTGTCTCCGACAACATACCACGCCAATAAAGAAATAAGCGCATGCAACATGATAAAAAATAAAACAATATAAATACTTTTAGTCAGCATAAAAGGCTTATCACTAAAATATGCCAATACTAATACCGCTGCGAATACATTTGTAAAATATATGCCATAAGAAAAAATTGATTGTGTATTAGATAAAAGAACTTTTAAAAAAAATATTAAAATAACAAATATAATAATTAATAAAATATTTCGCAATACTACTGTAGCTATTTTTTTATTGATCATCAAACGTATAAATACCAAAACTATTATCGCTAGAGTTACTACAACCTGTAAAGGAATCGATATACTAATCAAGCTCCCACTTGCCAGTATGGTTAAAAATACCAAAAAAAGATCACTTATTTTGGCTTTTTCTGTTGGGAAATTATCACTTTTGTCGTATAAGGATACAAAATTTATTTTCAAATCAACCCTTTATTGAGATTGCTTGCCAAAAAAAATCGCTTAATTCTAATACCCATTATTTGAACAACCCTTTGTCTTTTATCTCTTGAATGCTTGTTTCATAATTATCGGTCATAATCTCCTGCGTTTTAACCCATTGGGCAAATCTCTGGATACCCGTTTCAAAATCAATCTTAGGGATGAATCCTAATGTTTCCGTAATTTTTGTCAAATCCGCATAATTATCCCGAATATCACCCATACGGTAATTGCCAGAAATAGTAATGTTTACATCGCTATCATACTCATTTTGAAGTGTTTGTGCAACGGTTAGCACATCGGTCCGCTTTCCTGAACCGACATTAAATACCTCAAAATCGGCTTCCTCTTTTTCAAGTCCAAGAATCGTAGCATCCACTACATCATCGATGTAAACAAAATCACGGCTCTCTAGCCCGTCTTCAAAGATCACGATATCGTTTCCGTTATTAATTCGTGTAGAAAAAATAGATAATATCCCCGTATAGGGGTTCGAGAGAGATTGCCCAGGCCCGTAGACGTTTTGGTATCGAAATACCACAGAGGGGATACTAAGAGCCTTTCCTATCGTTAACACCATCTGTTCCTGATTTTGTTTCGTAATTCCGTAAAGCGACGATGGATGGATTTTACTCTCCTCATCGGTAGACAATAAATCGACATTAGTACCGCATAGGGGACATTTAACCTGAAAATCACCAAGCCTCATGTCGGCATCTTTTCGCTCATGGGGATAAACGACACCGCAATTAGGACAATTGTATTTCCCTTCTCCATAAATTGATCGCGAAGAAGCGATCAGTATTTTTTTGATTGAATGATTGCTATTGGTCAATATATCCAGTAAAATCGCCGTCCCTTTGATATTAACATCCACATACTTTTCGATCTCATACATTGACTGTCCAGTACCGGTTTCAGCAGCTAGATGGACAACAGCATCCTGCCCCTCCAACGCCGAAAGCCAATCAGCTTTGTTTCTAACATCGCCTTCGATGAATGTAACCTTATCTTTGATAGAAAAATACAGAGGAGAACTCGCTGTATGAATCTGTGGCGATAGGTTATCCAAGACTGTAATAGTATACCCTTTTTCGATAAGCTTAAGCGCAAGATTAGAGCCGATAAATCCAGCCCCTCCAGTGATCAGAATTTTTTTAATTGCCATTGACAAATTCTCCTATTGCGTTTGTTCTAGCCCATTCTTTGGTTTCGAGGTTATATCGCTTGATAATTTTTGCCGGAATTCCGGCAATGACACAATAGTCCGGAAATATACCGCGCACTACAGCATTAGCCCCCACAATACATTGTCTCCCCAGTACCGTCCCAGCCAATATTTTGGCACCCGATCCGATAAAGCAATTCTCCCCGATGGTTGTCTTTTTGACCAGAAGCGGCTGTTGCAGAATATTAACATTAATTTGTTGATATTCGTGATCGGTGTCCTGAATCGACACGCCAAACGATATCGTGGTCTCGTTACCGATACGCAACTCATCCGCCGCCGTTATATGACAATTTTGCTGTATGTTTACGTAATCTCCAATGATAATATGAGGAGTATACTCTTCCTTTCCATATCTATTGATAGCCTCAATACGGCAACTGGGCCAAATTAATACATTTTTTCCAATGCTCATATACTCAGGCATCCAAAACATAGGAGTTTTTATAATTGTACTTTTACCGCATTCTTTAAGAAAATGCTTATAAAGCAACATTGTTTTAATTTTATAGTAAACATACCCAAGTATATGTATTTTTCGTGACCAAGGGTCTGCTATAAAAATCTTCAAATTTTTCATCATCATTTGTAACTCTCCATTTATTCCATTATTATTCAATCACTATATTTATCTGCTTGAGACCGATAAAAATTTATTTTATGCCGAATCAAGGAAATAGGTGTACCGCTTATAAACGCATCCAGCATCTCCTGAATTTCAGGTAAGAGGTAGATGGTCTCCGGATCCATTTTAACCCACTTGACAAAATCTTCCATCGTTGCGGTAAAATCGGTAAATACCCAATTACACACCTGTGAGAGATAGTAGCACAAAGCCGCATCGTTTTTTTGGGATTCGGATAAAACGAGTCTGCCGGATACCCCGTCTCTGATATAGCTGTAATATTCTTCAAGACTCTTTGGTTTATAGACAAAACCGAGCTCCGAATAGTAGCAATTGGATACTGTAATGACCGGTTTACCAATCATCGTTGTTTCCAAAGCGGTCGTCGTCGAATAAGCGATGACGACTTTGGATTTATGGATCAAACCATACGTATTAATATCATTATCGGCTGCTACGAAAACAACTCGTTCATGTCCGATAAACGGCTCTAACAGCTTTTTATAATCGTCTTTGGTTGAAACGATTTTATTCCGTTCCGCCGGATGCTGTCGGACGATAATCGTCTCTTCCGTATTTTCCACAACCCACTTGACGGTCTGAACTATCCACTCGTTCATTCCCGGATAGAGGGCATGTAATCCAAGGGCCGCTTGATCCCAAACCGAATTTAATAGTAAAAGAATCGATCCGGATTCGTGTTGTTTGTCTTCAATTCTTTTGGTTTGATAAGCAAAGGTATCTTTCCCATCCATCCTTTTTTTCAGCTGTTCACCCGCTGCCTGATAAGCATAATGCTTTTCATCCTCCGGAAACGATTTAAATGCAACCGTTATATCGGTCAATTGTGCAGCTGGGCCGCTGTTGCTCATCAGATTGACCCCGACGCCACCATCGATCGTTGATACTGGTATATTGAGCACTTTCCCGCATTTAAGATAGATTCCTGACGTCCCTACGATTCCTCCCGCGACAATAATCCGTTCGGCATCTGTGTCGCGAACCGTTGACTCGATAGCGCGCGCCACGCTGGTGAGCTTTTGCAAATTCTTCGTATACTCTTTTTCTCTTTCTGCAATTTCCATTTCTCCCCGCGTAAACCAGATCGCCTGCATGTGGGCAAACGCCATCAGCTCTCCTGAGGATATACAGCTCTCCTCATTACTTACCTGTATATCAGAAAGGCTGACAACATTAAACCCTTTTACAGAAAGTGTTCGCATGCAGCGTTTTATAATCACCATTTTCAGCTCATAAAGAAGTCTGTTTTTTTCAAAATTGCTATCATCCACTATATACGTGACTTTTTTTCCTTTTTTTCGCAGAAACAATCCAAGAGCCATCATATAAAATGGCCAGCTTATGATATAAAGCGGCTGAACAATCAATGCAATATTTTTTCCCTCTTTTTGATGCGAATCAAAAGAGATCGAAGCAATAAATTTGATCATATTTATGGTATAAATCAACCACAAAAATGACATTTTCACTACCCAGATATTATATTTAATTTTCTTAACCATTATTAATTTTCCTTGTATATTAATTTTTTCGCCGCGTAAATATTTACCATTGCAATCAAGAAATTACCGCCCAATAAAGCAAAAGCACCGGCAATTATCCCATATATCGGGATAAAAATCATACCTAAAATGATCACGCTCAGAGCCCCTCCCGCAGTAATGTACATTATCTGCAAGGAACGCTTGTAGTACATCAATACGAAAGATTCAATCTGCGAAAAAAGGTAAAAGTAGTTTGCGATGATAAAGATGCTAAAGACAACTTTCGAATCGGTGTATTTGGATGAACCCAATAGCTCTATGATCGGTCCCGCACCCGCGATAAGTGCTAACGCTATAAACGTTAGCAAAAATCGATAATAAAGAGTTATTTTTTTAAGCTGTTGCAGATCGATTTTTTCTTGTACATAGATCATCGGTTGAACGACTTTTCCAAAGGCAGTCCCGGCAATGACCAATATCAGAGAAATTTGTTGCGCAAATGTATAATAACTGATTTGCTCAAGGGTTTCATAATGTTGTAAAAAAATCAAACCGTATTTATTGAGTAAAAAATAGGCCAAGTAGCTCAAAAAAATGGGCCAGGCAAATTTTAATGTCTTTTGAACATACTCCATGTTGACACTAAAAATGAAATATTTTGAAATCATTCCCACGGATATGAACCATATCAGACTGTTGGCAATGACAAGATACAAAAGCATGACCTCAATGTCCCCTTCGAGATAAACCAGAGAATAGAGTGTTGAACATACTATCAAGGCAACGGTTGCCACCTGCATTGCTATAAACTGATAGGCTTTTTCTTGTATACGTAATAACAACGAATACATTGCAGGGACAAAACTAAAAAAAGCCAACCCCATGGCAAAAAATAAGAAAGGGATAGCGGATGTTTGAGGGGAAATAAGGCGCCAAATTGGTTCGCTAAAAAGATATAACACCAAAAAAAGTGCCATAACATACGTTGTATGTAAAATCAAAAGGGTTGAAATATACTCATTGGTTTTATTCTGCCGAGAATAGTCAAAATAGAGGCGTGAAAATGCCGATACCAATCCAAAATGACTAAGATATATCAATAATGTCGCATTCGTCATTACGATAGAATAGGTAGCATAATCAATTTTTGATAAATATTTTGTATAGACGGGAAGAAGTAAAAAGCCTGTCGTTCCGACAACAATCATGTCCCCCAGTGCATAGATCATTGTCCCGTGTATAATTTTTTTCAGCATCTATTTCCCGTCTGGAAAAAGTTAAGAATTGCAGAAGCAAGATGAAAATCATATAGATCATCTATGTCAACCGAATTCTCTTTTTTCATCACATAAGCGAATATCTTTTCTTTGATAAAAAATGTTTTCTCATTCAAGAGTTTATCGGTTTTACAAATATAAACCGCTCCGTTTAACCTGTAGTAACTAGGCAGGTCCTGACTTCGCTTATTCAAAACCTCTTTGCGTAAAAATTCGGACATCTCACCGTCTTCCGGCAAGGTGTTGCTCCACAGCGGGCTATGTTCCATTTCACAAACAGATATCACCGCACCGGCTTCTCTTTTGAAAAGAAGGTCAATCGCTTCATCAATGTTTTGTTCGTTACGTAATGGGCTGGTGGGTTGCAGTAACACAATATAATCAAAGTTTTCTAAATGATCTATCGTATGTTTCAGCGCATCAAATGTAGTGGCTGTATCGCTTGCCAAATCCAACGGCCTTTTTATACAATCCGCTCCGTATAAATGTGATATCTCTAATATTTCATTGTCATCGCTGGTTACAACTACCTTGTCGATATACTTACTTTTTAATCCTGCTTCAATCGTCCAAGCAATAAGAGGTTTTCCGGCGAGATCAAGCACATTCTTTCTCGGAAGCCGTTTACTCCCACCGCGTGCCGGAACAATAGCCAAAATTGTTTTATCATTAAACATTAAAACACACACTCATATTCGCTATTAGCCCGCTCATAGTCATCCATCCGCCCTATATCAAGCCAATACTCATGAATTGGAAAAGAAGATGCTCTCCCATCCGTAGCAATAATTTTTTCAAAAAGGGTCGGCATATCATAAAATTGATTTTGCGGAATAATAGAAATTACTTCAGGGCTAAGCATATAAATGCCGGCGCTGACAAAAAATTTGTGCACCGGTTTTTCTTCTATCGAAAGAATACGGCTCCCATCAATATTTACAACACCATAAGGGACCTGAAAGTCATACTCACGTACACCCATCGTTGCTACAGCATTTTGTGCACAATGATAATCGAGAAGATTCTCAAAATTAACATTGGTAAGCAAATCTCCGTTCATAACAAAAAACGGTTCCTCCGGTATCGATCTCAATAAACTCAGTGCCCCTGCCGTCCCCATACGCTGCTCTTCCAAAATATACTCGATATTTACCCCGAATGCACTACCATCACCAAAATAATCTTGAATGATATGCGATTTATAGTTCACGCACATCACGATATTGACAAATCCGTACTCGGAAAATTTCTCAACGATTATCTGAAGGATAGGTTTATTTCCTACCTTTAACATCGGTTTGGGAGTATTATCCGTAAGCGGTTTTAATCTGCTCCCTAATCCACCTACCATCAGAATGACTTTATTTGTTTTGACCCGTGGCTTAACAAGCTCTTCGATCTCTTTGATACCAATTACACGATTTTCGTCATCTACGATAGGAATTTGATGAAGTTTTTTTATCAGTGCTTTTTGGAGAATTTCTTCTTTTGTCTCATTTAAAGTTGCTATCGTCGGTGTTTTAAAAATAATACTTTC
Source organism: Pseudomonadota bacterium (assembly GCA_043797085.1). GTDB lineage: Bacteria > Campylobacterota > Campylobacteria > Campylobacterales > Sulfurimonadaceae > Sulfuricurvum. The sequence goes on along the minus strand of JAZDQA010000005.1, from coordinate 121,799 downwards.
AATACACTCATCCAATGAAAGATTATTTAATAACCCTCTACGAATATCACCGTCAGTAAGTGTACCGACCAATCGATCATTCCCATCGACAACAATAGCGATTTGCATCGCCCCGCTGTCAATAATTTTAAGGGCTTCCCTTATGGTCGATTCTATGGTGAGTTTTATATTTTCTATTGATTTCATTGGTTTTTCCCTAAATTATAAAAAGATTTTTTCAAAATATTTGACAAATCGACTTTTTTAATAATATCAACGATTTTTATACTTGCTATCCCGTCCCCGTAAGGATTTTGAACTTTTTTGAGAACCTCTTGAAATCCATTTGAGTACAATTGCGTGAAAGCGTGAAGAATTTCCTTTTTATCCGGTTTGCATTCGATAATACTGTCTGCTTTAAGACGCCCTTTTTGCCTCTCACCGATATTTATCGTAGCTATCTTAAAACTCGGAGCTTCGGCAATACCGCTCGAACTGTTTCCAACAACCGCGTCAATGTATTGCAAAGCGCTTAGGTACCTTAGCTGACCCAATGATGTAAAGCCTACTGCCTTATGTGAATTTTGAGATACATATTTGTCAATCATTTCATTGATAATACGACCGTCTGTGTCGCTGTTGGCTTTTGTAAAAACAATATGTGTATTTTCAAGCTCATCTATGGCGACAAGCAGTTCTTGAAACTGCTCTTTAGCCGTAGAATTTTCCAAAGTCACCGGATGAAACGTGACGAGTATATTTTTTTCACTGAGTTTAAAATCAATAGACTTTTCAAATTCATCTTTGGATAAAAGCTTTAATCGCTTTATATTTTCTATCCCCATTCCTCCAACATTGAAAACCCGTTCAGGATGTTCCCCGAGCTGAATGACGCGGTGGTGGTATTCTTCGGCGGCGGTGAAATGCAGATGCGCCATTTTGGTAATGCTGTGGCGGATCGATTCATCAAATGCCCCTTCCGTCGTTTCTCCACCATGCAAGTGTGCGATCGGGATGCGGGCAATCATAGCGGCACTTACGGCACTGAATATCTCGTATCTATCGCCAAGTACAACTACAATATCAGGCTTAAGTTCTTCATAAGCTTCAGCAAACGATATTTGTGCCAATCCCATCGATTTTGAGATACCGATCGAAGTATCGCTTGAGAGGAGCATTTCAATTTTTTTTGTGATCGTGAATTCTTTTTCAATATCTTTATAAGTTAGACCAAACTCAGGACTGAGGTGCATTCCGGTAACTATCAGTTGGAGTTCTAAATCGCTATCAGCTTCTATCTCTTTCATGAGCCAATAGAGAAGTCCATACTCTGCACGGGTTCCAGTCACAACACAAATTTTTCTCATATAAGCTCATCTTCTTGATAATCTTTATGTGCTATAGTCCCGATTATCTCGTCCCATCTCATGGGGCTTATCCCATTTCCAGGTCTTTTTACGGCAAGGTTATCTTCACTTAACATCTCACCTTTCTTAATAACTGTTTTCGCAACAATTGATTTTCTGGCGATTTGGATATTTGGAGTTTCACTCTTACTGGGGTTTTTGATCCTGCTTCCGAGTGCACGCTCTATGTTTCTTATGGCTTTGACCATCTCTTTGAGTTCATCCGGTTCAAGACTTGCTTTGTGGTCAGGCCCTTCCATGGTTTTGTCCAATGTAAAATGTTTTTCTATGCAGCATGCTCCCATCGCAACCGCAGCGATGTCTACCTCTATGCCAAGCGTGTGATCACTGTAGCCATACGCCACATCAAAGGTGCTTCCTATCGTTACCATGGCTTTTAGATTTACATCTTCCATCGGAGTTGGGTACATGGTGTTCGCATGGAGAACGGTAATGTTCTCTTTTTTTGTCCCCGCTTCTGTCAAAATATCTAAAGCATCTTCTATCTCACCCATGTCTGCCATACCAGTCGAGAGTATCACCTGTTTACCCATGCTTCCTATGTGTCTAAGATACGGCAAGTTTGTGATCTCACCACTTGGTATTTTAAAGATTTCAAGGCCTAAATCATGAAGCATATCTATACTATCGTGATCAAATGGGGTTGAAAGAAACATGATCTTTTTTGTTTTACAATACGATATAAGCTCTTTGTGAGTGTCTAAGTCAAGTTCGAGTTTTTTTATCATATCAAATTGGGATTCATTGCTGTCTGTAGTTTGCTTTTGATAGTCGGCTTTTTGTGCATTTTTAGAAACTAATTTTTCAGCTTTAAATGTTTGAAATTTAACTGCATCAGCTCCCGATATACTTGCTACATCAATAAGTTTTTTTGCAAGCTCAATAGAACCATTATGGTTTACACCAGCTTCTGCTATTATAAATACTTTATTCATTTCGCAACACTCCCAGCTTTTATAAATCCATCTATTGTTATGTACTCTTTCGATGTGGTATTGCTTCCAAAAAACGTATTTGCTTTTACAATCACACCGCCATTTATAATCGCACCCGTAGAGATATGACAGTTGTCTTCAACTACAGCATCGTGCTCTATCAAGGATTTTGTATTGATAATACAATTTTTACCTATTCTAGCCTGTGAATTTACAATCGCTCCGTGCAAAACTACTGTTCCCTCATCGACGGATGCGTGGCGTGAAACATAGGCAAGCGGAGAAATGATAACAGGCATATTAAAGCCAAGCTTTTTTAAGGTTTCAAAAAGATTTACTCTTACAGCATTAGATTTGATTTGCCCTACTGTGATTATGGCATATGTATATTGTTTTTGCAAACTTGGTAAGTCTTCATCACATCCAATGACTTTATATCCTAAAACCTCAGTACCTAAGAACTCTTTTTTATCAATTATCCCAGCAATGTGATATTTTGCTTGCTGTTCAATCACATCGATGACCGACTTACAATGCCCACCACCACCGACTAGAATAATCTCTTCCATTAGATTCTCACACTGCTAGGGATATTTACAACTCTCTCTTCAAGATATTTGGCATTTTTCAAACTTGCGCATTGGCAATCTTGAAACATTTCCAACTCGTTCATCAGTCGCCAAATGGGTCGTGTCATCACACCGTTTGTATTGGTAAACCTCAAAAACTCATCTCTTTGCTCTTTGTCGTGAAGAAGCACGGCTTGAAGCCAGTAGTTTGAACTACTCTCTTGCGGTTCTTTGATGAACTGCGCATTTTTAGATGCAGAAAAAAATGTATCGTACTCTTTTGCTAAGGCTCTTTTACTCTCCAAAAACATCTCAAGCTGTTCTAGTTGTGCCACCAAAAGAGCGGCGTTGAGATTTGGTAGTCTGTAGTTATACCCTATCTCATCATGGACGTACTCATAGGGATGAGGGATTTTTGCCGTTGTTGTGAGATGCTTTGCTCTTTTAGCAAGGGCTTCATCATCCGTGACGATTACTCCACCGCCTCCTGATGTAATAATTTTATTACCATTAAAACTAAATGCACTTACTTTTCCAAAAGTACCAGTGTGTTTATTTTTGTAATAACTTCCAAGTGATTCGGCTGCATCTTCTACGAGTTCTATGTTCCAATCATTGCAAATAGCTTGTATCTCATCTATTTTGCAGGAGTGTCCAAAAGTGTGCATTGGCACACAAGCTTTGATAATTTTGCCAGTGGTTTTGTTGACACATTTATCGTCTCGAATCTCACAGTTCTCTTTCAAAAATGCTTCTAGGGATTTCGGGCTAAGACCCATCGTGTCTAAATCTACATCGACAAATATAGGTTTTGCACCAATGTAACTTATAGCATTACACGTAGCAATAAAAGTGAGCGGCTGGGTTATGACTTCGTCATCTCTTGTAACACCTGCCAAGATCAGAGATATATGAAGAGCCGCTGTGCCGTTTACGGTAGCTATAGAGTACTTGCTACCGACTGTTTTTGCAAACTCTTTTTCAAAGGTATCTACATATTTTCCAACGCTTGAAACAAAAGTTGAGTCGATGCAATCGTTGAGATATTTTTTTTCATTGCCGATAAACCGCGGTTCATGCAGCGGTATAAATTCTTGTGTATTAAATGTTTGCTTGATAAAATCAACAATAGCTTGCATACTACATTTTCCCATCAAGGTATTTTCCAGTTTCTTTGTGACCAAAATCTGGGATCATTTTAAAAAACAACTCAACAATTTGATCTTTTGTCCATTCTCGTGCTAATTTCATTTGTTCAATTTTATCCGTAAAGTGATTCAATTTTGATTCATCATAGGTGAGCTCATTTTTGATCACGCCAAGATTCTCGAATCTATCCATATCCAGCATCTCACTATCGGTGAAAAATTCTTCAAAATCTTTCTCACCTGTTGTATCACTGGAGGTAAAAAGACAAGGCCATTTGCCCTGCGCTGGCAAAGTATAAGAGAGCTTTCTTGCTTCATCTTCATCTTTACACAAATATGGCTCATACCCTTTTTCTTTTAAGTACTTTACTGCTATATCTGCGAAAGTAATAAGATGCAGATTTTCGCTAAGTTTTGGAAAAAAGATATCACGATTTTCTCCGAAGATACAAGACATCAGACAAAGCTCACCTGATTCTTGCGGAGTTACAAAGTATCTTTTTATATCATTTGGCGCTACTAGAGGTTGATTTTTTTCCAGTCTCTGGTTAAATCCATGTAAAAGTGAACCATCACTAAAAGCAACATTAGCAAAACGTGCCATAGAGACATTAATTTGTTCAGATTTTCGCATCACAAACATCTCCATAATGCGTTTACTTGCCCCCATCATATTTACCGGATTTGCTGCTTTGTCCGTTGATACACAAAAATATTTTTTAGTACTATTTTCGATGGAGTGTTGAAGTGTTTTATCTGTATTAAAAACATTGGTTTCAATCATTCTCATAAGCGTAAATGGATCTTTTTCGCTTCGTACATGTTTCAATGCCGAAAGATTTAAAACATAGTTATACTTGCCATCTGCTTTTATAAAAGCATCGTATTCAACCGAACCGATATCTAAGGCAAAGGTTTGAAAATCTCCGTCGATATATCCGAAAGAACTGCGAATATCGCGGACTAATTCAACCATGTTGTTTTCGCTAATATCAACAACATGAAGTTTTTTTGGATTTCGTTTAAAAATTTCTTTTGTAACGGCTTGCCCTATAGAACCTGCTCCACCAATCACTAAAAAGGTAGAAGAAGAAACAATTTGAGATAATTCTTTAGAATGAGAGCTGATATCTTCAGTAAAAAGTTCTTTTTCTCGGCCAATTAATTTTAATATTTTGTTCATTTATTCTTTCCTAAATACCATTCTATTGTCTTCACGATACCGGTATCAAAGTTTTCATCTGCTTTCCAGCCCAGTTCTGTTTCGAGTTTTGTAGCATCAATAGCATAACGACGGTCGTGTCCTGCACGGTCTTCTACATAAGTAATTAAATTTTTATATGATACCAACCCAACTGCAGAATTTTGATAAGACATAGGAGCCATTTCATCTAAAAGGCTGCAGATACGTTCAACGATTTGATTGTTGTTGCGCTCATTGCGTCCGCCGATATTGTAGACTTCACCTGAGCGTCCTGTATGGTAGACGAGGTCGATACCTTTGCAGTGATCTAATACATAAAGCCAATCACGGATGTTTTTACCATCACCGTAGACAGGAATATTTTCACCTGCTAGCGCTTTTCGTATAACGGTCGGGATTAGTTTTTCGTTATGCTGTTTGGGACCGTAGTTGTTGGAGCAGTTGGTGATGACCGTGTTCATACCGTAGGTGTGGTGGTAACTGCGGACGATCATATCACTGCCTGCTTTGAATGCACTGTAAGGGCTGTTAGGAGCATAGGAGGTTTCTTCGGTGAATAGATCATTTGGATTGTCGCTGAGCGTTCCGTATACTTCATCGGTGCTGATATGGTGGAAACGGCACCCCTCATATCCTGTTTTATAGACAAACGATTTTTCCATCCAGTTTTTATAGGCAACATCGATGAGAGTAAAAGTACCGTTGACATTGGTTTGGACGAATACACCCGGATTTTTGATGCTGTTATCGACGTGACTCTCAGCCGCGAAGTGGATCACACCGCGGATATCGTATTTCTCAAACAGTGACTCAATAAGAGGACGATCACAAATATCTCCTTGGACGAAGATATGACGATCATCTTGAGGAGCATCGGAGAGATTTGCCATATCGCCTGCGTAAGTGAGGAGATCGAGATTGATGAGACGAACATCGGGATATTTGTCTAAAAAATACGGGACGAAATTGCTCCCGATAAATCCGGCACATCCGGTGACTAAAATGGTTTTACGTGTATTGCTAAACATTTGGTTCCTTATAATAATCAAGATAAGTTGCAAATAATTTTTGCTTAAATTCAGCATTAGAAATCTCATAATTAGAATTATTGATATTTTTTTTAAACTCATCAAGAAAATCGATTACTTCACCCAGCGTAGTCTCATAAACTATTTTAGGTTCAATATATATATCTAATAATTCATGATTTCCAACAATAGATATAAACTCATTAACAATGTCTTGCACATACGCATAGTGCATTCCAATATTTCTATCAAAGATAATGATCTCATTATCGTTTATACTGTTATAAATCCACGTAGATACTACAGAATTATAATTTGGCTTACATCCTTCTCCGAATACATGCGGCAATCTACATATATGAGAACGAATATTTTTATCTTTAGCATATTTTTCAACTAATAATTCAGCTTCTCTTTTTGTTTTTCCATATTCATTTTTTAATAACTTCGCATGAATTGTAGATGCCATAAGTATTGGAATTGTTTTATCTTGCTTGTTTAATACGTCAATAATTGCTTGAGTAAGTAATATATTGGAATTCTTAAAATCATCATCAGAACTATTCGGTCGCACTTCACCAGCTAAATGTATAATAAAATCACATTTTTTAATTTTTTCTTCGAGAGATTTGATTGTATCAGCTCTATTAAATTCTAAAATATTGTACAATTGCTTATCAATTCTTTTTAAAAAATTCGTTCCTATAAACCCTTTAGCGCCCGTAACAAGGATATTAAGCATAGAGATTGACCTCATATGTAAACAGATCAGAATTGGCAAAAAGAGGTTGTTTGGTATCTTTATCTGAAAGTTGAAGTTTCTCACTTGGAATAATCCAGTCAATATTTAAAGCAGGATCATCAAACGCCATACCACGATCACATTCGATACTGTAATAGTTATCGACTTTGTACGCGAAGGTACAGTGTTCTGAGAGGACAACAAATCCATGAGCAAACCCTCTCGGGATTAAGAGCTGGCGTTTATTTTCACCTGAAAGACGAATAGCTACGTGTTGACCAAAGGTTGGTGAGCCCTCACGTATATCGACAGCAACATCGAGAACTTCACCCTCTATTACGCGTACAAGTTTGGTTTGTGCATGGGGGGGAAGCTGATAGTGTAATCCGCGTAGCACTCCATACGAGCTTTTAGACTCATTATCTTGGCAAAAAGAGATATTAAAACCTAAAAAAGCTTCAAGTTTATCTGCACGGAATGTTTCGACAAAGTAACCGCGTGCGTCACCGTGTACTTTGGGATCAATGATGATGACATCAGGTATTGCTGTGCGGGTAAAGGTCATTCTCCTACTTTCCCTTCATTGGCTCTACGGATCAGATATTGACCGTATTGGTTTTTAGAGAGAGGTTTTGCTAATTCAAGTAATTTTTCTTTGGAAATGTAGCCCATTTCAAACGCAATTTCTTCGAGACAGGCGACTTTGAGTCCTTGTCGGTTTTCGATGGTTTGGATGAACATACTGGCTTCTAGTAAACTTTCATGAGTTCCCGTATCAAGCCACGCAAACCCGCGTCCCATGAGCTCTACTTTGAGAGCGTTTTGAGCTAAATATGCTTGATTGACGGTAGTGATTTCAAGTTCGCCACGATCAGAGGGTTTGATGTTTTTGGCAATTTCGACAACACTGTTGGGATAAAAATACAACCCGATAACGGCATAAGAGCTTTTAGGTTTTGCGGGTTTTTCTTCGATGGAGAGAACATTTCCCTCTTTATCAAATTCGGCAACCCCATAACGCTCAGGATCTTTGACCCAATAGCCAAATACGGTAGCTTTTTTATCCTCAGTGACATTGCGTACCGATTGTGCGAGCAGTTTGGTGAGACCATGACCGTGGAAGATATTATCACCTAATACCAAACATACATCATCATTTCCGATAAAATCCGCACCCAAGATAAACGCCTGTGCTAAACCATCAGGGCTCGGTTGAACGCAATATTCAAAACGCATCCCGATGTCGCTACCATCTCCTAGAAGCTCTTCGAAACGTGGTAGATCAGTAGGAGTAGAGATAATAAGAACTTCGGTAATCCCTGCAAGCATCAATACGGAAAGAGGGTAGTAGACCATCGGTTTATCATAGATGGGAACGAGCTGTTTACTCACTCCCTTGGTGATAGGATAGAGGCGTGTTCCGCTTCCACCGGCTAGGATAATACCTTTCATTTGAGTAACTCCTTCATTAAAATTATTTTTACTATTAGATTTCAAAACTATGCATCATCTCAAGCTCATAGACTAATACATCATACCCTATAGGGCACAAGAACCTCTTCGAGGAATTCACCCTTTTTTCGTTGTATGAACTTTGTCGTGAGTGTAATTTTTTCTTCTACTCCTACTTGAGTTAGGAGATAGCGGTACTGGTTTTTATTTTCGTTCATGTAGAAATTTTCTACTTTGAGAAATCTTTTTTTAGTAGCAATCCTACCCAAACTTCGCAAAACAGAAAGTTCCAGCTCTCCGTGGTTCAATGCGTCGTTCCTTTTTGTTTTTGTGCAAGCTAATTCAGGTGTTGAATTGTACATGTTATAGACTTTGGATTTACTTTTATATCATGGTTTTAAACGAGAATTTTGGTGTCTTTTTTAGACATGGAGCAAACAGGTATTGGGAATATTAAGAGCAATTTTTAGTCAACGAATGACGCGAATTATTGAGAGATATTTTTTTGTTGTTTGCGGAAATTAGTGCAATTTAATGATAGCTGCTTTGGCACTGACACTTTAGTGTCGGCAAAATCTTGGTGAGGCTGAAGCCTCTGGTTACTGGTTTTTTATTTTACTCTTTTCATACAACTCTACTGTCGCTTGCACATAGCCATCGATACTACCACAATCATAACGTTTACCACGGAAGCGATAGGCGATGACATTACCTGCACGAGCCTGAGTCATCAATGCATCGGTGATCTGTATCTCGCCCCCTTTTCCTGGAGCCGTTTCACGTAAGATTTCAAAAATATCCGGGGTAAGGATATAACGTCCGATGATGGCTAAGTTGCTTGGAGCATCAGAGGGGGCAGGTTTTTCGACCATGGTATCAACACGGTAGATATTCTCTGCAATTTGGGTTCCTGCGATCACACCGTATTTGTGTGTCTGGGAGGGATCAATCTCTTCGATGGCTACAATACTGCACTGATACTCATTGTAAAGCTTAACCATCTGTGCCAACACTCCCTCATCATCGTTCACACATAAATCATCGGCTAAGACAACGGCAAACGGTTCGTTCCCGATCAATGTTTCTCCTGTAAGAATCGCATGACCTAATCCCCCCATAAATGCTTGACGGGTATAGGAAAAGGTACAGTTATCGATGATGTCACGAATATCGCCAAGCATCTTTTCTTTATCCGTCCCTTGAATCTGATGTTCCAACTCATAACTCACATCGAAATGGTTCGCAATTGCCTGCTTACCTCGTCCAGTAATAATCGCCATCGTGTTCATTCCAGCACCCATTGCCTCTTCGACACCGTACTGGATCAGAGGTTTGGTGAGCACAGGAAGCATCTCTTTTGGGATAGCTTTGGTCATTGGGAGAAATCTCGTACCGTATCCTGCAGCGGGAAAAAGACATTTTCGAATCATACTAATCTCCTCATATTGTTTATTTAAATTTTATCGTTTTATTGCTGATACTCTTACTTCGTGTACCCGTTTGGATTTTTGGATTGAAAATGCCATGTATCATTACACATTTCTTCCAGTGTACGCTGGGCTTTCCAGTCTAAAAGTTCTAATGCACTCTGGGGGTTGGCGTAGCATGCTGCAATGTCTCCTTCACGGCGAGACGCGATCGTGTAAGCAACTGTACGTCCGGACGCTTTTTCAAATGCTTTTACGACTTCCAAAACACTGTATCCTTTTCCTGTACCGAGATTAACGGAAGTACATTGGGAGGAGGTGAGCGCTAAAAGAGCTTTGAGATGACCGAGGGCTAAATCAACAACGTGGATATAGTCGCGCACGCCTGTTCCATCGATCGTGTTATAATCATCTCCAAAAACATTTAAACTTTCGCGTCGTCCAATGGCTACTTGAGCAACGAAAGGCATGAGGTTGTTTGGAATACCGCTAGGGTCTTCACCGATGAGTCCGCTTTTATGAGAACCTACCGGATTAAAATAGCGCAGGATCATGATACGCCATGAAGAGTCACTTTTATAAAGATCACGCAATATCTCTTCGATCACAAGCTTGGTCTGACCGTAGGGGTTGGTAGTACGCAAGGGGTGGGATTCGTTTAGCGGTAGATAATCCGGATCACCGTATACGGTAGCGGAGGAGCTAAAGACGAGAGTTTTAATGTTCACTTTTTGCATCGCGCGAAGTAAACACAAGGTTCCCTGAACGTTGTTGTCATAGTATTCCAAGGGTTTGGAAACCGATTCTCCTACGGCTTTTAATCCTGCAAAATGGATAACCGCATCACAACCTGCCATCGCCGCAACCATCCCCTCTTCATCACGAATATCACCTTCGATCAAAGTAACGGATTTTCCGGTAATGGTTTCAACACGGTGAATTGCTTCGTGGGAGCTGTTCGAAAAATTATCATACACCACAACATCATAACCTGCTGCCAAAAGCTCTACACAAGTATGCGTTCCGATGTATCCGCAACCACCTGTTACAAAAATTTTACGACTCGGCATTTAGTGCCTCCCTGCATTGAGCTTTTAGAAGTACTAACCAATGGCACTTTCCACTTTGAGCTCTTATCATACAACACCTCCAAATCTACGCTCACGCAGATCAAAATATTAAAAAGTACGAATACGTTCCATGACCGACTGAATAATCCAATCCGGAGTAGAAGCACCGGCACTGATACCGCAAAAATTTTTACCAACAAACCATTCGGGCTTTAAATCATCCGCACTTTCAATGTGATAACTGCTGGGACACTCATCCAATGCAATCGAATGGAGCTGCTTGGTATTCGAAGAATTTTTTCCTCCAATGACGATCATCACGTCTGCCTCATACGCGAGCTTACGGACGGCATCTTGATTATCAAACGTTGCATTGCAAATCGTATTGAACACACGGACCTCTTTATGCGATATCATCAGCTTTGAGACAATACTCTGATAATCTTCAATGCGGCGGGTTGTTTGAGCCACTACTGCCACTTTTTCGCGCAAAGGGAGAGCATCGACTTCCTCTGCTGAATTTACAACATACGCTTTGCCTGTCGCGTAGCTCTTTACCCCTTTTATCTCAGGATGTTCTTCATCGCCAAAAATAAGGATATCGTAGCCTTGCGCACTCATCTCTTCACAAATCTGCTGTGGCTTGGTAACATAAGGACAGGTTGCATCGATAACATCAACATTACGTTCATGCAGTAATTCCAACTCTTCTTTAGGAATACCATGCGTTCGGATAACTGCGGTATCTCCGGATTTAAAACTGTACAGATTATCACTCAAGGCAACGTTAAAATCACGTTTAAGCCGTTCTATTTCATTCGCATTATGGATCAATGGACCGTACGTGGACGAGTTTTTATTCTCTTCAGCGATTTTGATCGCCCGTTTGACACCAAAACAAAAGCCGTAACTCTCTGCTAGTTGAATCTTCACTTTTCTACCTTGGTACAGATACTTAAAAGGTCAAAGAAGTTCGGAAATGAGGTATTTATACACTCTATATCTTCTACTTCCATACCGCATCGTAACCCTGCAATCAAAAAACTCATCGCAATACGGTGATCTCCATAGCTGTTGACGACCGCTTTTTGCAACGTTCCCCCCTGTACTGCATAACCGTCAGGATATTCTTCCGTTTCAATACCGCAAAGATTCAGATTGTCCACTACGGTTTTAATGCGATCGGACTCTTTTACCCGAAGTTCTTCGGCATTTTTAATGATACTTTTCCCTGATGCACACGCCATAGCGATAGAAAGTACCGGAAGCTCATCAATAAGCCAAGAGATATTTTCTTCGACTGTCACGGCTTTTAGGGGAGCGTATTTGACCGTAATATTTCCGATAGGTTCGTATTTTTCACTGGTCAACGTATACGTAATATCTGCACCCATACGTTCGAGTACTTTGAAAGCTTCAATACGAGTAGGATTAAGGGTAACTCCCTCGATGACAACGATAGAATCAGGGGTGATTGCAGCCGCAACCGCAAAGAAAAAAGCACTGGAAGGGTCAGCAGGAACACGGATATTCAAAGGTGAAAGAGGTTTGTCTAACGGCCAAATCTTTGTTTCCAAGCCATTGATTTCGATATGAGCACCCATCCCGCGAAGCATTCGCTCTGTGTGGTCACGGCTAAGTTCCGGTTCACGAAAGGTACAAACATCATCGGAACGCAATGCTGCCAACATCATGGCACTTTTCACTTGGGCTGAGGCGATGGGGGAAGTATAGTCAAAAGCCTTTAGAGAAGCTCCACGGATTGCAAGGGGGGCTAAATCACCGTTATTGCGTCCATCGAGATTTGCACCGATTGCACGAAGTGGCTGTGTCACCCGTTTCATCGGACGACGTTTGAGATATTCATCTCCTGTAAGGATAAAATGACCTTGCGCAGAGGAAAGAAGCCCGCAAAAAAGCCTCATCCCTGTTCCGGAATTACCGCAATCAAGAATTTCTGAACTCTCTTGTATCCCATTGGAGCGAATGGTAATGACAGAACCGTTATCAATAATTTCAGCTCCAAGATGCCCTACAATTTTAAGCGTATTAAGGGTGTCTTCGGCACGTAAAAAATTTTCTATGCGACTCTCGCCTTGCGCTAAGACTGAGAACATCGCACATCGGTGTGAAATGGATTTGTCCGGTGCAATCGCATCACTTTTAAACTCAAAAGGAGCTGCAGGGTAGACGGTAGCGCGCATCATCGCAAATTTACTCCCAGTTCTTCACGCAATCCTGTCAAAATCCACTCCATTGCTGCTGTGATTTCCTCTTCTTCAAGCGTTTTGTCCATTGATTGCAACATGAACCGTACACTTAGACTCACATTGTCACCTAAGGAATCGGATTCATAACGATCTACCGGATAAAAGCGTTGTACATCGGCACTTGCATGTTTAGCAATGACATTTTTAATCGTCTCATACGTAAGTGTTTTAGGGATTAGTAGACTTAGATCCCGAAACGACGCTTGATATTTCGAAAAAGGGTGTGCTTCAACCAAACCATACGGTAAGACATCCATATCAAGTTCACACATAAACGTCGGTGCAAGGTCAAACTCTTCTTCAATACTGGGGTGCAGACGGAAAAGTTCTCCTGCTTCTGCGCCGTTTATAATGACTTTTGCACAGATATAGGGATGCGCCAACGTATGAGCAGGAACATGAGCGCTTAACTCAAATGAACCGACAATATCAGAGATTTTTTGCGAGAACGAACTCAAATCAACCGTAGGTGATTTTCCCGCATTGGAGATTTTTTCTCCCTCACGTGCTCCGCTGATTATAAAACCAATGCGCTTGCTTTCGTTGCGCTGTGGATCAAAAATCATCCCGCTCTCGAACAATGCAATCTTTTTCTGATTCACTTTGACATTGGCACTGGCTGAATTTAACAGTCCCACCATCAATGTCGGACGCAGAGTATCAAAGGTTGCCGTAATCGGATTGAGTAACTCTTTATCCTCATCTGTGCATACAAATCCAAAGCGTTCACAAACATTGCGCTCATTAAAGACAAAATGAACACTCTCAAAAAATCCGCTTTGGGCACTGCGGTGACGATACATTCGTATTTTTTTGTAGGTCTCTAAATCGGATGTTGTTTGATTTCTCTCTGAGAATACAAGCGGCTTAGAGGGGATATTATCAATCCCTATAATACGAACGATCTCCTCAACAATATCTTGTTTATTCACGATATCATGACGAAAATTGGGAATTGAAATGGCGAATGCAGAAGTTTTTGGCTTGCTGATGAGCATACCGAGATTTTTAAGAATTTGCGTCAAGGTTGTTTTGTCGATTTTCATCCCGATAAACGATTCAAACTCTTCTTCATTCATCGTAACAACACGTGTTTCTCTCGGAGACTGAAGCTCTAAATGACCGCCATAAATCGTCGATGTTGTGTATTTCTCAAAAAGCCCCATCGCGTATTGAACGCCCATATTCAAAGTAGGTTCGCTGCCTCTGGAAGCATGATAATAATGGGGACAGCTTGCAACTTTTACTTCACCCATTTTTTTGGCAATGATTTCAGGAGGAATGTAACTGGCTTCAATAATTGCAAGCCCTTCATTCAAGGCAAATCGTGCTTCATCATTTTGAGAAACCCCGACAATAGAAAGAGGTATCTTACCATTTAAGACAGCATAGCCATTACTGTTCGTTGAGAGAGTAATAACCGATTTTCCATTACCTGTATCTTCTAAAGTATCAAAAGGATATGCCCGTAAAATAACACCCGTACTGTGCGTTGCATATTTAAGAATGGTGTCCATTGCATTGGTATAACTCTGTTCTAAAATAGCCATTCTCAAGCCCACTAAAAAGGGGACACTTAAACTTTTAATATCAATTGCACTGTACAAAAGCTCAACATCGTAGGTTTCAGCGTGCTGAAGCTGTAAAATACGCCCTATTCCTAATCGCCCCTCCGGCTCTCCACTTTTACGGATTTCACGTAATTCTTTGTTAAACGCAGCGCATAAATCACGTGCAATGCCATAAACACTTAGACAATCTCCACGATTGGCTGTGAGTTCAATCTCGATAATATCATCATTAAAAGCACCGTATTCATTCAAATTTTTGCCATTAATGAGCTCACCGATACTCGCATCAAGGATCATAATCCCCTCACCCATGCTTGGCAAACCGATCTCTTTGGAAGAACAGATCATCCCGTGAGAATCCATTCCGCGTAAAACAGCTTCTTTGATGGTCAATCCACCGGGAAGCTCTGCTCCAACGGTTGCTACTGCAACGTAAATCCCTGCACGGACATTGGAAGCACCGCACACGATTTGACGAACATCGCTTCCGACATTGACCTGACATACATTGAGCTTATCTGCATCGGGATGCTTTTCGCACGATTCCACAAATCCGACAACAACTCCAGCAGGAGTACAAATCGCTTCATGCCGATCTACTTCTAGTCCAATGGCATTAAATGTTTTAAGTAACTGCTCTGTTGAAATGGAACTTAGATCAATCCACTCATTTAACCAATTTTTTGTAACGATCATCTAAACTGCTCCAATAATCTAACATCACCTTCAAACAGTGATCGCAAATCCCCGATACGGTGAATCAACATGGCAAAACGCTCAACGCCTAAACCAAACGCATATCCGCTGACATTTTCATAACCAACCGCTTTAAAAACGTTCGGATCGACAATACCGCATCCAAGTACTTCAAGCCAACCTGTTTTAGAACAGACTCGGCATCCCTTGCCTGCACAGAAAATACAGCTGATATCTACTTCAGCCGAAGGCTCCGTGAAGGGGAAAAAGCTCGGACGGAAACGGACATCAACGTCCCCAAACATTGTTTTTAAAAAATCTTCCAAGATAAACTTAAGGTTAGCAAAAGAGACTTTTCCCTCTTCTTCGACAACCAACCCTTCCACTTGATGAAACATCGGAGTATGGGTGATGTCGTAATCGCGACGAAATACAGAGCCCGGGGCAATCATCCGAATCGGCGGTTTTGTACTTAGCATCGTACGAATTTGTACCGGTGAGGTATGGGTGCGCAAAAGCTTTGCATCTTTAAAATAAAACGTATCTTGCATATCGCGGGCAGGATGGTATTTTGGGAGATTTAACGCTTCGAAATTGTGAAAATCATCTTCAACCATCGGTCCTGTATGAACCGCAAAATTCATTGCCGTAAAATACTCAACGATTCGATCCATCGTCTCCATGACTGGATGAAGTGATCCACGTTCACTAAGCGGTGAAGCCAAACTGACATCAACTGCCTCAGATTTCATGGTTGCATTCAAATGCTCCATAGCCAAAAAAAGTTTTCGATCAATCAGCAAGGCATTGAGCGTCTCTTTTTGTATGTTTAACTCTTTGGCAAAAGTCCCTTTTTGCTCATCAGGAATATCTTTCATACGGGCAAACTCAGCGTTCATTATCCCTTTTTTTCCAAAAACTGCAATACGAATTTCTTCAATTTTATCAATTGTATCGGCTGATTTTATAGCATTAATCCACTCTTGCAAAGTTCTCATCCTTATCGTTCGTTATAGTGGGGTAATTGTAGTGAAATCTCTTTTACAATAAGCTTCAAGGTGAAAGCTGTGTGCTACAATATGACAAAAAAAGAGGTTTAAAATGTGTCTGTTTTGTAAAATTATCAACCGAGAAATTCCATCCAATAGTGTCAAAGAAGATGAAAACTTTTTTGCATTTCATGATATTAACCCCAAAGCTCCCGTCCATGTATTGGTTATTCCAAAAAAACATTATGATAGTTTCAATGATATTCCAACGGAATTAATGGGAAAAATGGGAAGTTTTATGCAAGATGTTGCCAAAGATCTGGGAATCGACCAAAGCGGTTACCGTATCATTAGCAACATCGGTGAAGACGGAGGACAAGAAGTGGGACACCTGCACTTCCATATCCTAGGCGGTGCGAAACTCAAATGGGGACATTTTGCGGATGCTGATCCGAAAGACTTCTTTTAATTAAACCTTAACCGTCATTCCGTGCTACGACACGGAATCTCACAATGCATTAGATGGATACCGTATCGAGTACGGTATGACGAGATTTACGCATTGCATCCTTGGAGGGAGCCGAAATCTACGGTACTTCCTCCACCGCTGATCATCGTCTCATTCTCTCGAATCATATTGCCATTATGGATAATCGTATAGGTAATCGCTGTACTGTCGCGTATCGTATTAATCGTCGAACAATACGTCTCTAAGCTCGCCATTACCCAACGCGCAGCTAACGTATCATCCGCATTGGAATCAAAACGGTATTCTAGGTGCAAGGAATTAAACTTTTTCGGTGCAGATTCATTTCGAACTGCTTCGCCCTCAACTTGAAGATTGGTTACTTCAAACCCTTGTTGTTTTGGCAGCATCACAACATCGGTTGCACTGCACGCGATGATTCCGCTTAAAAAATACTCGATTGGAGAGATTTGGGGACAATCAATGATAAAACTGCTTTTTTCAGTTTTTGCCTCAAAGCGCATTGCTTCTTGATGGGAAACGGTTATTTTCATAGCTTGGCGTCCTTTAAATAATTATCAAAATAGATGATTTGTTCCAGCGTACGGACTTCCGCCGTTCCGCCTTGTGAAGTTCGTGCATTCATAGAATGTTCAATGCTCAAGTAGCGTGTCACATCCTCTTTGATTCGATCATCAATCGCATGCAGCTCTTTAAAATCAATTTCACTTAGATCAATATTTAACACTTCAGCACGCGCCACTGCACGTCCTGTAATAAAGTGAGCTTCGCGAAATGGTACACCGCAATGTTCAACCAAATAATCTGCCAAATCCGTTGCACTCAAATGACCAAGCTTGCAGGCACGCGCCATATTTTCAGGCTTTATCGTCATGGTTTTAAGTGCTTCCCCTAAAATTTCAAGAGACATTTCGATCGTTTCAATGCTGTCAAAAACCCCTTCTTTATCTTCTTGGGTATCTTTATTGTACGCGAGAGGAAGCCCCTTCATCACCGTCAGAAGTCCCATAAGATTTCCATACACACGACCCGTTTTACCTCTTAAAAGTTCAGGGACATCCGGATTTTTCTTTTGCGGCATGATAGATGAACCCGTTGAGTATTCATCCGAAAGCTCCACAAAACGAAACTCATAGCTCGACCAGAGGATGATCTCTTCTGAAATACGTGAGATGTGCATCATCAACGTTGAAATATTAAAAAGAATTTCAAGGGCAAAATCACGGTCGCTTACTGTATCGAGACAATTCACGCTGACCGAGTCAAACCCAAGTGTTTTAGCGGTCATTTCACGGTTTATATTATGAGGGGTTCCGGCAAGTGCTGCACATCCGATTGGTGAGATGTTATTACGCTCATACGAACTCTCAAAACGCTCAACATCACGTTTAAACATGGTCACATACGCCAACAGATGAAAGGCGAAATTAATGGGTTGCGCATGCTGCAAATGGGTCATTCCCGGAAGAAGCGTCGTCGTGTGCTCACGAGAAATATCGACAATGATACTCATCAACAATTGTATTTTTTCTGCAATTTCACTGTTTTTACGCAGTACATAGCGACGGAAATCAAGGGCAACTTGATCGTTGCGGCTGCGAGCAGTATGAAGCTTTTTACCCGCTTCACCGATAATGACTGTCAGGCGTTTTTCAATCGCCATATGAAGATCTTCATCACCGATTTTCCATTCAAAAGAACCTGCTTCAATTTCACTCAAGACCTGAGCCATACCTGATTCTATGGAGAGTAATTCCTCTTGAGTCAAAATACCCTGATGCGCTAACATCTGAGCATGAGCTATTGAGCCTTCTATATCCTCACGATACAGTTTTCGATCAAACATTATCGATGCATTAAATTGTTCCAACAGTGACGAAGCATCTTGTGCAAAACGTCCGGACCACATTTTTTCCATAGTGACTCCAAATAATATAAAAAGTGGGGTATTTTAGCGAAGTTTGGTTTAGAAAGTATTACCGCGATGCGGTAATAAAGCAAAAAAGTTAGTTACAGGCAGGAACATTACCGCTATCTCTAGCGTATTCAGTGAAAAAGTCTTCAAGATGTTTTGAATCTTTCGTAAACTTTTTGTCTGCAAAGTATTCCCAGGAAGCTTGTGCTTTTTTAGAATTTATATGAATAGAAGCAAGTTGCTCACCTTTTTTATCCATAAGTTTTTCCCACGTACGTGTATTTTTTGATGCAGCAAGCGTTTGACCACTTCCATGACAATCTTTACATGTATCCATATAAATTTTTTGTCCCTTATACGTTGCTGCATTCAATGATGCGAAGGTTGATACCAACAATAAGGTAATAAGTGCAGATGATTTTATCATAAATATAATTCCCTGTTTAATTAAAATCTAAATGATGATACATTAGGAATTCTAATATATTGCTTAATATAGTCTCAGTACTCTTCTATAATTGGTATTTTTGTTCCCATTTTGGCTCTAAATCCCAAAGTGAAAGTGATTTTAGTTTATCAACAACACAGGGAGTACAAAGGACATCACCTGGCCACTCCCGTTCAAATCCATCTATTAATGATTTAGTTGATCCATCGATCGAAACAATAGAACCGGATATACAAATATCACGTCCGGCATCAATGTTGTTTGCAACTCTCCATACTAACATGTAGGGATTGTTAATATCATTATTTTGGGCATCTACAACGACCACTATGCGTAAGATGGATTCCAAAGAAGCCAATATTTTGGCAGTAGCCGCCAATGAACGATGTTTATTGACACTTATAACCGTAATGGGATTTGCAGTATGACGCATGTATTGAGTCACTTCGCATACTTCAGGAAGAAGTGGACGAATACGCTCCAACAAAAGAGCACTGTCAATGACATCCGGTTTTTTAAGCGCGTGCAAGGAAGTAAAATCAACCCCTAATTTTCCCCCAACAAGGGTTTCCGGGCTGGAATGGTCCAATGCATCGGTAATTCCCTCGGAAATAAACAAACATTTAGGGATAAAACGGTTCAGTGCATACGTCAGTAATGCTTCATAATTGGTCAATTTTGGGGCATCTTCACTAAAAAAGAGGGCATGTTTGACAAAACTCATCTGTCCTGAACCCCAAAAAAGATGCATAAATTGTTTGCTGTGCCCTTTATACAATGGTTTCATTTTTGCCAAAATAAGATTATGAAAAACTCCATTTTCAGGCATATGGTAATCAATCAAATCTGCGGCATTGGTTTTAAGAAGCGGCAAAAATATCCGTTCCGTTGCCCATCCCATGTATTTGTCTTCTAATGGCGGTTTTCCCACCACAGTAGCAAGATAAAGAGGCTTCTTCCGACTGGTAATCGCACTTACTTCCAGTGCAGGATAATGTTCTGCGAGCGTGTAGTATCCCGTATGATCGCCAAATGGACCTTCAAGGAGCAGTTTTTCAGTATCCACCCACCCCTCAATCACAAAATCCAAATCTTCTGGAACATACAAAGGCGTTGTTATCGATTGAACCAGCTTTGGCGACTCTTTTTTTATCAAACCATACAGCAAAAGTTCATTGACACCATAAGGCAATGGAGCGGTCGCACACCACGTATAAAGCGGATCTCCACCGATACCGATGGAAACCGGCATTTTTTTACCGGCACGTTGGTACTGATCAAAAAAGTGTGAAGAATCTTTATGGATTTGCCAATGCATTCCGAGATGGTTTTTATCATACACTTGGAGTCTATACATCCCAAGATTGACAACTTCTCCGTCTAAACTTTGGGTATAAACTTGACCCATCGTGATAAAAGGACCGCCATCTAGTTCCCATGTCGTTAAAATCGGTAAGTCATACAAATTGATATCATCGCCTTGGACGATTATTTCTTGACATGCTCCGCGCGTTTTAAGCTTTTTAGGAAAGATATCTTTCATCGCGAAAAGATCACCCAGCATCCCAATTTTTTCTTTAAACCCTTGAGGCGGTTTCATGTGGATGAGTTTTTCAATCTCGCTTGCCACACCTTCCACATCACGACCAAACAACAGTTCTGTCCGTTTGTAGGAACCAAAAAGATTCATCACCACAGGGGTAGAAAATTCTTTATTGCTCTTTACATCCATCGGATGGGTAAACAACAGTGCCTTTCCGCCATCCTCTTTTTTCACTTCAGCATACGCCAAATGAGGAATTTCAAGATGGATATCTAAAGGAGTATCAATAACTCGTAATTCGTTATGTGCTTTAAGAAGGTCCAGTGTTTTGGCTAATGTCATACTTTGTGCCCATCTGCCATGATTTCAGCACGTGACAACAATTCCATCGCCCCTTTATCAATCAGGCGACGAGCCATGGATTCACCAACACCGTTGATTTCATCAAGTGAAACCGTAATCTCTTCACCCATAATGTCGCTTCCATCTGGCATACCAAGGGTTGAGCGGATACTGACATTTCCATCATTGAGGACACGAGCACTTATACCGATGGGAACTTGACATCCTCCTTGGAGAGTATCAACAAATTCACGCTCAATTGTCGTTTCAATACGGCTGCCGGTGTCTTCAAGCATTGCCGCAATTTCTAAAACCCACGGCTCATTAATGGTCTCAATTCCCAATGCGCCCTGCCCCATTGCAGGAATCATTTCCTCCAAAGAAATCGGGTAAAAATACTCGACTAAACTTGCAAATCCAAGACGATTAATACCTGCTGCAGCTAGGATGATCGCATCAAATTCGCCTTCTTTGAGCTTACGAATACGAGTATCCACGTTTCCGCGTAAATCTTTGATCACCAAATCAGGACGTTGTTTTACCAACTGCATACGGCGGCGAAGAGAGGAAGTCCCCACAACTGCACCCTGCGGCAATGAAACAATATTCGGATATTTTTCACTCAACATCGCATCGCGAACATCTTCACGGGTTGTAATAGCAGACAAAAGCAGTCCTGAGGGCATCACAGTAGGGACATCTTTGAGCGAATGGACAGCCATTTGTGCCTCTCCCGCTAAAAGCGCCTCTTCAATCTCTTTTAGAAACAACCCTTTACCGCCAATTTTAGCCAAGGGAACATCGAGAATTTTATCCCCCGAGGTAATGATTATTTTGAGTTCCACTTCTATATCAGGGCGAGAGGATTCAATCACCGATTTAATATAATTAGATTGCCAAAGAGCGAGTTTGCTTCCACGAGTTGCGATGGTGAGTTTTTTCATCTATTACTTAACCTTTACATCTTTGTATTTCATTTTTTTCGTATCTTTCACACCGTTAAAAAATACCGTTGGTGTTCCGTTTACCATCATGGCACGAACCGCTTTTTGATCGAATTCATACTGCTTGATGACCGAAGGGCGACGTAAATCAGCAACACTCAGTTTTACTTTAAAGGTCTTATTAAAAGCATCAAGAATTTTTTGTTCGTCTTTTTCATTGGGGTCGATATCCACTTGATACATTTTAAGAGCAGCATTGTTAACACCATTTTGCTCTGCTGCTATCGCTGCTTTAGTCAAAGCAACCGCAGCTGGATGGAGCTGGGCAAGAGGGAAATGGTAATAATAGACGGCAAATGTTTTCGGATATTTTGCCATATATGACAATGCTTCAGGAGCATATCGGCGACAAAATGGGCACAATGGATCAGAGAAAATAGCTACTTTATGAGTAGCAGTTGCCTCACCGCTGACATGATTGGCTTTGGTGTAATAAGCACTGTTAAAATTAGGAGCAATGGTATCATTGTAGCGCTCACCTGTTTTAAGGTTGACCAGTTCTGGTGCTAATGTATCTCCATTGACAAAATAAGTTCCATTTTGATTAATATGGCGATTTTCAGCACCTTGTTTTACGTCCGCTTCGATGGTGACAAAATACGCTTGCCATCCAGTCATCCCAGAAACATTCTGTTTTCCGCTAATATCGACATCCAGATTACTAATACTGGGATTGCTCCCGATTCCTTTTTTAAGAAACGTAATGACTTCGGCATCCGTAGCACCAAAAAGGCTAGCGCAGAGAAGGAGAGTCGCTGATAATTTCGGCATCAATAACATTGTCGTCCTTTGAGTGAGTTTTGTTTTTTTCTTCTGGATATTTTGGCTTAAATTGGTTAATGATTAACCCGACTAAAAGTGAAAATTGTATCAAAATTCCAATAATATCGGTCAAAACACCGGGGAGAATTAAAAAAATAGCCCCCAAAAGTGAGAGTAAATTACGCTGATAAAAACCGTTTGCATCGAGTCGTCGTGCTTTGAGTTCCATAATATTCGAAACCAACGTAGCACGAAAATTAAAAAGAATCAGGACTCCGATAAAAGCACTCCCGACAATTTCAGCAAACATCATCAATCCGCCAATTTCTGAGGCAACCTCTACGGTTAGTAAAACCTCACAAAAAAAATAAAGTAGAAAATAGATCATCCAATAAGCTCTTGTAATTTTTTTATGACCTCATCGGTACTGACTGTAATCATCTCACCCGTTTTTCGAACCATGATTTGAACGTGATTGTTTTCCATCTCTTTACCGACTATAACCGTAAATGGGAATCCGATTAGCTCTGCATCGGACATCTTAAATCCGAAACGCTCTTTACGATCGTCTAAAATCGTCTCAATACCATTTTGTCCCAAACTTACATACAGTGATTCAGCGTAAGCAAGATGTGCCTCTTCTTTGATATTTGAAACCATTACATTGACCATATAAGGAGCTGTTGCATGAGTCCAGATGCACCCTTTTTCATCATGATGCTGTTCGATAACGGCAGCTACCAGACGGCTGACACCCATTCCGTAGGTTCCCATAATAAAGGGTTGTGAACGTCCATTTTCATCCAAAAACTCTGCTTTTAACGGTGCAGAATAGGTAGTTCCGAGCTTGAAAATATGCCCTACTTCAATCCCTTTGGTATGGAGGAATTTTCCGCCGCAATGAGGACATCCATCACCCTCTTGTACTGCAACGAGATCTGCAAATGCGACCTCACCCATCACACTCAGGTCAACTCCGACGAAGTGATAGTCTGCCTCATTGGCACCTGCGATCATGGACGTTGCATTTCGTGTGTCATTATCCATCACAAAACGGATTTTATCTTGATCAAGCGGCCCCATAAATCCCGGAACCAAACCGATTTCATTAAGCTCTGCTTCACTGATGTCTACCAAATCAATAGCCCCGACGCTGTTACGCGCTTTAACTTCTTGGAGTTCATCGCATCCGCGAATGAAGAAACAAACCGGTTCACTCCCTTCCGTATAGACAGCACGCATCACAACCGCTTTGAGTGTGTAGTATGGATCTACATGAAAAAATGCACTCAAATCATCAATTGATTTTACATTCGGTGTTTTAAATTTCATAAAATCTGCTTTGGGAGCATCAGGGATAAGAGTACGCGGTGCACGTCGTGCCGCTTCGACATTCGCGCCGTATTCACACGTATCACACACAGCTAAAGTATCTTCACCGCTTTGTGCTAATACCATCAGCTCTTTTGAACCCGTACCACCGATTGCTCCGCTGTCTGCTTCAACGATACGAAATGTCAATCCAAGACGTTCTAAAATCCGTTTGTATGCCGCTTCCATCGCATCAAATTCACGATCCAAATCTTCCGTAGAAGCATGGAAACTGTACCCGTCTTTCATAACAAACTCACGTGCACGCATCAATCCAAAACGGGGACGCGCTTCATCCCGAAACTTGGTTTTAACCTGATAAACATTAAGAGGAAGCTGCTTGTAGCTGGTTACACGGTTACGAACGATACTCACCATCATCTCTTCATGGGTAGGTCCAAGGACGAAAAGATTGTCTTTACGGTCACGGAAGCGGAGAAGCTCTTTTCCAAATTTTTCAATCCGACCGCTCTCTTGCCACAGCTCTGCGGGAGTAACAAAACTCAAATCAACTTCCAATGCACCGCACGCGGACATCTCTTCATTAATGACGTTCTCGATTTTACGAAGAACACGTTTTCCTAATGGCAAAAAATTATACAATCCGCTGGCAACCTGCGTAACAAATCCCGCACGGGAAAGATAAATGTGACTCGGTAGCAAAGCGTCTTTGGGAGACTCTTTAGTCGTTGGTATGTAGGCTCGTGAAAAACGCATTATTTTCCTTTTGGGTAATATTTACAACTGGTTTGGAGCATCTCTTCGCCCTCATCTTGATCCATTAAAAAACTCATTGATTCGATCAAAGCATCCACGCGCATGGGATCCGATCCATCACGCATCCGACGTGCAATGGGATGCAAAAATCGTTTTAACGCCTGCTGGGCAGCTTTTTGCACTGCATACTCATACTCTTTTGGGATAAAGCCGTTCATGATGACCCGCTGGGACTCTTCGTGTGCAGATTGATAAGCACGAGTGTAGATATTTTTAATCAAAGGCTCAATGGAAAGCGTTTTAAGAAGTTCAAAAAATGCCGTACTGTGTCGGCTGACAAGGACAAAAGAAGTCCGTGCTTCATCCTCTCGCATCGCGATATTAGCACTGACGATATCTTTTAAATCATCAATACAATAAAGATGTATCCCCCATGCCGAATTCTCGCATTCAATATCGCGAGGAACCGCCATATCAAACCAATAACGCTCAAATGAACACGCCCCAATCATCTCATCCGTAATAATAGGGGATAAAGAACCGGTTGATGTAAACAAAACCGAATATTCATTGATCGCATATTTTATCTCATCGTACGAACGAACACGCGCATTGCATTCACGAGCTATTGCTTCGGCTTTGCTAAACGTTCGGTTCATGATTGTGACATCCGCACCTCCGGCACTCAAATGCTTACAGGTTATCACGGACATTTCGCCCGAACCGATGACAAGAACCTTCACCCCTTCAAACGTTCCTACGCACTCGCGGGCTTTTGAAACAGCCACACTCGCGATAGAGACGGGACGGGATGAGATATCGGTTGCATTACGAATTTCAGCAGCACATTTTTGGGCCGCGATCAATGCTCGTGAGAGCTTAATTCCGCAGAACCCATTTTCACTGGAAAGCTTGAAAGCATCTTTGAGCTGACCTGCGATTTGCGTCTCTCCGATTACCATCGAATCCAAAGAACTTGCAACACTAAAAAGATGATGAATCGCTCCGTAATTATTGAGAATATCCGCTCGTGATTTCAGTTCATCTCGTCCGCTTTTAGCATGGATCGACAACAACGTCAAGATATGGTCTTCTGCATCTTCAACGCAAGAACAGCTGCATAAAATTTCCATGCGGTTACAGGTTGAGAGAATCATGGATTCACTAATGTTGCTGTGCTCATTAATATGGGTGAGCATTTTTATTTTTGAGGCATCATCCGCGAATGCCAGTTTTTCACGCTGAGCCAATGTTGAATTTTTATGTGAAAAACTAATGACAAAGTAATGCATTAATGGTTTCTCAAAATGACACTGGTAATGATGGCGCGCAATGCATCCTCATGAGAAACGGCACGGATAGCTTCATCACAAAGCAGCTGTGCATACGCGTACGACTTTTCAATGACACCGTGTTTTTCCATAACGCCAAAAAGCCACTCTTTCTCCTGCGAATCCAAAACACGTCCATGACATCCCACTAACATCTCTTTTTCTCTGCTACCAAGTGCATCGTATAGATCAATATAAGGCAAGGTTGTTTTACCTTCGACAAAATCATTCAGTGAAGGTTTGCCAAGGGTAGCATCGTCGCTCGTAATATCTAAAATATCATCGACAATTTGAAAGGCAGTCCCTAAATTTTTCCCGTACAGTGCATATTTCTCTTCTTCTTTGTTTTCAAGCAAAGCCGCACAATAAGCACACGACTCAATCAACGTAGCTGTTTTAAGGTAGAGCATATGGAGATAATCATCACGATTAACATTGAAACTTTTTGCCATCTCAACGTCCATCATTTCGCCTACTGAGAGTTTCGTCACCGATTGAGCGACCGCATGGGCAATGCGCGGATCAAATGCCGTTAATGCACTAAAAGCTTTGGAATACAAAATATCCCCCAGCATAATAGCAACCTTGGAACCATGCGTGGCATTTACCGATGCTGTTCCCCGTCGCAACGTTGCTTCATCGATAACATCGTCGTGGAGCAAGCTTGCAGCATGGATGAGTTCGACAATAGCCCCAAGCAAAGGAGCATCAGGATGTGAGGGAGCGATCGTCAAAATCAGTTTTGCACGAAGTCGTTTTCCCCCTGAGAGCTTGGAAAAAAGCTCCACGGCTTGAGGAAAATCAATTTCTGTAATCAATTGGCGGATGAGAGCTTCGACACGTTCCATCATTACTTCTTCACTTCCTTCTCTAAATAATCCACTAAAATTCTCTTTTCTCTATCAATCAGTAAAAAATCAAACAAAGCGGTTTGATTTTTATCGTCAAACTTTTTAAATACCACTAAAGCATACGGAACATCTCTCTCGCTTTTAAGCGCAGGCAAGAGAGGTTTTCGAAAACTGTCATTGAGCCCAAGATAAAGAATATGCTGCCCGACAAATCGATCAAAACTTTCATGAACCACCAACGCTTTATCAGCATAAAGAGTCCATCGCCATAAAAAAATTCTCTCTTTCTTGGGTGTTGTTGTTTTTATGACCAATCGAACGGTTTCATCTTTTTTGAGAGTAAAACTTTTCATTTCTCGCCAAGGAGCTCCCTGCAATGAAAAAACAAGAAACACAAAGAGTAGAAAAGCTTTAATCATCAATCCTTCTATTCGTTTCGGCTCAACACGTTCCCAACAGAGATGATATAGAGATTTTTAATCATCGAGCTGACTTCATCTGCCCGCTCAAACTCAGCATTGCGAAGAATCGAATCAATATGGTCTTCACCATGCTGTTCTTGCAATAGCATCTCCATGACCGCCATACGCCCCATCAAACGTTCAAGCTCATTTTGAACTAAATCACGATTAGCGGCATAAACAATGTCCATAAATTTGCTTTTCGGTGAACCCTGAAAAATATCGTCTTCGTCTTCGAATAAATTATACATCGTATCCCCAAAATATCAATTTAAAACGGCGATTATACCATCTGTATTCTTTAGTTCATAAAACGTTAAAACAACGTATCCAAAATTTTATTTTTGTACACCATATGTTCTACCTTTGCTCTTATGATTCGATTTTCTTCTTTGAGGGCATCGTGTTCGCGATTAAGCGTTGAGATTTCGCGGCTTTTGAAATAGATTTGAGTTTGGATAAAGATTTTTGGAAATACAATGATCAAAATTAAAAATATTCCAAAAAAAACATTACGTAAAAACCCTATTCCCATCGTTTCATCAGGGTTTATAATCGATTGCGTCTCTTCTAATATGTCATGCTTTTCGTTCATTGTAACCTATCTGTTTATCTCAAAAATTCGTAATTTTGCACTTCGTGATCTCGAGTTGGCACGCAGTTCGTCGTCTTGCGCACTCAACGGTTTTTTGGTTATTACTTTACCTATTGAGTGATTATTGCCGCACGTACATCGCATCGCATCATCCGGACAGATACAATTTTTTGCCCACAAGGCAAAACGCTGCTTTACAATTCGATCCTCCAGAGAATGGAACGTAATGATTCCGACGCGCAACCGTTTTTGCGGTCCATTTTCAATCGCATCCAACAATCTGACCAATTCACCCAGTTCATCGTTTACCTCAATGCGGATTCCCTGCATCACAAGGGTACTTGGATGAATTTTTTTACCCTTGGGCATCAAATGAAAAATCGCATTCGAAAGCTCTTTTGCCGACTCAAAAGGACGTTTTTTGACCATCGTCTCGGCAACGACACGAGCGTTTGTCACTTCTCCGTATTCACGCAAAATTTTCTCTAAATCACTTTGTCCATAGGTATTGACCACCTCATACGCACTCAATGACGCATTGGGGTCCATTCGCATATCCAAGCAATCGCTCTCATATGAAAATCCGCGTTCTCTTACATCAAGCTGTAAAGAGGATACCCCTATATCGGCTAAAATACCGCAAACCTGATCGGTTTTTTCGGTCAAAACAGCTTCTGCCACGGTCGAAAAACGCCCTTGCCGTATCTCAGCTCGATCTCCGTAAGGGATCAAACGCTTCGTTGAAAATTCAATCGCCGTAGGGTCTTGATCAATACCGACTACGTTACGGTTGGGTTGAGCATCGAGCAATAATGACGTATGCCCGCCGTACCCAAGCGTACAGTCTATAATAATTCCTGTGTCACACATGGCAAATGCTTCTACCACTTCACGGTACAAAACAGGAATATGAGGGATATCTTGCACTTAAAAACCTTAGATTATGTTAGTTGCATTATACACAGTGCTCGTTTAAAGCCGACTCAATCGCATCAAATATTCTCACTAGCTCATTCTTTGTTATAACATACGGAGGCATAACATAAATAACACTCCCCAAAGGTCGTATTAATACCCCAAGCCCCAAACAATGTCGATGAAGCTTCACCCCAATTCGTTGGCTTGGGTCAAAGCCCTCTAGTTCAATAACTCCAATCATACCGCATTGGCGTGTTTCTTTCACATCAGTACGTTTTTCAAACCGTAAAAGTTCTATCGCAATAAGGGCAGATAAAACTTTATTGGCTTCAATAACATTG
Source organism: Pseudomonadota bacterium (assembly GCA_043797085.1). GTDB lineage: Bacteria > Campylobacterota > Campylobacteria > Campylobacterales > Sulfurimonadaceae > Sulfuricurvum. Next base: position 92,206 of record JAZDQA010000005.1, on the reverse strand, counting down.
TTATTCTCAAAAATATCCAATGTTGCATTGGCTGCCGCGCACGCAAGCGCATTGCCCGTATAACTGTGTGAATGCAAAAAAGTTCGGTATGGGTCATAATCGCAATAAAAAGTATCATAAACAGCATCCGTTGTTATTACCACCGATAAAGGTAAATATCCTCCTGTAAGCCCTTTGGAGAGGATTAGAAAATCAGGCGTAATACCCGCTTGCTCACACGCAAACATACTCCCCGTTCTCCCAAACCCTACCATGATTTCATCCGCAATAAAATGGACGCCATAGTTTTCACACAATTTTTTGGCTCCGGTTAGAAAATAGGGATGGTACATCACCATTCCACCCGCCCCTTGAACAAGCGGCTCAACAATGAGTGCGGCGATTTCGGCACTTTTTTCTTTTAATAACACTTCATACGCATCAAGTGCCGCTTGCGCTGCTTCAATCGACTGATTGATAGGAACAGGAGTTTGAATGGAATGGATTAACAACGGGGCATACGTCTCTTTATAAAGAGCTACATCGCCGATCGAAAGGGCTCCCAATGTTTCTCCGTGATAACTGTTGGAAAGAGAGACGAATAACGCTTTGTTAGCACCCTTATTTTTGTGTGCATGGTACGACATTTTTAGCGCAACTTCAATGGCGCTCGAACCGTTATCGGCGTAAAAACAGCGGCTTAATCCATCCGGAGCAAGCGCAATCAGACGCTCTGAGAGACGAACGATCCCTTCATGGGTAAATCCTGCAAGTATCACATGTTCCAATGTGTCCAATTGTTCTTTGATTTTATCGTTAATTTCGCGGTTTGCATGACCAAAAAGATTTACCCACCAACTGCTGATCGCATCGATGTATTGCTTTCCCTCAAAATCTTCAAGATAAACACCTCGTCCGCGTGCAATGGGAATAATCGGAAACGTTTCGTGATCTTTCATCTGGGTACACGGATGCCATAAAACATTCTGATCCCGTTGTGAAATCGTAGCATTAGTCATATCAATCCCTATAATTAATCAATTTTTACCTATAAATGTTATAACATCTGTTATTCCACCTCTATTTTCATAGAAGTTTAATGGTAAACGCACTAAAATATCCTAATTTTACACCATAAAACCATATTAAAGGTCCACAACATAATGATTACTTGGATGCAACGCCACCGAAAATACCTTGTCATAACGATTTGGATCTCTACCATCGCTTTTATTGGAGCAGGATTTGTAGGCTGGGGACAATACGATTACGGCGATAAAGCCGGAGCAGTCGCTAAAGTCGGAAAGATCACCATCACTCAAGAAGAACTTCAAAAAAGTTATACCAATTTGTTTAACCAATACAATCAAATGTTTCAAGGCAAGCTGGATGAGAAACAAGCAAAAGAGTTTGGTTTGCAACGTCAAGCTCTTAAAAATCTTGTTGATCAATCGCTTATTTTAAATCTGGCAGAAAGTTATCAATTGCAAATCAGCGATGCAGAGCTTTTTGATTTGATCAAAACACAACAGGCATTTACTAAAAATGGTCAATTTGACAAACAACAGTATACTGATACCCTTAAACAAAATCATCTTACGATTAAAGAGTATGAGTCTACGATGCGTCGTGAACTGCTCATCCAAAAAACGCTTTATCTTTTCTCTCCAAAAGTTAGTCCGTTAGAAGAAAAATCCATTGCATACGCCATGGGTGTTGCGGATAAAATCGACTACAAAGTTCTTACTCCCGATATGATTACCATTCAGGCTGATGAAGCGGCATTAAAAGCGTATTGGGGAAAAAATAAAAATAATTATAAAAAAGCAGCAAGTTACGATATCTCAATCGTCCATCAAGCTCCTTTAAATACTGTTCCAAGTGAAACAGAGATCACTGCTTACTACCAGTCAAACATGCACACCTTCACCTCCAATGACGGCAAAATACTTGAACTTTCTCAAGCACGTCCTCAAGTCATCGCAGCTCTCAATGATACAGCAACCCAAAAAGAAGCTCTTCGACGTTATATCGACTTTAAAAAAGGCTCACTTCCTTCCTCGGTTGCAATTGAAAAAATCAATGTCTCTTCCGATTCAAAAATCTTTCCGGCTGAACTCTTAAAAGACCTTGCAACGCTTAATGCTCAAAAACAATTTTTGAAACCCCGAAAAATGAATAACGAATACATTATTATTAAGCTTGAAAAACTTAATCCGTCCATGTCAAAAACGTATGAAGAAGCAAAAGCTGAAGCTAACATCGGTTACACTCATGAGATGAGAAAAGCCAAACTTCAAGAGTTAGCACAAAATAGTTTTAAAACATTTCATGGGACAGTGAGTGACTTCATTACCCGTAAAGAAAGTACACAATTGGCGGGATTATCAGCAAGAGAATCTAGCGAATTTGTTAACAAGCTGTTTGCTTCTAAACAAAAACAAGGGTTTTTAACTTTGGAAAGCGGAAATGTTATTCTTTATAACGTTTTGGAACAAAAGTTGCTACAAGAGACGGTAATAGCTGATGATAACACCGTTATAAAGCTAAAAGGAAATTTACTCAATCAAAAGCTGTTAAAAATGCTTGAGAGTAAGTATCCAATAGAAATCTATGCAGAGGGGATTTGATTTTGAAACGAACGGTTTTAGCCATCGATATCGGATCGACAAAAATCTGTGCCATTATCGCAGAGATTGGTGATGACAACAGTGCTCAGATTATCGGAGCAGGTATAGCAAAAGCGCAGGGTCTTAGAAAAGGGAGTATTACCAATATAGAGTTGGCTTCCAAGTCGATTAAAAATGCTCTCAATGATGCCAAGCGTGTAGCAGGTACTGATTTAAAGAGTGCAATCGTCTCTATCTCAGGTGCTTATACGAAAAGTCTTAATTCTAGCGGTATTGTCAATATTCCTGATAAAGAGATTACACTAAAAGAGATTAGTCGTGTTATGCACACGTCTCTATATAATGCCAATATCCCCAATGAATTTGAAGTGCTTCATGCACTCCCGTATAACTTCAAAGTAGACGATCAAGATTTTATCGAAGATCCTCTGGGAATGAATGCATCACGTTTGGAAGTTGAAACACATATTATTACAACCGTAAAAAGTAATCTCAACAACTTGCGAAAAGCAGTTAAAGCTGCCGGTGTTGATGTTGAGAGTGTTGTTCTAAGCGGTTATGCTTCCGCTATCGCTGTTCTGAATCTAGATGAAAAAGAGTTAGGCGCTGCAGTGGTTGACATGGGTGGAAACACCAGCAATATCGTTATCCATTCCGGACATGCTATCCGCTATAACGACTTTTTAGGGGTCGGCTCTAACCATATTACCAATGATCTTTCGATGGCATTGCACACACCGTTGCAAACCGCTGACAATGTAAAAATGAATTATGGCTCACTTTATGCGCCCAGTAATGATTTGATTGAACTTCCTGTGATCGGTGATGAAAATGCAACGCATGAAGTATCACTGGAAGTGGTACACAACGTTATCTATGCTCGCGTAGAAGAAACATTGATGATTATTGCTCAATCCTTAGAAAAAAGCGGATTAAAAGAACATTTGGGAGCGGGTGTCGTCCTCACCGGCGGATTCACCAAAATAGAAGGACTTCGCGAACTTGCGGTTGCTATTTTAGACAATATGCCCGTACGGCTTGCGAAACCTTCCGATATGGGCGGTTTGTTTGATACCCTTCGTGATCCTTCTTATTCAGGAGCAGTAGGTCTTATCAAATATTCAGCTGACGGATATACACGCTATGAGATTGATGTAAACAAACGGATGCGCCACTCGGGTGAAGAAATTCATTATGATACTCCTGGCGTTGAAGAAGAAGTTGAGATTGAATATTCTGTCCCTACCTATTCATCCCAAACACAGCCTCGAAACGTTTCGGCAACTCCACCTAAAAGTACACCAAAAGTGGAAGCAAAACCAAAAGTAGAACCATCCAAAATGGGTAATATCACAAATAACGCCAGTCGTCAAACCGAAGAACCAAATCCATTCGCCAAGTTTTGGAATTGGGCAACACAACTATTTTAATCACACCTAAGGAGCAAGCATGGAACCATTTTCAATTAACGAATCATCATCATTAACAGGGGCACGTATTGTAGCAGTCGGCGTTGGAGGCGGCGGCGGTAACATGATCGGATTTATGCTCAAAGAGCAAATTCCTGGTATTGAACTCATTATTGCCAACACCGATGCGCAAGTATTGGAGCAAGGCTCAGCTGCTATTAAAATTCAACTTGGTGCTAAACTGACCAAAGGTTTGGGTGCAGGGATGAAACCTGAAGTAGGCAAAGAGTCTGCAATTGAGAGTTACGAAGACCTTCGTCGTGCCCTTGATGGTGCAGATATTGTTTTTGTTGCTGCTGGCTTAGGCGGCGGAACAGGTACGGGTGCTGCTCCTATCATTGCTAAAATTGCTAAAGAGTGTGGGGCATTGACCATCGCTGTTGTCACTAAACCTTTTTCGTTTGAAGGGCGTAAACGTCTTAAGCTTGCTGAAGAGGGTCTTGAAGAACTCAAGAATGAATCCGATTCGATTGTTGTTATCCCTAATGATAAACTTCTTTCAATCATTGATCCAAAAATGGGGATCAAAGAGAGCTTCAAAATCGTTGACAGTGTACTTGCTCGTGCTGTTAGCGGTACTTCAGGTGTGATCTTGGCAAGCGGTGAAGACGATATCAACCTTGACTTCGCAGACTTACAAACCGTTATGAGTCATCGCGGATTGGCTCTCATGGGTGTGGGCGAATACAAAGGTGACAATGCAGCGAACGAAGCGATTAAAAACGCTATCGAATCTCCATTGCTTGATAACATGTCAATCAACGGCGCATTGGGTGTTTTGGTTCACTTCAATATGCATCCTGAATATCCATTTATGGAAATCAGCTCGGCAATGGAAATCGTACAAAAAAGCGTTGATGACAGTGCCGAAGTTATTTTTGGAACAACTACAAACAAAGATCTTCCTATTGATTTTATTCGTATCACTCTTGTCGCTACCGGCTTTGAAAAAAGAGCTTCTCAAGGTATAAATAACAGCGAGTTTGAAAATAAAGACATTGTGGTTAAACCACGCGTCGTTGTTCGTGCCGCTATGGTATCCAATGGCGATTACAGTGAAGATTTCTTGGATGTTCCGACGTTTATGCGTCAACAAAAAGATTAAATACTACTAATTATGCTCTCTTTTGACACACTCATAAAGGCCAAAACGCTCCTTGGCCTGAGTGACAAAGCTACCCTCTCCGAGATTAAAACCCGCTACAAAACAATGATGAAACAATGGCATCCCGATAAACATCCTAATGACCCCGATACTGCTCACGCCATGAGCACTCAAATCAATGAAGCTTATGCTACCGTACTCGAATATTGCTCAACCTATGAATACAATTTTGACGAAGAGTTTTTACAGAATAAAACCCTCACTCCTCAAGAGTGGTGGACAAAGAAGTTTGGGGGGAGATAAGTAAAAAATCGTAAGCGATTTTGAGCTCTCTGCTGATGACATTGTGCCCCTTGAGGGTAGGACACAGCGTTAGCGTAGTATTGGGGATTTTATTCCCAATACGTATCAAATCAATGAAACGCGATTGGTCCCTCTGAACGGGCATTTATAAACTGCTGAACAACTGCATTTTGTGAATTTTTAAAATACTCTTTGTTTCCAGAATCTACGATAACTCCTTCAAAAAGCATCGCATAGTTATCCCCTGCTTTGAAACTCTCTGCAATGTCGTGGCTAATGAGTACCGAAGTCATACCCATCTCATCACGTAGTCTGCAAATCATCTGAGTGATAAAATCACTGGTGACGGGATCAAGTCCTGAGGTTGGTTCATCGTACAAGATCACTTCAGGTTCCAATGCTAAAGTACGTGCCAAACCAACACGTTTGCGCATCCCGCCACTGAGTTCTTCCGGGTAAAGAGATTTAACGATTAAAGGGTCAAGTCCTACCATAGTGAGTTTTTCATCAATTTTATAGTTGAGTTCTTTTGGCGTTAACTTTTGATGTTCCACCATCGGGAATGCAACATTATCCCCGATGTTCATACTGTCAAATAACGCTCCGCTTTGAAAAAGAAACCCGATTTTTTTACGAATTTCGCGCAATGCTGTCTCATCTGCCTTATCAATATTTATGCCTTTATAGCTTATCGTTCCGCTATCGGGTTTTAGCAATCCAACCATGTGTTTGATAATCGTCGATTTTCCGCCACCGGAAACGCCAAAAATAACCGTTGTTTTACCTGCTTCGATTTCAAGATTGACACCTCGAAGAATTTCCCGTTTTCCGAAGCTTTTCGTGACATTTTCAAAACGTATCATCGTTTAGCCACCATCAAATAAGTGCGACGGGCAAAAAGTACAATCAACATTAAAAGCAAGATTTTAAAATCAATTTCACTCGCTTGATGCAGCGACTCAAACGATGCATCTATAGCACTTTCACCGCGTGATTGATACTCTAAGATTTTAGGAACGTACACGGCAGCAAAAAGCAAAAGAGTACTGATTACACCCAATGCACTTAAAATTGAAATTTTATCAATCTGCATTACTTTGTATCGAGAAACCTCGTAAATAGCGATAACAGCTGTCATAAAATACGCCCAATAACTAAAACGGCGGAAGATTTCTCCCATAATCTTTCCCTCTTCATAACGGGAGAGGATCGGTATACTCAAATAAAGCTCAGAGTGAAAGACAACAGCGGCAACGAGTGCACCTAAAGTAAAGACGGCTCCCGCAGTTATTGCAAGGGTGAAAAGATAAAAAATATCGATAAAAGTTTTTTTATTACTCATTTTGTTCCTTTTATACGCTCAGGGAATAAAATCCCCTAAGCTACGTTAACACTAGGTTCTACCCTCAAGGGGGACAATGTCTTCGGCAGAGTGCCCTCGCGCATTTTTGCGCTCTTTAAATTCTTAAATTTTTAAAATAAATCCTCGATCAAACGAGGCTAAATCTTTATAAAACTCCAACGATTGTACCGCAAAAGATTTGAGATATTCCTGCACTTTTAGGCGCTGGTCGTAGCCCATCTCGCAAACGAATAGAGGAATGGATCGCGCATACACTTCATCTAAAAGCCTCTGTATGATTTCATCGCCCACACTGCCGCCAAAAAGAGCGTTTTGCGGTTCATACGACAGATTGGATTCCAAAAAGGCATCATCGGCGATATAAGGGGGATTGGAAACAAGCAGATCAATTTTTTCACTCACACACGCAAGCAAATCACCCTCACGCAGTTCAATCCGATCTTCCAATCCAAAGGCTTGAATGTTACGACGCGCAACACTTAGAGCAAGAGGTGAGATATCAACGGCAATACAATGGGCATTGGGAAAATGAAGGGCTAGAAGTATTGAAATAATACCGCTGCCTACTCCCACTTCCACAATCGTGATTTTTTCATCTTTATTCACTAAAGAGAGAACTTCATCGATCAGATGTTCGGTTTCAGGTCTGGGAATAAGTGCTCCCTCATCAATGTAAAATTCACGGCTATAAAAACTGACACGATTCGTTAAATATTCAAGAGGAACGTTACGTGAGCGCTTTTCTATCCACTCTGCCAATCTTGGATTGCCTACATCGATTATCTCATCTTGATGAGTGATAAAATAGAGCTGATTGCACTCCAAGTACGCCATAAGCAAAAGCTCTGCTTCACGTCTTGGAAACTCAATAACTCCTTCTAATGCGATTGTAACATCTGCATGAAGCTCTTTTAGAGTACTGGACATGGATCAGGAAAACCTTCCGAAGACTCCACTCGAATATCCGCACCCAACGCGCGAAGACGGTCGATAACCGGAGGATGTGTTGTGTGAAAAAAGCGGTAAACTGGATGCGATAACGGAAAGCTTTTATTCTCCGTCACCAGTTTTTTAAGCGCATTGACCAGATGTTCTGCTCCGCCTAGTTCTGCTCCAGTACGGTCTGCTTCGTACTCGTTATGACGGCTCATCATCCCCATCAACGGCATAATCACAAAGCTCACCATAGGAAGAATAAGGATAAATACCATCATAATAACGTGCGGAGATTTTGCAACGCCAAGCTCAAGATAGAGACTATCAGGGAGATTGCCAAACAAGGCAAACATACCAAACAGCATTGCTCCCACCATCGCAATATTTTTGTATAAATCGCCGTGTGCAAAATGTCCCAACTCATGCCCTAAAACGGCAACCAGCTCAGAGGGTGAAAGCTTTTCAATCAGGGTATCAAACAAGACGACCCGTTTTGTTTTACCTAAACCGCCGAAATAGGCATTAAGACGTGCATCACGCTTACTGGCATCACTCACAAACACGCCGCTGCTTACGAAACCTGTTTTTTTCATCAACTCTTCAATTTTTTCTCGAAGTTCGCTGTTTTCCAACGGAGTCACTTTGTCAAAGAAAAGAGCTCGAATCGTCGGAAAAAACATATTTAATGCGATTACCACCGCAAAAATAAATGAAAAACTCCATAACCACCATAACGCGCTGGAGGTTATAATCATTGAAATAATCCACGCAATAATGCTTCCGATAACGATGGTTAGTACCGTACCAATGAGTGTGTCTTTGACAAATTGCGCCGTAGAAGAGCGGTTAAATCCGAATTGTGCATCGATCTTGAATTTAGCGATCCATCCCAAAGGAAGCATAACCAATGAATTAATCAACAGCATTCCTAAAACCGCTGCAATCGACTGCACAACGGCACTTTCTGCCATTAACTGCGTATCCAGCCAATAAATCATCCCCATCATCCAAACCAAAAAGAGTCCGTACTCTACAAATGCTTCAATCATAGAGAGCTTTTCTTTGGCAACGGCATAATTACCGGCATCCAAATACGCCTGTTCTCCCATAAGAACCGCACCTTTGCGTTTCATCTGATTGATATAACCTATCTGCATCACACTGACGTAAAGACGGATGAGAATGTAGACGCTATAGAGTACGATAATGGTAGAGATCATTTAAAACCTTATGCTAAAAGTGGCGAATTTTATCATTATTTGACTGGCACTTTGCCAATAGTATCTTGAACGGGTATGGTGTCGCTTGATTCACCGTAATATATTCTCACTCCGACAAATATGGCACCAATCAACAAACCGCTTAGGATAACAATCCAAACAATACGTTTTTTTGATCCTTTTAAGGTGTCGTAGTCCTCGATTGAACTGAGTGTTGGTTCATTGTCTTTCATGGGTAGCTCCTCAAATTTTTAATATATTAACCATCTTATCCTATAAACGGTTAACAATTTTTCCTTAATTTGACGGATTAAGTTTATTTATTTGATTGTTTTTACGTCGTTCTACCACTTCCCTTCCAAGGAAAGGAGAATTATCGGAGTGGATCTTTCTTTATCGATTTGAGTTGTTCCCGCGTTGTAGTCATTGGAAACAGTTTCAATCGTTGTGTGAGTGATATTTTTCAGATTCAGAGACAATTTAAAGGTATCATTTAATCGTTTGATCGCGTAAAAGTCGAGTGTACCGTATCCTTTTTGGGATTCTGCAAAACCATTAATGTCTCTGCTGTCATCGTATCCGCTCACATAACGATATGCTCCTCCATAGGTCAGACGATAAGAGGGAATCGTGTGATCCAAACCAACATTATAAATGTAATCGTTAGTCCCTTTTATCGAATAGGTCGTATTGTTCGCGCTGTTGGTAAGGGAAGAGTTTTGAAAAGTTGCGTTTGCAAACATTCCCAATCCTTCTACGTATCGGTTAAGAGATTTTTTGAGTTCCAGTTCAATACCCCAAAGTCCACCGTTTCCACTGTTGTATGGGCGCTCTTCATAACGTAATGCAGTTGGATTGTAGGTCGTCATTTTTTCGATCTTATCCGTGAGACTGCGATAAAATCCGCCGATACTCACGACCCCTTTATCTTCAAAAAAGTGCTCACCTCGAAGCTCATAACTTAAAGCTTCTTCTTCTTTTAAATCTGGATTTCCAATAACATCGGGATGGGTAAGGTCATTTTGATACAACGAACTGTCAACGTTTGATGAGAGTTCATTTAAACGTGGCAGTTTAACGGTTTTGGCGATACTGGCTCGCACGTTATCATTGGGGGTAAGTTTGTACAAAAGATGGAGTGAGGGCGCTACATACCCAATGCTTGTAGTTGTATCGTAATCGCGATGCAGTGTTTCGTAGCGTAATCCCGGGGTCATCACCATATTTTCACCGAAAGTCACCTCATCTTGGAGATACACGGAACCTTTATTTTCACTCATTGAAGTTGTATCCATACCGTTTGTACTGGATGTCACCTCATCGTGCTGGGATGAGTGCTTGAGCTCAAATCCTGTTTTAATAAAATGATTCTCCAACGCAACCGAATAGCTCCCCTCAGTTCCAAATACACGATAGTTATTATCGTCATTTTGTTCAAGTAATGTCGTGGATTGCGTACGAGTGTTGCTTGTTTGATTATTTTGATGATATTTTAGCTTCCATTCGACCAATTCTGTAGTGGAAATATTATGATTACCCGATAATTTTGCCCATACCATTGCTCCATCGCCGCTGTCATTTCCATGAATAATTCGATCGGGAGTTAGTGCGCCGTCGATAGTACGTGTATCCAACGTTGTTTTGTCGTAATCATTGACATTAACAGCACCGTCAAAAGTGTACTTGTTTTTAGGTGACGTAGAATAAATCAGTTTTGTATTCAATGAAAGCGAGCGATAACGGGCATCGTAGTCACTCGTTTCATCGCTGGATGAAGTTGGAGTGTTTGTGTGCGTTAGAACTTCATCCGCTTGAGAATTATCGGAGATGGTTGTATTGATCAAATACGAAAGATGTCCCGATTTTCCCTCTTGCTGTGCGAATAATGACCCCATAGGCTGATCGCTGTATGCTCCTGCCGTTATTTTGACTCGGCTTAGTCCTTGAGATTTTGGCTTTTTGAGGACAATGTTGACAATACCGCCCATCGATTCTGCCGTATATTCCGCTGAACCGTTCGTCATCACTTCGATCCGCTCAATCATATCGGGAGAGATTTGCTCCAACGGATTTCCCCGTTTGGAACCGGAAGTTTGCTCGCCGTCGATCATGACAACGGTATACCCTTTTCCCGGAGCCCCTTTTTTCCCTTTTCCATCTGAAAGTGTTACTCCCGGCGTTCGCTTCAATACCTCAAGAGCATTCATGTCACCGTATTGCGTGAGCTCAGAACCTGTAATAATACGCTTGGCTATTGAACTCTCTTTTCGCTCTTCGATAACTGAAACATTTTCCTGCACCTCAATTTTTTCCATCTGAACAATCTCCTGTGCGCAGACAAGCGAAAGAGTGAAAGTAAGAAGAAGTGGGATACGATTCATGAGAGTTCCTTTTGTTATAAACACTATCTAAAATGATAATTTTTTATTTTGTTTTGCAATTATAGTGATTTAACATTACATATAAAAATCTTAGTATTTTTTTGAGAAGAATTGGATTTCCCCGAAAGGGGAATGATGAGATGAAATTTATTGTTTAAAATTCTCGTAGCGGTATTGTGTCATCGCTGTATCTTCACGGTTGCCCCACTCTTTCATCGATGCATCGTATAAACGGACATTTTTGTATCCCAGTACACCGCTGAGGACGAAATAGTTATACGAGGTTTCTAGCCCACCTGTACAATAGACGAGTACTTCTTTGTTTTTATCCAATCCGTACCCTTCTTTGAAAACGCTCTCTAAAAGTGCTTTTGGTTTAAGAATGTACTCTTTATCGACCGAATAGTTCCATGAGTAACTCATACCACCTTTGATATGACCATTACGCTTTACCGTCGCTGTTGGAGTCACTCCTAGGTACATATCGCTGGGGCGGGCATCGATCATCGGGAGTTTTCCTAAATGATTTTTAACGTAGGTAAGATCAGCGATTTTTTCTTTTTGTATTTTCGCTTTAAATGCAGTTGGCTTGATATCGGATTGTGCTTGTGTCAATTCGAATGATCCGTTTTTCCATCCCTTCATCCCTCCGTCCAAGAGTGCAACATTTTTAACACCGTGATAGTTTAACGCCCAATAAATATAACTCGCTTTGAGAAGATCTTTGGGCTCATTGATCGGTGCGTACAATACGACGTCGCTGTTTTCATCGATTCCTAATGCGCTGATCTCTTTTTCAATCTCTGCTACGGGACGGATCGAAAGAAAAGTACCGTTGTCATATCGCCATTTTCCAATAGCCGTGTGCCCTGCATTCGTAATGTGTTCTAACGCATACGCATTTCCATCGGAGACTTCGATAATACGAAGTTTTGGATCATTTTTATGTTCATTGAGCCATTGCGGGCTTACTAACGGCTCGATTGCCAAAAGAGATACAGCACTCACTGCCAATGCGATGAAAAGTTTCATTAAAGTTCCTTGTAATAATTTTGCCAATCATAAAGAGATTTCACTTAAACGATAATTTTTTTCCTTTACTAGCTATCTAAAACGATAACAGCCTAAGATTTGAGATTATTTATCTAGTATACTGTCAAAAAAAATTGAAAGATTTGGTATGGATAGCGAAACTGTAAACAGAGAGACATGTTATCACTGTTATCGACCTCAAAAACAGTGCTTATGCACCTGCGTCAAACCGATTCAAACTGCAACAAAATTTATCATCTTAATGCACCCCAAAGAGTTTAAAAAGACCAAAAACGGGACGGGTAGAATGACCCATCTCTCTCTTCCCAATTCAGAAATTTATATCGATGTTGATTTTACAAATCATAACGCAGTTAATGCCCTCATAGACGATACCAATAATTGTTGCTATCTCCTCTATCCCGGGAATGACTCTCTCCATCTCAATGCCCAAAAAATCGATCTTCAAAACAAGCAGTTAGTGATTTTTATCCTCGATTCGACGTGGCCTTGTTCGATGAAAATGCTTCGTTTGAGCACCAATCTACAACGGTTGCCGAAACTGAGTTTCACCCATACCAAGTGCTCTCAATTTCAAATCAAAGAACAGCCCAAAGATTTTTGTCTTTCAACCATCGAATCAACCCTTACTATTTTAGAGTTGCTCAACGCTCACGGATTAGAAACCATAGATGATGCACAGTTTGAACCTTTTTTAGAGCCATTTTTATCGATGGTCGAGTATCAGATCGGGTGTATTTCAACAAAACGCTTTAGAATAAGACCCCAAAGAGACCTCTCTATTCACACTTATTAACCTTTTGTTACTTTTTGATTACCCAATTTATATTACAATAGAAGGATGAAATATCATCCTTTACTTTTCCCTATCTTGGCTTTTTGTTCTATGGCTGTGAGTGCAGCAGATAATATGACGCTGCTTTCCAACGAAAAACAGACGATCTTGCAAAAACAGCAAGAGATATATGACTCAGAACACGAGAAACTGCGAACCAACTGGATAGCCCCCATCAATCTTAACGCCACCTACGAATATGATAAAAGTGCGTTAGGAGATACTCACAGTGATATGAAGCGTGCTTCCGCCTCCGTTTCACAAGACATTTTTCGCTCCGGTGGAATCACCTATCAAATCCAGTACGCCGATGCCAAAATGCAAACCAATTCCATAACCTTGCAAATGCAAATCGCGTCACTGAATCAACAACTTTTTACCGCGCTATTAAGTGTACAAAAAAGTCTCCTGCAGCTTGAGCAAAGCCGGCTTCGACTAGATAATCATGAAATCGCCCTATTCATCAAACGTCATTTATACGATGCAGGAAAAGCAGACATAACCGAACTCAATAATGTACTAATGCTCAAAAGCAGCGAACTCAAAACCTATGCATCCGCTAAATACGCTATTGCCCAACAGCGCTTTGAGGTCACTAAAATCAGTGATATAGATCCAAACACTTTTTCAATTCCCAGTTTTGAGCTGATCCAAAAAGAAGATTTTTTGCAAAATCAATTTGAGGTGCAATACGCTCGTGCTCAAAGTGATACACTTCAAAAACTTTACGATGTCACCCGCACTAACTATCTCCCCTCTCTAGCGGTCAATGGAAATATCGGCTATCAAAGCTATGACCCAAAAGAACTCTCCGGCAGTTACAGTGGCAACTATTACGGAGCGGGGGTATCGCTCAACCTCCCTCTAGTTTATAATGCATCATCCACTATCCAAGAGGCAAAAGCATCGTATCTCCAAGAAGTAGCCACCAGTGCCGATAAACGTCGTGAACTCGAATCTACCTATACCCAGACCATCGAAAAAATCGAGAGTTATCGTGAATACATTGCCATCACGACGCATAATCTCGCCCTCTACGATGATCTCATCCAAGCTACCCAAGCGGGAGTCGATTCAGGAACGAAAACCGGTTACGATCTTCAAACACTCAAAAATTCCAAAAAAATTGAGGAATTAGAGATTAAAATCAATGAAATCAATATCCAAACAGAGCTTGCCAAACTCCATTTTTCCCTCAAAACTTCTAAGGAACTATTATGACTTCTTCATCTCAGACTATCGAAAAAACACTCGGGCTGGGGACATCCGCCAAACGACCTATAAAAAAATATCTTTGGTTTTTAGGACTTTTTTTATTAATAGCGGGTGCAGGTGTTTGGGGATGGATGAAACATGCGGATGATAAAAAAGTAACGTATACAACTTCCCAGCTTGTGGTCAAAACGCTTACCACCACGGTCTCAGCAACGGGGAACATAGAGCCAACAAATACTGTCGATGTGGGTATAGAAGTCTCCGGAACCATCAGCGAAGTGCTCGTCGATTATAACGATCAGGTAAAGGTGGGGCAAGTCATGGCGAGGCTTGATACGACCAAACTAAATTCTAAAGTGATTAGTTCCCAAGCCTCACTTGCCGGCAGTCAAGCTAGTATTTCTCAAGCCAAAGCAACATTAAAAAATGCTCAAAATGAATGGGGAAGAGTTCGCTCAATGTACACAGCAACGGGTGGAAACTACCCTTCCAAACAGGAAATGGACAACACCTCAACTGCCGTTGAAAAAGCCAAAGCCCAGCTGGCATCCGCTGTTGCTCAAAGCGATCAATCTACCGCACAACTCAATGCCGATAGAGACGATCTTCGTAAAGCCGTTGTGGTTTCTCCCGTAAATGGAATCGTATTGGAGCGAAAAATCGAGCCGGGGCAAACTGTCGTGGCATCCATGCAGACTCCTGTACTCTTTAAAATGGCAGAAGATTTAACAAAAATGCGCGTAATCGTCAGCGTCGATGAAGCCGATGTCGGAGAAGTCAAGGAGGGGCAAAAAGTACAATTTAGCGTCGATGCGTACCCAAACCGACAATTCGAAGGAAAAATCACACAACTGCGGATGAATTCGGCTATCGTAAACGGAGTCGTCACCTATGAAGCGGTGGTAGAAGTTCACAACACTAATCTCCTTTTGCGTCCGGGGATGACTGCCAATGCCTCTATTATTACCGGCACGTTTAAAAGTGTCCCCGTTATCCCTAATGCGGCATTACGCTTTACCCCTCCTCTTTCGGACAATGACGATAAGAAAAAGCATGCCACAGATCAAGAGGACAAAGGAAAGTATGTTTGGGTATTAAAAAATGAAACTCCAACCAAAATAAAAGTTGCTATCGGACAATCAGACGGTATTAGCAGTATAGTGCAGGGTTCATCCTTAAAAATCGGTGATCGCATCATCATCGGCATTGAAGAAGAACTATGACCAATTTGCCTGTTATCGAACTCAAAGGAACCAAAAAATATTACGGTTCAGGTGATGCCACCGCTTACGCTCTTCGCGGCGTTGATTTAACCATACACCAAGGGGAGTTCGTCGCGATCATGGGTCCCAGCGGATCGGGGAAATCAACTGCTATGAACATTATCGGCTGTCTTGATACCCCAACAGAAGGGCAATATCTCTTTGAGGGGGTCGATGTCGGAATGCTCAGCCGTGATCAGCGAGCATTGTTGCGGCGTAATTTCATCGGTTTTATTTTCCAAGGGTTTAATCTTTTGGGCAAAACATCCGCCGTCGAAAACGTCGAGCTTCCCCTGCTGTATCGGGGTGTTTTGGCACATGAACGCAGAACTATGGCGATGGAAGCACTGCACAGCGTCGGACTTGAAAATGTTGCCCATCATACTCCTGGCGAACTCTCAGGCGGACAGCAGCAGCGTGTGGCGATTGCGCGGGCTATTGTCACCAATCCTTTGGTATTACTCGCCGATGAGCCAACCGGCAATCTCGATACCGCTAAGAGTATTGAAGTGATGGAACTTCTTCGTTCGTTTAACCAAGATCATGGCATCACCGTCATTATGGTCACTCACGAAAGCGATATGGCGGCCTATGCTACAAGGACTATCCATTTTCGTGATGGTGTCATCGATACTGCTGAACCTAAGGACACCCCATGATTTGGAATGCCTTTATTTTGGCTCTTCGCGAAATCCGCCGCAGTGTGATGCGTTCTGTTCTGACGACGTTGGGGATTGTCATCGGAGTAGCCTCCGTCATTGCCATGGTAATGCTAGGTGACGCTACGACCGCATACGTTACTAACAGTATCTCCAAACTCGGCAGTAATATGCTCATCATCCGCCCCGGACAAGAGCGTCACGGTCCAGGTGGTGGTGATGCCACTGCCAAACGTTTTACCCAAGATGACATTACTGCCATTTCACGCGAGATCGGAAGTCTAAAAGGGGTAGCTCCCGTCTCATCCAAAGGGATGCAAGTAGTCTATGGCAATCAAAACTACTCCACATCGATCGATGGAAGCAATAACGATTATTTCACCGTCAAAGATTGGATTTTTGAATCCGGACGCAACTTCACTCCTGCCGAACTGCAAGGGGGAAAAGCCGTCTGCATCATCGGAGAAACCATCCGCAAAGAACTTTTCGGTGAGCAAAATCCAATTGATGCATCGATTCGTTTGGGAAATTTTTCGTGTCAGGTCGTCGGACTGCTTCATCCTAAAGGTGCATCGATGTTCGGAACGGATCAGGACGATCTGATCGTCGTTCCGATTCGAATGTTCCAGCGTCGTATCAGCGGCAATCAGGATATTTCAACCATCATGCTTTCCGCAAAAAATGCTTCCACAGTTGAAACGATCAAAAACAGTGTTACATCCCTCATGCGTGAACGCCGTCATATACGCATGGGAGATGAAGATGACTTCAATGTCAGAGACTTGCGTGAAGTCGTCCAAACCCTCTCTTCCACAACCAAAATGCTAACCGTCTTACTGGGTGCCGTCGCAGCCATAAGCTTGCTTGTCGGAGGGATCGGAATCATGAACATCATGCTCGTCTCCGTCACTGAACGAACACGGGAAATCGGTATCCGTCTGGCTATAGGTGCACTGGAGCGTGAAGTATTGCTTCAATTTTTGGTCGAAGCCGTTGTCCTCTCTTCGCTGGGAGGAATTATCGGTATGATGCTTGGAGTCAGCGTGGGGGTGGGAATCAACCTCTTTTTTGAGCTTCCTTTTGTTTTCAATACCTCGATTGTTGTTATCGCTTTTTTATTTTCAACAATCGTCGGGATCGTTTTTGGATATTTTCCGGCGCGAAAGGCAGCCCGACTTAATCCGATCGATGCCCTGCGACATGAGTAATTCTGCCTCGCAAGAGGCAAGCTTTAGTGCCTTGTGCTGCAAGCGTAGCTAAAGGGATTTTTATTCCTTTGGCGTTAATAAAAAATAGTGATTTGGACGATATAGAGGTATACGATTTACAAAGGAACCATTATGCAAGTCAATACAACAACAAGTTCAGTTAATCCATACGCGGCAAATACCCTCGGACAAAATGAAAAAGAGTCTGCCGACTTTAAAGAGAAAATAAAAAGCGGTGAGATTTCAGGAAAAACTCTTTCTCAAGCTTATCTTATTGAATACACCCAAAGCGTTGAAAGTTATTCCTCCAATAATTTAGAAGCACAAAGTGCCTCATTTGATATCAATAAAGTTAAAGATATTTTAAAATCCATTGATTTTACCGCCATCGGATATACCGGTAAACCCATAGCCGATATGAACCCTGATGAAGCGAAAGCATTGGTCAGTGAAGAGGGATTTTTCGGAGTCGCACAAACGTCCAATCGTCTTGCCGATTTTGTTCTCAGCGGCGGTGGCGATGATATCGATAGACTCAAAGCAGGTCGAGAGGGAATCGTTCGCGGATTTAATGAAGCCGAAAAAATATGGGGTGGAAAACTGCCTGATATTTCCTACGAAACACTAAACAAAGCACTGGCAAAAATCGATGAAAAAATCACTGCTCTTGGGGGCAATATTCTAAACGCTACAGCCTAAATTCCAAGAGTGGAAAACGTCAGTTATATTTCTTTTAAAGTATGATAATATCTAATCATACTTTATCCTATATTAGGAATTCTAATGCTTTTAAAAAAATCTTTCTCTCCATTTATACGAAATATTTGGCAAACAATTTCTGTCCTAATACTGCTTTTAATCTCACTTAATATCTATGTTTATTCTGAAAAAGAAATTGATCGTTTGAATGAAATACGTCTGAACTCTTTTTTACTCGCAGATGAATTACGCCAATCTTCGGATGATTTAACACGAATGGTTCGAACCTACATAGCCACCGGAAATCCACTTTACAAAGAACATTATCAAGAAATTCTCGATATTCGTAATGGATTAAATGCTCGCCCGATTGACTATCAGAATATTTATTGGGATCTAGTTGGACTGGATGATAAACGTCCGCGTCCTCTTAGCAATCAATCCGTACCTTTAATCGATAGAATGCGTCAAGCAGGATTTACAAAAGACGAATTTGCCAAACTATCCGAAGCCAAAAATAATTCCGATGTACTCACCAAAACCGAATTTACCGCAATGAAGCTGATAGAATCCAAAGGCTCCCAATCGCAGATGGCTCTTAAAAAACAACAAGCTCTCGAACTTTTGCATGATGCAACTTACCATCAGGCAAAAGCTTCTATTATGCATCCTATTGATGAATCTTATGTCATGATGAAAAAACGGACAAATGATGCAGTTTACACAGCCGAAACCATTGCCTACTATTTTCGAATACTCTTTGTATTCATCGGCATCTATTTTTTCTTTATGCTTTTTCGTCTCTATAAAACACTCAATATGATACTCGGCAGCTCCGTCGATGATTTGCACTCGCATATTTCACGTATAGGACAGGGAGATTTTTCGATTCCAATAATTGTAAATTCAGGTCAAGAAAACAGTGTTTTAGGATGGCTTGGCGAAACACAATCAACGCTAAAAGATCTCATCACTAAAAATGAACGGCTCAAACGGCTCTATGCCGCATTAAGTCAATGCAATCAAGCCATCGTCCGATGTAAAAATGAAGAAGAGCTATTTCCTATCATTTGTCGTGATGCCGTCAATTTCGGTGGTATGAAAAGGGCATCGATTTCCATTCACAATGAACAAAATCAGCAAATGGAATTGGTCGCATTTTATGGAGAAAGTACCGATTACAGTACCGAATTTCTACTTTATCGCGACAAAAAAACGGTGGGAATATTTACTCTCTATGCTCAAGACATAGAAGCCTTTGATGAAGCGGCCAAAAGATTGCTCGAAGAGATGGCAATGGATATCAGCTTTGCGCTAGAGAGTTTCAAACATGACACCCTCCGAAAAGACATGGAAGAGGCTTTACAAAAAAGTCAAAAACATCTATCTACTATTATTGAAACAGAACCCGAATGTGTCAAATTGGTAGATGCAAACGGTAAGCTTGTAGAGATGAATCCTGCCGGATTAAAAATGTTAGAGGTTGATACCCTAGAAGAGGCACAAAAATATACTTTGATGCACTACATCCTGCCTGAATGGCGAGCTCCTTTTATCGAGTTGCACAAACGAGTGATGAATGGAGAAAATGCTATATTAGAATTTGAAATTCAAGGAATAAAAGGGACCCATCGCTGGCTTGAAACGCATGCAACGCCTTTACGTGATACAAACGGAAATATCACTATGTTACTGGGCATCACAAGAGATACGACCCAACGTAAACAAAACGAAGAACAAATACGCTATCTGGCAAATTTTGATTCTCTGACAGGATTGCCAAATCGTACACAGCTCAACCTCCAAATTAAACATTTATTGAGTTTGGCAAAACGCAACAATAAAGAGATTACGGTCATGTTTCTCGACCTTGACCGATTCAAGGAAATTAATGATACCTTAGGACACAGCATCGGTGATACCCTGCTGATTCAGTCTTCTGCACGTCTGCAATCGTTATTGCGTGAAGAAGACACCTTAGCACGGCTAGGAGGCGATGAGTTCATCATTCTTCTCCCCAACATACAGATAAATGGAGCCATAAAAGTAGCTCAAAAACTTTTAGATGTCTTTAACACTCCTTTCCAAATCGATCATCATGAACTTAGTATCAGCGCTTCTATTGGAATTGCTTTGTACCCTAATGACGGAACGGATTTCGAAACTCTCTATAAAAATGCCGATACTGCGATGTATCGCGCCAAACAAGAAGGACGTAACGGCTACAGCTTCTTTACTAGTGAGATGCAAGAACATTCAGCTCGAAATCTACAATTGAATAATGCCTTGCGTCATGCGCTGGAAAAAAATCAATTTCAGCTGCACTATCAACCTCAAATTTCTGCTAAGGATGGCGAAATCATTGGGGCAGAAGCACTTTTACGCTGGCATCATCCAGAGTATGGAAGCATATTTCCTGCGGAATTTATCCCTATTTTAGAAGAAAATGGTCTCATCTTACCTGTAGGGGAATGGGTACTGCAAACCGCTATATCTCAAGCAAAAATGTGGATGGACCAAGGAAGTAAACCAATTATTATTGCAGTCAATCTATCAGCGATACAATTTCGGCATTTATCGCTGTTAAACACGGTTTCCATGATACTTGAAGAAGTCGGATTACCCCCTCAATACCTAGAACTTGAACTGACCGAAAGCATAGCGATGCATGATCCGCAAAAAGCCATCAATGTAATGAATGATTTACACGATCTTGGGGTACACATGTCCATAGATGATTTTGGGACAGGGTACTCAAGCTTAAGCTACCTCAAGAAATTCAAAATCTACAAACTCAAGATTGATCAATCATTTATTCGGGACATCAACATTGATAAAGAGGATAAAGCTATCGTCAGTGCGATCATCAGTATGGCAAAACGCTTAGGCTTGCAAACAATTGCAGAGGGAGTTGAAACGATTGAGCAGCTCGAATATCTTCAAGAAGAAGGATGCGATGAAATACAAGGATATTTTTATTCTAAACCTCTTCCCGCCGAAGCGTTTGAAGTATTTAGAATGAGTCGTTCATAAAACTTATTGCACACTTCGGCAATGGGGACACACATGTGCTGCCAATGGAATTTCCATCGCACATTCAGGACATACTTTAGTCGTAGGTACAGCTGCTTCTGGCTCTTTCGCTTTGAGTTTATTGTAGGCTTTCACCATCATAAACATCACAAATCCTAAAATCGTAAACGAAATAACATCATTTACAAACAATCCAAGCTTAATTGCCGGAGCCCCAGCGGCATCCAAAGCGCTTAAAGAAACATATTCTTTCCCGTCCAAAGCGATAAATAACGACGAAAAATCGGCTCCCCCCATAAGCAAACCAACGGGTGGCATAATGATATTTGTCACCAATGATTTAACAACTGTCGCAAACGCAGCACCAAAAATAAACCCTACCGCCATATCAATGACATTGCCACCGATTAAAAATTTTTTGAATTCAGCCAACATAGCGCACTCTCCTTTTGATCTTAATTTTCTATTGTATCCCTTAAATGTTCATGAATCGTTAAAAATTCATCTAAAAGTCAAAGTGATTAAAATTTAAACAATCAACTGAATAGAAAGCATTACACATTAGTGTACACTTTTGAGATAAAAAAATCCTAATTAGGAGGATACATGAAATTCGGAGATTTAAAAAAAGAGGGGCACTGGCCAACGCTGTTTGCAGCTTTCTTGTATTTTGATTTTAGTTTTATGATGTGGACGATGCTGGGACCACTGGCAACCGAGATTGGGGAAAGCCTCTCACTTCGTGGATTTACCATGAGTGATGATCAGCAAGCGACACTGCTCGCGGTTCCGGTACTTGCTGGTGCTCTGCTGCGCATCGTATTGGGCGTATTTGTCGATAAATTCGGAGCGAAGAAAACCGCTCTTGTTTCTCAGCTCATCGTGATTGCCACACTCTTTTTGGCCTATATCAGTGCGGATTCTATTACGTATAATCAGCTTCTTCTTGTCGCATTGGGTCTTGGATTTGCAGGTGCATCATTTGCCGTAGCACTCCCGCAAGCAGGTCAATGGTATCCGCCGCGTCTTCAGGGAACGGTTCTTGGGATTGCGGGTGCAGGAAATATCGGGGTTGTTATTGACTTTTTATTTGCCCCTAAGATTGCAGAACTTTGGGGATGGGCATCGGTCTTCTTGGTCGGCGGGATTCTATCAAGTATTGTATTGGTAGCCTATATGCTTATGGCAAAAGACGCACCATCAAGTGTCTATAAACCAAATCCTAAAAAATTAGCGGATTATATGAAACTCATGCGAGACAAAGACACATGGTGGTTTAACCTCTTTTATGCCGTCTCTTTCGGAGGATTTATCGGATTTGCCAACTACATGAAAGTCTATTTGATGAACACCTACCAAGCAGATATGTCTGCCTTTGGCATCGATGTGATGAACGAGGAGAACGTCAAAGTTATCGCCGGATATTTCGGAGCACTTTGTATTTTTGCAGGAGCAATGCTTCGTCCGGTCGGCGGTGCAGTTGCGGATAAAATGGGAGGAATAAAATCCCTTTACATCTTTTTTGGTATGATTGTCGTTCTATCTCTTATCAGTGCCTTTATCAAGCTTCCGTTTTGGGCAGCGATTGTCGTGATGTTTCTTATCATGGCAAATCTCGGAATGGCGAACGGTTCAGTATTTCAGCTCGTTCCGCAGCGTTTTGGTAAAGACATCGGCGTTATGACAGGGCTTATCGGTGCAGCAGGCGGTTTGGGCGGTACAGCTCTTATCAAAACATTCGGATGGTCGCAAGGAGCATTCGAGGGGTATACAGCCGGATTTTTGATCTTCGGTGTGATGGTTCTTATCGCTATGAGCGGTATCAGTCTGGTTAAAACGCGTTGGAGAACAACGTGGGGCGCAGTTTCAGGAGCGAAAATATAAATGTTACAACTCCAATCTTCGCAAGTCATCCTTCCTAAACCTGATTGTGTCGGGGATGATGCTTGCGCGTTTACCATCATCGATAATACCCTGTTTGTCAGCGTCTTATGCGATGGTGTCGGAAGTGCGAAGCGCGGCGGAAGCGCGGCGCGCCAATGCGTAAAATTTTTTATCGACCAGTTTAAAACGCGTCCAAAAGCGTGGGACATTCCCAAAACAATGGAAGTTTTCACCCGTCACATCAACAATCTTTTATTCAAAGAATCAATGTCGCAATACGAGAAAATCGAGCTTCTCACTACCCTTTGCCTTACCGTCATCGAAGGTGAAACGCTCTACTCCCTTAATCTCGGTGATTCACGCATCTATCTTTTGTCATCCGATGGTAAACTGCAACAGCTAAGTACCGATCACACTATGGACGATGAGTATATGTCTCACGTACTTACGCAAGCATGCGGGCTTTGCGAAAATATTGATGTCCCGATTCTCTCTACGCACATAGCCGTTGGCGACACCCTTATCCTTTGCAGTGATGGGGTTTATAATCTCATCGACAATGACTCTTTTTTAGAACTAATACAAAAAGGGTTGGGCGCAAAAAGCATCGTCACTCACGTCTCTCAAAACGCTCTCCCAAAAGATCGTGATGATATGAGTTTGCAAATTTTTCATATCGAAGCACTCGATCCGCTTCATGCACTCAAAAATGCTCCCCTTCCTATTCCTGAAACTCTCTTTGAGGGTCAAATCATCGACGGATATACCCTCCTCTCTCCCATGATGGAGCACAGCCGTATTTGGAAAGTCTCTAAAAGTAATGAACTGTTTGTGATGAAATTTCCAATGAGCGGTGATGATCCTCAAGCGCTCGATAAGTTTGTCAAAGAAGCATGGTACGCCAAACAAGTAACCCACAAAGCCTTCGGTCACGCATGGGTTCCGGCGGAACGAACGGTACGCTACTACATGATGGAACTTGTTGAGGGGATGAATCTGCATGACTATCTCAAAAATCGACCTATTTCTATCGATGCTGCAATTGAGCTTGGGAAATTTTTGCACAAAGCCCAAGCACATCTCCTTCATTTAGGACTGGTCCACGGGGACATCAAACCCGAAAATATCATCGTTACCAAAAAAGTGGGTGAGGCAGGAGTCACTTTCAAAATGGTTGATTTTGGCTCTGTTGTCGAAATTTACTCGCTCAACTCCCGTGCAGGGACCCCAAGCTATCTCGCTCCTGAGCGTTTTACAGGTGGAATCATCAACGAATCCAGTGAAATATTTTCCATCGGAGTAACACTGTACTGGGCACTAACAGGTGTTATGCCCTACGGTGAGATCGAGCCGTTCCAAACACCTACATTTAAAACGCCCAAACGCCCTATCAAGCTCAACAAAAATATTCCAGTATGGCTTGACTCCATCATTATGCACGCCATTGCACTCGATTCCAATGAACGCTACACTCACTACTCAGAATTTTTTTACGAACTTAAATCGCCTGAAAAAGTAAAACCCTATTTTTGTAAAGGAATCCCCCTCATCGAACGCTCTCCTGTTACATTTTATAAGGTCGGGTTTTTTATGATGCTCATTCTTGAAGTTATTACTTTTGTCTTTTATATCTCAAAATAACTTTATTTTAATTCCCTTATAATGAAAACATGAAAATATTAACCATAAATTATGTATCATAAAATAAGAAATTTACAAATACCCTCTAACAAAAAAAGGGAGTTTTAACGATGAAAAAGCACTATTTAGTAATTTTAATTTTATCAATAGCCTTTGCAGCCTTGGCAAAAGAGAGTCAGCTCACTGTCGGAGCGAATACCATGTCTATGGATTATATGGAATACAAAGCTAATGGAGATAGATTTGATTCAGAAACAGCAGACACCTTACCTGGCTTTTCCATAGGTTACAAAACGCATATCAATGATGGTGTGGATGGAGACTGCGGATACATAGACGCTGGATTTTCTCATTTTTATGGTGATACAACCTATATTGGCTCTTATCAAGGAGGTAACTATGGAGACCTCGTTACAGCAACACATAACCATATCTCTGAAGCAACGATTGGCTATAGCGAAGATAAAGTATTAGACCAAGCACTCTGGTCTATGCGTGTTGGAATAGGGTACCGATTTTGGGAAAGAGTTTTAAACGGTGGTCATAATGAACAATATGTTTGGCCGTATGGATCACTCTCTACTGGACTTAGTGGAAATATTTTTCCTGATGATAATATCGGGATTTCAGTTGAATACCACAGAGCAATTTCTCCTAAAATGAAGTCAAATATGTTCGGAACATTTGATTTAGGGCGTACTGATGGTTACACTGTTTCTATTCCTTGGATACACACAATTACATCGGAATGGGCATTAAAATTTGCCTATACCTATCAAACATGGGATATAGAAAAATCAAATATTATTGTTGATACCACGGGTATCCCTTGGATAGAACCTCGTTCCGAATCGAACTTCAATATTTTTAATGCCGTATTAATCTATTCTTATTAATCACAGGTATAAAAACTTAAAATACAAAATTTCTATATATCCCTTAAACTAAGTGACACTTTCCCTTTTTGGTGATCCACTTCCACAACGCGGATATGACGTAGATGCTGATTGACACTCAATATTTCCAGCGGGTGTACAATTCGTTTTTCGGACATCTGAGAGATATGAATTAAGCCGTCATTTTTGAGCCCAATATCGACAAATGCGCCGAAATCAGCGATGTTTCGTACAACTCCTGAGACGATTGATCCCTCTTGAAGCTCTTTAATGTCGGTAAGTCCCTCTCGAAACATGATGGGTGGTAATGTCTCACGAGGATCGAATCCCGGTTTTTTGAGCTCCGATATTATGTCTTGAAGGGTTAATTCTCCTATACCCATTTCCACTGCCAGCTTCGGAATTTGTTCTTTTGTAAGGGTATGGAAATCGTATCGCGTACTCAATGTTTGCGCCACGGCGTAACTCTCAGGATGAACGCCCGTATTATCGAGAATACTTTTCCCCTCACGAATACGAAAAAATCCCGCACACTGCTTATACGCTCTTGCTCCCAGTCCTTTGACTTTTAAAAGGTCACTTTTACTCTTGTATGCACCTTGATTCTCACGATGTTCGACAATCGCACGAGCAAGTTTTGTCCCAACTCCCGCAACGTATGACAGCAGTGAAACTGATGCACTGTTAGGATCCACACCGATACGATTTACCAAATCTTCCGTCACTTCACCCAGCTTTTTTTCCAAAAGTTTTTGATCCACATCGTGCTGATATTGCCCAATACCCAACGATTTCGGATCGATTTTTACCAATGCTGCCATCGGGTCACGAAGACGCTGAGCAATCGAGATGGCTCCCCGTATCGTCACGTCGAGATTCGGATATTCCTCTTGTGCGATTTTGGATGCCGAATAGACCGATGCGCCCGCTTCCGATACCACCGTATACGAGAGGTTAAGCCCCTCTTCTTGATTGACACGGGCAAAAAATTCCTGTGTTTCGCGTGAACCCGTACCATTTCCGATGGCGACACCCGTGATGTTGTACTTTTTTGAGAGCTCTTTGACCACCTTTGCCGAAGCCGCATAATCGTTTACCGGAGGGGTAGGATAGATCACGGCATGGGCTAGATAGGTTCCGTGTTCATCCACAACAGCTAGTTTACACCCCGTACGGTACGCAGGATCGGCTCCCAAAATGACTCGTTTTGTGACAGGCGGCGTGTTGAGAAGTTGTGTAAGATTTTTACCGAATGTCTTGATGGCTTGAATATCCGAACGTTCTTTTATCGTACTGTGAATCTCCCGTTCCAACGAAGGAAATAACAGCCGTTTAAATCCGTCTAAATACGCTTCGAGCAGTATTTCTTTACTTCCATTGGCATTTCTAGGAAGCCTGAATTGTTTAATGGAACTTTCCACGCGTTCCATATCATGCGAGATTTTAACGCTTAGCTCTTTTTCGTCAACCCCTCTCATTAACGCCAGATAACGATGCGAAGGGATAGAAGAAATACGCTCAGCTTTTCCCGCCAATTTTACAAACAATCCCTCTTCTTTGAGTGTTTTTGTCCCTTTTATCTCAAAAGAAGAATAGTCTAGAAGTTGTTTTCTCCAGTGCTCCCGTTCACGCGGATCATCACTATACGCTTCCGCTACGATATCTTTTGCCCCCTGCACCGCTTCATCAACAGTTTTTATCGACCCTTTGACAAATTCCTGTGCTTTCTTTTTGAATTCTGCCAACTCCAATCTGCAACTTTGAAGAATATTTGCCAATGGCTGAAGTCCTGCGGCTATTGCTGATGCGGCACGCGTATTTTTCTTTTCCTTAAATGGACGATAAATATCTTCAAGCACTTGAAGCGTTTGCGCTGCATCGATGAGAGTGGACAGCTCAACACTTAACACTCCCCGTTCTTGTATCAGTCTACGAATTTCCTCTTTACGCTCCAACAGTTTTTTGGAATACGCATAAATAGTTTCAAAATCACGCAACTGCTCATCACTAGCACCCCCCGTCATCTCTTTGCGATAACGAGCGATAAAAGGGATAGTTGAACCCTCTTCGAGAAGTTTTAAAATCGACTCAATGTTGTTTTTAGAAATACCGGTTTTTTGAGTGAGTAAGTTGATTAGTGGGGCCATAATGTTCCGTAATAATTTATTTTTCGAGAATATAAAGATTATTAGTTAAATGAGTTACTGCCGTAAATCGCTCTTTTAGCTCGCGGTCGAATGTCATCAAATAGATATTAGTATTGTGCAAAGTTAGCGCTTGAAAGTTTAATAACAATACATCATCCGCCACATTTTTTCCGTGATCGCACTTGGTAAAATTGAACGAATTGAGCGTTTTTTTATAGTCATACAGTTCTGCTTCCCACTCTTTTCTAAACAAATACAAGGAATCAGGATTTGCTGCCACATAAATATGATGGTCAGGAATATCGTATTTTTCAATAACATCGTTGAACATCGAGCCGATATTGGAAAAATTTTCGATGTCCCAGAACAGATAATGACCACCATTTTTAGTTGGATGTGGCTTATTTATAAGAGTAAGGCGCTTGGAAATATTGTAATGATTATGAGCAATATCGTTGGTCAGTTCGATACTATTTTTGAGCTTTTGTGCATCTTGTGTATCAAATCGCAAGATTTTACCCAGCTCGATGTAAAGCTCGATGTCTTCCAATTCCTGCCGCGCTCCCCCTTTTTGATAACTTTCAAGGGCTTTGAGCTTATAGCTGGGGAAAATCAAACCGATTTCCATCTTTTTTTGAGTTCCGAAAGCACTTTTTACTTTGGAAAAAACACGTCGTGCTTCGTCGGTATTATCGAGTTCGAGTGAGCCATAAAACTTTTGATTTATAATAATTTTTTGCATTGGCGTATTTTAACAACCGGAGCTTATAAGAGACTTCTGTAAAATTGATGATTTTATAATCAGCTTCTAGGTACTATATTAGACTATAATTTTCTCATCAATTTTACCTAAGGAGAGTCCATGCAAGATCTAGTACGAAGCTATGCAGCGAATGCTCCGCTTATCCAAAAATTTATTCTCTCAACGTTGGGAAATGTCAGTTTAAAAACACTCAATGTTCACTTAATCGAGCGACTTTACAAAACCTTCCCAAGCTTGGAACTTCTTTATATGTCGGATGAGGGATTTGTCCAAAACTCTCCGAATATCTATCTTAATCGTGAAGAACATCACCATATCGGGGTGGATCGCTCCTATCTCATCAATGAAGTTGAAATTCAAAAAGGGCACTACATCAGCGATCCTTATATCTCAACGGCTACCGGTGCTTTATGCATCACCGTGGTCTATGCTGTGGGAGAAGGGTATCTCTTCTTGGATTTTGGTCTCCGAAAACTTTTAGAACGATTTGACGTTATCGAAAAAAATGACGTATTCAAATTCCTTAACCGAACCTCTTACGCTCTTATCGGCGGTGGACTGCTCTTTTTTGGGGTCTTTGTCGTGCTGTATGGATTTTATACGTTTATAGGGTATTTGGTGGGTGTTGCTCCGCTCTCCATTGACGCAGTCTTTAAGCCCATCATCGCTCTCACCCTCGGTCTTGCGGTTTATGATTTGGGAAAAACCATCGTAGAACAAGAGGTACTTCCAAGAACTCAGCATGTAAGCGATGTCTTTAATCCCAAAACGTTGTTAAATTTTTCGGTCTCCATCATCATCGCGTTACTCATCGAAGCGCTCTTAGTGGTCTTTAAAATTTCACTTCATAACTACAAAGATTTACCTTATGCGTCAACATTGGTTGCTGCTCTCGCCTTTTTATTGCTCGTATTTGCGGTTTTTGTGTACATCATTCGTAAAACGGAAAAAGAATAATGCTCTCCTCTGCCTGCCAAGATACCATTCGAGCGGCTGTTTGGCTCGCCACCAAACCGCGAGATGAGTATTATCGTATTCAAATTATCAGTGAAGCGCTCGATCTTCCCTATCATTTTTTAGCAAAATCACTCCAAAAACTCGTTCATGCAGACATTTTAACCTCACATCGAGGCGCTTCAGGAGGGGTAAAACTCTCCCGTGACGCGTCAGAAATAACCCTAATCTCGATCATCCATGCTGTGGATGGTACGGTCTTATTTGATACGTGTTTGTTGGGGATCGGTGAATGCGAAGCTGAAAAGCCGTGTGCCCTTCATGCCCAATGGGAAATTTGGCGTAATGAAATCGATGCCATGTACTCTGCTATGCGGCTTGAAGAATTGGTCGCTGATTTTTCTACCAGCAAAATAAAACGTCTTTAAAAAATTTCTAATTATTTGGTTGTTTCAACGATCAAGGGCGATTGATTTTCAAATTTTAGATAGAGCAGTCGATGTTTGGGGGAATCATACACGCGAAACAATTCACACTGCTTTGCGATACGGTCACTGTGGATCGAATACAGTGTTTCAGGTGCGATAGGTATGGTGATGAGAGAAGAGGATTCTAGCCGTATCAACGTATTATCCGCTTTTAGTACCAGCCATACAACGTATGGACGATCGATTCCATATAACGAGCGGTTTGAACCGGTAATCGAGACCGTGTCAAAATCCTTGCTCATGCTTGTCGAAACAGTGACTGACTGTGCCCGGTCTAAGTCAGTTCGCAACAATGACACAATTTGATTTTTTCGTTCAATCACAACTTCTTTTTGTTGAAAAAACATTTGTTGCTTTCGTAACTCATCAATCGCCCCGAATAAAAAAACCGTGATAAGCCCAAACAAAGCTATTGAAACCACCAATTCGATCAGGGTAAAAGCATTGCGTCTCATAGAGAACCCGATGTAATACGGAAAAAAGATTTCTGCTCTTGGGGATTTTTTAAAATCACTTTTTGGATAGCAATCGAAGCCGTTGTCGGATCTACCCCATTTACGTTGGTTGTCATAAGAGGGTTGAGAATCTCTTTAGGTAACAAGCGAATCTCATACGAGGTTGATTTCAGCGATTCAAGAATCACAGGGTGATCGATGGTATAACGAGTCTCTACAATCTCATCCGCACTCATAACTCTGCCATCGAACGTCTCATTCACTTCTCCTGCAACCAAACCCATCATAATCGATGAATCAAAACGTCCAATCGCATTTATAGAAATGCTCGAAGAGTTGGAAATTACCTTCATCAACGCCATCGTAGCGATGGAAGCGATGGTTATGGCAACCAGTGTTTCGATAAGAGAAAAGCCTTTAGAAAGCGCCATACACGTCATCTCCTCTCAGAGGATAGTCAGCTTCATTAAAGAGCATATTTCGTAAAGCCTCTTCACTTTTGGCAATGTAGGGTTTATTTTCGCCCATAGGGGTATACGCATAAAATGTATTATTGCTCTTTAATATTACAGGCGTTACCGATCCATCAGGACGAAGTGACATCTCAAAACACCCTTGCTCTAATGCGTCTTCTGTTCGTGCAACAGTATTCCCCAACCGTTGAAGTTCGCCAAAACGATCAAAACCATAACGCTGTATTGTCTCATTCGAATGCAGATTTAACACGGTAATGACTTTCCCCTCATTTGAAAATACACGGCACTCTGCACAAGAGGTATCGCAAAACATACGGATTTCGCTTGATTGAGAAAGAGATAAAAGAGTAGTTTTTAGTGTGGATATACTCATCGTCGTGGCGGTGACTTTCTCTTTTTTTAACGTAAATATACCAATCGAATAGACAATCCCGACAATTATCATAACGATCAGTAATTCAAAAAGAGTCATCCCCCCACGAAACGTTTTCACTTAGCGGCACTCGGAAAGTTTTTGATCCTTATCTTCACCTTCTCCACCCTCTTTGCCATCAGCACCTAGAGAGATGAGTTCGACAGAACCATCGAGATTGAGATATAAATACGGTTTATTCCACGGATCTTTAGGAAGGTTTTTCCCCTCAATGTAAGCACTTGGAGCATACGAGGTGTATTCGTTAGGATTAGGATTTGTGATAAGAGCATTCAATCCCTCTTCGCTTGCAGGATAAGAACCATTGTCAACTTTGAACATTTTCAGACTCTCATTTAAACTCTTCATCTGAATACAGACCAATTTTTGTTTGGCTTCACCGCTTTTTCCTGTAATATTAGGAATAACAAACGCCGCCAAAAGTCCTAAAATAATGATAACAACCATAATTTCTATTAAGGTAAACGCTTTTCTTTTAGAATCAAATTTCATTCTATAACTCCTACTTTTTTGTAATCACTATTGTATTCTAACATGAAAAAATGACAACTTAATGAACACTATTATAAAATCTATACTGTTTAGTTGTAGAACTATTTTTCTAACTATTTCACACAATTTATTTTTTAATATTAATAAAAATAAAATCAATTTTGAAACGCTCATTCAACAATCAAGTGCAACACAGTTATTTTTGAAATACATCTAAACTTTGAAGTAAAATATTCGTTCATAGGTTCTACTTCATAAGCGCATATAGATGAAGATTTTTAGGGTTGAAGTGAAGCTCTCAAACTTAAGACAATAAATTTGCTTTTGAATGAATAGTTGGGGTTTATGAACTTTTTAGGGTTGAAATTCTCCCTAAAAAGGGAGAACATTATTAATACCCGACAACTCCGCCATCATTTTTAGTGATAACGATTGTACCTGAACGCGGACGTGCAGTTCCACCATCAGGCCAGTGACTTGTAGGAGTTGTTGCTGTTCCATCTTCACCCGGGTGTTGGATATTGACGAAGATTGTTTTACCATCCGGTGTCTCTGCAATACCGGTAATCTCACACGATTTTGGTCCAACAAGAAAGCGTTTAAGTGTTGTTGCCGTCGCGTCTTTTCCGACATAAGTTGTAACGGCTTGATCTGCAGCTGCGTTTGTAGGAACAGCCGTACTGGTAACGATCTGGCTGCTACCATCACCGACACTTCCCGGAACAGCGGCGAGCATCATACAGTTTGTAGTATCGGTATAAGCACCATCATCGGTTTGTACCCAAAGGAGTCCTTTAGTCACATCACTAAACCATAATCCATCCGGACTGGAGAAATCGTTGTCATTTGTTAATCCTGAGATATTGACATTGGTTCCATTGGCATCCGCTTGTGCACCGAAGAGATAGATATCCCATGTAAAGGTTGTTGCGGCAGGATCGTTACTCGCTTCTTTCCATCGGATAATGTGACCGTTTACGTTACCTTTGTTCGTTGTTGATGAACCATAGGTATCAGTATAGTAACGTGGATTTGCGGCATCGAGACCGTATTTACCTGATTTAGCACGATCAGAGTTATTCGTCAAAGTGACGTAAACTTCTCCGGTTGTTGGATGAACACTACACCATTCAGGACGGTCCATTTTCGTCGCACCGAGTGCATCCGCAGCAAGACGGGTATTAATAGCAACATCGGCAGCATCACTGAATGCATACGTTGCGTAAGAGGCGATAACCGTTTCACTGATATCGACTTTAAGCCATGTCCCTGTTCCATCTGCGTTGAATTTAGCAGCATAGAGGGTTCCGCTATCGAGATATTTGTTTCCGGCAGCCAGACCGCCTGTCGCATCAGAAGCTACCCAATTTTGAGTAGAGACGTATTTATAGATGTATTCCCCTTTGGCATCGTCTCCCATATAAAATATGACAGGTTTACCGACGGTTACTTTTGCCAAAGAAGCTGTTTCATGGGCAAAACGACCCATTGTGGTACGTTTAATCGGCGTTGATGATGGGCTGAACGGATCTATCTCTACGATCCATCCTTGAGTATTAGCAACATGACGGTAATCAGCAGTTGCATCGGCACCTGTGATGCTTGCACTAAATTGCGGATAAACACTTTCCCATCCATAACGGCTACTAGTTCCGATGCCATAGCGGCTCATAGCGGTCGCCTCTTTGCCGATGCGAGTATCGCGTTTAAAATATCCTGCCCAGTTCTCTTCACACGTGAGGAACGTTCCCCATGGAGTTGATCCTACAGCACAGTTATTAAGCGTTCCGCGTGTCATGGTTCCATCGGTCGAATAGGCTGTTTGAACCAATACGTTTCCGCGTGCGGGACCGTTGATCGCTATTGGAGTGGCTCCAGTGATACGGCGATTGTAGCTAGAGCTTTTATCTACTGCAAATCCTGAACCCGAATCTGTTACTTTAATCACTCCAACACCGTGTGAAGCGATCTCTTTGTCAACTTGATCCGCTACACGGGCACTAGGAACGATTGCCGCTACTTCTGCAGGTGTATGAAGATAATCTTGATTGATGTATTCATAATTCATACAGAGAAGGGCATTTTTAGAGTTCGTTGCATCGTAGCCGCTGTTGTCTGATTTAAGACCAAAATAGGTCATTCCATCGTGGCAATCACCGCTACGATCATCAAAGTCACCCGTGTTGCTTCCATCATTTGCATAAGTACTAACACCTAGTTTGATTGGGTCTCCTGTCGCAAAAATAGACTTTGCTGTATATCCCGATGGAACAGTTACAGTATCATTGAGATTTTTAGCGACAACATTAAATCCAAGAAGTGCTGTGGCAGCAGCAGTTGACGTTGTTGAATCATCATCATTTCCATATCCACTCATAAATGAGCCGAAAAATGCTGTTCCGATCATTCCGGCACCCAATTTAAAAACATCACGTCGGCTTAGACGCTCCGCTAATACATTCTCAAAACTTTGGTTTTCTGAATCATTACCGCTTCCACTATCACATTCAATGTCAAACTCTTTTTTAAGCATAATCCATCCCTTTTTAGGTGTTTCGTAACGGCAAAATAGTAGGGGGCATAGATTACAAATCCATTACTGTAATATTATCAATACGTAACCAATCCATATTAGTATTGCTCAATTTTAACATCAACGTCCACTTATTCCCTCTCAAAGAGGGATTTGTTCATTAAAAGTTCATGTATGAACGCTATACTTCTTTTTAAAATATTAAAAAAAAGACAACTTAACTGATATGAAAAAACGCGGAATAGTTTTGATGATGACCTTGGTATTGATAACGCTTATGATGGGTATCGTTACTTTAGTGCTGACGCAAAGCGAGCGATTGTCACGGTTGGGGAACAATGCATTTTTTCAAAGTGCGTCGTTACGTGCCATTAATGATTTGGAGCAACAGCTTCCATCACTGCTTAGTCCTATTACCGGAGCTGAGGAACTGGATTTAGCTATGCGTCTGCCGTTGCAGCTGGAAAATAAAAAAGGTGATTTTAGTCTCAAAGCACAACTCTCATCGCCGTATAATCGGTTTAATATTAATAACTTGATGAGCTCTGACGGAAAAGTCAATGAGGTGAATCTAGCCTTGTTCATGCGGGTGTTTGCCTTGCATCCTATTGCGGATGCGGACATGCTACTTAAGCTCGTTTTTGATACAATCGATATTGATACAGCAGAGCGCGGGACGGATACGGAAATTAGAGTATTGCAAAGCGACTTTAAAAATGGTTTGATTGCAAATGAATCTCATTTTAATCTCATCTTATCGCGTTATATTGAGCTGACAAAAGATACGGCGGTTTTATCAATACCATGGAATCTATATATCGGATATGAAGGGGAGAAAATGGATTTTAATGCAATTAATGCCGAAACTCTCTCTCTCATTCTGCCCAATACTTCCTCTGAAAAAATCCGTTCACTTACACTTTTTCGCACCAAGGCATACGTTACGAAAGAAGAAGCTATTACGGCAGAGCCTGCACTTGGTGCTGTTTTTGACAACTACTTTTTCATTTACAAAGCAGGTGTTTCTTACAATCTTGTATGCGATGTTCACCTCTTTGAAAACAGCCATGAAGAGCATATGAAATTTCAATATAATCTTGTAGATAAGAAAGTACAACGTGTTGAATTTCTTTGATATGACGGAGTTGATCGAATCGCTGTGCACTAAATACCCATTTATTCGCCGTTTTTTCTGTGATTTGTCCCCTTTGGTCTATGCCGATACCCTAAGTCTTGAACCAATTTCTAAAGAAACCGTTTTAGTCCTCTCACCCAACGACTATTGGGCATTAGCCGTAAACTTGAATGCAAAGAGCGCAAAAGAAGCGGTAAAATATGCTCCGGCATTGTTTGATCTAAGCGATCAATATCGTTATGAAGCGCAAAAAATAGAAGAAAATAACTATATTTTAATCGCCTACAATCCCGATGAAATATCCCAAAAACTGCTTTCGCTTCCCCACTTTTCACTGATTCAAAAAGTCACGTTTGCGCAATGGGTATTTGCGCAAGAGCCTCAGCCCATCCATCTTCCAAACGGAAAATATTTAACCACGATTGAGAGAATACTCGTTGAGTTGGATGCCTCGTATATCAATGCGCCCTCTTTTGTAGAGTTAGATGAAGCATTGGCACACTCAAGACCTTTTTTAAAAACGGTTTCCATAGAAGGATTTATCCCCGCAGCGCTTACCCAAAAAACGCTCAAAACAACGCTCTTTATTTTACTCATACTCTTGGGAAATTTGGGTACTCAAGCACTGTTTAGCTATCAAGAATCTACCAAACTCAGTGAAAAAATGACCGAAATTTTAAAGGCTTCAAACCTCCCTGAAACATCGCTTGAACGGGAAGCTATTCTCAGTACATTAAAGAGTAAAGAGACCAAACAGCTTCATGTTCGAAAAGTGTGCAAAGAAGTTTCCGATCTCCCAGTAGAAGCTAAAAGCATTACACCTCCTCCTACAGCGCCCCTAATCTCTACTGCTCCCAGTTCCTCACCGGAGGGAATTATCCTCATTCCGGGATCAAAACCGGGTGAAGCCAATCGTCTTTTAGTCGAAAATAACTCATCAGCAGCAGAAATAATTTCCTTTCACGGTGAGGGGATACAAGAGCTTCATTACGATGGGAATACTATCAATTTTACCATCGATACACGCGATTCAAGCGCTGCTGAAAAACTCAAAAATGAAATCACCAAGCACTTTAAGCAAGCACAGATCAATAGCCGTAACACTCAACTAGAGGTTCGATTAAAATGAAACCAAAAATTCTTACCCTCTCCTTGATGATAACCTTGGCGCTTGTTGTCGTTACTGCACTGGGTGCATTATGGCAACATTCAGCCGCAAAAGAGTTACAACAAGAACACGCAATGCTCACACAGCAAGCCAAAACAATCGATATCTTAAAAACACGCTGGGGTGCTCAAGAATCTCACAACGAGTTTGAGTATTTAAAAAATCATCCTAACCTAATCAAACAAGAAAAACGAGGTGGTAATGTCTATTTTGAATACGACAACCTTTCATCGCTGGAATTCAATCGTATTTCAAACAAAATTCTTAACTCTATGCTGGTGATAAAAAAGTTAACCCTCCGACGCAACAGTGCATCAAAAGGGATAATTCTCGTGGAGATTGAATCATGAAACGCTCTTTATACGTTCTGTATATTCTTCTCATTGTCATCGTAATGATCCCAAAAGAAAAGCTATATTTCACGTTTGAATCAATACTTTCCCAGCATCATTTATTCATCAATAACGAAGAACTCACCAACCGCTTTCTCTTTTTCGATGCCCTCAATGGAAACGTTTTACTGGATAACCAAGAATTTGCTTCGATTGAATCGATTCGAATCGCGCCGTTGCTTTTTATCAATCAACTGAGCCTCTCAAACATTAATTTTTCTCCCCTGTATCGAAACTTTTTTCCCGGTAAAATCGACTCGATTGTTTTCACCTATTCTTTACTTCACCCTTTGAGTGTAAGCATTGATGGAGAGGGTGATTTTGGTCAGTGCGAGGGTGATTTTGATCTTCTTGACCAGAAAATCCGTGTTGTTTTTGAACCAACACCACAGCTTCGACGTTACCCACTGCTTGTGAATAAATTACATCAAGCGAAGGAAGGATTGGTCTATGAAAGCAATTTTTAATGAATCCGCACTTCAACGATTCAATCTTTTGGCTGCTCCGCTGGTAGTGGTTTGGAGTTTGTCAACACTGGGAGGAGCCTTTTTATCAGACTCTCCGACACAGGGGTTTACCTCTCGCTTTGATCCTTTTTTTGAGATTTTTCATTTTGGTCAAAAATTTGGTATTGCAGAACATTTCGGCGGTGCGATACATACTAAAAGCATCACCGCGACTAAACTTGTCCCTGCACCGCACAGAATTAAAGCAATTTATCGCTCCGCTTCAGACTCTTTTGTCAGCATCAGCGATGCAAATACGACGCTCATTGTCCCTTTGGGCGGAATCTATAAAAATGTATTTCGTCTCACCGCACTGACTAATTCGACAGCAACCTTTCGCGGATATGGCAAGACGTATCGCCTGCGACTGGGACATGATGATATGCTCGCACGCAGAGAAGTCGTAACCGAATCGGTAGCCGATTTGGCACAAGCGGGAGTGCAAGAGGATGAATCGCGTACTATCGCGTACCAAACCATTAAAAGTCAGATGGGTGATTTGCAGAATATTGGCAAATCCATTGATATTTCAGCCGTTGCCAATGGAGCAAAAATTTCTGGATTTCGCGTCAATACGATTGCACCGGAATCTATATTTGGGCAGCTTGGTATTCTAAATGGAGATATTATCCTCTCAGTCAATAATAAAAAACTTGAATCGTATGCAGACGCATTCGCCGTTTACGCTCAAGTTCCCAATCTTCGAAGTCTTCGTATCACCGTCAACCGTAATAACCTCCAAAAGGAACTCGTCTATGAAATCACCCGCTAAAATTTTTCTCTTATCAATGACACTCGCAACTCTTTTAGGTGCAGCTGCTAATGAAAAAGTTTCCCTTGCGATCGATGGGATGGGAATGACCGATTTGATTAAGCTGGTTGCGGCTACAACCCATAAGAACATTTTTATCGGTGAAGAGATTCCCGGAACGATTAGCTATGCCGGTAACAGACCCATCAATAAAAAAGATCTTTTTGGAATACTGCAAAGCACCCTCGATGCGAGGGGATACACTCTGGTTGACACAGGCGGCGGGTATTTAAGCGTGGTCAAAACCGTTGATGCAACGCAAATGAATCTCCCGTTTATGGAAAAAAGTGACATTGCTCAAATGCAAACGCATATTTTTACATTTCATTTTTCTTCCGCTGAGAACATGGGGACAAAGATCAAACATTTTACGAGTAAGAATGGAAAAATCACCGCATCCAAAGAGTCCAATTCCGTCATCGTCACCGACTTCCCCGACAATATTGCCACCATCAAAAAGGCGATGAAAATATTAGACACGAAAGATGAGACCCTCGCAAATACGACCCACGTCATCCCTTTGAAAAATGCCGATGCGAAATCGATTGTGACAACACTCAATACGATTTTGGGGAAAATGACCTTGATGCCCGGTCAGCAACCACCCAGTATTGCCAGTGATGATAGTACCAATTCACTGATCGTCATAACCAGCGATGAACTCTTTAAAAGTCTGGAAGCAACGATACTAAGTTTAGATCACGATCGGCAGCAAGTCTATGTACGCGCAAAAATTATTGAAATCAGTGAAAATAAATCTCAAGAGGTTGGTATAAAATACGGGCTATCGGGGGGGAGAGTAGGATCAAATGGAATATTTACTTTTGATTCACAACTTGGAGACGGATTAACGAATGCAGTATCATTGGATTCAACTATAGCAAGTATTGCTAAATTTAATCCAATAACAATTTCTGCGGGAATTGCATTGGGAGCGAATATTGCTTTGCTCAACTCTAACGGAGCAGCGGATATACTATCGGAGCCCTCTATTTTGTGTATTGATAACCAAGAGTCTAGCATCTATGTCGGAAAAACCCAGTCCATTAGTGCAGGAACGACAATAAATGGTCTATTATCTCAAGAAAATTTCACCCGTCTAGACATAGGTCTGACCCTCAAAATCAAGCCGCGTCTCTCCAATGATAATAAAGTACTTTTGGGAGTAACCGCAAAACTCGAAGATATCGAATCCGGTTCAGATAGTGGTCGCCCCAGTACTACAAAACGAGAAGTCCTCACTTCTGCCATCGTCAATAATGGAGAAAGTGTCATTATCGGGGGACTTATTCGAGAAAAAATCGATGAAACGAACAGTAAAGTTCCCTTATTAGGAGACATACCTATTTTAGGAAATCTCTTTAAAAGCAAAGCTGCCAGTCGCGATAAAATCAATCTAGTTATTATCCTCACTCCCTATATCATCGAGAAAAGTGGTGATTTAAATACGTTGCGAGCGCAATTAACCGAGCTTGATGCGATTCAAGATCGCTACATTACGAATATCACGAAAAACATCGAAGCCAAAAAAGACGCCAAACCATGATAACATTCCCTTTTTTGGATGAAACAGAAATTTTGTTCACTTATCCTGAAAATATTGATGTTGCTTTGTGCATTCGTCACTCACTTTTATTTTGTACGTATGATGGAGAGCTCTATGCTATTATCCCTGAAACACAGCATCTAGCAGCGCTTCAGCTTTACAATAAACTCTCTCTCAACTATCCAATCGCGCATCTTTCCCATGCAGGATATGAAAATCTTTATTTGAAATTTTTGGAACATAAAACGGATCTTGATATTTCTAAAACTGTTTCCGGCAGCAATGAGTTCATCGATGAAGAGTTATCGTTGGTCGATTTCATCAAAAATTCGGCGGATTTGCTGACTAGTGAAGAATCCGCCCCGATTATCAAATTTGTCAACACCATCTTCTATCAAGCCATCAAACGAAAAGCCAGTGATATCCACATCGAAACGCACGAAAAAAAAGGGGAAGTACGATTTCGAGTCGATGGCGCACTCATCAAACATATTGATTTGGACAAAAATATCATCGATCTCATCATCAGTCGTATCAAAGTCATCTCTGCTTTGGATATTTCCGAAAAACGCCTTCCTCAAGACGGACGAACACAAGTCAAAGTAGCCGGTAAAAGTCTCGATGTTCGTGTTTCAGTCCTCCCCACTTATCACGGTGAACGGGTAGTTTTGCGGCTTTTAATGCAGGCAACCTCGATTCCCTCTTTGCGTGAATTGGGATTTAATGAAACAACCACTTCAAATCTTGAAGAACTTCTCAAATTCTCTCATGGTATCATCTTAGTCACAGGACCAACGGGAAGCGGTAAATCAACCACCCTGCACTCTTTTTTACAACAGTTGGCTTCCCCTGAAAAGAACATCATCTCGATCGAAGACCCAGTGGAATACGATGCACCTCATGTGAGTCAAATCGCCGTCAATACCAAAGCAGGACTAACCTTTGCAGGAGGACTGCGCTCCATTTTACGTCAAGACCCTGATATTATTATGATTGGTGAGATTCGTGATACTGAGACGGCGCACATTGCCATCCAAGCGGCAATGACAGGTCACCTCGTTCTCTCAACGCTCCATACCAACAATGCCACTGCGGCACTAACACGATTAGCCGATATGGGAATCGATAAATTTTTGATTACTTCCACTCTTTTAGGCGTCTTAGCTCAACGGCTCGTTCGATGCCTGTGTCCTGAATGCAAAGAAAATGTCACCTTGTCTGATAAAGATGCGGACGAGCTTGGAATTGTACATGGACAGATCATAGCACAGCCAAAAGGGTGCGTTCACTGCCATTATACAGGCTATTCTGGACGCGTTGCTATCGGTGAATTTTTCATGATTGATGATACTTTGCGTCCATTGTTAAAAATTAGCGACAATGATTTTGAACTTCGAGAAATAATGAAATCCAGAGGAATGCAGTTTCTATCCAATCAACTCATCGAATTATTGCTCGATCACACGACTGGTCTCGATGAGATCATCCGTGTGGGAGTCAAAGAGGCATAATGGAATTTCATTACAAAGGGATGGACGCTGCAGGAAATCCGTTAAAATCAACGATTGAAGCGTCTACGATAGACGAAGCAAAAATAAAACTAAAAGTGCAAGGGATTCTCTATTCGGACATCTCAACGCGTGAAGAATCTTTTTTTGGTGTTTTGGCACTCTTTAAACAAAAAAATCTCCCTACTTCTCTCTTAGCCACCTTAAGTCGTGATCTCGCTGTCTATCTCAATGCCGGTATCCCGTTGATCCGCGCACTCACATTGCTCAAACACCAAAATCATAAGACCG
This sequence comes from Pseudomonadota bacterium, assembly GCA_043797085.1. Lineage (GTDB taxonomy): Bacteria > Campylobacterota > Campylobacteria > Campylobacterales > Sulfurimonadaceae > Sulfuricurvum. The sequence continues at coordinate 50,337 of JAZDQA010000005.1, read as the reverse complement.
TCCGATTGGAACGTTTTTTTGAAACCATCATAACCCTCATCAATGAAGGAAAAAGTTTCGCCCAATCCCTTGAATCCCAAGAACACTATACCTTGCCTGTTTTTTATACCGGAACGCTCAAAATATCCGAAGACCGAGGTATTCTTGCCGAGGTTTTAAACGAGCTTTCCGTCTATTTGATTCTTCAGGAAAAAATCAAAAAACAACTGGGACAAGCATTGGTATACCCCTCTTTTATCATAGTGGTGTCGATTTTGATGATCTCTTTTATGCTCACCGTAGTTGTTCCAAAAATCACCGCCATTTTCGAGTCCACCGGTCAAGCTCTACCGCTTTTAACACAAATTGTCGTAGCAATGGCCCATTTTTTTGCTCAGTATTGGTTTGTAATAGCCATTGTGGTATTGAGTCTGGTAGGCTTCTTTTCGTATCAAATGGCAACCAATTCTGAATTTAAGAAAAGTATTCACGCGATTATTTTGAAGCTTCCGATTGTCGGGAAAATGGTCGAAACCAGTGATTTAGCACGTTTTTGTACTATCTCTTCCCTATTAATTCGCTCAGGGATACCCGTCGTTAATACCATCAAACTCTCCTGCATCACCCTCTCATCGGAAGTCATAAAAGAACTTTTTGAAAAAGCTTCGGTAAAAGTAGTCGAGGGTTCTTCTCTCTCAAAAGCTCTAAAACAAGAGACAGGATATAAAATCGATGATTCGTTTATCGAAGCGGTCGCAATTGGTGAAGAGACGAGTGAACTCGCCTCGATGCTTGAGCACCTTTCTGCCTTTTACATCGACACGAACAAAGATAAAATTACTCTCTTCCTCTCGATTTTGGAACCGTCACTTATGCTGATTATCGGAGGTATTATCGGGGTGATGGTTACCGCGATGCTGCTGCCTATTTTCTCGTTAAATTTAGGCTGATCTTTTTAGAGAGAGGATGAGGCGGCGAAGCCATCGTTCTTTGTAAATTTGTGTTTTTGAGTGGTAATTCCCAATCGCTTGGAGATTAAATCCCCGTTCTTTAATATGCTCAGATAAAAGCCAACTGCCCGCGAAAATATTGACTTGAGGGTTGAGAATATTGCGTTCATTGATCCCCCATGCAGACAGCCTTTTAAAATGGATTGAATTAATCTGCATCAACCCATAGTCTTTTGTCCCGTTATCATTGATCCGAATCGCGTTTGGATTACCCGCACTTTCGATAGTGGCGATGTTTTTTAAAAGCAGCGGCGGAATATTGTAATAACTCCCCGCTTTTTGAAAATAAGGTTCGTACTCTAAAACATTAGCGACAAGAGTGCAGGAAAATAAAAATAGCATTACAGTATTTTTAAACATATACACCCTCCTTTTTTATTTCTATTTATTACCATTGTAGCATAGAGTCAAGAACTTTTAATGATACTGCTTTTAAAAACGCCTCAACACCTTTTTTTAACTGATGTTACGTACTTATAGATATTGAATGATTTTCTTGAAAATTCAACTCTAAACTTCATTCGTTAAGAAGTGAAGGTGCTTTAACTTTACGTCATTTAGCATGTGCATCTTTGAATTTTCAAGAAAATCATTCAATATGTGTAACATCAGTTAAAAAAATAAAATTCGTTATTTAATTATAAATCAACTAATTGTATATTTTTTAATCATTTAGTTGTAGAAACTATTTATTATTTGTATTACAATTATTTCAGATTTTTAAATCTTAAATAGGAGTTTCATTATGAAAAGTTTGAATTTACTCGGAAAAAGTGTTTTGCTGCTCTCTCTAGCAGCATCAGTAGCCATGGCAGCCGTTGAGAAAAAAGATCTCAAGATTGGATTTATACCACTGACAGATTGTGCGGCTCTCGTTATTGCCAAAGAAAAAGGGTTCTTTGCAAAACACGGTCTCAATGTAGAACTAAGCAAAGAAGCATCATGGGCAAATGTCCGTGACAAAATGACCGTTGGTGAACTCGACGCATCACACATGCTCGCGGCAATGCCGATCGCTTCGACTCTGGGTGTTGGAAGCAGCCAAAAAAGCATGCTTGCACTCATGGCATTGGGACAAAATGGTGATGCAATTACCGTATCCAATAAAATGTACGATGCGATGATGGCAGCCGACCCAGTTGCTACAAAAAAAGGTTCAGCCGTAGCACTGAAAAAAGTGATTACTTCTAAAACGATGGGCGTTCCTGAATTTGGGATGACATTTCCAACAGGTACTCATAACTATCACTTGCGCTTTTGGATGGCAGCTGGAGGAGTGGATCCCGATGTTGATGTAGCACTCAAAGTCGTTCCTCCACCGCAAATGGTTGCAAACATGACCGCCGGAAACATCGACGGATTTTGTGTCGGTGAACCATGGAATCAACGTGCCGTTATGGGCAATGTCGGAAAAACAGTGATTACAGGGTATCAGCTTTGGGAAAACGGACCCGAAAAAGTATTAGGGGTTCAAAAAGCATTTGCCGATAAAAATCCTGAAACGACCAAAGCCATGATAAAAGCAGTAATCGAAGCGGGTATGTGGCTGGATGCCTCATGGGAAAACCGCAAAGAGGCTTCGGCGATTTTATCGTCTAAATCGTACGTCAATGCTCCCAAAGATGTTATTGACAACTCAATGACGGGAACATTTATGTTTACGAACGGAGTATCAACTCCTATGCCTCAGTTTAACGTGTTTGGTAAAAAACAAGCCCTCTATCCGTACTACACCCATGGAATGTGGCAAGTTACCCAAATGGTTCGCTGGGGACAGCTCGATCACGCCATTGATATGAAAAAAACGGTAGAGAGTGTTTATCGTCCTGATTTGTTTGCTACAGCTGCAAAAGAAGTCAACTATGCACTACCTGCAACAGGATGGAAAATCGAAGGAAAAGCAGCAGGTAATAAGTTTATCGACGGTTCGGTATTTGATCCTAACAAAGCGGTTGATTACATCTATAACGCACCGATTAAACATCCAAAAGTAACCAAAGAAGCACTCGCAAAAGTGAATAAATGGAAAGTAAAATAAAAAGTACGCAAGTGAATAAACGAATGTATTTATTTTAGTGTTTAACATTAATAAAAGGAGGCATTTATGCTCTTAAAAACCATCAACACCGTAGCACTTCCGACACTGCTCTTTGGTGTCCTTATTGCTGTATGGTCAACCGTTGCGATTAAAATCCCCGGGTTTCCAACTCCGATAGAGACATGGAACGAATTACTCATCGTCCTCTCCGATCCGCTGTATGACAATGGAGCGGGAGATCAGGGGATTGCATTGCAGTTGTTTAGTTCCCTCAAACGGGTATTCGGCGGATTTGCATTGGCAATCGCAGTAGGTATTCCCGTAGGGCTTTTGATCGGAATGTCTAAAATGGCGCAAACCGCTTTTAATCCGTACATTCAAATCCTGAAACCCGTATCACCGCTTGCGTGGTTGCCGTTGGCGTTGTTTGTGTTCAAAGACGTCGATATGACGGCGATTTTTGTCATCTTTATCACCTCTATCTGGCCGATTATCATCAACACGGCTTTAGGAGTTCGAAGTGTGAGTGACGATTTTATCAACGTTGCTCGCGTGCTTCAGCTCACGGCATTTGAGAGAGTGTTTCAGATCATTCTCCCTGTTGCGGTACCGTTTATCTTTACAGGGATGCGCTTATCACTGGGAATCGCATGGCTGGTCATTGTAGCTGCTGAGATGCTTACGGGCGGTTTGGGTATTGGCTTTTGGATTTGGGATGAGTATAACAATCTCAACTATTCCCATATTATCATCGGTATCATCCTCATCGGTATAGTCGGGTATATCCTCGACACCATCATGGGGTTTATCGCTGATCATTTTGATTATCGCAAGCGAGGTCGCGTATGAGTGCAAAACCCTTTTTAAACATCGATCATGTCGATAAAATATTTCCTTTGGGAAAAGGTAAAGAGTACGTCGCATTGCGGGATGTGAAACTTGAAATCCGTGAAAATGAGATTGTCTCCATCATCGGTCACTCCGGATGCGGTAAATCAACGATTCTCAACCTCATCGCAGGTCTGGATACGATCACCAATGGTGTCATATTGCTCGAAGACCGAGAAATCAATGCCCCCGGGCCTGAGCGTGCGGTGGTGTTTCAAAACCATTCCCTGTTGCCGTGGTTGACCGTCTATCAAAACATCGAGATGGCGGTCAAAAAAGTAAGAGATGATCTTCACCCCAAAGAAGTACGTGACCATGTGATGCGCTATATCGATCTCGTCAATCTCGATCACGCCAAAGACAAATATCCGGCTGAAATCAGCGGTGGGATGAAGCAGCGTGTCGGAATCGCCCGAGCCCTCTCCATCGAGCCAAAAGTGCTGTTGATGGATGAGCCGTTTGGAGCACTCGACTCACTGACCCGCGCCAACTTGCAGGATCATTTGATGCGTATTCAGATGCAAACCGGTAATACCGTCATCATCATCACCCATGATGTCGATGAAGCGGTCTTACTCAGCGACCGCGTCATTATGATGACCAATGGACCGGAGGCTACCATTGGCGAGATATTGGAAGTGAACCTTCCCCGTCCGCGAAATCGTTTAGAACTACAACACAACGAAGAGTATCTACGATGTCGTGGAGCTATTGTCGAGTTTCTTTACTCTAAATTTGCAAAACATGAAGACTAATCATAAAATTTTGGTGGGCTTACTGCCGAAGTACATTGTGCCCCCTGTGGGTAAACTTAGCGTTAGCGTAGCTAATCGGGGCTTTTGCTCCGATAGCGTTAAATTAATATAAAGGAACTATCTATGAAAAAAATTACTTTACCCGCTGTGGCTGTTCTCTCTCTTGTAAGTACATTTACAAGTACACTAAGTGCAGATGACAGCTTTACCCTCTTTAGTAATACCAAATACAACGGAGAAATACGTGCCCGTTATGAAAACGTTGATGATAAAAACAATGCGGTACAACAAGCCAATGCCTATACGCTCCGAGCAACGCTGGGTCTTGAAACCACTCTGTTAGGAGTTGATGGATTGAGTATGAAAGTGGATGGAACCACTGTACAAACCCTCGGCGGTACCAAATACAATGACCTCTCACCGACGAAGTTTAGCAATTACGATGTTGTTGCCGATCCAGAACAAACCCGCTTTACACAAGGGTACGTTCAGTATAAAATGGGGACAACGACCCTTAAAGCAGGTCGTCAAATCAGCAATCTTGATAATCAGCGCTTTATCGGCTCCGTCGATTGGAGACAAATGCCGCAAAGTTTGGATGCCCTGTCGCTTACGAATACCTCCATTGCAGGATTAAGTCTCTATGGAGCATACGTGTATAGCTATGCAACGGTATTTGATGAACCAACACAAGACAGCGACTCGGTTCTTCTGAATGCAGCGTATAAAATTAATGAGATGCTGAAAGTCACGGCCTATGATTACATGCTCTCTTTGGAAAAAGGGCAATTTTCAGCCGATACCTATGGAGTGGTCCTCAGCGGTGATGTTCTCTCAGCAGGGGCTAAAATCGGTTACCGTGCAGAGTATGCCAAACAAGGTGATTCGACGTTTGATACCACTACGACGAACATTCAAGGACAAAACGATGCATCCTACTACGATCTCGAAGCAACAGCAAGCATGATGGGTGTTAGTTTGGGTACGGGGTATGAGTTCTTAAGCGGAACCACGGGAAGTGACGGAAAAACTAAATTTCAAACACCACTGGCAACCTTACACAAATTTAACGGGACAGCGGATAAGTTTCTTGCCACTCCAACTGGAGGACTGTGTGATACCAGTGTAAGCCTCGGATACGGTGCTGCAGGATTGGGCAATGCGACGATTACCTATCATGATTTTGAAACCGATGTAGCCATGAGCGGAAAAAGTGATCTGGGAAGCGAATGGGATATCCAATACGCCAATGCCATCCCTGGTGTAAAAGGGCTAAACGGTTTAATCAAAGCCGCTTATTATGACGGCGGCGATGTTGTAACCTACAGCAAAGATGTCACAAAAGTATGGCTTCAAGTGGGCTATAAATTCTAATGCACTTTTTTCAACGCCACCGCATTCATACAATAACGTAATCCGCTTGGAGGTGGACCATCGGGAAATACATGTCCCAGATGGGCATCGCATGTGTTGCACACTGTCTCAACGCGCGTCATTCCATGAGAGTGGTCTGCGTTGTAGGCGATTGCATTAGCTTGAATCGGCTGAGTAAACGACGGCCAGCCCGTACCCGAATCAAACTTTTCCGTCGCATCAAAAAGCAGCGTACCGCAACAAACACACGCATAAACTCCCGGTTCGAAAAGAGTACACATTGACGAGCTAAAAGCTCTCTCTGTCCCTGCTTGACGCGTTACACGAAATTCCTCTTCACTGAGTATTTCACGCCATTCCTGCGGTGTTTTTTCAACACGCTTATCGGGAGTTAAATTCCCTTCTTTTCCCAATCTCAATACTTCTTTCCAGTTCAACATTCAAGAGCTCCTTTTTTTTAGCCAAGCATACCCAGCAATTCTAAAACTTTATTACTCTCCAGTATTTATACTGGTAGCTTTAGGGGGATGCAAGGGACATGTGTCCCTGCCACTAAAACGGACCAGTTCGTTTTAGTGTGTAACATCAGGTGACAACTTAAAAAACTCCCGACATATTCCGATAATCTTCTCTTGGCGTTCCTTTCCTACGGGTTCACTTTGACGAATACCATGCACCCAATCAATAAGAGCCCCGATCCCCTGCGGAATCAAAGTCGTAAGATACTGACGCAACGCCGAACTCACAGCAGGTGCCTTCCCAGAGGTATTAATCCCCACGCACAAATCTCCCTCAACAATCAAGGCAGGAAAAATAAAACTGCACAATGCCGGAGAATCAACACAGTTGACGGGAATTTTCAATGACATACAAGCAGCATAAATTTTTTCCTGCTCACCCAGATCATCCAATGCACCAATAACCAAAAATCGATTTTCACAATCTTCTAAACCGTACTCTCGCTGGATAATGATGATTGAATACGCTTGTGCCAAGGTGTGTATTTCTTCATGTATAGCTGGTGCTATGACCGTGAGGTTTGGTGCGAACTTCACCAGTTGCTCAATTTTACGAAGTGCCACTTCACCTGCACCGATTACGAGACAATCTTGATCTTTCAAATCAACGAACATGGGGAAAAGTGCCATAACATTCCTTTGTGCTTAAAAAATAATCAATTTATTGTATTTCTAAACCTCATTTTACACTATTATTTTGAAGATTAAAAAGTCCTAATAAGGAAAATACGATGAGCGGACACCTTTATTTGATTGGATGCGGACCGGGAGATGCCGACTTGCTAACCCTCAAAGCCCTAAAAACTATTCAAAAACTCGATGTTGCCCTGATCGATCATCTCCTTACCCAAGAGATCATTGATTTGATTCCATTGCAGACCAAAGTTGTCTTCGTTGGAAAAGAAAAAGGTCGCCACAGTTCAACCCAAGAGGAGATTAATATCCTCATTGCCAAGTATGCCCTAAGCGGTTTAAATATCGGTCGTCTCAAGTGCGGTGACCCCTATATTTTCGGACGCGGAACGGAAGAAGCCATTTATGCGATGGAACACGGTATTCATACCGAAGTAATTCCGGGGATATCTTCAGCACTCTGCGGTCCGCTCTCAGCCGGAATCGCCCCGACTGCACGCGGATATGCCACGGGAATGTCGATTGTATCCGCTCATCTAGCAGGTGATCGAGTGAATTTGGAATGGATACCCTTGCTAAATATGAAGAACCATACAACAATCGTTTTGATGGGTCTCAGCCGTGCAGAGCAAATTACAGCCGAGGCACTGAATAAAGGGATTAGCCCTGCACTCAATGTCGCTATCGTTTCCAATGCTACAACACAGTATCAAAGCACGATTATCACGACACTGTTAGATTTGCCTAAAGCTGCCAAAAAAGCACCCAAACCTGCCATCATCATTTTTGGTGATGTCGTCGCACTCGAATCCAAACTTCCAAAATACATCCATGAAATCAAGGAGACCGCACATGACATCGCTAATGCAGGCTAATGAAGCGCGCAGTGTAAAACGCCACAAAACCGAAACCATTAAAGACGCTTTTAACGCTACCGAAGCATGGGAACGGCTGATTCGATATTCCAAAACAGGGTATGCTTCCATCACCGACGAAGACAAAGATTTTGTCCTCAAAAGTTTTGGTGTCTTTGACCGCCCTGCTACTCCTGAGCGGTTTATGATTCGTGTACGGATCGCCGGAGGTGCCCTCACATCCCACCAAGCATCCGTATTGGCAGATGTCGCACAACGTTTCGGACGCGACTACATCGATCTCACTACCCGCCAGCAAATCGAACTGCGCTATGTTAGTATCGAAGATCTCCCTGAAGCACTCGCCCTGCTGGAGAGTGTCGGACTCACCAGTTATCAAACCGGAGTCGATAATTTCCGCAACATCCTCCTCGACCCGCTCGATGGATTAGCGATGGATAACATACTCTCCTGCAAAAGCATCCTCCAAGAGATTCAAGGAGTATTTTTAAAACAAGAAGAGTGGATCACCACCCTTCCTCGTAAATTCAACATCGGCATCAACGGCTCGCTCTCTAACCGCTGCAACATCTTCGGTCAAGACTTCGCCCTCGCCCTCGCCCAAAAAGAGGAAGAATACGGGTTTAATCTCTATCTGGGAGGACGCGTCGGGCATCTCGCCCAAAGTGCCGATATGTTTGTTCTACCAGCGCAGGCAAAATCGGTATTTATAGCCGTTGCATCGCTCTTTAAAACCTACGGGTTTCGGGATAATCGAAACAAAAACCGTCTCAAATTCCTCATTGATGCCGTCGGTATGGAGGAATTTCGCAGTGCCATTATCGAATCACTCAGGATTGAGATGCCTCAAGCGGGGACGACACTGTGTGATGCCGAAGGTGGAGATCATTACGGCCGAATTGAGCTTAAAGACGGAACCTTTGCCCTCTATGCAGCTGTCCCTAGTGGAGTGTTTAGCGGAAGTGATTTAATGGAAGCCGCCCGTATCGCCGAATCCCAAAACGGAGCCATCCGTCTCACCATCGAGCAAAACCTCATCCTAAGCGGGATTCGTGATGAAATCACCGCCCTTGAATCACCGCTCTTTCTCAAATACCCCAACCGACCATCGCCGTATATGGCAAACCTCATCGCGTGCGCCGGAAGCGAACACTGCCCCTTTGGCGTAATTCCCGGAAAACCCGATGCGATTGTCATGAGTGAGTATTTAAGCCAACATGTCCCGATTGATAATGCAAAAGTACGCCTGTATTGGTCAGCATGCATCAAAGGGTGCGGAATCCACGGTGCGGGAGATTTGGGATTTGTGGGATGCAAAGTTCCTCGTGATGGGAAAACGACCCTTGGAGTCGATATCTTCCTCGGCGGAAGTCTCAGCCACAATGACGAAGAGGCAAAACTCTTTCTAAAAGGGATCGTACTCGAAGAGGCACCCCACTATGTGGCGGAGTTGATGAAACTCTATCGGGATACTCGATGCGATGGTGAAAGTTTGGAACAGTTTATTAAACGTCTTCGTTCCTACTATGAGATCAGCGAGATTGCCGAAATCGTACGCCACAACTATACCATGACACATGAGTCTAACCATGATTTTCAGACCTTTGATCGGATCTAACGATGAGTAATTCCATCTCTACTGGGTGTCCGTTTTGCGGTACAGGGTGTGCTTTAACCGTAGAATGCACCGATAAAGGCTATAAGGTAAAAGGAGATAAAACCAACCCCTCCACCCATGGTGATTTGTGTTTTAAACCCATTCAAATGGCAAAAGCACTTGATACCTCCCGCATACATGCACCGTTATACCGAGAAGATAAAAATGCTTTGTTTGAAGAAATTTCTTGGGATAAAGCCATCGATCTTGTTGCTCAAAATATTACTTCTCGCTCCAAAGAAGAGCTCTATTTTTACCTCTCAGGACAGCTTCTGACTGAAGAGAGCTATCTTTTTACTAAACTGATTAAAGGGCATTTAGGAACCAACAACGTCGATGCCAACTCACGGCTATGTATGGCAAGCGCCGTGACAGCCCACAAAATGGTTTTTGGAAGCGACGGTCCAGTAGGTAATTACCAAGACATTGATAATGCCGATGTGATACTCATCAGCGGTTCGAACCCTGCATGGGCACATCCGATTGTATTTCGACGCATCTTGGCACGTAAAAAATCTCATCCCGATACACTCATCATCACTATTGATCCTATCCGTACCGAAACGGCGCAAAAAAGCGACCTTTGGATTGGTCTGCACAGCGGAAGTGATACCCTGTTTTACAATACACTCTTAGGTGAACTCTATCGACGAAATCAGTGCGACATCGATTTCATCCAACGTTCCTCGCAAGGATTTGAAAACACTTTGGTCGAAGCCCTTAAAACTCCCTATCTCGATGCCATCAAATCATGCGGTATACCCATAGAAGCCTCCGAACAACTCCTTCAAGCGCTGGGATCAAATAAAAAAATACTCGGTCTGTGGTGTCAAGGACTCAACCAAGCACATGATGGCGTGATGCGCAACATCGGTTTTATCAATCTCTTTTTAGCAACAGGCAGACTAAATGCCACCAAAGGCTCACCTTTATCTCTGACAGGTCAACCCAATGCTATGGGAGGGCGAGAGACAGGCTATCTTTCCAATGCCCTACCAGGATACCGTGATGTTCGAAATAACCATGACCGAATCGCCTGTGAAACTCACTGGAACCTTCCAAAAAATGCCATCTCACCAGAGGTAGGAATCACCATTACCGAAGCCGTGGATTCCATACTCTGCGATAAAACCAAATTTTTATGGGTCGCTTGCACCAATCCTCTCCTAAGCCTGAGCGATGTCGCAAAAACCAAACGCGCACTTGAATCTCCTGATCTTTTTTTAGTCGTTCAAGATTGCGTCATGAGCGAAACAACAGCTTTAGCGAACTTGGTATTGCCAACTTTCGGATGGGGTGAAAAAGAGGGGAGCATGACCAACTCAGAACGTTTCATCAAACGCGTACGTCCGTTTAAATCTCCGCCATCGGGAGCGAAAAGCGACCTTGATATTATTTGTGATATTGCCAGAAAACTAGGATTGAGCGGATTTGAGTACCCTAATACCCAAGACGTGTACGATGAGTACAAAGCCCTAACCGCAAAACGATTATGCGACCAAAGCACACAAGAGTATGACACCCTCTCCTATCAATGGGGAGGAGAACGCCTTTATACCGATGAGATATTTCCAACAACATCGGGCAAAGTACAGTTTCACCCCATCATCTCCTCTACTTTAACTCTTGCTGATGAACACTATGTCCTCATTACAGGAAGAACCAAAAAACAATGGCACACCATGACCCGAACAGGATTGGTCGATGAACTCTTAAAAGACGAAGAACATCCATATCTGCTTATGAATGCTTCCGAAGCACTTGCGATGAATCTAAATGAAGGTGACAGCGTTATAGTTTCCAATGAACTTGGACAGCTTGAGTTGCCTATTCGTTTTGGAGAACTCGCCTCACGCCATCTCTTTGCCCCTTTTGGCTATCCGAAAGCTCCGATAAATACGTTAGTCCCCACCATTAACGACCCTTTTTCATTTCAAACTGCTTTAAAATCTGCACAAGTCACCCTAAGTACAAAAAGGATATGACTATTTCGCTATAATTCGCCCTATGAATAATGAACCTTTTACCTTCCACATTGACCCAACCCCAACCCTTCCGACACGCAGGTGTCGATTTATGGCACGTTGTTTGGGATGGGCTTTGAGCTATGGAAATTATGCATTAGCCCTTTTAGTATGGTGGAAAAGCGATTGGTTTATCGCTATTGGAACGCTTTTATTGGGCTTTATACTCTTTGGAATCCTCCGCTCCAAACTGCGCAACGACTCAATTCCCCTCGCTCAACGTGAATACGAATACAACGATTATGCCATCGCAACATGGTATCTCTCACGCAATCACTGTTTTATTTTTCACGAATAGATAACAAACATCCCTCTCTTCCACTTGGAAAGTTGGAACGAGAGAAGATATTTTTAAAATCTAAGAGGCTTTAATCAGCCGCCTTTTCTGAATTTCCTACAATAGTTATTTCTATTCTTCTATTTTTGGCACGATTTTCTTTTGTGTCATTTGCTACCAAAGGATGGGTATCTGCGTATCCGACAGCAGCAATACTTTTAGAATCAATCCCTTTTGAAATCATAAATTTAACTGCATCTGATGCTCTAGCAGAGGAAAGTTCCCAGTTGGAAGGATATGCTCCGCCTTTCATAGGAACATTATCCGTATGCCCTTCAACTCGAATTTCTTTGAAAGATTGTTCTTTTAGTGTCTCAGCAAGAGTAGCCATCCATTCTTTACCGAGATTATTCATATTAGCTTTTCCAATTGTGAAAACATTATCCATAGGCATTGAAATTGTTGTTGTTGTATCTGTTTTTGACACACTAATATCTGAGAATTTTGCAAGGGAATCGGAAACATTTTTATAGATAGCGGAAGCCAAAGAGGTATCTTTAAACCAAAGTCTAACATAAGCTCCTTGCAGATTATTCGTGTATAAAGTTAAAGTATTATCGATTAATTTAAAATCAGCATCGGCATTATATTTATATTCTTCATTTCTTTTTTCTTTTGCCTCATAGGAGACTATTTTAAATCGTTTTGGAACAACAACAGAAATTATATTTTCATCTGCCAAGCAATCAGTTCCTGTACAGCTTCCACCATCAAGAACAACATAGTAGCTACCATCTTCTTTTTCTCCTAAATTATTTACATTTAAAAGCCCTAAATTATCTTTTAGACTTATTCTTTCAAGATAAGCATATGAATTTGTATTTGGAAAAGACAGCAAATCATTTATCTTTCCATTTTGGCTTTCTTTTGACCAAGAATAGTTATTTGGTTTAATATAAGATAAATTATTTTTATTATAATTACTTCCAAAATACATCCCTTTTTTTCCTGCTACTGGGTATCTCACATTTTTATAGGATATACCTGTTTTTAAATCATCCCCAATAAAAAAGATTGTTTCTTGAGTTCCTTCTGCAAAAAGCGTAGAAGATGCCAAGATAGCTGAAGCAATAAGCCCAAGTTTAATTTTTTTAATCATTCGAAAGTCTCCATTTGAATTTCTTTGAGAAGATGCTATCGTAATAAAAATAAATTTATACTAATATTTGTTTATTTTCACTATCAGCAATAAACAGTTTAATAAACTAAATATTAAACATGATTAAGAACTAGTGTTACAAAAGCTAGAGGTACTCTCAAACGCTGAAATGGATGTAATTCGTACGCTTTTTAATGAAATAGTATTTTGAATTCTCCTGTTTTAGCTATAATATTCGTAGAATAAATATTTCATTAAAAGGGCGTATATCATGGTGGCACTAGACACAAACCAGCTCTTATCACAAGTGGATTTTATGCCTATTGATCTCAAAACAAAATTGATTGAAAAATTATTTTCAAGTTTAAACCCTCACTCAGAGATTGTTGAAGAGTTATGGAAACTAGAGATTGAAAAACGTGTTCAAATACTCGATTCAGGAACAATCACCCCAATAGATGGGAAAGAAGTCTTTCAAAAAATCAAGAATCGTCTATAAATTTATCAACCATCGTCTCACCATTATCGCCGTTATGCATCAAAATCAAAAACCATTTTATTGGTACCCAAGAACTTAGGAATAATTTATGGCATTAGTCGATTTACTCGGTGTTAGCAAACACTACGAAGCGCAGAAAATTTTAGAAAATATTAACTTTCACATCGATGAGGGTGAGCGTGTCGTTATCGTCGGTAAAAACGGCAGCGGCAAATCAACTCTGATGAAAATTGTCCACGGTTCACTTGATGCCGATGAGGGCGAGCGCATGACACGCCAAGGAATTGAGATCAAAATGCTCTCTCAAGTTCCGAAATTTGACCCGTCTCATACCGTTCGAGAAGCAGTCGAAGCAGGACTGGGTGAACTTCGAACCTCCAAAGTGCGTTTTGATGAGATTTCTGCCCTTCTGGCAACTGAATATGAAAATACTGCTTTGTTGGATGAGCAAGCACGTTTAAGCAACTTTTTGGATCATCATAACGCTTGGAATTTGGACGATAAAATCGAGCGCATCATGCATCACTTTATGCTTACGGAGTATGAAAATAAAAACGTTGATCTCCTAAGCGGAGGGGAACAGCGTCGTGTCGCTCTCGCATCACTGCTGCTTCTCAAGCCCGATATTTTACTGCTGGATGAACCCACCAATCACCTCGATGTTTATATGGTCGAGTTTCTCGAAGAGCTGATTTTAAAAGAAAAATTCACCCTCCTTTTTATCTCCCATGACCGTTATTTTATCGATCAAATTGCCACCAAAACCATCGAAGTTGAAGATTGCGCTTTGCGTGAATTCACCGGCGGATATAGCAATTACCTCGTACAAAAACAAGAACTCTTGCGCACGATGGCTCAACAGCACGACAACCTCCTCAAACTGCTTAAAACCGAAAATGAGTGGCTCTCACGTGGGGTAAAAGCACGTCTAAAACGTAACGAAGGACGTAAAGAGCGTGTATTGGCTCTACGTGAAGATGCCAAAAACAATCCCACTAAAATCCACAAGATGCGTCTCGAACTGGAACGCGAAGCCAAACATTTTAACCGTGGAGAAGGGGTAAATCGTCAAAAAATGCTCTTTGAATTAGAGCATTTAGGTCTGACACTGGGGGATAAACTTCTCATCAAAGATTTCTCAACACGAATTTTACAAAAAGATGTCATCGCCGTCGTAGGACCCAACGGAAGCGGAAAATCAACTCTCCTCAAAGCCCTGCTGGGACGACTTAAACCTACAAGCGGGATTATCAAGCAAGGGGAACTAAGTATTGGCTATTTCGATCAACACCGCGAAATGCTCGATGATTCACTCAATCTCATTGAGACGTTTTGTCCTCATGGCGGTGATCGCGTCGATGCGCAAGGGACAGATTATCACGTCTATGGCTATCTCAAAAACTTTCTCTTCCCTCGAGAATTTTTGGATAAAAAAATAGGCTCACTCAGCGGCGGAGAAAAAAACCGCGTTGCACTCGCTTTACTTTTCACCAAAAAAGTCGATTGTCTCATCCTCGATGAACCGACCAATGATCTCGATATCCCAACCATTAATATCTTAGAAGAAAAACTCCAAAACTTTTCTGGTGCTGTTATTTTGGTAAGCCATGACCGCTATTTCGTCGATAAAATTGCTAAAAAACTCTTTATTTTCAAGGGTGATGGGACAATCGAAGAGAGTCTTAAACCGTACAGCGAATACCTCGACGATGAGAAAGAGCTTCAAGAAATAGATGCCATGGCACTGGAATTTTCTAAAACTGCCACAGTACAAAGTATCGTTGAAAAACCAAAAATATTCAAACTCACATTTAACGAACAGCGCGCCCTCGAAAAACTTCCTCTAGAAATCGAAACACTTGAGGCCACAATCGATGAGCTAAATGCCTCTCTCGCCGATCCAAAAAAATATGAAAAAATAGGGATTAGTGTCTTAGCCCAAGAGCTCGAAAAAACCAAAGCCCTCTATGAAGAAAAAGTGGATGAGTTACTCACAATCGAAGAAAAAGCCGAAGAGATAGAAGCACTTAAAAAATAATCGCCAATTTCTCTTTAAGGGAAAAAAGGACGATTAACGTCCCCCTTTACCTCCGCCCATTCCTCCGCCACTACCCATACCACCACCTTGACCCATCCCTTTTGGAACACGATTTTCAGGAGGACGCTTATTGAACTTTTCTTTTTGTTCTTTCGTCATTTTTTGCTCACGAGTCATCAGTTCATTATGAAGCTGCTCACGCTCTTGTTGAGACGTCATTGTTCCCCGTTTTTCTAACAATTCATCTGTACTCATCGCTCTAAAGCGATTTTGAATTTCGTTTTGCACTTTATTTTGAACCTGATCTTGATTTTGTACAGGTGTTTCAGCAAATGCTAACGTTGCAAAAATAGCCGAAGCCGATACTAAACTCATTAATGTTTTCATACGAAACCTCCGAATTGATATAGAAATATTTTACACCAATCAAATAAGTAAAATATGAGTTCAAAAATTATTGGATATAATCAACCACTTTTGAGAGACTTGTTACCTCTTTGATAATACTCACAACTTCCAAATGAGCAGGATGAACAGCATATTCATTTAGCCCTTCCTGATCTTCAAATTTAGAGACCAAAACCAAATCAAATGAGCGTTCGCTGCGGCTTATATCCATACCGACTTCCATACTTTTAAGTGTGTCTATTTTAGAAGGAAGTGCGTCAAGCATTGCTTTAACCTTCACCAAATTCGCCTCTTTATTTTCTTCTTTGAATTGAAACATAACAATGTGTACTAGCATATTTTTTCCCTTTAATTTAATATTTTCCCGTCATCCCCTACTCGATACGGGATCTAGTTGTTTTTTAGATTCCGTGTCGTTGTACGGAATGACAAATCATTACCGTTCTATCAAATCTTTTAAACTCTGTTTTGGAGATTTCCCCTCTAAAATTGCATACACTTCTGCAGCAATGGGAAGGTATATATTCTTTTTTGCTGCAATCTCATGAAGAGCATACGCCGTACCGATCCCCTCACTTACTTCACCGATTTCAGAACATACCGCCTCTTTGGTTTTTCCACTTGCCAATCCAAGACCAACACGGTAGTTACGTGACATCGAAGAACTGGCTGTCAAAAATAAATCCCCTGCCCCGCTAAGACCCACAAAAGTATCCTCATGCGCGCCATAGACCTTGCCAAAGCGCTGCATCTCTACTAAACCTCTGGATATAAGAGAAGCCGCCGCATTATGTCCTAAACCCAATCCCTCACAAATACCCGCAGCAATAGCAATGACATTTTTATACGCTCCCGCAATCTCTGCTCCGATTACATCATCGCTAATATACGTACGAATAAATTTAGGAAACAATGCTGCAAATTCATGCGCGGTTTGAGGAGAGTGCGAGTTAATCACCAACGCCGTCGGCAATGAGCGAATGACCTCTGACGCAAAAGAAGGACCCGATAGAAAGCTGAGATTTTCTTCCGGAATATACTGTGCATAAATCTCGTTTAAAAATCGTCCGGATGAAGCTTCAATCCCTTTTGCCGCAACCAATACTTTTTGCCCATGGTAAATAAAATTTTCGTCAAGCCATGCCGCAACTTGCTGTGCGGGAACGGTTATGACCAAATACTTACACTCCAACACTTCAGCTAAAGGTTTAAAATTTTTCCAATCCCGTACTGTACGAGAGGTGATAATAACGTCGTTTTTTTCACTCAAAGCAAAGGCAAGTGCCTCGCCCCATTTTCCAGCACCGATTACTCCTACTTTCATATCGTCACCCCATCATTCCATTTCTTTATTACATTTAACTTTTCGGCATATCCCATAAAGACCAAAATATCTCCGGCATCAATATGGTGGTTATGTCCTTTTGATGCAAAACTAAACGTCGTCCCCATCTCCTGATCAACAATTGCTAGTAAAATAAGATCAAAATCACGCTTGAAATGAAGTTCATGCAAATAACAGCCGTTAAGAGGGGATTTCTGCGTAATTTCGATTTCCAAAACCGTAAGGTCACCGTCTTCATATAATATATCGTGCAACACCTGCGTCATAATGGGTTTGGTCAGAAGATCATTGATGACGTTGGCGGCAATCGGCAAAATCGGCATGACTTTATCCGCTCCGGCACTCTTCATCTTCATCATACTCTCATTGTCTTGCGCCAGTGCAATTATAAAGAGCTTATCAAATGTTGCACGTAGTGAAATGGTCAAAAAAACATTTTCAGCATCATCTGCAAGGGCACAAAAAACAATCAAACCGTTCACATCAAACTGCGATTCAATCGACTCCCAATCATCACTGAGATCAAATCGCTGGGCAATAATTCCATCATCTTGAGCTTCTAAAAACTCTGCTTCATCGATTACAAATACACCGACATTGTCATACACAGCGCTTATTTGTTTAGCAATCTGCTTAGAATATTCATTGTATCCGAAGATGGCGGCACTACGCGGTTTCATACTTTTCCTCTGCGGTGAAGTTTGGTTCTAAATTCATCGATCAAACCCCTATTGGCAATGACAATCGCAACATCACCGGGCTCAATATTCATCTCCGGATCCGGATTAAAATGAAACACCTTGAACTGAGTGCTATAAATCCCCAAAACACTAAAGCGCTGATAAAAAAGAGGATCTTTCAAAAGAGCATAAAAACGATCTTTCATATCAGAATCTAGGATGATTTCATCCACAATAGTAGACGTTTGTTCCGAACGCAACGCATGAATAACTTCAAATGCAACCGGCTGAGCCGCAATTATTTTACTCATCATCCCTACCAATTCATGTGCATTGATAATATGATCCATCCCTGCAAGTAAAAGTTTTTTACGATTGGAAGGGTGATGCAAAATCGAATACAACGCAATATTTTTGGTCAATTCTCGTATCGTCAAAGCAGTATAAATATTGGCAACATCGCTCTCATGCAACAATATTATCGCCTCCACTTGACGCTCAAAATCGATTTTTAAATGACTGTAGGTATGCAATGACCCAGAATCATAACCTAGTGCCAAAAAGCCATTTTTCCTCGCTTGAAGGATCTTTTGGGGATCTTTTTCGAGAATAACGATCGGGATATGCCGTTTATGGAGTTTATGTATCACCTCATGTGCCAAGGGTGAAAACCCGCACACAAGATACATTCGCTTCAAAGCGTTGACACTGTCAATCATCTTATCTTCTTTGATTTCATCGAGCTTTTCAGTAAACGCAGAAACGACAATCGAGGTTGCAAATGAAATAACCGCAATACCGGAGACAATAATCATCATAGCTACTACACGTCCGCCATCAGTAACCGGAACAAAATCACCATAACCCACAGTGAAAATCGTCACTACCGACCAGTAAACGGCATCAAAGAGTGTATTGATTTTAGAGTCAGGATTGTTCGCTTCCATCACGTATATCAACACCGATGAAACCATAATCATAATCATGGTAAACACCATAAGGGTTAGAATTTCAAATTTTTTGGAAGCTAGGATAGAGATAAGACGTCTCAAGCTTTTAGCATAGCGGAAGAGTTTTAAAACCCGAAAGAGAATAAAAATACGCAATAATCGAAACTCATGGAAAAACGGCATAATCGCAAGCAAATCAATTATCGCGGTAGGTGAAAGTACGTACTCCATTTTTTGGGCAAAAATGGTTTTTATTGCTCCCGTAAACGAAAAAGGACGATGGAGAAAAACATCACTTTCGTATTGCTCAATGATCGTTTTAGAGTTACTGCTATGCACCCAAAAACGGAGAATATATTCGAATAAGAATATCAATGAAATAACGTAATTATTAAAGATAAGCCAGCCATGAGGGAGTTCATGCTTAACCGAGCGAATCAAAATATAAACACTTAAAAAAATAAGTCCCATCATAAAGATGTCAAAATATTTTTTATACGGATAACGCTGATTTTCTAAGAAGTTATAAAAAAAGATTTTAGTCCGTTGATACGAATGCCAGGTGTGGAGAAAAAATGCGGTATTAACCACCCACCTGCTTAACACTGTGATCCCTACTGCGCTAATTTTGCAGCTAAAAGATCATTGAGTGTTTGAGGATTCGCCGAACCTTTAGACGCTTTCATCGCTTGACCGACAAAAAATCCAAAAAGTTTGTCTTTACCCGATTTGTATTCCGCCAATTTTTCAGGATTTGCATTGAGCACTTCATCGATAAGCGCTTCCAATGCACCCGTATCGCTCACTTGTTTAAGTCCCAATTTTTCAATCACGCCATCAATATCATCCGTCTCATTTTCAAGCAAATAATCTAAAATCTCTTTGCCCGCTTTACCGCTGATAACGTTTTCTTCGATACGCTTAACCAATCCGCCAAGCGTTTGCGCCGTGATCGCCGACTCATGTGCACCCATACCGCCTTTAAGACGTCCTTGAAGCTCAACCGTAAGCCATGTTACTGCATTTTTAGCCGTAATACCGCACGTCAGCATCGATTCGAAATAGTGAGCCGTATCGAGGTCTGCTGTGATAACAGCTGCATCATACTCTCGAAGTCCATACTCACTTACAAGCCGTTCTTTTTTTGCATCGGGAAGTTCAGGAATATTAATAACATCCGCATACATCGCATCATCCACAACCACTTTGAGCAAATCAGGTTCAGGAAAATAACGATAATCCGCCGCTTCTTCTTTACCGCGCATCGACCTTGTCTCTTGTTTGGCTTGGTCGAATAGTCGTGTTTCTTGGACAATTTCTGACTCGTACACGCCATCTTCCCACGCCTCACGCTGACGCGCTACTTCGAGTTCAATCGCACGCTGAATAAATCGGAAGCTGTTGATATTCTTGATCTCAACGCGGGTATAAAGCTTCTCATCCCCCTTTGGGCGGATAGAGACGTTAACATCCACACGAAATGACCCCTCTTGCATGTTGGCATCTGATATATCCAAATAACGGACAATGGAGTGAAGCTTTTTCAGATACAAAATCGCCTCATCACCTGAACGCATATCCGGCTCAGATACGATTTCCAACAGCGGTGTCCCTGCACGGTTGAGATCCACTTTAGAGATAGAGCCTTCATGGATATTTTTTCCCGCATCCGCTTCGATGTGAGCACGGTTAATACGAATCGTTTTGTGGCTGCCATCTTCGAAATCAATAACCAAATTTCCGTGTTCAACGATCGGAGTATAAAGCTGTGTGATTTGGTAGGCACTTGGACTATCGGGATAAAAATAACTTTTACGGTCAAAAAATGATGTTCGGTTAATCGTTGCCCCAACCGCTGTTCCAAACATCCCAGCTTTACGAACCGCTTCTTTGTTAAGTACAGGTAATGCTCCCGGAAGTGCTAAACATGTCGGGCATGTGTTGGTGTTTTGTTCGTGATTAAAACTCGTAGGACATGAGCAAAAAAGTTTAGACTGAGTGTTGAGCTGGACGTGTACTTCCAAACCGATAATGGTTTCAAACATAATGATTAATTCCTTGATTTATATAAAATAACGGATAGAGGCAAATCCATATACACCGCACTCTTGAACCGCTTTTATCTGCTCCTCAGTCGTAATACCACCGAGCGCAAAAATAGGTATCTCTATTTTATCCACAATTTCTTTTAAATCCTCTAAACCCTTGGGTTCTCCCTTGTTTGGTGATACAAAAATTGGACTGTAGGTGATCGCATCGGCACCTAATTCCTGCGCTTTTAATGCCTCTTCATGGGTATGGGTACTGATAATGACAAACAACCCTAAATCTTTTGCCAAAGGGATAGCATCAAACTGCATCGATGTGAGATGCACCCCATCCGCTTTTAATTCGTGAGCCAACATATAATCACCGTGCAATAAAACTTTTGAGATATTATAATCACGGCATACAGTGACAAATGTCTGTGCGAGAGTCGGATAATCTGATGTTTGTTTATCTCTCAATAAAACAAAATCGGGAAGAGTATAGGATAAAACAACATCAAGCGCACCCTCTAGTGAGTCAGCATTACTGCCATAAAAAGCGGGATCGGTTATGAGGTAGGATTTCATTCAGTATATTTCCTTTCCCCTCGTTCCCAAGTTGGAGCTAAAACGGCTTATCTTTAAAGAGTGACGTTGGAAGGTGTTTTTACGGTGTCTCGTATCTCTTCGAGGAGTGCTGTTTGTTTGAGAGTTTCCTCATATCGATCACGTGAAAGCAAAAGATTTTCTAAAATCACAATGATCAATAACGCGATAAATCCAAAGAGAAAGGTAAAAAGAAGAGCGGTCACAAGACCTAAAAAAATGAAGGATTGAAACGTAACCCACGCTCCGATAATAGCGAATCCCCAAGAAGAACCGCTCAGAAAACTCAAAAGGAGGTTGTGAGTATTACGTTTCATTTGAAGCTTAGTGATCGTCGCTAAGAAGTACTGCACCGCCGAGGTAAACGTACGTGAGCATCATGAAAATGAACGCTTGCAAAAATGCCATAAACGTTAATAGTGCAAAAGGAATCATTGGTAAAGCCCATGGAGCCAACATCAAGATGACCATCAAGAACATATCATCCCCTTTAACGTTACCGAATAATCGGAAGCTAAGAGAGATAATACGAGAGATATGAGAAACGATTTCGATTGGGAACATTAACCATGCCAACCACCATACAGGACCCATGAAGTGTTTGAAGTAAGTGATAAGACCGTTACGACGAATACCTTCGAAGTTATAGTAAGTGAAAACAACCAATGCTAATGCAAGGGTGAAATCCAAAAATGCACTTGGTGCTTCAAAACCCGGTATTACACCGATAACGTTTGCAACACCGACAAAAAGACCGATGGTTGCAACGAGAGGAAGGTAACGACGTGCCTCTACTTTGCCCATAACATCAGCACCCATTGCCAATACACCACCTAAATAGGCTTCCATTACGTTTTGGCATCCTGTTGGAACAAGACGCATATTGGCAGTTGCCATTTTTGCAATTAAAAGAACAATTCCCGCTGCAAGAAGCATGTGTGTAAGGTAGATAAAAGAGTGATCATGGCTTAAAAGCCCGAAGAAAGTAAACAACTCGCCCATTTGGTGTGTTCCTTTGGTTGGTATTAATGAGCGGATTTTACCGCGTTTGAGATTAAATTCCTATAAACTCAAATGTGACAATTCATGTTTTACGTTTAAAATATCATCATCAATCGCTTTTTTTCAGCTTCTAAGCGACTTTTGTTTTTATTTTTTGCATAAATTTTTAACACAGAAGTAGAATAAACGAACAGCTAGAAATACCTAAATCCCCATCCAAAATACTCGGGATAGAAAAAAATTACTTAGCAGCAGATCCAAATGTAGTGTAGATATAATCAGCCATTTTTTCGTCGCTGATTTTACCTTCACGATCTTCGATAAGTTGTAAATTTTTTCGCATTACCGAGTGATAGGACTTACTATCAAAATCTTTACTTCTCAAATCTTTCAATTTATCAAATAAATCTTCTTTACTCATAGTGCTCAATGGAGGACCATAAATATTTCCTTTTTCTTGTGATGCCATACCCTGTGCGGCTGCTTCTTGAGCACTTGTACCTAATTGTTCTTTAAGTTTTGGCACTCCATTGGCTTTAACTCCATGACAATTAGCACATCGAGCTTTATAGATGTCACTCATTGTTTGCGTTGTTTTTGCAGCACATACATTTGACATCAGCAAAGATGTAAGACCAATTATGAATAATCCACGTGTTTTCATTAAAAACCTCCAAATTGACGTTAAATAATTATAGTCCAATTTTATAAGAAAAATCTGAATATATTAATTCAAGGGGTTCTTTATTCTTATAAACTGATGTTACGCATTTTAAGTGCGTAATATCAATTATAAACTCAGATGGCAAAGTTCTTTTTTTGCATCTAAAATATCATTTTTAATCGCTTTTTTTAGTAACTCTAAGGAGTCAAACTTCTGATTTTTGCGTAAGAATTTTACAAAACTAATCGATGCACTCGAACAGCTATCAATCGTTTCACCCAAAATATGGCTCTCAATCGCATAACTTCCATCGGTTGTGACTCGATGACCAATAAAAACAACTGAAGGATGATAATGTTCTTCTTCATCAATTCGGGTTAATGCCGCATACACTCCCTCGTAAGGAAGTAAAAAACCACTACATTCGAGATTGATCGTCGGAACAAGGTCGGTTTTACCAATCCCCTGCCCTTTGATGACTGAACCCTTAATCTGATAGTTATGTCCTAAAAAACGGTTCGCTCCGCTTATATCTCCAATCTGGATTTTGGCACGGATTTTATGCGAATGAACCGAATCGTCCTCGATGCAGACTTGCTGAACCACTTTGACCTCACCCTTAAACAATTCACCCAAATTGGCATGAGAATAACGACGATTTTTTCCAAAATGAAAATCGTATCCCACAACAATCTTTTTCAAATGAGGAAATCGTTTTTGAAGCATAGCTACAAATTCTTCCCCTTCTAAATGGCGAATATCCTCCAGTGAATAATAGACAATCGGATAATGTGTGTAGTGCTCACGCTCGCGTGAGGGAGTGAGATTTGCATATCCTGTCTCGATAACTACAATCGCACCATGAGCACCTAGTTCGCTAAAAAGCGACTGATGCCCGACATGCATCCCATCAAATCCACCTATGGCAATAGAATCAACCTTTGATAAATCCATAACACGTCTCCTGATTTCCTTCTTTACCCGCTATGTGTGCTACTTCTTTAGCGACCAATTTCCATCCTATCAATGCACATGCATCCTCAAAACGGATCATTGCTTTCCCTACGGCACTGTTATCTTTCACCACACCATTTTTATCACGCTTAACTTCGCGTCCTACTTGAAACTGTGGTTTAAACAAAACAACAATGTATTTTGATGCCAATTGATTAATTGACTCTAAAATAAGTTCCAACGGTATAAATGCGACATCGCACGTTACTATTTCATAGGTTTTTTCTCTCGAAAATTGGCGAATATCCGTATTTTCATGAACACTTACGCGAGAATCACTTCGTAAACTCGGATGCAGCTGATCGCTTCCTACATCTACGCACGTGACACTTTCCACACCTTCTTCAAGTAAAACCTGAGTAAATCCACCCGTACTTGAACCAATATCAAGAGCATTAAGCCCTTTTAAATTCCACTCGGTAAATGGTAAAAAACCTTTGAGTTTAATCGCTGCACGACTCACGTATTGAGCGACATCTGAGAGCTCTACTTTCATAGTATCATCGGCTTCATACGATACTTTATCAATAATTTTTCCATCCACACTCACGGCGTGCTCTTTTATCAACTGTTGCGCTTTATTGCGGCTTTCCACTAAGCCTAATTCTACCAAATAACTATCAAGTCGCATATTCATCCATTCTATTCTAATGCGTTATGGTGACATAACTTTGTTTAGGATACCATTGCGCCAAAGTTTTAGGGTTATAAGGAGCATTATGCAACCCATTCATGTGGCAATCATCGGCGGAGGATATGGCGGCATACGAGCGATGGAACATCTTTCCAAATCGGCACACATTCATGTCACCTTGATCGATCAAAACGCCTATCATTACATGCAAGCGGAAGTGTATGATTTCATCGCGAACAAAGTCGATATGTCTCACATTATGATCGACCTCCCCTCACTTTGTAAAAGTTTCGGTTTAGTACATTTTGTGTGTGAAGAAGTCCTCACCATCGAGCCCGATACCAAAAAGATTGTGACAAGCACACAAAATATATCCTACGACTACCTCATCATAGCTACCGGAAGCCGTACCTATTTTCCCACTTTTATTCCAGGCTTGCGTGAATATACCCATGGAGTCAAAAGTATCCCAAGCGCTCTGGATTTCAAACAACAATTTGAACGGGCTCTTTTAGATCGTATTGAAGCACAAAAGCAAGGGTGCGACGCAAAGCCGTTTAACATTGTCATTGGCGGAGCAGGACTCTCCGGCGTCGAGATCGCAGCAGAAATGGCAGCGTATGCCAACCGTTTTTACCAAAATGGGAACTTCGGATGCCGTGGGGTTGATGTTTATCTCATCGATGCGTATGAGACAATACTCTTCGGGATGGATCCATTTTTGATTCAAAGTTCTCATGAGCGTCTCTTAAAACTCGGAGTTCATGTCTGGCATAACAACCGTATCAGTGAAGTACGCGAACACTCAATTCTCCTAGATAATGGAAAACTGCTCGATTTTGAATTTATGATTTTTACAGGGGGAGTATGTGCCTCGACATTGACAGAAAAACTCGGATTTAACATCAATGCCAAAGGTCATCTGAATGTCTTAAATGACCTTTCGATTGAAAACTATTCTAACATCTTTGCTATCGGTGATGTTGCCAATCTCACCGATGAGAAGGGAAAACCTCTTCCTCCCACTGCACAGCTTGCTGAACGAAGTGCAGAGCATGTGGTGCGCAATATCGCTTTAAGAGAAAAAGGACAGCCTTATCAACGTTTCAGCTTTACCAATCAAGGGTTGATGATTGCACTTGGAGGCGAATACGGTGCAGGACTACTCCCCGGAGGGATCAAAGTAAAAGGGTATCTCGCCTATTTAATCAAAAAGGCTATTTTTTGGATGTACACTGCTCCCCTGCGCCGACGAAGTGCTATCGGAAAGCGACGTTAAGTTTGCCCTAAACTCACTTTCGGTGAGTAAAGTCACCCCTAGTTCCACCGCTTTATCGTATTTACTCCCCGCATCTTCGCCATAAATGACAAAATCGGTCTTTTTAGAAACCGATGAGGCGACTTTTGCCCCCAACTCCTCCAACATATTTTTAATAATGTCGCGTGAAACACTCATTGAACCTGTAATCACAACGGTTTTATCTTTAAAAAGATTTTCAACGGCTACTTTTTTGACAGGTTCGAAGGGAGTTAAAATGTGACGAAGGGTATTGATTTTATCTTGATTAACACGGACAAATTCGAGAATAGACTCAACCATCTCTCCCCCAAATCCATCGAGTGCCAAAATCTCTTCACGAGTGGCATTATCAAATGCGGTTCCAAAAGCCGTACATAATGTTTTAGAAGCCACTTCACCAATATGCTCGATTCCCAACGCATTGATAAAACGCCAGCAATCGCACCCTTTGACCGCATGAATCGCATCAATGAGGTTACGGCTCTTTTTCTCTTTGAACCCTTCCAAAGACAACAATTGTTCCATCGTGAGACTAAAAAGATCACTTACTTCTTTGACCAGTCCAGAGCTGTGGAGAGCTTCAACGATTTTATCCCCTAAACCATCAATGTTCAGACACTGTTTGGAAGCAAAATAGATGATTGAGTTAACCACCCGCGCTTCACAATCCAAATTTTGACACTTGATCAATGCCCCCTCATCTAACAGCTCACTATTGCAAACGGGACACTTAGACGGTCGAGGAATGACTTTTTCGCTTCCATCACGCTCGCTTGCAATCACCTTGATAATCTTAGGGATAACATCGCCGCTTCGCAAAATTATGACTTTATCCCCGATTCGGATATCTTTTCGCTCGATCTCGTCAAAATTATGAAGCGTTGAGCGCTCGACCACGACCCCCTCGATGGAAACCGGTTCAACGATAGCAACAGGAGTAACCACACCGCTTCGCCCTACTTGTAAAATCACTTCACGCAAACGTGTGAGCTTCTCAATCGCGGGAAATTTATACGCCGCCGCCCATCGTGGATTTTTCACCGTATAACCCAGCTCATCTTGCACCGCAATAGCATCGACTTTTATCACCATACCATCCAAAAGCATTGCAAAATTATCCCGTTCCACGCGCATCTCATGGTAAAATGCTTCAATCTGTTCAGCCGTTTCACATAAATGAGTCATGTGCGGATTACGAAAGCCCAGAGCATAGACCCATTCCATCCGCTCACTTAGATTTTTGATCTCTAATGCATTGAAACCGATACCATAGGGCATAAAAACCAAACGGCGAGAAGCAGTAATACGAGTATCAAGCTGTCGCAAACTTCCCGCCGCCGCATTGCGCGGATTAGCAAACAACGATTCGCCATTACGTAAGCGTTCCTCATTGATCTTCTCAAAATCCTCTTTGAAGATTACCACTTCCCCCCGAATTTCGATACGTTCGTGATAATCAATAGAGAGAGGAATACTCTGTATCGTTTTGGCATTTTGAGTAACATCTTCCCCCTCGACACCGTCACCGCGTGTGATCGCTTGCGTCAGCACACCATTATCATAGATGAGATTCAAACTCGCCCCGTCAAACTTCGGCTCACAATAAAAGCGCACTTCCCCATACCCTTTCGTAATACGGTTCACCCACGTTTCCAACTCTTGTTCGTTAAATAAATCTTCCAAACTCCACATTCGACTCAAATGCGGTGCTTTGTCAAACTTATCCTGAGGAACATCACCGACTCGCTGCGTTGGCGAATCGATAATGATCTGGTCAGGATGTTCATGCTCGTATGCAACTACTTGATGATAGAGGATATCGTACTCCTCATCGGTCGTGATAGGATCGTCGAGGACATAGTAGTGATAGGAGTATTTTTGGAGTTGTTTTACGGCGGTTTGGTATTGTGTTTGGGTCATTTTTTATTGTCCATTTTCTATTGCTTGTTTGATAACTGGTGAGACGGTTTCTGGACTTATACTACGTTCTTGACAATATGGCGTTTGCAACCAAACAGAAAGCTGTTTTTGTCCTTTACTTGCATTGCATCCACAACAACAAAGGGCTATATTTTCTCTCGTGATGATCTTAGCATCATTTATAATATGTTCCCAACTCGCTGCCGATTTTTTAGAAATTTTAGCTGGTGTAAATTTAGCTCCGCAATAAACGCATTGTTTATCACGCTCTCTCACTTCTTTTTCTAACCAAGCAGGTATTTTCCAATTATTTGCCATTAATCGATTCTCTTTTCATTTCAGCTTTAAATTTTATCTACTATCGATCAATTCCCACAGTTTCTCAGGATCATGCACAAGTGCTTTTGCTTGATCGAGTTTGGATTCGGTAAGAGATTTGGCGATGGTGTCTTGTATATCCAATGCCGTTTCATTTCCGCTCATCACTGCCATTTCAAGCAATCCATAAGCAATAATCTCATTTTTTAAACCATTTTGCCCAAGCCCATACATAAGCCCAAGATTGGTAAGGGCTGAAGATTCACCTTGTTGGGCTGCTTTACGATACCAAGCAATTGCCTCGTTGATCTCATTTTTAGCTTCACACGTCATCCCGATGTACGCCTGTGCAGGGGCAAATCCATTGTCTGCCGATTTTTGGTACAAAGTCATCGCCATCTTTTCATTTTTAGGAATTCCAAGCCCCTCAAAATAAAGGGCCCCAAGACTTGCTTGTGCGGGAGCGTGATTTTTTTGGGCTGCTTCGTTGAACCATCTGAATGCCTCATGATGATTTTTTAAAACGCCATGCCCTAGGTTGTACATCATCCCTAGATTGAACTGTGCGTCCACTTCTCCCTGAAAGGCTGCCTTGCGATACCACCATACCGCTTGAGTAGAATTTTCTTCTATCCCTTTACCTTTTTCGTACATCCAGCCTAAACTGTTTTGAGCATACAAATTTCCATTCTCTGCCGCTTTTTTATACCAATGAAATGCCTGAACATCATCGCGTACAACACCATGCCCGTATTCATATATTTCACCTAAAATACTCTGAGACTCAGGATTCTCTTGGTTTGCCGATTTCGTATACCAATAGAGTGCTTTTTCATCATTTTTCTCTACATACGATCCAAAATGATACATTTTAGCCAGTTTATTTTGGGCATTTGCATCACCGTTTTCTGCCAATTTTGTAATTTTTTTAAAATTAAACGCATGAAGCAAAGGTCGAAGAAGCGCTTTAAACACAAAAAGCCTTTTTTTCTAAAATTTCCATTATTCTACTACAAACGTACAATCTTCGCCCCAAACCCACCTAAATGCTGTGGAGCATCCGTGAAACTTTTGACACTTGGATGGATTTTTAAAAACTCTTTGATAGCGTAAGAGAGTTTGCCCGTCCCGATACCGTGATAAATAATTACCTCATCAAAACCCTGTAAAAGTGCATCAGACAAAAATTTATCGGCTTTTTCACACGCTTCTTCACCTCGTAATCCATGAAGATCGAGTTTAAGACCGCTCTTTTGGTCAATCTGCGCGGTATGGGAAGGTTTGATTTTTTTCGGGAGATTACCGCTTGGTTTTAGTTCTGTGAGTTTGACACGTAAGCGCATCCCCTCCACTTCGATCATCGCATCTTTTGCACCGATACTTACTATCGTTCCTCGTTGCGCACGGTATTTGACTGCTTGACCCACTTCGTATTTTATCGGCTCAGGTTGGGCAATCTTAGGCGCAGGATTTTTAGGAATCAGTGCAGTGGCTTTGTTTAACTGGCGATGAATGGCAGCCATATCCAGACCGCGTGCGGCTTCTTTGGCTTCATTGATTGCCAAATCGTATTGGGCTCGTAAACGATTTTTTTCGCTGTCAAGTTCTTGGCGTAAAGTTTCACGTCCCTCTTTGAGTAACCGTTCTTGCTCTTTTAAACTATCCAGTCTCTCATCGACCTCTTTATTTTTACGCTTTAGATTGCGTTCCATCTCACTTCCGCGCTCAATTAAAATATTGAGCTTTTCATGATTTTCACCGTAGACTTCTTTGGCTTTGGTAATGATGTTTGCATTTATTCCATACCGCAACGCCGTTTCAAACGCATAACTTTTACCGATTGTACCGTTTAAAAATTCATACGTCGGAACACGTCGCTCTTCATCATAAATGGCTGCTAGAAGCTCAACATCGTCTCTGTCTGCCATCAATGCAGCGAGGCGTTTATGGTGCGTTGTAACGATGATTTTTTGTCCCCGCTTGATGAGTTCATCCAACACAACGGCAAAAAGTGCAGCTGCTTCATCGCTGTCGGTTCCCAACTCTATCTCATCCACTCCGACCAAAGCATTTTTATGTTCAAAAAGATGGCTAAACTGTACCATCCGCCCTGCAAACGTCGAAATATCATTGCTCACACTTTGCGGGTCATCAATCACCGCTTCAAGACGTTTAAAACTTCCTATACGCGATTTATGGGGATTGAGTTTCATCGGGATGAGATATTTTGCCATCGCACACGCACTCAGGATGGATTTTAGAAGCATCGTTTTCCCTCCGGCATTGACTCCGGTAATCATGAGCAAGTTACCGCGAAACTCGACACTGATAGGCTTAGGTTTGTGCAAGGCAGGATGGGCAAACTCATCCAAAACGATAGCATTATTATTTTGAGGCTTAACAATCGCATAATTGTGCGCACGAGCGAAAAGGACACGCGCTTGATAATGGTCTAATCG
Source organism: Pseudomonadota bacterium (assembly GCA_043797085.1). Classification (GTDB taxonomy): domain Bacteria; phylum Campylobacterota; class Campylobacteria; order Campylobacterales; family Sulfurimonadaceae; genus Sulfuricurvum. The sequence continues at coordinate 19,286 of JAZDQA010000005.1, read as the reverse complement.
TTCAAATTCACGGTCGATAAACCCGATAAACGGCGTTAAGGGCGAAAGCTTTGTACTAAACTTTTTAGCATACGCATACAATGCCGCATCACGCTCTTGATTAACATATCGAAGCTGTTCTTTGGAGCGCAAGATACTATCAGGGGCAACGTAGAAAAATCCCGCACCCGTACGTCCTATCACCGCACCTTTTAAGACATGATTAAATCCTCCGCGAACCAATAGACACTCTTCATCATTGATGTAGTGGATTTGGGTATCAACGAGATAGGGTGAGAGTTTTTGGGTGAAGAAAAGACGTTTGATCGATTCTTGGATATCGGATTTAATGGCTTTTATTCGCTTCCCCAGTTGAAAAAGCTCTTCATCTTTAGACTCAATAAAAATACCCGTTACATCAAAATACTCATCAATTTCACTAAACGCTTGCGGGATTTCAATCGTCCCCATCCATTCACCGATGAGTCCTGAATAACCATTATTACGCATTGTCCTAAAATATCGGACTATTTTAATCAGTTCGAACATATCCTCAAAACGTAAAACACCCTGTTTTTTAAGATGATTAATACTACCTTCAAACGGTACACTTTTCGGTGGTGCTTTAAATTCCAACAAATCCAGCGCTTCGATAAAACGATAATGGCGTTCTTGATCTCCGCCAATGGCAATATTCTGCTCTCGTGAAAAAAAATGTTCTAAGGCTTTGAGATGAGGGAGAAGATCCAGTTTGCCAAAGAGCTCGGCAAGATTAGGAGAGAGACTATTCATTCACACTCTTGCGCACTAAAAATCTGCCATGCGTATCGTGTATCTTTATTACCGATAAAACTTTGAGTTCCAACGCTGTAAGTAAACTCTTTTTTATTGACCTGAACATTCCTGCAAGTAAGTGTTTCACCGTTATTAAATCTCAGCTCCATGCTTGCAATATGCTCACTTTGCGCATCACTTTTCAGATTATAAGCAATCGCCCCTGCAACCATCAATGTAACTGCAAAAGAAATTAACCCTTTTTGACGATAGTTTAACTCCGTAAAATAATGCATCAATGCAAAGATAAGCGCAACAATCCCAAACCAAAGCAAATATCCCATTGATTACTTTATCCCTCTGAGTTGGTAGGTCAAATCCCCCGCTCCAAATCCGACGATTAAATCTTTATCATACGTTTTGAGAACCTCATCCCCAATGATAACTTGGATAGTATCCCCTTCTCTATGGAGTTTATCGGCAAGAATGAGGTTATAACGTCCAAATTCGCCCGCAAAATCAATCTCACGATGCTCTTCACCGGCACGCCAGACAGGAAGAATAACCAGCTCATCCACTCCCTCGAAACACTCGATAAATGCCGGTAAATTATCCACAGTACGTGAGTATTTATGGGGTTGCCAAATCGCAATAACCTTCTCAAATCCTTTAAGCTCAGCATAGGTTTTGAGCGATTGCATGGTGGCTTTAATCTCGGTCGGATGGTGAGCATAATCATCCACGATAACACGATCAGAACCTTTGAAAATCACATCAAAACGCTTTTTAATCCCACGGAAGTTAAGCAAATGGACACGGATAGAGGCAATACTCATACTCTGAGCCGCTGCCATAATCGCCAACGCAGCATCCATCGCGATATGCTCCCCAAACCCCCACACCTCAAACTCACCAAACCCTTTGAGATGAAAACGGGTGTATGGTTCATCATCGATGAGAGTATACGTGATATTCGTAATATCAGTACTAGGATAAAGGCGTAAGGCATCACACGTCAACGTTGACATAAACGGATCTTCCGCATTGATAACCCGTACGCTTCCCATCTCGATAAAACGCGCATAGGCATGATGAAATTCATCGATGTTGTAGTTGTAATACTCCATATGCTCAGGCTCGGCGTTAGTAACAATCGAACAATACGGATTAGAGTTAAGAAAACTTCCATCACTTTCATCGGCTTCAAACAACAATACATCGGTACTTCCATCATATCGAACATTCGAACCAAAGCCTTTGGACTCCGCACCAATAATCGCACTTCCGTCCATAATCGCCGCTAAAATCGCCGTCGTCGTACTTTTACCGTGCGCACCGCATACGGCATAGACTTTTTTCTCGTTCAAAATCCGCAAAAGGGCATCACGTCGGTGCAATACTTCAATCCCACGTCGTTTTGCTTCAACCACTTCTGAATTCGTGGGTTTGATAATCGCTGAATGGATAACTAGCTCACAATCTTCAGGAATATTGTGCGCATCATGTCCGATAAAAACCGTAATCCCACGCTTGCGCAACAGCTCTGTGATGTGCGTATCTTTCATATCCGAACCGCTCACTTCGTGTCCGCTAAAACGCATGTACTTAGCTAATCCCGAAATACCAATCCCGCCGATACCGATAAAATGAATTTTCATGCTATTTCCTTTGTGAAAAAACTGATATAAAATTTTCCGCTTTCTTGTACCGCATTCATATCCACGTACTCTTCGATAAAATTATCAAACGGTATCTTCGCATCGCATGCGCTTCGGTGAATTTTCATCGCGATATTAAACTCTTCATCTTCACTCAATCCGCCGATGACTTCAAACAATGCACTTGCATCCGTAGCAGAATCCGCACTGTAATGTTCAACAGCATACTCATACAAAGCACGAAGGGTTGCAAAATCTTGCACTTCATTCATATCAAGACGTTCGAGATTTTCTAAAGCATTCGTCAATCTTTCCAAGGCTAAATCCAAAATATTTGCATAATATGCCATCAAGGTATCATCATCAAACATCTCATGCGCCTGTGCTTCGAGAACATATAAGGATGCAATATCCCCTTCACTTTGGGCTTGATGTATTTTTTCTTTAAGTTCGTTCATGACAGTGCCTCCTTTAGGCGATTAAGTGCTTGTATAATTTTAATAGTTTTTTCAACCAATGCAATACGAATATAGCCGATTCCGGGATTTTCACCCGCTTTATTCTCTCGTGCTAAAAATTCTCCGGGAAGAACTTTGACATTGTAGTCACGGTAAAGACGCTGTGTAAATTCCAATGCATCAGGCACTTTGAGCCAAATATAAAACGTTGCATCCGACGTCTCTATCCCTAAAATTTCCTGCGCCGCTTTAAAGTTTTGAGCATAGACATCACGCGCCACTTGCACATGCTCATCATCCGCCCACGCCATTGCTGCCGCCGCTTGAAGAGGGAGAGGGGATGCACATCCGACATAGGTGCGATACTGCGCGTACCCTTTTAAAATATCCGTATCTCCTGCAATAAATCCGCTTCGTAATCCCGGAGCAGAAGAGCGTTTAGAAATCGAGTTAATGACGAGGACATTTTTAAAGGACGTATTACCGACGTAAACAGAAGCTTCGAGGAGTGAAGGAACTTTTTGTGCTGTGTAAATCTCACTGTAACACTCATCATTAATAAGGAGAAAGTCGTGCTTCAATGCAAGCTTTACCCATTCTCCCAACTCTTCCAATGACAATACGGAAGCCGTCGGATTATTCGGAAAATTCAAAATCACCAAATCGCAAACCGCAAGCTCGTCTTCATTGACCACAGGCTTGAAACCGTTTTGTTCGGTCAAATTGAGGTGAATCACTTTTGAGCGAGAAGCAATCGCCGCTCCCTCGTAAATCTGATAAAACGGATTCGTATACGCCATCACCGGCTCTTTTTTATCAAACAAATAATACTGAGGAAAATTAAAGAGCACTTCACGCGTTCCAAATGAGCTAATAAGTTCATTCGCTTTAAGCTCAACGCCAAAACGACTTTGGACAAAGGCTCTCATAGAATCATTAAGAGTCGCTTCACCGGCAGTTTTAGGATAACGGCGCAACTCTTCGGAATGCTTGCAAATTGATTTTTGGATAAACGCAGGAGTATCAAATTGTGGTTCACCAATCGTAAGTGCAATAGGTGAATAGGCTGGATTTGGGATAACCCCTTCCAGCAAAGTGGCTAGTTTTTCAAAAGGATACGGTTCAAAGTGCAAAGTACGGTCTTTGTAGTGAAATTTTATAAGTACATTATAACAATTTAATACCCAATAACCTCTTTTTTTGCAGGAAGCATCCGATCTTCCGTTCCGTCCACCATTCTCTCAAAATCTTTGATCGTATGTTTACTAATAACCATATAACGTCCCAACGCCATTGCATTATCACTGGATGAGGCATGTTGTCGATCAATCGTAAATGCTGCCGCGTATCCTGATCTTTTCGCATCAATGAGCAACGCATCATCGTATATACCAAATACCCATGCGAGATACTTGATCTCATGGCCCATACGCTCTTCGAGTTTTTTCTTCGCGCCGCCAAGCTGTTTATCGACAAATTTAGTGTACTCCACGGATGAGAGTTTTTTCTTCTCTTTTTTGAAATTCGGGTGCCAGTAGGTATGTGACTCGACGCGAAACAGTTTCGTTGTTTCCAGTTCGCGTAACTGTTCCCAGTTCATCGCATATTTGGCGTTAGCGATCGCACTGGGATAGATAAAGAGCGTGACGGGAATTTTGTATTTTTTCACTATCGGTGCCATATCCGTATAAACACTTTTGTGTCCGTCATCGACAGTGATGACGACCGATTTGGCAGGGATTGCTTTAATTTTACCGTTTAAATAGCCCATTGCCGTATCGAGAGGGATTACCGTGTAACCGTGCATTTTAAGCCACTCCATCTGCTCAGCAAATGCGGAGTTTTTAATCGTCATCGAATCAGCGACTTCCACACCGAAACGGTGATAACATAAAACAGGAACTTTTTTCTCCGCAGCGAATGCCGTGCCGAAAAATAAAGTCAACATAAGGACCATGCGAACAAGGGAAAAGGGGAATGTCATTGAAAGAATCTCTTTTGCTGTAAAATAAAAACAGGATTATATCTGATAAAAAGATGAGGAATAACGGTTAAACGCGTAAACAAAAAAATTAAAGACAAAAAATAAAGCTCTTCAAACTCCCTATTTTTGGGAGTTTGAAAAAAACTTTGCACATTTTCATCAAAACGCTTGACAAAGGTGGGGGGGAAAGTGGTATACTTCCGCCATATTTCTTAAGGAGTCTTACATGATGAAAATCGTTTCTGCTATGCTTTTAGCTGCTATGTTTATCGGGTGCAGCGAATCTGCAAAAACTGAAGCAGCACCTGCTGCAACTGAAGAAGTAGCACCTGCTGCTGAAGCTATGCCTGCTGCTGATGCTGCTGTTGAAGCACCTGCTGCTGACGCTGCTGCTGTTGATGCTGCTGCGCCTGCTGCTGAAGCTGCACCTGCTGCTGAAGCTGCTCCAGTTAAATAATTTTAACTTTAGCACTTTTATTTCGTGCCTCGGCACGAAATTTCTCTCTTTCCCCCATTTTTTAATATCCACTAAAACTAAAATAGTCTAAACTGTCCTAATCAAATTTAGGAGATCTCCATGAAAATTGTTTTATCCATAGCCTGCGTGCTTTTTTTACTCGGATGCAGTGAATCTGCTTCACAAGCACCGTCAAATGAGGTGTTATCAGCTACTCCAGTTGTTGAAAATAATCTATCAACATCCGAACAAACATCTATCCCTGCCACAACCGCTGTTGAACAACCATCTGCCATAGTAAGTGAATCACCTGTTGTTGAAAAACCCGCTGCCCCAACTGATGTAGCCGTTGATGCTGCTACTTTATATGGACAAAAGTGTGTTTCATGTCATGGAGCAAAAGCTGAAAAGGTGGCACTCGGTAAATCGCAGATTATTGCAACATTGAGTGAAACTCAAATAAAAGATGCTTTAAAAGGGTATCAAGCAGGTACGTACGGCAAAGAGATGAAAGCTCTCATGCAAGGACAGGCAAAAGGGCTTAGCGATCCACAAATCGATGCATTAGCAAAATATATCTCTGCTCTTTAATTTTCACTCTTAGGTAATGCAAACTTTTGCGTTACCAATTCCCCTTCATCGTTAAAAAAGAGATAATACAACGTATCTTTTTTCACACTCAATCCGGCAAGAAAGCGCAAAGCAAGATTTGCTTGCAAGGAAGCAATGTGCATTACAATAGGAGCTGCAATTCCAGCTGGTGTCTTTTGGGTAATTTTAAAAAGTTCGTTAAAAGATGCATCCTTAAAAAAGCAGACTTGCCCGTTAAACGCTTCCACAGAACCATACACCCACGGTATCCCTTTAGAAATAGCATAGGTATTGATAGCACCGCGAGAAGGAAGATTATCCGTCGCATCAATAATCAAATCAACATCAATGGATTTTTCCGTAAATTCATCAAAATTACACACATGGGCAGTCGCTTTTACATAGGGACAACGTGCTTCGATCAATTCTGCACACAGTTGAGCTTTATACTTATCCTCATCTCCGCATTTAAAAGCAATTTGACGATGAATATTATGCTGACTTACCGTATCAAAATCAATCATATGAATCTCACCGATCCCCGATGCTCCTAGTGCAAATGCTAATGATGAACCTAGTCCACCGCTTCCAATGATTGCAATTCGTTTGGATTGAAGAGAGAGTTGTGTCTCCTCTCCCCATAACTGTACTTGTCGATGAAAATAATGCATCATAATAATCACTTCCCTTTAATATAATTTTTTATCAATCCACTAGGTAATTGAATAATGAACTTTGCCCCTACTTGAGTATTCTCTACCCGTATCGATCCGCCAAAACTCTCTTCAATAATATAGCGGCACATGTGCAATCCTAATCCTGATCCTTGACTGGCAGGCTTGGTAGTAAAATAAATAGTAAAAATCTGATCCATAATCGATTCATCAATTCCTCCGGCATTATCCTCAATCCAGATTTCTAAAAAATCTTCGACCTCAAAAATGGTAATATTGATTTCACCGGAGTTGACATGCCGTTCTAATAGTGCATCATGCGCATTTTTAATAAGATTCATAAAGACTTGAATCAACTCATTTTTAGCCAATATGACTTTAGTCGTTGTTTTGCTCTCAATGTGTCCGGTTATTTTTGCATCATTTAATAATACCGAGCTAAGACGAAATGCAATTTCTGCTACTTCAGAAATATCTTCCGGTTCTTTGTACTTGTCCATTTTATAGTAATTTCTAAAATCATCAATGGTCTTTGACATGTATTGTAAATTCTCTTGAAATTGCTCATGGGATGTCTCATATAAATTATCATCACATTCTCCCATATGACGCTTAAAATAAAGATTTTGATTAATAAGAGATAATGTATTGAGTGGTTGTCGCCACTGATGTGCAATTTGTTCGATCATCTCTCCAAGAGCGGCTAAACGCGATTGCTGAACAATAAGTTCATCCTTTTTACGCACCTCTGCCAAGGATTCTGCTACTTTTTCACTCAGCGTCTCATTCAAATTATTAATTTTTGCAATATATTCCGATTGAAGCCAATAAACACGATCAGCCAATGCCCATGAGAGAAAAATCATCTCAAAGGCAGCACCAATTTGCTGAACATGATTCACACCGTAAAAATTGGGAATCAATTCAAACTTATTAAACGCAAAAATCATTGTGCCAACAAGAAAAAAACTCCAGCCAGATAGATAAAAACGAGCTACCCTATGAGCGTATTTAATCATCATAATACCAGCACTTAGCAGTAAAAAGGTTGAGAGAATAACCATACTGGCATTAATAAGAATGGTTTTGGAATACGGTAAAAAAGCTGAAACTATTGAAATAGCAAAACTTAAAAACATCATTCCTTTTAGAATATGATCGAGTTTAGGTATGTTTTCTTTTGTCTGTAAAAAGCCACGCCCGAAATAAAGTGCACTAAAGGATGAAAAAGCAATCCAAAACCCCGGTCCATGATCGATCATCCACCTGCATTTTTCCCACACATACGTGCGTCCAATTCCATCAAAGGACATTTGCCAAAGGATAAAAGAGATTAAAAAGAGTAAATAACGAAGATAATTGCTGTCTCTTGTATAAAAATAAATAACAATATTGTATAAAAAGATAACGATGAAAATCCCGTAAAAAATCCCTATAGCCAGAGAGCTGTATTCAATTTCCGAAAAAAGTCCGCTGGAAGAATGAAGCGTTAGGGGAACCTGCATGGATCCTTGAGTTTGAACTCGTATCATTAATGTTGATTCAGGATAATTCTCTAACCTGATTTGGGTGACATAGTTATGCAAGGGTATTTTACTTTGGGAAGAAGGCAATAAAGAGCCCATTCTATCAGTAAGAACGATTTCTCCCGTCTTGGAAAGTACATAAACATCAATTTTCTCTAATAATGGGTACTCGATAGAGAGCCACCACTCTTTGTGTGCCGCATGTGCATCACGATTCATCTCTACTTTGAACCAATACGCAGACTGGGTAAACCCAAAATTAATGCTCTCTTGTTTATTCGGAATAAACGATTTATCCAGAACATCCGAGAGATTCAGTTCTCGACTGGTATCTTCAAAAGAAGAGACATAGGGGGCAAGATCATACGATGAATCCGAACAGATATGGAGAGTTTTTGCATCTAAAGCCGTCGCTAATAGTAAAAAAAACCACCAAAAATACTGCATTTATTGTCGTTTTTTGAGTGCCTCTTTAAAACCCCACCCTTTTTTTGAGTCGTTAAGGGCTTTACGGTCTAAATCAACGATAAGGAGCTCTTCAGTGTTCCCTAGATCTGCCTCAACATCTCCATCCGGAGTGACTATCATCGAATCACCATAAAACTTCCATGCGTGCTTTTCATCACAATATTCCCCTACACGATTTGCACGAAGGATATAGCAATTATGAGTAAATGCTCTCATTTTAATCAACTCTCTCCAGCGATTGTGCGATTCAAATGTAGAAGCACTCGGGACTAAAACAACATCGACATTTTTAGCAGCAATAGCGCTCCAAAGCGGATCAAAATGAAGCTCAAATCCTCCCATCACGGCAAACTTAAATCCATTGAGTCCAAATATCATTGGAGGTTTGATTGATTCAACAGGGTTAGCGAAAAAATCCTCTTCATTCCAGTGAGGATAGTTAATCAAAAACTGCTGAGGATAATAACTCACACTTCGCCCTGTGATTTTTGCAATCATCTTTGTGCACTCATTTTTTTTGACTGTCACAATAGGTGCTACAAAAACAATATCGTATTTCAATGCAAGCGCTTTTAACGTTTCAATCTGGTGAATACTTTGTTCACGAATCATCGAAATTGGTGTTTGAACAAGCTCTTTAAAAAAAGGGTTGAGAAGATATTCTCCCAGCACCATTAGCTTTACACCCTTGTTATGTGCTGCTCTTGTATAGTTTTCTAAGGTTGAACCTCCCATACCGATTGAGGGAAGCTGTAAAATGGCACAACGCATTATTGATCCTGATTTTTGATAATTTGTATTTGGAGTTGAGCTTGTTCTAACATTTTTTCTGCCATTTTAAGCTCATTCATCCCTTGTTCATATGCTTTGACACTTTCGTCCATTGGTAATGTCGGGTCCATTAACTTTTCCAAAATTGCTTTTGCGTTGGTTATCTTTGTCTCAAAACGTATCTCTTCACTCATAATGCATCCTTTACATATTGCTCAATTTTATCAATCTCAACTAAAAAAGCATCGTGTCCGTAATCGCTTTTAATTTCAATATAATCAACATTTTCTTTTCCAATAGCATGCATTGTTGATGCTATCATTTCCATTTCAGATGGTAAAAAGAGAATGTCTTTTTCAAATCCAACCAAGTGAAGGTCCGCACTAATACGACCAAGCGCTTCTTCCAAAGAGTCAAATCCTCGTGAAAGATCATAAATATTAATTGCTTTGGTAATGTATAAATAACTCAGAGGATCAAACCATTTTGTAAAATTGTATCCATTGTACTCCAAATACGATTCAACTTGGAACTTTCCAAATAACTCGTACAATCCATCATTACGTTTGTATTCACGACCAAATTTTCGCTCCATGGATTGAGGTGACAAAAAACTAATATGTCCTGCCATCCGTCCTATCGCCATACCACTAAGACCATTTTCATGAATCACTTCAGGGTCATAATATCCATTTTTAAATTCAGGGTCTTTAAGAATCGCCTCTTGGGCTACTTTATTAAATGCAATTGCCCAGGCTTGGGTAGCGTGAGTCGATGCCATCGCAATAATTTTTTTGGCAAAATTGGGAAAAAATACCCCAAATGCCAATGCTTGCATCCCACCCATCGACCCGCCGATGACCGCATGCACTTCATGGATACCCAAACGATCAAATAAAATGCGTTGCGCTCTCACCATGTCCAATATCGTCACAACGGGGAATTTATAACGATAAGGCTCGTTATAAGGATAGCGGGGTGACATAGGACCTGTAGAACCAAAACAACTTCCGATGACATTCGCGCAGATCACGAAAAAATGATCGGTATCAACCGCTTTTCCCTGACCTATAAGACCATCCCACCATCCGGCTTTGTTATCCCCATCATACGTTCCAGCCGCATGATGAGAACCCGTAAGAGCATGACAAACCACAATCACATTATCTTTAGTCTCATTAAGAGTACCGTACGTCTCATAGACGATATCGTATGGCTCTAAAATTCGCCCACTCTCTAAATAAAGAGGGTTTGTGAAATGCTCACTGTGAATTTGTAGGTTTAACATAGTACCCTTTACGCGTTTAGTGCCTGAACTAAATCAGCAATCAAATCGTCTGTCGCTTCAAGTCCGATACTCAAACGAATAAGCCCTGAGGGGACACCGCATGCTACCAATTCTTCAGCACTTAATTGTTGATGAGTTGTGGAAGCTGGATGAGTAATAATAGATTTAGAGTCGCCAATATTAACGACCAATGAAAAGAGATTTGTTGCATCTACAATTTTCTTTGCCAATTCAAAATCATCCACTTCGAAGCTTAATAGCCCACTTGACATACCGCCATCAAAATAGCGTTGCGCATTGGCATAGTTACTGTTACTTTTTAAACCTGGATAATTGACTTTTATCACTTTTGGATGACTTTCCAAAAATTCTGCTACCGCTTGCGCATTACGAGAGTGTTCACGCATACGAAGCGAGAGTGTTTCAATCCCTTGGATAAACAACCATGAATTAAATGGTGATACAACCGCCCCTAAATCACGCAGAAGTGAAAGACGTGCACGCAGGCAAAATAGAGGCAATGGAACGTCGACGTACACTAAACCGTGGTAACTCTCATCCGGCTCATTGAACTGTGGATAACGAGGATTAGAACGGATGAAATCGACTAAATCATGACGTTCAACGAGTATCCCGCCAATAGCAAGCCCCTGCCCTGTCGTATATTTACTTGCACTGTGAACAACGACATCCACACCATGTTCTAAGGGACGGCATAACACTGGAGTTGCTACTGTATTATCCACAATGGAGAGAATACCGTGCTTTTTAGCAATAGCGGTGATAGCAGCAATATCAGCAACATCGATACTTGGATTGGTCAAACTCTCAAAAAAGATCACTTTGGTTTTATCGTCCACCAATGCTTCAATTTCGCTGGGATTTTGAACGTCAAAATAGCGTGCTTCAATCCCAAAACGTTTTAATGTATACGATGCCTGCGTCACGGTCCCGCCGTAAAGCTGACGGGCACAGAGGATATTGTCTCCTGCTTCTGCCGCATTGGCAATCGCATAAAAAATTGCTGCCATTCCACTCGCCGTTGCCAAACCGGCTGCGCCGCCTTCTAACGTGGCAAACCGTTTTTCAAACACATCGGTTGTGGGATTATTCAGACGCGTATAAATATTTCCCAGCTCTTTGAGAGCAAATAAATTTGCTGCATGTTCGACATCACGAAACTCATACGCAGTCGTTTGGTAGATGGGGACAGCCATCGTACTTTGAGAATCTTTATCGTATCCGGCATGGAGGGCTTCAGTTTGAAGTTGCATTTTCATCCTTTAGGTAATTTTGCGCCATTGTATCAACATCACAGAACTTTTCCCATCTTATCCTAATGGCTTAATGGCCATTAGCTTAATAGGGAATTATGTTATACGTGATAATTCGGTGCTTCTTGCGTAATAATAACATCGTGTACATGAGACTCTTTGAGTCCCGCACTGGTTATTTCAACAAACTCTGCTTTATCCCAAAAAATAGGGATACTCTCACTGCCGCAATACCCCATAGAAGAGCGAAGACCGCCCATCATTTGATGAACGACAGCTGCAATCGTTCCACGATACGGAACACGTCCCTCGATTCCTTCAGGAACAAGCTTGTCTGCTGCGGTTCCCTCTTGGAAATAACGATCCGTTGATCCTTTGGTCATTGCTCCAATTGATCCCATACCGCGATATGCTTTGTATTGACGACCTTGGTACGTGATGGTATCTCCCGGAGATTCTTCAGTCCCTGCAAGGAGTGAGCCAGCCATAATAGAACTAGCACCTACTGCAAGAGCTTTAGCAAGATCACCTGAGTAACGAATACCGCCATCCGCAATGATCGGCACACCATGAGCCCGTCCTACTATTGCACACTCTTCAATTGCTGAAATTTGAGGAACACCCACGCCTGCTACGATACGCGTTGTACAAATAGAACCTGGTCCAATACCTACTTTTACTCCATCGGCACCTGCTTCGATCAATGCAAGCGTTGCTTCGCCAGTCGCAACATTACCGGCGATAATATCCACAACCATCTCTTTTTTAATTGCCTTGACTGTATCCAAAATTCCTTTTGAGTGACCGTGTGCCGAATCCAAAACAAGAACATCCACACCTGCATCAACCAACGCTTTAGCACGATCCAACTGACCCACACCGATCGCGGCACCCACACGAAGACGACCGAAATCATCTTTGTTTGCATCAGGATATTCGATACGTTTTTTAATATCTTTGATGGTAACAAGACCTTTTAAAAATCCATTTTCATCAATAATAGGAAGTTTTTCAATTTTGTTGACATGCATCATCTGCTCTGCATCTGCGAGAGTTATACCAGCTTTTGCAGTCACAAGAGGCATAGGTGTCATAGCATCCACCGCTAGTTTTGTCAAATCTTTTTCAAAACGCATATCACGGTTCGTTAAAATTCCTAACAATTTATTGTGTTCATCCACAACGGGTACACCTGATATTTTAAACTCTGTCATCAATAATTCTGCATCTTCAAGTGTTGCATGCGGGTGGACAAAAATCGGATCAATAATGATACCGCTTTCTGATTTTTTCACCTTTTTAACCTGTTTGACTTGAGTTTCGATGTCCATATTTTTATGGATAATTCCAATACCGCCCAAATGTGCCATTGCTATCGCCGCACGATATTCCGTTACCGTGTCCATTGCTGCAGATGCCATCGGAATATTCAGAGAAATATTCCGTGTCAACATTGTTTTTAAGCTCACTTCTCGTGGAAGAACTTCAGAGTATTTTGGAATAAGTAAAACATCTTCAAAAGTAAGGGCGCGTTTACGAATATTCATGAATTATCCTTTTGTTTTAATTGATTTTCGAGGCTCAAAGCCCCATTAAATAATGTTTGCTCGTCATACGCACGAGCGACCAGCTGCAAGCCAACCGGCATTCCATTCTCTGCGATATCCACAGGAAGTGAAATCGCAGGAAGTCCTGCAAGGTTGACTGAAATAGTATAAATATCACTCAAGTACATTTCAATAGGATCACTCAAAGCCCCAAATTCATATGCCGTTCGAGGGGCAACAGGGGTGAGAATCAAATCTACCTCTTCGAAAATCTTATTATACTCTTCTTGAATCAACGACCGAACTTTTTGCGCTTTAACGTAATATGCATCGTAATATCCTGAGGAAAGGACGAAATTACCCAACATAATACGGCGTTGCACTTCAGCACCGAAACCCGCAGAACGGGTTTTCAAATAGGTCTCTTTGAGGTTATCACCCTCAACGCGATTCCCGTATCGGATACCATCATAGCGAGCCAAATTGGTCGTTGCTTCTGCCGTTGCTGTGATGTAATAGGCTGAAATATCGTATTTTGGATCCATCAATGATTTTTCGACGATGGTATGACCCGCATTTTTAAGCGCTTCAACGGCTTTTACATACGCATTTCTCACCTCAACCGAAGCATCTTTGACATAGTCAGGGATGATAGCAATCGTAAGCTTTACCGAAGAATCAAGTTTATCACTCACTTTACCGTCATTACGGTCACTGCTTGTGGAATCTTTCGGGTCATACCCTTGGAGGATGTCATACAAAATCGCCGCATCTTCAACATTTTGAGTCATCGGTCCGATTTGATCGAGTGAACTGGCATACGCACCCAATCCATAACGGCTTACTCGTCCGTAAGTCGGTTTCATCCCGACGATACCGCAAAATGCCGCAGGCTGACGAATTGACCCGCCTGTATCACTTCCCAATGCTGCAACCGCAAGACCCGCCGCGACAACCGCAGCCGATCCGCCTGAACTTCCGCCAGGGACACAATTATGATTGAGAGGGTTAAGGGTTTTGCCATAACAACTGCTCTCCGTTGTCGAACCCATCGCAAATTCATCCATATTGGTACGACCAAACGGAGACATCCCATTTGCTAACAGCTTCTCGATAACGGTTGCATTGTACGGAGCCACATACCCTTTTAGAATATTTGAACCCGATGTCACGGACCACCCTTTAACTTGGATATTGTCTTTAATCGCGATAGGAATACCTTCCCCCACATTTTCAATATCAATATAACCGTTCAGTTCAGGATACGCCAAAATTTTAATTTTTAATTCTTCTTTTAAGGCAACGAGCTCATCAGCAGAGAGTTTTAACGCCTCTTTGAGTGTTATCATACAGATTCCTTTTTACGTTTTGCATTTTTTACCATCAAAATCCCCAAAGCGATAATTGCGAAAATAACGCCAACCGTTTCAGCAATAAAAAGCAAAGATACCGGTTCTCTCATCATGCAACAACACTCGCACAACGTTCACACAAGGTCTCTTCATCTTCGCTCTGATATTTCCAACAACGCGGGCACTTCGCCTTCGAAGCACGAGCAATGTTAAATGTCTCACCTTCTATTTCAAACGTTCCTAAAATATCTTTCAACTCGCATGCACACCATTTAGAAATAACCAAGTATTCTTCAATATCCTCTTTTTTCATCGATTTCAATAATGAAGATTTTGTTGAAACAACCAATTCAAGAGTATTTTTAATAATTTTTTCTTTTTTCAATCCATCTACAACTTCATTCAGTCCTACACGAACTGCTTTTGTATTCACGTCATCCCAGTTACTTGTTACTGGTTTAATCGAAGCGTAAACAACATCAAAAATATCAGCTGCATCTCCTTTGAGAAGTGTCGGTGCATTTTCAAAAATTTCATCCGCCGTGTACGTAAGGATTGGAGCAATAAGTCCAAGCATCGACCCTGCAATAATCGCCATGGCGCTTTGCGTTGATCTTCGGCTAGCTGAGTCAGAAGCATCACAATACATACGGTCTTTGGTAATATCGATGTACACTCCGCTGAGCTCATTGACGATAAAATAATTAAGCCCGCTCATCCCTTGGACAAAGTTGTACTCTCCAAACAACTTATGGGTCTCATCAAACACCTCTTTTGCTTTTGCCACAATCCATTTATCGATTTCACCCATTTGCTCATAAGGGACAATGGCCTCAAGCCCATCGAGGTTTGCCAGCATAATACGAAAGGTATTACGAAGTTTTCGGTATTGCTCTGCGGTTTGCTTGAGAATATTGCCTGAGATTTTGAGATCCCCTTGATAATCACTCATCGCGACCCACAAACGCAAGATCTCTGAACCGTATTCTTTGAGCACCGTATCGGGAGCGACAACATTGCCTTTGGATTTCGACATCTTTTCGCCTTTTTCATCAACGGTAAACCCGTGAGTCAAAATGGCTTTATACGGAGCGATATGTTCCACTGCCGCACTCAAAAAGAGTGAAGATTGGAACCATCCGCGATGCTGATCAGAACCTTCGATGTACAAATCAGCAGGATAGGTTCCCGCATCGTAGTTACGGGATTTTAGTACCGCATTCCACGTTGAACCGCTGTCAAACCATACATCTAAAATGTCAGTCACTTTTTCTAAATCATCCGCTTTATGAGGACAACCAGGATAGAGTAATTCGGCAATGCTCATGGAGTACCATGCATCCGTTCCGTGCATCTCGAAAATCATTGCGATAAAGTTAAGTGTTTTCTCATCCAAAATCACTTCACCCGTTTCTTTAACACGGAAAAATGCGATAGGAACACCCCAGTCACGTTGACGTGAGATACACCAATCAGGACGATTTTCGACCATTGAACCCAAACGATTACGTCCGGTTTCAGGATAAAACGTCGTTTTTGCCACTTCTGCTTGCGCAATAGAGCGGAGAGTCTTGGTTTCCCCTTCAGGAATCCCATCAACTGCAATAAACCATTGTCGCGTCGCACGGAAAATCAACGGTGTATGTGAACGCCAGCAATGAGGATATGAGTGACGAAATTTAGAAACTTTAAGCAGGCTTGCCCCTAATAATGCAAGAATAGGCTCATTCGCTTTGAAAATATGTATCCCCACAAACTCTTCAGGATTGGGGAGAAGTTTTTCATGGACCAGCGTAGTGTCATAACATCCCGTCTCATCGACCGGCATCACGACTTCTAAGTTATAACGCAGACCAATACGATAGTCATCCTCACCATGCCCAGGTGCAGTATGAACACATCCCGATCCATTCTCCATCAAAACGTGCTCACCCAGAACCAAATGAGAACCACGACCGTTGAGAGGATTGATTGCATAAAGATTTTCAAATTTTTGCGCATCGATTTTTTGAACAACCGAACCTGTCAAAACTCCCTCTTCGATCATCGCTTCATAGCGTTTTTGGGCAACAATATACCCATCGCTTGTACGGACATACACCTCTTCAGGATTAAGAGAAATACCGGTATTGGCTGGAAGTGTCCATGGAGTCGTCGTCCAAATAACGATTGCCGCTTTTCCCTCAATCCCTGCACGCACTTTGGCTTCATCGGAGAGTTCAAATGCTACATAGATGGAGTAATCTTCTTTATCTTCGTATTCAACTTCGGCTTCTGCAAGAGCAGTACGCTCAGCCCAGCTCCAGTAAACCGGTTTAGAACGCTCAATCAAAAGCCCTTTTTTCGCAACCGAACAAAGAGTACGATAGATATTGGCTTCAAATTTATAGTCCATCGTTAAATAGGGATTATCCCAATCGGCAACAATACCCAATTTTTTAAACTCAGAACGTTGAATATCCACAAATTCAGCGGCATGTTCACGACAGAGCTTACGTACTTCAGCCGTACTAAGAAGCTCTTTTTTTTGTTTTCCGCCCAGCTTTTTTTCAACTTGCTGCTCAATCGGTAATCCATGACAGTCCCAACCGGGAGTAAAACGAACTGATTTTCCATTAAAATAATTGTACTTAACAATAATATCTTTAAGAATTTTATTCAAAGCATGACCGATGTGCGTATGACCGTTTGCATACGGAGGTCCATCATGAAGCGTGAAGCTTTGAGCACCCTTGCGATTGGTTTTCATACGACTGTACACATCCGAAGATATCCACGATGCATAGCGGAGGGGTTCATTGTTAATCAAATTTCCACGCATTGGAAACTGTGTTTGTGGTAAAAGGAGGGTATCTTTATAATCCATTGGATCCCTTGAAAATTGTAGTTAAAAAGTTGTGCATTATAGCTTTTAGGGGTTTAAATTTTGCTGTCAAAAGCCCTATATGATATACTGTCCTAAATTATTGAGGGTGAAAAAATGAAACGAGATGTCCTTTTTGTCGGAAATAGGTTAATTTTGAATGAATCGTACGAGCGTTATCTTTTACGCAGTATCAAAGAAAAACTCTCAACTATTGACTCCATCAGTTATTTTGAAGAGTCCGACAAAGGGCTGTTTCTCCATCTCGATCAACTCTTAAAGAGTGAATCCAAAATCGTTATTATCACTACAAAAAGCACATTTACCATCGTTGGAAAACTTCTTAGTACCGTGACTGCGGATAATCAAGTCTTAAAAGACTCCATGCTTATCCCCTCGCGTGCGAGTATTTTAGAAAATGGCAGCTATCTCCTCTCCTATAATACTTCTGAAATCAACGTTATTTTGGCTCATGAGGGGAAAAAGCTCCCTCCTGTTTTAATCGAAGATGAACATCGAAGCGGTTGGATTCACGTTTTCAATGAAGAACTCTCCAGTGTTTCCGCCTTGCTTGACCCGCTCGCTCAAAATTTTGATGTCAAACTCGAATTGTGTGAACTTATAGAAGGGTGGGTACGGGTAAAAATTACGGCAAGAAAACATGGAAATATGGCTCAGTTTATTGCTTCGGCGAAAGGATTATTGCATCATAAAGTCATCGCGGCTTCGAATATTGCAGCTTATATCATCGAAAAACTCTCCAAAAATCAAAAAAAGATCTCCTTTGCCGAAAGTTGCAGCGGAGGCTCACTTGCGTATTATTTTACGTCTCAAAATGGAGCTTCAAGTGTTTATGAAGGTTCACTCATCACTTATGACAATATTTTAAAAGCGAACTGGCTCGCAGTGGATGATGAATCTCTCGAAACACATGGAGCAGTCAGCGCAGATGTGGTAAACCAAATGTCTGAGGGCGCTTTGAATGTCAGTTATGCAGATTTTGCTCTCGCCATTAGCGGTGTAGCAGGTCCCACCGGAGGTAGTGAACTCAAACCTATCGGAACCGTTTACATTAGCGCACGATCTAAAACATCGGTACATACCGAACGATTTTTGTTCGAGGGTGATCGTAATTACATCCAAGAACAAAGTGTTTTAATGGCGATAAAAATGCTTTTAACTCTCGAGCGAGAGCTGTTCTTTAGCTAATTTAAAATTTACCTTGACAAGTAAGAGTAATTTGCCTATAATTTCGCCCTCCCAATCAGCGTTTTTTAATGATGGTTGAAGAGGTCCCGTTAGCTCAGCTGGTAGAGCATTTCACTTTTAATGAAGGGGTCGATGGTTCGAATCCATCACGGGACACCATGGTTTATAGTTTTAAGTGACCCTTTCGTCTAGTGGCCAAGGACATTATCACTTCATGGTAAGAACAGAGGTTCAAATCCTTTAGGGGTCGCCATTTGTTCATCAGTAAACATGGGAGTTTAGCTCAGTTGGTAGAGCGCTACCCTTACAAGGTAGATGTCACAAGTTCGAGTCTTGTAATTCCCACCATAGTTGTGCAGTCGTAGTTCAGTTGGTTAGAACGCCTGCCTGTCACGCAGGAGGTCGCGGGTTCG
>JAZDQA010000004.1:0-192418 GCA_043797085.1 Pseudomonadota bacterium | reverse complement strand
AGAAGGTGTCCACACCGCCATCGTCTCCAAGGGTGATAAAGAGACCACCAAAGGTGCTAACGAAATAGACGTTAACGCTAAAGGAGAGATCCGAGTCATCATGCACTTCGATCCCAAATACCCCACAACCTGTTACATTCCCCTCAACACCCTCTACGCAGGTGACCACTACGGAATGCGATTCCTCCCCCGAGTAAACAGTGAAGTCATCATCAGTTACATCAACGGTAATATAGACAGACCCATTATTATAGGAATGCTACATAACGGTGAAAATACCATACCTTACGATCTCCCAAACACCAAAACCCAATCCTATATCAAAACCCAAACTACCCCTCAATACAAAGACACCGAAGGGTACAACGAGATCCTCTTCGAAGATGCTCAAAACAATGAACAGTTCAATATGCGAGCCCAAAAAGATTACAGCCTCCTAGTCCTTCACGACGCAACCGAACATATCCAACATGACCGCAGTGAGACAGTCTATAATAACGAAGACGTCACCATCCACGGATACAGAACTGAGAGAGTCAATAAAAGCAAGACTGAAACGATAGATATCGCCAAAGCTCTCAGCATTGGTGCCGGGTATCAAGTATCAGTCGGGGCTAGTAAGAATGAAACGGTGGGGCTGACCTTTACCGAAGAGGTGGGTGTATTAAAGCATACGATTGTGGGGGAGAAGTATGAGATTACAGTAGGTGGTAGTTCTATCACAATGTATGCCAACGGAACGATTATTGTTGACGGTAATGGTATTGATATTACCGGAACTGAACATATCGAAGTTATAGGGGCAAAAGTCTATATCGATCAAGCCATACCGAAAGTATGGATGAGTAATGATGCTATTTGTTGGGAATGTTTACTGAACGCTATGAAAGGTACATCAGCATGATCAAAACATTGCGTTGGTATTTGGAAAACTACGATACACCATCACCAGATAAGCCACTCTATGTCTACGGTATTTTTGACGGAGTTGTCTATGAAAAGCTATGGATTAATCTGGAATGTGAATGGAACTTTACACATACCTCATTATTCGAAGATGAGACATTGGCTGTTTCGATGAATAACGTCGCCCCTTATTTGGTTCATATATCATTGCGTAACCTCTATGTAGACAAACTTCTAAACTACTATGGACACGACGGATGTATATTTTTCTCTACACATCTGACTTATTCGGAAGCATTGCAAAAAATGCGCGAGCTTTTTGTCATCCATTCTCCTGAAGCAGGAAAAGGCTATTTGCGCTTTTATCGACCGAGTATTTTTACTGAAGTGATTAAACACAGCCCTTTTATACAACAACACCATTTTTTTCACGACATTGAGTGTTATTACTGCGAAGATGAGTATGATCCAAATCGATTGTATTGCTATACCTTGTCAGAAAACCAACTTCACAAAGAGATGTTTGATTTGTCTATTGAAGGAAAGAATTCATGAACTATTTTTTACTGCTACTGCCGCTACTGCTTTTCAGTGCATGTGCAAATACACCGCAGACACCAACGGTCAAAGTGCATCCATCGACCAGTGTGTTTCACGATAAAACTCAATTTCCAAAAGGTAGACCCTGTACGGATGTAAAGTTCGAATGTCTGCCTGAGAGTATCGATGTGAGTTGGCAAGGTGAGGGTGATGCACATGAGATGGAACAATATGAGGTAACCGACTACGATACCAAACATCGTAACGATCTCATAAAAAAATATGACGATTTGGAGAAACAAATGGGACACTACACGGTAACTGAAAAGGATGAAGCATTTTTTGAGAGTGTGAGACGTAAAAACTTTATCAAAGAGATGGAAAGCGATTTGGAAAAAGAGTTTCCAGGATTCTGGAAAGATACACCGAAAAAAGTGCGCCACCGATGGATACGGCTTGCTATGGCGAAAGCGGATAAATATGGGTATAACAAAAGTCTCAGAGAAAGTAATCAACTTGTAGAGCTGTGTGCACGTATCGGGCTTAACTTTGATAGTGATCCGAAATATCAACAGATTGTTAATTTCATTTCACAACCTGATAGTTCTTATGGTGCTTATGCAGGCAAAGCAGTCGATTATATTGACTTTACCATTTTTGAAAAAGATTACACTAAAGATAAACTTAGATTCACAGATTGGCTTTTACGTGATGCGTTACGATTTTTACCATACCCTAACCGTCCTGTTCCACGATTGAATCAGTGAGGAATCGGTATGGCGTGTAAAATATTGCATATCGGAGTCTTTTTTGACGGAACCGGAAATAACAAAGAAAACGACAGAAGTAAAGAAGCTATGAGCAATATCGCCAAGCTGAGTGAGCTCTATAAAAACAGTGATACTTGGAAAGATGCTGAATTCGAACATAAAAGTGTCATGATCTATAAAAACGGCGTCGGCACGACCGACGGAGAGCGTCATATCGTGCAAGACAAATATGACAAAGGGGGCGGTGGAGGCGGTGCACTACGTATCAACCAAGCACTTAAAAAAGTAAATCAGTTTTTAAATGATCATCCGTCAGGAACTGATCCGGGACAATACAAAGAACGCAGAGTCGATGTCTTTGGATTTAGCCGTGGAGCTGCGGAGGCAAGAGATTTTATAAATACTTTTTACTATAATAATAAATTATGGAAAGAAGAAAATGTCATCTTCAATTTCGTCGGTGTTTACGATACCGTCGGATCATTCGGAATCGCAGGAAATAATATCAATCTAAAACCGAATGACCCCACCAAACAAAGCGAATCCGATACTAAATCCGGTGAGTTAAATAACGGTTATTATGGCATCGTAGAGCATGAGGGACCGCAGAAGGTGACTCAAAATTTTACGGCTGCCAGTGAAGCAGAACGTGATAGGATCGTGAAGCAATACGAGAGCCAAGGATGGAAGGTACATACCTCAGAACCTGTCGGCAGTTCCTTTTATCAGGTTACGTGTGAAAAAGAAGAGGTTTTGTATGAACCCTACAACTTTAATCTCGCGGGCGAATCAGCTAAAAAAATCGTTCATATGGTGGCGCATGATGAAGTACGTAAAAACTTTCCCCTCAGTGCTATCAATCTTGGTGGAGCACATGAAGAGATGATGTATCCGGGAGTACACTCGGATATCGGAGGGGGATATTTGCCTAGCGAAACCGAGCCACACAGTTATGATGTAGGAGTATATGGTTCTTACTTTGATGCAAAAATGGCGGCAGATACAGAAGAAAAAAAACTTCCGCATTATTGGGAAGTAAAACGCTATTCAACCGGCTCACGTGAGAACGAACAGCACAAAGTAGTCGCTCATTGGGATCGAAAGATTTCCAATGCATTGACGACAATAACTCTGCATCGTATGCATGAAATTGCATTGGAAAATGATGTACCTTTCAATCCAATACCTCAGGACGCGGTGCATCAAATCCCCAAAGAGATGAGTGAGTTTGATACCCATACAAAAGCCAATCGTATGGATGCGATGTCATTTAACAATATCGAAGTATTCAAAGAGACGTACCGTCACCACTCTGCGGTTGACCCAGCGGAAATGGATACCCATTACGATGGGCATACCCGATTCTTTGCGGATGTGATTTTAAAAGACAGTCCCGATGGCGGAGACGGTAACGATGTACGGTATGTGAATGCAGAAGGCAAAGTCATCAATCCACGAAAAACCAAGGCAAATGAACCTATATTTGCCAAAAGGGAAATCTATCCGAACAATCCAAGCGAAGCAATTCTGCCGGCATGATCCATTATTTTTATCAATAGCAAAGCTTGATAGTATTAGTATAGGTATTTATTTTCATTATACTAGGGGATAGGACATGAGCAGTATTACTCTTATCGATAATCGAAACGGTAAAAGTTATGAATTTCCGATTTTGAACCCGACGATGGGACCTGACGTTATCGATGTGAGATCCTTGTATAAAGAGACGGGGATGTTTACCTATGACCCTGGATTTACTTCCACCGCAAGTTGCAGTTCAGCCATCACCTATATCGATGGAGACAAAGGAGAATTGCGTTATCGCGGATACGATATTTCTGATTTAGCTACGAAAAAAAGTTATTTGGATGTGGCGTATCTTCTCCTGACCAACAAACTTCCAAATGAAAAAGAGCGTGCTGAGTTTGACATCGAACTTCGTAAACGCTCTTTTGTACACGAAGGATTGAAACGGCTGTTTGATGCATTTCCCGATAAAGCGCATCCCATGGCGATGATGTCATCGGCAGTGTCGGCACTCTCTACGTTTTATTTTGAACATCTAAATGTTTCTAGTGACGAAGAAGCACAGGTGATGGCTCGACGGATCATTGCTAAAATTCCGACACTGGCTGCTTTTACGCATAGGAGAATGTTTGGTATTCCCTACATCTATCCCGACATTGAACGACCTTTTACCGAAAATTTTCTCTACATGATGCGTGCGTATCCGGGAGAGAATCTCGAAATTCGCGATGTGGAAATACGGGCATTGGATACGATTTTTACCCTTCATGCCGATCATGAGCAAAATGCCTCTACCTCGACGGTACGTGCGGTGGCTTCAACAGGAGCACACCCGTATGCGGCACTTTCAGCCGGAATAAATGCACTTTGGGGGAGAGCGCACGGCGGAGCGAATGAATCGGTTATCGCACAACTGGAAATGATTGGAAGTGTTGAAAATGTTGATGGGTTTATTGCACGAGTAAAAGATCCTCACGATGATTTCAAGCTCATGGGTTTTGGACATCGTGTCTATAAAAACTTTGATCCGCGCTCAAAAATCCTCAAAAAATTGCTTGATGAGCTCAAAGATGATTTGGGAATTGACAGCAATCTTCTTAAAATCGCACAAAAAATAGAAGAAATTGCCCTAAATGATCCTTATTTTATAGAGCGAAAACTGTATCCGAATATCGATTTTTATTCAGGGCTTATTTTGACCGCATTAAAAATTCCTCAATCGATGTTTACCATCATTTTTGTCATTGGTCGTTGTGTGGGATGGATTACACAATGGATTGAACTCAAAAATGATCCTGAAATGAAAATTGCACGCCCAAGACAGCGTTATATCGGTGAAGAGGCTAAAACGTTATAGTTTTCCTCCACACACGAAGTTCTTTGGGTATAATAAAGTTTATGTAGAATTTTTGAGGAGAATTTGATGGAGTGTGAATTTCCGACCGTTAATGCCAATAATGATGAAATAAAAGCAATTTTTGCTCAGATTAAAACAATCGCCGTATTGGGTTTATCGCCAGACGCTACAAAAGACAGTTATCGTGTGGCGCAATACCTCAAAAATGCTGGCTATACGATTGTCCCTGTATATCCCAAAGAAGAGATGATTTTAGGAGAAAAAGTTTATCGCTCACTTGAAGAGATCCCGTTTACTATTGATATGGTCAATATCTTTCGAAAGCCGGATGCGCTGAATGCAGTTGCCGATGCATGTATCGCACGAGGCGATGTAAAAGTTTTTTGGGCACAAAAAGGGATTGTCAACAACGAAGCCGCAGCTCAAGCACAAAATGCGGGTATGCAAGTAGTTCAAAATCATTGCAGTATGGTCGAACATCGACTTATTAATACTTAAAGGGAAACATTGATCGATTTAAAAACGATAGTAGCCGCACACGAGCGAATAAACGGGATTGTTGATGAGACTCCTTTTTCCTATGCGCCACGTCTCAGTGAACAAAGCGGATGTGAGATTTACCTCAAAAAAGAGAATTTGCAAGTAACGGGTGCGTTTAAAATACGGGGTGCTTACAATAAAATAGCATCACTTAGTGACCATGAGCGTTCTCTTGGTGTAATCACTGCAAGTGCAGGGAATCATGCGCAAGGTGTGGCTATGGCGGCACAAATTTTTGCTATCAATGCACTTATCGTGATGCCGGAATCCACTCCGCTTACAAAAATAAACGGTGTTCGCTATTACGGAGCCGAAGTTATTTTGTCGGGATCAAATTACGATGAAGCGTATGCGTATGCGTACGAATACAGCCAAAAAAATGAGATGGTTTTTGTCCATCCATTCGCGGATGAAGCGGTTATGGCAGGGCAGGGGACGATAGCTCTTGAGATGCTCAATACTATTCCTGACTTGGACGCTATCGTAATTCCCGTTGGTGGAGGGGGACTGATTTCGGGCATGGCGTCGTGTATCAAGCAGATGACTCCCTCTATTGAAGTCATCGGCGTGAGTGCAATGGGTGCTCCGGCAATGAGAGAATCGTTTGAAGCCAAAAAAGCCATTGACAGTTTAAGTGTTCGTACTATTGCGGATGGTATTGCGGTTCGAGATACCTCTGCGCTAACGTTGGGGCATATTTTAGAGACAGTGGATACGATGGTTGGTGTAGACGACGAAGAGATTGCGAACGCTATTTTGTTCTTGCTTGAGCGCCAAAAATTGGTTGTCGAGGGGGCAGGTGCAGCAGGAGTCGCTGCATTGCTTCACGATAAATTACCTCATCTCAAAGGTAAAAAAGTAGGAATTGTCCTCAGCGGCGGCAATATGGACGTCACCTTGCTCTCTATTATTATCGAAAAAGGGCTTATTAAATCTGGGCGAAAGATGAAACTCACTGTAACGCTCATCGATAAACCGGGTGCATTGATGCAGTTGACCCGAATGTTACAAGAACTCAATGCTAACATCGTCCATATTGAATACGATCGGACATCCACATCATTGTCATACGGAGATGCAAACGTTCGAATTCATTTAGAGACCAAAGGGGAAGAACATCAAGCTCAAATTCGTTCCTCCTTACGTGAAAATCACTATCTTAGTAGCGAAGAGAACTAAAGGGTAAGGGATGGAAGTAGTTAAATTACTTAATATCAAAGTTCCTATCCTTAAAATCAAAACACTCTCTGATAGCTCACTCGCTATTATTGACGCTCAAACAACCGTACGTATTATCTCTATGGAAGATTATAAAGTAATCGGAGGATTCAAAAGTAATATTCATCATGAGCGAACATCAGGTGCGATTGTAGATATTTCCTTTGACGGAAATTACTCCATTTCTATTGTTCCAAAAAGTAATAAAGCAGCACTTTTTAGTACAGTAAAAAAAGAACTTTTATACAAATTCGGGCGACATCAGGGTGAAATAGAGAGTGTCGGTATTGATCCAAACAGCAGATATTGTGTCACATGTGGACAGGATGGCAAGGTGTTTGTATGGGCTATCAAAACTGCGCGATTGGCATTTTCTATGCCACCTCATGCCGATTTTGTAACATCGATTGCTTTTAATGATTCGGGGCAATGGATCGCTACGGGTAGTTTTGATCGTACTATTAACTTGCTCAATCTTGCAACTATGAAGCGACCTTTGAAGCTTATCGGTCATGGAAGTGTGATTGTAAGTATGCTATTTTTACCGGATATTCGTCTATTGTCAGCCGAAAAAGAGGGTGGACTGATTGTTTGGGATATTCGTACCGGGAGAGTCCTTAAACGATTACCAAAGATGAACGATACCATCACGGCTATGTGCATTAGCAATGATAAACGATTTGTATTTGTAGGAACAAAACTAGGATATGTCGCTTTGTACGATATGCAATCAATGGAGCTTGTCAAACAGCGATATTTAAAAGAGAGTGAAGAAATTAGCTCTATGGCTTTTATTGAAAAAGACTTTCGTTTGGCTATTGGAACAGTTTCGGGAAATGTTCGGTTTTATTCACTTTTCGGAGATCAAGACGGGTATATGGATCTTTTGCGCCAACGTCAATATAGAGCTTTTTATCTCATTGTGGATGAAAATCCAATATTGTCGTATTCAAAACCGTATGAGTTGGTGGAAAAAATTTGGAGAGATGTTCTATCTAAAGCACGGCTCTATTTGGAAAAAGGAGATAAGGGAAAAGCAAAAGATTTACTTGAACTTTTTAGCGGTATTCCCAATAAAAATGGACTTATTACACAAATTCTGCGAGATTATGAGAAATATGCTCAGTTTCAAACGTGCGCACAAGAAGGGCGACTTCCATTAGCCTATTCAATGGCAAAACAATATACCGCATTTCAAGACTCTGAACCGTATCGAAAAATGGAACTTCGCTGGAAGAAATTGTTCTCAAAAGCACAAGAGCTCATTTTGGGAGTCGGTGGTGAGGAGCAAGCCAGAACGCTACTGGCACCCTACCGTGGGATATCTGAAAAAACGATTCTCATTCAACAGCTTTTTGCAGAGAAACGACTCTATGAATATTTTAAAAAGGTGATTACCGCACGTAATTTCATTAAGTTTTTTGAATTAATAAAAAACCATCCCTTTTTAAAAGAATTTTCTGAATACAACACGATTATGGATTATGCTGATAAACTTTACATACAGTCGATGAAAGCGTATCAGAATAACGATTTCGTTTTAGCTAAAAGAGCGTGTGAAGTACTGACTTTTTTCCCTGATTATTCTAAAGAGGCAAATGAACTATTGGAAACAATAAAAGTTAAACATCTCTTTTTTGATGCAATTGCATCGGATAATCTGCTTAATGCTTTTGCCTATCTTGCCTCTTATCCATTGCTGTATGAAACACCTGAAGCACAAAAATTAGAGGGTCATTGGAATAAAGTTCTTGATTTGTCATTACGTTATGCTCTAAAAGGGGATATTGACGGATTACGAAAACAGTTTGAGTTCTATTTACCCATCAGTGCAAAATATTCGGCGATGGGAAGTGTTTTTGCGCAATGTTATTCGGTGCAGCTTGAACAAAAATTGCGTGCCAATGCCCCTGCATCTGAGTTGGAAAATGGTATTCGCAATTATGTCGGATTGTTTGGCGCGGATGAGTATATGATTTACTTTTTTAATTTATATAAGCATAATTATACGACACATCTGGATTTACAAATGATCAAGCATGGTTCTCTAGATACATGGGTTCCTTCCATGCTTATAAGTGATATAACGTCTAAATCTTCATGATTGCGATTGATTTAGGTTCTAATACCCTTCGTTTTATTGTGTATGACGGGGTGAATTGGGGGAAAAGTTTTGAAAAAATTGTTCGCACCGCTGAGGGAATTAATCAAACCAATAAAATTGGTACATTTGCCTTGGAGAGAATTTTAAATGGTGTAAATGAGGCTAAAGAGTATATCGATTTTACAGGTCATGAAGTAGTCGCTGTCACCACCGCTGCAATGAGAATAGCAGATAATTCCAGCGAAGTATTGGAACAAATTCGTCAAAAAACAGGAATAAATTTTCGTATTATTGATGGAGATGAAGAGGCACGCCTGACCTTAATAGCAGTAAAAAATCGTCTTAATATATTAAATCTCAACTGTAATGAATTAGTATTGATAGATATAGGCGGGGGCTCGACGGAAGCAGTGGTTGTTTCAAAAAAGAAAACTGCATCAAAAAGCTTTCCTCTGGGAATCGTTACACTCAGTGAAAAATCTCAAATTAGCGAGATTATAAATCATGAGTTAGAATTTTTTCGTGAAAATATTTCCCTTTATATTCAATCATTGGCTTTGGAATCAACCCCGAAAACTCTTGTTTTAACTGCGGGTACACCGACTACCATTGCAGCTTATTTGTTGGGAATGGATTATCAAACGTATGATGCCGGAAAAATCAACGGTACTTTTTTAAAGCGCTCTGACTGTGTACGTATATTGGACGAGTTGCTTGCAATGGATGAGACAACACGAGCACGTTATGTGGGCGTGGGAAGAGAGCAATTAATTATTGTGGGAATACGCATTATAGAAATGATTTTTGATGCTCTTGAAGTAAAGAATGCTATTGTCATCGATGATGGATTGCGCGAAGGAGTCGCGCTGGAGTATTTCAGGACAAGAAAAGCAATACCTTAAAAGGCTTTACCTTCATAACGGTCATATATCCACGCTGCAACGGCTTCCTTTTGTTCGTTATTGAGCTTGCCTTTTAGAGAGGGCATTACACCAAATTTTTCCAACGCCATTGGCTCACACATACTGTACTGAATACTTGGATTATCGATATAGTCTTTGATAAAAGCGATTATAACGCGACGTTTAACGTCTTTATCCTCATCTGCAATACGAACATTGGCTTTAAGTCGATTGGAAACTTCGATCATGGGCGGTGCTTTTAAAGTTCCAAAGGATTTCATCACTTCTGCTTTGGTCATCATCTCTGCATGACATTTCATACAATTATTTTTATAGAGAGAATAACCGTCCGTTGCACTTAATATCACGGTGGTTAAAGTTGTCAAAAAGATCATTTTCATAGTCTGTCCTTTAAATTTTTAGAATTTTAACGCTCTTTGCTCTATGATAGATTGATGAATATCAATTCTAATCTGTTTTTATGAAGCCAATGGTCTATTTAACGTAATTTATAGTTAAAATCACTTATAATTTCGTAATTTTTCAATATTATTCACACCTATTTTACGTAAAGGAGACGACATGCAAATAAGCGGCGCACAGATGGTTATCGAAGCTCTTATCGCGGAGGAAGTCGAAGTCATATTCGGTTATCCAGGCGGTGCAATTATGAACGTCTATGATGCAATTTATCAACAAAGTTCGTTTCAACACGTCCTTACACGTCATGAGCAAGCAGCTGTACACGCTGCTGAGGGGTATGCAAAAGCTTCAGGTAAAGTCGGGGTTGCAATGATTACCTCAGGTCCTGGATTTACCAATGCGATTACTGGTATCGCAGATGCTTATATGGACTCTGTTCCTCTTGTGGTTATCAGCGGACAAGTCCCTATGTCTCTTATTGGGACAGATGCGTTCCAAGAGATCGATGCTGTAGGAATAAGTCGTCCATGTACGAAGCATAACTATCTGGTAACGGATGCCAAGGATTTGGCGCGTATCCTCAAAGAAGCATTTTATTTAGCACGTACCGGTCGCCCAGGTCCAGTGCATGTGGATATTCCCAAAGATGTTACGGCTCAAATAGCCTTATTTGATTATTCCAAAGAAGTAGAGCTTGAAACCTATAAGCCTACGATAAAAGGAAATATGCGCCAAATCAAAAAAGCGGTTGAAGCAATAGCCAATGCAAAACGGCCTTTGCTCTATCTTGGTGGCGGTGTTATCAGTTCAGGTGCAGCTGAGTTGGTGCGTGAATTTTCAAAAATGACGCAAATCCCTGCGGTTGAGACCTTTATGGCACGCGGAACACTTCATCATGCAGATCCGTTACTTATTTCAATGTTGGGAATGCATGGATCGTATGCAGCAAATATGGCGATGTCTGAGACGGATTTGGTTATCGGTTTGGGTGCTCGTTTTGATGATCGTGTCACAGGAAAACTTTCAGAATTTGCAAAAAATGCACAGATTATCCATGTCGATATTGATCCTGCAAGCATATCGAAACTCGTAAATGCCCATTTCCCGATTGTTGGTGATGTCAAAAATGTAGTCGAATCTATGATGACCTTAGCAAAAGATCAAGTTGATCCATTGCGTTATGCACCATGGCACAATACGATTGCCAATTTTAACAAGCTTCATCCATTGTCGTACACAGAAGAGGGTGATCGCTTAAAACCGCAATGGGTTGTTCAGCGTATCGGTCAGCTCTTGGGTGATGATGCCAACATCTCTACCGATGTAGGTCAGCACCAAATGTGGACGGCGCAGTTCTATCCGTTTAGTCGTCCGCGTCAATGGAACAGTTCCGGAGGATTAGGGACGATGGGATATGGTTTCCCAGCAGCCATTGGAGTCAAACGAGCGGATATGGAGCGTGTCAGTATTAACATCACGGGTGATGGCTCGATCTTGATGAATATTCAAGAATTGATGACAGCTGTTGAATACAATCTTCCCGTTATCAACGTTATTTTGAACAATAATTTCTTGGGAATGGTTCGTCAGTGGCAAACGATGTTTTACGACAAACGCCATTCCTCAACCGATCTTTCGATACAGCCTGATTTTGTAAAACTTGCTGAAAGTTTTGGCGGAGTCGGTTACCGTGTAACGACCAAAGAAGAGTTTGATGCAGCGCTTAAAGATGCTGTAGAAAAAAATGTAGTGGCACTTATTGATGTTGTGGTTGCACGCTTCGAGAATGTACTGCCGATGGTTCCTGCGGGCGGTTCGCTCTTTAATATGATGTTAGAATATAAGGATAAATAATGGAACAAGCACGACGCGTAATTTCCGTTATCGTTTTAAATGAGGCAAGTGTCCTTTCTCGTATAGCAGGGCTTTTTTCAGGACGAGGATACAATATCGAGTCTCTCACGGTTGCTCCTATTCCTGATTCTAAATACTCACGTATCACGATCGTGACAGCAGGTTCTATTAAAGTCATTGAGCAAATTATCAAACAGCTGCATAAGCTTATTCCTGTTTTAAAAGTGTACGAGCATGCGGATTTGGTTGAAAAAGAGATGGCGATGGTTAAGATCCCTTTGAGCGAGTCTCTCGGTGATATTGAAGCTTTAGCTCATGCCTATAACGGTCGGATTGTAAATGTTGGCAGTGATACGCTTATCGTTATGGTTGCGGATGAACCTATGCGTGTAGGACATTTCTTGGAAGCCATCAAACGTTTTCATCCAAAAGAAATTGTCCGAAGCGGCTCTGTAGCTTTGGAGCGCTAAATGAATCTTAACGATATTATTCATTTCCTTGAACTTGATGCTTCATCCGAAAACAATTGTGATATTACGGGGATGAATACTCTCAAAGAGGCAAGTGCAGGAGAAATATCTTTTCTCTCGGATTCAAAATATGAAAAAGATTTAGAGTCAACTCAGGCAGCAGCCGTTATTCTACCTGCGTCTAAAGTTCATTTATTACCTAAAAATGTTCTAGCTTTATGTAGTGATGAACCCTATCTTATGGTGGCACGACTGTCTAAAATGTTTGCCAAGCCTATTGCAAGCAGCGAGATTGCACCTCTCCTTGGTTTGGGAAGTATTGTTTATCCTACTGCACATATCGAGAATGGTGCACGTATCGGTTCGAACTGTACAATTATGAGTGGTGTTTATATAGGTACAGATACGGTCATAGGGGATAATGTTATTCTCTACCCTAACGTCTCTGTGTATCGTGATTGTATTGTTGGTAATAATGTAATGATTCATGCGGGAAGTGTTGTTGGAAGCGATGGATTTGGGTATGCTCACACCAAAATGGGAGAGCATATTAAACTCTATCAAAATGGAAATGTTGTAATAGAAGATGATGTAGAAATTGGTGCAAATACGACGATTGATTGCGCTGTTTTTGGCTCAACGGTGATAAAGCATGGCTCTAAAATTGATAATTTGGTACAAATAGGTCATAACTGTGTTGTCGGTGAACATTCCATTATGGTCTCACAATCGGGTCTTGCAGGATCAACAACTTTGGGTCGAAATGTTGTGATGGGGGGACAAAGTGCATCAGCAGGTCATCTCACAATTGCCCCTTTTACAACGCTTGCTGCCCGTTCAGGTGTTACAAAAAGTATCAAAATCGGGGGAGTCTACAGCGGGTTTCCTCTTATGGAACATAAATTATGGCTGAAACTTCAAGCAAAGTTAGCTAAAATATTACAAGCTTAAGACAGGATAGTCATGATGAAAAAATTAAGTACGCTATTTATTCTTACTGCACACCTAATGGGTGAAGGTATGGATACTTCAGGCGTACGTATGCCCGATATTGTCTTGGATGCCATTAAGCATTGTGAATGTTTAAAAGAAGCAGACGGGCAATGTAATCCGAATGTTATTCGTATTAACGTGGTCGAAGATGCCGTGCGGGCACAAATGGCTGGCTTCGCGGTTAAAGGTCATGTTATCCGATGCAATTCGACTGAAGAGTGCTCATCACAGGCTCAAGCGCTTATTAATGGCGGAATTACCAATCTTGACCTCGGACCCTATCAAATTAATTATAAATATCATCCAAATGCTAATCTTTCTGAATATTTCATAGATGCAACGGAGCGTGAACACGCCAATCGTATTATTACAAGCTTAGTCAAAAGCTTTGGATATTCGTGGGAAACTTTGGGAAGATACCATCATTTTAGTGCCACAGATCGAACTCGCAATGAACGATATTATCGTAAAATGTACGCATTTATTTATGGTAATACTACACAATCTTCAAGCTCAAATCAATAACATATTTTTTAAGCTTTCTTTAGCGAAAATCCCGCTACACTCTTATTTATATCACTTTTACGAGGAGAATTTATGAGTTCATCTGCAGCTATTATCAAAGAAATACCATTAAATGGAACTAAAAAAGGGGTGATTGCGGTCAGTAAGATCGATGCACCGTATGGCGAAGGCAGTGACAGCGTAGCGAGTATCGGAATATCACTTTCAGGTGATGCAAAAAATCCGGAGTGGAAAGTGCATCTTCCATTGGGAAATATTGATGAAGTTATTGCCGCGCTGCAAAGTATAAAATAAGTTCGTCATTCCGTGCTGCGACACGGGATCAAAATAGCTGAGTGAATACCGTATTAGCTACGGTATCACAGTTGAGATAATTGCTTTTTCGTCGCTACAAACGTTGCAATACGTTTGATTCCCTCACGTATGCTCTCAATATCTGTTGCAAAGCTAAATCGGAAATAGCCCTCGCTTCCAAAACCGATACCCGGAACTACCGCAACCCCTTGTTCTTCTAGGAGCTCTTTACAAAAAGTCATAGAATCATTGCTGATTTCTTTAATATTTACAAAGAGATAAAATGCTCCATTTGGCGAAAGGACCGAAAGTCCGTCAACATCATTAAAAAGACGAACAGCTTCATCTCGTCGAGCCATAAATGCTTGACGCATGGTTTCAATATCTGCATCAGCATCGCCGTTGAGTCCTACGATTGCTGCTTTTTGAGTTATAGAATTGATATTGGATGTGCTTTGGCTTTGGAGTTTTTTGGTCGCTTGGATGATTTCGGTGTTAGCCGCTGCCATGTATCCAAAGCGCCATCCTGTCATTGCCACTGATTTACTGAGTCCATTGATGGTAACGGTGCGTTTAAACATATCGTCACTAACCGCAGCAGCAGAGACAAATTCACCGTCATAGATCAGTTTTTCATACATCTCATCGCTTGCAACGATAACATCTGTTCCTTCAAGAACTTTACCTAATGCAGTAAGCTCAGCATGGGTGTAAACGGCTCCCGTAGGATTCGAAGGAGAGGTTAAAATAAGCATTTTTGTTTTAGGCGTCAATGCATTTTTAAGTTCTTCAGGTGTGATTTTAAAACCGCTGGCATCATCAGTCATTATCTCAATAACCGTACCGCCGCAATATTGTACCAATTCAGGATAGGTAACCCAGTAAGGGGCAGGGATGATGACTTCATCACCGGCTTGAATCGTACAGGCAAAAAGATTGTAAAGAGAATGTTTTGCACCATTGTTGGCAATAATTTGGTCTGCTTTATACTCAAGCCCATTATCGCGTTTTAATTTTAATGCAATAGCGGATTTAAGGGCAGGGATACCATCAACCGCAGTGTATTTAGTAAATCCTTCATTAATGGCACGAATAGCGGCATCTTTGATAACTTGAGGAGTATCAAAATCAGGTTCACCCGCTGAAAAGCTGATGATGTCTTTACCTTGAGCCTTTAGCTCTTGTGCCAAAGTTGAAATAGCGATGGTAATCGATTCGGAGAGTGTATTGACGCGATCGGTTAGCATTATAGTGCCTTTAATTTTTTTGAAATTATAGCACAACCTTCTTTTAGCTACTCTAAGGCAACTTTATTTTATCCGCTTTAATATCTATGAAACTTTCATAACCTATAATGCGGATAATTTAATACAATGGATGAAAATGTTTTTTGAACCTGGATTTTTAGGGACGCGTGCTGCTTTATATATGGATGTTGTGACGCTTTATTTTGCACTTTTGCCTTTTTTATTGGCTTATTCGATACGTCAAGCAGTTGTTGGAAGGATTGCTCTTCATTACAAGTCACAAATGGTTATTTTGGCATTGACGGTTGTCATGGTTTTGATTTTTGAAATCGGGGTTCGACTGGGTGGCGGATTTGTTGAATACGTTAAACTCTCAACTGTTTCCTATGATTTTTTACTTCTCTTTTTAGCTGTGCATATTTTGATTGCATTACTGGCAGTCGGGGGCTGGATTTATTTGATTATCACTTCTTATCAAACGTATACGAAAGAGGGGGAAGAGGGTATGGCAAAACATCGCCGTATGGGAAAATGGATTTTTGGAGCGCTAACCCTTACTTCGGTGATGGGTTGCAGTATTTATTTATTTTTATTTGCAATGTAATTGAAAAAGGAAAACGATGTCAAAACATTTTGATAATGCTGCGGCTCAATGGGATCAAGGAGACACACGACAAAATATTGCTCAATGTGTATTCCAAACGATTACGAGTCGTATTGCGTTAAACAATAGTATGAATATTATGGATTTTGGTGCGGGAACGGGACTGCTGAGTTTTAAAATCGCACCTATGGTTCATTCTGTCACTGGGGTTGATTTATCCGAAAAAATGCTTGAACAGATACTTGCAAAAATCAGTGATACGATTCAGGTGAAAGTGGTGTGCCGAGATATCATCAGTGAGCCTTTGGATGAACAGTTTCATGGGATTGTAAGCGCAATGGCAATGCATCACGTTGAGGATACTGCTTCACTGTTCAAGACATTTTACTCTCATCTTAAACGAGATGGATTTGTTGCACTTGCTGACTTGGAAGCTGAAGATGGAAGTTTTCATGCTCATGGAAATGATGGTGTATATCATTTTGGATTTGAACGTGATGGATTACGTGACATCATGGAGCAAGCAGGTTTTGTGAATGTTCGATTTCATCATGCTTATACGGTTGAAAAAGAGACGCAAAATTATCCTATTTTTGTTGTTACCGCTATTAAAAATAAGTAAATAACTCTACGCCCTAGAGTTATTTAGGCGTTTTGTAATATTTCGACAATTGTCTCTTTGCTGTATTCATCACCCATTCCCCAAAGTACTGCTAACTCATGTGCATTTTGGGCTAATTCATCGATGCTCTGACTTGGAATATTTACGTCAGAAAGACGAATCGGAGCACCAATGGATCTAAACCAGCGTTCAAGTGCGGCTATTCCTTGATCTGCCGTCTGCAATCCAAAAACTTCTTTTGCTAATCGTTCAAATTGAGGGAGATTATTTCCTTTGTACCATTTCA
Source organism: Pseudomonadota bacterium (assembly GCA_043797085.1). Taxonomy (GTDB): domain Bacteria; phylum Campylobacterota; class Campylobacteria; order Campylobacterales; family Sulfurimonadaceae; genus Sulfuricurvum. Next base: position 175,236 of record JAZDQA010000004.1, on the reverse strand, counting down.
TCCAAGCTGGGATAACGATAGAAAGTCCTGCCCCATGAGCAATATTAAAAAGAGCCGATAGTGCATGTTCGATCATATGGTTTGGAAAATTACCTCCTGCAGTACCGGAAGAGGTAAGCCCATTGAGAGCTTGTGTTGATGCCCATGCGAATTCTGCTCTTGCATTGTAGTTTTCAGGGTCGTGAAGGAGAATTTCGGTTGTTTCAATAACTGTTTTAATTATGGATTCGACAAATCTGGATTGTAGGTGGGGGTGATCGGTGGCTGTAAAATAGACTTCAATAGTATGTGCGATGATGTCAACAGCTGAATAGGCCAAATAATCGCTCGTTACACTTGCCATAAGTGCGGGATTGATAACAGATATTTTCGGATTAAGTAAAACAGATGCGATAGAATATTTTTGTTTTGTTGTTTCATTCATAACCACGGAGTTACCGTTCATCTCACTTGCCGTTGCTGCCAATGTCATTACGGCATAAACGGGAAGTGCCTGGGTGATGGCTGCTTTTTGAATAAAGAAGTCCCACACGTCTCCCTCGTACAAAGCGCCTACAGCAATTGCTTTGGCAGAATCGACAACAGAACCTCCGCCCACACCTAAAACTGCTTGAAGATTTTTGGATTTAATAAGAGCTATTCCATCTTGCACACGGGAAAGCAAGGGATTACTGACAATACCGTCTAGCTCTTCGTACTCAATTCCTGCGGAAATCAAACTGGCGATAACACGGTCATATAACCCTTTTTTCTTGATCGAACCGGTACCATAAACGAGAAGCAGCCGTTTGATTCCTTGTTCAGCGATCATAGATCCTATCGTGTTTTCTTTCTCTTGACCAAATTCAATACGTGTCGGATTGTAATAAGTAAATGTATTCATAAATTTCCTTTTTCATCTCTAAATTATAATCATTATAAACTAAGTCCATAAAAAAAATAGAAGCATGTTCTAACTAATTTTTATTCAATCTATCACTGCTGGATTAAATAAAAGCGAAGTTTAATTGTTTTCTAGGACTTTAGAATAACATTATACACATAATAGTTATTATAATAACTATTTAAGCGGTATCGTTTTAGAATTGCATAATTACTACAAAGGAAATGCATGAGTTTTGAATCCGATAAGTCGATTGCTTTTATGATCGCTAAAACACGAAATATTCTTAAAAATGAGTTGGAAAAAGAACTCAAGCCTTATTCTATATCGTATGCACAACGTGTAATACTCATTCGTTTGTGTGAAAAAGACCGATTGACTCAAAAAGAGTTGGCACAAGATACCTATTTTGAGCAATCTAATCTAACTCTTATGCTGGATAAATTGGAATTAAAAGGACTGGTAAAGCGTGAGCCCAAAGAAAATGATCGAAGAGCTTATCTCGTAACGATTACTACGAAAGGGAGGGACCTCCAAGATGAGCTCATTACATTGGGAGAGAAAGTCATTGAAAGGGCTTTTAAAGGAGTTAGTTCTGAACAAAAAGAGGAAATGTCACATCTTCTTCAAACCATTTATGAAAATCTAAAAAACGGTTTATAATGAATACTAAAACGCTTTTAATCGTTTTTTTATCCTTGTTATTGCTAACAGGCTGCATTCCTAAAATTGATAAAGCTGCTGTAATTTCAAAAAAAGTGGTAAATAGTGATGTAGAAAAAAGCATCGACGTAAATAATGATAATGAAACACAGCTTGTGAGCGACTGGTGGAAAGGATACGGCGATTTGCAGCTTAATAGGATTATTTCCGAAGCGCTCACAAATTCCCCCTCACTTAAAAGTATAGAAGCTCGATATGCCCAAGCAAATACTATTATTGAATCCGTTCAATCTCGTAATCTGCCACACATCTCTACTAATGCCAGTGTAGTTCGGCAACGTTTCAGTGAAAATCATATTTTTCCTCCACCATTAGGAGGAGGGACGTATACACAGTATCAGCCATCATTGATGCTAGATTACGATTTTGATTTTTGGAATGCACGTGAATCACGAATTTTGGCGGCTAAAAACAGTGCTTTATCTCAAAAAGCAACCATAGAAGCATCACAAATAGCATTAAGCAGTGCCATTTGTGAAACATATCTTTCTTGGAATTTTGATGAGCAAAAGCTTGTAGCGTTAAGCGTTTTAGAAAAAATGGCTACTGAAGAGCTTCATATTGTTGAAAAGCAGCAGCGATTAGGATTAATCGATGGCATGGCTATTAATGATAAAAAGAGTTCCCTTTCTCATGTTACGCAGCAACTTACGCAACTAAAACGTGTGATTGAAGGAAAAAAAGAGAGTATTTGTGTTTTGGGAGGCTTTCTCCCTTCTTATGCGGCTACGATGAAAGCACCACATATTGATGATGCATTCAATGTTCCTTTGCCAAAAGAGATTATGCTTAATCTAGTTGCACATCGTGCTGACGTTGCTATTGCAAAATACACAGCTTTAAGTAAAAGCAATACTATTGAAGAAACAAAAGCTCAATTTTATCCCAATATCAGTCTCTCTGGACTTATCGGTTTTACCTCGTTTAGCTGGACAAAACTTATCGATCACTCTTCCTATACTCCATCAGCAGGAATCGCACTATCGCTTCCACTGTTGGACTGGGGGGAGAGAAAGGCTAATTTACAAAACAGTGTCAGTGATTACAACAGTTCGGTCTATGAGTACAATAGGGTTGTTATTAAAGCTGCGAATGAGGTCGTAGTATTACTCAAAGAGTTGAAACTAATAGAGTCGCAACGACTCTTCCATGAAGATGATATAAATGCAAAAAAAAGCAATGAGCTCATTACTCGTAAAAGACTTTTACTCGGTCTGAGTAACAAACTACCGTATCTCACCGCAAGAAAGAACTTATTGGAAAGTGAAATTGAAACACTTTCTCTGAATGAAACAAAATCACTCATACAAATTGATCTGATTAAAGCGTTAGGTGGCGGATATACCGATAACGAGGAAACTAATGAACGCCAATAATAGACGCATAGTCTCTTTCAAAATCTTTCCGTGGCAACGAACGCTACAGGAATGGCTTTCTGTTGATGCTCCTGTTCTTATCTATATGGCTAAATCAACGATAGCTGCGCTATTAGCTTTGTGGATTGCAATGACCTTGAATATGCCTGATCCAAGAACCGCTATTTTTACCGTATTTATTGTGATGCAACCCCAAAGCGGGTTGGTGTTTTCTAAAAGTTATTATCGTGTTTTAGGGACAATAGCAGGAGTTGGAATGTCATTGCTCATTATGGGGATGTTTGCACAGGACCCCATTTGGTTCATTGGTTTTTTTGCCCTTTGGATCGGTTTTACTACGGCAATGGGACTGAAATATCGAAATTTTCAATTTTATGGATTTGTTTTAGCAGGGTACACGTTATGCATTGTCGCTCTTCCTGTCATTGAGACGCCACTTCAAGTTTTTGACATAGCCGTTTCACGTTTTTCTGAAGTTATCATTGGAATCATGTGTGCGACAGTGGTCAGCGATGTGATTTTCCCTCGTCGTCTTTTGGACTCATTGATTACAAGTGAGCAGGAGCGCTTTCATAACGTTCTTTCTACTTTGTCTGATCCAGATTCTATTTTCGCCGCATTCGATGAAGCCAATCCTGCTGTCAGCCGATTTTCAAGCGGAGTTGTCGGACTGAATGCCACCCGAGTTAATAGCAGTTTTGAGAGTGGAGCCGGCCAAAAAGAGAGACAGCACTATGCGCATCTTAATCAGGAATATATGAATTTATCTACAACGTTTTATTCACTTAAAAGTATCGTACATGCAATCAAAGAGCAGGAAAGAAAAGAAGTTTTAAATGCGTTAGAATCTCTTTATTCACCTGTAGTATCGGTATTAAAAACACTTCCGGACACACTGTTGGCACCAGAAGATTTAAATCGCATTATTCGAGAACTTTTAACGGTAAAAAATACGATTCAAGTGCAGTTAGAATTAGATCATAAACGTCTTTATGAATCGACGCACTCTGCGGGAGAAGATGAATTTATATCGGCAGCGTATCTGATCATTCGCCTAGTAAATGAGTTACATAACCATTGCACGACGTACCTCTCTTTACTCAAACACAGATTATCGGGTAATGCTTCTCGAGAAATCAGCCGAGTAATCCAATTTTCGACCCATACGGATAATCTACTTGTAGCTCTTGCGGCATTGCGAGGAAGTGGAGTCTTATTGCTTACCATGGTATTTTGGCTCTGGAGCGGATGGCCGTATGCAACTCTTACAATAACACTTGCCGTTGTCATCGGATTGCTGCTTGGAACCATGCCAAGTCCCCTCGATGGAGTAAAAGATTTTTTTAAAGGAGCTGTGATCGCCCTCATTGTAGCGGCTGTATATGATTTTTATATCATACCCGAATATACATCGGATCTTTTGACGCTTAGTTTGCTTATCACTCCCGTTTTAGCCTTTATCGGATGGATGACAACTCGACCAAAATTGGCTATTTTCACCTTTGGTTTTGTTTTCATGTTTATGAATCAATTGGCCCTTGACCCTTATTATAAAATCGAACCGACTAAATTTATGGAGAGTTCATTGGCAGCACTGATTGGAATACTCTTTGGCGGTCTAGCCTATATACTGGTAAATTTTTGGTCGTGTTCACTGACGCAAAAACGAGTTGCGAAGATATTGCGTACTCAAATCGTGAGGTTATGCGATGGTGCATTGAATGTTGAACGCAGTGCGCTTGAGAGCACTGGGCGCGATCTTATTCAGCAGTTTTCAACACAGGGACGGCTAAATATGCGTTCCAGCCGTCTGGTATATGAATGGCTTCTCTCTACTCTTGAAATAGGGCGGGCAATTTTGACAATTAGACGCAGTATTCAGAGGCTCTATTCTCATTATTTGCATCCCAGTGTTGACAATGCTATGGAGCTGATAAAAAGCTACTTTGAAACTCCGAGTGTATCGGGACGGGATCAGCTGTTAAGTACATTACAAAAGAGCCTGCAAGAACTTCATTCATCTCCTATGCCAACAGAGATAGGGCAGCGTAAGCGTGTAGAAATACTGATCGTCGAATTGACACTTATACGGACTGTTCTGATCAATTCAGAAACATTTCCCCTTCTATCGGAGGATTCATGCAATTAGACATAACTTTATTCGGCATTCAGATGCCAACACTGCTCCTTATCTTTGTCATGAGTGCCGTAGTGCAGATTTTACTGGATCGTATGATGTCGGATGCCGGTATTTATAACCATGTTTGGCATCCTGGGTTGTTTCGAACAGCGGTATTCGTCTGTTTGTTTACGATTCCGTGTTTACTAATTTATCGATAAGGAATTACAAATGAATAATAGCAAACGAGCAAAGCTTTTACGCTTTTCCATTACTTTTTTGGTGCTTTCACTCGCCATTTTTTTAGGTCTGATGTTATGGGATAATTATATGAATAGCGCTTGGACAAGAGATGGGCGTGTTCGTGCTGACGTTGTCATGGTCGCTCCGGATGTTGGCGGATTGGTCAGTCGTGTTGCTGTTGTTGACAATCAGTTTGTTAAAAAAGGAGAGCTGCTTTATCAAATTGATGAAGAACGCTTTCATCATGCTTTGCACGAAGCACAGGCAATTGCACAGACACGAAAATCAGAATATGAGATGAAACAACATCAATCAGTACGACGTCTAGCCGCAGATGATGAGATTGTATCTGCAGAAAGCCGAGATGATGCTCTTTATGATGCCCAAATCGCACATGCCAGATATGAAGAGGCATTGACTCAAGTAGAAACACAAAAGCTCAACTTAGATCGCTCCAGTGTACGTGCTCCATGCGATGGTTGGGTTTCAAACCTTCTGCTTCGTAAAGGTGATTACGTAGATAGAGGGGAAAAGCATATGGCACTCATTACCAGCGGTTCCTTTTGGATTTATGGTTATTTTGAAGAACATAAACTTTCATTGATTCATATAGGAGATTCATCCGAAATGAAAATGTTAGGAACGAAATATACGGTAAAAGGTCATGTAGAAAGTATCGCAAGAGGTATCAGCGATCGTGATAATGTGACGGATGGAAGGCTTTTAGCGAATGTAAATCCTATATTTACATGGGTCAGATTGGCACAACGAATTCCGGTTCGTATTCATATTGACGAGATTCCGGCTGGTTTAATTCTTTCTGCCGGTATGACTTGTTCTGTGAGTATTATCCCGACTAAATCCATCCCAAGGAGTGCCCTTAAAATGTAATCCGTAAAAGGTCATTTCAAATTTTCACGACACACTATAAAAAAGGAAACTATACTATGAAAAAGATACTGAGTTTAGCATCATTATTGATGATAGCAGGAATTACGACAACATGTTATGCAGATGCATTGAGTGAGGGAAAAAAAGCTTTAGAGCAGAAAAACTACTCTGATGCCATTACATCGTTTACGAAAGCGTGTGATAATGGAAATGGTAAGGGGTGTTTTAATCTTGGTGCTATGTACGAAAACGGAGAGGGCGTAGCTCAAAACAAATATAAAGCGTCAACTTTTTATGCACAGGCATGTCGTGCTAAAGAAATGCTCGGATGCAGTAATATGGGTTTGAGGTATGACACACCTTAAACAGTATATATTTAAGGGGAAAAAGTGTTAATACTTTAAAATGAATTTAAATCGAAGATCTTTTACGCTTGTCGTTTTGCGTAAAAATCTTTTTTAAATTCACTGAATCTACCTGCAATGATTGCTTCGCGGGCTTGCCCCACCAACCATAGATAATAGTGTAGATTATGAATCGATGCAAGACGAAAAAATGTGAGTTCTTTCGCTCTGAAAAGATGGTGAAGATAGGCACGGCTGTAACGCTTACACGTATAGCAGTCACATGCTGGATCAATGGGCTCACTGTCAAGTTTGAATTTTGCCCCTCTTATGTTGATACGCCCATAGGTGGTGAAGAGCGTTCCATTACGTGCGTTTCGCGTAGGCATTACGCAGTCAAACATATCAATTCCACGTTCAATATTTTCCACTAAATCCTCAGGAGTACCCACTCCCATTAGATAGCGAGGTTTATCGGATGGCATAAGAGGTGTAGTGTGCTCAACGGTGTCATACATGAGATTATTCGACTCTCCAACGCTCAATCCTCCGATAGCAAATCCATCAAAATCAAGAGCACACAACTCAGTAGCCGATTGGGTTCGGAAAGCTAAATCCGTCCCCCCTTGGATAATAGCAAAAATATTTTGTTGTGTGCCGATACCAAGCGATTGTTTATGACGAAAATGTTCGATGGATTGTTTTGCCCATTGGGTCGTGCGTTCGATAGAGAGTTTAATACGCTCTTGTGTAGCAGGGAGTGCGACGAGATCATCGAGAATCATCATAATATCGCTGTTAAGGTTGTTTTGGATGTCGATCACTTTTTCAGGGGTGAAAAAATGTCGTGATCCGTCAATATGGCTTTTAAATTCAATCCCTTTTTCACTGGCTTTGGAAATATCACTGAGACTAAATGCTTGAAATCCACCACTGTCAGTCAAAAAACTTTTGGGGTAGGTGGTAAAACCGTGTAGACCGCCAAGTGCAGCAATGGTTTCATCACCAGGGCGTAAATAGGTATGATAGGTATTGGCTAGGATGATTTGTGTATTCAAAATCTCCGTCATATCATGCATATCGAGTGCTTTTACACTTCCAACGGTTCCTACGGGCATAAATATTGGAGTCTGTATAGTGGAATGAGCGGTAGTAATGGTGCATGCTCTGGCGTTTCCACACGTAGCATCGATGTTAAAGGTCATAAAGTCTCATTTGATTTTTTCGTATTTTATCTAAATAACGACAAATAAAAAATATTGCAATCTGTCACATAATTTTTCAATTTTAAAAACTTCGTTATAATAAGTCCCTATTAAAATTAAAAACTACGAGAATGAAATTGAAACTAGATAATCTTAAACGTGTGGGTATTGTTTTGCGACCCTCAACTCCTGAACTTAAAGAGATGTTCTTAGAAGCAAAGAGAATTTTTGAATCTCGAGGTATTGAGGTTTATATTGATCATATTAGCGGTGGAATGATTGACGTGATGGGTCAGCCGTTTGAAATGATGTGCCGTAATTGTGACTTTTTAGTCACCATTGGCGGGGACGGTACACTTATCTCAGCCGTACGTCGATCCTATGATTTTCAACTTCCTGTTTTGGGTATTCATGCCGGGAAATTAGGCTTTTTAGCGGATTTGGATTTTTGTGAGCTTGAAACATTTGTTGATAAACTTTTTACGGGTGAGTATCGTATTGATGAGAGGGCAATGCTTCAAGCGACTATCACGACTAAAAGTGGTGTCAGTCAAGTTGTTGCTTTTAATGACATTGTTTTAACACGTCCATCAATCTCCAAAATGATTCGATTAGAAACGTATGTTGAAGGAAAAGCTTTTAATACCTATTATGGTGATGGTGTAGTAATTTCGACTCCAACCGGATCAACAGCATATAACCTTTCAGCCGGAGGGCCCGTATTGTTTCCACTTACAAGTGTTTTTGCATTAACTCCTATCTGTCCGCATTCTTTAACTCAACGACCAGTTGTTCTTCCTGGTCATTATGAAATTGAGATCAAAACTCCTGATAGCAGTGCTTTAGTTATCGTTGATGGGCAGGACATGGTTGAAATTACAGACAGTGATACGGTGTACATTAAACTAGCAAGCGGCAGTGCTCATCTTATTCATCGAAAAGAGTTTAACTATTTTGAAGTGCTAAAAGAAAAACTCGGTTGGGGGAAATAGGTGATAGAACGATTTTATCTCAAAGAATTTCTTAGTTTTAAAGAAGCAGAGCTTGAATTTAAACCGGGGTTAATTGTCTTTACAGGACCAAGCGGCAGCGGAAAATCTATTTTAATGCGCTCTATATTGGCTTCCGTAGGGTTAGACAGCGTTGATGCCAGTATATGTGAGTCTTCAGTCGCATGGCAAATCGATGAAGAAAAATACGGAATAGACAATGAAAGTACCAATATTTTTCGACACGTAAAAAAAGAAAAAACTTCTTATTTCATCAACAATCAGCGTGCTTCAAAATCCTCAATGGAATCCATTAGTTCAGGCTATTTGCGTCATTTGAGTCTGAAAGACTACACAGATTTTGATGCGGTATCCCTAATTGGATTGTTGGATGAGCGGATTTCTCTCGCTGATGACCAACATCACGCAAGCGTCAAAAAGCACAAAGAAGTTTTTTTAGAATACAAATCTCTTAACGATGAATTAAAATCCATTGAAGATCAAGAGAAAAAGCTAGTAGAGCTTAAAGAGTTTGCAACGTATGAAATAGCTAAAATCGATGCTATAAAACCTACTGTCGGAGAAGATGAAGAGCTAAATATCATCAAAAAACAGCTTTCAAAAAAAGAGAAGATCGAAGAAGCTATCCATGCTGCAGAAGATATTTTTCGTTTTGAAAATCACGTCTCCAATGCGCTGGCTCTTTTGGATACGCAAAGTAGTTTTTTTGACGATACTATGAATGAATTACGGGGTGTTTTTGAAAATTCATTGGAAAAATTAGAGATGCTTGAAGAGACTTCTATTGAAACTGTACTCGACAGAATAGAGCTTTTGTCTGAGTTAAAACGACGTTACGGGAGTATTGAAGAAGCATTAAAATATCGAGAGCAAAAAGCCATTGAGCTTGAATCGTATCAAAATATAGAGTATTCAAAAAGCAAATTGCAACAGCAAATTGGTAAACTTGAAATTGAATTAACCTCATGCGCACAAGAACTTTCTCAAAAGCGCCAACACGAAATTGAAATAACGCGTGACAAGCTGAATGATTATCTTTCTATGCTTTATTTGAGAAGTGCAACGTTGAGCATTGAAAAAATTGAGCATACGTCATTGGGAATCGACCGTGTAATGTTGGGACTTGAGGGTACGAAGCTTGAAAAACTCAGTTCCGGTGAGTTTAATCGTCTGCGTCTCGCACTTTTGGCACTTAAAGTAGAATGCATGAATGAGCAAGGCGGTGTTTTGATGCTTGATGAAATCGATGCAAATCTCAGCGGTGAAGAGTCGATGAGCGTTGCCAAAGTTTTACGTCATCTCTCAACCAAATATCAAATTTTTGTCATTTCCCATCAACCGCAGTTAACGTCCATGGGAGAACAGCATTTTTTAATTTATAAAGAGGATGAAAGTCGTGTTCGGGAGCTGAGTGATGAAGAGCGTATTGATGAAATAGCTCGGATTATTAGCGGTGATGGTGTCAGTAACGAAGCAAAAGGTTTTGCAAAAGAGTTATATGAACGTGTACGAACGGAGTATACCAAATGATTATTGATACCCATATTCATCTTGATGATGAACGGTACCGTGAGGATTTTGAGGAGATGATACAGCGAGCTTTGAGCGTTGGTGTTAAAAGTTTTATTATTCCCGGAGCACATCCCTCAACTCTAAAACGAGCCGTTGAGTTATGTGAACTGTATGAAAATATTTATTTTGCAGTAGGGGTTCATCCGTATGATTTAGAGGGTTTGGAAGGCTTGGATTTTGAACACTACGCGGCTCATCCAAAATGTGTAGCTATCGGAGAATGCGGGATGGATTATTATCGACTTGAGGGAAGTGATGAGGAAAAATCAGCGGAAAAAAAGCGACAAGAAGATGCGTTTAGATTTCAAATACGTTTTGCAAAAAAGGTAAAAAAACCACTTATTGTCCATATTCGTGATGCAAGTCATGATTCAAAAATGATATTGCTGTCCGAGGGTGCAGGTGAAGTTGGAGGAGTGCTTCATTGCTACAATGCTGACGATGAACTGCTCAGCCTTGCGCATGAAAATTTTTATTTTGGAATCGGCGGAGTCGTGACTTTTTCAAATGCCAAGAAATTAGTAAATGTTTTTCCTCGTATCCCAACGGATAAACTTTTGATCGAAACGGATGGCCCGTATTTAACGCCTCACCCGCATAGAGGAACACGTAACGAGCCTTCCTATACCACTTTAGTGGCTCAAAAGATGTCTGATATTTTACATATACCTTTAGAAGAGATAGAGTCATTAACGACTGCCAATGCTATACGGTTATTTGGAAATTTAATAACTTAAGGGTATGATACTTTCTACAGTTATCAATATATCTTAAAAATCAGGAGGTGATATTGCGCTGGTTCTTATTTATCACTTTCGTCCCTTTTTATTTATATTCACTCGCATTTGATCCCAATGATGCTAAAAAATCGGAAGTCTTAAAACATTTTGATATCCCCTCTTCGTTTTTAAATGATCCGTATCTTCATGATATATATGTGGCACGAAAACGTGATTGTACGTTGAATGGTTTTGCTAATTCGAGCGAAAATGCCGATATCTTTATCCCCATGATTTCTTCTTTGATTGCGCAATCGGATTTACCTGCTGAGTTTTTATTTATTGTTTTAGCGGAATCGGGACTTGATACCCTTGCAACCTCTTCAAAGGGGGCAAGCGGATTATGGCAGTTTATGCCCGAAACAGGAAAAATTCATGGTTTAGCCATTACCCCATATGTTGATGAACGACGTGACCATATTAAATCTACACGCGCTGCCATTAGCTATCTTTCACAATTGCATCGTCAATTTGGTAAATGGTATCTAGCTATTATTGCTTACAATTGCGGTGATGGGAAATTAAGAAGTGCTATACGCAAAGCAGGCAGCACTGATTTGCATGTATTGGCTAATCCGAACAAAGGGTATATTCCGCCAGAGAGCAGACGCTATATTCGTCGTATTATTGCCCTTGCATTGCTCGCAAGTGACCGGGTTTTTTTGGAACAGATACAATATGAACATCTCATAGGGGTGGCATCTAAAAATCCGATAGCAACGGTTTATCTCCCTGAAGGTGAATATATTGATAAAATTGCCGCCGTATTGGAAATGCCAAAACAAAAATTAAAGTTATTAAATACCCATCTAAAACAGGGTGTTACTCCTCCAAGCCAAAATTCTTACCCTGTTTATATTCCGGAAGACAAACTTGCCCTATTTGAAGAAAAATATCGACCAAGTGAATTGAAAAAATATTTTGTCATGCATAAAGTTAAATCAGGAGAGACATTGACATCGCTTTCAAAACGTTTTAATATTGACAAATCAACCATTATGACCGAAAATATGATTGGGATTCGCGAGGATTTTAAAGAAAATCGTATAGTAAAAATTCCTATGAGTAATTCATTTATAAAAAAAGAGTTTTCTCTCACTGACAAAATCCCTGCTTCAGTCCCTAAAGTGTATAATTTTGACTTCAAGCAAGTAAAAATTAAAAATCCATTCGATTCTATGAGAACAGACGAAAAAGAGGAAATTAAAGTTGTACATTAGATTTTTTTTAGCCGTTTTAATCCTTACTTTAAGTGGATGTACTACGTTTAAAGGTTCTTATCCGTATCAAAGTCAAAAGCCTTCAAAAAAATATCCATCTGAAAATTTAGATAATGCCCCTTCCGGATTAAAAAAGAAAAATGGGGAGAGTGTTGCTTCTATGCGTCCTTATACCGTGTTTGGCAAAGAGTATTACCCGACTGTTGTTAACGTCGGAGATACTTCAAGCGGGCGTGCGAGCTGGTATGGCTCTGATTTTCACGGTAAACCTACCTCCAGCGGTGAGGGATATGATATGTATGCAATGACTGCTGCGCACAAGACTTTACCTATGAATACTGTTGTGAAAGTGACTAATTTAGAGAATAATCGCGTAACGGTTGTTCGGATTAATGATCGCGGTCCCTTTGTTGAAAGCAGGATCATTGATTTGTCATTATCCGCTGCCAAAGAGATTGACCTAGTGGGCAAGGGAAGTTCACAGGTACGTTTGGAGGTATTGGGGTTTGAACCCACAGGGTATAAATCAATTGATTACACAGCAATGGCGGCAGGACCTCGACAAGAAGTGTTAAATTCTTTTGCCGTCCAAATTGGAGCATTTTCAAAAATAAACGGAGCGCTTGAAACTCAAAAAAAATACGTGAGTTTCAATGGATACTCTGCAATCATTAAAGATTCAGAGTATAATAACGATAAATTATTCCGTATTTGGTTACGTGGGTTTAGAAGTGAAGCTGAAGCACGTGATTTTATAGCAAAAGGCTATTTTGACGGGCAGTTTATCACAAGGGAATGAGATGATTCAAAAAGAACGTAAAACCAAAGAGACCGATATTCGTCTTTCACTCACGATAGAAGGTGAGGGTAAAAGTACTATTTCAACGGGTGTCGGCTTTTTAGACCATATGTTGGAAAGTTTTGCTAAACATGCTTGGATGGATTTAACCATTAGCTGTGCCGGTGACACGCATATTGATGACCATCACAGTGTTGAAGATATTGGTATTGTATTGGGTCAAGCATTACGAGAAGCTATTTATCCCATACAAGGGGTAGAGCGATTCGGTAATGCAGTTGTCGTTATGGATGAAGCGAGTGTTAGCTGTGATCTTGATCTTAGTAATCGTCCTTTTTTACTTTGCGAGTTAGATGTTGAGGGAAAAGTAGGGCAGTTTGATACAGAACTGACCGAAGAATTTTTTCGTGCAGTCGTATTCAATGCCGGTATTACTGCCCATATCATTCAACAGCGCGGAAACAATAAACACCATATTCTTGAAGCGGCATTTAAATCATTTGCCGTTGCATTACGCCGTGCGTTGAGTAAAAATGATCGAGCGGGTGTTCCAAGCACTAAAGGTGTTTTGTGATTCGATTGTTAATTCTCGATGTTGACGGATGCATGAGTGATGGTAAAATAACCTATACTAATGAAGGAGTGGAGCTTAAAAATTTCCACGTCAGAGACGGTTTTGCCATTAAGCTAATCATTAAAATGGGCTATGATGTAGCAATTATTACGGGTCGTGATTCACAAATTGTATCCAATCGCGCTCGTGAACTGGATATTCCCCATTTTTATCAAGGGGTCAAAGATAAACTTGGTGTTGCACAAGAGTTATGCAGCAAACTTGGGATCTTACCCGAAGAGGTTGCGGTAATCGGGGATGATTTGAACGATTATCGTCTTTTACAATGGGCTGGTCGTCCATTTACCCCCAATGATGGATCACATTACCTAAAACCCATCGCTCACGTTCTTGATCGTGTCGGCGGAGATGCGTGTGTTCGTGAAATGATTGAGATTATTGTCAAAGAAAACAATGATGAAGAGCGTTTTTTAGAGTTTTGGGTATAGATGTCGATCAATATCTTTTTCATCCTTATCTTGACTCTTCTTGTGGGAATGTTTAGTTATTTTAAACCTCTAAAACATGACCAATTAGCGTCGAAAGAGGTTCCTTCGTTTGAACTGGATAAATTTGTAATTTATGAAATTTCGCCTGAGAGAATTGATCGTTTTTTTGAAGGTGAGCATGGAAAACGATTTTCAGACCGCTATGAAGTAAGTGACGCAAAGTTTACGAATAATGAAAAAGCCTTACTTGAATCCATTCGTGCCAACAGCGCCTTGTATAAAGATGATGTGATTACCCTTGAGGGCAAAGTTTATTATGCCCGTTCGGATGGACTTCAGTTTCACTCTAACGAAGGGATGTATGATCAAAAACGCTCTTTTTTAACGACAGAGGAAGCATTTACAATTACTAAAAATGAAAATAGTATCGAGGGAAGGCATCTTCTTTATGATTTGAATCTTGATACGGTTTCAGCGGATCAAATCCGAGCAAGTTATCAACTAAAATAGGGAACAATATGATTAAAAAATTAACATTATTAACATTTTTATTGACATTATCACTGGGTGCCCAAGAGTTAAAAGTCATTTCTGATAACTTTAAAGGGGATCAGCCTCAAGGGGTATCCGTTTTTACGGGAAACGTCAAAGTGACCAAAGGACAAGATGAACTTAATGCTACTAAGGTGACAATTTATACAGATGCTTCTCGTAAGCCCGTAAAATACATGGCAGAGGGAAGTGTCTCTTTTTATATTGTCACGGAAATGGGTGAAAAATATCGCGGTGTAGCACAAAAAGTCATCTACATGCCCAATGAAAACGAATATCAGTTTTATCAAAAAGTGGATCTTATTCGCATCGATGATTATCGTCGGGTAAAAGGTGATAAAGTAGTCCTAAATACGCTAAAAGGGCATGCAAGTGCTGATAGTGCAGGGGGTGAACCTGTTATTATGGTGTTTACCTTGCAAGACAAAAATACAACTAAAAAAAGTAGTCAAAAATGATTGAAATTATTGAATCAGCCTTTCTTACCTCTGCGCCTACTATCCGTTTGGCTCCCGAAAATGAATTTCAAAATGAAATCGCTTTCATGGCACGTTCCAATACGGGGAAAAGTTCACTTCTTAATACATTAACACAGAGAAAATCGCTTGCGAAAGTATCCTCAACGCCGGGTAAAACACGTCTTATCAATTATTTTGACGTTATTTTTATGGATCGGGAATCTGGGGAAAAGAACCGTGCAATTTTGGTGGATCTTCCCGGTTTTGGATATGCCAAAGTAGCAAAAAGCTTAAAAAGCGATTGGGAAAGCAATCTGACGAATTTTATTTCGGAACGTAAGCAAATACGTGTATTTGTTCATCTCATCGATTGCCGTCATCCGGATTTAGAGATCGATGCCTCGGTAGCACAGTATCTCAGTGAGATTTGTACGGAAGATCAGTATATTCTCCAAGTGTATACGAAGATTGACAAATTAAATCAAAAAGAACTTTCAGTACTTAAGAATCGATTTCCGGATGCATTGATGATTTCCAACAGTAAGCGCAAGGGCGTTGATAAAATTGTTTCCGTCCTTTATGGGATGTTAAAAGGTAGCAGTGAGTGAGTCAGATTACGTATAAAAAAGCCTCATTATTGGATATTCCAGCCATGCAAAACCTTGTAGAGCCAGAAATCCAAAGCGGCGTTATTTTATATCGAAGTGATGATGAAATAGCTACCAACATACGTTCGTATACTTTGGCAATGGATGGTGATAAATTAGTAGGATTCTGTGCGCTTCATATTCATTCGCCTAATCTTGCTGAAATTCGTTCTATGATTATTGACAGCAGTTATCGCGGGCAAAACATCGGAAGTACTTTGGTAGCCAAAGTATGCGATGAAGGAAATCTTTTAGGACTTCGTGAAGTATTGGCGCTTACCTATCAACGAACCTTTTTTGAACGTCTCGGATTTGTAGAAATCCCCAAAGAGACCATCCCCGAACATAAAATTTGGGCTGACTGCATTAAATGCAAACATTTTCCGATATGCAACGAAGTATCACTTATCAAAACGCTCTAAGCAGCCTTTTATGGGTTGTTGTTTTTGGTATTTACAGTTCACTTAGCAGTATTTATCTGTTTTTGCCCCCTATGTTGGCATTGGTAGGTTATTTATTCTATCGTTCTCTGCAGCGTCATGATCTTTATTCTCTTATAATTTTTTCACTTATGCTGTTGATTATTGAGGCCGAAAAAGGATACTGGTTTGGAAGTTCAATACTTTTTTTTATTCTTTTGAGTCATTATGCTCTTCCATATCTTGAGCAAACCATGCGATGTAAACTGTGCATTAAAGCTCTTTTTGTGGCTGCTAGCTATCTTCTTTTTTGGGTGTTTATTACGATGATTAATGGTATTTTTCTTCTCGCTTTACCCGCATTTGAGTGGCATACTTTTTTATATATGGCAATTGAATTTGCCTTGATTGCGATGTTCTGATGAAAGTAAAATTATTAATTGGCTTTTTTATACTGGCTTGGATCTCACTCATTGTTCGGGTGTTTGATTTAGCGGTTCAATCCAATGAACATTATGAAATGCTCTCTCAAAACAACAGTATCAAAGCAGAGCTTTCACCGCCGGTTCGCGGAGAGATTTTAGATCGCAATCTGGAACCTATTGCTATTAATGAACTTGGATTTAAAATTTCACTTGCTCCACATTTAACAAAAGGCAAGGATATTCATCTTCTGAATCAAGAGATTAATTATTTACTTTCTATGATTCCCTCTCTTGATGCGAAAAAAATTGCCAAAGCGTATAAGCAAGAAGATTCCTATTACAATCATAATTTTATTGATGTTGTTGAATTTGTCCCTCATGAAACAATGATACCTCTCTATGCACTGATGAATTTGCGTGAGACGATTAAAATATCGCCATCACCAAAACGACTTTATCCTTATGGAAAAACGGCATCCCATCTGATTGGATATGTGGCAAAGGCAAACCAAAAAGAGGTCGAGAATAACGCACTTTTACAACTCTTAGGGCATGTTGGAAAAACCGGAATTGAAAAATATTACAATACTTATCTCCAAGGTGAAGCAGGGGAACGGCGGATTAAAGTTAATGCGCATAATGTTGAAATTGAAGAGCTCGGGCGCAGTGCAACCAAAGAGAATCGTAATCTTCTCCTCAATATTGATATGCGTCTTCAGCAGTATATTGCAGAGGCTTTTAAGGGCAATGTTGGTGCCATTATTGTTATGGATACAAAAGGGGCGCTTTATGCAGCTGGAAGTTATCCGGAGTACGATCTTAATGGATTTGTTGAGGGAGTAAGTACCGCTCAATGGAACTACCTTATTAACAGTGTTGATGCACCGTTTACGAATAAAGTTGTAAACGGATTATATCCGCCCGGTTCAACGATTAAAACCGGATTGGGACTTCTTTATATTACTTCAGGTGTAATGAATGAAAATTTTGGTGTAAATTGTACGGGATCTTTTCGTTTGGGAAATCGGTCATTTCGTTGCTGGAATCAACATGGTCATGGAGATGTTACGATTCATAAAGCGATTACCCAAAGTTGTGATGATTATTTCTACAAGGGGAGTCTAAACTTAGGGATAGAAAAGATGAGTTCGGGGTTGATGCGAATGGGTCTGGGGGTTAAAACGTCCATCGATCTTCCGAATGAATTTATAGGAACGATTCCAAACAGACAATGGAAAATAGAGAAATTTAAACAGCCATGGTATCGTGGTGAAACCCTTAATACTGCCATTGGGCAAGGGGATGTTTTGACGACCCCTATGCAAATAGCGCAATATACTGCTTTGATGGCAACGGGTAAACTTCCTAAGCCGCATATCGCGTACAAGATTGGGTCAAGCATTGTTGATCCAAAACCTAAAGATGTATTGTCCCCATTGGAGAAAAAAAATCTTCCCATCATTCAAAGTGCCATGAGAGCTGTTTGTAATGACAAAGGAGGAACCGCCAAGGCATTTATCTCGACACGTTTTCCAATCGCAGGAAAAACAGGTACAGCGCAAACGACAGGGATAGGGCAAAGCGTTAAAAATCGTCTAAGTGAAAAGAATATGGAGTATTTAAAACGTTCCCATGCGTGGTTTACCACCTATGGTCCTGCCGATAATCCTCAGTTTATTGTAACGGTCTTGATTGAACACGGGGGACACGGCGGAGAGGCTGCCGGAACTATTGTTTCGGGGATTTATAATAAATTACTGGAGTTAGGTTACGTCAAGCTGGGTCAACCGGAAAAGATTATCCCTGCGTCCGAACAATCAGGCTCAACGGTAAATTAAATTCGTTGACAAGTTCTCTTTCGCGTTCACGCATTTCTCCGCTATCGACTTCATGGTCGTATCCGAGTAGATGAAGCATTCCGTGGATAAAGAGCAAGGCAATCTCGTTATCAGGGGTATGCCCAATCTCTTTAGCAACACTTTGGACTTTGTCTACACTGATAATGATACTCCCAAGAGGTGCATTAGGAAAGGGATCGCTGGGAAAACTAAGCACATCCGTGGCTTTATCAATGCCTCGAAATTCACGGTTGATTTGGGCTATTTCATCATTATCGGTGAGAATAAGCTCAATTTCACGGACACTAAGCGTATCGGCAATTTGCTCCAATAGAGCAAAATTATAATTTTTATCGGTTCTGTTATCTAAATCTATCATAAACGCATTGTAGCATAAGGCTCCCCTTGGTACAATCTCATCAAAGGGAAATTTATGACTAAAAAAGCACTTTGTATTATGAGCGGTGGTATGGATTCAACTTTGGTTGCTTACATTATGCGCTCACGCGGTTACGAGATTATCTCACTGCACTTTAATTACGGTCAACGAACAGTATCCAAAGAACTGGAATCCTATCGTGCTGTTTGTACCGATTTGGGAGTGAGTGAAAAATATGAAATTGATTTGGATTTTTTCAAAACTATCGGTGCATCAGCATTAACCGACCATAGCATTGATGTGCCAGTTACAGGGGTAGAAGCGGGTGTTCCTATTACTTATGTCCCTTTTCGTAACGGTATTTTTCTCTCCATTGCAACAGCTATTGCTGAAAAAGAGGGGTGTTCCGCCATCGCAATAGGGGTAGTTGAGGAAGACAGCAGCGGGTATCCGGATTGTCGTGATACTTTTATCCAATCATTTCAACATACAGCCAATTTAGGGACAAAAGAGACAACGAATATTACCATCGAAATGCCATTAGTCCATTTACAGAAATCTCAAATCGTTCAAGAGGCGATCAAGCTGAATGTGCCGTTGCATTTGACGTGGAGTTGTTATCAAAGCGAGGATAAAGCATGCGGGGTATGTGATAGCTGTCGTTTACGTCTTCGAGGCTTTGAGCGTGCAGGTGTCAATGACCCCATCGAATACCTTTAATGCACTAACCTCAGAGGTTAGTGTCCTTTTTTCACCGCGCAATCGCAATACCTATATCACCATCACTCACGATGGGTGCGTTCGAGTGCGAACACCGCTTAAAGATATCAAACGAATTCGCAACCTGCTAAAAGAAAAAGAGGAGTGGATTAATTCTAAACTCATTTCAATTGAAAAACGTTCTTCATACGCTCATATTTTAGGAACAAGCATCCGTTTTCGCGGAGATATTATGAACGTAGATTCTTTTGAATTTTTGAATATAAAGCTTAAAAAAGATGAAAATAGTATTAATATTGAAAAATATTACCATCAATTTTATAAAAATGAAGCAATTCTAACCCTTCCTTCGCGTATCAATTATTATGCTAAGAAGATGAACTTGCACCCAAGTGAAATACGTTATAAGCGACTGCGGCGACGATGGGGAAGTTGTAATAGTTTAGGGATAGTAACTTTTAATACCCTCATGATGCAGCTATCATACGAGCATATTGATTACATTATCGTGCATGAATTGGCACATTTGAAACACATGAATCACTCAAAAGAATTTCATGCTTTTGTAAGAAGCATTCTAGAAAATGAAAAAAAATTACGAAGTGAATTAAAAGAAATACGGATAAATTAAAAATCAAGTTCCAATTGTCGCATGGAAGAGCGGGGAGGATTTAATATGCTCTTATCCGCTCCTGCAACTAGGGCAAAATGAAACGAATTGGTTTGTAACAAAGCAAGAATCTCTTCCGGATATCCGTAAAATAAAATATTTTCAATTCCGATGGTCAGGCTTGATTTCATTGAATCAGGTAAAATATAAAGTATTTTTGACCACGATGCCTGTTCGCGTAAAAAATCAATCTGCTCATCAATAAGCTCAAGCAACGGCTCAAATATTACAACTCGATCACTGCTGCCAAATTCTTTTATTTCTAAACGTCTATTGGTAAAAACGGGATTGAAGTGTCCCATTTTACTAAAGCTTTTGAGCTGAAACGGTATGCGCATAAAAGTGTAAAAAAAGAGAAGATGTTCGAGGTAAGGAATGAAAAACGGTGAAAGCATCTGACGCTCATAAAAAGTATCGTGATGGATAAATGAGGTTTCAAATAACGTTTGCTCAATAATCGTGATGGTGGTTTCTTGCGCACGTATTAGCTGATTGGTTTCGATAAATATTTCAGAGTCGGTAAGAGCAGGGGAATACAGTACGATGGATTTTTTTTCTAATGGCCATAGCTTCTCCCAAACCTGACCCATTGAACCCTCTACGGAACAAAAATTTCCGGGGGTTGAGACAGCATGAGCAAGATGCAAGGTTATGGGATCGCATGCATACACTTGCAGATCTTTTTCGAGCAAATAAAAACGCAACAATCGCTTAAGTGCATCATCGATCTTTTCAACTTTGATCCATGCTACTTCACGATCGCCCGTTTGGGTTGGTTTATCAAAAAGTATTCCGTACGCACCGCAACTCAGAGCTTCAGGAATATCGGCAGGATTGTAGGCAACAAAAAGTGATCCTCGCTTTACTTTTGAAACTTCAAAAGCAATGGTTTCAAAAAGACTGATATTAGGGTCACTGTGAAGAGTCCCTTTGGTCAGTGCGAGAATGTTTTCAAGTCTCATCCAATAGAGCTTCCAATGGCACGTAGTTTTTCGGGGCGGATAAGAGAAAGACCATCAGCATCTTTCGCAGCGAGTAGCATCCCCTCAGAGAGCAGTCCCATGAGTTTGGCAGGTTTGAGGTTAGCAACAACACACACTTGTGTCCCTACGAGAGATTCTGCGCTGTAATATTCTTTTATCCCTGCAACAATCTGACGTGGTACATCTTCACCCAAATCGACTTGAAGACGGAGAAGTTTTGAGCTTTTTGGTACTTCTTGGGCTTCGATTACGGTGCCGATTTTTAACGATGTTTGGAAAAATTGATCGATGGTGATAAGTCCCTCTTCTGGAACTGTACTTACCTTTTTTTCTTCTATTTTCACTGTAACAACTGCCGCCGCAACAGGCTCTGCTTGCATCATCGCTTTGGGTGCTTCATCCATCAACGGTTCATCGACACGAGGGAAGAGGGGAGGAATTTTTTTAATTGTAAAGGTTTTAAGAAGCGCTTTGTTTAGAATCAAATCATTGTAGCTGGCGGTATTGATTTCAAACCCTAGCGCATCCGCAACGGTAGCTGTAGTGTGTGGCATAATGGAGTGCAGCATCATTGATGCTTTGGCTAACAAGTTCGCAACTAAAGCAACGGTAGCCAGTGCTTCATCGGTGCGCCCCTCTTTGATTTTGACCCATGGAGCATGTTCTTCAATCGCTTTGTTCCCAATGGTGAAAACTTTCCATAGTTCTTCAAGATATCGGTGAAGCTGTAAATCTTTCATGTACTCTTCGAGAGAATTGATAATGACATGGGCATCGTCTATTTCTTTGGAATGATATTTCAAAACATCTACGCTATCAATCAGAAAATCAGAATATTTTTCAGACATTCCAATAACACGGTTAAGAAGATTACCCAAATCATTACTAAGGTCCGAATTCATACGGTCAATAAGTGCGCGTTGTGAAAAATCACCGTCTTGTCCGAAAGGAACTTCTCTCATCATGAAATAGCGGAAGTTTTCAACGCCATAATGTTTTGCCACTTCGATGGGATCAACAACGTTTCCTTTGGATTTTGACATTTTTTCACCATCGCGTGTCCACCAACCGTGAGCACCGATATGTTTTGGAAGCGGTAAATCCAAGCTCATCAAAAATGCCGGCCAGTAGATAGCATGAAAACGCAAGATGTCTTTTCCTACGAGCTGGGTTGTAGCTGGCCAAAAATCCATATTTTCTTCATCGTTGCCATATCCCAGTGCGGTAACGTAATTCATCAAAGCATCGAGCCAGACATACATAACATGCTTAGGATCATTGAGAGATTCAGGGAGATGAACGCCCCAATTAAAACTTGTACGAGTGACAGAGAGATCGTGCAATCCACCTTTGACGAAGCTTATAACTTCATTTTTACGTGATTTCGGGAGGATAAAATCGCTATGAGCCTCATAATACTCTAGTAATGGCTGTTCGTATTTTGACAGTTTGAAGAAATAGCTCTCTTCTTTTAAAATGGTAGTAGCACGTCCGCAATCCGGACAGCATCCACCCTCCATGAGTTGCGATTCAGGGAAGAAGGTTTCACAGCTTACACAGTAATTTCCCTCATAAAAATCTTTATAAATATCCCCTTTTTCAACCATTTTAAGAAAAGCGGCTTGAACTCCGCGCTTATGCTTCTCATCGGTCGTTCGGATAAATTGATCGTAACTAATATCAAAACTATCCCATAGGTTTTTAAACGTTGTACTGATCTCATCAGCAAATTGCTGGGTAGGTTTATCCAGTTTTTTTGCGGCTTCTTCGATTTTTTGACCGTGTTCATCGGTTCCGGTTAATAAATAGGTTTCATTTCCCAAAAGGCGAGAATGACGCGCAAGTGTATCCGCGATAAACGTCGTATAGGCATGACCGATATGGGCTTCACCGTTAACATAATAAATAGGGGTTGTAATATAATTTTTCACTTGCAAGAATCCTTCATTTTTTTATCGTTTTCCTAAAAATTACCTTACACACATTGTGCAATATGTGCGCAACATCGGTTAAAAATCAAATCCGCCGATTTCGCCTTTGGACATACTCTCGTATACTGCACGAACATACTGTGTTCGAATCGTACACCCTATCAGTTCAGAACAATTTAGACAGCTTTCGAGTGTTTTAGAGATTTGACACTCGACAAGCAACTGCTTGGCATCATCAAGCCGACCTTCATAGACACTGTTAGTTTCGTCCATAAACATCCAAAACTACTGCAATTTCATGTTTTGATCCGAAAAAGCAAGGAGAAGTATCGTGAATATGTGCCGTGACTTTGTCAAGTACTCGGATATTTCCATCGACCGCTTGTCCGCCCGCCATTTCAAAGATCAATGCAAAAGGAAATACTTCAAATAATTGACGTAATTTTCCCTCCGGTTTATCGGCTGCACCCGGATAGCTGAACAATCCGCCCCCTTTAAGAAGTATTTGGTGCAAGTCAGGAACCATCCCACCTGAATAACGCAAACGGTAGCCTTGAGCAAAGAATGAATCGATCATTTCTTTGTGATACGGTGCCCAAAACTGTTGCGTTCCACCGGGAGCATTGATTTTCCCTTTTTCACCCAAGTGGATCTCTTTGACATATTCAAATTCGCCTTCTTGGAGAAGATAAAGTTTAACTGTCCCTTCGTATGCAAACACAAGCTCGACACGGGGACCATAAACGACGTAGCATGAAGCGAGCAATTTACTTCCGATAAACTCGCCCTCATAGATTCCAAAAATCGAACCAACACTGAGATTTACATCCACAAGAGAAGAACCGTCAAGAGGATCAAAGGCAATGAAATAACGACCTGCTTCGTTTAAAAGCATCGGTAATTCTTTTTCCTCACTGGCAATGGTGTGTACCGAAGCTACATGACTAAGCTCTTCTTCGATAATCAAATCACTTTGAATATCCAATTGTAATTGCGTTTCGCCTGAACTGTTTTGTTCTTGTGAATAACCTATGTCTTTGACATCAATAGCTCTTTTAATACGAATAGCGCTGCGTTCAATAGCTTCTAAAATTTCTTTCATTTTAATACCTTTGCGTTGTTTAATATCCATTCGATAACGTTGTCTGCGTTGTTTAAATCCAGTACATCGACGGTATCGGGTAAATCATAATCACCGATGCTGACCGATTCGTCAATAGCCAATGCGTTCATGTAGGGAAAGTAGTCTGTATCAATTACGTTTCTAAAAATACTGATACGAGGAAGTGGAAGATTTTTAAGTCCTTCCACAAGCAATACATCAAAATCCGTGAACATGGCAACAATTTCATCCAGTTCTTTATGTCGATGTGAAAAATAGGTGGTACGAGTAGGGGAGGTTACTACTACTTCTGCCCCTGTGTCGCTAAACTTATAGCTATCTTTTCCCGGAACATCAAACTGAGCTTTATCTTTCGGGTCATTTTTGATAATGGCAACGTCTAAGCCGTGTTCATGAATCAATTTACGTGCTACTTTTAAAATCAATGTAGTTTTACCGCTATTAGAAGGACCGGTAAATGCAACCGCTAAACGTTTTTTCAAAAATAAGCCTCATATAGTTATATATATACAATTATAGTCAACTATCATTGAAATTTTGTTAAGATGACGAAGAAGAACACCATTTAAGGAGTAATATGAGATTTTTATCTATAGCAATGATTGCATTAATAGGTTTTAGCGGGTGTGCACAAAAAGGTACGTTTGATCTTTTTAAAATGGATGAGGCACATGAACGCTCTGTTGAGCAGTTACGTACGGGAGCTATTGTTCAATCTTTTGAGACCAAAGCTCTTCTTTCAGCTATTTATCTCAATCCGGTTTATCCACAAACCTATAATGATGGGGAGTATTTTGTTGGTGCGGTTTATTTTGAACAGGATAGTCGTGATTTGAAAAAATGGGATTTATACGCGCATGGATATGCACTAACATTGAATGGGCAAAAACCAACACTTCTTGAAGAACTCAAAGAGAGCGATCCAAGACGTGCATTGATACCGGTTCAAAACAACTGGAATAAATATTATTTTATTCGATTTGACTCAGTACCTGCTGTGACTTTAACGCTTCTGCTCGAAAATAATCAGACTGGGAAGGTTGCGCTAAGTTATCAAAAAGGGAAGTGATTTTCACTTCCTCTCCGAGTATCTTTTTATAAATAACATAATTGGCGAGCACTTTTTTGCCGTATTCTCTATTTTCATCATTTCCCATAAGTTCCATGCTCAAAAAGGGTTCATACGTTCCCGGTAAAAATCGACCGCTTCCGTCGGTTAGAAGACGTTTTGTCGATCCAAATCCTGCGTTGTAGCCATACGCAACCAAGATAGGATTGTAATATTTATCCGTCAAATGTTTGAGATGAGAAATGGAGTATGCGATGCTGTACTCAGGTTTTAGCATATCGAAATAATTGCTGGGCTTAAGAAGATGAACTTTACTGATTGTATCGACATTAAATGGCATAATTTGCATTAATCCAAGAGCAAAAGAACGTGAAATTAATCCTGGAACAAAACGTGTTTCTTGGCGCATAAGTGCATAAAGAAGTGCTTTTTGATCATTGGTCAGGGATGTCATATACCGATCGTATGCCATGGTGAAATTATGGATATAAGGTTCGTAGGTACGTTCAAGAACATAGCCTTGAATAGCGATAGAGTCTTCACCATCACATCGATCGATAAGAGGTGCAAGGGTCTCAGGTTTTGACGCCATGATTTCTTGAGAAAACTCTCTCCATTCAAACGGATCGATACCTATGATACTGTTGGGATTAGGGGTTGTTGGCAGTGTAATAAAATAATTTTCCGTTGGCAAGTTAAGAAGCTCACGGGCATAAAGAGCATACATATTGATGTCTAAACTCTCTGAAAGTTCTGTTAAATAGGCGCTGTCTTGAGTTATTTTATAAAGCCAAAAAAGGCATTTATCTTTGTCAATAGAGGCGTAATAGCCTTTTTTGGCGACTTTTAGATGTTCTAATGCATTCGCCATATTTCCATATTTAATGGCATTCATAGCCAAAAAGAAATTCGTTCGCGGTTCATAGGTGCCTACGGGTACAGCAGAAAGAGATTGCTGCAGTTGATCCATTTTTGGATCGGTGACCGTTAAAAAAACGATTTGGGAAAAAGCAGGACTTTGCACTAATGCATTGAGTACTTCAGGTGTTACAGTGTGGTTGAAATGAGCATAGCGAAATTGTCCACCGGCAAGACGAAAGAGGGTATTTTCATTTTGAAGATTATCAATATTGGAGTAAAAACTCTCTTGATTCAGGGTAAGCAGCCATTGGATGTTGCCAAAGCGATTGTTTAGACGACTTGATATAGCTTCACGCTCTTCATTTTTTAAAGCAGTCGCTTTTAACGGAGTCAGTGCCAACATCAAGCAGTCATCTTGTTCAATAAAGGGAAGATTACAGGCCTTTTTTTGAAGACAATCGGTGGTGTACTTGATCTCAGGTTCATCGGTTTTAGCGGAATAATCGAATAAAAAACGCTCATTGACATTTTCCACTTGATAAAAGGCTTCACTGGCTTGAGATGCATTAATGTCCTGATGCAAAAATTGCCAAATCAAAAAATTCTTTTGTCGTGACGCCGGTTTGTCATTGATTTCATCAAGAGTAACTCCCCAGCTTGAACTAACAAGCAGAAGCGTTAGTAAAAAAGAACGCTTCATCCAAGAACCAATGAGTTGATGATATTAACCAATATTACATCAAGAACTTGAAGTGTAATAATTAAGATCAAAGGTGCCAAGTCCAATCCGTTAAATACGGTTGGCATCAGACGACGTACGAGGCGATAGGCAGGCTCAGTGAGACGATAAAGAACCTGAACGATAGGATTGTAAGGATCAGGACGTACCCATGAGAGAAGTGCGCCAATAATAACAATCCAAATATAAACGGTAAGCAGTGAATGAACGATTCCGCCTAAACCTGAAACAATATTCCCCATCATTTGACAACCTCTTTGAGATAATTTTTGAGATGCATATAAAGATCATTAAGCTCAGGACCATGTTCTGCCCCGCCTATCAAAATTCGAAGTGGTTTAAAGAGTGCTTTTCCTTTTAATCCTGAATGACTCATCAAATAGTTCTTATAGGAGTCATAATCATCAAAATGAGGTGCTTTTATCGTTAAATCACGTAAAACATCGAATCCCTCTTTGTACTCGTCCGGAACAATTTTAGGAGCGAAAATAGCACTGATCTTTTCACGCAGCTCTTTGAGTGTACTTACCTCTTCTAAAAATATTTTGGCAAGCCGTCCGATCTCTTCATCAGCAAACCCTACGTAACGTGAAAGCTCTTTAGGATCAAGACCTTTTAAGTGTTCACGGTTAATAAATTTGAGTTTATCAATATCGAAATAGGCAGGAGATTTTGAAATCGTCTCTAAATCAAACCACTTAATCGCTTCTTCGAGTGAAAAGATTTCAAGCGGTGTTTTATTGCCCATTAAAATAAGATAATTGGTAATAGCTTCAGGTAAAAAGCCCTCTTCAAGAAGCCATTTTACACTTGATGCATCATCACGCTTCGACATTTTTTTACCCTCGTTACCTAAAATAATAGGCAGATGAGCGTACTCTATTGTTCTATCATATCCGAGGGCTTTTTGAATGGCGATTTGTTTGGGTGTATTACTGAGATGATCTTCTCCACGGATAATCAGTGAAACATCCGAAAGCATATCATCTACGGCACACGCAAAATTATAGGTTGGGTATTTATCGGCACGCATGATGATAAAACTGTCAATATCATTGGGGGCAAAAGTAGACTCTCCTTTGATAATATCGCGAACAGTGATGGAATCAGAAGGTTTTTTAATTCGGATCGTAAAAGGGAGAGGATTGTCGATGACTTGTTCTGCGTGCAGATTCTCACATGCACCGTCATAACGGTATGCGATTTTATTCTCTTTGCTAGCTTCACGTTTTGCTTCGAGTGTTTCTGGCGTACAAAAACAATTAAATGCTTTTTTGTCATGTAAAAGCTGAAGTGCCATCGCACGATGAAAACGGAGATTGTTACTTTGAAGCTGATGTTCTTGATGTTCGATTTTAAACAAAGCAAGAATGGCGAGTATCTCATCCTCTTTTCCAGGAATATTGCGTTCTTTATCGGTATCTTCGATACGAACTAAAAGTGGTTCATCGCGTTTTCTGGACATAATATAGTTAAATAAAGCGACTCGAAGATTGCCAATGTGCATATCTCCGGTAGGGCTAGGGGCAAAACGAAGCATTAAAGTTCCTAAGGTAAATTATAGGTGCAATTTTAGCAGAAAAGAGTTTAAAAGGGATTGATTTTTTGAGAGGAAGTGGTGACTCCAAGGGGATTTGAACCGTGTTGACTCTGATTTCTATCGATTCCTTATGATTAATTTCCCTAATATTGGGACTTAAACAGCTCTTTAAATAGATATGGATACCATCGTATATCTAAAAAGTGGAGACCTTTATGGAGACCACAAGGGGATTAAAATGGGAACTTACATAAAGGACTACGTACAAGTGAGCTATAAAGGGAATGAAGTCCCTAATTTAAAGATTCATAAGGACAATGATAGTAAGTTCGTTATGGAGTTTCGAGTCAATCAGAAACGCTATCGTAAAACATTTACGGTTGATGGAAACACCAAAGGGCGAAACATTGAACTGGCTCGCCGTGTACTTGATGAATACATTATGGAGTTATCGCAAGCATCACATAAATCAAGTTCCGCCAGTCCTCATTTGAGTGTAAGTGATTATTTTGATCGTCTTCTTGAAATTAAACGCAACAACTGGTCTGAAGACCACAAATATAAACTCAAAGGCTATTTCACCAAATACATCAAACCGATTATTGGTGATAAAGAAATATCAGCGGTTAAGTCATCAGATTTGACCACTATCGGCGCAAACGTATCTCACCTATCCAAGCGATCACAAAAAAGATTAACGGAAGTCCTGCACCCTCTATTTGAACTTGCAATTGAAGATGAATCCATCCAAGTATCCCCCATTAAAAAAAGTCACCGCGTTACTCGTAAAATGGTGGAAGAAAAAAGAGTGATCCATAACGCCGTTGAGAAATATAAAAAAGTTTATAAGAGTATTCTCTCCGTCTATAAAAACAATCCAACTATGCGCGCAATCTTTTTATTTGGATTCTACGGACGGCGACGAAATGAAGTCCTTTCTCTTACATGGGAAAATGTTGATCTGAAAAATAAGACTTTCATTATTCCAAGAGAGCAAAGCAAAATAGGAATAGATTTAGAATTTACCCTTTCAGATGATATAAAAATAGCATTATTGGAAATTGCCAAATATACTGGTAAAGAGGGCTTGGTGTTTAAATCTCCTCGCGGTGGTGGACAATACACCGATATACGAGAGCATATCTACTCTATCCGTACCGATTCAGGGATTGAAGAGTTTGGCTATCACTGGATGCGTAATCTTGCCGTGTCGGCACTCTCTAGCCAAGGAGTTGATGCGATTCACCTTTCATCACTTTTAGGGCATACAGATACTAATACCGTTAAGCAATATTTGTCGCTTCAACGAAAAGAGTCTAGTGGGATGATGCAGGAGGTGTCAAAGAATTTACTGAGCTAAAAGTTTTTGATAATCAGTTTAATATATTTAGTTTGTATTCTTCAAGTGTATTTTTGAGTATTTCAAATAAAAAAAGTATACTAATAACATCATCATCAATATTTGTGCGTTTGCTAGATGTTCTTGCTGCCCATCTATTTATACTTTGAAAATTGTCAAGGAAATTAATTATCGTATCTTTATGTCTATTTCCATCATCAAGATATAACTCCGGTTTAGAATAATTCCATTCATTACGGATTTGATTTGGTCTTTTCCATTGCTGTATATTTGATAAAATATTTTTTATTCGAGTGAGTTGCTTAAGGCGGTTTTCACTTGCACGGCTACCATATGACAGAACTTTTTTCAAATTATTCCATGTTAATTCATGCGGTTTCCCCCCTCCACTAAAAAAATGAATTTGTATAGTGTTATTATCTGCTATTGCCTTCGCTTTTCCTTCAAAGTGGGTTGGCCCCTTTGTTAAGAAATCTCTAACTAAGCTATCTTGATTCGATGTATTCCTAGGAATCAATTTTTTTTTATCATCTTCTGTAAGTGTTAAATTGTATACCCCATGTAAATTTGTTATTTCATTAGCAGCAAAAAAACATGCATAATAGATAGTTGTTAAAAGCCAAGCAGAACTTGTCGAGACTTTTAAATATTCTATTTGTTTAGTTTGTTCTTGGAATCTTGAGTAGTTATAATAAAATGTATTCGTTAAAATTTCGTTAAAATCATTAGTATTGATTTGAACATAAAATGCATTCTTTGCGTAAATGTTTACGGCTACATTTGGATCTGTCAAAAGACTATTTTTGAATGTATGCAGAGGTGAAAAATTATACGTTTCTGCTTTGTAGTCAATTTCCTTTAGATAAGCAGATATGCTTTCTTTAAACGCAATAATTGGCATATATTAAAATAAGTTATCGACATTATTTAATTTATGATAATGACTTTCTATGAGTTGTCTCATTGCATCTGTCATTAGTTTATTTGCTGCACTTCCTGTACCTGCATAGCCTTCAAAATCGATATATTTAAGTGGCTGGATTGCCCCTTGAAAGTTTTCATATTTATATCCTCCTGACATTAATGCAAAGTTACATATTAATTCAAAGTTTTTAAATAGTGAAATAAAGAAGACTGTAGTGGTAAGCCTTTTTGAATCACCTAATGTTTCAGTAAGAATATCTGAAGCTGCATTTAAAATATTTACAAGGAGTATATATTTTTTATCGAACTCTAATGCTTTCATAACATTTGTTTCTAATACGGGGTTGATCGCATCTTGAAAAGGTACTTGTGATAATTTTCCTGCAACAGATGTTGAGCTACTTAATCGGTTAAATAAGGGTGATTCAGGATCTGTATTTAATTTATTAAATAGTTCAAGACGAATTTGTTCGATAGATTCTGGTTCATTTAAAAATTTTGTCAAAGCTATTCGAAGTGTTTTTGGCACACCTTTTTGTTTTGAATTTACATCTAAAAACAATTGAATTTCTTCTTGGATCTCTAAACCTTGAAAGATGTACACAGGTAAATTTATATCTGTAGTTGCCATGTGTGAACCATACAGCCTATGTTGACCGTCAATAACAAAAAAAGCGTCACTTGCAGTATCATCAAAAGTAATACTAGCATTCTCAAAAGTCAGTTTTGCCGATTCTTGAGCACTAAGAATTATACAACCTGGAATGACATTACCATCATCTAAATAATTCGCAATATCTTTTGCCCGTTTCTCATCTAAGTGTCTTTGATAACCTTTGTCAGGATCATCAACTGCTCTTGATACAATTGAATGTTCATAGACAGTTTTTGCATCCATGACAGCTAGGTAACATTTATAATCACCTTGTGTTAAATCAGTAGCAGGTAAATTCATAATGCTTTTTCCTAAAAATATATTTTGTAAGTAGTATAACTAAGATATCTTATATTAGGTTTTTCATTTATGAGGGGGCTGTCTGCGGGGGATATTCCCCCTGACCCGATATGCGGAAGCGCAAACGCGCGTACACCAAACGTAACACTAGCTAAGGCCTGACCAAGCCAAACCGCGTGGGACTCTGTCCCGAGACGCGGTGACTTAGGCCGATTAAGCCTCTTCGCCACAACGTAATACTTCTTCTTCCAGAGCCTCGCCGTAGGCGAAACCCTTTAATACAACTTTATGCGTCAAATAAGGCTATTCGCTGGCCGAAGCGCCAAACACTTGCACCAATTTTTCTCTGTCTAAATAATCGATATGTCGCTAATAGCGACAATGAGCCCTCTATAGCTCCCACAACAAGGTACTTTCAAACAGCAAAATGTCGCTATTCCCGACAATCTCAAAAAAAACTACTATTTCACTGTTTAAACATTTAGAAAATATTTTCGCAGGTTCGGGCTGTGATCGATTAATTTCGATCTTGTTGGGAGCGTTCTAGTAACACTCCTATCTAAACATCATACATAATACAAAATAAGGACATCAGATGCTTAATCTCAATAGTGAACTCAAATTAACACATTTACCAAAAACAATTAGTGGGATTGATACTCTCTACTATTTTTATCAAACTAATTCATACTATGACGATCTTTTTTTAGACATAATCGATCAGATTGAAGAGAAGAAGTCACAACTTGAAAAGAATAATACGATGTATAAATATTCTGACATATCAATCACGATCAATGAACAACAGCTAGTTTTTTCAGGTAAAGATCAAGGGTTTTATTGGTTAAAACATTCAGATTCGCTTTTTCGTATTGCTTTCAAAGACCCAACTAAAAATAAGAACCTTCACAATATTCAAGTTCAGCTAAACGCGAAAGGTATTTATACTTTTGGCATTAAAGCAATCGTGAAACTTATTGATGACTTACTTGATGGTTTTATAACTGGACTTAAGCCGATAACCCGTGCGGATTTGAATATCTTTGTTCAAGATGATTTTTCATGGATCACAAAAGAAATGTTTGTGACGCGTAAACGTATTTACCAAACGATTTCTAAAGAAATTGCGTCCAAATATGGAATGCAAACTCTTTATATTGGAAAAAAGCCGTTTCTTTTACGAATGTACAATAAAAGCTTAGAGCTGGAACGTACGGATAAATACGAAATGATGTGGGAACATTTCTTAAATAATGGCTTTGAAATAAGAAAAACGGTGTTTAATCTTGAGTTTGAGATGCATCGCGAGCATTTGCTTCGAGTGTATGGCATTAATACGATTGACGATTTATTTAAACAAGCCGATGCGCTCTTTAGAGACTGTATGGATGCTTTACGTTTAGTTGATCTTTCCAGTATTACGGAGAATGAGAAAAATTCAAATAATAAGAACCGTGCTACAACACTGCCATTATGGACTTACTTAAAAGAGAGCTACGCGCTTGAGAATTTTTTACAATTAGACTTACCGCTTCATCGGCTGAAACGAAAAATTAGAACATATTCTGAAACAGAAGCAATCAAAGATTTTTTAGCATTTAATAGACGATGTGATATTGATGGTGTTATTCTTGATGAACAGTTTTATGGAAAAGTACAATCTGAGTTAGAGCGTCTTAAGAAAAAAGAGTTTAAGTTTAGCTACAAGCTTATTTATAAACAATATCTTGCTCCCTATAGATTTCCAAGATTAGAGATGCTAACTGACTATGAGTTACTAGAACATTTGCGTTTCATGGAAAGTGAAATGGAAGAGCCGTTTATGGCATATGACAATGCGTTTAAACATTTGCAAGATATTCGGGACGAAATAGAAAAACGTGATATATCTGAAGAGATTGTATTTTAATGGAGCAGGGTGATGGCAACAATTGACCTGATTACTAAAAGTGACTTAGTGGTGTTTCAGAACAAAATAATGGAGCAGTTAAAAGCACTGATACAACCTGAAAAAGAGTTTGCAACGGAGGCTGAATTAATTAGCCTTTTCGCATTCAATAAATCGACATTGGCAAAAATGAGGATGAATAATGAAATACCATATTATAAATTCGGAGGAAAACTCTTTTATAAGATCGTAGAAGTGAATAAGTTGATAGCAAAAAATCAAATAGGATAGGGTTAATAATGAAAACTTAAAGAAAAAAGTGGAGACCCAAGCGGAGACCCAATAAAGCTTAAAGTGGTTGAAAGTACGTTGTGTAGGGAAAGTGTTATGGTGACTCCAAGGGGATTTGAACCCCTATGACCAGAATGAAAATCTGAAATCCTAACCATTAGATGATGGAGCCACTTTTGTAGGAATTAATTCCTGAGCCGAAATTATAGTGATAAAAAGCTGAAAAAAAGCTAAATCATAATGGAAATCCATTATGATCTAAAACTTAGGAAAATTTAGTTGTAAAATGAACGCAATGCACGGATGATAACAGCATTTTTAGAGATACTCTCTGCTTTTGCATTGTCATCTACCAATTCATATACATCTAATGGCAATGAGATTGAAAATGTTTTTGTTTCTATTTTCTTACGCTTAGAGATAAGGGAAACGATATTGTGAAGCATTTCAAGAATTTTTTTAGTATCGATTGGCTTTTGGATAAAGCTGTTTACACCAACTTCGATTGATTCTGAAATCTTTTGAATATCATTACTTGCTGAAATAACGATAATGATTTGTGATGGATTGATCGCACGAATACGGCGAGAAAGTTCGATACCATCAATTTCTGGCATGATAATGTCAACAAATACGATGTCCGGATTCATTTTTTCGTATACACGTAAAGCTTCTGCACCATTATAAGCAGATGTTACATCTGCAAAAAAGTTTTTAAACGTAGAACTTAGAAGGTCATTGGCTACCACTTCGTCTTCTACAACCATTGCTGTAAGTTTTTTGGTTTGTTCTGTAAGTTGGATCAAGTCAATATTAGACATAGGTAAGGCTCCTAAAATATGATATTCAACAACATGTTAAAAAATGTCATTGTAATTTACAGTGTAATTATATTCTAAAACAGTTATTAACAATATTAAAAAAGAAAATTATATCGTTTTAAATTGTTGTAACCACTCAACATTGTCTTCATTTGCGTTTTCTTGCTGCTTTAACACGGAGTTAATGATTTGCAGAAGAGTTGGTTTGTCCATAAATTGCAAAAGATTTGGATTTATTGTTGTTGGTTTTAATCCGTCGTAACG
Organism: Pseudomonadota bacterium; assembly: GCA_043797085.1. Lineage (GTDB taxonomy): Bacteria > Campylobacterota > Campylobacteria > Campylobacterales > Sulfurimonadaceae > Sulfuricurvum. The sequence continues at coordinate 140,153 of JAZDQA010000004.1, read as the reverse complement.
GTTCAGTAAATTTTGAATATCGCTGATAAGTTGCTCTTTAGTTGATTCCATACTGAAAGTATAACTAATTGGTGTTTATTTTATCGTGACTTATCATTGATGTGGCATAATAGTGAAGAGTTCATAACAAGGATAAAGAATGCGGATTGTGATTGTAGGCGGTGGAATATCTGCTGTATATCTTGCTAACACGTTATTGCAAAAGGATCGTTCGTGTGAGGTTCTGATTGTATCTGAGGAATCTCATTCTCCGTATGACCGAATTCATCTTTGCGCTCTTGTGGAAAAAAGCCAATGCGTTGAGTCGATTACCCTTGATCTTGATCCTAAAGTACGTTTGGAACTCAATCAGGCAATTGTCGGTATTGATGTCTCAACCAAACGTATTTTAAGTGAACATGCAGCATTTTCCTATGATAAACTCATAATTGCAACCGGATCTCAGCCTAAAGCACCTTTTGATATTCAGGGAATCAAGAATGCATCGACGTTTCGAAGTGAAAAAGAGTGTACAAAAATAGAGCAAGGAATAATCGGAAAGAATATCGTGATAGTGGGAGTTGGACCTATCGGGCTGGAACTTCTTGATACACTGATGCGCAGTCCATTCCCAGAATCAATTACTTTACTTGCTCGAAAAGAGCATCTTTATTCATCGGATTTAAGTCGAGAGGGGATTGCACTGCTACGAGGAATTTTCGAACAAGATCCACGAATACGAATCGATTTTAATGATGAGATAGTCAGTAAAAAAGTTAATAAAAATGAAATCACTGAAATCCAAACGCGTCATAGAACGATTGACAATCTTTTTCTTATTTTTGGAGCAGGGATTGATCCTAATGTCTCTTTCGCCCGTGGAGTGCTCGATTGTGACAAAGGTATTTTAGTAGACGACACAATGCGTACCTCTAATCCTGATATTTATTGTGTCGGTGAAGCAGCACAATTGCGTAAAAATGGATTTATTGCCGGACGAGTAAAAGAATGTACATTGCAAGCTGATGTTGCTATTAACACATTGTTGGGGCTAGAAAGAAAAACTTTTGAGCAAACGGTGTCTATTGATGGGCTAAAAGTGGGTTCATTTCTTTTTGCTGATGTGCGTTCCCCAAATTATAATCCTAAAGATTCAGAGAACGAAACCATCCTCATCACCCATAAAAATCGAATCGATCAATACATCATCAATCATGATCACCTCCAGCGCTTTATCGGTATTAATACCAATATTGATTTGATCCATCTCAAGAAATTAATGGAAAAAAATGAGACAATTGATCCGGCGTACTTTTACTCAAATCGTCTCAATAGCACAAAGGGTCGTTTGGTTTGCAGTTGTGAGAGTGCTTATGAAGAAGATCTCATTGAAATTATCAAGCTCAATGCTATTACTTCATTTATCGAACTTAAACCGTATACCAATGCAGGTCGTGTATGCGGTCGTTGCAAGCAAGATATTTCTGCTTTGATCGCGGCTACGCCAGTAAATCATGAAGAAGCTGTACGACTTAGAGAGGAACGAGAAAATAAGCTTAAAGAAGCGGAGCTGGAACGTGTTCGTGCACGGATCAATAAATACAATACCATCCATCCTAAAAATCAGCTCAGTGCCGAAAATCTTGAAGAAGCAATCGCTTCTTTTGATATGAGCCGAGAATATAACCAATGGGTTTCGATGATTACGGCGACGATGCATTTGCATCCTGATTTCGAAGAGGTGGTGAAAGAGGGGGTTGCGCAGCTCAATAAAATCCCTATCATCTGGTTGGAACTCTCTGATTGCAGTGGAAATTCAGAAGGGTTTATCAAATCATCTCATCCGAAAATCGATGATTTGATTCTTAAATACATTTCGCTTGATTACCATGAGCTACTAATGGCTGGATCGGGTGAAGAATCGGAAAACGTGCTTGATAATATTATCAAATATGACAAAGGTAAATACATCTTGATTGTCGAGGGAGCAGTACCGCTTGGTCTGGATGGAAAATATTTACGTATCGGTCCAAAAGGGGAAACAGGACATGCACTGCTTCAACGTGTTGCAAAAGATGCGGCAGCTGTCATCGCCGTGGGATCGTGTGCGTATGATGGCGGTGTCGTAGCTGCCGCACCTAATCCGACCGGTGCTGTTGGAGTTTCAGAAGCACTGGGGCGAAAAGACATTATCAATCTCCCCGGATGTCCGGTTAATCCAATCAATATTGTAGGAACATTGCTTCATTTTATGATGTTTGACGAATTTCCAAAACTGGATGCCAAAAATCGTCCTGAGTGGGCGTATGGTTTTTTAGTTCATGATAACTGCGAACGGCGCGGACATTTTGATTTGGGTGAGTTTGTCCTCGAATGGGGGGATGAAGGGGCAAAAAAAGGGTGGTGTTTGTTTCAAATGGGATGCAAAGGACCGTATGCCCAAATGAACTGCCCACAAGTAAAGTTTAATGAGGGAACTAGCTGGCCGGTACAAGCAGGTCATGGATGTTTTGCCTGCGGTGCGGGTAAGATCGCGTTTGACGAATATGCCAATAATCGACCACTTCCAAAGGAACCGCATGAGTAACCGTAAAATCGTTATCGATCCTATCACTCGTATTGAAGGGCATTTACGTATAGAAGTAGAAGTGAATGATGAAAATATTGTTACCGATGCATGGGCATCCGGACAGCTGTTTCGCGGTATAGAGATTATTCTACAAGGACGTGATCCAAGAGATGCAGGGCTTATCGCGCAGCGTATTTGCGGTGTTTGTACTAACGTTCATTACCGTGCCTCAATCAGTGCTGTTGAGGATGCCTATGGGCTTACGATACCTCAAAATGCCGAGATTGTCCGTAATCTTGTCTCTCTTTCTCTTTTTGTCCAAGATCATATTATTCACTATTATCATCTTCATTCACTTGATTTTGTGGATATTACGAGTGCCTTAACGGCGGATTGTTCTAAAGCGGTCAAGAGTGCACAACAGTATCACGAACGCCCTTATCGAAACTCTGAGGGGCATTTGGAAAGCGTCAAAGAGAAGCTGAACAGTTTCGTCAAAGCAGGGCGGTTAGGACTCTTTGCTAATGGTTATTGGGGACATGAGAGCTATCGGCTGACTCCTGAAGAAAATTTGGTCCATATGAACCATTATCTCGAAGCGCTTCGGATTCAGCATGACATTTCCAAAGCCATCGCTATTTTCGCCGGAAAAACTCCGCACCCTCAAAATCTAGTTGTTGGAGGCGTTACCAGTGTTGTGGACATGCTCAACCCTCAACGGCTCAATGATTTTATGTTTCTGATCAAAGAGACGCGTGATTTCTTGGAGCGTGCGTATATACCTGACATGAAGATGATGGTAAAAGCATACGAAGAATCGATCAAAATGGGTGAAGGGCGCGGAAGCGGAAACTTTATGTGCTGCGGCGGGTATCAATTTGCTTCAAAAGAACAGCTTTTTGAAAGTGGTGTCGTTACAGGGCATTACTTTGATGCGATAGAACCTTTTGATCCGTCTAAAATCACAGAAGAAGCATCCCGATCTTGGTATGAAGATGCTCTTCCAAGCTCGCCATACGATCAAGAGAGTGTCCCGTTTTATACCGATTTGAATGAGGATGGAACGCTCAAAAGTGAGGGGAAATATAGCTGGGTAAAAGCTCCTCGCTATGGCGGAAAAGTGATGGAAGTAGGTCCTGTTGCTCGCATGATCGTGGGCGTGGTGAAAAACTCTAAAGTGATTAAACCCTATATGGATCGTTTTATGAAAGATACGGGAATGACTCTGATCGATTTTTCGACAACCATCGGACGCAATGCGGCGCGTGCCGTCGAAGCGCAGATATGCTGCGATTATCTTTTTGATTTTATGAGCGATTTAATCGAAAACATCAAATATTATGATGAAGAAACATGGACAAAGTATGTTTTTGAAGCCTTGCCAAGTGTATCCAAAGGTGCAGGGATTTTTGAAGTTCCCAGAGGTGTCTTGGGTCATTTTGTACGAATTGAAGATGCAAAAGTCGCGAACTATCAAGTCGTAGCACCAACGACATGGAATGCATCACCGCGAGATGCTATGGGACAGCGAGGTGTGTATGAAGAATCGCTTATCGGAATAAAGCTCGCAGATGCCCAACGTCCGTTGGAAGTATTACGGGTGATTCATTCGTTTGATCCATGTTTGGCGTGTGCGGTTCATGTGATCGATACCAAAGGAAGAGAACTTTCTAGATATAAAATTTCTGCCATTTAAAAGCTATAGGGATATCCCTAACAGCTTTAATAGAATATCTTTTTCTTTTGCAGGGTTGTCAAAGAAGCTTTTTTTCACATATTCTTCTAAAACAGTGATATCATCAAACAGCTCTGAATCATTTTTATGCGGGAAATAGAGGTTTACTTCCTTTGCCATTGCTTCAAAAAACTCTTCACTTCCCTCTTCATTCGTGAACAATCCGATACGGTTTCCATGTTCAATAGTAGAGAGCGCACGAAGTAAATAGAGTTGGTCACATCGATCATTATCAGACTCTTTATCAATTAAATCATTGATATGCTCTATCTCCTGACGATAAATTTCACTCGATTCTTTGATTATTAGACGCTGCTGTGGAGTAAATGGCATACACTATCCTTCTTTGATTGATGGAGTAAAAATAGGATTGTACACTGTTTTAGAAATAATACGTAATTGAGCTCCGATATAATTAGGAACACAGGCTTATTCGTCTAGCCAATGTTTGATTTTTTTCGTATATTCTTTGAGAATTTTTTCACCGGCTTTTGTTGTTGACGCTTGGATATAGAAACGGAGGGTGTCACTGTTTTGATCGGGAATGATCACAATCCAATCTTTTTCATTCATGCATATTTTGATTCCGTCACCATTGGTATTTTTTTTATCCAGACTGTCTTCCAACAACTTACGCATCATCTTACCTTTTAGCCTGTTCTCGCATGCTATTTTGGTTTCAAAATAATAGAAAGGTTCGAAACTCATTGCAATATCACTGATAAATGCACTCTCACGGCTGAGCATCTCGATTAGTTTCATACTGGAAAAAAGCGAATCAAAATGAAAGCTAAACTCACTAAATAAATAGTTAGCTTCCGTTGTTGCGATGAAATCGTATTGTTGCAGTTCAGCTCCTTTTAGATTGCTGATTTTTAAGCGGTCAATGCTTATATTTTGAAAACGATGATCCATAAAGTCAGGAGCCCATGTAGGCAATAAAACTCTTTTTTTATGACCGTCACGATTTAAGAGCTCCAAAAAAACGAATAAAGCAATGTAACGCTCCAAAATAATTCCAGTATTACAAACAATATCAAGTGTTTTGAAATCCGGGTATATTATAAGACCCAAGTTCAATTTCATACCGATAATGATCTTAGACAGTTCTCGTTTGGATTTTAGGAGCTGATTGGGAAGTTCGGTCAGTTTTTTATCATTATGATAGGCATTTAGTATCACTGAATCAACGTCCAGTTCATGTAAAATAGCTGGGAAAATGGAGGATGCTGTTCCATGCAACAAATCAATGGCAAGATGAAATTTTTTTTGTTTGATGGCTAAGATGTCGAGACTTTCGAGAAAATGGCTGATATAGCTATTGTCAAGATAGCCGTTTTCGTATATTTCACCGATATCCGTATAGTTTACTCTTAAAAAATTTTCTCTAAAAAAAATACGCTCTATTGCTTTTTCTTTGCCGGTATCGATCTTGAGACCTTCGTCCGTAAAAAAATCGATTTGAGTACTGCACTGGCACTCAAAGGATTGCTCAAAATGCACTCCGGAAACGATGTGATCGTTTTTCGCCAAACTAAAGCACATAACAGCAGGGGAGGTGAGTTTTAAATCAAAGACATTAATCCCAGTCGAAAGCAAACCGCCTAAAAAAGCACGCTTCAACATCCTTGAACTTTTATGATAATCTCGTGAAACATAGACAGTAGATCCTACAGGAAGAATCGAACCAAAAGATTCGGCTAATTTTGTGACCATTTCACACGTGAGATCAACATTGGTACGACCGATAACCGTACCATTTTCAAAGAGGCAGTTTTTGTATTTATTAGCAGAGTTAAGATCATTATTTACTGCTGATACGTCATCAGTTGCATTATTTAACCATGCTCTAACGTTACTTTCAAAAGTTACAAAATCGTTTTTTTCAGGGATAACGATTGTTTTCATATCAATAACTCCTTTGTAACTTTTTGAAAAATAAAATACATTATTCCTTATGTTAGAGTTGAATGTTCAAAAAATTACTAAATGTGTAACATCAGTTGTTGCGGAATAGTCTCATACTCTAACACGAGAAAATTCCACGATAACGTCTATTTTACTTCAATTTTTTTGACTTTCTCAGTCTCACTTTTGAGTTTTGGAATGATTACTTCCAATACTCCATCTTTGTTGGATGCCGTAATGTTTTCAACATCAACACCTTCTGGAAGGGTAAAACTGCGTTCAAATTTTCCAAAAGAAGTCTCAATACGGTGATAACCTTTCTCATCCGTCTCATTTTTATCATGTCGTTCACCTGAAATTGTGATCATATTGCCGTTAACATTGACTTTTATATCTTCTTTTTTTACACCGGGCAGATCAGCATCTACATGGTAAGCAAATTCGCCTTCACGCGTATTTACTACAGGTTTAAATCCACTTAAAGTAGACTCTTTATTATCAAATTCACTTAAAAGTGAATTAAACTTCATATAATCAGCTAGAGGGCTGTATTTTGCAATTAACATAATAGACTCCTTGGTATTTTTGTACGGAGACATTTTATATTTCACGAATGATTTTTTAATGATTTTGTTTATAAAACATATCATATGGAGGAAAAGTATTTTATTGATTAACATAATATATATTATCTTGAATAGGTGGGTGGCGGTATCACCCCTAAGATTTTGCCTTTTATTCAAAAGGACGATCGTAACTTTTCGCAATTGACTTATATCAAAGACTTTATTCTTCAAACTCTTTACAATTACCTATTCTTTACGTAACTAATTTCCTCTTTCCGCTCCTAAAGGCTTAATTTGAGTAGTATAGATTAAAAAATCCCTGAAATAGGAGTTAATATGAAAAAAAAGATACTACTTTTTTTGGTCGTCACAACCTATTTAATTGCGGATGGAGTTTCCTTAGATCCTATCATTGTTACCGCAACCAAGACAGAAACAACTCTCGAAGATGCTCCCGGAAGCGTCAGTGTTGTTACACAAGAAGCTATTGGAATGTTACCAAGAGCCAATCTAAAAGAGACTGTAAAAACACTTGAGGGAGTTACAGTTATTCAACATAGGGGATTATCAGATGTCAATCCTACGGTTGTGCTTCGAGGGATTCCGGATCAATCACGTACGATGATACTACTCGATGGAATTCCAATGAATACCAGCTATACGAGTACGGCTTCGATGCCCTATTCTATTCAGCCTGAAGATTTAGAACGGGTTGAAGTGATTCGGGGACCATTTTCGAGCCTTTATGGCAGCAGTGCTATAGGCGGTGTCATCAATTATATTACCAAAATGCCAAATGAGCCTGAGTACAAAGCCTCTATCGGGTACGGAGATGCATTTAATGACGGTGAAGCGCAGGCTAATTTGACCAAGGTCTATGTATCGGCTGCGGATAAGATCATTGATACTTTAAAATTCAAAGTCAGCTATGGCGCGTTAAGTACTGATGGATATAAATCCGATTTTGTTGCCATTACCACAAAGCCTCCCGGTACGATTAGCGGATACATCACGGAGCCTTCTCCCACCGGAGGGACACAATATATTGTCGGAAATGCAGGTGATCGTGGTGTTCACAAATATGATCTTTCAACCAAACTGCTCTATACACCAACGGCCAAAGACACCCTGAGTGCTTCGTATCGAAAATCCCATTATGATGTGCACTACAATGATCCTGAATCATTTATTAGTAATGCTTCTGGAAATACTGTCTATACCTATGCAGGACTAAAAGAATCTAAATTTTTACAAGGTTCCAGTGAGCTGAACAGTGATCTCACTATCCTTGATTACGGACATACTTTTTCGGATTCCGAGTTGGATATCCGCTATTCATACTTGTCTGTAGAAGATTGGTATACCACTGCAGGTACATCGGCGACACGCACAGGCGGAGTTGGTACTTTTACCCCAAGAGATGTCAAAAACGCTATGCTCCATGCAACGTGGCAAAAACCTATCGGAAGTTCTCTTCTTTTACTGGGAAGTGAATATAAAAATAATGTATCCGTTTCCGATACCTTCAATATGAGCGATTGGAAAAATGAAGACACCAAAACAAATAGGACCGCGAGCTCAGGTGGGAAAGAGCAAATATTAGCGGCTTTTGCAGAGCTGCAAAGTAAACTAACCGATAGTCTATCAGCCAATATCGGGGCCCGATTCGAAACATGGACCAGCTATGATGGATATGTTTCTGATATCAATATGTCCAATACAACGCTCAATCAAACCTATTCTACCCAACACAAAAATAATTTTTCCCCAAAAATATCTCTCAACTATAAAGCAACAGACGACACGATGATCAAAGCATCCTGGGGGCAAGCTTTCAGAGCTCCTGATCCGGTCAATCTTTATCGAACGTATGAAATTGCAGCATTAAATAGAGTTTATGTGTCGAATCCGAATCTAAAACCGGAGTACAGCGAATCGTATGATGTGGGGATAGAGAAAAAAACAGTCTTAAACGGTCTTTTTAAAGCGTATTGGTTTCATACCACAATCGAAGATATGATCTCCACTAAAACGCCTGTTATCATTGCCGGAAAAAGTTATTATGAAAGAACAAACGTTGGAAAAGCACGCTCTCAGGGGTATGAATTATCGTACATTCAGCCGCTTGACTATGATTTTACCCTCAACACCAATTATACGAAATCCTATACAAAAGTTTTAGAAAATGAGAGCGATCCAGCATCCGTTGATAAACAGTTCACCGGCATTCCAAGAGATATGGCCAATGCAACTCTCACCTATGATAATCATCAATTTTATGGTCTGATTAACTATGCCTATCAATCCAAAATTTACAATAATTCCGATAATAGCGATAGTGTCTCTAATGTCTACGGCTCCTTGGATGCTGCCGGAATCGTCAATACGAAGATCGGATACAGAATCAACAAAAACATTGATATCAATCTTGCGATTAGCAATCTTATGAACAAAGAGTATTACAGTTATGAAAAAGCAGAAGGACGATCATGGTATCTACAAACCAATTTGAAACTTTAATGGTGAACCGATTAAAAAGTATTTTTCTTTTTTCACATCTGAGCGAAACAGATTTAATTCATTTAGCCTCTATCGTAAAACTACGATCCTTTAATAATGGTGAGATCCTCTTTTATGAGGGGACTCATTCGGATAAACTTTATATATTACTAGACGGTGTCCTCAAAGGCTACAAAACAGATATGAAAGAAAACGAAATCGTACTGCACTATTTTTATCCCGTTTCGTTAGTAGCAGAAATGGCCAATCTTCACCATATTCCATTCCCGGCAACCGCAGAATTTCAAACGGATGGAAGTATTTTGGAAATCGATTATCCTATTTTTGAGCGTGATTTTCTAAAAAATCCTACCGTATCCTTTGAATTGATAAAATCGCTGACTCAAAAGCTCAAATACCTCGAAGATATTATTACCACACGGTTAGCACTGGATGCAACCTCCCGTGTGGCTAAATTCTTATATGAAAATGGAGATATTTCCGATTCAACCAAGAGACATAAGATTGCAACGATTTTAGGACTTACCCCCGAAACACTCTCACGCTCTTTCAAAAAAATCAAGATTCTCGGACTCATCAGTGATGAGGGGAAAAATTTCACCATCTTGAATCGAGAGGGACTAAAAGAACTTTTTTCTTAAAAACTTTAAAAAATTTGATTTATATCAATGAAGCTGCCTCCCCTTTTCAAGTACACTAACTCAAGTAGGATCCATAAAGCTTTACGAACTATGCCCTATCCATATTTTACAAATGCAAGGAGTAACGAATGAAAAAGATTCTTGGAGCAACCCTGGCGAGCGCTCTTTTTATAACCCTTCCACTAATGGCTGGCGATTCGAAAATGGACGTCGCAAAAATGTTTGACAAAGAGTGTCAAGGGTGTCATGGCCCCAATCACGAAGGTGGTGTAGGAAGTTCTCTTGACCCAAAAGCCATTGGTAAAAAAGGAGATTATTTTCTGAGAGATACGATACTTAACGGAAGAGCCGGTACTGCAATGCCTGATTTTAAGAGTACGTTCACCAGTGATGATGCAGATAAAATGGTGCAATATCTCTTAAAATATGAAGCAAAACAGTTAACGAAACTCACCATGGAAGATGTTGTTGCTACACATCAAATCCTCCAAGACCGTGAAGAATTGTACAAAAAATATCCGAAACCAACGGACGTAAAAAGCGTACAGGATATCGTGGTCTTTACCGAGCGGGATGCCTCAAAAGTAGGATTTATTGACGGTACAACAAACAAAGTCCTCTCCAAACACAGCTCAGGTTTCGCGACTCACGTAACCGTAGTCAATAAACGTATCCCTCGCTACGTGTATAACATCAGTCGTGACGGATGGGTCAATATGTTTGATCTAAATGCCCCAGGACAACCAATGATCGCTAAAATCCGTGTCGGCAGCGACAGTCGCGGACTTGCTTGTACGCCCGATGGTCGCTATCTCATGGCGGGTAACTATGTTCCAGGCGGTGCCGTACTTTTGGATGCTATGACACTTAAACCGTTGAAAGTCTATGCGACCGATCAAGTCGAAGACATGGATGGCAAAATCGGCTCCTCTCGTGTTGCATCGATCGCCGACACTCCATACGGTCCATATATTGCATTTGCACTTAAAGATGCAGGACACGTCTATATCGTCGATTACAGTAAGCCTGATTTCCCTATCGTCGGAGATATTCCTAAAATCGGTAAAATCTTACACGATGCCTTCTTGAATGAGGGAGAAGAGGTAGGACGCTACTACATGATAGCTTCTCAAGGAAGTGATGTCATGGGGATAGTAGACTTTAAAACCAAAACATTAACAGATAAAGTCTATACCGGACCGGGAAGCAAGCCGCATCCTGGACAAGGTTCAAGCTGGTACAATGAAAAATTAGGTAAACAGCTTCATGCAACGGTCAACATGAATGTAGGCGATGTAACCGTTTGGGACAACCAATGGCATGTATTAAAACACACCAAAACAGCCGGCGGCGGACTATTTATCGGAACCAATGAACATACACCTTTTCTTTGGGCGGACAACGTTATCGGCGGAGAAGACAATTATAATAAAATCCATCTAGTCAACAAAGAAACGTTGATGGTCGGACGCATTATCCAAGCGACTAAAGAGGGCAAAGTGCAGCTCATCGATCCGAACAATCTCAAAGTGATAAAAGAATGGAATATTGGTGCCGTAAAAAATGAAAAAGGCGAACTTATTGTCCCTCGATTACTGCATGGAGAACCTGCTGCTCATGGGGAGCATACGTATGTTTCGGATTGGACATGTGGACGAATATTAGTATTTGACGCAAAAACAGGTGAATACATTACCCAAATTACTGGGCTAACAACACCAACATTTACTTATTCTATTGAGCACCGCATGGATCTTCCAGGTGCGTAACGTATAGAAAATATAAAAAAATTATTATTACTATCCCTCCTTCTTCCGAGGGATTTTACTCACCTTTTTTTCCTTAAAACTGACATAACGAATATAAATCCCCACTATTTTCTTCACACTATTGAGTTTTTAATCCCTTTTAATAGCTTTCCTATAAACAACCGTTCATTTAATTACTACTTAAAGGTAGAATTAAAAACTATTCCGCTAATATTACAATTACTACCCTATGGTGGAATTAAAAATAGGAGTTAAAATGTCTGAACGTATTACTAAAAATATGGCCAGAAATATTTACTTTGGCGGAGGTCTTTTTGCCATTTTGGTATTTACCGGGCTTACCTTTGATACCGTTAAGCAAATCCCGAAATTAAGTCATGATGACAAGATTACTGCATCTGTTACTCTTGGAAAAAAAGTATGGGAAAACAACAATTGTGTTGGTTGTCATACGATTATGGGTGAAGGTGCTTATTATGCTCCGGAACTTGGAAACGCATTCCAACGTTTAGGCGGAGGCGATGAAGAAGTATTCAAAACTTATCTTGCCGGATGGATGGCGGCACAGCCGATGGATATACCACATAGAAGAAAAATGCCTCAGTTTCATTTAACACCTGAACAAGTGACTAATCTTGCAGACTTTTTGATTTGGACATCTCGTGTCAACAATCAAGAGTGGCCGCCAAATATCAAAGGATAAGGAACATCTATGAAGTATTCATCTCAAATGGTCGCAAAACCATATTTTATTTTTGCACTTATTCTCCTTACAGGAGAGATTGTTTTTGGACTTGCTATGGGAGCACAATACCTTTATGGTGACTTTTTATTCCCAGCGATTCCATTCAATGTACTACGTATGGTTCATACGAACTTGCTGATCGTTCTTTTACTCTTTGGATTTATGGGAGCTACGTATTACCTTATTCCAGAAGAGAGTGAAAGAGAGTTATGGAGCCCGATGCTCGCAAAACTCACTTTTTGGGTTTTTGCGGCGGCGGGTGTAGCAACCATCCTGGGTTATTTATTTGTCCCCTACGCAACATTGTCAGCGTCACTGGCAAACAGCTTTTGGCCAACCATGGGACGTGAATTCTTAGAACAGCCGACCATCACAAAAGTGGGAATTGTTTTAGTCGTATTATCGTACATCCTTAACACAACAATGACCGTCATAATGGGTCGTAAAACGACGATATCCGTTATTTTATTAACCGGTCTTTTTGGTTTGGCATTTTTCTTTTTATTCGCATTTTATGTGCCGGAGAATCTTGTTATGGATAAATTCTTCTGGTGGTTTGTTGTCCATTTATGGGTAGAAGCAACGTGGGAACTTATCTTAGGGGCTCTTTTAGCATTTGTCCTTATTAAAACTACCGGTGTTGACCGTGAACACATTGATAAATGGCTTTATTTGATTATTGCGATGACATTGATTTCCGGACTTGCTGGGACAGGACATCACTTTTTCTTTATCGGAACTCCGGGGTATTGGTTATGGATCGGATCGATTGCTTCTGCGGCAGAGCCTGTTCCTTTTTTCTTGATGATTTTGTTTGCTTACAATATGGCGAAGAATCGTCGTATCCAACATGACAATAAAATTGCCTTGACTTGGGCAAAAGGCACCGCGGTTGTAGGATTTTTAGGAGCAGGTGTTTGGGGCTTTATGCACACACTCGCACCGGTTAACTACTATACACACGGTACACAATTAACCGCAGCACATGGACATCTCTCATTCTTTGGTGCGTACGTTATGATTTGTTTCACATTGATATCGTATGCGATGCCGATCCTTCGCGGTCGTCCTCATGGAAATGGACCGAAATCACAAAAAGTGGAACTCGCCAGTTTTTGGATGATGGTTCTAGGTATGATCGGGCTTACGTTAGCATTAACTGTTGCCGGTATCATGCAAATACAAATGCAACGACTTCCTGATGCAGCTGAGGCACTGGGCTTTATGGAAACACAAGCCGCTATCTCAGCTGTTTACATGGTTCGCTTAGCGTTTGGTGTGATGGTTCTTTTGGGACTGTTGACGTATTTTTACAGTTTCTTTGTAAAAGAAGAGCAAGTAGCCGCATAATGGATGAAAAAGTCGGTAAATTTTGGGATCATTATGTCACGAAAAAAGCATCTCGTCTTTTTAAAGAAGAAGAGGTTGTTTTTACGGACATTGCCAAAGGGTTAAAAATCTTTTATCACCTCCTAGGAGGTGAAAAGGGTAAAGAACTTCATGTTACCGACAAACGATCGATTAAAACCTCACGAACACTGCTCGAAAAATTTTCAGGAACCGGTAAAACTTTTTTCCTTGCATGGCAAGATGAGAAAGGAATTTACCTTCCTGCAACTTTGGCGTATTTTCCCCTGAAAGCGCACAATGAGATGCACTATTATTGGTTGATCGCCATGCTTGCAAACGTGAATATCAAACGTAAAAACAGGACTGAAGAAAATACCAATGCACTCAATGGTCTCATCGAAAAGTATATTGGATTTCATGAATTTTATACGTATGCACATCACTATTTACGCGAACACTATCCTGAATTATCCACAATTGAACCTTCCATCGAAGGCTCATCAGCAGATAATTATCCCAATCTATTATGGATTTACCCCTCACTCTCTACTTCGAATAAACTCCTAGATAGCGGTGATGAAGAAGAAGTTCTCCGACAAAATGACGAGCCTCGGACGAGTGAAACCTTGCAGATGAAGAAAAAAACCGAACAAATCGAGGATAAAAAAGAGACCGATGGACTTCTGCTCTTTTTACCTGAATCGATAATGAGTCTGATGGAACAAGTGCGAGTTGATCGGCAGGAAAATGACAGTTTTGATGAAGATGCTCTTTACAATGCCGAAGATTTAGAAGAGATAACGCTGGGTCAAAAAGATGCTAATCTCTCTGCACGAATCAAAATGGATTTGGATATTTCGGCTAACAGTGTTGAAGAATATCCTCTGGGCAAAGGGCATTTTATCGATGAGTGGGACTATAAAAAAGAGGTCTATCTCAAAAACTATGTCTGTATAAAACCCATTATTTCGCTCCACACACAGCCCATCGAATTACCCAAACGACTGCAAAAAATGATGCGCCGTATTCAAAGTGAACTTGATTTGATGGAACTGGATCGGATCAAAAGAGACAATCTCCCCTATGGCGATGAGATCAATATCGAGTCGTGGATCGATTACAAAGGGCATCAAAATCGTTCAAACCATCCACAGCGATTTTTTCAAACCTTTGAGCGAAAGATGCGCGATATGTCAACATTGATTTTAGCGGATGTTTCCCTCTCTACGGAGGCTGGGATCACGCAAGAGATACGTGTCATCGACATGATCCAAGATGCATTGATGGTATTTTCCGAATCCCTGCACCGTCTTCAAGATCGATTTGCCATCTATACCTTTTCATCGATCAAAAATACCAAAGTCAACTTTCACATCATCAAAAATTTTAAAGAAGCCTACAGTGACAACGTTCGAGGACGTATTCATGCCATCAAACCTGGGTATTACACCCGCATGGGGGCTGGAATACGCGAAAGTGCCAAGATTTTAGAAAAACAACAAAGCGCCAATAAGCTCCTGCTGATTCTAAGTGACGGGAAACCCAATGATGTCGATCGCTACGATGGGCGCTATGGGATCGAAGATACGAAAAAAGCGATTGAAGAAGTAAAGAAAAAGGGAATCACTCCGTTTTGTATCACGATCGATATCGATGCGAAAGAGTACCTCCCCTATCTTTTCGGTAGAAACTCATACGCCGTGATCCGTGATGCCAAAAAACTCCCAAAAGTTTTACCCGAAATCTATATGAATTTAACCAAATAAAGGAGAACCATTATGTCAAAAACGTACTATTTACCCCAAGGTAACGAAGTTGAGCTTTTCAAAGCGGCTGCGGGGATGAACCTCCCTATATTAATCAAAGGACCGACAGGATGCGGAAAAACACGGTTTGTCGAAGCGATGGGGGAAGAGCTGGATCGCGATGTTTATACTGTCGTTTGTCATGATGATCTCAGTGCCGCCGATTTGGTCGGTCGTCACCTTATCGATGAAAACGGCACGTATTGGCAAGACGGACCATTGACAAAGGCGGTGCGTAACGGGGGCATTTGCTATCTCGATGAGATTATCGAAGCGCGAAAAGATACGACGGTAGTACTACATTCTCTTGCCGATTATCGTCGAGTTTTACCGATTGATCGTACCGGTGAAGTCATCACTGCCCATCCTGATTTTATGCTCGTAGTATCGTACAATCCAGGGTATCAGAATGTATTAAAAGGGATGAAACCCAGTACCAAACAACGCTTTATTTCACTGAGTTTTGATTATCCAAAACCTGAAATAGAAAAAGAAATCATTATTAAAGAAAGTGGAGTAGAAAGTACTACA
This sequence comes from Pseudomonadota bacterium, assembly GCA_043797085.1. Taxonomy (GTDB): domain Bacteria; phylum Campylobacterota; class Campylobacteria; order Campylobacterales; family Sulfurimonadaceae; genus Sulfuricurvum. The sequence continues at coordinate 124,035 of JAZDQA010000004.1, read as the reverse complement.
GCCCAAAAGCTTGTCGATATAGCCGGTGAAATCCGCCGACTAAGCGACAGCGATATTCAAGAAGCGGTATCAACACGATTACTCATTTATGCAGGTAAATTAATCACAAAAGGTTTTGACCCTTATCAAGCGTGTATGCATTCGATTGTCGAATCGCTCAGTGATGAAGAGGATGTCCTAGACGTGCTTGAAAAGCTAATATCACTCCATTTTACCAAAAGCTTACATGTCTAAAATTCTTTCACAAAAAGAGCCCTATCCACCGGGTGATTTTGCCATTTGGATCATCGTCTACGTGGAGTTACTGACGTTTGGGTTATTGTTTACAGGATACGCTTTTTCACGTAGAGTCAATCTGCAAATGTTTAATGATTCTCAACTTTTACTCAACCAAAGTATCGGATTTATAAATACACTTATTTTAATTACAAGCAGTTTTTTTATCGTCAAAGCGGTTCAAAAAATCAAAAACATGGCTCAAAGCAATGCTTATGAATCAAGTATCATTGCTTCAAAATGGCTTTTAGCTGCGATGCTTTTAGGGATTCTGTTTCTCGTTTTAAAGTTCACTGAGTTTTCTCATTTCTTTGCGCAGGGAATTACCCTCAGTACCAATACATTTTTTATGTTTTATCTGCTGTTAACGATGTTTCATTTTATGCACGTCTCTTTGGGTGTCATTATTTTATTCAATCTTTACCGAAAAACAAAAATTCATGGCTACAGTCCTGAGAATTGCAGAGGGCTTGAAACAGGCGCACTTTATTGGCATTTAGTGGATTTACTGTGGATTGTCCTTTTCCCTTTAGTTTATATCCTGCGGTAGGAATGGTGACAATGAAAAAGATTGCAGAACGTATTTGGATTATTTTAATAGTATTGTCTCTTTTTGCTTTTTTATTAGGATATTTAAAACTAATCAATACGCTTTTGGTGGGTATTTTATTACTAAGCACATTGTTAAAAGGGCAATTGATAAGTGATTATTTTATGGGTTTAAAAGAAGTTCAGTTTAAATACCGAGTCATACCAACGCTTTGGTTAATACTTATTCTCTTTTTGATCGCGGTGGCGTATTATTTACCCCTCACTACACCCTAATCTGCTCATCCTCAACGCCTAAAAAATTGTATAATACTGCTAAAGAAGGATAATAGATGCATTTTTCAAAAACCGCCGAATACGCCATTCGCGTCCTTACCTACCTTCATCGCCATAATGAAACCACTCATTCGGTTAACGAACTTCATCAAGCATTAAATCTACCCTATAAATACCTTACTAAAATGGTGACCGATCTCGTCAAAAAAGGGTTAGTAAACTCCTCTCGTGGTCGTGAAGGTGGAATTAGCTTGGCAAAAGCTGCCGATTTCATCCATTTATCTGACATATTGGAAGCGATTGGCGAACCTCTCGAATCGGATCGATGTATTTTGGGATTTGAAAAATGTGATGCGTCCAACCCTTGCGCTTTGCACGGTCAATGGGCCCCACCAAAAGCGATGATCGAAGAGATGCTTACCGTTACGACATTGGCTTCACTATTGCAAGATCAAGAGACTAAATTATAATACCAAACTAGAACCGTGTTCGAATCTGGTTACGATTTACGGCATAGAGTAATCGCCATGTAATCGTTTTCATCCATAATTATGATAGTCAATGGTGCAAGGCCATACCAAGGAGCGACTATGCTGGATCAATTTGTGATGGAATCTGCACTCGGAGATATCGAAATCCTCCGAAAATATCTACTGGCAGCACGCGATGAAGTGAACAGTGAGTACCCAAGGTCACAGAGCTTATTGAATCTAAATCAGTATATGCTCTTACGAAAAAAAGATCAAACCCAACTGCAAGAAAAACTTTTTTCGCTCTCACTTTCCTCACTTGGGAGATCGTTTGCCCATGTCGCCGCAAGCGTTGATAGCCTTTATGATCAACTTAGCAGTTCACTGGGACGTGAACAAATCAGCCCAGAGCTCATGGCAGAATTTCATCATCTTTCAATCACAGAGGCGATTACAATCGCGTCAAAAAACAGTAAAGCCATTTTTGGAGGAAAAGCAAGCTCCAAGCTCAGTCACCAAATTACCACCGTAATGGTAACCCTTCCCTCCAATGCGGCAGAAAACAACGGTCTTTTAATCCATCAACTCGCAGAAGCTGGAGTGAGTGTATTTCGAATCAATACGGCACATGATTCGATTCAGGTATGGAAAGCAATGTCGGATGTGATCATCTCAATCAATGAGCATCTTCAGGCATCTGAAAAAATCAAAATTTTTGTCGATCTCGCCGGTCCAAAAATTAGAACCGGAAAAATAAGTGACGTTGAAATCCCTCTTGAAATCGGAAGCAATAAACAAGAAAAAGAAATTTTCATTTATCACGGCGATGCTGCTACAAAGAGAGAATGTACTGATGAAGTCACAATGGAAAAGATTTCCGCTCAAATAGCAGTCGATGGAAAATTTTTCAAAAAACTCAGGCTTAATAAGTCCATAAAAATCGTTGATGTGAACCAGAAAAAAGCGATCATTTTGTTGAGTCATATCGATGAAACATATGCACGGGGAACCATTAATAAAAAAGTTTTTATCGATAAAAAAACCAAACTCAGATGCGACGGCCATGAGGGTAAGGTACACAATATTCAAAATCAAAAAGATCCTATACGCCTTTTTATCGGGGATCATCTCACCATCACCGAAAAGGAGATCGAAGGGAAATCTGCACAGCTGGATGAAAACAAAAATTTGATTCCAGCCCTTATCAGCTGTACCGTCAAAGGGATAATCCGCACGATCCAAGCGGGGGAAAAAGTTTTCATAGATGATGGAAAAATAGGCTTAAGTGTTATCGAGAATCAAGGTGACGCGATACTCTGCCGTGTTGATATTTCAAAAGCGGGAGGGACTTTGCTAAAAGAAGAAAAAGGGATTAATTTTCCGGATACCAATATTCAAATTTCGGCACTAACCGAAGTCGACAATGCCAATGCCCTTGCAGTTCTCGATTTTGCCGATAGTCTGAGTCTCTCCTTTTGCCAAAGCAGTGCGGATATACGTGATCTTCAAATGCTTCTTGCCAAAAACAATCGCACCGATGTCGGTATAATTGCCAAAATAGAAACCCGACAGGCAATCACCAATACACCTGAAATCATCAAACAACTCCTTACGTGGGAAAAAAGCGGTGTCATGATCGCTCGCGGGGATTTGGCTATCGAGGTTGGGTTTGAGAATATGGCGTATATTCAAGAAGCCCTGCTCGATATTTGTGATGCGGCTCATTTACCTGTTATTTGGGCAACACAGGTGTTGGAAAGTAAGATGAAAAACAATCTTCCCAGTCGTGCCGAAGTGACCGACGCAGCGATGGCAGGGCGTGCAGAGTGTGTGATGCTCAACAAGGGAGCGTTTGCGATTGATACAATCGATGTTCTCAAACGCATTCTCCATGACATGCACACGGTATCCAAAAAAAATCGACAACTTTTAAAAAAAGAGACACTATGGAACTAAAATTAGAAACGATAACGTGCGATGTCCTGATTATAGGCGGGGGTCCTGCAGGCGGTGTTGCAGCAATGACCGCAAAAAACAACTATCCTGACAAAGAAATTTTAGTCATTCGCGAATATGAGCAACAACTCGTCCCTTGCGCTATCCCTTATATTTTCGGACCGACGCTGGGAAGCAGTGAAAAAAATATTTCCTCCTGCGAGCAAGGGATGAAGATGGGGATCAAAGGACTCATCGCAAAAGTCGAAAAAGTAGATATAAAAGAAAAAACTGCCTACAGCGATCATCATGCGATTACCTTTGATAAATTGATATTTGCAACAGGTTCAACACCTTTTGTCCATTCCGCCCTTGAAAGTGCCACCCATTTAAAGGGGGTTTTTACAATCCCTAAAAATAAAATCCTGATTGATGAGCTCAAAACGTATATCGAAGATAAGCAGACGATCACCATTGTAGGGAGTGGATTCATCGGAATCGAAATGGGGATGGAACTCGCCTTGTCCGGTAAAAAAGTGACCATTATCGGGGGAAGCACCCAAGTCCTTAAAGCCGCTTTTGACGTAGAACTTGCACACGAAGCGGAAGCCATTATTCGTAATGCAGGAATCGCTCTCGAGATGGGAGATTATGTCGATACCATCGTAGACAATGGCGAACGAGCTACGGGTGTTCAACTGTGCAGTGGCAGAGTGATTGACTCAGAAGTGATCATTCTTGCAACGGGCTACAAACCCAACACATCTTTGGCTCATGATGCAGGATTGAAGCTGGCACGATACGGCGGTATTTGGGTCGATGAGTATATGCGCACGGCGAACAAGGATATTTTTGCGGTCGGTGACTGTGCTGCTAGACGCGAGTTCATCACCCGTGAACCTTCTAAAGTGATGCTCGCCTCCACTTCAGCAGCGGAAGGTCGTACGGCTGGAAATTCGCTTTATAAGCTTGAGTATCTAAAAGGCTTTAATGGCACGATTGCGATCTTTTCGACCGTTATTGGTGATACCGTATTCTCATCTGCCGGATTGACGGAAGATCAGGCAAAATGTGCCTGTATTGATATTGTCACCGGAACATTTCAGGGGATGAATCGTCACCCTGCTTCGATTCCGGGCGCAACGAAACAATCGGTTAAACTCGTCGCTATGCGTCACAGCGGTCAGATTATCGGCGGGCAAATCATCGGAGGAGTGGAGAGTGGAGAGATGATCAATCTCATCGGTTTGGTGATCGAATCTAAGATGACGGTCTTTTCGCTTCTGTCCCTGCAAATCGCAACCCAGCCACTGCTGACTTCCGCGCCAACATCGTATCCTCTCGTAAAAGCTGCCGAAAACGTCAACTTAGCAATGCAGCTGTAAACTATGGTTGTATTTGATTGAAAGCCAAAGGTAGTTGTATGGGAAAAAAAGAGCTGAGCATTGAAGAACTCAAACAAATCGCCGATGCTTCACTTCTAGTAGGCAAGACGATGCTGGAATCCGGGGCTGAAATATGTATTGTAGAAGAGACACTTTCCAGACTTGTACAGACGTTTGGCTGCGATAAAGTCAATCTCTCTGTTTTACCGCAGACCATTGCCATGACACTGGTCAGCGGGAATGAATTTCGTACCAAAATGGTCCACATAGGGACGCTTAAACCCGATATGCAAAGACTGTCCGAGATTTATAAGCTGACAAAAAATGTATGTTCTGCGTGCAGTCCTGTGGATGTATTAAAGCAGACGAAAAACCTAATCTCGCAAAATCAGCAATTTACCGGGTATCAAAAGGTTTTTGCAGCTGCTCTCGCTTGTGCCTCATTTGCAGCACTTTTTAAAGGAACGACAGCAGAATTTGCAACAGCTTTTATCGCTACATTCTTGGCTGCGTCACTCAGAAAAACATTAGACGCTAAAGAGTTCAATCCTCTCCTGAGTATAACCCTGGCATCTCTTCTGGCTACAGTCTGTGTTGGACTTTTTTCATCTCTTGGCGTGTTGGAGGACACGAACATTGCATTGGCTTCTTCGGTATTGTTTCTAGTACCCGGAGTACAACTTATAAACACGTTTGAGGACATCATAAAAGGACATTATCTAAGTGGACTAGCGAGAGGTCTTCATGGACTTTTGATCTCGTTTGCAATCGTTTTTGGCATTGCACTTGGATTAAAACTACTAGGAAGCATCGTATGATTATTCCCTATGAAGCATTGTTCGCAGCATTGGCGGCACTGGGATTCGCCGTTATCTTTAACGTACCCAAAAGATTTCTCATTTTTGTAGCCATCACCGCGATAATCGGCTTTGCCGTAAAAAGTATGCTGGTACAAAGCGGTATCGGTGTTGAGTTAGCCACCTTGCTTGGTGCGATAGTTATCGGTTCAATCGGAAAAGTTTTTGCGAATATTTATAAAGAGCCGCATCAAATCATCACCATTGCATCTGTTATCCCGATGGTTCCCGGGATTTTTGCATTTAAAACTATTATTGCATTACTCGATTTTGTTTCCGCACCGGTTCCTTCGTATGAGCTTTTGGCTCAGGCAACTTTTTATGCCGCTAAAACAGGCTTTATTTTAGCCGCTATCGCATTGGGAGTTGCAGCTCCTTCGCTTTTAAAAAAGTAGTCATTTATGATTTATTTGATCTGCCACGTCAACGCTATGCGTCCAAAACTATTCGATCTAAAACTGCTTGTTGTCGGACCAAAAGGAAAAAGCTCTACAGAGAGATGTAAATCTCTTTTATAAAAATCGATACCAAGCTGCCCTCTGGGAATAATCCGAAAACGATCGAACTCATACCCACGCCGTTTTGCTTCTTCATAGAGATATGAATATCCGACACCATCCACCGCAACACCTGCATTTAAACTCCAGCCCCAGTTTTTATCATACGTATCGAGGTTTAACTGGTCATTTTGTGAACTGTTTAGCAAACTGCCCGTTTGAGGAAAACTTTTCGGCATATTGTATCCATAACGAACAATACTCCCGAACCCTGCTCCCGTATAAACAGTGCCTAAATCAAAAAAGTAGTTATTGAACCAGTCAAAACCCATTCCGCCAGAGAAGCTCTTTTCATATTGCCGAATACCTTTTATATACCCTGCTTGCAGAAGCACCTTGTCTGCGATTTGATTATCCCATCCCTTTGCGTCTGTATTATCAATAATCTTATGAACAGCATGTTGTAATTCTTGTGCGCCGGAATAGGAACCAACTGCTCCTAATGAGATTTTATACTCCTCAAATATTGATGTTTCCCATAAAAAATATGAAAAATTCGCCAACAGAACACCTGCGTAAGGTACATCATTATAGAGGGGTTTATCCTCAGAAAGATTTCTAGGTGTTATGATTATTTCCTGAAGGTTGATAGATCCATTTTGATGTTTCCCCTCAAAATCAGCTATCTTTAAAAATGAGACCATATCCTTCATAGATGAAACATATAAATTTGAAATATTATCATCATAGGTGTCTGAAATCCACCCCACTTGCATTCCGCCCGTATAATGATCATCTGAAGCAAACAGATAATCATTGTCAATTGCGACAGAAAATATTTGAGAATACAATGGCAATATAGAAAGTAAAAATATAAATAAATATCTCAAACCAAACCTCCATTTAAAAAATTCAGATGAATAACTCCTACTTTTATGATTATACTGTTTTCTGCTTGTCATATTTTTATTCCCTACTTTCTAATTCGACATTATTGACTTACATCAATAGTTCTCCCCCTAAATTCAACTAAAATACGACAAAACAAATCGGGGTTCTATGAACTTTTTGTGTAAGAAAAAAGCATGAGTATTGTCGAAAAAAAGCTGAATAAACGGGAACGCTACAAAGCGAAAATGATTCCGTATGACTATTATCCGCAAATTGAAACTCTTGATTTTAGTGCACTCAGTGAAGCCGACATTTTTTATCTTCAAGATTTTGGTATTTTTAATAACCCTCTGAATGAAGAAGATTTTACTCTTCGTTTGCGCATCACGGCAGGTCGTATAACTGTTCAACAACTTCACTCCATTGCGCACATTGCAAAGTCTCATTCTCTTGACATCATCCTGACCGCACGTGCAGGAATACAACTGCATGGACTTACCAGCGAGAACGTATTGAGTGTTTTTCATCAAATTAACGCAACAGGAATCACCACATGGCAGACGTTTGGCGATAATGTTCGAAATATCGTGACGGATGTGTATGACGGTCTGGGTGAAACCTGCGAGATTGAGGCATATCCCCTTATTGTGAAAATGGAACAGACTATCCTCAAAATTCCTCGTCAAATTGGGATGTTACCACGGAGAATTTCAACCGGTATTTCTGGAAATCGAGCGAATGTTACCTCATTTTTTGCTAATGATCTCTATTTTGGATTGGCACAAAAAGATAAAATTTTCGGATTTAACGTCTATATGGGCGGCAAAAATACTGAGATAGCCCGCTGTGCCAATATATTCTTGCTCACGGATGAAGTCGTAGTTTTTTTTAGTGCTTTTATCGAGGCATTTAACAAACATGGGTTACGAACGACACGCTCACAAATACGTCTTTTTTATCTCCTTGAGACGATCGGCATCGAAATGTTTAAAGAATACATTGCACAAGAGTATCAAAAAACGTGGCAAACTGCAGGGACGCTGATACTGGAAAAAAGAAAATTTTCGAAGAGTGAAAAACTTCAAGACGGGAGCTATGCTTTTTGCTATGAGAGTGATTTTGGACGTGTAACACCCGATGAGCTTACACGAATCGCCACTTTTGCCCATATAAACGAAGCAGAAGTGCGACTCACTACCCAGCAAAATATTGTCATTTTAGGGCTTTTTGAAAAAACATCCCCTTTTGAAAATCTCCCCAAAAGCGCCACAGTAATTGTGTGTGCAGGGAGCAGTTATTGCCCATTTTCGTTTTGGGATTTAAAAAATGAAGCACTTTTATTGCCTCTGGATAAAATTCAAAAGCATCGTATCCAAGTGGGTGTTTCAGGCTGTGCCAAAGGATGTGGAAGACATCAGCACTGCGATATTGGGCTGATAGGATTGCGTACGAGCAGTTTTGGAGAGGTTGATAAAGCCGCACGCATCTATTTTGGAGCACAACACTCGAATGGGATCAGTGTGGGAAGAGAGCTTTTTACGATGGTTCCCATCGAACACATCGGTAATGTTATCGAGATGATTATCGATGAGTATGAAGCCAGTGAACAGGAGAGCTTTGAAGACTTTTCTACCCACGTCCTCAACCATTATTCAGAGGAGTTTTGTGCGTTATGGTTTTTGGCGAAACTTGATACAGGGTCAAAAATGATGTTGCACAGTTTGGATAATACCCATTTTTACAAAATTGCTTTTTGTCGTTTTGACGCAGAAAGAAAGTTGTTGGAAGAGTCTTTTTCCGGCGAATCCTTTTTATCTCTGATTGACAATAATTTTGAAAATGCTATACGCTCTTTGAGTAAAAAACTTTGGACGATTGGGCAAGCCGATCAAAACCTTTCTCCGCAAATCAAGAAATTAATGACTAGCAAGAAATATTGGGAGCTCTAAACTTTGATCTATATCAAATACTATCTCTTAGGCATTTGCTATTATGTTTGAATCTTTCTAGCCATCAGAACAGTCACTAAAAATTATAAAGGAGTCCTGTGGCATCCATTAAAATACTTATCGTTGAAGATGATGATGTTACAGCTCTCAACTTAACCCTATCGTTGGAGACATTCGGATATAAGGTAGTCTCAGTCGCTAATGATAAGCAAAGTGCTCAAAAAAAACTAAAAATTTACTATCCTGACATCGTACTCATCGACATAGAGCTAAAAGGCCAGAAGCAAGGAATAGAAATAGCGCAATTTATTCGTACTAAAATGCCGCTCCCTTTTATCTATCTCACCGCCCATTCTGGAAGTAATACACTTATAAATGCCAAGCAGACAGAGCCTTACGGCTATATAGTCAAACCTTTTGAACCACTCAATCTTCACACAACAATCCAAATGGCACTGTATCGTTTCGAAGAAGAGCAAAAAAGATTCGTCAATATCGATGAGTTAAAACACAACAAAGAGGATCTTGAAAAGCTTCTCTTTGTTAAAAAAAGCTCCGATAAACCTATTGTCGAATTTGGAAAATATTATCGACATGACATTTCACTGGGAGAGACTTTTTATAAAAATCAAAAAATTTATTTGAGTAAAACAGAGAATGCTTTTATCCGATTACTGGCTGTTAATTTTGGACGTACAGTCGATTTTGAACTCGCGATGTCGTATGTTTGGGGAGAAGAATATGTGAGTGTCAATAGTGTGCGAACTCTAGTCTGGCGTTTACGTAAAAAGCTTTCCGAAGATGTCATCAAAAATGCTTCAGGAGTTGGATACTATCTGGAGGCATAAGGGAACTTTCATCCTCCCGTTCGATAAAACGCACGCGAGGAAATTTCCACGTTTTCGATTCCCCAGAGATTTTTTTCGGGCTTGTTATCGACCACTTCGGCTAACATTTTATAAGCCTCTTGAGTATCACCGTTACGGATTGCTTCTTTGATGTTTTTTGCCCCCTCGAAATACAAACACCCGATCAAATCACCCTCAGCACTCAAACGAAGACGGTCGCAGGTTGCACAAAAATCGTGACGATGGGGTTCAATCGTACCGAAATGGTATCCCTTGGACGTTTCATACAAATTTGCGGGACCGCTTTTTTCGTTTACGATACGAGAGAATGAATGAGTTTTAGAGAGTTCTGAGAGTATTTCATAGCTTGCAAGACCTTTTATCCCATCGGAGGCATGAATGTTTTCCATGTATTCGATGTAACGTATTTGCGCACCGATATTTTGGGCATATTCGAACAAAGACCCTATTTCGTGATCATTGATTCCGCGCAAAATAACGCTGTTGATTTTGACGGATAATCCGGCATCGATTGCGGCATCTATCCCTTTTAATACGGATTCAAGAACATCTTTTTGGGCGATATAATGCAATGTCTCTTTTTCCAGTGAGTCAAGTGAAATATTGACCCGTTTTAACCCTGCCCTTTTGAGCCTTTGGGCCATTGCGGGAAGTAAAAAACCATTGCTAGTAAGCCCGATATCGACTTCGGGTGCATAGGTGTGTATCATAGCAATCAACTCATCGAGATTTTCTCTCGTGGTTGGCTCTCCGCCTGTAATACGGATTTTACGAATACCACTGTCAATACTGATTTTGATAAAAGCAAAAAGCTCTTCGTAACTAAGAAGATTTTCTTTTGGCACCCAGCTAAAGGGCTTTTCTGCCATGCAGTAACGACACCTGAAATTGCATCGCTCGGTGACGGATACACGTAAATAATTGACTTCACGATTAAAACTGTCTATCAACATTGGGTCAGCCTTCTTCATTTATACTTGGCTTATGGTAGCTTATCTTCAAATGGATGTTCTTGATTTATGTCAATTCGAATGATAGAGGTGTGTGTTATCATTTAAAATAGATTATTACGTAAGGAATACTCCATTGATGTTGGAACAGCTTGATTTTTTTAAAGGATGTGATCCGCAAAAACTATCCCCATTATCCATTAATACAAAAATAAAAAATTATGAAGCATCGGATATCTTAGTGTATGAAGATGATGATATTAATCGTGTTTATTTTCTCCTTGAGGGAGAAGTGAAGTTTTATAAAGTGGATCGATTTGATAACGAAGTTTTTTTGTATACCTTAAAGGATCAAGCATTACTGACCAATATCGGTTCACTTGATTGTGATCGTATCAGTTGTTTTAGCAATGTTGAGTTTCTCTCCCACAGCCGCGTGATGTCGTGTGATTTAAAAGCTTTTAATGAGGTTGTAAAAAATGACAATACGTTACTGATTCGATTGGTGAATCTTCTCGCGAATCAAAAACAAATGATCGATTGTATGGTAACGATGGGAATGGTGCACGATGTCACTGCAAAAGTTGCTAAAATGCTGCACGGAAATCTTGATCTTTATAACAGTCTGAAAAAACAAGAAATATCCTATCGTCTTAATATTCAGCCAGCTACCCTTTCGCGTGTATTGGCTAAATTTATCCGTAAGGGCATTATCATCGAAGAAGATCACAAAACACTCATTCTTTTACGAGATGAGTTAGCACACTATTTTACGGAGGGGCTATAATGCAATCAATATCTACTAAAATTCGTTGGATCGTTCTCATTCTCTCAATCAATCTTATTACTATTATTATGGTCGATATTTGGCTCAATTCATCTCAAAAACTCGATGCCAAAGTAATCAATACAGCCGGAAAACAGCGAATGCTCTCCCAGCGTACCGTCTTGGAACTACACCGTCTGTTGGTGGATGAAGATGGAGCATACGAGCGGCTGCAAAGTGCACGAGAAGAATTTGATCGTAATTTTAAACAGCTTAGTGCAACGACTTCAGACTATCATGCTTTTAAAAATGAAAAAATCGATATTACCATGATGGAAGTGCATAGACATTGGAATCGCATGGGAGGACTGATCGATCGTTATTTACAAGGGGATCACAACTTGTATGATCTTAAAACCATTTATGAGAATGGAGATCAAACGCTGGCATTGATGGACAAAGCAGTGAACCAATACGAAGAATCGATGATGGAAAAACGAGTACTGGCGCACCGTATTCAAATTACTCTTGCCCTCATCTCTTTTGCTATTATCCTCTACATGGCGCGGACAACATTACAGATACAACGCAATTTTGAAAAATTCCTAGAACATTCAAAAAGTATTAGCGGTGAAGAAAATCTCACCCATAGTGGAAACGAACTCGATATTGCCTGCTCTCATATCGAGTATTTTTTACGTAATGTCGAAGAAGCGCTCCAAAGTGCTACGGATGCGGTCGAGAAGAGTGAAGCTGCAACTGCCAGTCTCATGAGTTCCACCCCCGAAGCCGAAGAACTGCTAGAACAAAGTGAAGATGTAATGATCCAAGTAAGCGAAGAACTGCACCAAACCTCTCTGCGTCTTAAAAAACTTAAAAACAACCTCCAAAAAGCCAACGAAATACGAAATGCCTAATCGGCATTTTTTCGTTTCTTGACCTAAGTCAAAACCTTTTTTCTCCTATTTCTTTATAATGTTTGAAGTGCATGAGTTATTTCATAGCATCAGGAAAACTTAAGGAGTTCGTCCATTTTGGAACGAACAAGTGATTCCACTAAGGGGGCTTTTATGTCATTGGATAGAAGAGAATTTTTAAAAAGTGCAGCAGCAGCGTCTGCCGCAACAGCAATAGGAATGGCAGTACCTGCTTCAGTCGAAGCAGCATCAGCTCAGGGTCAGGCAGGATGGCGTTGGGATAAAGCGGCATGCCGTTTTTGCGGAACGGGATGCGGTATCATGATGGCAACCAAAGACGATCGTATCGTCGCAGTCAAGGGTGATCCATTGGCTCCGGTTAATCGCGGTCTTAACTGTATCAAAGGATACTTTAACGCCAAAATCATGTACGGTGCGGATCGTCTTACTCAGCCGTTATTGCGCATGAACGATAAAGGCCAATTTGATAAGCAGGGCAAATTCAAACCTGTCAGCTGGAAACGTGCTTTTGATGAGATGGAAATACACATCAAATCAGCTCTCAAAGAAAAAGGACCTACCGGCATCGCGATGTTCAGCTCAGGTCAGCAAACGGCGATGGAGGGTCACGCAGCACTCAAGCTAATGAAAGCGGGATTCCGTACCAACAACATCGATCCTAATGCACGTCTTTGTATGGCATCTGCTGTTACTGGATTCATGAACGTTTTTGGAGCGGATGAACCATCGGGCTGTTATGAGGACATTGAACTTGCTGAAACGATTGTTGCGTTTGGTTCAAATATGGCGGAAATGCACCCTATCCTCTGGTCACGTGTCAGTGATCGTAAACTTAGTAATCCTGATAAAGTACAAGTTGTTGTTCTATCGACCTACAAACATCGTACGATGGACCTAGCGGATGTCGAAATCATCTTCAAGCCTAATACCGATTTGGCGATTTGGAACTACATCGCTCGTGAGATTGTGTACAATCATCCTGAAGCCATGGACAAAGAGTTCTTAGATAAAAATATCGTATTTGCAACCGGTCCTGTAGACATCGGATACGGGCTTCGCGAAGACATTCACCACCCTAAATATGGGGCGAAAGAGCTCGATACCGCAGCCAAACAAAAATCTAAAGTTCTAACTGCCGATGAGGGAGTCAGTCTTGGATATTTAGGCTACAAAGAGGGCGATACGCTGGAGATGAAAAATACCAATGATGCGAACAAACATTGGAAAATCACCTTTGAAGAGTTCAAAAAAGGTCTTGCTCCCTATACCCTCGATTATGTTGCACACGTTTCCAAAGGTGATGCAGATGAGAGCATGGAAAGCTACAAAGCAAAACTTAAAAAAATGGCAGATCTTTACATCGAGAAAAAACGCAAATGTTTGACATTCTGGACGATGGGCTTTAATCAGCATACACGTGGAACATGGGTTAATGAACAAGCTTACATGGTGCATTTCCTACTGGGTAAACAAGCCAAACCGGGTAATGGTGCATTCTCGCTCACAGGTCAACCATCCGCGTGTGGAACAGCTCGTGAAGTAGGAACATTCAGTCACCGACTTCCTGCGGACATGGTCGTCATGAACCCTGCTCACCGTAAAATGGCAGAAGGCATCTGGGCGATTCCTGATGGAACGATTAACCCAAAAGCAGGATCGCACTTTACTCAGATCCACCGTGATCTCGAAGATGGCAAGGTGAAATTTGCATGGGTCAGTGTTTGTAATCCGTATCAAGATACCGGTAATGCAGATCACTGGATTAAAGCAGCTCGAAACATGGACAACTTTATCGTAACGTCCGATGGTTATCCGGGAATTTCAGCAAAAGTATCCGATTTGATTTTACCAAGTGCGATGATGTATGAGAAATGGGGAGCGTACGGTAATGCAGAACGCCGAACACAACACTGGCGTCAGCAAGTCACTCCAATGGGTGATTCGATGTCCGATACATGGCAGTTTGTAGAGCTTTCCAAACGCTTTACGATCAAAGAAGTATGGGGAGCGCAAAAAATTCCAGGACTGGATGGCGGATTACCTGACGTTATGGGCAAAGCCAAAGCAATGGGATACAACGATAACTCAACCTTGTACGATGTCCTTTTTGGCAATGCACGGGCAAAAGCATTTAAATGGCCTGATCCAGTGGGCAAAGGCTATCAAAACTCTGAAGTTGAAGGCGATAAACGTAATGTTATCGGAAGCGATGGAAAACCGTTCAAAGGATATGGCTTCTTCATCCAAAAATATCTTTGGGAAGAGTATCGTAAATTTGGTGACGGGCATGGACATGACTACGCCGATTTCGATACCTATCACCGTGTACGCGGTCTAAAATGGCCGGTTGTCGATGGGAAAGAGACGTTCTGGCGTTACAACGCGAAATACGATCCGTATGCGAAAAAAGCAAACAACGGTGCATTCGCATTCTACGGCCATGCGTTCAAAGACATTCCAACCGGAAATCTTAAAGGGGTTACGAACAGTGCAAAAGTGAATTTGGATAACAAAGCCAAAATCTTTTTCCGTCCGTATATGGAACCAACCGAAGTACCTGATAAAAACTATGACATTTGGCTTTGTACCGGTCGTGTACTCGAGCATTGGCACAGCGGTACCATGACGATGCGTGTTCCTGAGCTTTATCGTGCGGTTCCGGAGGCATTGTGTTATATGCACCCTGATGATGCACAAAAGCGCGGAGTGAAGCGTGGCGAGATGGTGTGGGTAGAATCACGCCGTGGTAAAGTAAAAGCACACGTCGAAACTCGTGGTCGTAACCGTCCTCCAAAAGGATTGGTATTCGTACCATGGTTTGATGAAAAAGTATTTATCAACAAAGTATGTTTGGATCACACGTGTCCGATTTCTAAACAAATCGACCACAAAAAATGTGCCGTCAAAATCTATAAAGCGTAATGACCATGAGTACTAAAACTCCTAATGATCGTCGCCGTTTTCTCCTCTCTATTGCGAGAGGAATTGGGTTGAGTGCGATGGGGGCTTTGGTCTGGAGTGCCTATGTGGGTGAAGTAAAAGCAGCGCCTCTGGTTTTGCGCCCTCCGGGAGCGCTGGATGAAGCGGAGTTTATCAAAAACTGTATCAAGTGCGGTTTGTGTGTGGAAGCGTGTCCGTATGACACTCTGATATTAGCGCGTCCAGGGGACAATCTCCCCATCGGGACACCGTTTTTTACCCCACGATCTGTACCTTGTTATATGTGTACGGATATTCCGTGTGTACCGGTGTGCCCTAGCGGTGCATTGAACGAACCCTCCGTAAGCAGCTATGTGAAAAGCAAAGCCGTTTTGGACATCAATAAATCGCGTATGGGTTTAGCGGTGGTCGATGAGAGTTCGTGTATCGCCGTGTGGGGAATCCAGTGTGATGCGTGCTACCGTGCGTGTCCGCTTTTAGGCGAAGCCATTACCATCGAAACGTCCAAAAATGAACGCACGGGGAAGCATGCATTTTTAAAACCTGTTGTGCATGCGGAAGTGTGTACAGGATGCGGGATGTGTGAGCACGCATGTGTTACTGAAATCGCCGCTATCCATATCTTCCCCAGAGCATTAGCCATGGGGAAAGTGGGAGACCACTATATAAAAGGGTGGGATAAAACGGACGAAAAACGGTTAGAAGGAGCCTCAATAGAGGTCACTAAAACCAAGATAAGCGAAAAAAGTGCGCTTGATTCACTCAATGACGAAGGAGGATTATGATGAAAAATTATCGCTATTTAATCCTCCGTCGTTTAACACAAATCACACTCTTGGTTCTTTATATAGGAGCCAATGTGTGGGGATGGAAAATGTTGCAAGGTAATCTCAGCACTTCCTCTGTGTTGGGAGTTATTCCCCTAAGTGATCCCTATGCGGTGATGCAAATTGCCGTTACGGGGGCAAGTTTAGGGATGGATATACTGCTCGGTGCATTAATCGTGACACTTTTCTATGGTGTTATCGGTGGGCGTGCCTTTTGCAGCTGGGTGTGTCCTATCAACATTATTACCGATACGGCGGCATGGCTGCGTCGAGCTTTGAAATTTTCTGAAGTGCAGAAACGATTTTATATGAGCCGATCATTACGCTATTGGATTTTAGGTTTGAGTTTAATCCTTTCTGCTCTTATGGGAGTAGCAGCGTTTGAACTTATCAGCCCTGTTTCAATGGCTCACCGTGGACTTATCTTCGGTATGGGGATGGGCGGCGGTGCGCTAGTCGTGATCTTTTTGTTTGATTTACTGGTACATGAGAATGGATGGTGCGGGTATGTGTGTCCACTGGGCGCGACGTATTCGCTTATCGGGAAATTTTCCCTTATCCGTGTTTCTCATGATGCTGATAAATGTACCGATTGTCGCAGTTGCATCACGGTGTGCCCTGAAAAAGAGGTCCTTCATATGATCAATCGCAGCAGTGAAAGTGTACTTATGGGTGAGTGCACAAATTGTGGCAGATGCGTAGATGTCTGTCAAGAAGACGCGCTCGGATTTTCGATCCGAAGTTTCACAAAACAACCAAAGGATGAAGAATGAAAGCAAGAAAAATGATGAGCAGCTTCATTGCTGCTTCACTGATTATTAGCGGTCTTTACGCTGGAAATACCTCAATAGATGAAACACAGCTGGGGATGCGCAGTGCTGATTTATACACAGAAGACACGGCTAAACCAGATGGGACTAACTATCACACTGAAGCTCCCGGAACGTCAAAGAAAATTCCGCGTGCGTATACCAATGCACCGCCGATGATTCCTCATGAAATTGACAGTCTAGGCGAGATTGATAAAAATAACAATGCGTGTCTGGGATGTCACATGCCTGAAATTGCTCCCAGTGTTGGGGCAACTTCGATACCAAAATCGCATTTCACGAGCTTTAGACCGGCGGTAGAATCCGATGAAGATGATAACTTCAAATCTGAAAGCAATGATGTTATTATCAAAAAAGATTTGCATGGTCAACTCTGGCAAGGACGTTACAACTGTACCCAATGCCATGCACCGCAAACCCAAGGGAAACTGCGAGTAGAGAGCAGTTTCAAACCGGACTATACCGATAAAAAAGGTCAAAAGCATAAAAAGTCATCGTATCTCATGGATGAACTTGACATCGGTGTCAAAGTCGGAAACGGACTATAGTCATGGAAACGGCGAAAAGAGGAGGATTTTTTGGTGCTCTTTCGGCACTCTTTAATGACGTAAAATCTTCCACTCGCCCTCCATACGCGCTTTTGAATGAAACATTTGAAGCGTGTAAAACATGTGAAGCGATGTGTGCAACTGCGTGTGAAGAGAACATCATTCGTCTTGATGATCAGAAAATCCCTTTTTTGGATTTTAAAACAACAGGATGCAGTGATTGTCATAAATGTCTCGAAGCATGTACTCCGAATGTACTAAATGATCCAAATCGTTTCATACAAGGCCATGCGAAAATCACCATGTTAAATTGCATGTCCCATCACGGGACGATTTGTTTTTCCTGCAAGGAGCCGTGCTTGGAGAATGCAATTGTTTTCAAAGGCATGTTGCATCCGATTATCCTCCCTGAAAAATGTACGGGATGTGGATATTGTATCGGCGTGTGCCCCAGCGGTGCGATTGAGATGGTAGCATGAAAACATTATTTTTTTTATTTTTTCTTCTTATAACTGGCGTTGCAGCTGTTATTAACCACTCTGCAACACTAAAAACCGATGGGTTAATCAGCGACATGGTAGTTCGAGAAGGCAAGATTTATACCTCAACAGATGCAGGAATTGTGAATGTTTTTGATAGTGTATCAAAACATAAACTCAGTTCCATAACTGCGCCAAACGTTTCCATTTTAGGCAAAGTTTTTACCCCAAAAATCTATTCTGTCGATCATTTAGCAGCATCTACGGTTATCGTGACCGAGAGTGGTGAATCTTTTCGAAATGTTTATCTATGGCGCGACAATAAGATGCTAAAAGTTATTGATAATTCGAGAGGACTATTGATTAAAAAAGTTCGTTTTCTTGATGTAAGTCATTTACTCTTCGGACTCTCTGGTGATACAATCGTTCTTATGGATTTGAACAAGCAAACCCTCGTCTACCAAGTACAAGCCGGTGGAGGAGTGTTTGGGGATATGGCACTTAGTCCTAAGAAATCACTCTTAGCCGTAGGGGATGAAAGTGGTGAAATTGTACAAATTGAGACAATGAGTGGTCGAAAAATAAAAACGCTCAGCGGGCTCAACCTGGATGCAATCAATGGGCTCTCCTATCAACAAAACACCATCCTCAGCGGTGGGCATGATCGTCGTGTCGGGGTTTATCGTCCAAAGGGGAGTTATTTTATCGAAACCGATTTTTTCGTCTATGCAGTCGGACTTAGCCCTTCGGCATCCAAAGGGGTTTATACCGATGGTGATGAAAATGAGTTACAAGTTTTTGATTTAGCCACTCAAAGAAAAATCGCACGATTAAAAGGGGGAGAAACCCTTTACGATTCGCTGATCTTTTTGGATGAGCATACCCTAATCGGTTCGGGTGAAGAGAATAAAATTTATTATTGGAGAATACCGTGAATATTTCAAGCATTGTGGTGCAAACCAACCCAAATTTTACCGAAGAAGTAGTCGAAATTTTTAAATCTTCTGATTTTTGTGATTATCATTTTCACGATGAAAAAGGGCGCATTATTGTCACCATTGAAGGTGAAGGCGTCGAAGAAGAGATTCAAAAACTTACAAGAATTCAGTTTATGGATCACATTATTTCTGCAGATATGTCATTCGCTTACAGTGAAGATGAGCTCAATGCCGAGCGTGATAAGCTTGAAGCAGTAGGCGACGCTTTACCCGAGTGGCTAAACGATGAAAACGCTACAAAGCGCGATATTAAATACAACGGCGATCTCAAAGATCGATTTTAAAATACCTTATTGACCTAAGTCAATGACATGCAGAATCTGTTTGTCTTACAATAAACCATTGATCTCTCAAAGATCAACTTGAACTTAAAGGAAAAATATGAAACTCGTAAAATTAAGTCTAGTAGCCGTAATGGCATTGGGAACAAGTGCGTTCGCGATTGATAACGTAAAAGTAAATGGTGAGGCAAAGCTTTGGTATCAGACATCTGAGTATTCTGGAGGAGCTACAGCTGTTCCTGCTGCAACAGCTGCACAAGGCTTTTTTGACAATACTGCTAACTCATCCGCTGATGTGAAATTAAGCGTTGGTGCTACAGCTGATTTGCTGCAAAATCTTAGCGCTGGGGTAAAAGTAACAGCTATTTCTACGCTTGGTCTTGAAAATAATTTGGTTGGATCGACTACAACGGCTAAAGTTGGTGCAGATGGTACAAATTATCAAAATACAGCTGTTGGTGGTGATATGTCATCATTGAATGACCAAGCATGGGTAGAAGAAGCGTATTTGGCTTACACTGCTGGAAAAACTACGGCTAAAATCGGTCGTCAAGCATTGAATACTCCACTTGCATTTACAGAAACATGGAACGTTGTAGATAACACGTTTGAAGCGGCAGTATTGTTAAATAATGACCTTCCTAATACAACGTTGGTAGCTGCATGGGTTGGAAAGCATAATGGTGTTGGTTTATTGGGTGATCCAGATGCTGCAGGACCTCTCGTAACTGGTCGTAATACAACCGTCGCAAAAGATGGTACTTTTAGTACATTCGCAACCGATGGCGCGTATGCATTTGCAGCTGTCAATAAATCACTTCCAAATACAACTGTACAAGCATGGTATTATGATGTTGTTCAAGTTGCGGATGCATACTGGTTGCAAGCAGACACAAAAGTTATCGACATGGTTAATATCGGTGTTCAATACGCAGGCATGATGCCAGATGTTGGAACAGGTGCAGCTGATAGAAATACTGATGTATTTGCACTTAAAGCTGCGGTTGATATTGCAGGTGTAAATCTTTATGCAGCATATTCAACAGTTAGTGCCGGTACTTTAGGTTTTGCGAACGTTGCAACAGGTGATAAATCAAGTGTGTATACTACTTTAGGTAGTATCTATATGGATGGCGAGATTGCAGCAGCACCGGATACAGATGCATGGAAAATCGGTGCTTCTACTAAGATGGTTCCAGGTGTTGCATTGTCAGCTAGTTATGCACAAGCAGAGACTGGTAACAATGGTGGAACAGCAGGTTTAGTAGCAGGTCTTAGTACTCAAAATACAGACTTTACTGCATGGGATGTTACCGCAGCTACAAAAGTTGGAGCTGTTGATTTAACCGCTATCTATACTCAGTTTGATAAAGATGTTAAAGCTAATGATAATAATGACAAAACTACGGATACTTTCCGTGTTATCGCTTCTTTAAAATTCTAATACTTTCTCCTCAGGGCCTTCGGGCCTTTTTTATTCTTCTTAACTAAAACTTTCGTGCTGGAACTCGTCATTCCAGCGCACTTAAACTCTTTTTATATCTCACTATAAATCAACGTATTTCTTCGATATATTGACCCAAGTCAAAGACATTAATCCCCAAATCCATTACAATTAACTATCTAAAAATACGGCGTTAAGCCGGATATAAATTCTAAAAAAAGGAACAACAATGGGGGTAGCTAGACGTGTTTGTAAACGCGATGGATCAACAGAACTCTTTCATCTCTATAAGATTGTAGATGCAATCAAAAAAGGGTTTGAAAGTGTCTCACGCCCCTACAATCAAATCGCACTAAAATGTCTTTTAGAGAGATTAGAGACCAAGCCTCTTTGGAATGTAGAAGAGATTCAAGACATCATCGAAGAAGAGCTCCATAATTCGGGTGAGTTTACGGTGATGAAATCGTTTATCACTTACCGATTTTTACACAAAATGCAGCGTGAACACGTCGCAGGTTTATTACCCGACACCACATTCGTAAACTCCACCCAAAGCGTTCAGGAATACATCTATAAAACGGACTGGCGCATCAATGCCAATGCCAATACAGGATATTCCAATGCAGGACTTATCAACAATCTAGCAGGAAAAGTAGTTGCAAACTTTTGGCTCGATACCATCTACTCACCCCAAGAGGGAGCGGCTCATCGCAATGGTGATATCCATATCCACGATCTTGATTGTCTGACGGGATATTGTGCCGGATGGAGTTTACGTGCATTGCTCAACGAAGGGTTTAACGGCGTTCGAGGACGTGTTGAGAGCGCACCTCCCCGTCATTTGCGTGAAGCATTGGGACAAATGGCAAATTTTTTAGGAATACTGCAATCCGAATGGGCAGGAGCTCAAGCATTTAGCTCATTCGATACCTATTTGGCTCCTTATGTATTTATCGATGCTTTGAGTGCGGATGATGTGAAAAAAGCGATACGAAGTTTTGTCTACAATCTCAACGTCCCAGCCCGCTGGGGACAATCTCCTTTTACGAATATTACCCTCGACTGGGTTGTTCCTGAGGATTTAGCGGGGCAAATTCCCACCTATAATGATCACCATCTTTTTTCGCAAATCAGTGCAACCGCACATCATCAACGCAAGTTATTTGAGAGAGGAAAACATTCTCTCGAAGCCCTGACATACGGTGACTTTCAAGCAGAGATGAACGTTATTAACAAAGCCTACTATGAGATTATGACCGAGGGCGACAGTGGCGGACAGCCCTTTACGTTCCCAATCCCCACGGTCAATATCACCGAAGATTTCGACTGGTACGGTGAAAACACCGATATTTTGTTCGAAAACACTGCCAAAATCGGTTCGAGCTATTTTCAAAACTTTATCGGCAGCCAATATCTAAAAGATGAAAATGGAAATAAAATAGAAAACCCCAATGCATATAAACCGGGAGCGGTACGCAGTATGTGCTGTCGCTTACAGCTTGATTTGCGAGAACTTCTAAAGCGTGGAAATGGACTGTTCGGCAGTGCCGAAATGACGGGAAGCATCGGCGTCGTTACCATCAATATGGCACGCTTAGGCTATTTGTACACGGGAGATAAAGATCGGTTTTTTGAGGCACTGGATGTGCTAATGGAAATTGCCTATTCAACGCTGGAGAAAAAGCGAGTCTTTGTAAACGAGATGTTCGAGCGGGGACTTTATCCTTATACTGCACGCTATTTAAAAGGATTCAATAACCATTTTTCCACCATCGGAGTCAACGGGATGAACGAAATGGTTCGTAATTTTAGCGGTGATACAGAGGATTTATCCACTGCATGGGGAGTGGAGTTTTCACTGGATATTTTAGAAAAAATGCGTAATATCATCCGAGGTTATCAAGAGCGCAGCGGTAATTTGTACAATCTGGAAGCAACACCCGCCGAGGGGACGACGTATCGTTTTGCCAAAGAGGATAAAAAACGTTATCCCGACATTTTACAAGCAGGAGAAGGTGACAACATTTATTACACCAACAGCTCCCAAATCCCAGTTGCCTATACCGACGACCCCTTTGAGGCACTGGAACTCCAAGACGAACTTCAGTGTAAATATACAGGGGGAACGGTGTTGCATCTCTATATGAGTGAGCGCATCGGAACCATCGAAGCATGTAGACGGATGGTCAAAAATGTCTTAACTCATCACCGATTGCCCTATATCACCATCACACCGCTTTTTTCTGTGTGTCCGATGCACGGCTATCTACACGGCGAACATGAGTTTTGCCCGAAATGTGACGAATTAATCTTATCCAAGGAGGTTGCATGAATACAGAAATGGTGCTGAAAAGCCAAGAAAGCAAACGAACACGTTGTATGGTGTACACAAGAGTGATGGGGTATCATCGCCCCGTCGAGAGTTTTAATATCGGAAAAAAACAAGAGCATAAAGATCGAATGTATTTTAAAGAGTGTTTAAAAGCCAGCTAGCAAGATATTATTTCCTATAGCACTCTGTCATTCCCGCGTAGGCGGGAATCCAGCTTAGTATTTTTGTGAATGAAAAAGGGGATGGATCCCCGGGTCAAGCCCGAGGATGACGAAACATGAAAGCACTCTACGACATCACCCCGTTTACCCTTCTCGATTTCCCCGACACTCCTGCGGCTATTTTTTGGTTTGCAGGGTGCAATCTGCGATGCGTTTACTGCTACAATCCTGATATTGTATTCGGTACTGCACATATAGATGAAGAGGAAGCGCTTGCTTTTTTACGCCGTCGCCAAGGACTGCTGGAAGGCGTCGTACTTAGTGGCGGCGAATGCACGACCTACCCTCATCTTCTGGCTTTTTGTCGTTCTATAAAAACACTGGGATATAAAATCAAACTCGACACCAACGGTATGCGTCCTGATGTGATTAAAGTGCTAATCGACAACAAACTTATTGATTATATTGCCCTAGACTACAAAGCCCCTGAAGCAAAAATGGGGGAAATCTGCGGTGGCGGAAGCGAAAAACGTTTTTGGGAGAGTTTTAAAATACTTCATCATAGTGGCATTGATTTTGAAGTACGAACAACATTTCATCCAGAATTGCTAGACGAAGAAGATATTATCACCATGGCAAAGATCTTAAAGCGTAGGGGATATAATCGCGAATATTACGTACAGATTTTTCAAGGGGGAATGAAAACGATAGGAAACCTTTCATCATCAAATCGTCGTGTTGACTATGAAAGACTAGCCCCGCATATAACCCTACGATCGTAACGGCTCTTGACCTGCATCAAAGCAATTTATTTCATAATCTTTTATAATATTAACATCTTTATCCAGGGGTTTAACTATGAAAAAAAGTATTTTGGTATTCGTTGCCTTATTAGGGCTTGGCAGTGTTAGTGTTATGGCAGATGAAGGTGCAGATTTGTACAAAAAATGTGCAGCGTGTCACGGTGCCGCAGGTGAAAAAGTGGCACTTGGGAAAAGTAAAATCATAAAAGATATGGGAGCTGCAGGTATTATCACCGCACTCAAAGGGTACAAAGCTGGAACCTACGGCGGACCGATGAAAGCGGTCATGAAAGGACAAGCAGCAACGCTTAGTGATGCTCAAATCACTTCTATCGCCGCTTATATCGCTAAATAATTTCGACACTCTGCCCTTTTGGGCATAGTAGACAGACAGCATCACACAAACACGATCTCCTTAAATTTTTTGTTTATAGCCGACTTGCTGTCTGTCTACTGTTCCTCTACACCACATGGAGCAGTTCTAAAAACAATCTCATAACGTACATTTCTCCCATTCGTCCCCTCAATTTGACGGATACACCCTATTTCGAGTAACTGTGTAATATCTCTTGAGGCAGTGGTGGATGCAGAGTCTGCTATTGTCATATATTTTTTTTTGCTCAAAGAGCCTTGAAAGTTTTCAACTCCCATATCGAGGATTTTATTAAGCACTTTAGTTTGTCTTGGATTTAGATCATAATTTCTATACTTATCCCAAAACGTCGTTTTTTGGACAATATATCCCAGCTTTTTTTTAGTATCACTCAATGCAGTATTCAATGTCGAGAGGAACCATTTACACCAAATGGTAATATTCATATGGTTGGTCTCTTTTCTGACATACCCCGTTGTCTGTTCCAACGCACGGTAATACCCCTTGCGATCACTGTTAATTGCACTTGACATCGAATAGAGTCTCGACACGGTCGATTTTTCTATTTTTGATAAAACCAAATCGGTGATGGCACGGGCAATACGACCGTTACCATCATCAAAAGGGTGAATAATAACAAACCATAGATGGGCGATACACGCCTTTAGCAAACTTGCAGGCGTTTCGTTAAACCAATGCAGATATCTACTCATCTCCTCTTCGAGCATCGTTCTAGGTGGTGCTAGATAAAATGTTTTCTCTTTTCCTGCGGCACCGCCTACAATCTCCATATCCTCTTCGCCTCTAAATGTGGCAACGTTGATCTTATTTAGACCGCTATATCCACGAGGAAAAAGAGCGTTGTGCCATCCAAAAAGTCGTTCAAGCGTTAAATCTTGATCGTAATTCGTATTGGCATCGATAAGTATTTCTATCAAATAATCGGTCGAAATATCTCGTTTTGAAGAGTCTATCTCTGTAAACCCAAGCTTGCGTTGGATAGAGGCTTTGACACTGTCACGATTGAGAATCTCTCCCTCGATTGCGGAGGTGCTGATCGCTTCATTCATCAGCGCTTCGAGTTGTCTTTGTGCGATATTGTTTTGATCCATCGTTTGGGTGATGGCGATCAGATACCCTTGCGACAGTGAAACCTCTTGAATCAACTGTTCAAGCGTATTCAAATCATAGGTAAAATGAGGATAAGCATCTTGTTCCCATATCCAACGTTTCATGTGAGGTGTTGCCTTTGTGGATCGATTATTTTCAAACGGGTTGAATTAGTGTTTTAATCATACCATATTTGGTATGAATATTTATTGTAATCATACTATGCTATTTGGCTGAGTTGAATATGATGTCCATAAATATTTTCCAGTCTAATCTTAATTGCCACTCGACAGCAAATACTATTACACAATTATTTAATATGGTTTCTGACCAATGTAATTGCCTGCTGGTGAATAATTGCAACTCCATATCTGAGCATTATCTGGACATACTACCATTGCACACCCTACTTTTTGACTATCTTTCCAAACAACTTGGGTATAGTGTCCACACGTTTTCTTGTCATCACATTTATTGCTCTCATAATGATAATATTGCTTCTCGCCTCCCCATGCGCTGATGACTTGATTGGGTATAATTTTTTGCGGATAAGTTGATCCATCGGAAACAAACACAGGACTTGCCCAAAATAAATTTTCACCGATCCCCTGTATACCACTGTGTTTCAGTTTGCACTGATTTTCATTACGCAGTTTTATAACCCATTGTTGTGCAGTAAGAGATAACTCATCCGACCATGTCAACGCTCCAACATGTACTTCACTACGGAATCGGTTATGCGCTTCAAGAAACTGTTTTTGTTCTAATGAACTGAGATCACTAGCATAAAGGTTTAATGAAAATATCGTGCAACTAAAAGTTATATAGAAAATGCCTGCTTTATCCTTATTCATGAGTTTTTACCTCCTCTAAAGTGTTCTGATTTTCATATATCAACTTAATCCGTATTCCAACCGGACAATGATCCGATCCCGTAATATCTTGAAGAATGAATGCGTCTTCGAGAGAATCTGCTAAATCATCGGAGATAAAAAAGTAATCGATTCTCCATCCGACGTTTTTAGAGCGTGCACTAAAACGATACGACCACCAGCTGTATTCATTCTCTTTATCTCCATGGATATGACGGAAGGTATCGATGTAGCCATGCTCAATCAGCTTATCGATCCATGCACGCTCAATCGGCAAGAAACCCGATGTCTTTTCATTCGATTTAGGATTTTTGAGATCAATAGGACGGTGAGCTGTGTTGACATCCCCACAGATGATTATTTTTTTGCCCTCACTTCGAAGGCTTTGACAGTAATCCAAGAACCGGTCATAAAACTCCAGTTTATAGGCGAGCCGTTCTTCATCTTTTTGTCCATTGGGAAAATAGACATTGAACAAAGCAATATCTCCATAATGATGTTCGACGATACGTCCTTCACACATGGTATCAATATCAGCACAAGTATCTGAATATACAGGTTCAAGGTCACTTGCGATCAATGTTCCTGAATACCCTTT
The DNA here is from genome assembly GCA_043797085.1 of Pseudomonadota bacterium. Taxonomy (GTDB): domain Bacteria; phylum Campylobacterota; class Campylobacteria; order Campylobacterales; family Sulfurimonadaceae; genus Sulfuricurvum. The sequence continues at coordinate 96,831 of JAZDQA010000004.1, read as the reverse complement.
TTTTACAGCACTGTTAATACTTATATTGGGATAGCGGTTTGCGAAGAGATTATCCGGCATTTGTTCCGGGAGGGCTTTGATCTCTTGGAGACAGAGGATATGCGGCTGACGTTCTTCGAGCCAGTCGAATGCTCCCTTTTCGGCTACGGCTCGGATGCCGTTGACGTTCCATGAGATGATCTCAATTGATTGAGTCATGTATACCTCTTTCATAAAATATTATCGATAGTTTAATTTTCAAACTCATTGTCTTCAGTTGTCATAACTACGTTGAAATCTTCATCCCGTGACAGAGAATAATTGAGTTTAGCCAGATCATTCATATCAGAAGCTTTGTAGGCTAAGGTGCATAAAGTTGTATCATTAAATGTTTCACTTTCCTCTAAGCCACCAAGTTCATCAATTGTAATTTTTCTCCGCGCTGCTATTTCTTTTATGTATTCATGTACCTCTTCACAGTCGCAAGCGACAGGCATAGACTCATAATCATAAAAATAAATTTTATCCTCTTCTTTTATAATCCAAAAGGTTTGTTTGCTAATATCTCCAGCATTTTTATATGAAACAGAGCAGTAGCTGACATTCTCTGATTTTTTGAGTATTTTATAGCCACCGATAAAGCTCGGAGTATTGCCCTCTCGTTCAAAAATACTCGCTACAAACTGTTTTGCATCATCACTATTGCATTCCATTGTATTTTTTGAGACAGGAAGTTTTTTTGTATAGGAAGCAGAATTAAAATTACTGATGCCCACATTAAGATGAATGTTTTTTGGAGCTGAAAAAGCCGTATTTGTTAATGCTATTAAGAAAATAAAAGCAGCTATTGATTTCATAAAATGCCCTTGTAATTAAAATGATTCGAGCAATTCTATCTTTTGAGCGATTAATTTACCATGGAATGCCCTCAATGATTGACACATTTATTTAGTTCATCATATATCAGCTAAGCTATACTTCGTCCATTAAAAGATATTTATCTTCATCACAAGTAGGAAAAAAATAATGAATGAAAGTTTGCACTCTTCTTCGGATCTTGAATCATTAATTTCGACAGCACATAATCATCTAAATGGTCTTTTGAAGGAGGTCTTTCATCATACAAAAGAGCGGGCAGTTGTGGTGTATGACACGCGCTGTATGTTATCTAACATTTTGATGCAGGGGTATAAGCGTTCCTTGCCTGAGGCAATATTTGTTGACTTTGATACGCAAACGCCTGAAGAGATACTGGAAATATTGGTTTCGTTACAGCCGTCTGATTTTGTGGCATTGGTTCAATCTACCAGTTTTAGGCTTGATGCTTTTCGCTTACGTGTCGAGTTGTTTAAGCGTCAAATCAAAGTCATCGAGCATCCCCATCTAAGCCGTATGTCAGATGATGAAGCACCCTATTACCTCGATTCATTAGCATATGATGCTGATTATTATCGTTATGTAGGTCGTACGCTCAAAAGTAAAATAGATTCTGTTGACGGAGGGGTACTTGACACCGGAGGAGAACTTTTGGTGTATGGATCACCATTTGAGTCTGCCAAGCTCAATATCGGAGATTATACGGATATGACCAATACCGGCGGTCAGTTTCCACTGGGTGAAGTATTCACCGAAGCACAAGATTTACGAGCGGTGAATGGACGTGTAAAGATTTTTAGTTTCGGCGATGTTACCTATAAGCTGAATTATCCGAAAATTCCTATTACTCTTATTATAGAGCAAGGGCAAGTGATTGAGTGTGAAAATTCAACTCCGGCATTTGACCTCATACTCTCCAATATACGCAGAGATGAAGGGGGTGTTGTTTGGGTTCGTGAGCTAGGGCTTGGACTCAATAGAGCCTTTAGCAAAACACGTACGGTTGCCGATACCGGAACGTATGAACGCATGTGCGGTGTCCATTTGTCTTTGGGGGCAAAACATGGTATCTATGGCAAGCCGGGCTTTAAACGCCGCGACGGAACCTATCATGTAGATGTTTTTGCAGACACTCAGAGCTTTACGCTCGGAGATGAGATTGTCTATAGAGATGGGGCTTGGATTGTTTAAAGATCTATTTACTGCTTTTCGTGGAGCATTTTATCGAGAATAGTAAATACATCATCACTGGCTTGTTCCATATCTTGGAATATTTTCACAAATGCGTCCGATCCGATACTCTCTTTTTGCATTAGATCAAAAATCTTATGGGTTGAGTTATGGACAATGGCGTGAGGAGCTTCAAGGGATGCGTAACTGGATGTTTTTTTGAAAAAATCGGCACCTTCACCTTCAAGATACCATTTTCCCAGTCGGCAATTATGATGATCTACAAATACAAATGCCTCTTTTTTCATGACCGCTGAGAGATAGGTGTTTATTTTCCAAATAACATGATCGAGTTTTGCTAAACTCATAAAAATCCGTTCCGCAGTATGCGCAGTGTTCGTAAAGGTATGACGCATTAGTGATGCATTTTGCTCCATATTGGTATTGAAACTTGCTACAGATTTATTAGACTCTGTGATTCTCTCTTGGATCAGTTCAAATTTTTCTCCGATTGTGCTAACGTCTTGTTTCATGGATTGCAATGAGATATTAATTTCACTGATCGCTTTATCGGTACGGTCGGCAAGTTTGCGTACTTCATCTGCTACAACGGCAAATCCACGACCATGTTCTCCCGCACGAGCGGCTTCAATAGCAGCATTAAGTGCCAAAAGATTCGTTTGATCAGAAATATCTTTTATGAGACCTAATATACTGCCTACATCCTGAGCTCGCTGAGAAAGAGCTTGAACTGTGTCCATCGAATCTAAAGCCAAATGGTTCAAATCCTCTAAAGTTGCTGAAATAGCAGACGCTTTACTTCCAAGATCGATGATATTTTCTAAAAGAGCCGTCGATTGTGCAATATTATCTTTTGACGCGGTAACGGATGTTGACATGTTGCCTTGAATATCAACAAGATTTTTTTTGAGCTGCTGATTTTCATAGGTCATTATGGATGACGCATTTTCACATTTGTGCTCTGTCATTTGAGATTGGATAAACATCTCTTTTTCATGAAGAGTATCGTTTAAACGCTGGTTTTGCTGTTTGAGTTCTTCATTCTCTTTTTTGACACGCACTATCTCATTGTTTAAAACGTCATCATTGCCAAACCAACCCATATTGTTTCCTTTAGTATTATTCTATGAATACATAATCATATACTAAAAAAGTTACAAAAAAATCTCAATGCACAACAACCTAACAATCTAGCGTTAAACACAATGCCAAAAATGCTTCGCCGTATCGCTCAAATTTCACATCCCCTACTCCGCCTACTTGCAGCATTTCGTCTTTATTTTTAGGCAGTTTTACTGCCATATCCTGAAGCGTTTTATCACTAAATACGACATAGGGAGGAACACCGGCTCGTTTGGCAATATCCGTTCTAAGCACCCGCAATTTTTCAAAAACAAGGTGATTTTCCCCGGAAGCGTAGGTTACTTTAGCCGTATTGAAAGATCCTTTTTTCTTCTCTGCCAGTCTCTCTTTTCGAATCGTTACGGAAAGAGACTTTTTGATAATCTCTAATCCGTATTCATCGAGTTGCATCACTTTGAATTCGCCTTGTCTCAGAGCTTTTAATTCGAGAAGTCTGTCCCCTATGGTATGCCACTGACCACGACTTTTATCTTTTCCGATCCCATAGACTGAGAGAGTTTTATGCCCATTTTGGGCTATTTTTTCATTCCCAGACCCTAGTAAAATATCAACAACATAGTGGAGCCCGAACCGCTGTCCGCTGCGATAAACGCAAGAAAGGAGCTTGAGTGACTCTTGGGTAATGTCCATGCTCTCTTTATCGGGTTGGAGGCAATTGTCACATCGTGTTTGGCATGCTGAGGCACTGTCATCGAAATACTCGGCGATGAGTTGATGACGGCATACTTGCGATGACGCAAACTTGGATGTTGCCTCCAACTTTTCAAACGCTAATTTTTTATACGCTGATTCGGGTTGTGACTCGATCATTCGTCGGCGCTCTAAAAAATCCGAGGTAGAAAAGAGTAATAAAGTAGAGGCATCCAAACCATCACGCCCTGCTCGCCCGATCTCTTGATAGTAGTTCTCGATGGTTTTGGGCAGTGAAGTGTGAACGACGAATCGTATGTTGCTTTTATCGATTCCCATTCCAAAAGCGACGGTAGCAACAACAACTCTGATCTCATCATTCAAAAATGCTCGATAGGTTTCATTTTTTTGCAGTGTCGGCAATCCTGCATGATACGCTTGGGCAGGAATTTTCTTCAGACTTAGAAACTGTGCCAGTTCTTCCGCCTCCTTGCGAGTAAACGTGTAGACGATACCGCTTTCATTGTCATAACTTCCCAAAAACTCCATCAGCTGCTCACGACCATTTCCGTTTCGATTCTGTGCTGTGATCGTGAGGTTTTCTCTTGACACTTTTGCCCGTATGAGTACCGGATCATTAAGCCTGAGCTGAGAAAGAATATCGTGCTCGACCAAATGAGTTGCCGTCGCCGTAAATGCGGCTATAGGCACAGAGGGGAAAAGCTCCCGCAAACGGTGCAGCTGTCGATAGTCTTCACGAAATTCATGTCCCCATTCGCTGACACAGTGTGCTTCATCGACGACAAAAAAATCGATCGGAACATTGCGTAAAAATCGGATAAATTCTCCACTTTTTAACCGCTCCGGTGCAACATACAAAAATTTGAGCTCTGCACTCATTGCTTTTTGCATCGTCATTTCAATCTCTTGAGCTGTTTGCATGGAGGATACCATGGCAGCCTCTATCCCAAAAGCCGACAACGCTGTTATCTGATCGTGCATCAGTGCCAAAAGAGGAGAAACCACCACCGTCACACCGTTCATCAACAAAGCAGGCATTTGATAACACAATGATTTTCCCGCACCCGTGGGTAAAATCATCATCACATCCTCTCCGGCAATGATGGCGTCAACGGCTTCTTCTTGAAATGCTCTAAAAGAGGAATGTCCAAATACGCTTTTAAGTACCGAGTACTTTTTATTCTCAGCTAACACGGGCATCCTTATTTAATACAGTTCTTTTATTCGCGAATTATAGCACCATCACTAACCACTAACTTCACTATTATCAAACCAAAAGATTGTAAGCGGTATAATTGCGAAAAATTAACCCAAGGACTTTGATTTGAGAAGTCATTTTTGTACTGAATTAAATGAAACAAACGTTGGCGAAAAAGTCGTTTTATGTGGTTGGGCGAACAGTCACCGCGACCACGGTGGTATCGTTTTTATTGATTTACGCGATAAAAGCGGTTTGATCCAACTCGTTTGTGACCCTGCTGACAATGCAAATGCGCACAAATTGGCGAGTGAAGTTCGTGATGAGTTTGTCCTCATAGCACATGGACGTATTCGCGCTCGTGGCGAAGGACTGGTTAACCCGCGTCTCAAAACCGGTGCTATCGAAGTGATCGTGGATGAGCTTATTATCGAAAACCGTTCTGAAGCTGTCCCTTTTATGATTGGTGACAACAATGTCGGTGAAGAGATACGTCTTAAATACCGCTATTTAGATTTGCGTAATCCCGCGATGTACAACACTTTTTTACTTCGCTCAAAAGCCGCTATTGCCGCACGTAACGTTCTTGACAGTCTAGGATTTTTGGAAGTCGAAACTCCGATTTTGACCAAATCAACCCCTGAAGGTGCACGAGATTATCTCGTCCCTAGCCGTGTACACGAGGGTGAGTTCTACGCCCTTCCCCAATCACCGCAGTTGTTTAAACAGCTTTTGATGGTAGGTGGATTTGACCGTTATTTTCAAATCGCGAAATGTTTCCGCGATGAAGATTTACGTGCCGATCGTCAACCGGAATTTACTCAAATCGATGTCGAAATGTCATTTTGTAATCAAGAAGACGTTATCCGTGTTGCAGAAGAATTAATTGTCGGAATGTTCGCAAGTGCAGGACATACGGTGGTTACTCCTTTTAACCGTATCAAATACTCGGATGCGATGGAGTGGTATGGATCAGACAAACCGGATCTTCGCTATGACCTAAAAATGGTTGATGTTATCGATATTTTTGAACGTAGTGATAATGAAATCTTCACCGCTATTGCTGCAAATCCAAAAATGAACCGTATCAAAGCGCTTCGTGTTCCAGGGGCTGATTTGGTCTTCTCAAAACGTGAAATGAAAAGTTTTGAAGATTATGTCCGTAAATTCGGAGCAAAAGGACTTGGATATTTCCAAATGAAAGAAGATGGTCTCAAAGGACCATTGGAAAAATTCTTTACTGCTGAAGATTTACAGCTTCTTGTGGATCGTACTGAACTTCAAGTTGGTGACGTTGTCTTCTTCGGTGCCGGAGATAAGAAAACGGTTTGGGACTATATGGGACGTTTCCGCATCTTCATTGCAGAACATGAAAAAATGAATCTTATCGACAAAGACCGTTTTGAATTCGTATGGGTTGTTGATTTCCCGATGTTCGAAATCGAAGACGGTCGTGTCAAAGCGCTTCACCACCCCTTTACTATGCCACGTGATTTGAATCATGAGCATCTTGAAGACATTGAATCCATCGCGTATGACATCGTTCTAAACGGTACAGAACTTGGTGGCGGATCAATACGTATCCACAAGCAAGCTCTTCAAGAACAAATCTTTAGATTGTTGGGAATTGAAGAAGAAGAAGCACAAGAAAAATTCGGATTCCTTCTCGATGCTCTCAAATTCGGAGCACCTCCACACGGTGGTTTTGCGATCGGATTTGACCGTTTCATGATGCTATTATCGAAAAAAGACAGTATTCGTGACGTTATCGCGTTCCCGAAAACACAAAAAGCATCTTGTATTATGACGCAAGCACCAAGTCCGGTGGAGCTCACTCAACTTCGTGAACTTCATATCCGCCTTCGTGAAACCATTAAATAAGACGCCAATGGAGCAAAAGCCCCATCGGCTACGCTAGCCGCTAAGGCACAAAACAAGGGAACCGCTCGCGTTTAGCGATGTTTCTTTGAAACGCTTGCCCTTTTAGGGCAGATTATAAAAAGGATCAAATTAGTGAAAAAGCTTTTCCTTATTATCGGGGCGCCGGGTTCTGGAAAAACGACGGATGCGCAGATTATTGCACAGCGTAACAATGACTCAATCGTCCACTATTCTACCGGAGATCTTCTCCGAGATGAAGTAGCCAGTGGAAGTGAACGAGGTCAACTTATCGATAGCTTTATCAGCAAGGGATTGATTGTCCCTATTGAAATAGCGATTGAAACGATCGTTGTGGCCATTAAAAATGCTCCAAGCGATGTGATTTTATTTGATGGCTATCCCCGCTCTCATGAGCAAATGAATGAACTCAATAAATTTCTCTCAAACGATACCGAGGTAGAACTTATCAGCGTCATTGAGGTTGTTGTTAGTGAAGAAGCAGCGTGTGATCGTGTACTTGGACGCTCACGCGGTTCAGACGATAATGTGGAAGTCTTTAACAACCGCATGAAAGTTTACACAGATCCTCTAAGTGATATAGAAAATTTTTATGGAGCGAAAGACCTCCTAAAAAAGATTAACGGTGAACGTAGTATCGATGAAATCGTCGATGAGATGGAACACTTTATTCAATCAAAAATCTAACAAACAGGATATTAAATACTATGAAAATTATTCTTTTAGGTGCACCAGGCGCAGGCAAAGGGACACAAGCACAATTTTTGACAAAATCATTCGACATTCCTCAAATCTCAACCGGTGATATGCTGCGTGCTGCGATTAAAGCAGGCACAGAGCTTGGAACCTTGGCAAAATCGTTTATGGATTCGGGAAAACTCGTTACCGATGAAATTATCATTGGTTTGGTAAAAGAACGTATCCTTGAGGATGACTGTAAAAATGGTTTTCTTCTCGATGGTTTTCCACGTACCGTTCCTCAAGCAGATGCGCTAAAAGTTGCCGGTGTCGCTATTGATGCCGTCATTGAAATCGATGTGCCTGATTCAGAGATCGTAAATCGTATGTCAGGACGCCGCGCACACCTGGCATCAGGACGCACGTATCACGTCGAATATAATCCACCAAAAGTGGAAGGAAAAGATGATGAAACAGGTGAAGATTTGGTTCAGCGTGATGATGACAAAGCCGAAATTGTACAAGATCGTCTTCGTGTGTATCATGAACTAACACAGCCTCTTGTCGCTTATTATCAAGGTATGAGCGATTCGGATTCATCCGTTAAATATGTTCGTATTGACGGTACTCAAAAAATTGATGCCGTTGAAAAAGAAATTCTTTCTAGCTTAAAATAATAATTCCGTTCGCTACGAACGGGTTATCTTATCGTTTCAATCCATTGGTTGTTGCTAACATTTCATCACTCGTCGTAATTACTTTTGAATTCGCATCGTATGCACGCTGACCTGTAATAAGGTCGGTAAGTTCAACAACCAACTGAACGTTTGAAAGCTCCACAAACCCTTGTCTGATACTGCCTAATCCGGTATCTCCCGGTGTACCTTCGACAGGTTGTCCAGAACTGTCCGTTTCGACAAAAAGATTGTCTCCCATTGCATGCAGACCCGCCGGATTGATAAAGTTTGTAAGGGTAAGTTGCCCTACTTGGGTTGCTTGTGCTTGTCCCGGTTGAGTGACACTGACAATACCGTCTGTTCCGATACTAATATCAATGGCATCATCGGGAATAACAATTTCAGGAATGACCGTATATCCGTCTGAATTCACCAGTGTCCCATTTTGATCCACTTTTAATGAACCGTTTCGAGTGTACACTTCCGTGCCATTAGGAAGCTGTAACTTCAAAAATCCTTTTCCCGTAATTGCCAAATCAAGAGAGTTATCGGTTTGCTTTAAACTCCCTTCCGAAAATATTTTATTAATAGCTGTCGGACGTACCCCAAGACCAACTTCAATTCCCGTTGGAGATTTAGTTGTATCACTCGTAGACGTTCCCGCATACGTCATAACTTTATACATCAAATCCGCAAATTCAGCACGTGATTTTTTATATCCCATCGTATTAACGTTGGCAATATTATTCGCCGTGGTATCGATTTGGGTTTGCATAGCCATCATTCCCGTAGAACTAGTGTAAAGTGATTGCATCATAATTTTATCTCCTTAATTATCGTCGAGTAACAGCGATTTTTTCAATAGCATCGCGATTCATATCATTCATCTGAGCATCCATTGCTTTTTGGTACATTCCAACAAGCCGATTAGCTTCGATAAGACCTATCATCTCATTCACCGAATTAACATTGCTCTTTTCCGTATAACCTTGCATGACTCCCCCGCTTTGATCAACAGGAGTCAGAGGAACAGAAGTGTCCGGAATGTAGAGGTTATCTCCCTCTTTTTTGAGCAAACGGATGTTTTGCGGTTCCACTATCATGAGCTTTTTACCGGCTATCATCTGCGTAGAGCCGGGAACATTAGTGCTGATAAGCCCATTTTTATCAATGCTTATGACTGAATCTTCAGGATTAAGCTTAATAGCTGTTTTAGATTGAAAGTAATCACTGGAGAGTACTTCATATCCTTGCTTATTCACTAGTTTCCCCTCATCATTGAGAGTAAAGAGCCCATCCCGTGTCAAACGCGCTCCTTGAGGTGTATTCACTGCAAAAAACTGTCCTTCTTTAGCAAGTGCCAAATCCAAAGAATTATCGGTTTTTTGCAGTGTCCCTTGTGAAAAATCCGTATACGCATCGGTTATTTGTGGAACACGTGCCAAAGATCGATTTAAATACAAAGCAGCTTCTGTCGTATCATTTTTGAGCGGAAGAGTATCCCTAGCCTCTTTATAGATTTTTGCGAAATCACCTGTAATTAATTGCTCTTTCTTGTAGCCGGAGGTATTAGCATTAGCCAAGTTGGCTGCAATGGTATCAATACGGTTGAATTGAGTAATCATTCCACCCGTCGCAGCGTAATATCCTGTTTGCATTGGTACTCTCCAAATTCAATATTAAACGTCTAAAGCAAAGGCTATTCCACTTTTTAATAATTCTAGTTTAGGCTTTTTTAATAAGATTTCGGTATAATCCGATTCTTTTTAAAACCGCAAGGGAGCTTTTAGCGTATGAGCGTCAAAGATTTAAACAAACATCTCGAAACACTATTTTCAGAACACAAATCGAAAAATTGCTTAACGTATGAAGCGATTGTCGAAGCCTACGACAAGCAGCCTACCTCTGCTCAAGCCAAAAATATTTTAAAGCTTGCCGAAAAATACAAAATTTGTCTTTTTACGTCGTCAGAACATGCCAAAATCCTCAACCAGCAAGAGGCTGAGGCGCGCCGTGTAGCACAGCTTAAATACATTGAAGAAGCGAGCAGCGATCAGTTTGATATTCTCAAGCAGCATGAACTTCTTGAGTGGTCACGCTCTGATTCCCCTGTCCGTATGTACTTACGTGAAATGGGACAAATTCCTCTCTTAACCAAAGAAGAAGAGGTTGAAATTTCAAAACGTATGGAGTCGGGTGAAGGCATTATCATCGATGCTATTTGTTCTGTCCCCTATTTGATTGATTTTATCCTTGACTATAAAGATCCGCTTATTAATCGTGAACGTCGTGTCAAAGAACTCTTTAAAAGCTTCGAAGACGGAGAAGAAGAAGAGACAGAGAGTGACGGTGATGATGATACTGTAGATGATGAGGAAGAGGTAAAAGAAAAAGCTCCTTCCGTCAAAGATAAAAAACGGATTGAAAAAGTTGTAACCTCTTTTAAAGCCCTTGAAAAAGCCAAAAAAGAGTGGTCAAAAGCAACGGAAAAAATGCTCGAAGAGCGCACGTTGGATCAAATGGATTCAGATTACGTTTTATTTTTCCTAAATCTCAGTTTCAAGAAAAAAACCCTTAAAGAAGCTCTTTTGGATCTTGGACCAACGTCTAAGCTTATCAATGAGTTGGTTCGCTCTATGGAAACTGCTCTTCGAAGTGATGAAGGATTTGACCGTGAGCTCAAGCGTTTGGAGTATAAACTTCCTCTTTTCAATGAGCAGCTCAAGAAAAATCACAAAGTTATTTTAGAGAAAATCTGTGATTTGACCAAAGAAGAGATTTCGAGCAAAGTACCCGAAGCCACAATGGTCAGTACCTACATGGAGATTAAAAAACTCATCCAAACCAAAGAAGCCTCAAAAGGCGGATTTGATATGGAGCCTGAAAAACTTGCCGATATTTTGGAACAGATCAAGCGGGGTAAAAGCATCTCAGAGATTGCTAAAACGCGTATGGCGAAATCCAATCTCCGTCTCGTTGTCTCCATCGCAAAACGCTATACCAACCGTGGCTTACCGTTCTTGGATTTGATTCAAGAGGGAAATATCGGTTTGATGAAAGCAGTTGATAAATTCGAATACCAAAAAGGGTATAAATTTTCCACCTACGCGACATGGTGGATTCGTCAAGCCATCAGCCGTGCCATCGCCGACCAAGCACGAACGATTCGTATCCCGATTCACATGATCGAGACCATCAATCGTATCAACAAAATCATGCGTAAGCATCTCCAAGAGCACGGAAAAGAGCCGGATGTTGAAACCATCGCAGAAGAAGTGGGCTTATCGGTTGAAAAAGTCAAAAATGTTATCAAGATTACCAAAGAGCCTATCTCTCTTGAAGCTCCAATCGGTAATGAAGAAGATGGACGTTTTGGTGACTTCATCGAAGATAAAATGTCCATTTCTCCATCCGATGCTATTCTCAAGGATGACTTGAAGGTACAAATCGAAGGGGTTCTTGAACAGCTTAATGAGCGCGAAAAAGCGGTTATTAAAATGCGTTTCGGAATTATGGATGACGAGAGTGACCGTACATTAGAAGAGATTGGTAAAGAGCTCAACGTTACCCGTGAGCGTGTCCGTCAAATCGAGAGCAGTGCGATCAAAAAACTCAAGCACCCAAAAGTGGGTCGTAAACTTAAAAATTATATCGAGGACTGATGACATTCGATCAACAGTGGATTGAATTTGACTTCAACCCCTTTGTTCTTTTTAGTTCGAATGGTAAAATACTCTCTCTCAATACGGAAGCTCAATATGTACTTGGTGCGGTTGAAGCTTCCGTTCTTTATGAAATAGCCACTACCTATGCAAGCTCCTCATTTGGATTTAAAACAACCTTTTTGGATCTTGAATTTGGACGTTTTAAATTTTTCGGTATCACAGTAGGATACGAAGATGAAGAACAAATAGGGATACGACTCTATCAGCTCCCCTCTTTTAATTTTGCCAAACAAAAACCAGAAGGTCAGCTGATAAATATCTATACCTTGATTGATTTATGTATCAGCTCCAACTCTATTGGCAGCACCATACGCTATCCCAAAGAACTTGACCCTACTTTGCCGGAAATACGTCTTCATGCAGAACTTTTCATTAAACTACTCAACAAAACCTATCAATCATTCAGTGAAAATATGAGCATATTAACACGACTTTATTTTCGAGTCGGAGAGCACGTAAAGTTTGAAAATGTCAAATATTCACTCTTTGCCATAGAGCTATCCGCTCCCAACATGAGCCGCAGATACCTTTCAGAACTGAGTAGTCTCGCCGAAGAAAATCACCTCTCCATAGACATAAAAGAGGCAAAAGTAACGATCAATATCCCGATGATCACTAAGTAGGTTTTAGCTTTAAACGGCTTAAAACCACTCTTTTGCAAAAAAATATCCTGCGATAATTCCGACGCCCAACCCTGTCAAATAAGGGAGAAGCTCTAAAGAATGATTGTTTTGAAGTCCGAGAAAACCTAATACTAAAAAAGCATACGGAAGCAATCGATAGACTGAAACCCATGCAGCTGAATTTTTAGTGGTATTTTCAATAATATTTTGCTTTTGTTTTGCTTTTTCTTCTTTTATCAGTTCTTTTATATCTTGTACTTCGCCTTCGCGATCTTCTTCGTATATGTCGTAAGGATCGTCCATCATATCTATAATGTCTTTACTGTCGCCAATCTCCACATCAAGAGTTCGGGTACGGATCATATTTCGATACGCGTACAACGATCCCATGATAATTACTGCTCCTGAAAGTAATGCAACTTCAAAACTTGCAAAAACTGCTTTCGAAATAAAGAGTAAAAGGGCTATTGGAGTTTGTAAAACTATTAGAAAGATGAGCGTTCTTTTAATCTTCGTCGTCATCGTCATCATCTTTTTGAGATTTACCCATATTGTAACGAGGATCTTTTGCCATTTTTTCAAACTCTTTGTATTGCTTGCTGTAGGCTTTATAAACATTCAAAAATGCTGCGCCAATTCCGATAGCAACCCCGATCCACAAGAGCCATGTGATACCCGTGAGCTTTTTGAGACCCAGCCCTATTCCCACACCGATTAAGACAGCAACCACCATTGAGATTCCAAGCGATAAACTTTCCGCTCCTTCAATGATTGGTTTTATTCGTGGTTTGTGTTCTTCAGTTTCCATATTATAATTCTCCAAATATCGACTCTGCCGCAGCAATCGTCTCTTCAATCATCGTATCGGTAATCGCCGTACAAATAAACCCAGTTTCAAACTGTGAACACGCAAAATAAAATCCAGCATCGAGCATGCCTGCATGAAAACGGGCAAATCGTGATGTATCACTTTTCAATGCATCGGCAAAATTATGGACAGGCTCATTCGAAAAGAAAAACCCAAACATTGAACCGCGAACATCGGTTTGTAATCCGATATTGTTTTTAAGCGCTGCATCATTAAACCCTTGCATTAGACGCTTTGCTCTCGTTTCAAGGATTCCGTATAAACGAGCATTTTGTTTGATCTTGCGAATCGATGCCAATCCTGCTGCCATGGCTACTGGATTACCGCTAAGCGTGCCAGCTTGATACACGCCACCCTCAGGTGAGAGATGTCCCATAATGTCGCGACGTCCGCCAAAAGCACCCACAGGCATTCCTCCGCCGATGACTTTACCCAGTGTTACCAAATCAGGCTTGGTTCCTGTGATACTCTCTGCACCATGCAAGCACGCACGAAATCCGCTCATCACTTCATCAAAAATCAACAATGCACCGTATTCATCACACAATGCTCGCAGCTGCGCAAGGAAATCTTTATCGGCAGGAACAAGTCCCATATTTCCGGCGATGGGTTCGATGATAACACATGCGATTCCCTCACTCTCCTGAAAACATTTGCGCACGCTTTCTATATTGTTGTATTCTGCTAAAAGTGTGTGTTTGGTAAAATCAGCCGGTACTCCTGGGGAACTTGGTGTGCCAAAAGTTGCTGCACCTGAACCCGCTTGGACAAGCAATGCGTCACTGTGACCGTGGTAGCATCCCGTAAATTTAACAATATCATCACGAAGGGTAAAACCGCGAGCCAAACGAATAGCACTCATAACGGCCTCCGTTCCGCTGCTGACAAAACGGACTTTTTCAATCGAGCCATAGATAGAGATGATAAGTTCTGCGAGTTCAGATTCTGCTTCCGTCGGTGCACCGAAACTGAGACCATGTTTTACCGCTTCAATAACAGCATTTTCGATACTCTCATCACGGTGTCCAAAAATCAACGGACCCCAACTTTGAACGTAATCTATGTAACGATTGTCATCAATATCAATGAGATATGCACCCTCTCCGCTAGCAATAAAGCGAGGAATTCCTCCAACACTTTTAAATGCACGAACGGGCGAATTGACACCACCCGGAATGAGTTCTTGAGCTTTTGCAAATGCTTCTTGCGAATGATTAATTGTCATAAATATTTATCCTTATTTTTGTAACTGACCTTAAGCAGTAAATTTATTTCCCGTCATCCTCGGGCTTGACCCGGGGATCCATCCCCGTAAAACAAAGCTGGATTCCCGCCTTCGCGGGAATGACGAAAGAAAAATACGACTTTTTAAAGTTGAATTCTCAAAAAAATCACTCAATGTGCATAACATTAGCTTAGGTATTCATATTATAACCATACGTCCATTAACCCGATATAAGGTCATTTACAATGATTTGGCTATAATTCCCACAATTACACCATATTTGGAACTTTCATTGCAGCAGCGTCCCTCTTTTTCTCTTTATGCTTTACTAATCGCTGTACTGGTACACATCATTGTTATACTCTTGCTTGCATTTATAGAGAAAATCACCCCTGTTCCTCCACCTCCCCCAAAAGAAGAAAAGGTAAGTGAATCGCGATTTAAACTCTCTCTAAAAGAGAAGCCTAAAGCAGCTAAAGAAGCATTGGTAAAAAATGAAATCCCTAAAATGACTAAAGCTCGTCCCATGCCCAAAGGGGAACAGCTTAAAACTCCCACTCCTCAACAACCAAAACAGGTTCCCAAGCAAACTGCACCAACCGTACAATCCACACCACCGATACAGCCAACAGTTCCCGTTGAACCGAAAAAAGCATTCGAGCGTCATGTTGCCAAAGAAGTAGCCACTATAGAGCACAAACCCCAGCCCAAAAAAGAGAAAGGGCTCTACGATATTCTCTCGCAAGCTGATCCTGAAGTTAAATCTTCCTCAAAATCGAGCATCAAAATTAATGATAGTGTCAAAAAACTTTATGGAGACAAATTTGGTGAACTTTCTGAAGGGGAGCAAAAATATATATTGGATAATCAAGAGGTGATGCGACGTATTACCCAAGGAGTTTTGGATCGATACGGACGTTCACGTATTCCTGATAATCTTCGCGTTGATGAGACCAATACTATCGAGTTTTATCTTCATCCCGACGGTAGTATTTCTGATATTCGTTATCTAAAAAACAGCCGTTTTGCAATCTTGGATGATACGACAAAAGAGACGATTGAACTGGCGTATGCACAATATCCAAGACCCGCACAAAAAACCTATATTCGTTATCGAGTCTGGTACAATCTTACCGGCTATTAATCACCGCCAAAGCACCTTTATAAATCGGCTCATCGATAAACCCGTATCTATCATCAACAAATCCAGTTATCCCTAAAGCAGCATGCTCTTGGAAAAGTCGAATGATCTCTTGGGCACGTTTAAACTCCGCTTCACTGCAACCAAAAAATTCATGTATCAGTTCCACTTGAGCTGGAGAAATACACCCTTTAGCGTCAAATCCCATTCTTTGTTCCAATTCGAGCCAATGGCGCAAGCCGTCACTGTTTTTATACTCTTGATAGACGAATGAGACGGGTTTGACACCGCAAGCACGAGAGGTAATTAAAAAATGGGAAAGAAGATACTGTGCTGTTGGATTTTCAGGGGAAAATAAATTTTGAGAAAGCCCTAAGTCTGCGAAAAGATCAAGGACTCCGAGATAATACGCTTTGATACGCGGACTAATCGCCAATTCCCTCAAATGCAGCCATGCCTCTTTTGTCTCGATGGAGAGATGGATTTCAATCCCCTCATCGATAAGTTCCAAAGCGCGTTTGACATCTTCAATACTTCTAATTTTTGGGATTCGTATGGCATCGGGCATAAAAGCATTGAGATACACAATCTCCTCTACTCCCCCCTCATCCAATGGATTGACTCTAACGACCATTTTTTTGTCGCTTATAGGATTCGAAGCGAGTGCCAAGGCGCATAAAACCAATGCATACGGTTTTAATTCAGGGCTCACCCCATCTTCGAGGTTTATCATCAAACACTCAGCCGTTAAGTTGGGAATTTTAAGCAAATGTTTTAGATTATGCGTCGAAACCATCATGGCGCTTCGAAAAGTGAGTGTTTGATTTTGATTTCGGTATACCGGAACAGCTAACTTTTTTAACGATTCTAAGTCTCTATTTTCTAAGAGATTATTTAGATGGAGTGGGTTTTGAAGCGGCACGGCGAAATTCTTTGCGATGAAGATAATAATAGAGGATTTGGATTTCAGTATCGGTGAGATAATAACGAGGCATACCCACAATCTTACTGTTTACACGACGGTAAAATTCCGGAAATGAGATGCGGTTAATCGGGTTTCCTTGAAATACTTTTACTTCACCTTTTTCTTTATAAGAAGCAATTTTTCGACCTTCACCTGATTCACCGTGGCACATTTGACAGCCAATGCCTCTTGGATTGTGATAAAGACCTGCCGCATACTCTTCTTTGGTGATAAATGAGGTTGCACCGTACACTTGAAAGGCTATGAATAACACCAATAATACTTTCACACCACCCCTTTAACCAACTGTTAGTTATTTATCGGTATCATACCCAAAAACTATATTTACGGTGATTAAATGCAACTACTTGACGGTAAAACCCTCGCCAAAAAAATCGAAGAAAAGGTTTCATTCGAAGCCAAAGAGTTCAAAAAAACAACAGGACGCGTTCCGGGCTTAGCGGTTATTCTCGTCGGTCATGATCCCGCAAGTCAAGCGTATGTAGGGATGAAGAAAAAAGCGTGTGATCGTGCAGGATTTTACTCCGTTACGCATGAAATGCCGGATGATATTTCCCAAGAAGCTATCATTAAAACCATTGAAATGATGAACCAAAACCCAAACATTGATGGTATTTTAATCCAGCTTCCCCTACCTGCCCATATTGATACCACCAAGATTCTTGAAGTCGTTACCCCATCTAAAGATGTTGACGGTTTTCACCCTTTTAATGTAGGGCGTTTGGCAACAGGATTAGATGGTTTTGTCCCCTGTACACCATTAGGAGTCATGGAGCTTTTGAGTGAATACAACATAGATCCTAAAGGGAAAAATGCCGTAATCGTCGGTGCGTCCAATATTGTCGGTAAACCCATGGCGGCACTACTTCTTAATGCCAATGCAACCGTGACAATTACCCATATCCATACCAAAGATTTACGCTCACATACTCTTAGAGCAGATATGCTTTTTGTGGGTGCCGGTGTAATCAATCTTATACGTGAAGATATGGTAAGCGAAGGATGTGTAGTGGTTGACATCGGAATTAACCGAGCAGAAGATGGTCGCTTGGTGGGAGATGTTGATTTCGACGCGGTTGCCCCAAAAACATCGTATATCACGCCAGTGCCGGGCGGAGTTGGACCGATGACTATCGCGATGCTCCTCTCAAATACTCTAAAAGCAGCAAAAAACCATGGAGAAGAAGTTTAAATGAAGACAAAAGCAATGAATGGCCTACGCAGTGCCTATAAGTTTTCCAATTCATGGACAGGGACGATTATTATCGTACTGTTTATCATCTTTTTTATTGCGCAGGCATTTAAAATTCCTAGCGGCTCCATGAAAGACTCACTCCTAATCGGCGATCATCTGTTTGCGAAAAAGTTTGCCTATGGGATTTCTACGCCTCACATCCCTTTTCTCGAAATCCCCCTTATTCCCGGAACGGATGGACATATTTTAGATGGTGACACTCCACAGCGTGGTGACATTGTTATTTTTCGCTATCCGAATGATACGAAAATGCATTACGTCAAGCGATGTGTCGGGTTGCCGGGCGATGAGCTGTTTTTAGTGGATAAAGTTCTTTATCTGCATCCGCATGAAGGTAATGAATACACACGAAAAATGTTTGCTAACTATGAATTGGTAGATGTAGACGGAAAACTCTGGGTAAAAGATCCTTATACCCTAGAGCATGAGGGAATTCATCACGATGATCATATCATCGATAACGGTATCTATCCTGCAGAAATATTTAACACAGCGCCCATTGTCGTTCCTGATGGCGAATACTTTATGATGGGAGACAACCGTGACCATTCCAATGACAGCCGTTTTTGGGGAGCAGTCCCATACGGGCTTATCGAGGGGACGCCGTGGTTTGTCTATTTTAGTATCGACGATGATTATAAAGTGCGATGGGATCGTATCGGTAAAACACCGCATGATTTAGAACAAGGTGCTATTTTAAAACGAGCACAAGATCAACGAATCATTGAAGACGCAAACGATAATGAACTCTACTGATTTCTTGCCTATTATCGCTTCGATTTTAGCACTTTTAATCGCTATTATTGGTCATGAGATCATGCACGGTTGGGTTGCGTATAAATATGGAGATCATACAGCGAAAAATGCTGGACGTCTCAATATTAATCCACTTGTTCATATTGATCCTGTGGGTTCTGTATTGGTTCCTATTATGACATACTATTTACCGGTACTGCTATTTGGTTCTGCCGGCTTTTTATTCGGATGGGCAAAACCGGTTCCTGTCAATATGCAAACCGTCATTCGTAACGGTGGTTACAATGCAGCTATCCAAGTGAGTTTGGCAGGAATTGCGTATAATCTTTTTATAGCAACTCTTTTTTCCGTTATCTTGACTACGATGTACACCCCAGAGATAAAAGATAGTTTTTTCATCTTGCTTGCATGGTCATTAGTACAAATCAATGTGGTCCTTGCTGTATTAAATCTCTTGCCAATTCCAGGGTTTGACGGATCTCGTTTTGTGAGTTATCTTGCATTGAAATTTAAGATTTACAAAGTGGCAGAATTCTTTGCTAAAGCCGAACCTTATGGAATGATTGTTATCATAATCATTTTAATGACGCCGTTAAAAATACCTCTTTTGGTATGGCCTACACAAACATTATTACAACTATTACTGAATTAAGGAAAAAAATGAAATTTTACGTCGCAACGGATCATGCAGGAATTGATCTGAAAGATTTTACCGTTGAAAATCTTCGTTCCAAAGGACATGAGGTAATCGACCTCGGACCTTTTAACAAAGAGAGAGTTGATTACCCTGACTATGCGGTAAAAGTATGTGAAAACGTTTTGTCCGACAGTTCTGCTCAGGGGATTTTGATTTGTGGTTCAGGTATTGGTATGTCTATGGCTGCTAATCGTTTTCATGGTATTCGTGCGGCATTATGCCATGATGCTTATACTGCAACCGTGGCTCGTGGTCATAATGATGCAAATGTTCTATGTTTTGGTGAACGTATCGTTGGTCTTGGAGTTGCTGAATCCATATTGGATGCATGGATTGCCGGAAAATTTGAGAGTGGTCGGCATTGTGGTCGAATTGACAAAATAGATGCGATTAAGGGATAATCAATGTTTTTAGAGTGGTCACTTCTTACGATTGTTACACTGGGAGCCCTTGTATTCTTAGTCAAGATGTTTTATTTTCGAAGCATCACCGTTAAAGAACAACGCAGCAGTGAAATGATGAAACTGACCCTCAAAGAAGCAGAGATTTTGATTCGAAAGTACCAAATTCAGTTACAACGTGCGCTTGGTAACGTCGATATTTTGAGTGAAGAGCTCAACAATTTGCGCAATGAAGTCAAAATGCTCAAGCAACGCAACTCAAAACACCGTATCGATACGGACCGCCTCCAAAATAAAATACGAGAACTCGAAGGGCGCATTGATGCACTTATTTAATGCCAAAGGAATTATGTGATACTGACGACAGAAGAAAAATTTATTTTAAATAATGCTATTCGTGATATTCCGGATTTTCCAAAACCGGGGATTATTTTCAAAGATATTACTACTCTCTTGTCAAATAAAGAAGCCTACTCTCTCCTTATGAGACATCTTTATACACGATACAGCAGTTATGAATTAACCCATGTTGCGGGTATTGATGCTCGCGGTTTTATTTTTGGAGCTGCTTTGGCTCAAATGCTGGGCGTTGGGTTTATCCCTATTCGAAAAAAAGGGAAACTCCCGTACACCACTGTTTCAGAGAAATACTCATTGGAATACGGTTTTGATGAAGTTGAAATCCATATCGACGCATTTTCACCCATTGAAAGTCCTAAAGTTTTACTGATTGATGATTTGATTGCAACGGGCGGTACAGCGTATGCGGCTGCAAATCTCATCAACAAAGTGGGTGCTGTATGCGTAGAAGGATGTTTTATCATGGGTCTTGATTTTCTTGACGGGCAATCTAAACTTAAAAACTTAACCCCTGTTTATACTGTAATTGGAGTAGATTGATGTACATACCTAAACCCTCCCCTTTTGATCCCGTTGATGGACATTTTGGAATTTTTGGCGGACGATATGTCCCCGAAACACTTATGCCGGCTCTTTTGGAACTTGAACAAACGTACAATGAAATTCGTTTTGATGAAACCTTTTGGAAAGAGGTAGATGGTTATCTTACCGATTATGTCGGTCGCCCAAGCCCCTTGTATTATGCAGCGAATCTCTCTAAAGAATTGGGGGCTAAAATCTATCTCAAACGTGAGGATCTTAATCATACCGGTGCGCACAAAGTCAATAATGTCATCGCACAGGGACTTATGGCAAAACGTTTAGGAAAGAAAAAGGTCATTGCCGAAACAGGAGCGGGACAGCATGGTGTGGCAACGGCTACCATTGCCGCGTTATTGGGTCTGGAATGTGAAGTGTTTATGGGTGCTAAAGATGTTGCCAGACAAGAACTCAATGTCTTTCGGATGAAACTATTGGGGGCAAAAGTTCATGCCGTAGAGAGTGGATCTAAAACCCTTAAAGATGCTATGAATGATGCTATTCGTCACTGGGTAACCCACGCACGTGATACATTTTACATCATCGGTACCGTTGCAGGTCCTCACCCCTACCCTATGATGGTGCGGGATTTTCAAGCCATCATCGGCTGCGAAGCACGCGCGCAGATTTTAGAAAAAGAAAATCGTCTTCCCGATTATGTTATTGCGTGTATCGGCGGAGGAAGCAATGCGATTGGAACCTTTCAACACTTTTTAGAAGACTCTAGTGTTCGCTGTATCGGAATCGAAGCGGGTGGACATGGAGTCGATACGGATAAACACGGATGTTCATTGCTCAAAGGTCGTCCGGGAGTATTGCACGGTCAGATGAGCTATCTGCTCCAAGATGAAGATGGTCAAATTCTCGAAGCCCACTCGATCTCGGCAGGACTGGATTATCCGGGTATAGGACCCGAACACGCGTTTCATAAAGATAATGGAACCGTTAGCTATGATAACATTACCGACGCCGAAGCGTTGGACGCTTTCGTATGGCTTAGTCGTGCAGAGGGAATTATCCCCGCTTTTGAAACCGCTCACGCTGTCGCATATTTGAAAAAAATGCCCGACATTAAAGATAAACTTATCATTGTCAATATATCAGGACGTGGCGACAAAGATATGATTCAGGCTAAACAGTTATTGAATTTCGATAATTAAGGGATTAAATTGGAACACTTATTTATTGAATGGTTAAAAGAATACGGTTATATTGTCTTGTTCGCTTGGAGTATTTTAGAAGGTGAACTTGGTCTTGTAATGGCCGGTATTATGTCGCATACAGGAGATATGTTCCTTCCGATTGCTTTAATGGTAGGAGCGTTCGGTGGGTTTGTCGGAGATCAGATATATTTTTATATTGGACGGTTTAATAAAAAATACATCCATGATAAACTTCGTTCTCAACGACGTAAATTTGCCATCGCTCATCTGTTGCTCAAAAAATACGGATGGCCGCTTATTTTTGTTCAACGCTACATGTATGGCATGCGTACAGTAATACCTATGGCAATAGGATTAACTAAATATTCATCCCGTGATTTTGCCATCATTAACTTTGTAAGCGCCATTTTTTGGGCAGCATTGACCATCATACCGGCTTATTATTTCGGAGAAGAGCTTCTCAAACTCCTCGCTTGGATTAAGGCGCACTGGTACTTTGCCATACCGCTTGTCATCGCCATTATTGGCAGTATTAGTTTTATGTTTAATAGAATAGAAAAAAATCTTTTGGAGAAACGCCGTGAACGTCGCCCTTTATAATCAATCATTATCCTCACTCAATGCAGATTTGACATTAGAATTTGTCACACCAGCACAATTTGAAGCACACCCTCTCAAAGCTCTTTTGACACAGGCAGGATTTAAAGCCGAAGCAGAACAGATATGTACTCTGCATGAACATCGTCTCCTCATCTGTGCTATAACCGAAGAGAGCAGCGAAACCTACCGTCTGAGTATGGCTTCGGCACTTAAATCAGCTATAAACTATGCCTATAGCTCACTCAAAGTTGCTATTACAAAAGAGAGCTTAAATGCTTTGGTCGAAGGGGCACTGTTAGGGGGATATAAATTTGAATCCTACAAATCAGAGCCTAAAAAAATTACGCTGGAAGAGATTATGTTTGCTAATGATTCCGGTGCTGATTTTGGTGTGTTAGAGTCAATGTTCAACCAAAGCGTCACCATTGCCAAAGCAACCAATTTCGTCCGTGATTTGGTCAATCTAACTCCATACGACATGACTCCTCAGGCGATGGCAGTTACTGCCGATACACTCGCTTCAACCAATAACCTTGAATGTACAATTCTCGATGTAAATGGTTTAGAGAGTGAGGGGATGAACGCGATGCTCGCAGTTGGTCGTGCATCGATTAACCCTCCCCGTCTGATTCACCTCGCTTACAAACCTGCAAACCCCAAAAAGATCATCACCCTCGTGGGCAAAGGGCTCACCTACGACAGCGGCGGGCTCAGTCTCAAAGCCGCTGCCTCGATGGTAACGATGAAAATGGACAAAGCAGGCGGATGTGCCGTCATGGGGATTATCAAAGCGGTGAGCGAGCTCAAGCTCGATATCGAAGTACACGCATTGATCGGAGCCGTTGAGAACATGATCGGCGGCAATGCTTACAAACCTGATGATGTCCTCCGTGCCAAAAATGGTAAAACCATCGAAGTACGCAACACTGATGCCGAAGGTCGTTTAGTTCTCGCCGATGTACTGGGATATGCCCAAGCCAATGTCAAAGCTGATTATATCTTCGACTATGCGACACTGACAGGTGCGTGTATGGTTGCTCTTGGACCGTACACCACCGGAGTTATGGGACATAACGAAGCACTCAAACAAGAGTGGATGAATGCAGCAGAAGCGAGCGGCGAATACTGCGGTATATTACCCTTTAACCGCCACCTCAAAAAACTGATCAAAAGCGACCTTGCCGATGTCTGCAACGTCTCGTCTAAACCTTACGGCGGAGCGATCACGGCGGCATTGTTCCTCGATAACTTCATCGATGATAACATGAAAGACAAATGGGTACATTTCGATATCGCAGGCTCCGCCTATACCGAAAGCGCATGGGATGTTCATACTTACGGTGGTACAGGTGCAGGCGTACGTATGACACTTGAATGGCTACTAAAATTACAACAAGGATTAGAATAATGGGATTATCAATCGGACTCGTAGGACTACCAAACGTCGGAAAATCAACTACTTTTAACGCGCTCACCAAAGCACAAAACGCAGAAGCTGCTAACTATCCATTTTGTACTATCGAACCAAACAAAGCAACCGTGCCGGTTCCTGATAGCCGTATCGATGCATTGGTGAAAATCGTCAAACCTGAGCGTGTTCAATATTCGACTCTTGATTTTGTTGACATCGCAGGTCTTGTAAAGGGTGCGAGCAAAGGTGAGGGATTAGGAAATAAATTTCTCTCCAATATCCGTGAAACCGAAGTTATTTTACAAATCGTCCGTTGTTTTGAGGATGAAAACATTGTCCATACTGAAGGGCGTATTGATCCTCTTCAAGATGTTGAGATTATCGAAAATGAGCTTATTTTCGCCGATCTTGAAGTTCTTAGCAACCGTATCGAACGTCTCAAAAAACAAGCTAAAAATGAAAAAGATGCCGCTGCATTACTTGTTTTTGCCGAAGAGCTTCTGGAGTTTCTAGGTGATGGAAATCTTGCTCGTAATTTTCCAAAAGCCGATACCGAGATGTTTGAGCAGCTTAACCGCGAAGTGCGTCTTTTAAGTGCAAAAGAGATCATGTACGGTGCAAACGTTGATGAAGACGGACTTGCTGAAGATAATGCTTTTGTCCTTGCACTTAAAGCGCATGCTACCAAAACAGGATGTGAAGTTATCAAATTGTGTGCAAAAATCGAAGAAGAGCTTATTGGTCTTGAAGATGATGAACGTGACGAATTTTTACGAGAAATGGGTGTAGAAGAATCAGGATTAGAGCAAATAATCCGTAAAGGTTTTGATAAACTAGGTTATATGAGCTACTTTACCGCTGGGGTCAAAGAAGTGCGTTCATGGACCATTCATAAAAATTCTACCGCACCAAAAGCCGCAGCTGTTATCCATAATGATTTTGAAAAAGGATTTATTCGCGCTGAAGTCATCGCGTATGAAGACTATGTGGCATGCGGCGGAGAGAATAAATCCAAAGAAGCAGGAAAAATGCGTTTAGAAGGAAAAGAATATATCGTTGCTGATGGTGATATAATGCATTTTAGATTTAACGTTTAATTTAGGGAAATAACATGGAATATTCGTTTAAATATGCAGGTCCTAAGCCACTTATCTCGCAAACAGGTATTGATTTCGATCACAACAAAGAAGATAAGTTTGTCTATATCAGTATTGTTGCAGAGCTTATAGGAGCTTTGGATCATGAATATGTTAACGACAAAAACTATGTGTGTGATACAGGAAGCAGACCCTTGGATGCTGATAGTATTTTTGCACTTATACGTAAATACAATCCAAATTTAACCCAAGAAATTGAAGATTCTATAAGTAACACAGAAAAAAAGATTGTCGAAGAAATTGACCGTGCAAACCATAATAAATTAATATGTACTGAAGAGTGCCAAACACTGTTGAAAAATATCGAGTTGATGCGTTCGTACAATATTCAACGTTCTATTAATAAGAGCATCTACTACAGCGGTATTGAGATTTTGGCAGATATTATTAAAAGAGGGCATATCGATACGATTATCTCTCCGATGTTTTTAAAATTCGCCCATGTTTTTCATTCTGTGCAAGGGGCTCTTATTAAGTTTCATCCTCCAATCGATAGTACTATCGATATTTATGAGGATCACGGTCATCTCAAAACAAAGTTTACTATCTTTTCTCGTTGATTCGAGCTATTTCTTGCGAAAATCTTACGCTCTCTCCTACCCTTACATTGGGGGTAATCATCCCTTTTTCGGCTAACAATATAATCGTTGAACCCATCATAAAACATCCAAAGTCATCCCCTTTTGAGAGATGAAGATTGTCATATTGATAAACACCACCGAGTGAATCACTGTTGGTATTGATACGAGGTTCAAAAGACACTACCATTTTTCCAACATTCAACGCTCCAACCAACACCAAATAAAATAGCTTTCCATCAATACTTTTACACTCTAAAACAACCCTTTCATTCTCAATAAAAAGATCAACTTTACGCTTAAGTGTCGGAATATTAACCGGATAAAGTTTTCCAGGAATATGGATTGCTTTTGTAACTTCCATATCCAAAGGAACATGATAACGATGATAATCACGTGGGGAGAGATAAAAATTAATGTATTCACCATCAATAAGACGGGACTTATCAGCTTCAGAAATATGCTCACCTAAAAATGCATTTATATCATAACTCATCCCTTTGATTTGCAACGCTCGTGTTTTCTCTATTGACCCTGCTTCGGTAACAAACGAATCACACGGACTGATCATTATTTTTGGATCTTGATCAAATTGGCGTGGTTCATTTAAATGACGTGTAAAAAGTGCATTAAGTGTCTCGTATGATTCTGAAGCTTTAAAATCACTCATATCTAAACCCATCATAGATACATAGGTACGATTAATTAAATTTTGAACAGCTAGAGAATGCTTTTTAGATGCAAATTTTCCAAAAGCTTTGGATAGGGACGAGGTTACATGTTGCTTCATTCTTCTTCCTGACTTTCATCGCTGTTAATTTCTCGCTTAGCAATCTCTTCAATCAATACCGTGGCATAACATCCCTTTGGCAGGGTAAAATGAAGCTCAAACCATGCCTCATTTTCTTTGTATTGTCCCTCAACTTCCTCTGGATAGACCCATCCATAGCGACGTGCACCGTCAATGCCTGTTGTGATGGTGTCAAACTCCTGTTCGATTTCTTGTGCCAAGCCAACTGCTCGTGTTGCCCGCTTACCGCTAAGCAATCCACTTACCGAAATATCATGTTTATTAAAGCGCTCAATCTCATCTTCGCTCTCATAATGGAACAATTTACCGTAAGGATAATGCATCAATACATCGCCATGTATGAGTTTGAATGGATGTTTTTGGGCTTTCATTGATACTATTTCTTCTTTTGGAAGAGTCAAAACAGTGGATAATTCTTCCACTTTAAAACTCTCAACCAGTTTTGATATCTCAATACGACGAGCAAGCCACGCATTAAAGAGATAGCTTTGATATGAGTTAATATAAAATTGATTTAACTTTCTATTTTTCTCTTTAAGAGTACCGTCTAAAATCGCTTGCCCTTTTTTATAGTTTTCACCATCCAATCCGAAACGCTGAAATCCAAAATAGTTTGGCATTCCGTTTTTCTTAATTGATTTAAGGGCTTCTTGGATTTTCATAGCGGAGGTAGGATTGACTTTTTTAAGACGGACAAAAAATCGATTTCCTTTGAGATGTCCAATACGAATTTTATTGTTGTGATACTGCTTTTCGAGAATCTTAATCCCCTCATGCTCGAAGTTTTCCAACATTGGCTCATATTTTTTTGGGATTGAAATGTATTGTTTGGTTTGGGCGTTTTTGTCTTTTAGTCCGGCATACCCGATGTCACGGCTTTTAATCCCTAAATGATTACTGAAAATATCCACCATCTGCCATGTAGAGAGGTTTTTTTTGCGTACGTGCAAGACTAAATGCTCACCCTCCCCGCTAAAAGGATACAACGGTATTTCGTCAACAACGAAATCACGAGCGGATTGGCGAAAATGAAATTCGATGACACTGTGTGGGAGATAATATTGGCGTTCCATGAAATACTTCCTAAAAATGATGTGATTTACAGCGATTAATCATTTTTCCCCGCTTTGCGGTTCCTATGATGTGTATCGGTGTTCGTGTTAGTTTTGAAATTCTTTTCAATTTCTGTGTGTGTCGTGGATGAAAGGCAAACAGCATCTCATACTCTTCTCCACTGCATCCTATGTTTTTATCCGGACGCTTACTCCATCGTATTCCAAGACGATTAACGGAACACAGTTTTTGTGAGTCGCTAAAGAGACCGTCGGAAATATCCATTCCGCAACGCAAATAAGGACGCCCTTTTTGGATAAATTGACCACGTAAACGAGGACGAACAAATCGGCTCTTGGTATTAACAACCCCACCCGCCATTAAATAACGCAAATGACGCAGTGACGAACCGAGATTCCCCGTATGTGCGAGGAGATCCCCTACCTTTAAACCCACTCGCTTAAGAGGATTTGTACTTTTTGAAATAATTGTAATTGACAAATCCAATTTGGTGTTACTAATCGTATCACCACCGATTATCTCCACTCCATATTCAAAAGCACATTCTCTCATACCGCGAGCAAGCTCACTCATATCATACAAACTAACATGCTTAGGCATTGCGGCACCTACCAAAGCGTACATTGGCTGCGCATTCATAGCAATGGCGTCGGAGATATTAATGATCATTGCTTTGTAGCCAATTTGATAGTACGTGAGCCATTGGCGCTTAAAGTGGACATTTTCAAAAAAAATATCTTTACTGAAAATCCATTCTCCTACTACGGCACCATCGTCACCTATGCGCGATTTTTTTTGACTCATCAGAGTAATAAAGTGGTTTTCAATGTTCACGAGTAACCTAAATGTATGCGTTTGAATGTAAAAAAGAATTATAAACTATTTGATGTTATGCGTGGGTTAAAGGATCTTTTTAGACGGTAAAATATAAATATATGATAAAATACCTACTTAATGTGATAAAATTCTTGTTTAATGTGATAAATTATTATATAAGGCTTTTAGATGAAACTCTCTATTCGACAAATCTTTTTTAATCTTAAGTTGTCCCTTTTTGTTTTAGGAAGCGGGATAATCTTACTGGCGATAATTCTTGTTACTATTTCCAAATTTTCAGAGCGTCTAGATGCTCTGAAAAATCAACATATACTGATTAAAAAAATCACATCCACTAATCTTCATGATTTTGATATGGCTACCATCACCATCAATGGTAATATTGCGGAACTGGCATTATTTACCAAACTGGCGAACAAAGAAATATTTTTAAATTTTCTTTTAACATCCGACGAAAAAGAAAAATCATTGCACCAAGCCTTGGTTTCTACCTCTTCTAAGTTTCAAGAATCAGCATTGTTTTGGCTGGAATCCATGCCCGTTTCCAGAAGCGCCATGTATGATCGTATGATTTTTCAACGAAATCTTTATTCTATGGACATAGACAATATGATTGATTATCAAATAAGTCTTATTAATGAATCAGTATGGATAGCCAAAATCACAGTATTAATTATTTCAGTACTTGGACTGATGACTTTTTTCTTCTATAGATGGCGCTTAAATCAAATTTATCGTGATATTAAAAAAGCATCTTCTGTGGATGAAGGAATACAACATGAAACCGTTACCGAAGAAGTTGATTTTATTATAAAACGTCTTGCTCGGAAGATGCCTGTTGTCAATACTAATCCAACACTTTTGGATCCGCAAAGCGGACTTAACAATCAAAAAGGGATGAATACCATTTTTAATCTTAAACGCAATACAAAAACGATGGGATCACTCTTTATTGTTTTATTTGAAATTGATCAATATAAAGAATTAGAGGCAAAATTATCGAAGGAAGATTTAGGAACGCTTTATAAAAAATTAGCCGATATTTTTACGATGTACGAGCAGCCATTAGACGTTATTGCTCATCTTGATGATAACCGTTTTGCTTTTATCATGGCGCGTAATTCCAAGGATATAGCACTTTCAGAAGCAGAAAATATCGTTCAGTCAGTTAAAGATTCTATTTTTACAACGCAACAAGGGATAGAAAAAATCACGCTAAGCGGTGGTATAAGTCTAAAAATCCCAGCTAAAACTCTTGAAGAATCATTACCGGATGTTGCAAAATTGGTCGAAAAAGCAAAAGAGTCCGGTGGAAATCGCATTGCACAACTCCGAGATAAAGCAGATAAGTTCCGTTAACTTTCTCTTATATGTTACATTTATGGACACTTAATCTCTCATAATTTTTCTATGTGTTACTCTTTTGCCTTTTAATTGTACGCAAGAGTTAGAACGCTATAATCATGGCAACTTATGCCAATTTGGTATTCGAAAATATTCTATATAAGGATGGTGTATGAGTATTCCCGTTCATACGTATGATGCAATTATCGTCGGCGCTGGATTAGCCGGATGTGCTGCAGCCCGTGAATTGCAAAAAGCTGGCAAAAAAGTAGCTGTTATCACCAAGCTTCACCCGTTGCGTTCACATTCAGGTGCTGCACAAGGCGGTATCAATGCTGCTTTTAGTGATGCAGACAGTGTTGAACTGCATGAATTTGATACGGTAAAGGGGTCAGATTATCTGGCCGACCAAGATGTTGTTGAATTTATGTGTCAAAGAGCTCCAGAAACCATCCGCTGGGTTGAGAGAATGGGTGCGGCATTTAGCCGTAATGAAGACGGTACGATTGCTCAACGTCCTTTTGGCGGACAATCTTCACCGCGTGCTTGTTTTGCCAAAGACCGCACAGGTCTCACTCTTCTTCAAACTATTTATGAACAAGCATTCCGTGAGGGTGTAGAGTTTTGGGATGAGTGGTACGTTGCTGATCTCCTTTATACCGATGGGAAGGTATATGGAGTAAGTGCTTACAATATCCGAAACAGTGAAAAAGCGATTTTTAATGCCAAAGCTGTCATGTTTGCAACCGGCGGATACGCACGTGCTTTCAAAATCAATTCTAATGCTCATGCCAATACCGGTGATGGCTTATCATTGGTCGCTCGTCATGGTCTTCCTCTTGAAGACATGGAGTTCGTTCAGTTTCACCCATCGGGATTATCCGGAAACGGCGTATTGATTTCTGAAGCTGCTCGTGGTGAGGGTGGGAAACTTCTCAATTCACTGGGCGAACGCTTTATGGAAAAATATGCACCAAACGCTATGGAACTTGCATCTCGTGACGTTGTTGCCCGCGCTATTATCCAAGAGATCCGTGAAGGACGCGGAGTAGGACCACGTAAAGATGCTGTTTTCATCGATCTTGTCCATTTGGGTAAAGAAAAAATTATGGAACGTCTTCCTGAGCTTCGTGACCTTGCGATTACTTTCTTGGGTCTTGATATGATCAAAGAACCTATTTTGATTTCTGCTACCGCTCACTACTCCATGGGTGGAATACCGATGGATAAACTCGGGCACGTTCGTAAAAATAATACCGAATTTGTAGAAGGTTTTTATGCTGCGGGTGAATGTTCATGTTCAAGTGTTCATGGAGCCAATCGTTTGGGTGCAAACTCAGTACTTGAAGCATTGCTGTTTGGTCGTTTTGTCGGTAAAACAATGGTAGATGAAGTCGATGGTATCAAACTGCATGAAGCAACTTCAGACGATGCAGCACGTATGAATAGTGAGCTCAACTGGGTGCTTACCAATCATGGTCAAGAATCCGTCGCTGTATTGCGCGATGAGCTTCAAAGCTCAATGACCGATAATGCAGGTGTTTTCCGTACCGCTGAGACATTAACCGCTCAAATGGAAATACTCGAAGAATTACGTAAACGCTATAAAAATATTAGTATCAAAGATAAATCAAAAATTTTCAATACCGAACTTCAAGAAGCAATCGAATTTGGACACATGTTAGATTATTCACTCTTTATTGTTGCTAGCGGTCTTGCACGTCAAGAAAGTCGCGGAGCACACTTCCGTGAAGATTTCCCAACTCGTGATGACGAAAAATTCTTAAAACACACCATGGCATACATGGATGAAAACGGCGCACTTACTCTTGATTACATGGACGTTACCCTCGGTCGTCATGAACTCAAAGCTAGATCTTACTAAGGATATGACTATGGATGCATTAACATCACAAAAGGTAACGTTTAAAGTCTTTCGTTTCAACGAAGAGACCGATTACCTCCCTTATTATAATACCTATACTCTGGACGTTACTCACGAAGAGGTTGTTTTAGACATTTTAAATCGTATCAAATGGGATCATGACGGAAGCTTGTCGTATCGCCGAAGCTGTCGCCACGGTATCTGCGGTGTTTGTTCGATTAAAGTCAACGGAAAAGCTATTTTAGCATGTAAATCACGTCTTTTTGATCTTATCAATATCTTTGGTGCAGAGCTTGTTATTGAGCCGCTCAGTACCAAACGTGCCATCAAAGATTTGATTATTGATAAAAAAGACTTTTGGGAAAAACACGCTGAAGTAAAACCATTTTTGACCGGTGAAATTGAAGAAACTCCTCAGTCAGAACACCTTGTTAGCCCGCATGATGCCGAAAAGCTATTGGAAGCGGATTATTGTATCCAATGTGGAGCATGCCATTACTCTTGCCCTGCTCTTGCCATTAATGAGCAATTTATAGGACCTGCTGCTTTTGCTGCAGCGTATCGTTTCTCTGCGGATGTACGTGACGAATCAGCGCTTGAGCGTCTTCATATTGTAAATGAAGAAGCAAGCGGTGTTTGGGATTGTGTCAAATGTATGGAATGTGCGGAAGCTTGTCCAAAAGATGTCAATCCAATTGAAAAAATAACGAAACTTCACAACATGATTTTTGAAGCCAATATCGCTAAGAACAATGTTGCAACACGTCACGCTGTTGGTTTTGCGCACTCTATCGCCAAACATGGTCTTTTGGATGAAGGAGAGCTTGTACGTTATTCTGAAGGGAATATCGGTGTTCTTAAACACGTTCCAGTTGCACTCAAAATGTTTACTAAAGGTAAGATTATTCTGCCATGGAATATGCCAAAATCAGATAAGTTAGACGAGATCCAAAAGCTTATCAAGTCGTCATCAACAGTAAAGTTTTAGGGAGTTATACGCAATGAAAGAATTAAAATACGCACTTTTTACCGGTTGTACTGCTAAAGAGAGTACTCCCGAGCAGATGATGTCTACACTGGCAGTTGCAAAGAAACTTGGAATAGAACTCATAGAACTTACTGAAGCTTCATGTTGTGGCGCTTCACACTTGCAAGATTATGATGACTTTTTATCTTTAGTTTTAAATGCACGGAATATTGCTTATGCTGAAATGCATGGTCTAACAATGGTTACTATCTGTAATACTTGTCAGCTCAACACGGCGATGACAAAACATAGACTTGACCAAAATGCAGAACTAAAAGCAAAAGTCAATGAAAAACTTGCAGAAGTTGGTTTGGAGTACAAAGGTACTTCACTGATTACTCACTTCTTGTATGCTATCATCGACGATTTTGGTTTAGATAAGATTAAAGAAATGGTTGTAAAACCTTTAAGCCAATTTAACATTGCACCGTTTTACGGTTGTCACAACATTCGTCCCTCAGAGCTTCAAAATGAGACTCATAAAGGTCACGAAAATCCTTATACCCCAACATCGCTCGATGATCTTATCATCGCATGTGGCGGTAAGAATGTTGATTATGTTGAGAAAAACAAATGTTGCGGTTTCCATGCTGAGCTTCAAGCACCTCATACGGCTGCTGTTCTAACCGGAAATGCAGTAGCAGGTGCTATGGATGCCAATGCGGATTGGATGGTTACGCCATGTCCTCTTTGCCACCTTAAACTTGATACCCAAACCCACCATGCATCCGTTGCTATTGGTCGTGACGTCTCTCTTCCTGTCCTTCATATGCAGCAGATGATAGGTCTTGCACTAGGATGTACTCCAGCCGAGCTAGGACTCAATCACCACGTTACCAAAGTTAATTTTATTTAATTTCTCCTTCTCCCCATTCATTTGGGGACTTACCACACATTTATCCCAATATATACTTTATCAACTCTCTTAATCGTGGAGATGTGACACATTAGACGAAACAGAATAGAGTCTATTTTACTATTCCTAACATAAACTACATAAAAAAATCATATTAAAGAATTAAAATGTTAGACATCCCAATCGGTTAATGGGTTTATGTTGGACTCATACGTGGCAAATGGGTGTATTTACGAATATATCAAGTCGTGACGGACGTAGAAGCAAAGGAAAAATGTGATCCCATCCTATGCCGTCGACCGAATCACTGCTGAAGAAGGAGAAAAGATGTTTTTTCAAGATTGCGTTGAATGCGAGATTTTTATTTTAGGTATGCTGTTTTTAGCAGCAGTAACAATTGATTATGTGTTCTGGAATAAAAGAGAATGGGGTGAAAATTCCAAAGATGCAAAATGGAGTAAGAGATAAACTCTACATTCTTGAAGGTAAGCAGGTACACATAAGCCGGGTTCTGGATGAAGTGATAATTAATCTACTGCCATGATCACTCATGACCTCTAGCGAAACAATAGCAATGTAGGACGCTAACCATCTGTTTCTTGCTGCGCGGTTGGGTTTACATAGCTCTCATAGTTACCTATGAGACTGGTGGGCTCTTACCCCGCCGTTTCACCCTCACCCCATACGAATATGTGGCGGTCTACTCTCTGTTGCACTGTCCCTCACGTTACCGTGGCCATCAGTTAGATGGAACCGTGTCCTACAGCAGCCCGGACTTTCCTCTTGAGACATGCTCAAGCTATCACCTGTGTACCTGTGACATTATAGGAAAAATTGAATTAGAGCGGGCTTCTGCGATAGTTGAATCAACGATTTTTTTCAAGTAATATAAAAAATTCATCTTCCGGAACAGGCTTAGAGAAATAATATCCTTGATAGTAGGCACACCCTTTTTCACGTAAATATTCCATTTGATACTCCTTTTCGACCCCTTCTGCAATAACATGAAGATTTAGTGTTTGTCCCATAGCGATAATGGTATTAATCAAAATATGCTCATTGTCAGAACCTTCTGTAATATCATCCACAAAACTTTTGTCAATTTTCAGTGAATCAATCGGGAATTTACGCAAATAGGAAAGTGAAGAATACCCAGTACCAAAATCATCCATACAAATATGAATTCCGAGTGTTTTTATCTTTTTAAGTACGTCAAGTGTTGTCTCCAGATATTCCATCATGATACTTTCTGTAATTTCAATCGCAAAGAGTGTAGGATTTATCCCGTTTGTTTGCATGGCGTATTCAATATCAGCATAGAGGTTAACGTTTTGGAACTGACGGGTTGAAACATTACACGAAACATGCACATCATTAAATCCTGCATTTTCCATCCGCCTAATCATTTTAACCGTTTCATTGATAACCCACGTCCCTAAACTCAAAATAAAACCGGTATTTTCAGCAATGGGTATAAAACTAATGGGAGAAATAAGCCCTTTTTTCGGATGTTTCCAACGAATCAATGCTTCTGAACCAATAATTTTACCTGTTTCAATTTCAATCTTCGGCTGATAAAACAAAACAAATTCTTCTTTTTTCAATGCACGCTGCATATCATTAGCAATGTTGACTTCTTCATGAATTTGATGATTCAATTCGGTAGTAAAAAAACTAAATTGATCACGTCCTTCTGCTTTTGATTTGTACATGGCGATATCTGCGTACTTCATTAATTCATTGATATCATGCGAATCATCCGGATAGATTGCTACTCCAATACTTGTCGATAATCTCAGGATATGCCCTTTGATAATCCATTCCGTTCTAAATGCTTCCAAAATTTTGACAATAACCTGTTCAAGTGAAGCATGGTTATTTACATCATTTACGATAACAATAAACTCATCTCCGCCAATGCGTGAGACCACATCATTTCCTCGTACAATAGACGTTAATTTTTTGGAGACTGCTTTAAGGAGAGTATCACCTACATTATGACCAAGAGTATCGTTAATATTTTTAAAATGGTCCAAATCTAAAAATAAAACAGCAAATTTTATTTTATACCGATTGGCATTGTCTACCATCAAAGTTAATTGTGAATACAAGCTTTGACGATTGGCGAGACCTGTCAATGAATCATGCAAAGAAGTATAACTAAGGTTTTTATTAAGTCCTGAGATCTCATTTTCAGATCGGTTGAGTTCCACAGCATATTCTATTTGCAATTTTATAATGTAACCCAGCACAAATGCTTCTGCTATCACAAAAACAGCATGCAACAAGACAATATCAAAACCGCATCCGTAATTAAAAATCATCACAGGCATATCGAATAATGATACTTCATACAACTGAAGATAGTTGAAAACAATATGGTGAACAATCGTAGTCGCTGCTGCTACAAAAACCGGAATAATATCTTTATAAAGTGTGAGCATCGCCATGGCAATAAAAACATGAAAGTGCATCTCAATACGACCAAGATGCTGTTGTATAAATACCAGTGAAAACAACATTAGACCTACTGCAACAAGAGCACGCATCACCTGTGTACCGCTAAAATAACGGTATGCAACTAAAAGGGGAAGCAGTATAAGACCTCCACTTAATAAGCCATATTTATAAGTATCGTAACTAATAGACGTAATAAAAATTGCTATAAACCAATGTATGGCCAGCAATACGAGCATAACTTTATCTGCTTGGATAAAATGCTCATTAAAATTTTCAGTCGCAAATTTTGGTACTTTTGGAAATGTCAATAAATGTTCAAGCGTAGCACGATTCATTCTGTTTCCTTTTGTATTTCAAGTATATCATGAATGAGTCTTTTTTGGTTAAGAGGATGCGTTGTATAGATATTTTTCAATAGCAATAGCCCATTCTTTTGCCGTTGCAGTAAATAAAGATGATCACTGTGATCAATCTCACCTTCATCACGCAAGCTATTTGAAAAGAAAAGGCTAAATTGTCTGTCAATGCCCATCAACTCTTTTTGGCTCAAATAAATGCCCTTAAATTCCGGATTAAATGATTTTGCAAAGAGATCAGGCTGATCGGATTCCAATTGTGGCATTAGATTAACAAACGAAAAAGAAACAAACGGCTGGACAGGAGCAAATTCGGAAGAGTCATAAAAATTGCTAAGTTGCTGTAAAATAGGACTACATACTTTAACACAACCTACATATCCAAAAAAGACCAGTATTAAATCTTTATCAGCAGAAGCGAGATAAGGGGCCTCAATATTTTTATTGACTATTATTTTGCCTGTTGTTTGTTGGGCAAAAAATAATGATTGAATTGCAGGCACAGCAATTAATAAAAAAATGAAAAATAATACGGCTAATGTGATTTTTTTATTCATATTGTTGCTTCATCAAAGCAAGTTTCTCTTTTAGCACTAATAATTCTGTAGAACATTCATCAAGCTCTGATTCTACTTGATGCAAGTGTGATTTTTTTTGTAAGGCGACAAAATAGACAATGATAAGAAAAATTAAAAATAAAGTCATTACGATAAATAGAGTATTTAAAATCATCTCCTGATGCTGCTCGAAAAAGTTTTTCTTTTCATTTAAAATAATTGCATTACGTGCAGTATATTCAGAAAGAATCAATCTTGATTCAATAAGCGCTCGTCTATCAAAAATATAACCATTAGGACTTTTGATAATAGAATGTATCGATGAAAGAGGTTCACCACTAAAATAACGTGTAGCCAATTTAGCCGCTTCAAGCCCTTGATTCGCTCCGCTGGTTACGAATCCTCCGACAACTCCTCCAAGTAAGTAAGCATCTTCCATGCTGCAAAGGATTAGGTGCTTATTGCTTTTTAAGGTATTGATTGATTCTTTAAGCGTCAAAATTCTACCGCTTTGATCACTCCATCCTCCGATTGTAGTCAGGAGAACAAAAGACTTTGGAGTTTTTGGAAGCTGCTGCATAATCTCATCAATTTTATCGGTTGAAAGAAAATGAAACGTATATTTAGGAAAATGATGTATCTTTTTTTTAATATCCGATTCAATGGCCTGATACGTCGTTGATCTGTCACCTACAATCCATATATCACGTGTTTGAGGAGAAAATTGTTTGATTAATTCAATATTCGGTTCAATATCTTTAGTCTCATAAACTCCTGTGAACTTTTTTGGATCCAATGAACTTAGCAAAAAAAGGTTGTTAATACCTGAAAAAAAGATCGGTTTTCCGACAAATAATGCTTTTTGATGGTTTGAAAAAAAAGTTAGCGCATTATCATCGGTAACATAAATGACATCCGGATTGTATTCATTATATTTTTTTTGCAAATAGTGAAGAAAAAATGATTGATATTCTTCATCAAATTTAAGACGTTTGGTATCCAAATACTCTGTCGAAATTTCTAATGGAAAAGATAACGATTCTTCCAAGCTTGAAACAAATTTTAGGTGTTGCAATTTTGTCCATTCGTACTCTTGGGCATAGGAATGCAAAATAAAAATCCGTTTTTTACTTTGAGTATCCGCATTCAAAGCAAAAGTAAAAAAAACTACCAATAAAGCAAAAAATATCTTCATTAAAATCCATCTATTATATTTTGTTATTTTAACATATATAGAGTAAAAAAAAGTAAAAATGAAGTTTTTTTGAGAATTTTAGAAGATAGATTTAAGGAGAACCTAGTGTTATTTCCCAAAACAAGGGAAATAACAAAAAATTACATTCCGAGTTTAGCTTTCGCTTCTTTGGCATATTTGATGCCTAAAGCCCATGCTGTATTATTTACTTCATGTACTTTTTTTGGAACTTTCGAAAGCATTACTTCACGAAGAGTTTCGGGATCAAGTACGCCGGTAAACTCATTGGTGATACCCAATGCAACAACCGATTGAGTAATAACATTACCCACTTCTTCTTTTGCAATGGTGATGATTGGAATCTCTACAATGATCCATTTTTGACGGTCTTCTTCTGTCGGGTGAACCAAGTTTGGCTCAATTACAATAATTCCACCTGGTTTAACCCCATTTTTGAATTGTTGATAACTGACATTTGCAACCGAAAGCATAAAGTCAATTTCACCTTCATTTGCATATGGGTAAAAAATTTCAGTATCATCTAACGTAATATCAACAACGGTTGCCCCACCACGAACTTGTGATGTATACGTAGCTGTTTTAAGGCCATGACCGCCAAGTTTGATTTTAGCCGCAGCCATAATCTCACCGGCGAGAAGAACACCCTGTCCACCTACTCCTGTAAATCGTATCGTACTTCTCATGGTTTCTCCTTAGATTTTTTTCGCAAAATCGTCTTGTGTGATTTTTCCGCGCTTACCTTGTGCTGCTTCAATAACCATGTCATACATTTCACAATATTCAGCTTGTTGGACTTCACGCAATACGCCCGTAGGGAATTTGTTCATTTGCTCTTCAGGGCTTAATGCTTCCCATTTTTTCAATGGTGTAGTAATACTGTCAATCCATTCAAGATTTTCCATCGCACTTGCCATCTTGTTTTTACGACCAAGGTTAATATGGCAGTTTGACATAATATCCATGAACGAGAATCCTTTATGAGAGAATCCTTTAACAAAGATTTTTTCCAATTTTTTAGGGTCAAGCATACTCTCACGCGCTACAAATGAAGCACCTGCACCAATAGCAAGCTTACATGCATCAAAAGTCGGGTCGATATTACCGTTTTGTGCCGATACACACCACATACCCTGAGGAGTCGTTGGTGAGATTTGTGAATTGGTCAAACCGTAGATGAAGTTATTAATCAAAATAAAGTTCAAATCGATATTACGACGACATCCGTGAATCGTATGGTTACCACCGATAGCAAGTCCGTCACCGTCTCCTGCAACGACGATAACGTGTGCATCCGGA
Organism: Pseudomonadota bacterium; assembly: GCA_043797085.1. Lineage (GTDB taxonomy): Bacteria > Campylobacterota > Campylobacteria > Campylobacterales > Sulfurimonadaceae > Sulfuricurvum. The sequence goes on along the minus strand of JAZDQA010000004.1, from coordinate 57,296 downwards.
CGAGTTAGTTTGATACCTGTAGCATAGGCGATTGTACGACCATGCGTAGTGTGTACAGTATTACAATTGATGTATGAACTAAAACGTCCAGAACAACCGATACCCGATACGACACATACTTTATCCATATCCCATTGCATCTTTTCGATAGCACGGATACACGCTTTTAGGATTACTCCATCGCCACAACCCCAACACCAAAGTGTCGGCATTTTCTCTACACGTAAATATTGATCATAATTAAAAGCCATTAGAACATCTCCTTAACTTTAGCTACCATCTCAAGTGGTGCAATTGGGCGACCGTTTGCTTTGTGCAATGAAGCAAAATTGCTGCGGTGCATAACACGCTCGATTTCTCTCATGTATTGACCCATGTTAAGCTCAGTAATGAAAATTTTCTCAAATTTATCACCGATCTCTTTGAGTCGTTTTGCAGGACTTGGCCACAATGTAATCGGTCTGAATAATCCCGCTTTAATTCCGTCTGCACGAAGCTTAACAACCGCTTCTTTCGCACCGCGACTGATTGAACCGTATGCGATCAAAACAACATCACAGTCATCATCAAGCATAAATTCTTCATAGTCTGGAAGATCATCAAGACCATCATTCTCAGCGGCTACTGTATTGATTTTCCCCATCAAACGAGCGATGTTAAATTGACATTGATCAGCATCTTCTGTTGGAAAGCCTGTCTCACCGTGATGAAGACCAGTCATATGATAACGATACCCTTCAAACATAGGGTTAAGAACCGCTGCTTCATTCATTTCCGCTTTATACGGTTTGTAATCCTCTTTTGGTCCATCATAACGTTTACGACGTACAATGTTGGCTTTTACTTCTTCTAAATCAGGAATAACCGCTTTTCCGTGCATGTGCCCTACTGTCTCATCCAAAAGAACAAAAACAGGAGTCATATATTTTTCAGCCAAGTTAAATCCGCGAACTGTTTGTGTATAGCACTCATCGAGTGAACCGGCACAAAGAGTGATTGAAGCATAGTCACCGTGGGTTGGATACTGTGCTTGACCGATATCGGCTTGCGATACACGTGTTGGAAGACCGGTTGATGGACCGCCACGCATAACGTTAACGATAACCAAAGGGATTTCAGCGATGAACGCCAAACCGATTTGCTCTGCTTTAAGTGAAATACCGGGACCTGATGTAGCAGTCATTGATTTTGTACCCGCCATTGAAGCGCCGAGTGCAACGGATATACCTGCAATCTCATCTTCCATCTGGATAAATTTACCGCCTACTGTCGGTAAAAGATCTGACATTTCATGCATTACTTCCGACGAAGGGGTGATTGGATAACCCCCAAAAAACATACATTCAACATCAAATGCTGCTAATGCCGATAATTCATTACCGGTAGAAATTACTTCTCGTGCCATTATTTCACTCCTGCTTGGTCTAAAGACATATACTTATTAGCGATAATAGCCGCTTGACGAGCTTTAGAATCATCGGTAAGTTTTGCAAATTTATAATCTGCTTTATCCGCAACATAAATAGCAAAATCCGGACATGTGAGTTCACACTCATTACAGCCGATACATGCTTCCGGATGATCGATTGAAATCATTGCACCCAATGTCGATGTTGGCTCATAACGCATACCAAGTACTCCAGATGGACATACTGATACACAAATATCACATGCTTTACAGTTGTCGGTGTTGACCCATACAGGGACATTACCGGGATTGATCGTTTTAAACATCTATTCTCCTCACAATTTGAAATTAATCTGACGTTTTTTCGTTTGAAAATTTACCAACAGCACAAGAGACAAAGCTCTTGACTTTTAATGCAGCATTATCAAGACCGCCATTTTCCTCTGTACTAAGAGGATAACCGAGGTTTCTTAATATCGCTTGAACCTGTGCTAATTGCGCCTCGTCAGTAGCTTCTACTGTTACTTTCCGAGGCTCGCACGATAGATCAACGCTCACGTCGTTTAATCCAAACTTTTGAAGCTCTTTTGTAATCGTATTAGCACAACCGCCACAACGTACATTAGCTACTTCAAAAATATGAATCATAATGCTGCCATTACCTTAGCAATCGCTTTGCCAATATCTGCCGGAGAAACGACAACCGTAACTCCAGCGGCTTCTAGTGCTGCCATTTTCTCCTGCGCTGTACCTGCACTACCAGAGATAATCGCACCCGCATGACCCATACGTTTACCAGCCGGTGCTGTTTGACCAGCGATAAAAGCAACAACAGGCTTTGTAATATGTTCTTTGATGTACGCTGCTGCTTGGATTTCCAAATCACCACCGATTTCACCGATCATAACAATAGCATGTGTTTCAGGATCTGCTTCAAACATCGGTAACAATTGTTTGTAACTCAACCCGATAATCGGATCGCCGCCGATACCGACAGCGGTCGTAATACCATAGCCTTCTTTAACGACTTGGTTCGCTGATTCGTAGGTCAATGTACCTGACTTAGAGATTAAACCAACATTTCCTTTTTTGAAAATGAAGCCCGGCATAATTCCGATTTTACATTCATCAGCCGTAATAATTCCAGGACAGTTTGGCCCGATAGTCATCATGTCTTTTTTCACTGCGTATGCTTTTGCAAACATCATATCTTTAACCGGTGCACCCTCGGTAATGATGACTGCAAGAGTAATACCCGCGTCTGCTGCTTCCATCACTGCATCCGAAACAAAAGCAGGTGGAACAAAAATCATGGAAACAGTTGCACCAGTAGCTGCGACTGCTTCAGAAACAGTATTAAAAACCGGTTGTCCTAAGTGCTCTTGACCACCTTTACCCGGTGTTACACCACCAACGATTTTAGTACCATATGCCATACATTGCTCTGCATGGAAAGTGCCCTCTTTACCTGTGAAACCTTGAACGATAACTTTTGTATCTTTGTTGACCAAAATTGACATTTATTATTCTCCTTTCGCTGCTGCTACGGCTTTGCGTGCACCGTCTGCAAGATCCGTTGCTGCTACGATGTTTGCAATCCCTGCATTATTCAAAATATCTGCTGCTTCGATAGCATTGGTGCCATCGAGACGAACAATAATGGGTACATTGACATTTGTAATCTTTGTTGCTTCAATAATACCATTCGCAACACGATCACAACGGACGATTCCACCAAAAATATTAACAAAAATTACTTTTACGTTAGGATCTTTAAGAATAATATCAAACCCTTTTGCAACAGTTTCTGCACTAGCTGAACCGCCTACATCAAGGAAGTTAGCAGGCTTTCCACCTTCATAATTAATGGTATCCATAGTTCCCATTGCAAGCCCTGCTCCGTTAACCATACATCCGACGTTACCATCTAGTTTGATATAACTCAAACCGTATTTATCCGCTTCGATTTCTGTTGGCTCTTCTTCACTTAAATCGCGCATTTCACGAACTTGATCTTGACGATACAATGCATTGTTATCAAAGCCCATTTTGGCATCCAGTGCCAAAAATTTGCCATCACCGGTTTTAACCAATGGATTGATCTCGATCATCTCTGCATCGTGATCCATGTAAACTTTATAAAGTGCAGATGCGAATTTGATAAACGCATTGATCTCTTCGGTTGGAAGACCCAAGCCAAATGCCAATTTACGACCATGGAATGGTTGGAAACCAGTTAATGGATCGATAGCAACTTTGATGATCTTTTCAGGAGTATTGTGGGCAACATCTTCGATTGCCATACCACCTTCAGTGGATGCCATCATAATAGGCATTTCAAGTGCGCGGTCAAGAAGAAGCCCAAGATAGTACTCTTTTTTGATGTCTGCACCCTCTTCGATGTAAACTTTTTGTACCAGTTTACCTTCAGGACCTGTTTGGTGAGTAACAAGTGTCATACCCAAAATTTCAGCTGCCAATGCACGTACTTCTGACGTTGAGCGTGCCAATTTAACACCTCCACCAAGTCCGCGACCGCCAGCATGAATTTGAGCTTTAACAACCCAAATACTGCCACCTAACTCTTGTGCTGCTTTTACCGCCTCATCGGGTGTAAATACAATGTGACCGCGTGGTGTAGGTACATTGTATTTTTTGAATAACTCTTTTGCTTGATATTCATGAATATTCATTTATTTCCTCCTGTTTAAGTTTACGCGATTGGTCTTGTCATCTCTTCAGGGATGACGTATTTATCGAAATCTTCTCCACTCATAAGCTCTAGCTTTATTGCTGTTGCTCGGAGTGTCGAATTGTCTTTATGGGCTGTTTTAGCGATTTTCGCTGCATTTTCATATCCGATGTACGGATTCAATGCAGTTACCAACATCAGTGAATTGTTGAGATAATGGTCGATTTGCTCACGTACCGGCTCAATTCCTACTGCACAGTTATCGTTAAACGAATTCATAGAATCCGCCAATAAACGTACAGATTGTAAGAAGTTATAGGCAATTACCGGTTTGAATACATTGAGCTCAAAATTTCCTTGACTTGCAGCGAAACCGATACAGGTATCGTTCCCCATAACTTGACACGCTACCATCGTTACTGCTTCGCTTTGAGTCGGATTAACTTTACCCGGCATAATCGATGAACCCGGTTCGTTTTCCGGAATGGTGATTTCACCGATACCGCAACGAGGACCTGATGCTAACCAGCGAACGTCATTGGCGATTTTCATCATATCCGCTGCCAATGCTTTAAGCGCACCGTGGGCAAACACAAGCGCATCATGTGACGTTAGAGCATGAAACTTATTCGGTGCAGTAACAAACTGATGACCCGTAAGCTCTGTAAGTTTTGCAGCTACACGCTCTCCAAGTTCTGGATGGGCATTAAGCCCTGTCCCAACAGCTGTTCCGCCAAGAGCAAGCTCACGAACGGATTCAAGAGAAGTTTTTGCCATTTTTTCGCATTTATTGAGCATTTCAACCCAACCGCTAATCTCTTGACCAAGAGTTAACGGAGTGGCGTCTTGCAAGTGCGTACGTCCGATTTTAACGATATCATTGAACTCTTTGGCTTTTGCATCAAGCGTTGAACGCAAATGCTCAATAGCAGGGAGAAGACGTGTTTCCACTGCAATAATCGCCGCAACGTGCAATGCTGTAGGATAGGTATCGTTTGAACTTTGTGATTTATTAACATCATCATTAGGATGAACCAATTTTTGAGTTCTAAAATCACCACCCAAAATCTCAGTCGCACGAGCTGCCAATACTTCATTGTTATTCATATTGGATTGTGTACCTGAACCCGTTTGCCAAACGACAAGAGGATAATGTGCGTCGAGTTTTCCCTCAAGCATCTCATCCGCCGCTTGCGCGATAGCATCCGCTTTTTCTTTACTTAACATTCCAAGATCACAATTGACCAAAGCAACCGCTTTTTTCAAAAGAGAAAATGCACGAGTGATTTCGTATGGCATTTTTTCTTCACCAATTTGAAAGTTTTCTAATGAACGCTGTGTTTGCGCTCCCCAGTAGGTATCATTCGGAACTCGAACTTCCCCCATTGTGTCTTTTTCTATGCGAAAACCCATGTTTATTCTCCTTGAAAAAAATTGTTAGTGTTAAGAGTATCGATCAACGTTTGTACCGATTGACAAGAATCAGCGAACATCTTTTTTTCCGCATCATTTAAAGTAATTTGAATTATTTTTTCTACTCCATTGGCACCTAACATAACAGGAACACCGCTGACAACATCGTTATAACCGTATTCACCGTCTAAATAGACAGCGCATGCATGGATTTGCTTGGTATCTTTCAAAATTGCTTCAATCATGATGGCTGTTGATTTTGCAGGGGCATAATACGCTGATCCTGTTTGTAACAATGCAACAATCTCTGCTCCGCCCTTTCGTGTGCGTTGAACGATGCCGTCAATCTCATCTTGGGTCAATAAATCAGAAAGTGGAACACCAGCAACCGTCGAATAACGAGGTAATGGAACCATATCATCGCCATGACCGCCCATAACAGAAGCACGGATTTGTCCTCCGCCGTAACCCAGTTTCTCTTGGATAAAGGCAGCCATACGTGCGCTGTCCAAAATACCCGCCATGCCAATGACTCGACTGCGTTCAAATCCGCTTTCACGAAGGGCAACGTATGTCATTACATCAAGAGGATTAGAAACCATAATAATAATGGCATTAGGAGAGTATTTCGCAATACCTGCAACCACTTCACGGGTGATTTTTGCATTAATCATCAATAAGTCATCACGACTCATTCCTGGAAGACGAGGACTTCCGGCGGTAATAACCACGATATCACAATCCGTCAAATCAGACATCTTTTCTGCAACGCTTACTACGGTATGAGAACGAACAGCAGCAGCAGCTTGTGACATATCAAGCGCTTTTCCTTTTGCAATTTCCATTTTATTATCACGTAAGATAATTTCATGACAACTGCCTAACATCGCAAGAGAATAAGCGATTGTGGAGCCTACATTACCAGCTCCAATAATTCCGACACGTTTACCTTTTCCCATATTTGAACTCCTAGTGTCAAAATAGGTTGCTCTCTCTTCAATATACTCAAAACTGCTTTCGCCAACGAAAACACTCATAAGCATAGGATCAGAGAGATAAACCGTAGACGATAACCTATCGTCTTTTATCTATAGAGATTAACTCTACAGATAAAAAACGATCCAGCCGAAGCTGGAAGTTAGTTAGATTGAAGCAATAATTGCATTCAATGTCGCGCTTGGGCGCATTGCCGCTGTTACTTTTGCAAGATCAGGGTGATAATAACCACCGATATCTTGATGTTTTCCTTCTACGCTGAGAAGTTCTTCCATAATTTTAGCTTCATTTGAACTCAATGACGCAGCTACGTTAGCAAATTTTGATGCAAGTTCTGCATCAATAGTTTGCTCAGCCAATGCTTTTGCCCAGTATTGTGCAAGGAAAAAGTGACTTGCTTTGTTATCCGGCTCACCCGCTTTACGTGACGGCTCTTTGTTATTATCCAAATACGCCGCGTTTGCTTCATCAAGAGCTGCTGTAAGAGCGCTCAATTTGTTGTCTTTTTTTGTTTTGTTGATGTGGCGAAGTGACTCAGCCAATGCCAAGAACTCACCCAATGAATCCCAACGAAGGTGCCCCTCGTTTACGAATTGCTCAACGTGTTTCGGAGCCGATCCGCCCGCACCTGTTTCAAACAATCCTCCGCCTGCAAGAAGAGGAACGATAGAGAGCATTTTAGCCGACGTTCCAAGCTCAAGGATTGGAAACAAGTCCGTTAAATAGTCACGAAGAACATTCCCCGTTGCTGAAATGGTGTTTTGACCCGCACGTACACGTTTCAATGAAAACGCCATCGCTTTTTCAGGAGCCATAATATGGTACTCAATACCTGATTTATTGAATTCAGGAAGATACTCGTTTACTTTTTTGATGATCTGCGCATCATGTGCACGATTTTCATCTAACCAGAATACAACTGGGATATTTTCGATCTCTGCACGCTCTACTGCAAGACGTACCCAGTCTTTGATCGGAACATCTTTAGCACGAGACATACGCCAAATATCACCCTTCTCAACATTGAAAGTCATTAATACGCCGCTGTCATCAGTAACGGTAACAACGCCGCCTTCTGCAAGCTCAAATGTTGTCGGATGTGAACCGTACTCTTCTGCTTTTTGAGCCATCAAACCGACATTTGAAACAGAACCCATAGTCGTTACATCGAATTGTCCGTTTTTCTTACAATCTTCAATACATTCTGCGTACATAGTAGCATAACAACGGTCAGGAATAGTCACAACACATTGCTCTACTTTACCTGCTGGATTCCACATTTTACCGCCGTCACGTACAACTACCGGAAGTGATGCATCGATAATAACATCGTTTGACGCGTGAAGGTTTGTGATACCTTTATCCGAATCAACCATTGCCATTGCAGGTTGCGTTGGGTAAACAGCCATAATAGCCGCTTCAATTTCCGCTTTTTTATCAGCAGGTAATTTAGCCAATTTTTTGTAAAGATCGCCCAGACCAAGATTAGCACTAACACCAATTTCTTTGAACTCAGCACCGTATTTTGCAAATACATCTTTAAAGAATACTTCAACCGCGTGACCAAACATAATTGGGTCAGAAACTTTCATCATGGTAGCTTTCAAGTGAATTGACCAAAGAATATTTTTTTCTTTCGCTTCAGCAATCGAATCAGCAATAAATGAACGGAATGCTTTTACGCTCATGAATGTACCGTCAAGCACTTCTTTATCAACTGCATTGATCTCTTTAAGAACATTGCCATTAAGAGAGATTGTTACTTTACCATCGCCATTTTTGATAACTGACTGCTCATTTGCGTAAAAATCACCACTGTTCATGTGAGCAACGCGAGTTTTTGAACCCTCATCCCATGCACGTAGTTTATGTGGATTTTTCTTAGCAAAGTTTTTAACTGCAACGGCTGCACGACGATCTGAATTACCTTCACGAAGAACCGGATTAACCGCAGAACCAAGACAGGTTGCATAACGAGCAAAAATCTCTTTTTCTTCATCGGTTTTTGGTTCTTCAGGGTAGTTAGGAAGATCGTAACCTTGACCTTGAAGCTCTTCAATACACGCTTTAAGCTGTGGAATAGAAGCAGAGATATTTGGGAGTTTGATGATGTTACCATCTGGTTGCAATGCAATCTTACCAAGTTCAGCAAGATTATCGGGAATACGCTGAGTATCGCTCATACGTTCGGGGAATGTAGCGATAACACGACCTGCAAGTGAAATATCACTTGTTACAACTTCAACGCCTGCGGCTAGTGTGAATGCATTTACGATTGGAAGTAGCGAATATGTCGCTAGTGCCGGTGCTTCATCAATTACTGACCAAATGATTTTTGCCATCAGGTTCTCCTGTCATTTTTTTTTATGAAAGCATCATAACACTTACTTAAACCTTTTTTTCTATTTGTCCCTTAACCGGAGGGAGAAATCTTCCAATGTGTTTCATTTTGTAGCATTTACTATGTTTCTATGGTGTGTAGAAAAGTAACTACTATAAATATGCTCGCCATCTTTACCCCGTACGAAATAGAGGTAATCCGTCTTTTTTGGATGCAGTGCAGCCAACAATGCTTCTTTGCTCACATTACAGACAGGAAACTCCGGCAAACCTCGGTGTTTGTAGGTATTATAGGAGGTTTTATCACTACGGATTCGTGCTGCTGTTACCTTTTGATGGGAGTAATTACCGTAATTTAAGGTCCCGTCCATCTGCAATCGCATGTTTTTTGCCAGTCGATTTTGGATCACGGAGCTTACCATCGGCATATCGGCTACTGAGGCTGCTTCTTTTTGAATGACCGACGCAAGTGTTACAATATGTAACCATTTTTCTTTATCATAGCTTCCGGTAAGCTCAATAGAGAGCTCTTTTTGTTTTTGTTTGGATCGCTCTAACAAAAATTTTATAATCTGTTCTTCATCAATTTCTTTTGGAATACTGTAGGTATCAGGAACAAACATCCCCTCTGAAATCTCTTCAGACTCTTTGTAGAGGGCATGCAGCTTTTTACTGTCCAAGGAGAGTTGTTGGGAAAGTTGATCTAAAAATACGGTCGTAGTCTCACCTGGGATTAATGTTATCTCATGAGTTGCCGCTTTTGCCGTAGTGAGACGATAAAGAAATTCAATACGAGTATGTTTCTCTTTTTTTAGATCTATCCACCCCTGCTGAGGCTTACCCAAAAGACGAAGAATAATGGCATCTGCCTTATAAACATCTACCCCTTCATCCTGAAGATGCGCTATGCTCGTAAAGGCTGATCCTTGTGGAATATAAACGATTTTTGGTGATGTTACAGATGTCAATAGATAGGCTATGAATACTAAGATTATCATCAAAATACTTAGAAGGAGCCACTTAAAACTGCTAACTTTTTTTGGTTTTATTTTTTTAATTACTTTTTTTTGTTTTGTTGTTTTAATCGAAGGTTTTACCATTTCTCATCTCAAATTAGGGGATAATATACTGGAGAAAGTATATCTAAAATGAGATTATAGACTTTACTGTTTAATCATTTTTAGAGCTAATTGTGCTACAATACTTTCATAAATCGCTTTATGCGCTCCCCTTGTTTTCAAGGGGTAACTTCCAGCAACGTTTTTAACTTCCCTTTTACAATCATTAATATTGAGACTATCTACAGTTTTTATTTATTTTCTGTGATATAATTTTATCGCTAATACAAAACTTTCCATACGGTTAATGGAGCGACAAGAGAAGGTCGAGGGAGTAATTACCCTTGACCTTTTTTTTTGTCCTCCAAAAACCGTATGTGAAGGGGTTTTACCCCTTGCCCCCCTCATCGTTTTTAAAAAATGAAGATTGAATACTTGACCCTTATTGTTGGAAGTGAGGCTGGGTCTGCCCCATTGGGTATCAGCTTCGCCATAGTGCGGGACTAAAGTCCCACTTCCGATTAGTTATAGGTATCACCTCAATTTCTATACCATCATTTGTTCACGCTTTTCCCTCATTTAATTCAGCCTGTCCCCGTTCTCTCTTACTTATCCACGTAAAAAACATATCCATTACCTCTAAAAAAGATTTGTAATCTGCATGTGTTGTTTTACGTAAATCATAGCTTAATATCTCATTTTCACTCAAAACTATAAAAACAGGCTGAAATGAACCTATGTGATGTAGCTTATCTACTAATTCCATGTATTGTTGAGGATTATCTTTATATTTTACTTCAGAGAGTTTTGTATTAAGATTATTATATTCTTCGAATTCTTTAGCATCTGTAATACTTATTGGAGGACAATATAAAGGTATTCTATGTGCAACAGGATCTCTGAAATCTTTGAGTTTTTCATACCAAGCTTTATACACTTTTAAATTAATATGTAGATTTTCATCCTCTATTCTCAATTTCTCAAAAAATTTTGTGTTATAAATACCTATCTCTCTCTTCTGTGGGTTATTTTCATTTGCACCTTCGATTAGATTATGTTCATGCTGAAGTGCCCATGCTACATTATCAAAAGTAGCTATCATATTAATATACATGGAATTCAAATAAATATTTTCTAAAGTTGTATCGGTGCGATTTCCATTTTTTTTAGATATGAGGTCTACCAATAGATTTCTACTCTCTATAATGAGACAAAGCCTAACAATCACACCATGTCTGAAATAATTGTGGGCATTTTTATTAGAGAATACATTAATCGATTGCTGTGCTTTGAAAAGAGTTTCATAACCTCTATTCGTCAAACGAGCTTCATTAAAATTGTCTTCAGAACTCTGATTTTCTTTACCGCTCATTTATTTCCCCTCCACAATCACTATCTCATCTAATTGTTTAGTCATTTTGATTTAAATGCCAACCATTTTTATCTTCCACATTCCAGTCTTATTTGGATTAACTCGCATCCAATCATCACACACAACTTGAGCATCAAAATAATCAGCTAAATATTGATATAACACTTTTGAAAATTCAAATAATTCAATTCGAAAACCTTTATCAGTGCTGGCATCTTTTATTATGCCCAATGAAATAAATTTATTTAATACTATTTCGATAACTTCTTTATTTTCAAGTTCGTAGTCTATATAAAAACTTCCAGTCTTTTCATTTCCAAGAATTTTTTTAGAATAAAAGCAGTAATAAATCGTAAAATCATCTTCTGAAATCTGATTGATCCCATAATAAAGGGATTTTTCATAATAATTTAATTTTCCGTTGGTAATAAAATTTTTAGTTAGTAGAGCCAATATATAAATTTGAAGGCTATTATCAAGATCGATTACTTTATTTACACTTTCAATAAAAAACTTTTTTTCTGCATCATTAAGATCATCAATAAAATTGATAGCATCAATATTATTTTTTTCACTGAGATACTGCAAAAAAATTGATATTTTATTTTCCATAAAAGCTGTTTTTAGTGTTAAATAAGATTGTGTCAGTTTTGTATCATTGATAGCTAAGTTCAAAGCACCTTTAGCTATTGGTTTGATAATAGTTTCTAAAAACTGATCACCTATCGTATCTATTTTTGTGATGAAAGTATCTATTCTATTCATTTTTCTTTAGCCTTAACATTTCTATAAATATTGAACTAACTTATCAATCGTAGCTTTACCGACTCCCTCTAATTTTAATAACTCTTTGGGATCAACGCCTTTTAAATCTTTCAGTATTCTATAACCAGTATCATTCAAACTTTTTGTAACTTTTGGTGGGAGTATATTTTTAATAAGCAGGTTGAAATAAGACTCTAAAAATTCTTTATCTCCCTTACTTTGCTTTTTATAATAGGCTCTAAAATTAGAATCACTTTTTTCTAATTGTTTAATCTGTTTGATTTTTTCATCTGCGGTTAAATCACTTTCAGCGATTGTATGAAATTTGATTAAAAAATCTAAATATTCTTTTACTTCATCAGGTTCTAAACTCCCTATATCTGAAGCCGTCGTACCAAAAGGTAATTCAGGCATACAGTCTAAATCAGGATCAATTTCTTTCCATGATTTTAATTTATGCGTCCATATACCTTGCCATGCTTCTTTTGCATATTGAGGGGGTCGCCCCTCCTTTCTGCTAAAAACTTCACCATGATGAATTAACACTTCTAACGGTGTTCTAAGTTGCAAAGTTGCATTAAACTCTAAGCCACTGATAATATCATCGTTATCTCTAATCCATTCAGACAACGGCTTATCTTGTAAGCTTCCAATAGTTCCCTCTTCAAATTCAACTTTATTTTTTAGTCGAATATGTGGTTCTATAATTACAAAAAATTGCTCAAAGTTCAAATAAGGAAAAGAGCTATTTTTTATCAATTTGTAAGATAAATCCTTTACTTCATCAACCGTAAGCTCCTCTTTTTTCATACAAATTTGTATTTTATTGATGAACTTATACTGAGCCATTTCTATTAATTGTATTTCGTTGCGTACTAAATCTATAATGTGAGAAGTGGGATTAAAATCCGCTTTATAGAAATTCATTAGATAATATAAACCATACGAGTAGTGTGTGATAGCTTGTTTATATTTTTTCTCTTTTTGTAGCAATAAACCTTGTTGATAGAAAGTATTGATATATATCTTGTGATCTTTTAAAATATACTCTAAAATTAAATCTTGTAAAATCCCCCAAATAACATCATTAGGAAGTGCTTTACCCAAACTATCTGTTAATTCAACTATTTTATTTTCTCTTCTTGTATGAAAATTGGGAACAATTTTTTCTAACTCGTTATCATTTTCCACGATCTTAACGGGTGAAAAATTATTTGTTATGCGGGATGGTTGTGCGTCCATGAGATGTGCATTATATGAAGCAGTATTTCTTTTAACATCAGGTTGTGTGAATGTTTGATTGGATTGTTTTTTGGATTTGATGATAAAATATAATGTTAATAAAGCTATTATAAAAATAAGTGTCATTAACATGACAATACCTTATCTTTAAATAAATTTTGATACTGTGCCCATCGCGTAGCGACTATGCTTTCATCTTGTTTGATAGAATTTAAAACAGATTTTTGAAAAAGTGACAAATTATGTGCCTCACTGTTAAAGTGAGGATATTATAGCGAAACCTACTCGTTTCTTAATACCGTGAGGACATCCACATCGGCCGCTTTTTTAGCAGGATACCATGCTGAGGCTAGAACAATAAAGAATGCCCCGATGATTATCGATAAAAAGTCACCTAAAGTCAAATCAAGCGGAAGCGTTGAAGTTGGATATACATCAGCGGGCAATGAGATAATATCAAACGTACCCAAAACCCATATTCCGAAAAATCCGAGAATAGAACCTGTGATAATTCCCAATACCCCAATCACTACACCTAAAATCAAAAATACTTTTTTTACCTCTTGCTTGGATGCTCCAAGTGAAATTAATAGAGCAATTTCACTGCGACGGTTCATCACTGTCATTAGAAGCGAAGAGATAATATTGATAGCAGCGATGAGTATTATGAGCATTAGGACAATGAAAAGAGACATTTTTTCCATTTTGAGCGCAGCAAAAAAGTTACTATTATCTTCCCACCATCCGCGAATTGAGACGGATTCGGGCAATACAGCGGAAACTTTGCTGATATCGGCTTCAGGATTAAGCGAATGAACATGTATTCCATCATAAAGCCCGTCTGGAATACCTAATACCTTTTGCATGGATTCAATTGTGGTATACGAATACCCTTTATCGTATGCACTTAAACCCGAATCAAACGTTGCGGTTATCTTAAAACGTTTCATCTTAGGGGTCATGGCAATGCCGCCCGGCTCAAGCTGTGTGAATATGTACGTTAGTTTTTCGTTTTTTGAGATACCATATTCTTCGATAAGACCTTTACCGCTCATGACTTCAAAACCTGTTGGGATATGTTGCTTCAAACCCAGTGCTACAATGTCATTTACTGCTGCTTCCCGTTTAAAATCAACCCCAAAAAGATACCCACCCTCAAGCATAGTATCATAACGGGACAAAACAGAAGAAGTTAAATAGGGGCTGAAAGAGAGTTCGGGAAATTTTTCTTCGAGTTTAAGCAATAATGTTTTATCAACTGAACCAAAAAATTTGGGCTGAATCGTAAGAGGGTAGTTCATAACGGTGAGTTTTTTCTTGAACTCATTATCAAAACCGTTCATAAGAGCCATGGCGATGATAAGAACCATCACCCCAAGGGCAATCCCTAAAAAGGCTAGAAGAGCAGAGAGAAAAATAAAAGGTTGCTCTTTATCAAAGCGCAAAAAACGTTTGACGAGGTAGCTTACGATACTCAAGAGGCAAAAATCCCTTTTTTAGGTCCTGATTTTCCACAGCAGTTTTTGTATTTTAATCCACTGCCGCACGGACAATCATCATTGCGTGAAACTTTAGAGCTTTCCAACTCCGATGGCGCTCCCATTAGTGACATTTGAAGCTCTTCTTGACGTTTTTCAATCTCCATACGATGAGCCAATGCTTCTGCTTCCTCTTCTGCATGCTCAACTCTAAATTGAATCACATGAAGTGTTTTGATCGTATCGTATTTAATTGCACTGACCAACTCAGTAAAGAGATTATAACTCTCTTTTTTATACTCAACCAATGGATCTTTTTGATTGTAAGCACGAAGACGAATCCCTGTTTTCATACTGTCCATTTGATAAAGATGTTCACGCCATGCAGTATCTAATGTTTTGAGATAAATCTCTTTTTCGATCGCAGAACGTGTCGTTGAATCGATTTGAGACATTTTTTCATCATAATTTTCTTTAAGCTGTCCAGATACCAGACTTAATAAACTCGCGTAAGTAATCTCATCTACAAAATTAAATTCTACCTCAATATTTACATCTTCTAAAATCCGTTTTTTGAGATGATCCAAATCCATCTCATCCTTTTGCATTCCGTCATAAATCGAACATTCACTTAACAGTCGTACTGCGTATTCTTCACGGATGGAGTCGATTTTAGTTGAGATATCATAGTCAGGGTCAAGCAATTCACCCCGAAATTTATAAACAATTTTACGTTGTTCATTGGCAACATCATCGTACTCAACAATGTGTTTTCGCCCTTCAAAGTGCATATTCTCAACTTTTTTCTGAGCTTTTTCAACCGCACGTGTTACCATGGCAGATTCGATATACTCGCCATCTTCAACCCCTAAACGCTCCATAATCGATTTGATCTTATCTGAACCAAAAATACGAAGAAGGCTGTCATCTAAACTCAAATAAAACTGACTGATTCCCGGATCGCCCTGACGCCCTGAACGCCCCCGAAGCTGATTGTCAATACGGCGATTTTCATGGCGTTCGGTTCCGATGATATACAAACCGCCAAGCGCTTTGATCTCATCGTCTACTTTAATATCAACACCACGTCCTGCCATATTGGTAGCAATCGTTACAGCACCTTTTGCGCCGGCACTTTTGATGATTTCAGATTCTTGTGTATGATTTTTTGCATTCAAAACGGTATGCGGAATTTTTTCTGCTTTAATAATCTGATGCAATTTTTCGGATTTTTCAATGGACGCTGTACCGATCAGAACCGGTTGCCCTTTTGCACTTAACTCTTTGACTTTGGCTATAACGGCGGCAAACTTTTCGGCTTCGGTTTTATAAATCAAATCATTGAGATCTTGACGGATAACGGTCACATTCGTAGGAATCGAGACAACGTCAAGATTGTATATTTGGGCAAACTCAGTCGCTTCAGTCTGGGCAGTACCTGTCATCCCAGCGATTTTTTTATACATTCTAAAATAGTTTTGGAAGGTAATGTCGGCAAGAGTTTGAGTCTCTTCTTTGATAAGAGCACCCTCTTTTGCTTCGAGTGCTTGATGTAAACCTTCAGAATAGCGTCGCCCCTCAGAGAGACGTCCGGTAAACTCATCAACGATCACTACTTGATTATCACGTAAAACATAATCAACATCCACTTCAAAAATGTAGTTGGCTTTAAGCGCTTGATCGAGGTGATGCGAAAGTGAGGCATTTTCAACACTGTAAATATTGCCCACACCGAAAAGCTCTTCAGCTTTGATGATCCCCTCTTCGGTTATGAGGATAAGACGATCTTTCTCATCAACGGTAAAATGCTCATCTTTTACTAACGCTTTTGCCACTGCATCCGCACGAGTGTAGTTTTCGAGTGTACGATTCGTAGGTCCTGAAATGATTAGCGGAGTACGTGCTTCATCAATAAGAATAGAATCCACTTCATCAACAATAACGAATGAATGTCCGCGCTGAACCATGTGCTCTTTCGTGTAGGTCATATTGTCACGAAGATAATCAAATCCAAATTCGTTGTTGGTACCGTAGGTAATATCTGCGGCGTATTGAAGACGTTTTGCGGCAGGATTGTATTCACCTTCTAAAATCACGCCTGTCTCATACCCTAAAAAAGAATAAAGCGGAGCCATTTCTGAGCTGTCACGAGAAGCTAGGTAATCATTGACTGTGACGACATGTACCCCTTGCTCGCTCATTGCATTGAGAATAACCGCGAGAGTAGCAACGAGAGTTTTCCCCTCCCCTGTCTTCATCTCTGCGATTCGACCCTCGTGCAAAACCATCCCGCCGATGAGCTGAACATCAAAATGGCGCATCCCAAGAACACGCTTACTGGCTTCTCTAGTAATAGCAAAAGAATCAACCAAAACGTCATTTAGTGATTTGTTACCTGAGAGAACGGATGCTTTGAGAGCATTAAACGCTTCTTGTAAAGCCTCATCACTCATATCAGTAAAATACGCTTCGCGAGCATTTATTAGTTCAACACGTTTGCTGTATTTTTTTATTTCACGGTCGTTTTGAGTTCCGAATAATTTTCCTACGAACGATTGGAGCATTGATTGCCTTCTGTATAGTATGGACTGTATTTAAAAAGTTGACGATTTTATCATATAGAAACTATTGTTTTGGTTAATGGCGATTGGATACAATGTCTCACTTAAAAAAAAAGGAAAAATATGCGCATTTTCATCTTCACTCTTTTATCGGCTCTTTCTCTCTTGGCAGCTCCAAAAGACATTAACTCTTTTCACTCCACCTTCACCCAGACAATTATCGATGAGCATAAAAAAAAGCTGGTCTATACCGGAGAACTATGGGCAGCGAAACCTCAAAATGCTTTATGGACCTACCAAAAACCGATTCAAAAAAGTGTTTATATCAACGGTTCACGCCTGACTCTCATAGAACCACTCATCGAACAAGCCACTGTCCGAACACTCAATGGCGACATAGATTTTCTCGAAATAATCAAAAAAGCCAAACCCATTGATGCCTCACGCTACAGTGCTACGGTGAATAATCAAACCTATTTTATTGATTTTTCCAACGATACATTGACGTCCATCAGCTATTCCGACAGTTACGAAAATCAAGTCATCATAAAATTCTTAACCCCAACAACCAACAAAGCAATCGAAGCTTCCCGCTTTAAGGCTGTTATTCCCCAAGGGTTTGACGTTATTAAATAAAATCAATAAATAATCTAAATAAGAATTCACTTTAGCTATAATAACTATAATGATTTTTTGTTATGGGACATGAATGGATTTTTTTGAATCAAACTACCTCTGTAAACAAAATTTATTCATAGGTGTAATAAATTTCAAAGCTTATTTTCGTGATAATTTCCTTAACATACCTCTCCCACCTCTTTACAATGTGCAAACGGAGGGGTTTTCTGCATGAATGATTTACAATTCCAACTTCAAACTATCAAACTAATGGTTATACTAAACCTCCTAAAACTTTTGAAATACAGCTCGTACTTTTAATTTGGAGACAATAAAATTATGCAAAATGAAACTATTTCAAAATTTATTGAACAATTAAAAAATAATTGGCAACTACTTGCTTTTGGTGTTTTTTTCTTTGGATATTTAACATTTGCTTTCTATATGCAAATAAATGGCTTTGCTTTTATTGTTCCTGATTTAACATTTTTATCAGCTTTTGGCCTATTGATGCTTTTTATCTCATTACCAATTATATTACTATCTCAATTTGGTCATTTCAATATTTTTTTAGCATTTTTTGTATCAAGTATGACACCTTTATTATTTCAGAACTTCACAATTACACTTATTTTAATGATTCTAGTAGGCTTTTATCATAGTAATAATTTATCAAAATTTGAATCATCAGGAAGAGATGAAAGCACCAACAAAACAAAAGAAAAGTATATAGATATTTTGATGTTCATTGGATTTGGAATTATTCTTATTTTCTTTATTGATTGGAGATATAGTTTTCTCACATTTATTAATATAGCATTTTATAGAATAATGATTGAATATTATGAGGAAAAAAAATACTTAAACCCTGCACATTTAATTGGATACCTTCTATCGCTATCATTCACAATTGCTTTATTGATTAATGCTAAAGGTTTTACATTGGCTAATATGCAAAAAACAGAAATAAATTTGCAAATAGAAAATAATCAAACTATTCATGGTTCTCTTATTTTTAATGATGATCAAAATTTTTATATTCGAGATCATAACCATTCTATTTCAATAGCAAAAGACAAAGTAACAAATATTGTTCACTATGATCATCAAGAAATAAAATCCATTACACTTATAGATATATTAAAGGAGAATATAAAATCATTTAAATTTTAATCGAAGCTTCCCGCTTTAAAGCTGTTATTTCACAAGAGTTTGACATTATTAAGTGATGTTTCGCACATTGCGTACTTTTGTAAAAATTTGCATCTGAAATGCTATTTTTGGAAGTGAGGCTTTAGCCTCGCCTAGTTACTTTGATGGAAATTACAATGCAAGCTAAGTTTTTGGCGGGGCTAAAGCCCCACTTCCGATGAAGTGCGTAAGGTCAGTTATAAATAAAATAGTGTTACCCATTAGTTACCCTATCCATTTTATGCTTGCAGTTGAGTAAGAAATTTTCTTGCTACACCTGATAAGGAGTTTACCATGACAGTTAATTCTAACTACAGTGCGTATTCGTCTAATAGTTACTCCGGCGTCTCATCTGCTTCACAAAAGGGAAAACCCGATTTTGAAAAGATGGCTCAGGAATTACTGAGCTCGTTGGATACGGATAAAAGCGGTTCAATCGATAAAGCCGAATTTAGTGCGGCGGCGCAAGCACTCGCCTCCAGTTCAAGCAGCAGCACTACTAGCAGTTCAGCTGCAACGGATATTTTTTCTACCCTCGATACCGACAGTAACGGAAGTATGAGTACCGAAGAACTGGTTGCATCTCTTAAAAATATGAAACCGCCTGAGGGTAAAGGGGATATGCCACCACCTCCCGGCGGAATGCCTCCCCCTCCTCCAAGTGATTCATCCTCAACATCTGAGAGTTCAAGCAGTAGTGACATTATTGACGCAATGGATACCAATCAAGACGGAACAGTCAGTATCGACGAGTTATTGGCAGCTTTAGGGAATTCAAAAACTGATTCGTCCAATAAAAACAATGGTACGGCATCAGCAACGGATTCCTCTGCAGCATCCACAACGTCTCAAACAGAGAATGCCTCTCAGAAATTCAGCGACATTATGCTCAAAAACATACTTTCCTATTATGGGAACAATACCTCCACAGCAAGTTCTACTTCTCTTTTAAGCATCAGTGCTTAAGTGGGCATGCCCTTACGGGTATGTTACTTTTTATTTACTCTCTCCCCGATATAATCGGCTTATGATTAATGTTTTAATGATTGAAGATGATATTGAGTTGGCGCAGTTGTTAAAAACACGTCTGGAGAAAGATGATATTAGAATGACAATTGCTTCAACTCCATTAGAGGGTTTAAGTCTTTTTCAAACAAACATATATGATTTACTGGTGTTGGATCTCTCTTTACCACAAATGGATGGGATGGAGATTTGTCGTCTGATTCGTCAAGAAAGTAACATCCCTATCATCATTTCCTCGGCACGCTCGGACATACGGGATAAAATGATGGGGTTTTCACGCGGTGCGGATGATTATCTCCCAAAACCCTATGATCCACAGGAGTTAATTTTCAGAATCGATGCAATCATGCGCCGTATTCATCCCACTATGCCTAAAAAACTCACACCCTTTGAAATCGATGAAGCACGACATGAAATTTCCAAAGATAGTTTACTTCTTCGGCTCACACAAGCCGAATACGACATTGTTTCGTATATGATTAAAAAAGAGCGTTACGTTATTTCACGCGAAGAATTACTGATGAATATCGGCTCGATAAAATATGAGAGCAGTCTCAAAAGTATTGACGTTATCATGGGTCGTATACGCCAAAAAATCGGCGATGATACTAAAAATCCCCGTTATATTGTCTCAGTTCGAGGGGTAGGATACAAATTTGTTAATAAATAAACACTCCATCATTCGTCTTATCACGTTATTTTTTGTCCTGATTTTTATCCTTATTAATGGGCTTTTTTGGATAGCGCATGAACACTTCTCTAAACAGCAAGAAGTAGAACAAATACGTCGATTTCTCCTCGCCGATCGCTTATTCTTTTTTGGACATAATCAGCGCGATTTTTCTCCTGAATTATCACAATTAATGATTCAACCCTCAACACTTTCGAGTAAAAAACTATTGTCACAAGGCTCTACTATCATTACTTTACCGTTTGGAAAAATGATAGAGATGAACGGTCATACATTCTTTGTAAAGCTAGGACCTCCACCACCTCCACATTTTTTCAATAAATTTGAGTTCAGACCACCGCCACCACCTGAGATGAATCATTTTCATTCCATGGTTCTTAAAGACATTCAGCCCCATTCATTAGTAATGTTTTGGATAGTATTGGCAGGGGTAGATACATTAATATTACTTTTTTATGCTTATTTACTGGCTAAACTTCTCCCGCTACATCGTCTTAAAAACGCCATTATTGCATTTAAAGAGGGTGATACTTCTTTAAATATCCCCATCACAGGTGAAGATGAAATTTCCCAAATTACCCAGGAATTTAACCATACATTGGAGAAAATAGCATCAATGCGTGAAGCACGTTCACTCTTTTTGCGCAACATCTTACATGAGCTTAAAACACCGATTATGAAAGGTGCTCTCACTACCGATTGCTTGGAAGCCTCTGTGGATCAAGAGCGTTTAAAGCAAATTTTTACTCGCATGGATTATCTTTTAAATGAGTTTACACAGATGGAGCGATTTAGCAGTGATGAGTGGCAGCTTAATTTCCAAGAATACCGTTTCGTCGATTTGGTCGATCATGCCTGCGATATACTCCTCTGCGATAAAAAAAGTCTTACGATTAAAGGAGAAGAATTTCAGTTGATTGTGAAAGTAGATTTTGAACTTTTTGCTATCGCCCTTAAAAACATTCTCGATAATGCACTGAAATATTCTACAACTAAACCAACTCTGATGATTTTAAGCCACACTATCGAAATTTGTAATGTCGGTAATCCGATTCCGGAAGAAAAACGTGATTTTTCCAAACCGTTCAACCGTGAATATGAAAACTCCTCAGCAGGATTGGGATTAGGGCTGTATCTCACCAACTCCATTCTCCAAAAGCACGGGTTTAGACTCGAGTACCACTGCGATTCAGGGCTTAACTGTTTTCGAATACTTCTGAAGTCATGAGTACCGGAAAACTTCTCAATGTCGCTTAAATCGTCGATCTAATCAAAGCACATTCGCTATAATAAGAAATATTTTTAAAAGAGCCTTCATGCAAATTAACTCATTTTTCACAAACCTTTCTTCCGATCAACGCCGTGTAGTATTGGTCATACTACTTAATATTATCATTGTCATCATTGAAAGCACGGTCGGGGTCATTAGCGGTTCACTCGCCCTCCTCTCCGACGCATGGCATAACCTGAGCGATGTCCTAGCCCTCATGGTCACAATGATTGCTCTTGGGCTTGGTGCTCGTGCTGCCTCATCAACGATGACGTATGGCTATGTACGTTCTGAGATGATGGCGACGTTTATCAATGCAGGTTTTTTATCCCTCTTGATGCTATGGGTAGCGGTTGAAGCGGTAAATCGTCTCCTTCACCCAATGCCTGTTGATGGATGGCTGACGATGGTTACCGCAGGAATTGCACTTGTCGTCAATACTGCCAGTGCGGTCATTTTAGGTGGACATGCTCATTCACACACCCACGATGACGAAAGTCACCACCACGATCTAAACGTCCGTGCCGCTTTTTGGCACATGGCAAGCGATGCAATTCTCTCCCTCGCCGTTGTATTGGGAGGTGCTGCAATGATAGTGTGGGGGATACCATGGATTGATTCAGTTTTATCCCTCATCTTTGCGGCAGTAATCTTGATCGCCAGCGCTAAACTGATTACCCAATCATTTTCCAGTCTTATGGATCGCACCGATCCCAAAACAGTTGCCAAATTCTCAGCAGTCATCACCAATCATCCATCGGTGTTAGAAATACATGATGTCCATCTTATACGCCCTTCCAGCCGTGAACACTATTTTTCAGCCCATATCGTACTCGAAGAGACTCTAAGCCTTGTCGAGGTTGAAAATATCATTGAAGTTCTCCGTCATGATCTCACTCACGCCGGAGCAACCCATATCCTCCTTCAGCCCGAAACGCAAAAATACGCCGGAGAAAATAATATTCACTGCAGCGGTCATACGGAACATACGCATTAGTAATTTACCTTACACACATTGAGTGATTTTTTTGAAAATTCAAAGACTCACGTGCTAAATTATCTAAAACAAAAGCACCACTGTTTCGTAACAAATGAAGTTTAGAGTTGAATTTACAAAAAAATTACTCAATGTGTATTATGTGCGTAACATCAGTTACTAAGTTATAATTGATCTCATAAATTAAACACTCAACGTTGCTATAATAAATTTATACTATTTTGAAATGGAAAGCTATCATGGATGCAAACGTATTGGATATCACTGGTCTGCACGTCACTGTTGATGCAAAAGAGATTATTAAGGGGATTGATCTTACGATCAAAAAAGGGGAAGTGCATATCCTTTTCGGTCCAAACGGATCAGGTAAATCCACACTTCTATCAGCCATTATGCAATTGCCCGGATATCTCATCACTCAAGGAAATATTCGTATACACGGTAGCGATACCACTGGGCTTACCACCGATGCCATTGCCAATTTTGGAGTCGGTATGTCCTTTCAACATCCTCCAAAGATCAAGGGGGTAACGCTGAACAGTTTCCTCAAAGCCATCAATCGATGCTGCGATCTTGACCATGCAATCAAAGCGCTCAATATGGAACCGTTTTTAAATCGAGAGCTTAATGTCGGGTTTTCCGGAGGTGAACTTAAGCGCGCCGAAATTCTCAAACTCTATGCACAAAGTCCTGATTTACTGCTGATTGACGAACCAGAATCGGGCGTTGACATAGAAAATATAGCGGTTATCTCCAATACGATCAATACAATGCTGCAAAAAGGTTCTCCCATAGCAGCACGTGAACGATCTGCCCTTATAATCACCCACACAGGGCATATACTCAACACCATTCATGCCGATGTTGGGCATGTATTCATGAATGGCAAAATCATCTGCAGCGGCAATCCAATGGATATCATGGAAGACATTAAGCAGCACGGTTTTTCTGGATGCGTACGGTGTATTCAAAGCCGCAAGGAAATCCAATGAAGACGTATGATGATGCAACACTACAAAGCCTGAAAAATGTTGCCTATGATTATGAACAGGAAAAGTCTGCTAACTTTTTTGTCCGTGACAGCGAGATTCTCGATACCTACTCTGCCACTGATGCGATCGAAATCCTGCCTATCGCCATTGCCCTGAAAAAATATGAATGGCTCTCACAACTGAGCTTTACCCTAATAAACTCTGACCAAGACGAATATGTCAAGCAGGTTGCTGATAATGGTGATAAACTAGGCTATTTTATCCGCGTCAAAGCAGGAAAAAAAGTTCCCCTTCCTCTTTACACATGCTATATGATTGATACGAGCAGCTTCACTCAGTGTACTCACAACATTGTCATCGCCGAAAAAGGAGCAGAATTTCACCTCATCAGTGGCTGTACGAGCAATGCTCATGCACTCTCAGGGCGCCATATCGGTGTTACCGAATTCTTCATCCACGAAGATGCAGTCGTTACTAACACCATGATCCACAGTTGGGGTAAAGAGGTAGAAGTCTATCCCCGAAGTGCTGCTCATGTAGGTAAAAACGCTAAATTTATATCAACGTATATATCCCTAAGTGGTGTTAAAATGCTTAGTATGGATCCATTAGCCATCATAGAAGAAGGAGGTTTAGGAGAATTTTACTCCGTCATCTATGCTCCCGAAGGCTCTGTATATGATGTCGGTTCGACGGTATTATTAAATGGGAAAAATACCTCCTCACAGATTATCAGCCGTGTCGTTTCCAACGGAGGAAAGGTTATCACGCGCGGTAAAATCATTGGAAAAGAATCCGGCGGACGCGGGTCAATGTCGTGTAACGGACTTTTACTCAGTGAAAAAGGGATTATCCATGCTATTCCAGAGCTTATCGGTGAAAACCCCCATTTGGAACTCTCTCATGAAGCGAGTGTTGGAATGATCTCCAAAGATGAGCTGGCATATTTGATGGCATCCGGTATCGAAGAGGAGAAAGCAAAATCACTCATTATCGAAGGGTTTTTAGATTTGCATGTCCCCAGTCTTCCCGACTATCTGCAGCAGCAAATAAATACGATTATTACGGAAACAAAGGTTTCTGATAGCATGTGAGGCAAAAAACCGCTTTGAGCGACTACGTATTTATTTTTGGAATGCGTAAACGATTTATCGGGTAACAAATAATTTTAAAAGGAATAACATATATGGACAGAGTAGACAAGCAAGCATTTTATGATGATGCTATTTATGAGCATGGATTAACCTCAGAAGGTCTGAGATGGCATTCCAAACAATCACAAGAAGTTCGTTTTCATGAGATTCTCTCCCTTTTACCCTTCAACACTGCGTCTATCGTCGATGCAGGATGCGGATTTGGAGATCTATATCTCTATTTGCTTTCAAAAGGTAAAGAGGGAGTTGAGTATGTCGGACTGGATGCTCTTGAGACTATGGTCAAAGAAGCACAGCAACGAACCGGAAAACCGATTCATTGCTGTGATATTTTACATGATCCTCTAATCGAAGGGGAATTTTATGTCTGCAGCGGTGCTCTTAATATCCTCACACGTGAAGGTGGCTACTTGTTTATCCAACGTTGCTATGAAGCATCTACAAGAGGATTGATTTTTAACTTTTTGGAAGGGAAAAAAGAATCCAAGACCTACAATTATCTCCAAGCCAATAAAATTGAAAAACTGGGTCAAAAATTAGGAGCACGGATCATTTTTCGTCGGGGATATTACGACAATGATTGTACGGTTGCGTTTTATAAATCTTAAAGGCCTCATAAGTGAAAACAAAAAATCTTACTAATGTCTTTTATCAATGGGAAGGTGACATTCTTGTTCTCAATGTTTTAGGAACCCCAAGTTCCAAACGAGATGCCATAGGAAAAGCCAAAGGAAATCAGCTCAAGATAAGCGTTACAGCCGCACCTGTCTCCGGTAAAGCAACCGATCATATGGTCCGTTTTTTGGCAAAAGAATTTAAAGTTTCACCATCAGACTTCGAGGTGGTATATGGACGTATGAATGTGAACAAACAGCTTCGGATTAAAGCTCCAAAAGAGCTCCCAGCACTCATAAAACCAAAAGAATAAATTTTACCTTCTAGCTAACAACACTCTTTTGCTCGGTGAATCGCTTTGTCGATGTGATCCACGATATTGGCTTCCCCTATTTTTTTATCCAATTTTGAGTTACGAATATACATCCGTACCGTTTTATTGACTCCCGATAATATCAAAACTGAATGTTGTTCTTGAAGTCTTTGATTTAACACTTCCAAGGCATGAAGACCAGCTGCATCAATCATCGGTACATGACGAAGCCGTAAAATAAATGCCTTCGGAGGGGCTTCAAAAAGAGCAAGAGTATCCACCAATTTTTCAGCAATTCCAAAAAAGAGCGGTCCGTTTATTTCATACACTTCGACTCCGATAGGTATGATTTTTTTAGATGTCGCATCCGGATCATCATTCTCTTCATCATCATCGTTATACGACTTGATCTCCACAGCCTGCATCATCGAATGAATAAATAAGATCGCAGCAAGGGATATACCAGCTTGTATCGCGAAGTTCAAATCAACCAGAACCGTCAACGCAAAAGTGACAAAAAGGACAACACGATCCGAGCGAGGTGCTTTCATGATAGAGCGTATATGTTTGATCTCAGCCATGTTCCACGCCACCACTATCAAAATAGCGCTCAGAGCGGCAAGCGGGACTTTAACAATCATAGGAGCCAAAAGAATCATGAAGAGCAAAAGCCAAAAAGCGTGCATGATTCCTGAAATCGGTGATACCGCCCCTGCTTTGATATTCGTCGCCGTTCGAGCAATGGCTCCAGTAGCAGGCAGTCCGCCGAAAACTGAAGAAGCGATATTGGCAACTCCTTGCGCTAAAAGTTCTGTATTAGGTTTATGCTTCGTCCCCGCCATTCCATCCGCTACAACAGCAGAAAGAAGAGATTCTATGGCCGCCAAAACAGCAATCGTAATCGCATCGGGAAACAGCAAGCGAATTTTTTCAAACGTAATTGCAGGAAAGGTAGGAGTTGGAAGCATCGAGGGAATAGCACCGAAACGGCTCTCGATGGTATCGATCTGTATATTTAAGAGCCATACGGCTAACGCTGAAAATACTACCACTACAATCGGTCCGGGAATCTTCGGATATTTCTTGGTCATCAAAAGGATAATACCGATGGAGATTAAGGCAACGATGACGGCATAAAAATTGGTTTCATGCAGATGGGTGATATAAAGAATGAGCTTGTCAATAAAATCAGGAGGCATCGTGGTAATGGATAAACCGAAAAAATCACGTAACTGAGAAAAGACGATCAAAAGTGCAATACCGGAAGTAAATCCAGTGATAACAGGATAAGGGATAAATTTAATGAGTTCCCCTGCACGGACAAAGGCCATAATTATTAGCAAAAATCCTGCCATAATTGTGGCAAGAACCAATCCTTCGTAACCGTGTTTCATCGCAACTAGGGCAACCGTAACGATAAATGCGGCAGTTGGACCACCCACTTGATAACGGCTTCCTCCCAGCGCCGAGATTAAAAATCCTGCTACGATGGCGGTAAAAAGACCTCGTTCAGGGGGAAGATTCGAAGCAATCGCGATCGCCATGGCAAGCGGTAATGCAACAATAGCAACCGAAAGGCCCGAGAGAGCATCTTTAAAAAAATCTTCTTTCGTATAGCCATTTTTTTTGATATAGGTGATTAGTTTTGGCTCTAAAAGCTTGAATAAGCTTTTTTTCATTTGGAGAACTCTGTGCTAAAATTAGTCTCTAATAACACTTCAAACTCCTCAACAGCAATCGGTTTACTGCACAAATATCCTTGAAAATAACGGCATTTGAATGATTCTAAAAAGAGTAACTGGTCCATTGTTTCTACTCCCTCTGCGATAATATCCAGTTTAAAAATGGATGCCATCGCAATAATCGTTTCAACTAAAGCAGCATCATCTCCATCAATCATAATATCGCGGATGAAGCTGCGATCAATTTTCAACGTCGAAATCGGAAGCTGTTTTAAAGAGCTTAAAGAGGAATAACCCGTACCAAAATCATCCATGGACATTCCTATCCCAAAAACTTTCAACTGCTTCATTTTCTCAATAATCATATCCATTTTTTCAATAATCACCGATTCAGTCAGCTCTATTTCAAGCATAGAAGGGTCCATGCCCGTTTTGGTAATAATGTCCATAACTTTTGCTACAAAATCGTTTTGACGAAATTGAATAACACTCACATTTACGGCGAGTCGTCTTAGCTCACTTCCGCGCGGATGATTACTTTTCCAGCTTACAAATTGCGTACAGGCCTCTTTAAGTACCCAATCCCCGATAGGAATAATCAGCCCACTCTCTTCTGCGATACTGATCATTTCATCAGGCATTACTAGCCCAAGCGTCGAATGGTTCCAGCGCAATAGTGCTTCTGCCCCAACAATATTTTTTGATTTTACTTCGACCAATGGTTGATAATAAACTTCAAGCTCTCCATTTTTAATAGCATTACGAAGAGTATTTTCTAAAAAAATCTGCTTTTTAATCCATTGATCCATTTGTTCTTGGTAAAAACGAGTGGTACTGCGTCCTTCTTTTTTTGCTTGATACATCGCCGTATCTGCAAATTTAAGCAAATCATCCGCTGTATGTTCATTGGAACCTACCAATGAAATACCGATACTGGAACTTGTGATGATCGGCTCATTTAGTCCTACATCAAAAGCTTTTGAAAGAACTTCATGAATTTTTTCAGCAACAACCTCTGCCTTTGTTGCAGCAAGATGAGGATCGTTTCCAAGCTCGTTGAGTAAAATGACAAATTCATCACCACCCAAACGCGCAACCGTGTCCCCTTCACGACATACACTTACCAATCGTTTTGCCGTCTCAATGAGCAATATATCACCAATATGATGTCCCAATGAATCGTTCACACTTTTAAAATGATCTAAATCCAAAAACAATACCGCCAACAAATTATGATGACGTCGATACTGAGCCAATGACTGTTCAATGCGATCTGTGAGCAATAACCGGTTAGGAATATCCGTAAGCGCATCAAAATAGGCTTGATGCTGCATTTTTTCTTGGGCTATCCTTCGCTCGGTAATATCATTGACAATCGCAACTCCACCGACGATCCTCCGATTATCATCATAAATCGGTGATGTTTTGAGAGTAATCCAAAGCTGAAGCTTGTTAATCATTGTCGTATACGGACCTTCATAAAATCCTTTTTCTCCACGCTGATAAGCAGTGAGTGCTTCATCCAAGCAGGGGTCAGGTAGATTTCGTAAATCCAACCCGACCATCCGCTCGCGACTAATTTGGAGAATATTGAGCATCTCAGAATTAGAGTCCAATACAATAAGATCATTATTATAAAAAAAGATCCCTGTCGGTGCTTCTTTGAAAATCGTTACAAAATGCTCTTCAGAAATATGTAGTTCTCTTGTCGCTTTTTCATGCAATATTTTTGATGTTATGGCACTTTTAATATTGATGTTTATCCGCTTTGCAGCACTGATAATCAAAAAATAATAAATCACAATAAAGATTCCCATCATCTGAAACTCAAACCCACCGTGAAAAAATAACACAATAAACAGTGGAACTAAAAGAAGCGCTAAAAAAATCATTGCAACTTTTAGCAAAGAGGCAAGTGTCCCTGATGCGACGGAAGCAATACCTGTTAATAGAAAGATAAGAAAAAATTGTTGCGATAAACTAGAAGATTTAAAAATAAAAAAAGCAATACTTCCCCACACTAAAGCAGAAGCATACATTGCGTACACAAGCCGCTTTTCAAATGTTGCATTATCATGGCTTTCGGGATGAGTATAATAAGAATTCAAGACCCATAAACGCCAAATCAAAGTTATACTAACTGCGACAAACCAAATTAAAATCGGTTTTTCAAGAGGTGTTGAAGAAAAAATATAAACAATGATTATTGCACCGAAAAATAGAGCAAATACTGAGGCTAATGCTTGTTTGTACATAATTTTTACTTGCTCTTGACGCATCTGAGCATTTTCTTCTGCATTAAGTTCTAATAAAAATTCTTTTTTTCTAAAAATCATATCACTACGCTTTATTATTATTTGGAACTTAAAGAATAACGCAAACTTGTTAAAAAACAAATGTCACTGTGTTACAATTACACTCTAATGGGCAAATTTATCTTTATTATCACTTTTTTTCTCTCTGGTCTCTATGCTAATACCCTGCAACAGAGCTATACCTTTACTCATCCAACAATTACGTCAGCGGATTTGAATGTAAGCTGTCCAAAATCGTTTGAAATTCTCCTTATCCCTGATGGAAAAACGTCCTATCGTGTGAATGCCCAAATACTTCTGAAAACTTTTGAACTCAACGGGTGCGCACTGGAGAGCGGTAAAGTTCGGTTTGTGACCTTTTCAAAACGAAGTGATAGCGATTATACTCTGCTTCAAAATCAGCTCACCACTTTTTTTACCGAACAATATCCTACTATCAGTATCCAATCCATCCAAGTTTTTCCTCATGGCTATATCCAATCACTTCCCAAGAACGGACATGCCGTTTTTGATAAAAATATGGCGACTAAAAATAAAGGCACTTTTTACGTCCCCGACAACAATGGTATCCGCCACTATTTTGATTTCACGGTTGATGCAACCTTGAGCGTCCTCCATACGAGCCAAAAAACATCTCGCAAAGAGGTCGTTTCACTGAATAATTGCGCCATAAAAACGATCCCTTTTAGCTCATTTAGAAGCAAACCTCTTATCTCTCTTCCGGATAAAATGAGTCGATATAAAACATCACTAAAAAATGATACGCCTCTGCTTGATCGCCATATCGAATCCATTCCCCTCGTTTTACGCGGTTCAAAAGTGAGTGTCCAAGTCAAAAATGACACCGTAATTGTAGAGTTTATCGCAACCGCCATGCAAGAGGGCGCACTGTATGATATTATTACAATCGAAAAAGCCGACAGCAAACGCGTCCGTGCCAAAATTATCGGAGAAAATGCAGTGGAGCTTCAATGAAAATCGTCGTAGGTATAAGCGGAGCCAGCGGTGCTTCCTTGGGACTTAAATTTTTACATGCGCTTCCTGCTGATATAATTAAACATTTAATTGTTTCTGAACATGCTAATATTGTTTTGGAAAAAGAAGAAAATACCAATTTTCATCAAAATACTGAAATATGGGCATCCGTTGCCTCAGGGTCGTACGGTGCAGATGCGATGATTATCACGCCGTGCAGTATGAATACTCTCGCTAAAATTTCCTGCGGGATCGCGGACAACCTTATAACCCGTGCAGCAAGCGTGATGATAAAAGAGCGTAAAACATTGATTTTAGCACCGCGAGAAATACCGTTTTCACCGATTGCTCTGGAAAATATGCACAAACTGTCCATGATGGGAGTCATCATCGCACCACCAGCCTTGGCGTATTATGGAGAACAAACGACTTTGGAAGATATGGAAAACTTTATGATAGGCAAATGGATGGATTTGATGAAAATTGACAATAATCTTTATAAACGGTGGAGCGGCGAATGAAATGCAACACAATAGCCCTTTATCCCGGAACTTTTGATCCCATAACCAATGGTCATTTTGATATTATTGAACGGGGATTAAAACTGTTCGACGAAGTGATTATTGCTGTGGCAGATTCGAGAGATAAGCGCCCCATGTTTAGCCTCGAAGAGCGTGTAGAAATGACAAAGCTTGCTATCAAAGATTTAGATCGCGTACGGGTAGTCGGCTTCGATAACCTCACCGTAGAACTTGCCAAAACATTAGGGGCAACCGTCCTTATCCGTGGTCTTCGTGCGGTGAGTGATTTTGAGTTTGAATTGCAGTTGGGATATCTCAACAACTCTCTTGATCCCACCATCGAAACGGTCTATTTGATGCCCAAACTCAAACATGCGTTTATCAGCTCTTCCATCGTCCGAAATCTGCTAAAATTCAACGCTAAAACCGACCACCTTTTACCCGCATCGGTTCAAAAAGTTATCGGGAGTATGAATTCATGTACATTGCAATAGAGGGGATTGATACTGCGGGGAAAAGCACCCAGATCGAGTGTTTAAAATCGCTTTTTCCGGAAGCTGTTTATACTAAAGAACCGGGAGGGACTGCTGTCGGTATTGAAATACGATCGATGGTTCTGCATGGGGAACTTAAAAGTAAAATGGCGGAATTCCTCCTCTTCTTAGCTGATCGAGCAGAGCATACCGAGAGTATCATATTACCAAATATCAACTCTCTCATCATTAGTGATCGTTCCGCTGTTTCAGGGGTTGCATACGCATTAGTACAAGATATTTGTGAGATTGAGACGCTTGTATCTCTAAACACTCTTGCCACTGGCGGAAAGCTCCCTGAGAAAGTTTTTATCCTAAAACTTTCTCCACAAGAACTAGCGAATCGACTCTCTCAAAAAGAGCATGACGTTATCGAGGCACGAGGAATTGATTATTTACTAAACATCCAAGAAGCACTTATAAAAGCATCTCAAGCACTAGGCATACAAACCTTTGTAATCGATGCGTCACAATCTATTGATACTATTACAAACGAGATCGCCGGTCTCATAAAAGGAAACGAATGATCCAATCTTTACGCGGAATGAATGATATTCTCTCAAACGACTATGAACGTTTTGAGTATTTTATTTCTACTGCCTCCACTATCGCTAAACGTTACGGTTTTCATTACATCGAAACCCCGCTTCTCGAAGAGACATCCCTTTTCAAGCGCTCCGTGGGTGAAAGCAGTGATATCGTAGGTAAAGAGATGTATCAGTTCACCGACAAAGGTGGCAATGACGTGTGTTTACGCCCCGAGGGAACTGCAGGAGTGGTTCGTGCTTTTGTCCAAAACAAGCTGGATAAAAAAGGGGGAATTCACCGCTTTTACTATCATGGCTCGATGTTTCGCTATGAACGTCCCCAAAAAGGTCGGTTGCGTCAGTTCCACCAGTTTGGAGTAGAGAGTTTCGGCGTTGCCTCTGTAATGGAAGATGCGTTAATGATTATGATGGTTGCTGATATTTTAAAAGCCTTAGGAATCGGTTACAGCCTAAAGCTCAACTCTCTGGGTGATCAAAACTGTATGCCAGCCTACCGTGAGAAGCTCATTGCTTTTATCGATACCTGCGGTGATGCCATTTGCGAAGACTGCCAACGACGAAAGTCCACCAATCCTATCCGTGTATTGGACTGTAAAAACCAAGCGTGCCAGAATCTTTATACCCAAGCACCCAAACTCCTCAATCATCTCTGTGCAGGGTGCGAAAAGGATTTTGAAACCCTCAAATCTATTTTAGATCAGCATCAAATTGATTATGAACTTGATACCAACCTCGTACGCGGACTGGATTATTATTCTAAAACTGCCTTTGAATTCGTCAGTGATGCAATCGGCTCTCAAAGTGCTATCGCCGGTGGGGGACGATATGACCGCCTTATCGAATTTTTAGACGGTAAACCAACCCCTGCGGTAGGATTTGCATTGGGAATCGAACGTTTGATGGAACTCATTGTAATGCCCGAACCCGTACGTGAGGGATATTATCTGGGTGCGATGGAAGAGGAGTCGTTACCGCTCATTCTCAAAGCAGCTGAGAATTTTCGTAAAACGGATAAAGCTGTCGTTGAATACGACGCTAAAAGCCTCAAAAACCATCTCAAAGGGGCCGATCGTATCAATGCTCGCTATTGTGCCGTTATCGGTGAGAACGAACGGCTGAATAATACGATTTGGATAAAAGATTTGGTTGAACAAAAAGAGTCTACTATTTCACTTAAAGAGGGAACTCATGAATAATTACGGTATTGATATATGGGGCGAAAACAACTTTATGATCGACCAAGGGATGATAAAAGTTAACTATAAAAGTTCCCCATCATTGATAGAAATTGCCCATAAAATTCGCAAAACAAATCTTAGCGGTCCCTTGATTTTACGTTTTCCCCATCTTATCGGCAAACAAATCGATTTACTCTATTCGAACTTTCAACGTGCCATTTTTGAAAACGATTACACCGGAAAATTTCGTGCCGTTTTCCCACTCAAAGTCAATCAATTTCCAGAAGCCGTCGATGCTATCGTTGAACACGGCGAAAAATACGGATACGGTTTAGAAGCAGGTTCCAAAGCAGAACTCGCCCTCGCAATGGCAAAAACTCCTCTAGGTTCCCCCATCACCGTAAATGGTTTCAAAGACGAAGAGATGGTTACGCTTAGTTTCATTGCCGCGCAAATGGGGCATGATATTACCATTACCATCGAAGGAATCGGTGAGCTTGAATGGATTATTGATGTCGCGCAATCGTGCAACCTCAAAGTCCCTAATATCGGTATCCGTATTCGTCTCCAAAGCGAAGGAAGCGGAATTTGGGCAAAAAGCAGCGGTCTAAGTGCCAAATTCGGTCTTACCTCTACCGAGCTCATTGAAGCGATGAGCATGCTGCAAGAGCATAACATGGTAGATCATTTCACGATGATTCATTTTCATGTCGGCTCACAAATGCAAGATATCTCTACACTTAAGCGTGTATTACGTGAATCGGGAAATATCTATGCAGAGCTCAAAAAAATGGGAGCCTCAGCACTAGGAGCAATCAATATCGGAGGAGGACTGGCGGTTGAGTATTCACAGCACACTTCCACACGACTTCGCAACTACACCCTAGAAGAGTTTTCAAACAGTGTTGTCTTTTTGCTACGTGAAATTATGAATGCAAAAGGCGTTGATCATCCCGATATTTATACCGAATCAGGACGATTTATCGTAGCTTCACACTCCGTTTTGATTTCTCCTGTGCTGGAACTTTTTTCACACGACTATCAAGAAAAATCACTCAAACTCAAAGAGAAAAATCCTCCTCTTATTGAAGAATTACGTGAGTTGAATTCCCTTTTATCTCCACGTACGTGCATCGAATACATGCACGATGCCCTCGATCACATGGAATCCTTGCTAACTCTTTTCAACCTAGGTCATATTGATCTCTTGGATCGCTCCAATGCTGAAATCTTAGTTCATCAGATTATCAAAAAATCACTCTACCTCTCCCAAGACAACCTCGTACCCGAAATCGAGCGTCTTCAAGTCAAACTGCAAGAGCGCTATCTTATCAACAGCTCAATTTTCCAAAGTATCCCCGATTACTGGGGATTACAACAGCCCTTCCCTATCATGCCTCTTAACCGTCTGGATATCCCCGCCATTCGTGCAGCGAGTCTTTGGGACATTACCTGTGACAGCGATGGGGAAATAAAATTCAAACCCGAGACTCCTTTGTATCTCCACGATATTGATTTGGACGAAGAAGAATATTTCCTTGCTTTTTTCAACGTAGGAGCTTATCAAGAGACACTGGGTATGAACCACAACCTCTTTACTCACCCCAGTGAATGTACGATTCTCATCAATGACACGGGATATGAGATTGAAAACTTCACTGAATCGGACAATGTTCTTAATATTCTTGAAGATATTGGATATGACAGCTCAAAACTTCTAACGAACCTTAAAAATAAACTGGCAACCAGTGAATTTATGGCAGAAGAAGAAAAAACTGATACACTTCAAAAACTCGAAATGTACCTTTACCAAAATGGTTATTTACGCACAACACGATAAGGATTTTTTTTGGGACTTTTTTCTGAAATTAGCGAAGATTTTTCGAACGTTTACAAGAACGACCCAGCAATCAGCTCACGAATAGAGTTGTTGTTCAACTATCCGGGCGTGTGGGCGATTTTTTGGTACCGTATTGCTAACCGACTTTACCGAAATAATTTCAAATCCATCTCCCGCCTCATCATGGGTATTAATCAAATCATTACCCACATAGACATTCATCCGGGTGCTACCATCGGGCGACGTGTTTTTATCGACCATGGAACGGGTGTTGTTATCGGTCAGACCGCCATTATCGAAGATGATGTTCTCATCTATCAAGGGGTAACGCTTGGAGGAGTAAGCTTAACGGCAGGCAAGCGCCACCCGACGATCAAACGCGGTGTGGTTATCGGTGCCGGAGCTAAAATTTTAGGGAATATTACCATCGGTGAGAACTCCAAAGTAGGAGCGAACTCGGTTGTCGTGCGAAATGTTCCTGAAAACAGTACCGCCATTGGAATTCCCGCTCATGTCATCCAAAAAGGGCGAGATAAAGACCCCTTCAGCCACAACAAACTTCCCGATATTAACAAAGAGATGTTTGAATACCTTCTCAAACGTGTTGCGGTTTTAGAGCACTATATGGTACAAGACAATACCGAAATTCTTGAGCAAGATCTTCAACTTGAAAATATTTATGAATCGTTCATTAAGGCAATGAAAAACTAAGTTACCTCTAAATCTTCAGTAGGCTTACTAGCCTACTTATTATATCCCATCAGTGGGATTGATAACTTCCACAACATCCAAACCAAATCCGCTTAACGCAGCAAATTCAACATTTTTAGAATCGGCAATAAGTCGCATGTGTCGTACACCTAAAATTTTGAGTATCTGCGCTCCGATACCGTATTCTTTCATATTTGCCGAATGATGCTGTGGTTTGTTAATAAATAACAATACTCCGCTGTTTTGTTTCAAGTAATGTATCGAATCAATAAGTTGAGAATAACGATTTTGATTGAGTAAAAGATCAATATCAGGGATAACGTTGTGAACTCTCACATTAGCAGTCTCTCCTGCTTTGTAAAAAACAATCGCAGTATGCTGATCCCCTTGATGATCTTCAAAACAATATTTTTTGACATGAACACCAAAAAACTCAATCTCTTCTTCCGAAACTGCTTTGACCAATATCTCATTGGCGAGACGATACTCAACAATATCTGAAATATAAACCGTTTTAAGTGAATGCTTTTTGGCAAAAATGTCCAGATCATCTCGACGAGCCATTGAGCCGTCTTCTTTCATAATCTCACAGATAACCGCAGATTCTGCCAAACCGGATAAACGACACAAATCAACTGATCCCTCCGTATGACCGATACGAACCAACGTTCCACCCTCTTTTGCAATCAAAGGGAAAATATGCCCCGGCATTACCAGCTCAGTCGCATGACTTACCGGATTTGCCAAAATTTTGATCGTCATGTCTCGCTCATGCGTAGAAATACCCGTAGTAGCCGCTGTAGCATCCACAGAGACCGTAAAGGCTGTCTCATGCATAGATGAATTGGTTTTAACCATAGGCTCCAAATTTAGACGTTTAGCGATGCTTGGATTGATAGCAACACAAATAAGCCCTTTGGCATGAGTAGCCATGAAATTTACATGATCCGGAGTTGAAAAAACAGACGCATAAACCAAGTCACCCTCATTTTCACGATCTTCGTCATCAACCATGATGACCATACGCCCTTTTTTAAACTCTTCTATCGCTTCTTGTACACGAAGTATTGCTGACATGGATATCTCTTTTAATTAATATATTAGAAGAGATTATAATCAAAAAGGATTAAAAAAGCATCATATTCCGGATGAAAGCATTTATTTTTAAAAAGCTTCGCAATACTCTTGACAAATTACGAAAAAAAGTCTATAATTTCGGCCTCACAACGAGAATGTTGGGGTGTAGGCAAATGGTATGCCAACAGTTTTTGGTACTGTAGATTGAAGGTTCGAGTCCTTCCACCCCATCCACTTTTATACCGCGGAATAGAGCAGTCCGGTAGCTCGTCGGGCTCATAACCCGAAGGTCGTAGGTTCAAATCCTGCTTCCGCAACCAACTACAAACATCGATAAATACGAACTTTCAGAGCTTTTTCATTAACTCAGAATCTTTTTAAGAATTGTTTGAAGCACCACTAGGGTACAACTTAGGGTACAACTTTATTTTTTTGTCGCGGAATAGAGCAGTCCGGTAGCTCGTTGGGCTCATAACCCAAAGGTCGTAGGTTCAAATCCTGCTTCCGCAACCAATTCACTATCAATCTTGATTCTAACTCTCCTATCATTTTTAACTTATCAGACCTATCTCACTTATCTTGCTGTTTGATCTATGTCACAATTTACTCTCATCGTATTTTAGATTTATCAATCATTTCAATAGATGCAATGTAGGATGGCCATTTATCTTTTAAAGGATCAATCTTATTAGCTTGTTTTTTCGCCCATTCAAACCAATCAGATAGGTCTTTAGGATAATTTTTCTCTTGATAGTTATATTTAGCCTTTTGTTCTACAGCAAATACATATTCTTTTATTTTTGTACTCATAGCCAAATTATTAGATTCTTGGATCAAATTATTAAACATCTCATTTTCATATTGATGGCACTGTTCTTGATAAATTTGTTCAATTCGTCTAGCTTCTCGTTCCAAACGGTCACGTTCTCTTCGCTCATTTTCTCGTTTATTCCAGTCAACGATCTCAAAAAAACTATCAATAAAACTGTTTAATAAATCTTCTACCTTTCGTCTTTTACCATCTGACCAATGAGTGCGTATATTAGTTCCATATGTATATGATTTAATTTGTAGTGTAATATTTCCAGATGGTGTATATTGATTGTACTCATACCCCCAATTACTTTTGACCTTTCCAGTTACATTTGACTTTTCAAATAATTCAATCTCAATATCAATACCATCAACACTTAAAAATGTTCTTGAATCGTTACTAAAAGGTTTTATTATTTTATACCCTCGACTCTCAAACCATTTAAAAATAGCATCCATAATCAATAATGACCGTTTTACATTTTCACGAGATACATGTATAGCTATTCCATCACTTCCGGGATATAATCTACCATGTTCACCTGCTTTGGATTTTTTTAGTGCTTGTTGTGTTTTTTCAATTAATGAGTGCATATGTATAAGAGTTTTTTTGACCACAATGCCATGATCCACTTTTCTAGGAGTGAGTTCAATTATTTTAACGGATTCTAGTGTCGAGATAGGTGAATCAATTATTTTTGAATGCGGAGCTATTGTTCCTGTTTTTGGTTTTCTTTGAATGCTACGCGGCACACAAATTTTCCATTTGGGCAAAGGTACGATATCTTCAGGTTTTCCAAAAGAGAGTTTTGCCCAATATCCAGCTTTAGGCGTTGGAATCAGAAAACGATCACATATCTTTTTGAGCTCATAATTGGAGAGATTATATAAAGGTGCGAGTTTTGTCATAGGAATTTTCCATACTTGATGATACAACTGTTCACGATTAATAAAAATTGACATATGAATTCCTTGATGATTTGAAAATAAAAATATCTATTGTAATCAAATATATACTACCAATTCCATCTTTTAAGTAAAAAACAACTATTGTATGTAAAATAATATTTTTCATTTAAAAGGTATTCATTGAGAATTCTCCACTTCTCTGACACGCATCTTGGTTGTAACGATCTTGAGATCGTCAATGAATTCGGCATCAACCAACGTGAAGCCGATTTTTACGATGCTTTTACTCAGGTGATCGATGCGATAATCGAGACTAAACCTGATTACGTTATCCATACCGGAGACCTCTTCCACCGCCCTCACCCATCCAACCGTGCTATCAGCTTTTGTCTGACTCAGCTCAAACGTCTCAGTGTCGCTCAGATCCCGACGATTATCATCGCGGGAAACCACTCTACTCCTCGTACCCGTTCGGCTTCCCCGATCCTCGCGGCATTACGGACACTCGATCATATCTATCCCGTGTTTGAAGAGGCGTACGAGAAAGTAATATTTGATGATATCAATTTCCACTGTATCCCCCATATCAACGATGAACTCTCCAACCTCGCGGCGATTGAGGAATGTGAAGCTTCGGTAGATGAGGATAAACATAACATCATGATGCTCCACTGCTCCGTCGGGGCGCAGTTTATGATGGAGGAGTACGGTGAGCGGGTTTATCCGCGTGAGAAAGAGGAGCTGTTTGAGAAAATTGATTACGTTGCCCTCGGTCACTGGCACGGGTTTGGGAGTGTCGGCAAACACCCTAACGTCTACTATGCCGGATCGACAGAGCGAACCAGCAGCGGTGATGCACGCAATGACAAAGGATATGTCCTCGTAACATTAGGGGATTCTTTTGAAGTGATATTCCACCCCATCACCCTCCGTCCCAGCCACCGTCTCCGTGTCGATGCCCAAACCTCAGAGGATATTTTCGATGAACTCCGATCACACGCTGAATCGTTAGTCGTTGATGGTGCTCTCCTCTCCATCACCCTCGAAAACCTCAGTGCCACCCAATCCATCGACATTGCCAACCGAGATATCGAAGGGTGTTTTCCTACCGCCCTAAATGTCCAAATCCAGCGCAAATTTCGACGCAGTGAAGCCTCTGCCGCGACGGAGAGTGTGAATGCCGCCTCGTTACAGGAGTATTTCGGCGCGTTTTTAGAAGAGCAAACCACCACACCCGAAGAGTTCACACGTCTAAACTCCAAAGTAGCAACACTCTTTGCACGCTATGACGAGGTCAACAATGACGCTTGAATCGCTGAAACTCCAGAACTTCAAACGCTACGCCTCGTATGAGATCACTTTCGAAAGCGGTCTGTGCGGAATACTCGGACGCAATGGACGGGGAAAATCGACGATATTCGACGGGGTATTCTTTGCTCTATACGGGGAAAACCGAACAGATAAAAAATTAATCCCTACAGCCGGAAGTGATGGAAGCGTCAAAGTTGAGCTGAACTTTGAGATCGAAGGAAAAAGTTACACCGCTATCCGTGAGTTCCGGGGGAAAGCCCTCACCGCCTATGCAACTCTCAAAGAGGGGGATGAGAATATTGCCACCGGTGCTAAAGAGGTAACGTTATCGATCACGAAACTACTCGGCATGGGGAAAGAGGCGTTTTTACACACCGTATTCGCCTCCCAAAAGGAACTCACGGCACTCAGCTCGATGAAAAATGACGAACGCAAGGCGATGATGCGCCGATTGCTTGGGTTGGAGAAGATTGATAAAATCGAGGAGATGATCAGAGAGGAGCTGCGAGAGCTGAACCGTGATATCAAAAATGCTTCGGGGTTTCTTCTCGGTGATGACGTTCTCAAACAGCACCGCGACGACCTAAGCACTAAAACCGCCCTCTCCCAAACCCTCGAAGCGACCCTCAAAACCCTCACCGAGGAATCCCTAAAGCTAAAAACCGCCTACGAAGCCGCCAAAGCACTCGTAGAGACCCACCAAAAAGCCAAAGAAGAGCGGCAAAAGAAACTCGATGCACTCGAAAAAGCGCAACAGACGCTCGCCCTCCACCAAAAACAGCTTGTCGAACTCGAAACCGAGCTCAAAACCCTCAACGCCCACCAGAGCCATTACACGGCGCAACTTCCTCTCAAAGCGCAACTCGCCACGTTGGAGCTATCGCTTAAAGCCCAAGACGAACTAAAAACCAAATTCCTCCAAAAAGTCGGATTAGAAAAAGAGCAAGAGGAGTTGCGAAAAGGGTACACTACACGCAAAGAAGAAGTGGCACAGCTAACTAATGAGATCACTCCACTGGAAGATCTGCAAAAACAGCTCCATAGCGATCAAACCGCCCTCTCAGAGCTTAAAGCGGCCTTCCTCAAACTCGACACCGAGATCACTGCCCTCACCTCTGAGATCGGCTCCAACCGCTCCAATATCGCGAAAGTGACCAAACAGGTCGAAACGATCACCGATCTGGGACGGGAATCCTCCTGCCCCACCTGCACCCGTCCGTTGATAGAGCAGTATGACAGTGTCATCGCATCGCTTCACACTGAGATCAATGAGGTCTACCAAAAGCAGATCAATGCCCTGCAACTTCGCCTTAACGTCCTGAACGAGCAAAAAGCTTCTTCCCAAAAGATCACCGACGAAGCACAGCTCAAATGCAATGCCCTGCAAACACAGATCGCCCTCCTCCAGAGCAAATCCAAAGACCTCCTCAAAGCCCAAGAGTTATTCCGTGAGGTCGAAACGCGGGGGATGAGTAACAAAGTCGCCCTTGCAGAACTTGGGAGCATCACCTACGATGAAAACGCTCATAACACCCTCAAAGAGCAGTATCAATCTCTCAAACCGCAGGTCGAAGCCCTCATCAAACTCGAAGCGCTCATCTCCACCATCCCGTCTAAAACCGAAGCCCTACAAGCTCTCCAAACGCAGATCAAAGCGGATGAAGCCTCTGTCGCCGCTACCCAAGCCCTTATCGCCGCCGACACCTACCGTATAGAAACCCATAACGAAGCGATCACCCACGCGAAACTTTCTGAAACTACTAAAGATGCCAAAGGGGTCGAGCTGAACGCCGCAGTGCTAGAGCAGACCAACATCCGCCGCGACATCGAAGCGATCGACAAAGAGATCAAACGCGACGAAACCCAGCGGGAATCTCTCAAAACCCGTGAAAATGACCAAGCCGACTACGAGAAACTCAAAGCAGTCATGTCCGAGTTCAAAACCCATATCAACGCCCGCGTCGCCCCCCGCATCGGCGAAGTCGCCAGCGACATGTACAGCCGCATCACCCGTGGACGCTATCAGCACATCGAAGTTAGCCCCGAGTTCGATTTCTACATCTACGACAACGGCGAGCGCTACCCGATCGAGCGGTTCAGCGGCGGAGAGATCGATCTCGCCAACCTTGTCCTGCGCATCGCCATCTCCAAAACACTTGGGGAACTTAGCGGTGGCGGCAATATTGGGTTTTTGGCATTTGACGAGGTATTCGGTTCACAAGACGAGGAACGGCGCATCCAGATCATGGAAGCGTTTCACACGATCAGCGAATCGTATCGGCAGATATTTTTAATCTCTCATGAAACTGAGATTAAGGAGATGTTTGAGAGAGTGGTGGAGTTGTAAATGGACAGTGCACCATGTTTAGTAAATACAGGAGTATCAAATGAATAATTACCATGATCCTATTCGACATTTAAAGTATCTTCGCCAGTCATTGTCACAAGATAATGAGTCTATTGGATTTTTCATATCAGCAGGATGCCCTTTATCAGTAAATATGCCAGAAGGTCAATGGCCATTAATACCTGATGTTGCAGGTCTTACAAAGTTTATTAATGAGCAATTAACAGATAATGCTAAATATACAATACTGTTAGCTGAATTGAAAAAGGCAGAAAAAAATATAGAAAATATAGAAGACATTTTAAGTTTTCTTCGTAGCTTATTATTGGTTTCTAAGGGCGGTGAAGTAAGAGGACTTTCTGAAACTGACTTAAAAGGTTTGGAAC
Organism: Pseudomonadota bacterium; assembly: GCA_043797085.1. Classification (GTDB taxonomy): domain Bacteria; phylum Campylobacterota; class Campylobacteria; order Campylobacterales; family Sulfurimonadaceae; genus Sulfuricurvum. The sequence continues at coordinate 13,958 of JAZDQA010000004.1, read as the reverse complement.
AAATCATTTCTGCAAAAATTGTAGAAAAACTAGACGTAGGCCTACCAGATCAAGAGACACCATACCACCGTCTATGTAAATGGATAAGGTCAATAGACAGAAAAGTCTCCGTCGAATTATTTACAACAAATTACGATTTATTAATGGAACAAGCACTTGAAGACTTGGAAGTCGCATATTTCGATGGTTTTGTCGGAGCAAGAAGATCATTTTTTGATCTTAGAGCACTTGAAGACAATTTAATACCTATCCATTGGTCAAGATTATGGAAAATACACGGTTCTATTAATTGGTATCAAGAAGAAGTTGAAGGTCAAAAAAAAGTGTATCGTTCCTCAGAGATCAAGGAAGGTGCATCTCATTTGATTTATCCTTCTCATTTGAAATATGAAGAAAGTCGGAAAATGCCATATTTAGCATTAATTGATCAATTAAGTAGATTTATTCGCAAAAAATCATCTTTATTGATTTTATCTGGCTATTCATTTAATGACGGTCATTTAAATGACACAATCATAAATGCACTAAAGGCAAATCCAACGGCAATGGTGCTTGGATTAATGTTTGAAAAATATACAATGTTTGCTAATAATAATATTCATTTGAAATTTGGAAAATTAAAATGGTCAGCAACTAAAATAAATTTAGCACTAATGGATTATCAATACCAATTGAATGAGTTTTGCAAAGTCATAGAACGTTATCATGAGGCATATCGCTTGGCTAATAATCAGCATAATCTTAATATTTGGACATTTGACAAAGCCATAATCGGAACAAATTTAGGTGACTGGAAAAAGTCTCTAAATACTAGCGAAGAAGATATCGATATTATGAATTTCATTGCTAATGTTAAAAAAAATGATGGTTCAGATGAGCATGAAAATTTAGTCAAGCTTGGAGACTTTTCTATATTTACAAATTTTCTAAAAAAAATAATAGGAACGCCTAAGGAAGGACAGAATGTCTAGCAAAGAAACCTATCTTGGCGATGTGCAAGATGTTAATGGAACTACTGTCAGTATTTCCTTGTCAAAAGAATCATTAACAGGTTTTGTATACATCGATGGACAAGGATATAGAGTTGGTCAAATAGGCAGCTTTATTAGAATACCTATAGGCTTTCATGATTTATTTGGAATTATAAGTCAGGTTGGAGCGAGTGCTGTGCCTACAAAACAAGCTGAAAGTCAGCTTCATGGCAATAGATGGATGACAATTCAATTAATAGGCGAAGGTCCAAGAAATGGAGTCTTTCAAAGAGGACTTTCCCAATACCCAACTATTGGGGATGAAGTGCATTTAGTATCAGAAAAAGAACTGAAAAATATTTATGGGCAACCTGATAAGCCGTATTTTGTAAAATTAGGTCACATTTCAAATGCAGACTCAATTCCTGCATTGGTCGATGTAAATAAACTTATTACTCGGCATTCAGCAGTTGTCGGCACAACAGGTTCTGGTAAATCTACGACAGTATCAAGTATTATTAACGCCTTATCTGACAGTGATAAATATCCGTCTGCAAGAATTATCATGTTAGACCTTCATGGTGAGTATGGGCAGGCTTTACAGGAAAAAGCAAATATATATAAGATAAATGGAGATAGAGGCTCAAAATTAAAAGAAAAAGTATTGCATATTCCCTTTTGGGCATTAAACTTTGATGAATTATGCGAAATTAGCTTTGGTGATTTTAGTAGTGAAAAAGATAAAAATATAGTGATGGAGAGAGTTCATAAATATAAAATTGAATCATTGGAAAAATACCCAAAAAAAGGTGTATCTATAGACATACTAAGTGTAGATTCACCCATCCCATTCAGTCTTCATAATCTATGGTATGAATTATATGTTGAAGTGTTTGGAACATATTACAGTGGTAATAAAACTGGTAGACCAATTGATAATTTAGCTTATGAAACGGATGCGAGTGGCAAAGAGTTAAAAGGAGATGCACTAAAAGGTATACCACCTATTTTTAAAAATATTGCAACTGCAACTGGGGATGTGAAAGTAAATTATTTACCAGGTTCTTTAAATATAGGAAAACAGGTTTTGTTATTGGGCACAAAGCTCAGAATTCCTAGATATGACTTCATTTTTAAACCCGATACTTGGATGCCAGAAGCTGATGGAAAAGTCGCAGAAGATCTAGATTGCTTACTGAAAAACTGGATTGGTAGTGACAGACCAGTCACAATACTAGATTTATCTGGAGTGCCTGCAGATATTTTACAAACAACAATAGGCGCTCTTCTTAGACTATTGTATGAGGCTTTATTTTGGGCTAGAAATTTATCTCAAGGCGGTAGACATAGACCATTGTTAGTAGTTATGGAAGAAGCGCATATCTATCTAAATGATGACTTCAAAGGAATGGCTTCAAAAGTCGTTCAACGTATTGTTAAAGAAGGAAGAAAGTATGGTATTGGTGCCATGATTGTAAGTCAACGACCCTCAGAAATCAATTCAACAATTCTTTCACAATGCGGTACTTTTTTCGCACTCAGGCTAACTAATGCCTCAGATAGAAATCACATAACATCTGCATTATCTGATAATTTAGATGGACTAACTGGTATGCTACCTATTTTAAGAACGGGGGAAGCCATTATTTTGGGTGAAGCAGTTAAATTGCCAATGAGAACTACAATAGAAGCACCACCAAAAAATAGAAGACCAGATAGTCAAGACCCTATAATCTATGATGAAATATCTTTAGAAGATTCACAAAATCCTGGTGGTTGGGGCATCAAAATGGAGGATAATCCCCATTATGAAGAATTAATTGAAACATGGCGGGCTCAAAACCCTAGGATAGATAAAATAAAATGATAAGGAACAAATAATGGAAATGAAACATGTAGATTCAAGTAATATTCAAGCAATTGGTTATGATGCAGAGAGTTCAACATTGCAAGTTGAGTTCAAAAACGGTGGAACATACCAATATTTTGATGTTCCAGAGAGAATATTTAATGAATTAGAACATGCAGCTTCAGTTGGTGGGTATTTAGCATCTGCAATTAAAGGCACTTATAGATACTCAAAGGTATAGAGAAGTTAAGAGCGTTAAATGCGAACTCTATTTTAGAGCCTCGTATTAGCTCATAAAGAACCTCAAGCAAATTTAAACTATTGAGAATAATATAACCTTCTCTAAATCCCTATTCCCGATGCGACAGCACTCGCACGGTCTGAAACAAAAAATATCGTTAAAGAGAAATAATTATGTCAAATAAAGAACTTCATATATTCAAAGAAAACACAGATGCAATAGCTACAAATCGAGGATTCCATTATCAGTATTTAAAAACGATGAAACTATGGATAAATAATTTTATCTGTGACAATGATATAGATATTTATTGTGAATGGGAAGATGACATTGGAGAACACGATCAAAATACACAAAAATATACATTTCATCAAGTAAAAAGCTATTCAGACAAACTTGGAATCAATGATGAACATTTCATTTCATCTATATTAAATTTCTATAACTTAAATCGCCAATACGATGTTGATGAATTTTATTTTATCACAAACTCTGATTTTAAACCAATAGCAGGTAAGGAATTAAGAAAGTGGTATGAGAACCGTCAAAAGGGTATATATGAAATTCCAGACAATATCATTTTAATTATTAAAAACAATCTTATTACTTATGCAACAAAACGATTAGAAAAGGGGCTTGACACCATAAAAGATAAAAAATCAAAAGAACATAAAACGAAAGAGATTAAAAGTAAATTGTTTACTTTCAAAGATGATCTAGAAAAAGACGATTTTATAGAATTCTTGAAAAAAATAAGATTTGATATCTCACAAGTATCAGATCCAAAAGAAGATATTGAAAATCTTGAACATGAAATAGCTGAATTACTCAAATCGGAGAAATTAATATATGACAGAACAACAAATCTGGAACAACTTTTTTGCTCTATTTATTTTGATGTATCAAAAAAATCCAGCAATTCAGAAAAGACCAGTAGATTATTAAATAGAAATGTTTTAGATAGATTATTAAAATTAATCCATATAGAAAAAGTACTTGATTTTTATACGAATAAAGAACTGCTAATAGAGTTAAATAAAATTTTAGAACTATGTCCGAACCATACTATTGAAATTTATGAAGCAGAAAAATGCATTCAAAACCAAGAATTTCCAGAAGCCTTGATCAAATATAAAAAGATTTTAGAAGTAGAAAACCAAAACGATCAAACAGAAGCTTTAGAGTATAAAATTTCTGCCATATACGTTCAATTGAATGAATATCAGGAAGCAATTGAAATTTGTAAAAAATATAACAATACAACAAAATTTTTAATGATCTATGGCATATGCTTAGGAAAACTTCATAAATATGAGGAAGCTATTTCGGTATTTATGAAAATAAATACTCACGAATTGGATGATAAGATTCTCTATAATATAGCTGTGTCCTATATGTTTTTACACGATTTAGAAAATGCAATAAATTATTTCAATCTCTCTATTGAAAAAAATGATCATTTTGAAAATAGTTATTTAAACTTAGCTATTTGTCAATATATTTTAAATCCTTTAAATAATGATGTACTCAGAAATCTTGATAAAGCTCTCGCACTAGATAAAAATATGGAACAAGCACTAAGTCAGAAGGGTGAAGTAGAAAGATTTTTAGGTAAATATGCAAAAGCAAAACAACTTTTCAAAGAAGCATTAAAATTAAATCCAATCAATACAACTGCATTATATGGCTTAGCAATGTGCTTCTTTGAAAATGGAAAATATGAGGATGGATTAATTCATTTTAATAATTGGTTTTACAATCTATATCAAAAACATATTAACAATGAAGTCATTATAATTGACATAGGAAATAAAAAAACTATTTCTTTTACGGTTAAAGCTATAGGTAATATCTTAGAATTATCTATAGATAACAAAAAATTCATTCTTCAAAGTAATATTGGAAATGACTATATGTTTATTGGTGCAAATGAAGAAAATTATATTATTGGGAAAAAATATTTAAAATTTAATGACTACTTGAATACAAAAACACAAATAATAGAGATTTTGAATTTAACACAAAATATTATCGACATTGAAAATATACTAATGAACCATATACCAACACCCATTTTTGAAACAATAGACCCTGATCAAAAGTTAAAAATATATATTGATGAAAATGAAGGTTATATAAAAATAGTAATTGCTGAAATGACTATTGAAGGTTTTATTGAGAGACTAGAAGGTTTTTATAATTTTATCGATTACTATAATAATATACCGTTTTGTTCGATTATTTTAGAAAATGCAGAAAATGATCAAAATTTTATTATTGATACATTCAATAGATGTGAAATTATAGGATAAATTTTTATTATGCTTCTCTCCAAATCCCTCTACACCCGCGGAATCCAGTGCCCGAAATCCCTCTGGCTGAAAAAACAAAGCCCAGAGGTGCTGACTCCACCCGATGCCACCGCCCTCGCACGATTCGAGACAGGAAATATCGTCGGCGATCTGGCATGCGCCCTCTTCCCAAACGGTCGTGAAATCCCCTATATGGAGAAAAACTTCACAGGGATGGCGGAGCTGACACGAGAGCGGATGGATGAGGGGTTAGAGTATATCTATGAAGCAACGTTTATCCATGAGGGGATCGTCGTGATGGTCGATGTCCTCCGCGTTACTCCCAATGGTGTAGAGATATACGAGGTTAAAAGCTCCTCGGAGGTCAAGGAGATCTATCTGCGCGATGTCTCGATACAGCGCTATGTCATCGAGAGCCTCGGGCATACCGTCACCAACTGCTATGTCGTCCATATCGACACCTCCTACGTTCGGGGCGATGAACTCGATCTAAGCGCCCTCTTTACCGTCGCCGATGTGAGCGGTGCAGTAGATGCGCTGATGAGCGGTGTCCCTGCCAAACTGGCCGAGTTTGAAACATATCTCGCAGATAGAGAGAACGAACCCGCCATTGAGATCGGCAAGCACTGCAAAAACCCCTATGAGTGCGACGCGATGCACTACTGCTGGAAAGTACAGCGAATCATCCCCGATTACTCCGTCTTTAATATCTTTAACCTCGGGAGCAAGAATCAGATCGAACTGTACAATCAAGGGATCGTTCGTATCGAGGATATTCCCGATAGCTACAAAATGACCGCCATCCAACAGCAAAAAGTCGATAACTGGAAAAGCCAGCGTACCTACATCGACAGTGACGCAATCCGTGAGTTTCTCTCCACCCTCACCTATCCGATCTACCATCTCGATTTCGAGACGTTTCAACAGGCGGTTCCACAATGGAACGGGATCAGCCCCTATCAGCAAATACCGTTTCAGTATTCGCTCCATATCGAGCACGCGAACGGGGAGCTGGAGCATCGGGAGTTTCTGGCACCCGCAGGAGCCGATCCGCGCTACGCATTGGCGCAACAGCTGATCAATGATATCCCCGACAACGTCACGGTACTGGCGTATAACATGAGCTTCGAGAAAGGAGTGATTGAAAAACTAGCCCTTAGCTTCCCCGATCTCAGCGAACGCCTCAAAAGCATCATCCCCAATATCCGTGATCTGATGGTGCCGTTTCAAAAGGGGCATTACGTCACCCCATCCATGAACGGAAGCTATTCGATCAAATACGTCCTCCCTGCCCTCGTCCCAGAGATGGCACAAGCCTATAAAGAGCTCGACGGAGTCCAAAACGGCGGTGAAGCGATGAACGCCTACGCCAAGCTTGCAACGATGGAAGAGGTAGAGCAAGAGCGTATCCGCCATGCTCTCCTAGAATACTGCAAACTCGATACACTGGCGATGGTCAGAGTGCATCAAAAACTCAGAAAGGTACTAAATGATTGATTATCGTAAAAAGCTGACGATTCACAGAGCGATGAATGAGATTCCTAATATTGATGGTTCGGTTGAGAGCGACCGTGGTCGTATCATCTCCGCCCCAGCTCTGCGTCGGCTCCAAAAAAGAACACAGGTATTCGCCCTCGAACTCAATGCAGCAGTCCGTAGCCGTCTAACACATTCACTCGAAGTACAGCAGACGAGCCGGTATATCGCTAAAAGTATCCTTTCCGAAATCAAAAAACAAGACCTAACTGAAACATTTGGATTGGAAGAGATGGACAATGCTTTCGTTTCCACTGCCGAGATGGCAAGTCTGTTACACGATATTGGCAATCCTCCTTTTGGTCACTCAGCTGAAGAATCAATCAATGCATGGATGGCAAAAGAGGCTCCCACAATTTTAAATGCCCTCTATCCCAATATGTCTGAAGCAGTACATCCGTTTCGAGATATGCTCATCAAAGACCTGAGTAATTTCGACGGCAATGCGCAGGCGATCCGTATCGTGCATAAACTTCAACGCCTCAACTTATCCTACACCCAGACAGCGGCAATCCTCAAATACACACGTGGAGCTTTCGAGAGCAAACCGGACATATCAGACACTCTCTCCTATCTCCAAAAGAAACCGGGATACTACTATTCCGAAAAAGAGTTTGTCGAGACGGTATGCCAAGCTCTTGAAATGTCTAAAGGCACACGCTTTCCGATCACTTATGTCATGGAAGCAGCGGATGATATCTCGTACCTTACCGCCGATCTCGAAGATGCCGTCGATAAAAAGATCCTTACGTTAGACAAAATCTACGCTCTGATTATGGCGGAATCGCCAAAGGTGAATGAAAAGTACGGAACCGAGGAAACCTATCTCGTTGATTTAGTACAAGGAGCGTACGACAAAGCACAAAAGAGTGAAGAGAAGCCATACCGTTTCAATATGTTCCTCGTCTCCATCCGCGCTGCTTTAATCGGGAAATTGGTTGCTCAAGTCACTAAGGTTTATATCGATAACCACGAAGCGATTTTTAATGGGACATTCAATTATCCTCTTCTCGAATTTGACAAAAAAAGCAAATATTTTATTGCTCTCAAAATCCTCCAAAATATCTCAACGAAACATATCTACCATAACCGCGAAGTCGAGACACTAGAGCTCAAAGGGCATACGATACTATCAGGACTCCTCAACCTCTATAAACCGATTCTCGAAGTTCCATTTGATGATATGGCTAAATTACTCAAAGATGAGCAAATCGATTATGGGCTGGCTTCCAAGTTTTTTCGTCGTTTATCTCAAAAACACATTGTTGCCTATTCTGTCAGTGTCGAAGCCATCAAGGAAGAATATACCGATAAGGAAAGACTAATGTTGGAGTGGTATTATCGCTGCCGACTCCTGCTTGATTATATCAGCGGAATGACTGACGATTATGCGCTTAAAGAGTATCAAACGTTGATGGCACTGTAACGAAGATCACGACTTTTGCATTGACACCTTGCATAAAACCTGATCATATCGTTCGTCACCCATTGTCTCTTTCCATCGGACAATGTATTCGATTGTCACATCTGGGCTAAGACTATAACCCTCCAACTCTTTTTGGAGGATTTTATCACTCAAGCGATTTTTTCCACCATCAGGTTTAGAAAGAACGCATATTGTTCTGCTATCTTTTGAGAGTTTGAACCAAATCGATCCATCTTCATTCATTACTTTCTCTATTCGTACCATTTCCCCAGCTTGTGGATTGGATAATTTGATCCCTTTTGCAGCAGCGTCACTGGCAAGAGCCAGATCTCCCAATCCCATCGTAAAAATGATGCTATCTGGTTCAGCATCCATTTGCGTCACCGATACAACTTCGTTAGCTAAAGGCTCCATTGGTTTGAAGCATCGATCTTGTGTGTGAATGTAGAGGTTTTCTTTGGCGCGAGTTATGGCAACATACAAAAGTCTACGCTGATAGTCATCCTGAATGAAGTTGTTTTCAACCATTACATAGACACTATCAAACTCTTTCCCTTTTGCTTTGTGCATCGTAGAAACAATCACTTTTGCCTTGGTAAACTCAAATTCGTCAAACTCAATATCATAGAGATACTCTTCAAATGCCGCTGCTAAATACTCAGGTACCAAGCTTTCCGTATTATTTTCATTAATGAACCGCTCAATCACTTTTTGCGCAAGTGGATAATTTGCTGATGATGAATAGCGTAGTTTTATCCAATCTTCCGCTTCAACATACGATGACTTTTTCCACTGTTCTAAAAAATCCTGTAACTCCACAAGCTGACCCAATCTAAAACCGTCTTTAGAGGTAATGTATTTAACATTGATCTCTTTGGCTTTGAGAATAGAATAAAGGGTCAAAACAGCATTGTTTGTTCGGCATAGTACCGCGATATTTTCAGAGGGATCGTTTTCTATAGCTTTGGCTATATTTGCAATCATAGAAGTGTTCTGAGAATAATTTACGATCTGAATATATCCATTTCCCGTATCATTTGCGATTAAATCATCCTGCTTAAGACGATTGGGAATGGTTCGAGCAAATGTGTTGGCAAAGGTTACGATATTGTGCTTGCTTCGGTAGTTATTTAGTAGAGAATAGCGTGCAAAATTACCGGAAGTTTCATCCTCTTCTTCTACTGATGCACTATCATTAAATTCTGTCTCGAACGCTTTCATAAAGGTCACATCTGCACAATCATCGCCATCGAAATTGTTGATGCACTGATCATCATCTCCTACTGCAATAATCCGTTTGTTCGCTTCCATTTTTTTGAAGATCATCGTTATGAATCGGTATGTTTTTAAACTCACATCCTGATACTCATCAAGAATCAACATCGTCTTAAACGGTATCTCAATTTCTCCTCGTGCTATCCCCTCAGTTGCAAGAGAAATAGCATTGGAGAGCTGATTTTCATCCGATATTTTTTTCCCTATCAGCTGCAAAGCATACGAATGAAAAGTCATAATATCTACTTCATATGCCAACCCGCCGATTAGATTGTATAGCCGTGTACGAAACTCATTGGCTGCTGCCCTGCCGTGGGTGAGCATGAGGAAATGATCCGGTTTATGATTCTCCAATGTAATAAGTGAAGCTATTTTATGAACAAGTGTTTTTGTTTTACCACTTCCTGGACCTGCAAGTACCATCACAGCTCGATTGGTTTTATCTTCAAAAACTTTGGATTGTTCTTCATTGAGATTTGCAATAATTTCTCGATAGCGCTCTTCAGTTAGAGGAAGCTTGATCATCTTCTCATCAAACTTATAAAGCTTTTTAAAAGCGTTATATTCCATCGAGAAATAGTCACTAACAAATTTAACGCATCTCTCCCATCCCTCTTTTAGAAGCTTTTTGAAAAATGCCATGAGAATATGGATTGCTTCAGTTTTTCGCTCATAATAAAGCTTCAAGCTATTATTATAATCCCTCATTTTTTGATAAGGTTTTGCTTCACTCATCCGTCCAGTTTTTTCGATAGCAAACGCCTGATAATAGATCAGCCTTCCACGACGAAGTTTGAACTCTTTTAGAGTGTCATGCATATAAACGAGAGTGTGATGAAACCCTTCGATACTCATTTTAGAAACTTCACTGATTGTTTTTTTGAGCTCTGTTGAGGAAAACTCGATTTCATCGTTATTACCACTGTGTTTTTCCAGAAGTGTATCGACGATTCCTCGTGCAATCTTTTGTCGTATTGCAATCAACTCTGCGATTTTAGTCATATCCCCTTTTTCAAGAATGAGACAAAAATCTTTTTTGAATTTGACTTTGAACTTTTTCTTTGCCAATGCTGCTAGATGAGTAAAACTTTGTATAATTTTTTTGGACAAACGGATATGGTTTGTCTTTTCACCCAACATATCATTAACGTCCCGTAAATGAAACTCTCTTTGATAGTCTGGTAAAGATTTAAAAAATTCCACGAGTTTATTCTCAAATGCAAAATGAGCTTCCAGCTCTTTTTTAACCCCTTTGGTAATGTGTGCGCTAATATCGTTTTCCATAGCGATAAGTTCGTACTCTGCTAGTGCGTAGAGAACTTTATGGACATCGCTTCGTTTAACACCGGAGTGTTCGGATAAATCATCCACTTCAATAGGATCGAGCTTACTACGCCCTATGATGACACTCATAATCCTGATCATCTCATCATATAACTCTAAAATCTCTTTATCCGGATCAAGTACTTTATGGACATACTCCATAGCGCTGGTGTTTTCCTCTTTTTTGACCGAGGTAGCATAAATTTTAGTAGTGTTACGTCCTCGTTTAATGATTCCGGCTTCTTCGAGTTCAAGAAGTGCCGTTTTAATCATTACATCGTAGTCTTTGGAACTATCTTCGGTATCGATCCCCGCTTTTTCGGCAATTTGTTTTGTGGAGAGGATAGCAGGATTACGTTTCTCTTTTTTGATCTCTTTGAGAATACGGTTGATCTCTGCATATTCGATTTTTGAGCGGTTTTGTTGATTAAAGAGTTTGTCGAAATCTTTATTTGCATAGAGTACGATACACTCAGCATCAATTGTATCTGATCGCCCTCCCCGTCCTGACTCTTGTAAATATGACTCAAGTGAATCGGATGTTTCATAGTGGATGACTGCTTCAATATTAGGTTTATCTATTCCCATTCCAAACGCTGTGGTAGCAATAACAATATCAATCTTGTCATCGATAAAGTCATTCAAAATATCAGATTTATTCCGTCCATGACGCTTCCCATCATCAATCTCACTGTCTATTTTTGAATAAAATGGCTCAATTTCCAGCCCCATAGAAATAATTCGGGTGTCTTGTAGAAGTTTGTCGCATAAATCTTTACACATGCGGGCATTTTGGGGAATATAGATAATAATTGCTTTTTTACCGATTCGATTGATCTCTTTGACAAGGGTTTCATATTTATCTTTATCATCGGCGACTTCGATTGCGTTATAGTGTAAATTGGTTCGTTTAGCAGAAGCCAAATACTCCGATAGTGTAAGATCCAGTCTATCCGAAAAATAGCGTTTGATATCATCGAGCACTTCAGGCTTAGCCGTTGCCGTCAGACATGAAACCGGGATGATTCCTTGAAATGGTGAGCTTGTTTGCAGATCACGGATAAAAGATGCGATGTATTTGTAATCGTGCCGGAAGTCATGCCCCCATGAGGAAAAACAGTGTGCTTCGTCGATAACAAACCGCTCAATAATTCTTTTTTTAAGTGCATTGAAAATCGAGTGGGAACGTAGTGCCTCGGGTGCTAAATAAAGAATATCGATAATGCCGTTTTCTACTTCTGCGATAGCGTTAAGACGCTCAATCGGGCTGAGATAACCACTAATAGCGGCAACTTTGAAATTTTGATTCTTCTCTCGAAAACTCTCAACATGGTTTTTCATCAACGCTTGCAGTGGAGAGATAACAATAGTAAGTGCTTTATAGGCTTGAGCTTTAATCAGTGCAGGCATCTGGAAGGCAAATGTTTTCCCTCCACCCGTAGGCAAAATGGCTAAAAGAGATTCCCCTCTGAGAGCAGATTCAATAATATGGAGCTGTGAGATGTTTTCTAATTCATGGCTAAAGAGATCGCTTCCACTGTCTCTGGCTTCGAATTCTCTAAATCCCGGAAGACCAAACTCATCGTTGGCAAACTGAATTAAATCGATTGATTCTTGATTATAAAGCAGATCTTTGAGCAATTGAACCGTTTTGGGGAATGTTTGAAGAACAGCATAAGAGAGTGAAGTGCGCTTTTTTGTCATTAGGTAAACCAGAATGATTCCCATCTCTGCTGGAGACTCATCTAAAAGCTCTAAAAAACGTTGTTTAGAACATTTAATCTTTGTGCTAAAAAATTCATATACGTCAATATACTGAGGCTCTACATTAAGATATTCGAAGAAAGCCTCATAATAGGGATTTTTTCTGAGTAAAGAGCTCAAAAGCGATTGCATTGAGGGACCATAGGTTCGAAACCTCTCGATCATCAATTCTAAAAGATCTTTTGTTGCAACACAATCGCCAAAAGGATCATTTTGAATATGTACATCGGTTTTGTACGGCTTAGAAAGTTTATGGGAAAGCTTGTCCGGATAAACAAGCATTGATACATAAAAAGTATCAATTATCTTCGCGGTATCAAAAATGGGGTTGAAAGAAGTTTCTAATAAAAACTTTTTATCGTGATTGATGAAGTTATGACCGCAAATATACGGAGGCTTATACTGGAAATAAAGTTCTCGTATATAATTGACACTTTTACCATTATAGGTAATATTATTAAGCCACGCACCTACTAAATCTATTTTATAAGTATGAACGCCAACTTCGAGATCAATAAAGAGAATATCCGATGATCCCATTTAAACTATACAATTCATTAGTTTTACCAGCTTTTAGCACTATTTATATTTGATTCTATCAAAAAACATCATAGTATGTGATAAATGTTAATTAATTTATTGAACCAAAATCGTATCTTGTATTGGTTTTACAATTTAAATTTTATTGATAAGGAGAGTGTACGAAAACAACTGTTTTGCATCACTTACCTAAAGTAAAACTCTCCCTTTCTCCTCTTGACATTTGCGAAAAAAAAGCCTCCATTTTTTCACTTTAAAAATAAACACAACCTTCTTCAAATTCCCATTTCAAGGGAATAAATTTGCACTTTATGCCCTTGCACATAATTCTAAAACACTGTAAACTTTTACCAGTTGCAACCGAGAACGTTCTCAAATTTTTCCTGATAAAGAGTGGTGATTAGCTATCGTCTCTTTTTATCAAACAATCCTAAATCTTGATCAGATTTTTACCATTGTCACCAAATATTAAAAAAAAAGACCCAATCAGAGGAGGATATTTCCATGTCTAAAATTTACCATACCAACTGTGATCTCGCACTTGATGAGAGCCATAAAAGCATACTTGTTAATCCAATAGGGGAACGTTTCTATTTAGTTCCCTGTGAAGAACAAGCTTCTATCTTTACCAATGCCACTCTTAGTATTGATGATGAAGGGCGTTATATCATTGAGGGGACTCAAACACTCTATAACGAGCACAATGGAGTCTCTTCAAGCT
>JAZDQA010000003.1:0-52444 GCA_043797085.1 Pseudomonadota bacterium | reverse complement strand
CGAAGATGCTCAAAACAATGAACAGTTCAACATGAGAGCCCAAAAAGATTACAGCCTCCTCGTCCTCCATGACGCAACCGAACATATCCAACATGACCGCAGTGAGACAGTCGATAATAACGAAGATGTCACCATCCACGGCTACCGAACCGAGAGAGTCAACAAAAGCAAGACCGAAACGATTGATATTGCAAAAGCTCTGACTATCGGTGCAGGGTATCAAGTATCAGTAGGCGCTAGTAAGAATGAGACGGTGGGGATTAGCAGTACAGAGCAAGTCGGAGCGATGAAATACACGATGGTAGGACAGCGGTATGAAATCCAAGTAGGAGCGAGCTCAATTATTCTTAATAGCGACGGAACGATCATGATGCAGGGGAACAAAGTCTCGATTGTGGGAAATGAACACGTCGAAATCAAAAGCAAATTGGTAGATATCAACTAATATGAGTTTGAAGAATAATACTCCTTTCCCTGCACTGGCATGGGAAAATACTGATGCATCAAATCAAAACTATATGAGTTCGTTATGCCGTGTAAAATTTAAACTGATACAAAACGATCCTACGAATAGTGTGTGGGAGTTATCTCTTGACTCCCAGCAGGGGGAACTGTTCGGTAGTGATATTTATATCAAAGAAGGTGATGAAAAAGAGTTACGATATCCGTCTGACTACGTCTCGTATAAACCCAACACAGATATTATCATCAATGCACGTGCCTATGCACCAGAACGTGTTCCCCATCGCAGTTGGGATTGTGCTGTTGAAGTGTTTGATCCGTACCATAAACTGATCCTAAAAAAAACATTGCGTGTAAACGGTGAGCGGTTTTGGCGGCGTGCATTTATAGGCTGGAGACTAGATAAACCGGAAGAATGCAAGAGCATACCGATTCGATATACCCACGCATTTGGTGGGAAAGCCACATTGAAACATCAAGAAGATCACATTTATGATGAGTATAATCGAGCAGGGTGCGGATTGGTGCATAAAGAACATACTGATAAGGTAATTCAAGCACCCCGCATCGAATCAGCTGATATGCTTATCCGTCACGATAAGCCTTATGAACACTATTTGTCACAAGGGTTTGGTGCCATTGAAAAAACATCATATTATCGATTTAGACATGCAGGGACATACGATGAAGCGTGGCTTGAAAATCACCATCCTCTGTTACCTCATGATTATAATGACGCATATAATCAATCCGCACATCCTGATCTCATTGTACAAGGGTATTTGTTAGCTCGATCAAAGTTGCATTTTATCAATCTCTCAGAAAAAAATCCGCTAGAAACGTTTGTATTGCCCGATTTTACTTTTACTTCACGTTACGTTACAAATACTATTCAAGTCGAAAAAGCGATGAATATTGATACGGTTATTGTTGATATGGATGATGCAGATCGAACCAAGTGGAGAGTATATGTCTCTTGGCGAAATCGTTATCCGATCGATGAAGCGATTCAAAAAGTAGAAATATACTGCCACTAAATATTTAAACACGGCTATAATACCTTATGATGCTATTAAACATTCGAATCAAAAGCGCGATTAGAAAGGAACTTGAGAACTATGCAAGGTAAAATATTAGATTATAACCGTGATATGAAAAGCGGATTTTTAAGAGATGAAAATGAAAATAAATACCATTTTTTTATGGGTGATTGTACAAATCCGGAAAAACTTAGTGTTGGTGCTGATGTCAATTTTGAGCACGATGGAGAAAAAGCAACTAAAATTACGGTCATAGATACAGTGAGCGACGTGACGGCTAACGATGCAAAATCTACCAAGAAAGCGTCAATAAAAAAATCAAAGAAGCTAATGTCGGTCCTTCTGAATTTGATACTTGTATTGACGATAGGTATATTAATCACTCTTTTAATCATGTCTGAACTGCAAAAGCGAAAATTGAAAGAAGTTCAAAAGCACTATGAATCACAAATCAGCAGTATCAAAAAATACCTTCTCGAAGCTGATTGTGCTAATGCAGCTTTGGAATATGACCAAGCGGGTGACACACGTAAAGAAATTTATAAATATGGCGCCTATTACAGTATCGAAACACATTCTCAACGCGGGCATGCAATAGACATAGCAGAGTGTTTTGCAAACGAAAATGATTTTGACAATGCGGTAAAACTGTTGGATATTAAAAATGCAAACAGTGCAGACTATTTTAATAGAGCCTCAATTATTTATAAAAAAGCAGGGGATAATGAAAGTGCTCAAGAAGCACATCTTAAAGCTCAACAGATCGTACCCTAAAGCTTAGAGATCGTGGATGGTAGTCCATTGTTGTTTAAGCTTTTGTGTGTAATAGAGTAATGCATCTTTTCGTGACAACCGTTTTGGTTTGTCTTTTATATGCAGTGTCGAGACAAATTGCCCATTAATCATGCGGATGCTTAAAACTTCTGCATGCGTGCATTCACCATAGGTTCTTCCATTGGGAGTTTCAATTGTTATGAATTGGTCTTGTTTTACGGTCATGGCTTAGGAATACTTTGGGTTATTAAGATGTTTTTCTGGAGTCTACTCATTTTTTTAATACCCATTTCACGTTTAAGTGCGGTGCTTTTATTCACACATATCTCAGAATACTCTAAAGTAACCGGACGGCGAGAATGGGTATACTTAGCCCCTTTTGATGAGCTATTGTGCTCTAAGAGCCTTTTTTCCACATCCAAAGCAATTCCGGTATAGAGCGTATCATCACTGCATCGCAGAATGTACACACAATAAGATGCTTTTAATGGTGTTGTTGTGCTTGTTGCTTTCATTTAGTGAAAGTATAGCACAGAGCGTAAGCTTAAGAAAATAATATTATCGGATAAGTCACCCAATCTTTCGTATTTTTTTAATCATCTCGTAGGCAGCATTGATTTCTTGTACTTTTATTGTTGCCTCTTTGAGATATTCGTCTGACGCTCCTTGCGATTTTATGATATCAGGATGAAATTCACGTACTTTAGCTCTGTATGCTTTTTTTACAGCATCTGTATGCGTTTCGGAAGTAATTCCTAGCAGTGCATAGGCTTGCTCGATCGAACTTTCTTTGATACTTTGACTGTGAAGTGATCCGAATTGTTCCAACATAGAATTCAGCTCATCGGTACTGAGGTTAAGTCCTTTTGCAATTTTTCGAAGCATTTCTTCTTCGCTGTGACTCAAAACTCCGTCGATATAAGAGAGATTGACGAGAAACTGCATCATCCGTGAACGTTTATGGACATCGTTTGCAAGTGCTTCATTAAGTGCTGATGCTACTTGATCGAGATTGATGGAGATTTGTTTTTCATAATCAAAAATCTCTTTGAGCAATTCTTTCGTTGAGAGAGGTTCGGGAAAGAGACTGCTGATGTCGTTGAACATATTACTGATGAGCTCCGCTTCCAGTTCATCTACTCTTCCATCCGCTTTGGCAACTTTAGCAACCAGTGCGACAAAAAGCCCTAGCTCGCTTTTGGCAAGATGCTCTTTCGTTAATACAAACTCTTGAAACTGCTTGCGAGAATAAGTGTGTGCATTGCGTGAATAGCCTCTGCTTATCCAATAAAAAATGAGAATTACAAATGCTAAAAGAAAAAATTGTGTCATATAAATCCTTCGTAAAATAAAGTGACAGTGTATACTGCAATCGGTTAATACAAGCTATGCGTCTGTTTACTATTGGTCAACACTTTATAGGTTACAATGTGTAATCTTGATAAAAGGAATATATATGAAAAAAGCACTTTATGTAGCATTTATTACAGGAATTTTAAGTACTTCACTTTCTGCCGCCAATTTTGATATAGGAGTTTCGGGTTCAAATGGGGGTGTAAACGCTTTTTCACTCTCAATAGGTGATTATTACCGTGTTCCTCAACAAGAAGTAATGGTGATCGAACGTTCAATACCGCGTGAGGAGATGTCTGTTGTCTATTTCTTGGCGCGTAAATCCCATAGAGATGCACGATATATTAGCGACCTCCGTCTACGCGGAAAAAGTTGGTGGGATATTAGTCTGCGGCTTGGTTTAGACCCACGTACTCTTTATGTGGTTAATACTCACAGACATTCACGACCTCCTTATGGAAAAGCGTATGGATATGGCAGAAACCATCATTTACGAGATTCTGAGATTGTTGATCTCGTAAACGTCCGTTTTCTCTCCGATTATCACCGTATTAGCCCCGATGAAGTCATTGATCGACGACGTAGAGGAGAACATTATAATCGAATTGATGAACATTACCGAGGTGAAAAAAATCGATCACATAATCGACCACAATATAGCGAAGAACGTCGTGAGGATAAAGGATCAAAAGGCGGTAACGAAGATAGAGGTCATGGCAATAAGGGTCATGGCAATGAGCATTAAACTATTTCTTATCACCCAATGCGGTTCCCAAATATCCCAATGATCCTACCGCTCCAGCAAGGCTTTGTTGCCAGTCTGAGGGCATAAAGACGACTTTGGCATTACCTGATTTACTGAGGTTTTGCACACTGTCGATATAGCGTTGTGCTAGTAGGTAATGTGGCGCCGTTTCTCCGCCTGCTAATCCTTGGCTAACAATAATCATCGCTTTACGATCCCCATCGGCAAGTTCTGCTTTGGCTTGAGCATCGAGTTTGGAGGCTTCGAGTCTCCCTTGTGCTTCTAAAACAGCTGCTTCTTTTTGACCTTCTGCTTTTGCGATGGCTGCTTTTTTCTCTCCGTCAGCGATCATGATAGTCGCTTCTCGTTCTCGATCTGCTGCTGCTTGCCGCTCCATGGCTTCTTGGAGGTTTTGGCTTGGACGGATGTCTTGAACTTCCAAGTTACCAAGCGTCAATCCCCAACCGCTTAATGAATCACGAATTTTTTCGGCTACTTCGGCTTTGATTTGATCTCGTCGTGAGAGGGATTCATTGAGGGTCATCCCCCCGATTACCGCACGCAATGTAGTGGTTGTCATATTTCCTACAGCACTTTCAAAATCGCTGATCGAATACGATGCTTTGCTTGGGTCAGTAACGCGGTAAAAAACAACGGCACTGATGATAACAACCGCATTGTCTTTGGTAATCACTTCTTGTTCTCGTGTTTGTTGAATCAGCTCTTTGGTGACGATTTTATACGCGACAATATCCACAAAAGGGATCAGTAAATGAAGACCCGGAAGAAGGGTTGTATTGTATTTTCCCAATCGCTCTACGACCCACTCTTCACCTTGTGGGACGATACGCACCATACGAGTAAGAGCATAAATAACTCCGCCGACTAAAACTAACGAAAAAAGTATTCCTGCATCCATAATATTTATCCTTTAATGTGTTTTTTGACAATCAGTGTATTGCCGCGTACTTCTACGATTTCAATCTCACTGCCCTCTTCAATCTCAAAATCTTGCGCAAGCGCTTTCCAATGACGATTACTAACGACACTTTCATACAGCTCAACATCCCCTTCTTCATTGGGAGATAGGTTGCTGATTGCTTTTCCCAAAATCCCGACAAACTCGTTGTGTGTCCCGACACCTACAGTATTGCTATCAGCAATGTGTTTGTTTTTAAAAACAATCGCACCAATAATCATAAAAACAGCGGCAACAATCAACTGCCAGAAAAGTGCCTCAGGAGCGAAAAATGCGACCGCACCGGCAATTAAAAACCCCATACCGGCAAACAGTGCAAAAAAAGTCGGCAGTATCATTTCGATAACAAACGCTATTACTGCAAAAATTAGCCATACAAAATACGACATTTCCATCCTTTATTCAGACATTACAAAGTAGGGTACATTGATATCCCTTATTTCATTCTGATTAATATAAATTGGATGCATTAGACTCAGTAAAAATTTACAACTTGGTACAATGCCATTGTATAGAAGATTTAAAGATAAATCATTACGAAAGAAGAGGGAGAATTTCTTGGAAATCTGGTACAAATCTGGCACCGCCAATAATCCGATGTACGATAAAACCCTAGAAATAGGGGCTAAATGATGCAGATACGAGTCTATTACGAAGACACAGACGTCGGCGGTGTGGTTTATCACTCTAATTATCTCAATTTTTGTGAGCGTGCTCGCAGTCAGATTTTTTTTGATGCGGGGCGTTCTCCTATCACGGCAGGCGGTCATTTTGTGGCGAAGCATATTGAGGCGGATTATCTTAAAAGTGCAAAATTTGGGGATTTATTAGAAGTTAAGACGGTTCTGAAAAGTATTAAAAATGCTTCATTTACGCTGCTTCAGAGTGTCTATCGTGATGAAGAAAAACTCTTTGTGATGGAGATACAGCTGGTTCATTTGTCGCATGAAGGTATTATTGCGCTGATTCCAGAGGAAGAGAGAGCCTTTTTGTCAGGGCTCTCAGAATAGACTTTTAAGTTTTGGTTTTGCTTGATTGATTGCTTCGATTACTTTGGTGTTGGAGCGAAGGATGGCAATGTCACCGGGGGTCATACCATCCATACTCATAGTGGATACCGATGCAGCATGTTCTATTAAATACAGAGCAATGTCTGTGTGATCCTTCCAAATGGCTAAATGCAATGCAGTAGCGTTGGAACTGTCTTGCGCATTGACATTTGCCCCTAAATCTACTAAATGTTTGACTGCATCAATATTACCTACCCATGACGAATACATCAGAATAGTTTTGTTATTATCTGAACGTGCGGTATTGGCATCTTCTATGGTTTGTACTAATCGTTTAAACTCTATCGTATCGTTTCGGTCAATGGTTTGTACCAGTTTGAATATATCCGCACCACTCAAAAGAGTGGCAGATAATAGGAGGAAAAATACTATTTTTTTCATTGTTTGAATTGCGCAACAAATTCTTCTATATCATCAAATAGTGATTGCAAATCCTCTTCATGTTCGACTTCATCTGCCAAAATTTGTGATACTAGATCATAGGTTACAATGTCTTTTTCTCGGGTGAGTTCTAAAAGATTGGAATAGGTAGTAATAGCGCATTGTTCACCTGAAATCGCCTGATCCAAGATTGCGAGAACATCGGGATTGGTAGGAGCATCATAGCTGCAGTTTGAATGCGTAAGCCACTCTCCCGGATGCAGTATCGGAGTCCCGCCCAGCTGAATAATACGACCGCAAATCATCGTTGCGTGTCGAAGTTCATCAGCGGCATGTAATGTAAGCTCCGCAATCACAGCATCTTTCATAATCCCTTTGACAACTTTGGATTCGATAAAATATTGATAATATGCCAACCACTCATCACAATATGCTTTATTTAGAACATCAACAACGGTTTTTGCTTCTATCCCTTTGAGGATTGATATTCCACGTTTTGCCATTTGTAGCTCCTTTGAAGTAATTAGTAAGAGTATAGTCTCATGACTCTTAAATAATAATTATTATCCTCAAGTCTCAAATATATTTTTCAAGTTCCACTTTATTAAGAATTTCGAAATGCTTGTGCGGTTGATGGGCAATAAGTTTCTCTTTTTTGAGTTTTGTGAGATTTCGAGAGAGTGTTTCGGGGGTAATGGAGAGTTTTTTAGCGATTTGTGTCCCTTTTAGCTCACTAAAAAGCTGTGGCTGCTCCATCATCAGACGAACCGTTTTAGACATTGTATCGGGTGCGCTAAGATGTTCTAGTGCCCGTTCGAGAGTCCCTATTTTATTCATAAGGGAAGTCATCATGGCGATACTAAGCCCAGCATCGTTGTGAAGGATATCTATGAAGGGTACTTTTGCTATTTTTAAAATCGTACAGGCAGTCAATGCTTCTGCGCTGGCAGGAAAGGGGAGCGATTTAAGCGTGGCCACTTCTGCAATCATAGACGGAGCGCGAAAACGATGCACTTCAAGTGTTTCGGTGTTGTTGGATTTATAAACCGAAACATCACCTTGGAGCAGAAAATGAAAATATTCACTTGCATCTCCTTGATAAAAAATTATTTCACCGGCTTCATAGTGGCGAATAAGCGAAATATTTTCAAGCTTTTGGAGTTGTGCAGGAGACAGATGACTGAAAATTTCAATGGATTTTATCATAGTAGATTATTTACTCATCATGGGTTCAAATCCAAACTCTTTGGGTCTCATCAGCTCAACAGGATAAATGACCTGTGAATCGATAAGACGCATGCTGTACAGGCGTTCACTGCCATTGAGATACGAGATTAAATAATCGGTTCCGACACTGGTGGTATAGTTAATCCAATCAAATGTGAGATCATTGTTCATCAGGGCATTGATTTCATAAATCGAGGGGACTTGCTCGATGATAGAATTGGCAACAATCATATTTTTTCGGTCTTTGTACTGGGTCAGGGTGATGAGTGTCGGATCAAAATTGATTTGGGTGGAGAGTAGATTGTGCTCATGTGTTGCAGTAAAGGTTAAATGGGCTGCGAGCATAGAGGTTTTGACGATGGGAAGATGAATCATGATGCTTTTTTTGGAAAAAGCGGTAGGTTTACCCAGATATTTTACAATGTTTGATCCTTGGGTATCAATGGCATACAATGCAGTTGATTTTTTGGCATCGGATGCAATGGTTTGGGTTGCGCGGCTGAGACTTAAACCTACGGGGGATTCATCGTAAAAAACGGCTATCGAGCTTGTCATATAGGGGGTTAATGCTTCGATTTGAGCTTGATAATCGATAGCGCCAAAGATAACATTACTTCCACAAGATCCAACATCACGTTTGTGTACGGTAGGGATAAAAACAACTTTGTCGGTTTGGGTTTTAACCAGATTTTTGGCGCCGTTTAGCGTCAAGGGGGCTAAGATGGCTTGCATATCGTCATGGGTTATTTTTTCCATTGCCTGAGCAATAGATTTTTCAGATTCATCGTTCATTTCATACAGTGTCAGTTTAAAAGGAGAATGTGAAGCCATGAGAGTTGCGAGGGTGACATTATAGGTGGCTTGACTATAGTGACCCACTACTGAGGGAGAAACCATAAGGGCGATTTTGAGCGATTCTCCCCATAAAGAAGTAAAAATTACTAAAATCAGCAGGAAAGTTTTCATTTTAGTGCTTCTTTGATGGTTTGTAAATCACGCATGGTCTCTTTTTTAAATGAGGGATTTCGAACTAAAAAAGTGGGATGATGTATCGGAATAATGGAGATATTTCCAAACGGGATGAGCTGTCCGCGCACACGCTCATAGTCGCTTTCGTCATGGGTTAAAAGACGGTATGCTTCTTCACCCAAAGTAACAATAAGTTTTGGAGCAAGAATCTCGAGCTGTTTGTGTAAGAATGGAGAACAGCTGCTGCATTCACTGGGAGAGGGCTGTTGAAAACCAAACGGTTTGCATTTTACAGCGTGGGTAATATAAACATCATTGACAGTGAGCTCAAGCACCTTTTCGATCATATCTCGAAGCATTACACCTGAACGACCGGCATAATACGTGTTGGATTCGTCCTCTGCACTGGAGACAAAAGCATCTAAAAAAAGAATTTGAGGACGAGTGCAGCCAAAGCCGTTCATACTCTGCGTGCGTGACTTGCTCAAATCACACAGATGACATCCTTTTATCGTCGTATTGAGCATTTCATACGAATTCGGGAGGGATGAGGTTTGGGCTTGAGCTTTGTTGGGATTTATGGGATCGACATAGTTAAATCCCAGTGATTTGAGTCGATAAAGGTTTTCGAGTAAAGCAAGATTTTGGTAAGAGTTCATAAATGAGAGTATAAGAAAAAGGGCGTTAAAAAGAGATAAAGAACTCCTTTAAGAGTTCTTTGCACGTAGAAAGTTGTCCGATACGAATTCCCAGTTAATCAGTTTCCACCAATTCTCCAAATAGTCCGGTCGTCCATTGCGATAGTCGATGTAATAGGCATGTTCCCACACATCACAAGTAAGCAGAGGTGTTTGTCCATGACGTATCGGGGTGTCTGCATTGGACGTCGTTTGAATGTCGAGATGTTTATCTTCTGTAAGAATCAGCCAAATCCAACCCGAACCGAAAAATCCGGAAGCAATGGTTAGAAATTTCTCTTTAAACAGCTCTAACGTTTCAAAATCCTGTGCTATTTGTTCGGAAAGATCGGGTGAAATATTGGTGGGGTCAGGGGAGAGTCCGTGCCAATAAAAATCATGATTATAGACTTGTGCCGCATTGTTGAAAATGGGGCCATTCGCGAATTTCACAATATCCTCAAGCGATTTATCGATAAACTCTGTTTCTTCGATAAGTGTATTGAGCTTGTTCACATATCCCGCATGGTGTTTGCCATAATGATATGAGAGAGTTTCAGACGAGAGGTGAGGTTCGAGTGCGCTCTGCGCATAAGGCAGGCTCATTAATTGAAATTTCATTGTATCCTCCTTTGGTTTATAAAAATCATAATCTTATATCTCTAAATTTTGCCAAAAAATAATGAATTATTTTAGATATCAATATCTATCTTAATTCAAAGGGGTGTACAACATAAATCGAATACTTGTTCTAAGGAGTTTTCTAATGAAACGGATTATAAGTATCTATACTGAACACAAAAATAGTACTCAATTTTATCTTCGTAATATTTTGGAAAATTTTCATCCTATTTCACTAAATTCACATGATATGAAGCGGTTCTTTGAATTTGAAAAAGCTGCAGAAGTTATTTACGCTGTTTCATCTTCTTTTACTCAATCCACCCCTAGTTACGGTCGAAAAGAGAACGATGATGGTCGTGTTGGAGCCGATAAATCTTTTTATTTTAAGTGGGTCAGCTTTGTGGATGAACCTATCCATGTTAGTAACCCTTACTTGCATCACATGAGCGGGCGACCAACTCTTACCGTGGTCAAACAGGAAAATAATAGTTATCTTGTTGCTGATTTTGATATGCTTAAACTGCTCGAAGAACTTCGTTTGATTGAGTACAATAGTGCACTAGAGAAGGTTAATAAAATAGTAATGGGTCTTGGCGGATTGTTACTTGGAATAGTGTCTATATTTTTAATTCTTTATGGTGCCTATATTTTCGGAGGTATTCTTTTTATGCATCATAACCAAAATGAAGTGATGCATAAAATATTTACGTCGATTATTTCGATTACGATAGGACTTGCTATTTATGATTTAGCGAAAACGATGATTGAAAATGAGGTCTTGTTTAAAAGTCTCGATTATGGTGTCGAGATGCAGAGTAAAACCCTTGGTAAATTTCTTACCTCGATTATCATTGCCCTCTCCATCGAATCTTTGATGGCAGTATTTAAAATTGTATTAGATGATTATAGTAAGATAATCAATGCGTTTTATCTTATTATAGGAGTGACATTGCTCATCGTCGGAACGGGAGTTTATAACTACCTTTCGAGACAAAGTAAATAATTTTTAGAGTGAGGGTAAGATTTGAGGAAGATATAGATGAGATAAGTACTTGACCCGCAAAGGGATCAAGAGTGTTTAGCTACAGTGTCCGCCGCCGCAGCATTGAGAAGCTTCTTCTACTTCTACGATAACTGGAGTTGATTCCCATACACCGTGTTTTGTACAGTAACCGTGTGCAACAAGGGTTAATTTTTTACCCATTGGGCGAATGTTGAATGTTACTTCAGCATGAGATTTTTCATTTCCAAGTGTTCCCGGTACGAATGTAGCCATTGCCAATTTCGTTTCACCATTGAAAAGAGTGATACTTTCGATGTAGTGATCAAAATCATCCGGATGAGTATATTCTTGACCCATTCTTACATTTACTGCAAGCATTTCACCTTTTTTAGCATCACCTGCAACCGTGATGAACGGTGAGTGGCGATCAATAAGATCTTTTTTAGCTTCTCTCTCTACTGTGTCAATATCAACGTATTTGTTAATTGTTGGCATTTAATCTCCTTGTGTTATTTTTGGTATTGTATCTTCCCAAACTTTTAAACTTCTACAAAGCGAATAGTTTATTCAGGGATTAATTTTTGTCAAAGCAATGAAAAATTCAGTATATAATATCGATATGAATAATGTTGCTAAATTAGTACTTTTGTGGGTAGTGGCATGCAGTGCGGTATATGCGCAAGAGTATACCTTTGGGGATGGATTGCAAGAGGGAGATTCTCCTGTCGTTTTAAGCGGTTACATCTCTTCAATGTATGAAGTCAATAAACATTCCAGAATTGTTGACATTGATGATATCGCTTTGTTGGCGTATGGCGAGTTCGATCAGTATGATTTTCTTGCAGAGTTAGAAGTTACTGACGTATATAAAAAAGAATACGGCGCCAATGCACATGAGAGCAGCAGCAGTACCTTTCACATTGAACGACTGTATGGAGATTATTATTTTGGAGATAATGAGCAAATAACCATTGGAAAATTTAATTCGGACATCGGTTTTTGGAATCAAATGCCTATTAATGTACTGCGCGCTACCACTTCCAGTCCCAATTTTGTCAAGGACTTTTTTCCGAAATTAACGACGGGTGCTCACTATGAATCGCGAGAATTAAACGGTTTAGTATCTCGTATTTCAGCAACACTGCAAAACAATCCTGATCTTGATGTCGGATACAATAATTTTAATATTGATCGACATTATGCAGTTGCGTTTGATATAGGAAATAAAGAGACGTTGTGGCGTTTTGGAGGCGGATATTTTCGATATGAGTTAAGTGAAGATGAGTCTATGTATCTGCTTGGTGCGCTTAAAATAGAAAAAAAGCAGTGGGATTTTCTCTTTGAATCCATTGTACGGCACGATAAGCAAGATCAAAAACTCTCTTACGATATGTACGCTCAGGGAGTGTGGCATGTGAAAGATAAACATGAAGCTATTCTTCGTATAGAGGTTGAAAAAGCACCTTTGACACAGTTTCATGATGCTAATACGGTCTTGGGGTATACCTATCGACCGCTTAGCAATGTCGCTCTAAAAGGGGAATATGAAGCCCATCAAGAGAGTGATTTAAATCGTTTGCTCTTTTCTTTGTCGGTTCTTTTTTAGGTGATAAAGATGCGAAAGTTACTTTTAATCCTATTGATATGCGGGGGATTGCTTCAGCTTGAAGGAGAGACGCTTGTTGTTGTTTCCGGAAATAGTTTTGGTGTTGATTCCATGAATGTTGATGAGATACGAGGAATTTATTTGGGTAAACGTTTTCGATTGGGAGGCAAAAAAATCATACCTTTGAATTTAGGGATTGATAATCCGCTGCGCAATCAATTCGAGCAAAATATTTTAGAAGAAGATCGAAATACTTTGGCGCAATACTGGCTGCAAGCTCATTATCTGGGACATCGGACTCCAAAAGTCTTTAAAAGTCAGGAAAGCATTGCTGAGTTTTTGTCCAAAGTTGACAATACTGTGGGGTATGTTGATGAAGAAATTGCTCTAAAATATCATCTTAAAATACTTTTTAAAGCCAAAGAATAACCTATGACGCGCCGATGGAATAATTTACCGATTGTTTATAAGCTTTTTCTTGCATTATTTGGCGGTATTACGCTCATTATTATTGCGTTACTCTCGTACTTGTGGGGGTATGAGTCAGAGTTAATGCTTAAAAAAGAACAGGATATTTTGCATTCTCACTCTACGTTGGCAGCAAACGATTTAAAAACGCACATAGACAGATTACACAAAGAGATCCTTTTTCTGTCCCATCTTGAAGTCATGGACGATGTGATCGTACTGGATATGGACAGACGCATCACCAGTTTATTGGAACAAAAAGCGGATGATTTAGGTGAAAATATTTCTTTATTTGTTGTGGCATCGGATTTTACCGTTCCTTCTTCTTCCAAATTAATTCAGATTAATACCGTTTTTACGGAAGCATCTACTCTTGTTAGTGCAGCTAAAAATGGTAAATCGCATTTTTTTCTTAAAGGAAATCTGTATTTATTTGCACCCGTGTACGGATCATTTAACAGCAATAATTTTTTAGGTTATTTGGTCCTATCCTATCCGCTGAAAAATTTTGTACTCCAACTGAAAAGCGATAAAAATTCTTATCGATGGCTAACACCTGCAGCCTCTCTTTTAAGTCATTATAAAAGTGATTTCCCCAATCTTGATAAAAATGCGTATTTGCATGATACGATAATATTGAAAGGGGTCTTAGAGGGGTGGAAACTGAACTCTGCTATTCCAAAAAACGAGACGCTTGCACTGTTATATCATCTGCAAACTATTTTTTTGATCGGATTCGGAATTGGTCTTTTATTGATCGCATTTTTAGTTTGGATCATTGTTCACCATATCGTCAAGCCTCTAAAAGAACTTTCTGCTACGGCAATGAAGATCTCAACAACGGGTGATTATTCGCAGACAGTTGTTGAAACAGGATTGGATGAAGTCGGTATTATGGCGCATTCGTTTAATGCACTTATGTTTACTACGCTGGTCAATATAAAGCGTTTGGAACTACTGGGAAAAACACAGGCCGCATTACAGGCAAAATCCTCTTTTTTATCGGCTATGTCCCATGAACTTCGGACTCCGCTTGGTTCTATTTTAAGCCTCACGCAGTACTTGATAACACAGCCAAATACTCCAAATCCTGTGTGCGAAACTCTCGAAAAAATCGAAAATTCCGCTCATCATCTTTTAGGTGTTATTAATAATATTTTGGATTTAGCCAAAGCGGAATCGGGGAAGATGGAACCTCATCTTGCCCTCTGTAATCCGGTTACCATCATAGAAAATGCACTGGATCTTATTTCTCCATTGGCGGAAGATAAAGGATTGAAAATTCGAACGATGTTTGAGCCGTATGATGGAGAATTTAGGAGTGATCCGCGTCTTTTTAGTCAAGTTGTTATCAATTTACTCTCCAATGCGATTAAATTTACGGATGATGGTTTTATCGACGTGAAACTGCATTATCACGAAAATCTTTTTATTTTAGAGGTAAAAGACAGTGGACGCGGAATAAAAAAAGAGGCACTGGCGGACTTGTTTGATGATTTTTATCAAGTACGCACAAAAGATCAAAGCAGCTTGGAAGGGAGTGGCTTGGGGCTTGCTATTAGTAAACGAATTGCATTATTGCTCCAAGGAGATCTATATCTCCGCAGTGAGGGTGAGGGGAAAGGCTCTATTGCTTTGTTCCATTTTAGATCGTATACGAGTTAGCAAGTAATCATATAGCCTACACCTCTAACGGTTTGGATTAGTTCATCCGCGTTGAGCTTTTTACGCAGATTTTTAATGTGAGCATCGACAATGTTACTCGCACTAAGATGATCAAAGTCGCGACTCAAATGTTCTGATATTTGATAACGTGTCAATACGGTGTTTGCATTAAGAATGAGTAATTCCAATAACTCAAACTCTTTAGCAGAAAGCTTCGCAGGTTCATTGTTCACCAAGACACTTCGAGAAGAAAAGTCGATACTAAGATTTCCGATTTCGATTAATGTTTGCTTTTGACTGCTTTCACGACGTAATAATGCCCGAATACGAGCCAAAAGTTCGATATTTGAAAAAGGCTTTTCGAGATAATCATCCGCTCCCCCATCAAGAGCTTCAACTTTGTCTTCAACCTCTTTTTTAGAAGAAAAAAGTAAAATCGGTGTTCGTATTTTTTCCTGTCTCAATCGAGTCAACAACTCAATCCCCGTCCCATCAGGCAACATCCAATCCAATAAAATCAAATCGTATTTTTTTTCATCAATGTTGACTTTACCCTCTGAGAGTGTAGTCGCAACATCGACATGATACAAAGCATCTTTGAGCAGTTGTTGAAGTGCGTAGAGTAATTCCTCGTTGTCATCGATAACCAATATGTGCATAAAACCCCTTCATTCATCAAATCTTCATAAACGTAGTTTACCATAACGGATAAAGTTTAATTAAAGGAGTCACTATGCGTCAGGCAATCGGACTGGTTTCATCGGTATTAACTGCATTTATTCTTACAGGATGCGGCGGGGGAAGCGGAGGAACTGTTGACCCAAATACGGGTATATCTACGGCAACCTTTATCGATTCTCCGGTATCAGGGCTGGAATTTGAAAGTGCTACCCAAGTCGGAGTCACCGATTCCAAGGGTAACTTTATCTACAAAGAGGGTGAATCCATCACGTTTCACATAGGAAATTTGTATTTAGGGTCAGCTAAACCTAAAAACGGGAAAATCACCCCTTTAGATATTGTTAATACGACGGATATGAATGATGCACGCGTTATTCGTATTCTTCAAACACTTCAAACGTTGGATGGTGACGGAAATCCGGCTAATGGTATCGATATTAATTTGACGGTACGTAATGACATTAAAGCTCACACAACGCGTGTTGATTTAAATAGTTCAACAAGTACGGATTCGGACGTGTTTACTATTATTAACAAACCTGCTTTTACGGTAACACCAACGCAAGCACAAAGTAATTTTAATCCCAATTCTGCTTCCAATGGCAGTTCAGGGTATACACCACCATCCACAACACCCATTTCGACAGGAAACGGAAAATATACCCTTGTTGCATGGAATGATTTAGGTATGCACTGTGTTGATGGACAAGATTACTCAATATTCAGTATTCTTCCTCCGTACAACAATCTTCATGCTCATCTCATTAGTAAAGATGTGACAAGCGGTAAAAGCATTACGAGCGGTGTAACATTAACCTATGAAGCAGTTGCTGATGCGACCGGTTCGATTAACACAACCAGCGATAAAGATAAAAATGGTGGAGTGAAAACCAATTTTTGGGACTATATTGGAAAACTTTTTGGTTCTGCTGCCGCTACATTGGGGATTGATACCGGACTTACGGGTAACAAAACCCAAGGCAGTACTCCTCAAACGATGACGTATAACAGCACTAACAGTTGGTGGGAAGCAGAGGGAATCCCTACGATGCCATATGATGATAATGGTGCCAAAAATTATTATCCGATGGTCAAAGTCGTTGCTAAAGATGCAGCAGGGATAATCTTGGCGAGTACAAAAGTCGTTCTTCCCGTATCTGATGAAATGAGCTGTGTCAGTTGTCATGCTTCTAACAGTGTTGCTGCTGCGAAACCAAACGCAGGATGGGAAACCGATACGATTAAAGAAAAAGAGTGGAAGAAAAATATTTTAAAACTGCATGATGATAAACATCCAAATGCGATTGCCACGGCGAATATGAGCAGTACGTATACAAAAGGGACATTACTAGCAACTGCCAATGCTGGGCAACCGATTTTGTGTGCATCGTGTCATCAATCGAATGCTTTGGGTACACCGCTTAAAACAGGAATCAAACCTCTAACAGAAGCATTGCACTCTAAACACGCCAATGTTATCGACCCTAAGACAGGGACTACAATGAATAGCAGTTTGAATCGCGATTCGTGTTACCAATGTCATCCCGGTTCTGTGACGAAATGTCTTCGAGGTACGATGGGAAATGCAAAAAATGCAAATGGAAGTAACGCCATTGATTGTCAAAGCTGTCACGGTACGATGAGCGATGTGGGTAAATCAGGACGTGCAGGATGGTTGGATCAGCCCAATTGCCAGCAGTGTCATGATAAAAATACAACTTCGGGCAATTTTACCCGCTATAACAGTGTATTTTCTTCTCCTGGAACATTGCGTGCGACGGTTGATCCAAAATTTGCAACCACTGCTAATACGCCAATGAGCGGTAAATCACTCTATCGATTCAGTAAAGGGCATGGAAATTTGCAATGTGAGTCTTGTCATGGTGCGACCCATGCAGAGTACCCAAGCTCACACGCTAACGATAACGTCCAGAGTATTGCATTGCAAGGGCACAGTGGAACAATCGCTGAGTGTTCGACGTGTCACACGAGTGTTCCTACAAACTTTACAGGAGGTCCTCATGGTATGCACGCCGTGGGTCAAGCTGCGGTGAATGCTCATGATAATATTGCCGAACGCGGTACTGCAAGCTGTATCACGTGTCACGGTGCTGATTATAAAGGAAGTGTCCTCTCTAAAACATGGGCAGCACGAACCTTGAATGTTGAAGGAAGTACAAAAACGTATGCAGCCGGTCAAGTGGTCGGTTGTTATGATTGCCATGGTAAAGAGTGGTAAACACTCTTAATCCACAATACTCCGTTATTCCGTGTCATGGCACGGAATCAAAGCTCCTCTTTACCCTCTCCGTACTATAATCCCTTCATATTTTCCCAAGGTTTTTTATGAGTACGATCCCCCCTTTTACCCACCTCCATCTCCACACTGAATACTCTCTCCTCGATGGTGCCAACAAAATTTCGGCACTTGCAAGCCGCGTTAAAGAACTTGGGATGACGTCGGTTGCAATGAGCGATCATGGCAATATGTTCGGTGCTATTGATTTTTATCAACAGATGAGGGGTGCAGGGCTTAAGCCAATTATCGGGATGGAAGCGTACATTCACAATGGTGAAGAACTGGGAGATAAAAGCGTACGACAACGGTTTCACGTTTGTTTGTTTGCCAAAAATGAGATCGGGTATAAAAATCTGATGTACCTCTCCTCACAAGCTTATATCAACGGATTTTATTACTATCCGCGTATCAATAAAAATCTCCTGCGTGAAAATTTCGAGGGGATTATTTGTACCTCTGCGTGCTTGCAGGGGGAAGTCAACTGGCATCTCAATACCGTCAATGAACGTAATATCAAAAATGGTGCGCTTGGGTATGATGAGGCGAAGCGTATTGCGTTGGAGTATAAAGAGATCTTTGGGGAAGATTTTTACATGGAAATCATGCGTCATGGAATCAGCGATCAGCTTTTTATTGATGAGCAGGTGATCCGCATTTCCCAAGAGACGGGGATTAAACTCATCGCGACCAATGACACTCACTATACGTACGCGGGTGATGCTCAATATCACGAAGCCTTTATGTGTATCGGTATGAATAAACTCTACGATGATCCTAAACGTATGCGTCACTCGGTGCATGAGTTCTACATCAAATCCCCTGAGCAGATGGCACGTCTTTTTGCCGATATTCCCGAAGCCTTGTACAACACCCAAGAGATTGTCGATAAGTGTCAACTGGAGCTAAAACTTGGAGATCCGACTCCTCCGAATTTTAAATTTACCACTGAATATGCCCTCCAAGAGGGATTGGTTATGGAGGAAGATTCTGAGTATTTTATCCATCGTTGCCGCATCGGTTTGGATGAGAGACTGATACACGTTCCCGTAGCAAAACATGAGGAATACAAAGCGCGACTGGAATTTGAAATTGGGGTCATCAATCAGATGAAATTTCCCGGATACATGCTTATCGTTTGGGATTTCGTTCGTGAAGCCAAACGGATGGGAATTGCTGTTGGACCGGGGCGTGGATCGGCAGCGGGGAGTTTGGTCGCGTATAGCCTAGAAATTACCGATATAGATCCGATGAAGTACGATCTGCTCTTCGAGCGTTTTCTCAATCCTGAGCGGGTATCGATGCCCGATATCGATATGGACTTTATGCAAGCACGCCGTGGAGAAGTTATCGATTATGTGGTACAAAAATACGGTCGTGAGCAAGTCGCACAAATCATTACCTTCGGTTCACTGTTAGCCAAAGGGGTCATTCGTGACGTTGCGCGCGTATTGGAAATGCCTCTCTCGCAAGCCGATATGCTGGCAAAACTGATTCCCGATGAGTTAGGAATTACCCTTAACGGCAAAACCAAAGGGGGTAAAACCGAGGATGGTGCATTCCAAAAAGAACCGAAGATTAAAGAGCTTGTCGAAAGTGATACAAATGCAGCACGTGTTTGGGAGTTCGCAAAAAAACTTGAAGGTCTAAAACGCAATGCAGGAATGCACGCGGCAGGAGTAGTTATCTCGAATGAGCCGTTGTGGAAAAAAACACCGATTTACAAGCCCTCTGGTGAAGAAAACTACATTACTCAGTATTCACTTAACTTTCTCGAAGATATTGACCTCATTAAGTTTGACTTTTTGGGACTGAAAACGCTGGATGTTATCGACAGCGCGATTAAGCTCATCCGTCATCGTTATGCCAAAGAGATCGATTGGCATGCTATCGATGAAAATGATCCTAAAGTTTATGAGGTCATTCAAGGCGGTGATACGGTTGGGATGTTTCAAATCGAATCCACGGGGATGCAAGATCTTAATCGCCGTCTTAAACCCAGCGTTTTTGAGGATTTGATTGCGGTATTGGCACTTTATCGACCGGGACCGATGGAATCAGGAATGTTGGACGATTTTATCGAGCGTAAACACGGGCGGCAGGCGATTGCTTATACGTTTCCTGCGATGGAGACGATTTTAAAACCAACCTACGGAGTTATCGTTTACCAAGAGCAGGTCATGCAAATCGTTCAAACGATTGGGGGCTTTAGTCTGGGATATTCGGATATTATCCGACGTGCGATGGGTAAGAAAAAAGACCTCTCTGCCTACAATGATGAGTTTAGCCAAGGTGCGGCGAAACAAAATTTGGACTATAAAAAAGCCTCCGAACTGTTCGATCTGATCGAAAAATTTGCGGGATACGGATTTAATAAATCGCACTCAGCGGCGTATGCGATGGTCACGTTCCAAACAGCATGGCTCAAAACCTATTATCCGCAAGAGTTTATGGCGGCATTGCTCACTAGCGAAAAAGACAATACGGACAAAGTAGTCAAATACATCGATGAAGCCAAGCGAATGAAAATCTTTCTTGGTGCTCCAAATATTAACCATTCTCAGCTAGAATTTTCTGCCATCAATAAAGACGGTCAGGATCAGATTCTTTTTGGTCTTGGGGCGATTAAAGGAGTTGGAGAAGCGGCGGTTGAGTCCATTCTCGATGCCAGATCCAAGAGCGAATTCAAAGACATTCAAGATTTTATTAACCGTATTGAACCTCAAAAAGTCAATAAAAGGGTGATTGAGTGCATCATCAAAGCAGGGGGATTTGATGCTTTTGGTTATTCCCGACGTGCATTGATCGAGCAAGTTGAAATGATGGTTGAAGCAGCTAAAAAAAGTTCATCATTGCAAAAAGACGCACAATTTAGCCTTTTTGGAGATGATGAAGAGGTTATGAGCGTCGAGCTGAATCTCAAGAATTTCGAGGAATACGATCTCAAAACACTGTTGGATTTTGAAAAAGACACGCTGGGCTTTTATGTATCCGGTCATCCTCTCGACAATTTCCGTGAGCAAATCGATGCGATAAGCTATACGTTATCATCAGAAGTTGAAAATATCGCGGATGGGTCTAACGCCATATTTATCGGAAAAGTAGAAGAAATCACGAAAAAAATGTCGAAAAAAGGGTCAGCATTTGGGCTTGTAAGTCTCATGGACTTCCACGGCAATATCGAGATGATGCTTTTCTCCGATAAACTTGAACAACTCGAAAAAATGGATTTGGACGAACCGATTGCATTTAAGGTCAAAGTGACGCATACTGAGATGTTTACCCGCATCGGTGTGACGAAGATCATGACCCTTTCTGAAGCAAAAAAAGAGGCAAAGAAAGTGGAAACAAAGATCGTTGAAGCACCCCAAGAACCGCTGCAACTGCGTATCCGTCTCAGCGAAAATCTCGAAGTTCTCGAAAAACTTTACACCCTGATCCGCCGTCATCCCGGACGTAGAGGCATCAAGCTTACTATCGTCTCGAAACTGTGTGATGTTGTTATCGAATCTGCGATACGGGTCGATAATAAGGTGATTGAAGAGTTGAGTGCTTTAGAGGGTGTGGATGTGATTTAATTCCGTCATTCCCGCGAAGGCTGGCGAAGTGCCCTTGGGTGAATCCAGTTTTGTTAGAAAAGGTAATCAAATGAAAAAATTACTCTCCTTTCTCCTCTTTTCGGTCTCCCTTTGGGCGATCACCCCCGATGCGATTATCAAAAATGTCGAACATAATATCCAAAGCGACAGCGGTTACTCTAAAATCACGATGACCGTCACGACGGCGCGGGGTGAGAGAACGATGAAAATGGAGAGCTGGAATAGGGGGCATGACAAAAGCTTTATCAAAGTGCTCTATCCCAAACAAGACCGTGGAATCACTTTTTTGAAAGTGGATACGACGATGTGGCAGTATGTCCCAAAGATCGAAAAGACGATCAAGATACCAAGCTCTATGATGATGCAAAGCTGGATGGGAAGCGATTTTACCAACGATGATATGGCGAAGGAAAGTTCGATTGTAGATGATTACCATGCACGCATAACGTCTGAAGATACGGCTAAATACACACTGACATTGCTCCCAAAAGAAGATGCTGCCGTGGTGTGGGGGAAAATCGTACTGGAAGTGGCAAAGGAACATTTCGTACCGTTGCGGGCGATTTATTATGATGAGGATGGGGTGCAGCAGCGTATCCTTTATTATAGTGATGTAAAGGTGAATGGAAGCCATTATCTCCCAACCGTGATGACCCTGATCCCGCAAAATAAAAAGAATAATAAGACGGTCGTGAAAATGGAGGAGGTTGATTTCGACGTTGTGATCGAGGATGAACGCTTTACCAAAAATGCGCTGATCAGGTACAGTCAATGATACTTTTAAAGATGGCAGTGCGGGAGCTTTTGACCCATAAAAAACGCTCTATTGTCACCTTGCTGCTCAGTGCCTTTTCAACGGCGCTTTTTATTTTTTCCAATGCTCTAAACAACGGCAGTCACAATCAGCTGATCCGCTCCAGTGTCGAGATCTATCCTGGGTATATGCAGGTAACCAATCGGGAATTCGAAGATAATCCGAGTTACGATAATCTGATTTTTGATGTTGCTAAAGTGAAAAATTCGTTGCAAAAGATAGAAGAGATCAATGCCTCTGCCGCACGTTTCGAATCGTATGCTCTCTACTCGACACAGGAACAATCGATCGGGGGGATGTTCACCGCAATCGAGCCTGAAAATGAAGCCAAAGTATCGCGGCTGAAACGCTCTTTGGTGGAGGGGAAGTATTTGACAGCGTCAGATACCAATGCTCTTTATTTGGGAGTGGAATTGGCAAAGCGGCTCAAAGTAGGCGTTGGGGATACTCTCTCATTTATCTCTACTGGGGCAGATTATTCGTTTGCTGCGGACAATCTCGTGGTTAAGGGGTTGTTTAAAACGAAGCTCTATGAGTTTGATAACGGTTCAGGTTTTGTGAATAAGAGCTATTTTGATGGGGTGATGCAAAGCCATAACATTGCGACGCATATCATCATGAATCCTGCCGATGTGAAGCAAATCGATGGCGCAACGCTCAACGTTCAAAAAGCTCTGGATGAAGAACTGGAGGTGAAAAACTATAAGACGATACTTGAAGATTTAATTTTGGCAATGGAGATCGATACGATTTTCGGCTACATCACACTGGGGATATTTTTCATCGTCATCTTTTTCGTTATCGGGATATTCGCTTTTCTCTCTGTCTATGCGCGCATCCGTCAAATTGGAGTCCTGCGTGCTATCGGTACGACTCCTGCTCAGGTCATGGGGATGCTGTTGATCGAAGCGCTGATCCTCGGATTTTTGAGCGTCGGACTTGGTGGAACAGCTGGAGGTTATGCCAGTTACCATTATGAAAAACACCCCATTGCGTTTGCCTCTTTGGCGGATGTCGATCCCGAGGAGTATGCCAAACAGTACAACATGGTCGCCGAAGCAACGTTTCCCACTGAATACAATCCTATGAAAATTATGTTTGAGATGCTCGTGATGTTGTTGCTGAACCTTTTGACAGTGATTTATCCTATCATGATCATCAACCGATTTACTCCGACCGAAGCGATACGCTATGTTTAGTCACACCGAAATGCTTTATTTTAAAATGGCACTTCTTCATATCGTCCGCCGCAAAGGGCGCGCCGCTTTGATCTCCATTATGATTGCGATATCGCTGATCGGATTGTTGCTGATGGAGGGGATGTACGAGGGGATGATGGTGCAGATCACCCAAAACTCGATTAAAACGGGGAGTGGAACCGTTTCTATTCAGCACAAAGAGTTCCGTTCAGATAACAATATCAAGTACCATATAGCCAAGCCTCAGAAGATCACGGAAGTATTGGACGCTCAAGAGGGGATTCGTAGTTATGTGACTCGTTTAAGTCAGCGCGGTCTTATCGCCACAGCCGGCTATTCGCAAGGGGTCAATGTTACGGGAATCGACTTGGAAGACGAAGCATCACATGCACAGCTGGAAAATTTTATTATCAAAGGGGAATACCGTTTTGGCAAGCGTCAGCGCGGAGCACTCATCGGCTATCGTTTAGCACGTAAACTCAAGGTCGATATCGGTAAAAAGGTGATTGTCACAATGCAAGATACCCACAATGAAGTGGTCTCCGTCGCCTTGAAAGTAGAGGGAATACTAAAAACGAACAATATGGCGATTGACAGTAACGGATTGCTGATGGACATCGGCAGGCTACATACTCTCACGGGCATCGTTGGGGCAACGGAGATCGCTGTATTGCTCAATGATCAAGATAACGACGGGATGGTAAAACGCTCCCTTACGTCGAAACTCGATGATACAAATATCACCGTCTATACCTACAAAGAGCTCTATCCCTCTTTGCATGAGGGGGAAGCGATGATGCAGACGTATAGCCGTATTAGTTCCGCGTTTATTTTTATCGTTGCGACGTTGGGTATTTTCGGTGTTGTCCTCGTATCGGTACTGGAGCGGGTGCGGGAGTTTGGGATTATGATGGCGATAGGAACACAATTTCGTGACATTGCACGCCTCATTATCTACGAATCACTGGTTATCACGATGAGCGGATATATCGTTGGGGCGCTCATAGGCGGAGCTTTGTTGTGGTATTTCAAGCAGTATGGTCTTGATCTTTCCGGATTGAGTGATGCCTTTGCGATTTTCGGGATGGATTCGAGTATTCACGCGCTTCTTAAGATAGAATATTTTACCAGTGCTTTTTTGAGCGTTTTAGTGGCGACATTGGCGGCGACGATCATTCCGATTCGTACTCTCAAAAAGCGTAACCCCATCCAATCCATTAGTGAGACTGTAACATGAATTTTTTAACTGTACACAATGTGAAAAAAGTATTCAATGAAGGTTCCCAAAGCCAGAGCAATGCACTAAACGGGATCGATCTCTCCATCGGAAAAGAGGAGTTTATCGTCATCTCCGGTCCAAGCGGAAGCGGCAAGAGTACACTTCTTAATATCATTGGCGGGCTTGATACTCCAAGTGAGGGAACGGTAGAACTGGAGGGGACGGTGATTACGGCACTTGGTGAAAACGATTTGGCGCTGTTTCGCAGAGAGAACATCGGATTTGTCTTTCAGGCGTACAATCTGATTCCGGTTTTGAGCGTAAAAGAGAACATTGAGTATGTGATGCGTCTTATGGGGATGTCACAAAGCGAGTGCGACGCGCGGGTATTGGAGGTGGCACGTGAGCTTGATATTGATGCTTATTTGAACAAACTTCCCGACCATTTAAGCGGCGGACAGCAGCAGCGTGTCGCAGTAGCACGGGCAGTGGCAAGCAAGCCCAAACTTATCCTCGCCGATGAACCGACGGCGAATCTGGATACTGCAAACGGTGAGAAGTTGATGGAACTGATGCGACGGTTGAATGAAGAGGAAAAAGTGACCATCATCTTCTCCTCGCACGATCCGATGGTGATTTCAAAAGCGCGCCGCTCGATTGTTCTGCGTGACGGTGAGATTATCGAGGACACTCTACGGTCATGATGAGAAAAATATTGGTTGCAGTTCTTTTGATGTTAAGTATCAATGCAGTAGAGTATGAGACGACCTTTGAAAACAGCAACTTTACCCTCTCTTCGCCGCTTAATGGCACGGGCAATCAGGAACTTTACAATATCAACCGATTTCGTCTCACAGAAAATCTCCGTGAAGGCAATTGGTTTGCAACGGCAATCGGTGACATCAAAAATATTTTGGGATACGATATGATCAACAGTATCTCTTATAAATCAGCAAGCATGATCCGATCCGACACCCCTTTCTCTACCCAAAGCGGTACCTATGATTACCATGATGGGCAGATGTATGCCCAGCTTTACCGCCTTTACGGAGGATATACCGATGAGAAACAACGCGTATCTATAGGTCTGCAAAAGGTGAGTATGGGAGTAGGGCGTATTTGGAATCCCACCGATTTGTTTAATCCGAAAAATCCCCTCGCTCTCGAACCCGATGAAATGTACGGAGTATTTGCACTGGCTTATTCGTATTCTCCCAGCAGTCTGAGTCAAATTACCGCCGTCGCTGCCCAGAGAGCCGACAAGAGTTTCAAATATGCCGGACGAGTAAAAGGGTATCTTGGATTTGCTGATGCGGCGCTCGATATCGTCAGTGCGGACGATGTAACAATGATCGGTTATGAACTCGAAGGGGAGTTACTAAACAGCGGGATTGAACTGCGCTCGGAAGGGGGATGGTTTGATGATAAACTGCTTCAGAAAAAGTTTTTTCAGGGACTGATCGGTGCTGATTATGCGTTTGAAAACTCCTTGATGCTCATCGGAGAGTGGCTGCATACGTCACGAACCTTTGATCATGAACTGCAACTTGGAACTGCCTCGGGCGCTTCGAGTAATCTGGTACGTGCGGGTGATTATCTCGGGCTAAGTTGTGGGTATCAGTTTGATCCGCTTCTTTATGGGACGCTCTCAACCATCATAAGTGCAGATGATGGAAGTTTTTATACAGGACCTGTATTTCGTTATTCGTTGGATGATGATATGACATTGGGGATTGGAGCGATGTTCTACGGCGGAAAAAACGACAGCGAATTTGGTCCATTGGGACAGACGTACTATTTGAATTTCAAAGTGACGTTTTAACTAAACGAGAGATACGGCATAATACGTTTTTAATAGTACGATAAAGATTTAGGGAGATGTATCATGGATCAAGAACTCCATTATGTTCAACAATTTTACAATCAGGCGATAGAGTTTTTAGCCAATTACAGTTTTCAAATCATTGGTGCCCTCATCATCGTTGTTATCGGATGGTTTCTCTCGAAGTATATTTTCAATCTATTATTGAAATTTTTTACTAAGCATGATTTTGATGTGACGTTGAGCCGATTTGCTGCCAATGGAGTACGAATATTGATTTTAGGGGCGATGATTATCGTCGCTATTGGTAAGCTTGGTATCTCAATCGCACCTTTTATTGCTGCTGTGGGTGCGATTTTCTTGACAGCAGGTTTGGCGATACAGGGAAGTGTTGCTAACTTTGCAGCGGGAATTTCGCTGATTATCAGTCGTCCCTTCAAGATCGGGGATACGATTTTGGTGAACAAAATTTACGGGGAAGTCGAAGAGATAAAACTTGCCTATACAACCCTTCGAACCGAAGATGAAGAACTTATAACCGTTCCCAATAAAAACATGATTGGAGAGGTACTCGTCAACTCGTTTAAATATCGGATTGTTGAAGCCCGCGTAGGTATTTCTTATGACGATGACATCGAAAAAGCGATTGAAATTATCCGAAATGTCATCGATAATTTTGACAATGTTTCCAGTGAGAATAAGTCCATTATCGGGATAGAAAAATTTGGAGATAATGCAGTTGAAATTGGGATGCGGTACTGGATTCCGACGAGAAGTTTTTTTAAAGTACAGTACGCCGTTAATCTGGCAGTTTACAAAGCACTGGGTGAAGCCAATCTAACCATTCCCTATCCCCAACGTGAAGTACGTATTTACGAACAAAAAATAGTATAAATGCTATCATACTCTTTTACTAACCGATAGGAGTATTGATGCAGCGTTTTATTTATGTGATTATTTTTATTTTTATTTTTATTTTATTTAAGGCCTTTTATCTCGATTCTTTACCGTCTGAACCTGATGGTGAAACCAATGCTACGGTTGAAGAAGCGGTAACTGAACCCGTCGTCAATGATGTAGAGCAAAACCATCCCAAAGAGAGTGATCATCCCACAGGATGGGCAGATAAAAGCGAACGACCCATCGATCAGTTGGGAGATAGTATTGCCGATAAGTTTAAAGGCAAGCTGTAAGTTATTTGATTCGTGAGAGAAGTATACCGCTTGCGACAATCAACAAAGCACCTGCTATTACCATCGGGGTTGGCAATACATCGCCTAATAATATTCCAAAAAGTGAAGCAAACAGCACGACACTGTAGCTGATGGTGCTCACTAATCCTGCTTTTGCATAAAAATACGCTCGCGTCATGTACAGCTGTCCAAATGCCGCCGCTCCTCCCATTAGTGCTATCCATATCCAGTCGATGCCATTAGGGATGACAAATGGACTAAGAATAAAGGCAAAAAGCGTTGATGTAAAAAATTCTGTATAGATCATAAGCCCTAATGGGATGATGACCCCAAAGAACATAAAGGAGAGTACAACTGTACGTTCATCATAATAGGCTTTAAGACTTCTCACGCTGGTATAGGCAAGTGCGGATAAAAATCCTGTCAATAATCCCATAATATGCAAATAATCAATATGAAACCCACTCAATAATGTTACCCCTGTAAATCCTATAATAATAGCGAATACGGCACGAAGTCTCAGTTTTTCACCGAGTAAAATGAATGCGAGAATTGCAGTAAAAATGGGTTCTGTTTTGGCATAGACGATGGCATTTGAGAGAGAAGTAGCACTGATGGTATAGAAAAATGTCAGCAGAGCAATCGTTCCTATAATCCCTCGAAAGATCAGCGTATAGGGACGACCACCGACATTCTGAATAGGTTTACGTACAATAAAAACCACTATTACAAGCAGACCTATCGCATTGCGCCAAAATGTCACTTCAACGGGACCCATGTGCGCTGAGAGGAGTTTGGCAAAGAGCATGGTAAGGGCAAACAAAAAAGAAGCGGCAAGCATAAGCAAAATACCGCGATGCGTGTTGGTGAGGGGTGTATTAAATATGATCATTAAAAAGAGGCAGTTTTAGTTAGCTTAGAAAAATTAATCCCTTTTAGCCCGCTGATTTTACTTGCAACCCCTTCGACTTGTGCGGGTGTCCCTTTTATCATGATTGTCTCAAGGCAGTTGTGATGGTCAATATGGACATGGGTATTACAAAGTATCTGTGCCTCATTATCGTGTTGTAAATCGGTCATTTTTTGCAAAAGATCACGTTGATGATGATCATAAATGAGTGTTAGTACACCGATTACCGTTTCGTCACTGCTGTTCCAGCGATCTTCTACCAATTGTTCACGAATGAGATCCCTCATAAATTCAGATCGTGAAACATACCCCTGATTAATAATTTGAT
This sequence comes from Pseudomonadota bacterium, assembly GCA_043797085.1. Classification (GTDB taxonomy): domain Bacteria; phylum Campylobacterota; class Campylobacteria; order Campylobacterales; family Sulfurimonadaceae; genus Sulfuricurvum. The sequence continues at coordinate 23,340 of JAZDQA010000003.1, read as the reverse complement.
TGTCCAATGATATTAAAAGATCTTCGGGAAGAGAGATACTAAAACGGATGATTGCGTCGCTTGCCATTGAAAAATCCTATCGAAATATTTTTACAATTTTATCCAAAATTTCATCTGCAACACGAATAACTACAAAGCGTAAATGAATATCCATTCAATTTAAGGCTATCTTTAAACTATATAACGATAATACTAAATCTAAAAAAATAATACTGTTCTATTTTAGGAGCAAAAATGAGACATCCGATGTTAAGCGGAGTTATGATTGGACTAATTTTAACCTCTACGTTGTACGCAGGAGGAGAGCAGACGCTTAAAGATGTGACACTCCTGCCTATAAGTGTAAAAGGTGAGGCTGAATCTTCATATAGTACCGATGCAGCAACAGAGGGAACCGTGACCGCACGGCAGTTAGCGAACCGACCGATACTCCGACCTGCTGAGGTGCTAGAGAGTGTCCCAGGACTCATTGTCACACAGCACAGTGGTGACGGTAAAGCCAATCAGTATTTTTTACGTGGATTCAGTCTTGACCATGGGACTGATTTTTTCACAACCATTGAGGGTATGCCAACCAATCTTCCTACTCATGCTCATGGGCAAGGGTACAATGATCTCAATTTTTTGATTCCCGAACTTATTTCGAGTGTGATGTACAAAAAAGGACCATATTATGCGACAGAGGGAGATTTTGCTTCGACAGGGAGTGCCCATATCCATTATGCTGATAGTCTACCAGAAGCAGAGGCGAGTGTAACCGTAGGCAGTTTTAATCAAAAACGTGTGCTCAATGCCAACTCTTTTGATCTCAATGGTGGGAAGCTTTTGTATGCGCTTGAATATTTCCATAATGACGGTCCTTGGGAACATCCAGAGGGGTACCAGCGTCTAAACGGTGTTGTGAGCTATGCCAAAGAGGAAGGTCGTGACAGCTACAAGATTACGGCGATGGCGTATAAGGGAGATTGGGATGCAACGAATCATGTTCCACTTCGCGCAATCGATAGCGGTATCATCGGGACATACGGTTCTCTTGATCCCAGTGACGGAGGAAATACCCATCGATACAGTTTATCAGGAGAATATACCCATCGTGATAAAAACGGGGTAACGAGTGCAAATGCTTATGTAATCGATTATGGGCTTGATTTGTTTTCCAACTTTACGTACTATTTAGATCATCCAGTAGAGGGAGATCAATTTGAACAAAAAGATGCACGTACTATCCTTGGTGGAAGTCTGGGACATGTATCGGTAGGATCGATGCTAGGCATAAACTCAGTTCAGTCTTATGGATTTCAACTTCGTCATGATGCTATCCGTGGTGTTGGGCTTTATAATACTCAAAATCGTGTTCGATTTAATACGATTACTTCTGATAAGATCAATGAAACGAATGCGGCACTTTATTACCAAAACGAACTGACTCTCAGTGACAGTATCCGTATGATTGCAGGCATTCGTGGTGATTTGTATCGTTTTGATGTGACGAGTGATGTCAATCCTGCGGATACGGCTGTCAAAACCGCTGCAATCGCCAGTCCGAAACTAAGTTTTATTTTTGCACCTTGGGCAGATACGGAACTATTTCTTAATGGTGGGTACGGCTTTCACAGCAATGATGCCCGTGGTGTAACCCATGCCGTTGATTCAGCAACACCACTGGTACGAACCAAAGGGGGCGAGTTTGGGGTAAGAACACGCGCGGTGGATCATTTGGAATCCTCGGTAGCATTGTGGATGATGGACAGTGATTCAGAGCTTGTTTTTGCTGGCGACACGGGAGGGACGGAGCCTACGGGTCCATCACGCCGTATGGGGATAGAGTGGGCGAACTACTGGACTCCGACACCTTGGTTTATCCTCGATGCTGATGTCGCCATCTCGCGTGCACGCTATAAAGATCCCTCATCCTCAGGGGGAAAATATGTCCCTGAAGCGATTGAGCAAACGGTATCGATAGGAGCCGCCATCACTGATTATGAAGAGTATTTTGGCGGATTGAGACTGCGTTATTTCGGAAGTCGTGCCCTTATGGAGGATAATTCGGTGCGCTCGAAACCCTCTACTTTGGTTAATCTAAAAGCAGGGCGACATTTGACGAAAAATATTGATGTGAGTGTTGATATTTATAATCTCTTTGACCGTAAAACGTATGACATCGAGTATTATTATGAGTCAAAATTAGCGAGTGAAACTACATCCGTGACGGATCATATGGTTCATCCGGGTGAACCTCGATCAGCACGTTTAACACTGACGTATCGCTATTAAGCACGAATCTTGCATATACCTCGGTAATTCACTCCCTAGGAGTTTTCCATGGTCAGCCGCGCAAAAATAAAAGAACTTATGAACGAGAGCGCCTGCTCTCACAGTAAAGACAAAAAACCGGGAGAGGGATGTGACAAGCCCAAACCGGGACTTGCTGCAGGCGGATGCGCTTTTGATGGCGCTCAAATCTCCCTTTTCCCCTATGCTGATGCGGTACATCTCGTCCACGGTCCCCAAACGTGTCTAGGCGCATCATGGGAGACCCGTGAGACAAAAACGTCGTATACCGGTCGCGATCATACACAAATGGGATTTACGACAGGTATTACGACAAATGATGTTATTTTTGGCGGGGACAAAAGGCTTGCCGGATCGATAGATTACGTGATGGAAAACTATAAACCCGAAGCGATTTTCGTTTATTCCACCTGTGTGACGGCGCTTGTCGGGGATGACATCGACATGACGTGCAAATTGGGAAGTGAAAAGTACGGTGTACCCATTGTCCCCGTTCATGCCGCAGGATTTGTGGGGAGTAAGAACCTAGGTTCTCGTCTCGCGGGTGAAGCGGTACTGGAACATCTTATCGGTACCAAAGAGCCTGAGTTTACCACTCCCTATGATATAAATCTCATCGGGGATTACAATGTCACGGGAGATATGTGGCAATATCTTCCTATATTCGAAAAGATTGGACTACGAGTTCTTAGTTCCATGAGCGGGGATGGACGAGTAGGGGACATTCGCACCGCCCACAGAGCAAAACTCAATGTCATCGTATGTGCCAAATCCCTCATCACCCTCACGCGCAAGATGCAAGAGCAATACGGTATCCCATGGATTTCAGTCTCATTTTACGGTAAACGCGATACAACGTTCGCCATCCGTGAAATCGTCACCGCACTGGGATGTCCTGAACTCATGGCACGTGCTGAAGTCGTCATCGCCGAAGCCGAAGCAGAACTTGAAACGGCACTTATCCCTTATCGTGAAATGTTCTCAGGGAAAAAAGCGGTACTCAACACAGGTGGAAACAAAGCATGGTCGATTGCGTCAGGCTTGCAGGATTTAGGCATCGAAGTAGTGGCAACCAGTGTGGCTAAATCGACGCAGGATGACATCGACAAAGCGCGGGAATATTTGGGAGAAAACGGTGTACTCATGACCAAACCGGCTTCTGAGCAAGGAAAGATCATCGATTCAACGGGTGCGCACATCCTCCTAGCAGGTGGTCGAAGCCTCTACACCGCGATCAAGAAAAAAATCTCGTTTATCGACGTCAATCAGGAAAAAAAGACAAGCTACGGCGGATACGGCGGATTGCTCAACCTCGCGGAGGATTTGAAATACGCCTTTAAAAATCCCGTATTCGCCAACGTCGGCAAACCTGCGCCGTGGGACGTATAAATATATTATTTTTGATAGGGTATTTTTACTCTTTTCAATAGACAGCGCATTAAAAGTATGAAAGGCTTCTTTTCTAATAGCAAATCCGATTGCGCCCTTGCTCTTTAGCATTGTAGAGGTTTTTATCTCCCAGTGTGACAAGGGTATTAAAGTCGCTAATGTACGCACCGTTTTCAATAACTCCGATACTTGCCGTCACTCGAATCGTTTTTCCATTATATATGATTGGAGTTTCTTCTATCTTCCCTCTGATCCTCTCAGCAATTATTTTTGCTTCATCGAGATTGGCTTGAGGTAAAATCACCCCAAATTCTTCTCCCCCAAGCCTGCCTACGACATCCTGTTCTCTTGTTTCATCCAGTAGAACACGAGAAATTGCCTCAATAACACGATCACCGCAGTCATGACCATAGGTATCGTTTACACGTTTAAAATGATCGATATCAAGCATAATAAAGGATATTCCTTTGTCATCATTCCAATGACGTCTGGATATCTCATACCATGTACGGCGGTTGAGAAGATTTGAAAGTCCGTCAAGCGACATGAGAATATGGTTTTCAAAAGCGTTTTGATACGCCTCGATACCGTTTCGACGATTCAAAACAATAACGGCGAAAACATAACCGGCAAGCGGTAAAGCAAAAAAGATATACGTCACAATATCTTCATCGCTTTTTCCTATCAACACCATGACAGAGAGGACGAAAAGAACTTGAAAACTCTCCATAATAAAATAGATTTTTTTAGTAACCATCGGAGTCAGCATGATCGTCGCTGTCAAGTAAAACATCCATGAATATCCGACGAAATGTACCGGATTCCCAAATAAGAGATAAGTCAGAGCAACGGCACTAAATCCCATTGTACCAAATGTTGTGATTGCTTCAATACGTCGATTTTCAAAATAAGGATGTATTACGGAGACAATAACCATAACAGCAAAAAATACCGCTGTCAGCCTACCACCAAGAATATATAAAAATTCCTTTGTTGCTCCATGTATATTGTAGTCAAAGGGAATATAGATAACGGTCAAAAAAAGCCCGATATAACTAAAAAAGAGAAAGTTTTTAAATATACGATTTCCAAAATATTTTTCAAATGATTCAAAATGGACAAGACGATTGGGTTGCAATGCAATTAGATTGGTCATACCGCACTCTCTCTTATTAATGGGATACTTATAGAATAGTACAAGCAGAGTTATTCATAACTTAAACGACAAATAATATTGGATTGCGCTTTTTAAAATAGAAATGTCATCTTATAATTGACGCTTTATACAGCTATAGTTATTCATTATTTTGAAATATTTACGATTTTGACATTATTTTGGCTAGAATAGTGATTACTTATAACTTAAGCAGTGGAATCGATAATGGTACTCTCTGAATCAGATACTCGTTCAATATGGATGTCAAAAGCCGTTATGAGCGAGTTGTTGCCATTGAAAACTTCGATTTCGTAGAGAAATTTCATATTCATACTGGATCGATACCGTAAAGACGGTGTGAAAGAGTTAGATGATGATAAGCTCGGTAAGTTGGTGGATTTGAGCGGATTGTGGACGATCCGAGAAGTTGCATCCAATTTTGGTTGGATACTTCAAATGGGACATGAATATTTAGAATTGCAGAAAGAGATTTATCGATGAGAAATTTATTTATTGGAATTACACTTATAGTATTGGTGCATTACTTCTTTTTTCTATTTGGATTTAGTATTAGTGAATATCCCAATGCTAATTTTTATATGGATGGCAATATTACATTAGAAGAAAAAGGTGTGTTAGGGGACTATACATCTGGTCATTTTAGCATACTAGCTTTTTTATGGTTAGCATATGGAATTTTCATACAAAGCAAAGAATTTGGTTTGCAGAGAAAGGAATTTGAAAATCAGACGGAACAATTTAAAGAACAAAATATACTTTATTCAAATCAATTAAAAGAGTTAGAGATTCAATCAACTAAAAATGATTTTGATAGATATATTATGATATTAACAGAAATGGAAAAATCAATTGCAGAAGTATTAGATTGTAAAAATGATATTTATATTTTTAATAGTAAATGTGAAAAATCAGACTCATTAGCTCATTTTATAAGCAAAATACCATTAATTGAAAAATATATTTTATTATATGATAATTTAAGAGATATCGTAATTAGTAATATAAATGTTGTAAATTTAGAAAATGACTTGTACTTATTAAAAAAAGATATATATTTTGGATTAAAAATGTCATATCTAATTTTACTACATTACTTAATTATTGCTAATCAAGCAAATCGTTTATACTCGACAGCATTGTCTCCAAAAAAAATATATGAACTTTCTCAATTAAATATATATAAAAAATTATCTGACAATTATGATGACGACACAATAGCATTTAATGCTGTTTCTAGAATAACTAATAAATTTAATGATTTGTATGAATTGAATATATTTAAAAAGGATTAATTTGGAATCAAAAATCAATAGAATAACAGACATACTTCGTCGTGATGACGGTATTAGCGGTGCTATGTACTATACAGAACAAATCAGTTGGATACTATTTTTAAAATTTCTCAATGATCTCGAAGACTCAAAAGCGCCACTTCCAATCCAACAATAAGTCGTAGACTATTTGGACTCTGTATCCGAAAAACAGAGATGCTGAAACGAGTTCAGCATGACAAGATGGAAAGTCTCAAAGCGTTGAAAGGATCTATTTTGAATAAAGCGTTTAGGGTGGAGTTGTAATGGATTTGAATGCTATAGGAATAGGTGCTATCATCGGCGCAATACTTGTTACTGGGACTAATCTGTATATCTTTGTACGCAATAGTAATAAAGCTGAGTTAAAAGAGCGTATAGAGAAGCTATATAGCCCATTGTATGTATATTATCTGAAAAATATGAGATATGGGTCAAACGAGCCATATAATAACTTTCTAGCACTCAAGAAGATATACATAAAAAACAGCATCTATGCATCTGATATATTAAAAGAACTGTTTGACGAGGTTCTTGATAAAGAATCAGAGTTTATGGACTTAGCTGAAAATGAACGAGCTATAAAAATGGATAATGCACTTTTCAGAGATGACAAAGATCGAGAAAAAGATTTCAAGAATATGATGGTTAGAATCGGGGGCTGGATAGCTAGAGAGCATGATGAGCTACAGATATATTATGCAAAAGGGATGATGGGGCGATTTTGGTGGAGACTTAAAATAAACAATGATTCTTCTTATGCTAGAGGAACTTTACCTGCGGGACGTAGCTTTTCATGATATTGTGGTGAAATTTCATTTAGTGATTATTCTTGGCGCTTAAATGGATGAAAGATTGAAGTAAAAAGAAGGTTTGGTTGCGGAAGCAGGATTTGAACCTACGACCTTCGGGTTATGAGCCCGATATGATATCTATGCTTAATGATGCCTATTTGCTTGTTTTAGGCTATATTATAAATGTTTTAGTTGCTTATTTAGGTATATTTGGATATGTTTATGCCTATAAAGTTGTACCCCAAAGTTGTACCCTTGGAGTATAGCAAATATGCCGAAAGGAATATAATGGCTCAACGCTTAATTAAAATAGATATCAAAGGGTATAAGTGCAAGGGAATCTATCTCGAAGATAATGCCAATATATTTGATATTGATGTAATTGATACAGATATGCATGTTAGAAAAGTCAAACCACCATTTAAACTCATTTTGCGCACTACAGTTCTAAAAAATGAAAAGAAAATTACTTCTAAACGTACATTTACTTTTGAGGAAGCTGGTATTACCCTAAAAAGAGCTATTGATAAAGTTAATAATCAGCGTGATGATTTCCGTGAAGAGATAATTACTCCAAAAATATTTGAATCATATGAAGATACAAGAGCAAAAGAGGACGAAGAAGCAAAATTAAATATCACGCTTGAAGAGTATTGGGATAAGGATTATGTTCCCTTCAAGGAAACGACAGTCAATGCCAAACAATCTTGGAAACCATCTACTGCTAAAGATATGAAATCATTTTACAATAGGTGGATTAAAGATACTCCATTGAGTCGTAAGCGTTTAGTGGATATTCGAGAAAAGCATATTGAAGATTTAATAAAGCAAATTCAACTGACAAGAAGTAAAAGAACATCAAAAAAAGTGACTGAAGCTCTTTCTCCCCTAATCAAACGTTTTCATAAACAAAATAAGATCAATGAACTTAATCCTGCCGACATTGATATAGGAGATCTTGATAATAAACGAGAGGTTCTTGTTTCAATACCAATGGCTAAATCACTTTATGATGCGATGATGAACTATGAAGTACCTAAATACAGGGATATATTTGTCTGGCTAGGTAGCGGTAGAAGATTGAGTGAAGTCTTGACATTAACTATGGATTATATCGATTTAAATCGTGGGATTTTTCATGTAATTCCGGATAAAAATAAGGCAGGCACACGCATTACATTTGTCTTGCGACCTGAAATGCTTGAAACCTTGGAAAATAAAAAAGTGCTAATCCATCCAAGTCAAAATGATACAGTAATGGATGGTTCAACCGTACGCAATCATTGGGATAAAGTCTTAAAAATCGCAAAGATAAAAGATAAATTACATATCCACGATTTGCGGCATATTATCGGTACAATACTCCGTGATAGTGGGGTAAATGAAGAGTTGAGGGCTTTAGTATTGGGTCACACACGCAGTAATATTACTGCTCGTTATGCTTCGCAAAATGCAAAATTAGCCGATGAAATTTACCAATTTTATTTAGATAAAATACATGGGCGAATTGATGCAAATGCAAAATGGGTTGATAGTTGAGGGGGTTCTATCCCCACTCAACTATCATGAAGCCATGTCTATCGAATTAGTCTTTATCCACTCTTCAATTTTCGATACCTCAAAATAATTCCGATTTCCAACTTTTACTGATGGAATGAATTTCCCTTTATAATATTTTTTTGTTAAGGTGTTTTTTTTCAAACCAAAAACACGTTCGATCTCGCGAAATGTAAGTAATTTAGGCATTTGTTGCTCCTGTTATTTTAGTATTTTGAGGCATATCTGACATATCTGAGTTATCTGTATGTATTTTAGGAATTAATTCAAAGATATCCATATTATGTTTCTCTTTGAGTTTTGTAGCTTTCCAAAACCGTCCCTTGCCTGCTTGAAGTACAATATTGACTTTATCGTTATTTGTATAACCACATTCAGTGGCTAGATGTTTTTTAATCGAAGTAGCGTTTGGTGGTGATTCACAACTTATCAAATAGGCAATAATTTCATTTCGGATTACTTCCTTGTCTTCCGTATCTTGTGCCAAGTTTAGCTCTACCTCTTCAAGCTTATGTAAATTAGCAATGTATTTAAAGGCAATCGGCTTAAGATCGCCGATCCGAGACTTGAAAGGTGTAAAAATAAAAGTCTTTTTATAAGGATTGTTTTGCAAAACAAACGCATTTGATGAATCTTCCTCCCATGCACTTGAACCTGCATACTGTAGCTCTAAAACGTCACGTTGGGGCTTGTTGGTATGATGAAGAAAGAGGATCGTCGCACCTTGGCGTCTTAATCGTTTAAGCATTTCCATGGTGATGGAAGAATCTTTATTCTTATCGCGATCCCCCTTGTGAAAGTGTTTTATGCTATCGAAGATAATAAATGTATCATACAGATCAGTTGATTCCAATTGCTTCAATAATGATGCAAGCTCTTGTTTATTCATCTGAGATTCATGAATATAGCGTAGACGACGACCATGTTTCTTGATTAAATGATGAATATTTCGATCACGTAACGTAGCTAAACCATTGTCGTAATCAAAATAAATTACCCGATTGACTTTATCTTCATTCAGGGCCATATTAGCCATGGCTATCGCTACAAGACTTTTTCCGCTTGAGGGTTTGGCTGCAAGCATTGTTACTTCATTTTTTACAATTAGCCCATTTTTGATGAATTTCAATTTCACTCGATCAAATTGGGATAAATCGAGATCGAATTTATCAAAAGCTAACTCCAATTTATCGTCAAAGTTCTTTTTTTGATCCGAAAAGTATATTTGAGATTTTAGTACTTCAATTTCTTTATTGAGTATTTCAACCTGTTCCATCGTTGCAAATTCATTACGAGTATGCTCTTGCAACTCTTCGATTCGAGCCTTAATTTCCTTTTTTTTACATAGATCCAATTCGATTGTTGTTATAATAGACACGTTTAGTTTCCTCCTGATCGAGATTAATAAAAAGCCATCTATGTGCGCGAACACTTAGATGCCTAAACATTTATTGTTACCTTCTTTATGCGTTTTATGTTATTTGAACCTAAATCAAAAATCTATGTTTATTGCACCCCCTTATAGTTTTGTCTACCTATAATATGTTTTTTTTTCAGATTTTTTTTCAAGTCGAATTTTTTAATATTTAGTTGGGTATTCAAAGATCATTTTTTTCTTCATATATTCTTGTCTACCTATAATATGTTTTATCGTGGAATTTTTTCAAGGACCATTTAAAATCAATCGAATGCTGAAAAAGAAAATTTTCTAGTCAGACATCAAGCGTGACTGGATTTAACTTTTTTTTAATTTAGTTACAGAGGAATAAGCAAAAATTTAAAAAAAATATTGGATTTGTAAATTTTTTCCTAAAAAAACATATTAGAGGTAGACAGAAATGTCAAATTGTATATTTAGGAGGGATTTTATGGGGCAAGAGTCTCAAAAAATTGTCATAGTTGAAAAGATGACAAAAGTTAATCAGGCTGATCAAATTAAACACATTAATTATTTTGGTCGTTGTCCGCTGAGCATTCGGTTGGCTATTTTTGAACAGTACAGGGAAGTTTTTCATCGCTTAAGGGAGGCGTATAAGGATCAAGCTTGCTTTGGTGATATTTCTTATTGTGCTTTAATACTAGCAATTGCGTATACACGCGCAATTGAAAAAAAACTTACTCAAAAAAGTTTTGAAACATTGAGCATAGATGAAATACGTGATCTTTCTTCCATGCGTGCAATAACATTCAAGCAAAAAACAACAAGAGGATCGCAAAAACACGAAAAGCTCATGGGATATTGGGCGATCGTACGTACCCTGCGCCTCGATCATGGCTATAGCTATGAACGTGTGTCACTTTATCTCAAAAAGAAGCACCGCTTTTCGGTCGCACCGTCTACGATTATGAAAAAGTGGAAAGAACTTGAAATACCAAATACATCGGAGAATGGACTATGATTAATCGCTATGAACATGTTATTACTTCTGTTGAAAAGCTTGGCAGCAATGAAAAGTTCAAGCTGTTTCTAACTTATTTTGAAGGAGGGAAGAAACCTTTATTGCTAGGAATGCATTTGTCATATAATGGTATTTATGCAACACCCTCGGCACAAGTTTCCAATTATTTTCGATCTGTATTAAGAAAATTTGGCAATGAGTTTTTGAGAAAAATTGCGCCTAATGACTATTTTAGTATCGAAGAGCATACAGTTGAAAAAGTTATATATAAATCACTTTTTTGTAAGTTTATTGAAAATGAGAAAGTTTATATTGATGTTGTTGAGGCTCATGCCCTGACTCAAGCTTGGGATCAGCTCATGAATAAATATGATCTTTCTCGTTTGTTTTGTTCGGGGCAAATTCTTTTTACCACAAAAGGACCAAATGGACTATTGCAGCGTTATAGTGAATCAATGAAATCTGATCAACAGGTATCACTTCCAAAACTCCCGGAAGTTATTGAGCAATTCTTGCTCGAGATTGTTGAAACTGAGAGAATCTGATATTTTAAAGTCCATTCGAAAAGCATTTCTTTTGGCGTTTTCTCAAGGTATTTCGTCAAACTCTCCAAGTCCCCTCTCTTGGGGATAGCAAGCCATCTTTTTCTGCAAAATAGAAACCGAGCAAAAAACAAAATTCACTTCCAAAAACTCCCTTTCAGCCCTAACGCTCTATAATAAACCATTACATTAATTGAACGGTTTTATCTATGAGCAAACTCACCCTTTCCCAACTCGAACAACATCTTTTTAGTGCCGCAGATATCCTTCGCGGTAAGATGGAAGCGAGTGAGTTTAAAGAGTATATTTTTGGGATGCTGTTTCTCAAACGTCTTTCGGATCAATACGATGCGCAGCGAGAAATTATACGTCATGGGTATGAATCTGATGGGCATGATAGTGAAACGATTGATCTGCTTCTCTCCACCCATGCGTTTGCGTTTACGGTTCCTCTCCATGGTCACTGGAATACGATTCGTCATGCGAAGAAAAACGTAGGTGAGATTCTCAATACCGCGATGATGGCAATCGAAGAGGCAAATATCAAAAGTCTTGAGGGGGTATTGGGGCATATCGATTTTAATAAAAAGATCGGTAACTCCAAAATCAGCGATAGCAAGCTCATTGAACTGATCCAGCACTTCGATAAAATCCGTTTGCGTGATGAGGATTTTGAGTTCCCTGATTTACTTGGTGCAGCGTATGAATATCTGATCAAATACTTCGCTGACTCTGCCGGTAAAAAAGCGGGAGAATTTTATACTCCTAGTAGTGTCGTAACGCTCCTCGTTAAACTCCTCGATCCACAACCGGGAATGAGTATCTATGACCCTACCGTAGGAAGCGGCGGGATGCTGATTCAGGCGAAAGAGCATATCCGTGAGATCTACAACTCCGATGATTTTGCCCTCTACGGTCAAGATGCGGTTGCTACGACATGGGCGATGTGTAAGATGAACATGATCTTGCACGGTGTTGCCCATGCTGATATCCAAAACGAAGATACATTAGAGACTCCGCTTCATGCACGTGAGGGTCGGTTGATGCAGTTTGACCGTGTTATCGCCAATCCTCCGTTTAGTCAAAACTACAAAAAATCAGAGATGCAATACAAAGAGCGTTTTAGCCACTTCATGCCGGAGGGGGGAAAGAAAGCCGATTTCATGTTTGTACAGCACATGATAGCCTCTCTCAAACCTACCGGAAAGATGGGGGTGGTTATGCCTCACGGTGTCCTTTTCCGTGGGGGTGAAGAGGAGCAGTTTCGCCGTTACCTCGTCGGGGAGAAGAAAATCCTCCAAGCAGTTATCGGTTTGCCATCGGGTCTATTTTACGGTACTGGTATCCCTGCGTGTTTGCTAATCATCGATAAATCGGCTCAACATGACGAAGTACTCTTTATCAACGCCGATGCTGAGTATCGCGAATCCTCGAACCAGAACATCCTCCGTGCCGAAGACATCGAGAAGATCAATTTCACCTATCACGCACGCCTTGAGATTCCTGCATACTCCCGTCTCGTTCCTCTCAGTGATATCGATACTGAAGAGTACAATCTCAACATCCGTCGTTATGTGGATAACACTCCACCATCCCAACCGCATGATGTGAAAGCGCATTTGCTCGGAGGGATTCCTAAACTAGAGTGGAATACGACGTTAATGGAGACGTATGGGATCACTCCAGAACTGATTTTTTCGGATAGAGATGAGAGAACCTATAGTTTTATTCCTGAGAGCCGTGAGGCGATCCGTACAACACTCGAAGAGAGCGAAGCGTTCCACTCAACCGATGAGACGGTGATGAATATCACTCAAGCGTGGTTTGATCGTTTTATCGCCCACGTGGAAAATAATACTATCGATGTCTCTACTCTATACAAAGCTGGTTACAGCTCGATCGAAGAGGCATTTGAAGCCTCAAGCGTCCTCGATCGGTTTAAAGTACGGGGAATCTTTGCTAACTGGTGGGTACGCCACAAATACATCGTCAAATCGATCAAAACGAGCGGATGGGACGCAGCATTGCTAAGTGATAGCTATGTATTGAACTCACCTTTGTTCGCAGAATCGATGAGTGACGAAACGCTTGCGATTCGAGCCAAAATTGCCGATCAAATGAAAAAACTCTCCAATGCCAAAGAAGAGACGCTCAAACAGCCGATACGTTCAACAATCGAAGAGTTGAAGATCGAGCTTTTCGCGATGCTCACAGAGTCACAGAGGTATGTCATCGATGAGCTAGCTATCTCATGTCGTGAGTTGGCGCAGGGGTATTTGTCGGAGCGTAAACAGTCGATTATTTCGACTATCGAAAATCTCTGGGATAAGTATCAGGTGAGCTTGGGAGAAATCCGTACCGAGCGAGACAGTGCGATGAGTGAACTCGAAACCTATCTAGCTGAATTGGGATATTTGGCGTGAGTGCGATGATGGTGCCTGAGGGGTGGGAAGTTAAAAAGATAGCTGATTTTGCAAAAGTTATGGGTGGAAAACGGTTGCCTGAAGGTGCCGAATATGTTATTGATAAAACTGAACACCCATATATACGCGTAACTGATTTCTTAGAAAGAACAATTTCACTTGCAGACTTAAAATATATTGACGAAGAGACTCATATCAAAGTCAAACGATATATCATCAGCAAAGAAGATGTTTATATATCAATTGCTGGTACGGTTGGTATTGCTGGTGTAATTCCAGAAGTTCTTCACAATGGTAATTTAACAGAGAATGCTGCAAAAATATGTGAAATTAAAAATGTTGATAAGGATTTTTTATCTTATCAAATTAATTCCGATAATGTTCAACAAGAAATTATGACTTATATAGGAGCTGCTGTGCAGCCCAAGCTGGCATTATTTAGAATTGAAAAACTTCAAATAAAAATTCCATGTTTAGTTGAACAAAAAAAAATTACAACCATCCTCTCCACTCTCGACCGTACCATCGAAGCAACGCAAAAGTTGATCGAGAAAGAGAAAATGGTCAAAAAAGGGCTGATGACGGATTTGTTGACGCATGGTATCGATGAGCAGGGGGGCATCCGCTCACCTCAAACGCACACGTATGTTGATAGTCCGTTGGGGATGATTCCGGAGGGGTGGGAAGTAAAAGCAATTGTTAACATCAGTAAAACATTTGCTGGTGGAACGCCAGATCGTGGCACTGAATCTTATTACAGTGGGCATATTCCGTGGGTTAAATCAGGAGAAGTCAATCAAAACAAAATTTATGACACCGAAGAAAAAATTACTGAAGAAGCACTAAAAAATTCAAGTACAAAGTTAATTAAAAAAGATACCATTTTAGTTGCGATGTATGGTGCAACAGCTGGTCAGATAGCATATCTAAAAATTGATGCTTGTTCGAATCAAGCGGTTTTGGCTATTCCTATAAATTCAGATTGCAATGATTTTGTTTTTTATGCTCTTTCTTATGCAATGCCAAAATTACTTTTTCAAGCACAAGGATCTGGTCAGCCTAATCTGAGTAAACAACTTGTAGATAGAACATTACTCGGAATGCCATTATCTTATGAACAAGAAAAAATTGCTGCTATCCTTTCTGCCCAAGATCGTAAAATCGAAACCGAAGAGACCAATCTCGCTAAACTTCGAAACCTCAAAAAAGGGTTGATGGGGGATTTGTTGAGTGGGGATGTTAGGGTGAAGGGATGATAGGGATTGACGAAGTCAGAGAAATTCTATCAATGCGCCCCGCTGTTCATAAGCTGATGGAAGGTGGCTTTTTACAAGAACCTTTGAAATTAAAAGATGATGTATATGCTATTCCCTTTCGCCCTTTAGGTTTTGATAAAGAAGCTGATTATACCGCTAAATATGTCATTGAAATATGTCGTGGTGAAGTAGATCAAATAGCGCTTGATACTCTTAAAAAACAGGGAGAGTCCGCAAAGCCAGTAATCGCTTTTGTTGCTATTATCAATGGCGATCATACCCCTGAAGCAATGGAACAAATAGCCGAAAGTATGTTTTCTATTCCAGAAAAAATTGTTAGTTGGGCGTCGGGTGATTCTCTTGTGCCATTTGCATATGTCACTGCAACACAAGAACAGACTTATTTTCGAATGCTACCTCCGCATTCTCGAATGCGACAACGGCTTGGATTCGGAAATATTGGGAATGATTTCTCCGATCAACTCGAACGAATGATACAAGCTGGAGAAAAAGATGAGCATTTTTTGTTTGCGATTGGATTATATCAAGATGCAACTGCCGAGAGAAATGAGGTGTTTAAAATAGCCAGATTGTTTTCATGTTTGGAAAGTTTGGCATATAAACTTAAAGCAGATGGAATCGGTTCGCGTAAAGCAGTAAAAATATTGCTTGGATTGGAAGAGTCTGCAATTATGCAGTGTTCAGAACATGGTGTTGATTACAGATTTGACCGGATTGAAATAGCTGGACGTCTCCGTGACAAATTATTTCATGGGGTACCATTTCGAGAGTCTGATTTGAATGCTGAATCTAGACATGTGTTTGAGTTATTGGAAAAAAATCCGAGAGTAATCGCAGATGCGTTATTAGGTGATTGTGAGATAGAATTTGCCAGATGGGCGAATGGCGCTTCAAATGGTTTGAACACGAATAAAGGAACTGTAAATGACCTGCACTGAACTCCTCGAACTTAAAGAAAGTACTTCCTTTGAAGCCAAAGCTGCCCAAGGTCGTGACGGTAACGGCGAACTCCCCAATGAACTGTGGGAAACGTATGTTGCTTTTGCCAATACCGATGGCGGAATGATATTGCTGGGAGCCAAAGAGCATAAAGACGGTTCGTTGCAGTTTCTCGGAATCAACAACATCGAAAAAGTTCAACAGCAGTTTTGGACACAGATCAACAACCCTCAAAAAATCAGCCATAATCTCCTTGGTAGTTCAGACGTACAGGTGATCAACTGTGATGGAATGAATCTGTTACTCATTCATGTCCCACGTGCCGATCGAAAAAAGCGTCCTGTATATATGGGACAAAATCCTCTAGTAGGAACGTATCTGCGTTATCATGAATCTGACATCAAGGCCAAAGATGAGATCGTTCGTCACTTGCTCGCTGATGCAGTGAATGACTCGAATGACACAAAAATCCTCAAAAATTTCACTCTCGATGATCTGGATATGGACTCTTTACACCGTTACCGAAATGTGTTCAATAGCTTTAAACTCGATCACCCATTTAGTCATCAAAGTGACAAGGATTTTTTAATCTCGATTGGTGGATATGGAGTCGATAGAGTCAATCAAAGTGAGGGGCTGACAATCGCCGGTTTGCTGATGTTTGGAAAGATGCGCTCAATTTTAGATGGTATACCAAACTATCTGGTGGATTATCAAGAAAAAGATGAAAATCCGGATCGTCGTTGGATCGATCGCATTACAACCGATGGAACATGGTCGGGCAATCTGTATGATTTTGCTATTAAAACCTCTCGTAAGCTTTTGGCTGATTTGAAAGTACCGTTTCAGCTCAAAGATGGACTTCAACGTGTGGATGAAACGCATGTACATGAAGCGCTTCGTGAAGCATTGGTTAACTCGCTCGTGCATGCAAACTATAACGGTAATATCGGGGTGTTGATTATCAAACACATTGATGGATACAGTTTCCGTAATCCCGGCATTATGCGGGTCAGTAAAAGTGAGATTTTTAAAGGCGGTCGGAGTGATTGCCGTAATAAAACACTGCAAAAGATGTTTCAGTTCATAGGATGGGGTGAACAAGCAGGGTCAGGTTTTCCAAAGATGTTACGAGCATGGCATGAACAGCATTGGCAGTTCCCGAGTATCGATGAAGATTTTGAATATGAAACGACTACGCTCTATCTTCCTACGGTAAGTCTGTTCCCTCCAGAAATCCAAAATACGTTGCAAGAGAAGTATGGTAAGCTCTATAGTCTTCTCCATAAAGATGAACGCATTGCATTAATCTTGGCATACGCAGAGCATGAGGTGAGTAATCAGCGACTTAGTAGTGTTGCGGCACTACATTCAGCAGATGCTACAAAGATTTTGCGCTCATTGGTGGATAAAGGAGTCTTAACACCTGATGGTGTTGGTCGAGGGATGAAATACTCCTTATCCGACTCTACCGAGAGCTTGCATCATAAGGATGAGAGCTTGCACCTTACAGATCCGAGCTTGCACCTTAACGAAGTTGTCGAATACGTGAGAAATCATTCAAGAGCACCCATGCCATCGGTGCGAGAAGCCATAATGGTTCTATGCTCAAACGCTTATTACACAAAGCAAGAGCTTGCACCTTTATTAAATCGTAAAGTCATTACTTTGCGAAATAAATATTTGTCTCCCATGGTCAAAGAGGGGCTTTTAGTAACAAAGTATCCAGAAGCCAATCATCCACAGCAAGCTTATAGAGCTAAAGGAATACAATGAGCCAATGGATTCGCGAAGAGGCTTTTGTCGAAGATAACCTGCTGGAACTGCTCAAAAAGCTTGGGTGGACCACTCACCGAGTTGATGATCTCAATAACAAACATCGCAACGAAGAGGCTCTGCTAGGACGTAGTTCGTTCAAAGAGGCAATATTGCGTACGCGGCTCAAAGAATCTCTCACCCGTATTAATGGCGACTGGCTTACCGACGAACATCTCCATGAGGTCGTTTCGACGTTGGAGCGAAGCGGTAGCGGATCATTGCTAGAGAGTAACGAAGCCGCTACTAAGCTCCTGCTGGAAAACACCTCAGTTGATCTCAATCCCATCACAGGGCAAAAATCTCCCACCGTACGTTACATCGATTTTGAGAACCCTGAAAATAATGATTTCTTTGTCGTCTCGCAGTTTTTGATCGAAGGAGCAGAGACGATTGTCCCTGATCTCGTTCTTTTCGTCAACGGTATCCCGCTTGTCGTCATCGAATGCAAAGCTCCAGATGTCACCGATCCGATCGATGAAGCGGTCAAGCAGATGCGACGCTATGCCGATACGCGTGGTACTCAAACACGTGAAGGGGCTAAGCAACTTTTTGTTACCAATGCACTTCTCATCGCCACCTGCCGAACTCATGCACGAGTAGGTACAATCAGCTCGTCGCTAGAGCACTTTTTGGGATGGAAAGATCCATATCCTTACACACTGGAAGAAAGCGGAAGTGATGAACAAGCGATTATGGCGTATGGAGTACTTTCTCCTAGAAATCTCCTTGAAATAGTCCAAAGCTTTGTTTCTGTCATGGGAAGCGGTCGTAAGAGAATAAAAATAGCCTGTCGCTATCAGCAATACCGTGCCGTTAAAAAAACGATTGAGCGGGTCGTAAGTAACTCTAAAACAGATGAACGAAGCGGAGTGGTATGGCATACTCAAGGAAGCGGTAAAAGCCTCACAATGGTTTTCTTAATCCGATACAGCCGAACACTCGCATCAATGCAAAACTATAAGATTGTTTTTGTCGTCGATCGGACCGATTTACAAGACCAGCTCGAAGAGACAGCGGCATTAACCGGTGAAAAAATCATTACTGCTGATTCGGCTAAAAAGCTCAAAGCCATTCTCTCCAATGATACTAGCGACATCGTTATGACCATGATGCAAAAGTTCAATGATGACGAAGAGTATAAACAGCTCAGTGACAAACATGAAATTCTTGTAATGATCGATGAGGCACACCGCAGCCAGTATTCCAAACTGGGGGCAAACTTGCGTATCGCGATGCCCAATGCCGCCCGTATCGCGTTTACTGGTACACCTATCGAAAAAACAGTTACGTCGTTTGGAGAATACATTGATACCTATACGATCACTCAGGCGGTTAAAGACGGCGCGACGGTGCCGATCATCTACGAGGGGAAAACTTCACACGATGCTCTGATTAGTGATGGCGGATTTGATTCGGCGTTTGAAGATATGTTTGCGGATCTGACGTCAGAGCAACAAGAAAAGATCAAACAAAAATACGGAACCAAAGGGGATATCCTCTCCGCACCTAAGCGTATCCAAGCCATCGCCCGTGATATGGTCGAGCACTATGTGACCAATATCCTCCCGAATGGATTCAAAGCGCAAGTTGTTACGAGCTCAAGGTTGGCGGCACTGCGTTATCATGAAGCACTGAGTGAGGCAATTCGAGAATATCATAATACTATGGAGGATGACAACCCGCTTAAAAAACTTGTTGGACGGCTCAGTGTGGCAGTGGTCATCTCGAAAAAGCACAATGATAATCCTGATGAATTTCCACCCCGTTTTACAACCAAAGAACATCGTGAAAGCAGTGTCACGCAGTTTAAAAAATCTCTTTTTCTTATCAATCCGTGTGAAAGCAATAATGAGGATGAAATTTTTGATGGTGAAAAAACATCACAATTAGCGTTTATCGTCGTCAGTGATATGCTCCTTACGGGATTTGATGCACCGATCGAGCAGGTAATGTATTTGGATAAAAAGCTTGTTGCCCATAACCTACTTCAGGCAATTGCACGGGTTAATCGAACCAGTACCGGCAAATCCAGGGGATTAATCGTCGATTATTTTGGTGTAGGGCATCATCTTAGGGATGCGTTATCCAATTATGAAGCCAGCGATATTGAAGGAATTATGAGTGATTTTGGTGAAGAGTACGAAGCCCTTGAGAGTAATCATCGCAAAGTTGTCCAGTTTTTTGCGGAGTATAAGATCTCTGAAGTCTCCGAAGAGACACTCGAAGATGCTGTGGTTTTACTTGCCGATGAGAAGCTACGCCAAGAGTTCAAAGTCCTTTTACGTGATTTTACTCGTATCATCGATTTTATCCTTCCGCATCCAATCAAAAAGTTTTATCTTGATGATG
Source organism: Pseudomonadota bacterium (assembly GCA_043797085.1). GTDB lineage: Bacteria > Campylobacterota > Campylobacteria > Campylobacterales > Sulfurimonadaceae > Sulfuricurvum. The sequence goes on along the minus strand of JAZDQA010000003.1, from coordinate 3,074 downwards.
CCAAAGTCTGGGGATTGGTCCAGCTCGAAGCGCTCCGCCGTTACCGTGATCCAGAGTTAGCCATCGAGGGGGTCGGCGCTAAGGTGAAAGCCCTCATAGATGAGTTCGTAACCAGTAAAGGGGTAAGTGTAAAAGTTCGTCCCGTATCAATTTTTGATGATGAATTTGCCGATGCACTTCGAGGTCGTTCTGAGAAGGCGATAGCTTCTGAGATGGAACATGCACTGCGGTACACCATCAAAATCAATATGGATAAAGATCCGATTTATTATCGCTCATTGGCGGAGAAACTCGAAAAAATTATCAAAGAGCATCAAGGGCAGTGGGATGAACTGGTTAAAAAGTTTTCCAAATTCATTGATGATGTCAAAGCTGGCAGTGAAATACTTCCATTTTTTGCTGAGATTGGATGTGATGTATGTATGCCGTTTTACCGACTATTTCGTACACCACTAGGAGAAGCAGATCTTGATGCACCAATACAAGAGATGCTATTGCAGCTTGTGATTGATACGGTTGAAATCGCGGCAAGAGAAATTCAAAAAGTAGATTTTTGGGGAACAACAGGAGAAAGTTCCCGTAAAGAGCTCGAAAATGTTCTGGTAGGGCGACTTGCTTCGACAAAAAATAAATCTCTAATCGGTGCAATCACAACGCTCAAGCCCGAGTTTATGCACCTATGTGAAAAAAATCATCATGCGCTTAAAACCCTCAAACTCACTCATTGAGTATACGCTCAAACGCTCTGGGCGTAAAACGATCGGTATATCGGTTGAGCGTGATGGAAGCGTAGTCGTTTCTGCCCCTGAAATCGTTACCGAAGAAGCCGTTGAAAAACATGTCAATGACAAGCGACTATGGATATGGGAAAAGCAGGTGATCAAGAAGCATCAAAACAGTGAAGCACCTCAAAAACAGTTTATTACAGGGGAGAGTTTCGAGTATCTGGGACGACGGTATCGGATGAAATTAATGGATGCTCAGGAAAAGCCACTGAAAATGCATGAGGGATGGTTTTGCCTAAGCCGAGATCATCAAAGAGAAGCTAAAAAATGCTTTATCGGTTGGTATTGCGTACGTCTTGAAGAAAAGATCAATGAGCGGCTCAAGCACGTATTCGGATTTAAAAAGGAGAATCTTCCCTCTATTCGGGTGATTGATCTAGGATATAGATGGGGATCATGTTCTAAAGAAGGGATTCTAAATTTCAACTGGAAGATCGCGATGGCACCGCTTTCAATTATTGATTATGTTATTGCTCACGAGTTGACCCATTTGCAAGAACATTCACACAGCGAGCGCTTCTGGAAAGAGCTGGGTAAAATTATGCCCGGTTATCAGAAGAAAAAAGAATGGCTTAAAAACAACGGGATGACATTGTCTCTTTAGGTAATAAACTAAATTTTGAAATTTTCTTGACTATTTATTTTTCTAAAGACGTTTTCTCAACCATTCAAAAAGCATTTCTTTTGGCATTTTCACAAAGTATTTTGTCAAACTCTCCTAGTCCCCTCTACTGGGGACTACAAGCTATATTTATCTGTAAAATAGAAACCGAGCAATTTTAAAACCTCTCACAACAAAACACTCCGAGTAAAATCAAATGAATTTCCATGTTATTGTTCTCTTGTTTTTAAATTATGAATCTAAAAATCGATGGAGCCCAGAGTGACTTACGAGTCATTCATACCACCGCAACCAAAAGAGCCGTGATTGCGCTTTACACGAAAATAATAAAGTAGATTGACTTAACACGATGATTTTTCATCACTGCCGGACGGCGGCTTAATCCGTTCACCTATTTCATCAACGAGAAGACCACATGCGAGGATCTGTTTATTACCAATCGGCAGAGCTGATTAAAACCATATTTGTCGAAGGGGCTAAAAAAACAGAACGTGTCGATAAGGCACATCCTCATTTTCAATGCATAGCTTCATATAAGACCGCCAAAGCGTATCGTGACGTTTGGGAAAATTTCTTTCACTATTTGAGAGAACATTGGAAAATCAAAGATCCAATATTAATTACCGGCGAAATGGTCGCTTCTTATATGGAGTACAAGTCAGAATATCATGTCAGCAAGCAGTATTTAGAGAAGATATCCTCATCTATGGGTAAATTAGAGATTGCCTTAAAGCGCTATACCTTGTCTAAATACGGTGAAGCGGGTGAGTATGATTTTTCGATTCGTCAAGACGTTTTAAATACGTCACGAGATTTGAAACTCGTTGCCAATAATTACCACAATCGTACTTATAAATATCCACTTATAGTGATCGCATCGCTAATAGAATCCACACATCGTTTAGCGGCAACGATTCAATATGAAAGTGGTGCACGCATCGAGGGAGTTGGACTCATTAAGCCTGAGCAAATGCATGGCATCCGATTTGATCCAATCACTGCTACTGAGAAAGGGGTAATATTTACTACTGAGAAGGGGGGCAAGCAAGGTGATGTGTTGGTATCAACTACTACCTACAATCGACTTTTATACCATTTTCAAACCAATAAACGTTTCAAAATCGATCGCCAAAAATACAGTTATGATATTCGTGCCGCTGCTGAGAAAATGGGCATGAAGCCAGAGGGATCGCACGGACTTAGGTGGAATTTTGCAAAGCGGCGGATGATGGAATACGCCAAAGCAGGTTATACCTATGAGCAGAGCCTGCAAGCGGTGAGCTGGGAAATGAAGCATAATCGCGCGAACATTACGGAGCATTATTTAGGAGGTTGAATATATAATTATATAATACCAAACATCATTAACTAAACATACTCTCGTCATTCCGTTCTACGACACGGAATCCAATTCAAGAGATGGATCCCGTATCAAGTGGAGACAAGAAAAGTGATTCTGAAACTATAAAAATTAGTGTTTTAAAATAAGGATAATCGTCTATTATAGAGGCTTATGATAGATTTTATAGGGACTGTTCAGAATTCTGTGTCAGCATCTAGTAGTTCCTAAAATTGTATCATAAATTTAAAGCGCTATCGAGTCGTCCCTCGAAATGGATACTGAGCTGAGAGATCGTCAAGCTCCAGTTTCGGATTGGCATTGTCCA
>JAZDQA010000002.1:0-60668 GCA_043797085.1 Pseudomonadota bacterium | reverse complement strand
GACAAAAGCCGCTTTCCCTAACGATGACAGCTTGTTGAAATTACTTTTTATGGGAATTCAAAATGCGCAGAAAAAATGGACAATGCCAATCCGAAACTGGAGCTTGACGATCTCTCAGCTCAGTATCCATTTCGAGGGACGTCTGAACAAAGCTTTAAATCTATGATACAATTTTAGGAACTGCTAGATGCTGACACAGAATTCTGAACAGTCCCGTTATGGCAGTCAATCATTTGGAACGAATGTTCATGTCTATACATTAGACCGTGGTAAACACTGGGAATATGAAATATTGGATAAATATAGCTATATGTCTGCCCATAAGTATATCAACGGGCAATTATGGTTTGTAGCGGCTAAAGGCTCTGTATTTGATGTTTTTCTGACTAAAGGAAAGACGGTGGACTTTATATGAAAGTTGGTTCGACTTATAAATCGGACATTATCACGCTTAAAAAACCTACTAGGGTGAAATAAATTTTTCACGCCACACGTACGCTTAACAACTTTTGTAGATCCAAACGCGTCATCGCACACGAAGGAACCATCAATAGCAATGTGATGTGAAGGACAATCTAGCACGCTTACGCGAGGAATAGAATATTTTTAGCTTTATTTCCCCATCATCTCGCTATCAATCTCAATCACCGTATGAACATTCCCTCTAGGATAATAATCTGCAACGACTTTTAAGCGCTTAGGAGCGATTTTATCTTCAAATAGGCTGTAGATCTCATTTGCACCGTTTTCGTGCGAAATATGGCGGTTTCTGAATGAATTAATATAGAGTTTGATAGCTTTAAGTTCAGCAACCCATTTATCAGGTGTATATTCGATATATATCGTCGCAAAATCCGGATATCCGCTGCGAGGGCAAAGACACGTAAACTCCGGTAATGTCACTTTTACAACATAATCACGCTCGTGGATATTGGGCCAGATCTCAAAATCTTTTTCTATGTCAAAATTTTCTACTATTTGTTCACCGTATTTCATTCTACTTCCTTTAATGTTATTTTACCGTGGTAATTTCCCTGTCGGCAGTTAATCTTAAGCCTTTTTGCAATTCCGTCAGATTGAGCATCCTCTATCATGCTGATCCATGTCACTGCACCGCATAAATGAGCCGTAATATTCAATCCTTGGAGTATATTTTGATACTTTTCTTCCATAATATGGCGTGTATAGAGAACATCAAAGTGGATAAAATCAACATGAAATTCTTTTAAATACATCATAGTGATATGATTTCCGCCGTATTTATCGAGTCCTATTTTGTATCCAACGGCACGATATTGAGCAATTTGTTCCCGAAATCGCTTTATTTGCGGAAAATATTCTTTCTCTTCAAATAAAATTATTATTTTGTTTTTAGCCTCAGGATAACGCTGTAAAACCTCAAGTGCATGCTGAAAGAACAGCCCATTGCGTAGAATAACTGCAGAGAGCGAAATCACATACAAATTCGGCGACTCTACTGCCATTTTTGCCACAATTTCTAAAAGATGGCTCTCATATTCACGCATTTTTCCTAACCGATTTAAAAGAGGAATAAAACGGCTTTGGTGAATAAGTCCACCCTCATTATTAACCAGCTTAACCGTTACCTCAGACATTAAATTATTTTCACACTCAATTGATTGTGTTGCAATTGAATATCGTTGATAAGTCAAGGCGTCTAAAACTGATTGTTCCAGTTCAGCCGGCATTATATCATCATCATCACTGACCGTTTTTTTATCCGAGGAGGCGTATTGAAGTTCATATAAACGGGTTAAAATTTCATTAAAATCTTTCACGTGAACAGTATCCAGCAAAACAGATGAAAGACGTATTTCTATTTCTTTAATACTATTTTCTTGATATTTAGCCAAAAAAAGTTCGATTAATGGAATAATTTTCTCTTTTTTATCCTTAAACACTACAATAAAATCTCCACCCTTATAGCGACAAACGGGGAGTTTTTTTATCTCTTTAGACGCAAAAAATTCATTTATTAGATGTACGGTTTCAACTAAAACCGTATTACCGTTTTTAATACCGTATTTTTCATTGATCATCGTAAGATTATCAATACTAATCATTACAACGGTCAGTGTATTTCTCACTCTCCAACGGTAAAAAAGTTTTGTAAAATACTCAATACTAAAGGTGTGTGTTATTGAATCCGTAATGGCTTCATAGGCACTTTGATTAATCAGAAAGAAAATAAAATAGACGGCAATCGCAAGTAACAGAACAATAAGAAAAATAAGTGAAGTAAAAGTAACCAATGGTTGTAAAAAAAGAATAAAAATAGAGACGATACTGAGCAAGAAGATAGGCAGTCCCATCCGCAGTGCTAAGACAAAGCGATGAGACCGTTCTATTTCTTCAGTATAAAAAGACACAGGTTAAATGTCCAAATGTTTAACATCTTTTGCGTGTGTTTCGATGTAGTTACGACGTGGTTCGACATCATCTCCCATAAAGAGGTTAAAGGATTCACTCGCCGATTCGGCATCATCAACCGTAATACGAAGCAACACACGATTTTCAGGTGTCATAGTCGTTTCCCAAAGTTGTTCAGGATTCATTTCACCTAGACCTTTGTATCGTTGGATGTAAGATCCTTTCTTCGCATAATCCGTAATGCTTGTTAGGAGTTGAAGTAAATCCCCTTCTAACGGTAAATTCCAATCTTGGATTTTACGGAAAATATAATTGGCTTCTGCAAAATGAGGAGAGGCAAACAACTCATCATTAACATGAAGCTCTTCAAGACCCTCTTTGGTTTGAACAAACAGATGCATATCTTCATCGTTAACGCTTTTACTAAGGATGTTGTATCCTTGGGCGTTTAAAAAGGCTTCAACGGGAGTATAAAGATCGGTAAGCGAAAGAGCAATAAGATCAGGATTTTCGATGAAATAACGGATCAAATCGACCAACGCATAACGACGTTCTAATGCATCGAGAGTACTGCGATAATGATCGACCATTTTAAAGAAAGAGACCAAATCATTGACCCCGACGTTGAGATTGTCCATCTCTAATGCTTCGATACCGTTTTCAATCAAAAAGGCATTCATAACGCGATCATCTTTAAAATAGATCTCTTTTTTCCCTTTTTTGTAACGATACAATGGTGGTTGTGCGAGATACAAATAACCGTTTTCGACAATTTTAGGAAGATAACGGAAGAAAAAGGTCAATAATAACGTTTGAATATGACTACCGTCAACGTCGGCATCGGTCATGATGATAACTTTGTGGTAACGCAGCTTTGCTTCGTTAAATTCTTCACCGATTCCGCATCCGAGTGCGGTAATCATGTTGGTAATCTCTTCAGATTTTAAAATTTTATCCAAACGTGATTTTTCTACATTGAGAATTTTACCTTTGAGTGGCAAAATCGCTTGGAAAACACGGTCACGTCCTTGTTTAGCCGAACCGCCTGCTGAGTCACCTTCCACCAGATACAACTCACTGATAGCCGGATCTTTACTCTGACAGTCTGCAAGTTTACCGGGAAGTGTTCCTACGGTCATAGCATCTTTACGGCGAGTAAGTTCACGTGCTTTTTTAGCCGCTTCTCGTCCGCGTGCTGCCATCAGTGCTTTTTGTATGATAGCTTTTGCTTGAAGAGGATTTTCTTCGAAATATTTGGTCAATCGTTCATAAGTCACTTTTTGTACCAACGGACGAACGTAGGTATTTCCTAATTTTCCTTTGGTTTGACCTTCAAACTGTGGTTCAGGTACACGAACCGAAACAACACAAATAAGTCCTTCAGAAACATCTTCACCTGAAAGTGGAATATCTTTTTCTTTGGCATTTCCATTTTGTTTATTGTAATTTGAGATAACACGAGTCAATCCTGCACGAAAACCTGCTTCATGCGTACCGCCGTTTGGGGTATTGATATTATTGACAAAGGTATACATTTTTTCTTCGTATGTATCATTGTACATAATTGCAATGTCCATCTCGATATCTTCTATTTTTTCATTGTATTCGTACGGTGTAGCAACAACTACTTTTTTATTCATATCGGAAACAAATTGGGTAATACCGCCTTCAAAATGGTAGGTATTGTCTGCCCCGTTGCGTTCGTCTTTAAATTTAATCGTGATACGAGGATTGAGGTAGGCAAGCTCTTTAAAGCGTTTAGCCAAATAGTCATAATCAAAAGTGACTGTTTCTGTAAAAATAGACGGATCCGGAGAAAACTCAATCGTTGTCCCTTTTTTACGGCTTGTTCCTATAGCAACAAGCGGTTCTTGAGGAATACCGCATTTAAAATCTTGCTCAAAAATTTGACCTTCACGATAAATCGTCATTTTTAAATCACTACTCAGAGCATTAACAACTGAAACCCCTACCCCGTGCAGACCGCCGGAAACTTTATAAGTATCTTTGTCAAATTTTCCACCGGCATGCAAGACGGTTAAAACAACCGTTGCAGCAGAAATTCCCTCACCCGGATGTATATCCGTAGGAATACCGCGTCCGTTATCGGAAACGATAGCCGTCCCTTTTTTTGTTAAAGTAACGTTTATCGTATCACAATGCCCAGCCATAGCCTCATCGATGGAGTTGTCAACCACTTCATAGATAAGGTGATGAAGCCCTCTGTGACCTGTATCACCGATGTACATCCCTGGACGTTTTCGGACTGCTTCGAGACCTTTGAGGACTTTAATATTGCTGGCACCGTAATTTTCCATAATTGCTCCCACGAATTTGCGTGTTTATTGGCTTTATTTTAGCGCAAATAATCTAAAAAGGAAGTTTTGTGAAAATTGGAAGAAGTATTTATCTGGAATTTTTAGTGCGGTTTACTGCATGTGGGCTTCCTGCCTAAGGAAAAGTGCCCCCCTGCGGGTAAAACACAGTGTTAACGTAGATAATAGGGACGTGTTCCTATTAACGTTTAAATAACGATCGGCATTACGATGGTTTTAAAATTATCGCTTTTAAGAACAAAAGGCTGATTGGATTCGTTGGCTTCGAGGGTAAAATCATTGGTAGTGATTTGTCCTAGAAAATCTAAAATATAGCGGCTGTTAATAGCTAAAATAAAAGGTGAATCAAATCCATTATCAATTTCAATCGCTGTTTTGGCTTCGATGTTATCATCACTTAAACTTTCAAACAAAATTGAATCGTGAGTAAATGTAAGTTTCAAATCATTTGAAATCGTCGTAATTTGCTTGATAGCGCTGATAATGGCTACTTTTGGCAGAGTAATCGTACGAGCACACTCTCTGGGAATAATACGTGTGTAATCAGGAAATTTACCGTTTATAAGTTTCGTAAAGAAAAGAGAGTTTTCAGATTTAATCACTAGATGCGTGTTGTCATAGTAAATTTCAATATTTTCAAGAAAAAGTTTTTGAATTTCTATAATCGCTTTTTTTGGAACAATAATAGAAAGTTCTTCATCATTTTGATTGTCGATATGGACAAGTGCTAGTCGTCTTGTATCTGTAGCAACAAAGTTAATTTGATTGCTTTTGATATCGATAAGTGCACCGTTGAGTTCAAATTTTGGATTGTTGGTGTCAGCAGCAGGAGTAATTTTTTTAAGTGACTCCATTAAGAGTTGTGAATTGATCGTGATGTTAGGTTTATCCTCGATGGAAGGGAAAGAGGGGAATTCACTGCTTTTGTAGGTAGGCAATTTAAAGTTAGATCGTTTTTGACGAATATGAAGATTATCTTTAACCAGTTCTAGTTCCAGTTCTTCATCTTTTAATATACGGATAATATCCAATAATTTTTTACCATTAGCTGTAATAGATCCGGGTTCTTCTACGGTATGAGCATGGGTTTGAAGACTAAGACCTATTTCATAATCGGTAGCTCTTGCAGTTAATACTCGTCCATCGGTACTTAAACAAATATGAGAGGTAATTTGGGAGGTATCTTTTTTTTCTAAAAAAGGCTGCAAGTGGAGCAAGATGTTTTCTAAAACCGATTTATCAATGGTTATTTTCATAACGTTTCTCCTTATTATTTATAAGTAAGTAATTGTATTAGTAGTAATAAGGGGGTGTGAATGTGTGAAAAAGGACATTCTATCCCTTACTACTGGGGTGAATTAGGGTGACTAACTGAAGCGATTTCATTCACATTCATTCACCTATACGAATTATAGCCTTTTTAAAACCCCATTACAAATGAAATGTTATTCACTGGTTAAGGATGAAATTTTATTTGAGAGTTCTTCTACTTTAATTTTAAAATCTTCGTCATTTTTCATTATTTCTTGAATTTTTTTCATGGTATGACTAACTGCCGTGTGATCTTTCATCCCAAAATAATGAGCAAGTTGAGGCATAGAATTGGGAGTAAGGTTACGAGAGAGATAAATAGCGATACGACGTGCATAAACGATACCGCTATTACGACTTTTTGAACGAATCTCGGTTGATTTGACATTAAGTTCTTTGGAAACAATTTCTACGATGGTATCAATGGTAATATTTTGTCGTTTTTCTGCCATTTGTTCTTTCAAAACGTTTCGGGTAAATTCGATATTAATATCAACTCCCATAAGTTGAGAATAAGCATTGAGCTTCGATAAAATCCCCTCAATTTCTCTCGTATTGTTTTCGATAATTGTTGCAATGTAATTAATCACTTCTTTATCGAGCTTAACTCGATTGATCTCACATTTTTTCTTGATAATTTCAATTTTTGTTTCAAGTTCAGGAGGCTGAATATCCGCTACTAGTCCCCATTCAAAACGGCTTTTTAACCGTTCTTCGAGACCTGCAATCTTTTTAGGGTGTTTATCTGACGTTATGATGATTTGCTTGTTTTCATTGCGCAGAGCGTCAAACGTATGGAAAAATTCTTCTTGAATTTGATTTTTATTGCTTAAAAATTGAATATCATCGATAAGAAGGACATCACATTTACGGTACTTGTCTTTGAAACGATCCATAGTCTTGTTGGTAAGATGGCGCATAAAATCATTTAAAAACTGTTCAACAGAGGTATAAATGACGGTTTTACCCTGCGCTAACATCACATTTCCAACGGCTTGCATCAAGTGAGTTTTTCCCAATCCAACACCGCCGTAGATAAAAAGAGGATTGTAAACAATTCCCGGTTTTTCACTTACATTTTTTGCGGCAACGTAGGCAAAATTATTGGATCCCCCAACCACGAAGTTATCAAAGGTATAAGATGGATTGAGAAGGGTTTGGGGTATTTTATCGGTGTGAGTCGGTAAAACAGGGGCTGATTGATTGGATGAAGTTGCAGTAAGAGTTTTGACATTAATAGCAACAGAAGGTTTTACTCCTGTTTTAATTTCAAAAAGATGGGAAATCTTGTCAGCGTATTTTGTTCGTATCCAATTGGCAATCAATGGATTCGGGGCGGTAAAAATAACACTGTTACTTTTCGATTCTTCTTCATTAAAATGAATTTGTTTTATGTAGCGAGTGTAATCAACTTCACTAATTTCATTTTTAAGCATCTGTAATACCATGCTACCAATGTTCGCCATCTTGTTTCCTGTATATGTGAATAGTATTGAGAATAATACCAATATTAGCCTATAATTAGGGAATGTATAAATGTGAATAAAGATATTCACGGGTGTGAATAAGTTTTTATAAGATGATTGGAAGAGATATGGTAATTTTAGGAATAGATCCGGGAACACGTAATTGCGGTTACGCACTGATAAAAATTGAGGGTCAAAAATTCAAACTGGTTGAAGCCGGGCTTATCAAAATGAAAAGTGAAGGATTGCAGTTTCAAATTCCGCAAGTTGTTGAAGCAATTGAACAATTATTTAAAACACATACGATCAATGAAGTGGCGATGGAAGATATATTTTATGCCCATAATCCCAAAAGCGTTTTAAAACTGGCACAATTTCGTGGAGCAATAATGCTCAAAATTTTACAAGAGCACGGAATGTTTGCAGAATATACAGCATTACAAGTCAAAAAAGCCTTGACCGGAAAAGCAAAAGCGGCAAAAGAACAGGTTGCATTTATGGTAAAACAGATTTTGGGAATAACAAAAGAGATAAAACCGTTGGACATAACCGATGCGATGGCAGTAGCGATAACTCATGCACAAAGAGTAAAATTGGAAGTGAATCAAAAGAGTAGAGAAAAAATAAAAGTAAACGGTCAACACACCAGGGAGACCGTTTGATTAGAAGTGTATCAAAAGAGTCTTAGAGAGTCTTAATTTATTTAAGTTGTAGTAATAATTAAAAAAATACTTGGAATTCAAATATAACACCTTATAATCTTCTGAAAATTTTAAAAATAGACTATTTTTTCAAAAAATGTGTAATATTCACACTGTGAGTGAGGTGTGAATAAAAATGAAATTTTTTCATTATAATTCCTATAATTTTTACCTATTTAAGAAATATTTTAGATAAATTTATCCTGAATCATGAATTGTTTCATTATCTTTAAAAGCCCTGAAATAGGGACTTTTAAAGGGATGATGAATCTTAATAAACGTTTTAGCTAAGATTAAGTCGATGTTGTAAAAAGTTATTCACATCGTTGACTATTTTATTATTGTAATCAAGAGGTAATCGTGGTGTAACACAATTGAAATTAACATAATTTACCATACTGTATCTCAAGCCTTCTAAGGGTCTATATTATGGTAAATGTTGAAACACTGCTTAAAAATGAACATCCTTCTTTGTTTAAATATCCTGAAATAATTTCTAAATCAATTGTGGGGTTGACCCGTTTATTAATACATGAAAATTCTATTAATACTTTTATGGAATTGCACAAATCAAAAAGTGGTTTAGAATTTATCGATGTCGCTCTAAAGCACTTAAATGTATCCTATAAAGTAATACATCGCGAGATTGAAAATGTTCCGGCATTGGGAAAAGTTATTATTGTAGCGAATCATCCATTGGGTGCATTAGATGCTTTAACGTTGATCCAAATGGTTTCAAGTGTACGGACGGATAAAAAAGTAAAGATCGTTGCCAATAAAATGCTTTCATCTATTCCTCAACTCAAAGAGTTTTTAATCAGTGTTGATAACATGAATGAAAAAGTTTCCAAACAGGCATTACGTCAAATTGATTTGGCGCTTCAAGCAGAAGAGGCTGTCATATTTTTCCCCAGCGGAGAAGTGTCGCGTGCAGGATTTTTTGGTTTAAGAGAAGGGGGATGGAAAGGGGGATTTATAAAGTTTGCTAAACGAAACTCAACACCTATTTTACCTATTTACGTCAAAGCACGAAATAGTTCTCTTTTTTACGCTGCCTCATGGCTCTATAAGCCTCTAGGAACGCTTTTACTCAGTCATGAGATGTTTGCTGCCAAGAACCAAGCATTTGAGTTTAAAATAGGGGAAATTATCAATCCTAGAGCATTTAATGATTCTGCTATGAATGAAAGACATCATGCGCGCATGTTTCGAAAACATTTATTGAGGCTTGGAAAAGGAAAGAGCGGTATTTATCCCACCGAAAGTTCAATCGCTCATCCTCTGTCACGACAAGATATCCGTCAGGAATTAAAGAGAGGAGAACGACTGGGTACGACGAGTGACAACAAACAAATTTATTTAATCGAACACGATAATGCTCCTAATTTGATTAATGAAATTGGACGTTTACGTGAATACTCATTTCGTAAAGTTGGAGAAGGGAGCGGTAAATCACGAGATATTGACGAGTATGACCGCTATTATCATCATCTGGTATTGTGGGATGATGACGATCTTGAAGTTGTTGGTGCGTACCGTATCGGTGAATGTGGCTGGATATTATCGTGGCTTGGAAAAGAGGGACTATATCTCAATGAACTGAGTGATATGCACGATTCATTTGATCCCATACTTGAGGATGCGATTGAATTGGGACGCAGTTTTGTTCAGCCGAAATATTGGGGAAGCAGAGCATTGGATTATCTGTGGCAAGGTATCGGTGCCTATCTCAGTCATAACCCTCATATTAAGTATATGATTGGACCCGTTAGTCTATCGGGCAGTTTTCCACAAAGCGCGCAAGATGCTTTGGTCTATTTTTATTCGCACTATTTTGGAAGTAATCATACAATGCTGCGGGCAAAATCACCGTATCGTCTTTCGGAATTTGTTAGCTTGGAATTTGCAGAATTTTTCAAGGGCGATGATTACAATGAAGACTTTAAAAGATTAAAAAACTATCTCAAAACTTTCGATCTCAGTGTCCCAACACTCTATAAACAATACACTGAATTGTGTGAAGAGGGTGGGGTAGAATTTATGGATTTCGGTATAGACGTGGATTTTAACAACTGTATTGACGGGTATATTGTGGTGGATGTTCGGAAAATCAAAGAGGCAAAACGTCAGCGGTATATGAGAGAAATATAATATTGTTCCAAAGCCGACCTTGCACACATTGAGTGATTTTCTTGGAAATTCAACTCTAAACTTCATACGTTAAGAGATAGTGGTGCTTTCGCTTTATGTTATTTAGCGTATGCGTCTTTGAATTTTCAAGAAAATCACTCAATGTATAGCCATGTGCATAATATCAGTTAGTGATTCCCATAGCCTCAAAACACGTTGAAATAAAATCCTCTTGAGAAACAATATGAAAGGGAGTCGCTTCATATTCAAACTCCAAACTGTGTGCATGCAGGAGCAATCGACTTGCTCCACCTTTGCTCAATCGTTCCTCCGCAGTTATCTCTTTATCCAAGAATTTGACAATGTCCGCTTCTTCCTGACCATAGATGGGGTCACCCACGATTGGATGTTTCACGTGAAACAAATGAACCCGTATTTGATGGGTACGACCGGTAAAGGGGGATGCCTCTACGAGGGTCATATTATGCTCTGGAAAGTATTGTAGAGGCTTGATGAAGGTACGAGAAGCTTTACCATCAGGATGAACCTTTACCACCATGCGCACCAAAGTGCTTGGATCTTCTTTGCGCAATAGCGGTTCTTGAATATCCATAGAATGTTCGAGATGACCATGCACCATGGCTAAATAACGCTTGGTTATTTGACGATTTTCAAACAGCAGTTTTAAAACAGTCTCACTCTCTTTGTTACGGGAAGCAAGGACTAAACCACTTGTCTCTTGGTCAATACGATGAGTGACGTTTGCATCATGCCCAAACCGATGTTTGATTTCATCGTTGAGTGAATAGGCAGTTCGGCGGCTTTGGGGGTGAACTAACACACCACTGGGTTTGTCATAAACGGCAAAATCAGGAGCAACGAAAGTAGCAGGAAGACCGCGTGATAATGGCTCAAAACAAATAAAATCAAAATCTCCTTCGATAAATCCCATTTGGTTAGACATAACAATTCCATTTTGAGAAAGGCGCCCTTTGGCGATAAGTCGTTGGGCTTCGGGTTGACCAAGACCCAATTCTCGTATCAAAAATAAAATAGCTTTTTGGCGGGTTGGTGCGTGTAGTTTTTTAATAACGAAGGGCAAAATATATTCCTTTATAAGCGATGGTTGGATAGACTAAATTTATAATAATAGATACGCATTTTAGCATATCAAGGGAGCATAATATGGTAGATCGTTACAGTAGAGAAGAGATGAAATCCAAGTGGAGCATTCAAGCTAAATATCAAGCATGGCTCGACGTTGAAAAAGCAGTTGTTATAGCATGGAATAAACTGGGATTGATTCCCGATGAAGATGCTGCAAAAATTGTAGCCAATGCAGGATTTAGTGTTGAGCGTATTGATGAGATCGAAGCGGTCACACGACATGATCTGATTGCCTTTACAACATCCGTTTCTGAAACGCTTGGAGAAGAGAGTCGCTGGTTCCATTACGGGATGACGAGTTCGGATACAGTGGATACCGCTGTTGCATTACAAATGCGTGATTCATTGGCCCTTATTATAGAAGATGTCAAAATGGTGATGGAGTCTATTAAACTTCGCGCGATAGAACATAAGATGACTTTAGTCGTTGGGCGTTCACATGGTATTCATGGTGAGCCTATCACGTTTGGTTTGGTGTTAGCGGTTTGGTATGATGAAATGGCACGTCATCTCACTAACCTAGAACAAACAATGGAAGTTATCGCAGTTGGTCAAGTATCAGGGGCAATGGGTAATTTTGCTCACGCTCCGTTAGAGCTTGAAGAGTATGCGTGTGAAGCGTTAGGACTAAAACCTGCTCCAGCATCCAATCAAGTTATTCAACGTGACCGTTACGCTCGCCTTGCATTAACGTTAGCGTTGTTAGCAAGCTCCATCGAAAAATTTGCGGTACAAGTTCGTCACTGGCAGCGTACGGAAGTATACGAGTGTGAAGAGTATTTTGCTGTGGGACAAAAGGGTTCATCGGCAATGCCTCATAAACGCAATCCGATTTTGACCGAGAACATTACAGGACTTGCTCGTATGGTTCGCTCGTATGCTGTTCCTGCAATGGAAAACGTCGCGTTATGGCATGAGCGTGATATCTCTCACAGTTCTACTGAGCGCTTCTGGCTGCCTGATAGTTTTGTAACGTCTGACTTTATGCTGCACCGTTTTAACAGTGTTATCTCTAAACTCGTGGTTTATCCTGAGAACATGATGCGTAATCTCAACCTAACAGGCGGTTTGGTTTTTTCTCAGCGTGTATTGCTTGAGCTTCCAATCAAAGGTGTTAGTCGTGAGGATGCGTATCGTATCGTTCAGCGTAATGCGATGAAAGTATGGGAAGGGTTACAGCACGGTAAAAGTGCTACTAACGAACAGGGTGAGAGTTTGTATTTGCAATATCTTTTAGATGATGAAGAGTTACGTCAAAGTTTGAGTGAAGAAGCAATACGTGAATGTTTTAATTTTGATTATTATACGAAAAATGTTGATCGTATTTTTGCGAGAGTGTTTAAATAATTGGCTCATTATTTGCTTAAAATCATTAAAGAAAAAAAAGACACTACACTATAAGAATTTCTAAAATTTAGAGGGTATAATATACGCTCTAAGAATTGCAAGGAAAAGATATGCTAACCATTATCAAACGTAACGGCCGTCGTGAGCCACTCGATATTTCTAAAATTCAAAAATATACTTTTGCTGCCGTTGATGGGCTGATTAACGTTTCGCAAAGCGAACTTGAAGTGGATGCCCAAATCCAGTTTCGTGACGGGATTACAAGCAATGAGATTCAGCACACGTTGATTAAAACCGCAGTCGATAAAATCGACATTGATTCTCCTAACTGGACGTTTGTGGCATCACGCCTTTTCTTGTACGATTTGTATCACCGCGTCAATGGTTTTACGGGATACGGGAGTCTCAAGAGTTATTTTGAGCGTTGCGAAGCTGAAGGGCGTATTCTTTTGGGATTACGAGAGAAGTTTGATTTGAGCGTTCTCGAAAAGCATATTGTCCCTGAACGCGACTTGGAATTTAACTACTTGGGCGTTAAAACGCTTTACGATCGTTATTTGATTAAAGATCGCAAGGGTGACCCTATCGAACTTCCTCAGCACATGTTTATGGCAATTTCGATGTTCTTGGCGCAAAATGAGACTGACCGTGAAGGGTGGGCAATTAAATTCTACGACATGATCAGTCAGTTCCAAGTGATGCTCGCAACCCCTACTCTTTCGAATGCTCGTACAACACGCCATCAGCTTAGCTCATGTTATATCGGTTCAAGTCCTGATAATATCGAAGGTATTTTTGACGGTTACAAAGAGATGGCGCTTCTTTCCAAATTCGGCGGTGGAATCGGTTGGGATTGGACGAGAGTTCGCGCGATGGGTTCTTTCATCGACGGGCATAAAAATGCTGCCGGCGGAACGGTACCGTTTTTGAAAATCACCAATGATATTGCAATCGCTGTTGACCAGTTGGGGACTCGTAAGGGAGCAATCGCGGTTTATCTCGAGCCATGGCACATGGATGTCAAAGATTTCCTCGACATCAAGAAAAACTCCGGTGAAGAGCGCCGACGTGCACATGACTTGTTCCCTGCTTTATGGATTAACGATATGTTTATGAAACGGGTTGTTGAAGACGGTATCTGGACGATGTTTGATCCGTATGATGTGAAAGATTTGAGCGAGCTTTACGGTGATGCGTTTGAGAAGCGTTATGTAGAACTTGAGCAAGATGCAAGCGTGATTAAAGAGCATACAAAAGCAAAAGACTTATGGAAAAAAATCCTCACAAGTTATTTTGAATCGGGCAGTCCGTTCTTGTGTTTCAAAGACAGCGCTAACCGTGCTAACCCAAATGACCATTATGGAATTATCCGCAGTTCAAACCTGTGTACAGAGATTTTCCAAAACACACAGCCTAACCATTATCTTATCAAAATCAAATTTGAAGATGGGACGTTTGTAACGTACGAAGAAGATGAGTTAGTAAAAGTGGACAGCGGTATCGAAAAACCTGCTAACAAAGTTACTGCGCTTGATTCGTTGGGCGGACGACCTATTTACATCGTGGAAAAAGAAAAAGTCGATGGAGCAACGGCGGTGTGTAACCTAGCCTCTGTCAACCTCTCTCGCATCAACACCAAAGAAGAGATTGACCGTATCGTTCCTATCGCCATTCGTGCGCTGGACAACGTTATTGATCTGAATTTCTATCCGTTAGAGAAAGTAAAGCGCACGAACATGAAAAGCCGTGCAATCGGTTTGGGTGTTATGGGTGAAGCACAGATGCTTGCAGAGAATAAAATTATGTGGGGTACGCAAGAACATTTCGACAAGATCGATGAAGTGATGGAAGCCGTTAGTTATAACGCGATCAAAGCTTCGTCGGATTTAGCGCTTGAAAAAGGGTCGTATGCCGAGTATCAAGGTTCAAAATGGAGCCGTGGTATCTTGCCGATGGATCATGCAACGGCGGAAGTTCGTAATCTCGTTGATCGCGGCGGATTGTTTGCTTCTAGCTATGATTGGGATGTTCTACGTGAAACCATCAAAAAGCAAGGTATGCGCAATGGCTATTTAATGGCAATTGCACCGACGAGTTCGATTTCGATTCTCACAGGAACGACACAAACGATAGAGCCTGTTTATAAGCGCAAGTGGTTTGAAGAGAATCTTTCTGGGCTTATCCCGGTTGTTGCTCCGAAACTCTCTCCTGATACGTGGGGCTATTATACCCCTGCCTACGATTTGGATCAAACGATCTTGATCAAAGCAGCAGCTATTCGCCAAAAGTGGATCGACCAAGGACAAAGTCTCAATATCTTTATCACGTTGGACAAGGCAAGCGGTAAATATCTCAACGATATTTATATGCTCGCATGGAAACTGGGACTCAAATCGACCTACTATCTACGATCACAATCTCCTGAAGCCAAAGAAGATACAGCAGATCGATCGATAGAGTGTGACGGGTGTCAATAAAGCCCCTGAGTGTCCAAATGCTAACTTCATTGTTAGCACGTTTGGATAATGCAAAACACGGTGAAATCCGCTCCATCACTCCACTCTCCCCTACTTCCATCGAAATTCGTTTTAGCGTTCAAGACATTGCCCGCGGGTATGATTGGATTGATATTGTATTTCGTATGGAAGGTGTGAGTGATGCGAAGCTTGCGAGTGATAATGTGTTAGCCTCGTTGGATATGTCTGAGGGAATAACGGTTGAAATAAGTGCTAACGGTTGTGCTTTAGGAATCGGACGATATAACGGGCGTGTGAATGAAGCACCGTTGTATATTATCGGTGCTTCACTGGGATATGAAGAGTTGCCGTTTAGCGCGTAATTAGTTTTTCTCCAACAAACACAAAAAGAATCCATCAATCGTATCGGTGGGTAAAATCCTCACTCCGTTTTGAATCCTCTCGTCAAATACTTCTTTTCCCCAACGCTCTAAGGGCTTTTGTATGTTATTGAAGGGCAAAGTTAGGGGTATCGTCTTTAAACGGTCTCCATGACGCTCTAAGAGGTGCTGAAGAGGGCTTTCGTTCTCTTCGGGGGAGAATGAACAGGTGCAATAGAGGAGTTTTCCTCCCGGTTTGAGAGCATCGAAGGCAGAGAGGAGCAATCTGCGTTGGAGCTTGGAGGTCTCTTTGACTTTATGGATGGTCCAAAACGACATGGACTTTGGTTCGTGCGTTTTAAATCGTGCTTCGGAGGAACACGGTGCATCAAGCAGTATGCGGTCAAACATCTCGGGACATTTTTTACCGACACTTCGCCCATCGGTCATATAGGTATGAGCGTTGGTGACTCCTTGGGAGGAGAGATTGTCACGGAGACGAAAAAAACGTTCTCGTGAGAGTTCTACGGCGGAGAGCCACCCTGTATTTTCCATCATCCCGGCTAACATCAGTGTTTTACCCCCCGGAGCGGCAGCTAAATCGAGGACAGTCTCTTCGGGTTTTGGGGCTAAAATCCACGGTGCTATCATAGACGCTAGATTTTGGATATAGAGCCGCCCACCGTAAAATGCGTCCGATGAGGTGAGGCGGAGTTTGTCTTCGGGGGCAATGCGATAGACCCCTTCCATAAACTTCGTTTCCCACCCTACTCTCTCATAGGGAATATTTGCAGCTTCGAGCTCGGCTTCGAGTTCTTTTGGCGTTGATTTGAGTGTGTTGACGCGAAAGGTGACTTGTTTTGGGGCATCAAAAGTAGAAATAATGGTCTCAAACTGTTCACGTGGAACAATCTTTTCCAGCCGCTCGACAAAGGCTTCGGGAAGGCTCATCGTACAACACCATCCAGAATAGGA
This sequence comes from Pseudomonadota bacterium, assembly GCA_043797085.1. Lineage (GTDB taxonomy): Bacteria > Campylobacterota > Campylobacteria > Campylobacterales > Sulfurimonadaceae > Sulfuricurvum. The sequence continues at coordinate 44,008 of JAZDQA010000002.1, read as the reverse complement.
ACAAAATCGCATACTTCCAGAGAGTCTTCCATGATTTTACCGCCTTGCTTTGTAAAACGGGTAATGACTTGTTCACGACCTTTTTCCATAGGGGCTATCAATATGCCACCTTCTCGCAACTGATCGAAAAGCTTTTTTGGGATAGAGCGTGCGGACGCTGAGAAGAGGATACGGTCAAATGGAGCGTATTGTTCCCAACCGTTTTGTCCATCATCGGTACGAGTATGAATATTCCCCAATTTCAAATGGCGAAAGCGATCTTTTGCTTCTAAAAGAAGTGATTCGATTCGTTCGATGGTAAAGACACGACGAAAAAGATGGGACAATACGGCTGCTTGATAGCCACTGCCGCACCCGATCTCTAAAACATTGTCACAGCCTTCCGGACTTAGGTACTGAGACATTTTTGCCACAGTAAGAGGTGAAGAGATGAACTGCTGAGCACCAATGGGAAGAGCGTCGAGACGATAGGCGTTGTGGCGCATAGCAAGTGGGACAAACATTTCACGATTGGTGTGAATGATGGCATTTTTGACCACGGGGTTTAGCGGATATTTTTTGGAAATTTCTTCCGCCATGCGGGTAGTTTTTATGATGGTGACTTTATCGATCATGCGGTAATTCCTATATCCAAATAGCGACGCATAGAGGTCACAGTACGTTGTTCGTAAGTTGAGGAGAGCGATGGAGCTGCATTGTTTCGCATTTCATGTCCAAAAGGGTTGATAATACCGCTCATACCGCTGGTGTCATCGTTGTCAGCATCTGAAGCTACGACATAGCATTGGTTCATTACGGCAAGGGCGTTAGTGAGGGTGATAAAATGCTCGGTACGAATTTTTCCCCATTGGGCGGGGATAGCAATGAGATCACACCCTTCAAGCTGTTGCCAAAGGGCTTTGAACCGAAGCTCAAAGCAGATTAAAATCCCAATTTTCATCCCTTTAAACTCAAACGGAAGAATTTTGGTCTCATCACCTGTCTTGAAGTGCTCAACTTCACCGCTTAGAGGAAAAAGCTTGGCTTTGGACTGGGCGTGGATAATTTTCTCTGCATGAAGAGCATAGGCGATATTGTAAAATTCTTCCCCCAATTTGGTAATGGCGGTAAAAATAAGGAGCCGATCGCCGATAAATCCCATGAGTTTATCCAGTGCATAGGGGGTAAAAGCTGCGGCTTCTTCGAATCGGTCATAGGCAAATCCGCTTAATGCTACTTCAGGAGCTACGATGATGGCATCCTCGCTCGATTGAACGATGACAAGGATAAGCTTTGTTAGATTATTTTCAAAATTCTCTTCGGTTGAGAGACAAAGCGAAACGATGGGCTTAGAAATCATCAAAGCTAAGGCTTCCTTTGGAGTAGTTCGTTACGGTTCCCTCGAAAAAGTTGGTCTTCTGGTCATTAAACTTCGAAAAATCATCAACCCATTTGATCGGATTGGCTACATTATAAAGTTTTTTGAGTCCAACAGCGTGCAATCGTTCATCGGCAAGAAACTGGATGTATTGGGCAACAATTTCATTGGTAAGACCCAAAATCTGTCCTTGGGTGATGTATTGTCCCCATGCAGTTTCTAGTTCTACCGCTTTGCGGAACATATCGTATACTTCTTCGATAAGTGCTTCGGTAAATAAATCGGGGCGTTCACGACGCAGGGTGTTGATGATGTTTTGGAACAAGACGAGGTGGGTTACTTCATCGCGTTGGATAAAACGGATCATCTGTGCAGAACCTAGCATCTTCCCTGAACGAGCCAACGTATAGATGTAGGTAAACCCACTGTAGAAATAGATCCCCTCTAAAATCTGATTTGCAAAACACGCTTTGACAAATGCCCCTTCACTAGGATCATCGGCAAGCTCTTCATAGCGAGCTGCAATCGAATCATTTTTGGTTTTAAGCATCATGTCTCTGCGCCACAAATCGTAAATCTCTTCAGAGTTTTGACTGATGGAATCGACCATAACCGCATAGCTTTGAGAATGCAATGCTTCTTCAAAACTTTGGCGGACTAAAATGAGATTGATTTCGGGTGCTGTGACATACGGATTGACATTGTCCATTAGATTATTGGTCTGTAAGCTGTCCATGAAAATAAGCTGAGAAAGCGCCTTGTCGTACGCTGTTTTTTCCATCTCTGTGAGGTATTTGTAGTCTACCGCATCCCGAGTCATATCTACTTCTTTTGGGAACCATGTGTTGTTGAGCATCATCTCCCAAAGGTTATATGCCCATTGATATTTGATGTTGTTGAGCTCAAAGATTCCCGTTGGATTGCCGCCAAAAATCCGCCGATCATTCACGTGTTCGTTTGAAGATGGGTTGTAGATTTTTTTGCGTTTCATTGGCAATCCAGTGGCGAGATATTAATTGCTTATTATGCCCTTATGTGCCTCAAAAAAGATTTAAGTGTGATAAAATTTAAGACTATTTTCAAAAGGGTATGTATGAAAAAACAAATTATAATCTATACGGCACTAGCTATCACGAGTTTTTATGCTCTAATTGGTTTTTTCGGCGTCCCTTATGCCATCAAAAACATTCTTCCCGATAAAGTGATGCAAGCAACCGATGGTGGAAAATTAGCGGTTGGGTCAGCTTCTTTTAATCCCTTTACTTTTAGATTGTCTCTTCAAAATTTTTCGTTTAAAACCCCAAAGAATAGTGATTTTGTAGCCGTTAAGCGATTTTCTATTAATGTCAATCCTCTCGATTACCTTTGGAAGGAGGGATTGGTTGTTGAGAGCATAAGCATCGATGCCCCGCAGATTTCTCTCTCCAAAGATGCTAAGGGTGAGATGAATTTTGCGTGGTTGTTGGGCGGAGATAAAAATGAAACCAGCAAGGACTCAGAACCTTTGGCTCTTTGGCTCAATGCGTTTACGCTCAAACATGGAAATCTTGATTACCGTGATGCAAGCGAGGGAAGAGATTATCATCAAAGTGTTGATGATATCGGGTTTCACGTGGAAAATATCAATTTACAAGAGACATCGAATTCTAAAGGGCTTATGCGTCTTTATGCAACGATTAACGATGGCGGATTTGTAGATGTGCGGGGAAAAATAGGGGCGATGAACCCGTTTAAACTTGAGGGAAGCGTGGCGTTCAACTCCGGCAAGCTTTATACTCCTTGGCGCTATTTTAAAGAAAAGCTTCCTATCGAAGTCGCGGATGGGACGGCATCACTTGCATTAAACTATGAGTTAAATACACAGGATATAAACGCAACCAAGCTTTCCAACGTTCAAATGGGATTGAAGTCGCTTCGAATTATTCCCAAGGGGGAGCAGCAAAAATTATTGGATGTAGGAAGTGTGAAGCTTTCGGATGCAACGATTTGGCCGATGCGTAAAGTGTTGGATGCGTCATCTTTGAAGCTTGACGGTTTGGCGCTAAGCGCTTCGAGATCACGTGCGGGAGTGATTGATTGGCTGGACTACATAGATCAGATCAACAAGGCGTTTCCCGAAGATGAGAACGAGACTAAAGTCCCATGGAGTTTTTTGATAGGAGATGTTGCACTGGAAAATATGGCAGTAAAATGGACGGATAATGGACCAAAAGTTCCTTATACGGCAACGCTGGAAGGAATCTCTCTAAATGCCCAAAGAGTGAGCAGTGATCCTAAGAAAATAATCAATGCTCAGCTGAAAACAGGAAAAATGGGAGTAAATCGCAACGCTGATGTCGTGCAAATAGGAGGATTTGAGAGTGCAGCGATTGAGGGGATAGCTTTAGAGCGCGAGATCAAAAATGCGCTTGTCGAAAAAGTAGAAATTAATGGCTTGAGCGTATCGTTGAAACGGCTGAAAGACAGCTCGATAGATTTGAGGCAACTCCTCTATGTCTCAAACGTCAAAGAGAAAAAATCGCAAGAATCAGCTACACCGTGGAGCTATCGGGTGAATGATGCTGTCTTGAACCATGGATCTGTAAGATTTGTGGATGACGTTCCCTCTCGTTTGGTTAAAATCAATCTGGATGAAGTGCATGTCGGGGTGAAAAATATTTCGAGCAATCCTCGTGAGACTATGAGCATTGAGAGTTCAAGCCGGATTAACAAAAAAACAACGTTGAAAACGAATTCACAGCTGCGATTGGAAACACTGCAAAGCAAGGGAAGTTTTAAGCTCAGCCATTTTTCACTGCCTCTTATTGATCCGTACATCGAGCCTAGTACCTATGCGCAGTTGCGTCGAGGGGATCTTGGGCTTCGGGGAACGTATTCGTATACACCTCAAAAAGTGTTGATTGATGGGAAGCTGGCACTAGAGGATTGGGTGGTTGAGGATCGTCGTGATGCCTCTGTTTTGTTGGGCTGGAATCGTATTGGCGTGACTCCGTTTGTCTATGCTTACCCTGATAATCGTCTCAAAATCAACCATATTTCGGTGGATGGTTTGTATACAAATATTTTGATCGATCAGAATAAAACACTCAACTTTGCAACTCTTAGCAAGGCGAAGAAAAATGATGAAAATGAGGGTCAGCCTTCTAAAAATCCATTTGGAATCGATGTGATTAAGCTTTCATTACTCAATAGTAGTGCGACGTTTAGTGACCTTTCTCTTCCGTTGCCGTTTAAAACGTACACCCATGATTTGGGCGGAGAAGTGTTGGGTATTTCGACGACGAAAGATGTGACAACCTTTGTAAAATTACGGGGGGGCGTCGATCAGTACGGATTGACTAAAATTAACGGTCAGCTCAATACCAATGATCCTAAAACATTTACGGACATGAAAGTTACGTTTGAAAATTTGGAGCTCAAGCAATACACACCCTATTCCCTCCAATTTTTAGGCTATAAAATCGCGGATGGAAAACTCTTTTTAAATCTTGGTTACAAAATCAATCAGGGAAAACTCAACGCTCAAAATCAAATTGTGATTAAAAAAATAGAACTCGGTGAAGAAAAAGTTGGAGGCTCGCCGTGGCCCATGGGTCTTGTTGTGGCATTGCTCGAAGACAGCGATGGAACGATAGACATTGATCTCCCAATCGAGGGGGATGTGAACAATCCGGATTTTAAATATGGAAAAGTAGTATGGCAGGTAATCGGCAACCTTTTGACTAAAGCGATTACATCACCTTTTCGACTGTTAGGAGCTATGATGGGCTTGGACAGTGAGGATGATTCCCTCTCGAAAATCTCGTTTGAAGCAGGAGAGGATATTCTTCTCCCTCCTCAGATTGAAAAGCTTGATAAACTTACCACTCTTTTGACGAAACGACCGAAACTTACGTTAAAAGTCCATGGCGGATGGGATAAGGAGCAAGATGAGCGGGCGTTAAAGATGCAAAAGCTGATTCGTACCGTGATAGGAGAAAATGCCAAAGAGAAGATAAATTCAGCAGATGCCCTGAGTTTAGAATACCTCGAAGCATCAGCTCAAAAATCAATGGATTCTAAAGAATTGAAAGAACTTCGTAGTTCGATGAAAGAAAAATATACGCAAGATGCTGAGTTTACTCAACACTATACGGCTGCATTGATTGAAAAGCTTATTGCGATTCAGGTGTTAGCAAAACCTGATTTGGAACTTTTGGCCTCTAAGCGTTCGAAAGCTGTTGTAGAGTATTTGCATAAAACACCTGCTTTGCAAAGTCGTGTATCGCTTGGAATGCATGAGGCAGGGGCGTTTGATGAGAAAGAAGGGATTTCTTCACGGCTGGAGTTAAGTGTACACTGATTTCTTTTGCCGTGTTTAACCCACTTTCCCTATAATATCGTCTTTATACTAGGAGAACATTGTGCCATTTTCACCTCAAAAGCGTGCCGGAACACTTAACGGCATTTTATTCGTCGCCATTTTTGCCTCAGCAGCAACGATGATTGCTGACATTAGTTTTATCAAAAATCTAGGTATTTCACCACTGGTTGTGGGGATTGTGTTGGGTATATTTTATGCCAATACTCTTCATAATAAATTTCCTTCGGCATGGGAGAGCGGAATCACCTTTTCGGGTAAAAAGATTTTGCGCTTTGCTATCGTTTTTTACGGTTTTCGGATCACCTTTCAACAAATTGCAGAAGTGGGAATGCAAGGATTTATGGTTTCATTGCTGGTTCTTTCTTCAACGCTGATTATTGGAATCTGGTTGGGGACAAAGATTTTTAAAATGGATCGTGATACGTCGATTTTGACCGCTGCGGGTGCATCGGTATGTGGTGCTGCAGCGGTTTTGGCAACGGAACCTGTCCTCAAAGCAGAAGAGTATAAGACGGCTGTAGCGGTTTCGATGGTGGTTCTCTTTGGGACAATTTCTATGTTTTTGTATCCCGTTCTTTATGCGACTATCATTGAACCTGCAACCGGATTTTTACACATGAGTCCATCAACGTTTGGGATGTATGTTGGCGGAACGATACATGAAGTAGCCCAAGTGGTTGCAGTTCCGGCTTCCGTTCCGGGGGCTGGTGAGAGTATGGCAAACACGGCAGTTATCGTTAAAATGACGCGCGTTATTATGATCGCTCCGATGCTTATTATTATGGGTTTGATCTTGAGTTATTTGGCAAAAAAATCGGGAGGTGAAGCATCAAAAATGCAACTCGTTATCCCATGGTTCGCGGTTTATTTCATTGGTATGGCTGGGGTTAACTCACTTATTCACAACTACACCTTAACAGCCTCGGAAGATATGGCAACGGTTATTAATGGAGTGATCGGCAACATTAATCTCATGGATACCTTCATGCTTACTATGGCAATGACTGCTTTAGGTATGGGGACACGTTTTGCAAAGTTTAAAGGGCTTGGGCTTGCACCGATCTACACGGCAGGGTCAATGTTTATTTGGCTTGTAGTTGGCGGATTTGTTATTACTCAGTGGGTTGTGGCGACGTTTTAACTTATCGTTTCCGATAACTGAGTGCCTCCATGAGGTGCTCTTTAGCGATATCCTCAGCTCCTTCCAAATCGGCAATCGTTCGTGCTACTTTTAAAATTCTTCCTACTGCACGAAACGAGAGTCCAAACCGACCGATGGCTTGATCTATGATCACTTGTGCATCATCACCTAAAATGCAAAATCGGACTATTTCACGGTCAGTGAGTGAGCCGTTGAGCCGTTCTTGTCCACGATTTTTTTGGTGTAAAAATGCAGCGCGTACTTTTTCATGAAACTGTTGGGAGGTGTAAGAGGATTTGTCTTCGGCATTGCTTTGGTGCATTTGTATAAAGAGATCGATTCGATCCAAAAAAGGATCCGAGAGGCGTGAGCGGTAACGGCTGATTTCCAAGTCTGAGCATCGGCATGGTGTTGCTTTGCTCAGTAAATTCCCGCAAGGACATGGATTCATTGCTGCAACAAAGAGGAAGTCGGCTGCATAGGTGACTTTACTGTTCACGCGTGATATGCGAATGTGGCGATCTTCGAGAGGTTCTCTAAGCGCTTCAAGGACATTTTTGGAAAAATGGGGAAGTTCATCGAAAAAAAGTATTCCCCCATGCGCCAATCCAACTTCTCCGATTTGTGCTTTATGTGTTCCTCCGCCAAAGATGCTCGATGGGGTTGATGTATGGTGCGGTGCCCGAAAAGGTCGTTCGGGAGTAAAGGAGGGCTCTTTCCCATCTAAAATCTCTAGTTTTGCACACTCGAGCATCTCATCATTGTGCAAAGGTGGAAGAATATGTTGAAGCCGTTTGGCAATCATGGACTTTCCGCTTCCTGGAGAACCCTCTAGGAGTAGATTATGCATTCCTGCAGCACAGATAAGAGCTGCACGTTTGGCGTGCTCTTGACCTTTTATCTCTTTAAAGTCAAGAGGGTAGTGTTCATGATAGAAATAGTCATTTTCTTTGTGAGAGAGTGTAGGAAAGGAGAACGTTGACGTACTGACATGGGCGCTTTGATTCTCACTGGAGAGTATTTCAAGAGTTTGGGTAAGTGTACTTGCCCCATAAAAAGCAATATTAGGGATGCGAGAGAGCTTATCCAGAGCATTTGCTGGGACGATGGCTTTGGTAATGATTCCTTGGTTGGCAAGGGAGAGGATGATGGGATAGAGGAGGGTATTTTCACTCACACTCCCATCAAGACCCAACTCACCAAAAACATACCACTCTTCAAGCGAACATTTTTGTTCACCTAAGGCAATAAGAGTTGCAATGGCCAGATCAAAGTGTGAACCTTCTTTGCGAATATCACTGGGGGCTAAGTTGATGGTGAGACGTTTAGGAGGAAAGCTAAACGCGTTGCTGAGCAAAGCTGACTTGACTCGCTCCTTGGATTCAGCGATAGCAGTGTTCGCCATTCCTACTATGGTAAAAGCGGGAAGCCCTTTAGTCGCGGTAAATTGTACTTCAACGGTTTTAGCATCAATTCCCTCGAATGTTGCACAGAGTAATCGCTTCATAATGCTTCCTCACTTTTAAGTGAAGAAAGTATAACAGAAATGATTTTTTTTGGTAAAAAATATTGCACAATGCAATATTTAGGATTGTTTCTTCTCTTTGAGTGCGCGCTTGTACTCTTTTTCAAACTTTTTACGGCGATTATAGGAAAGACGCTCAATGAAGAGTTTCCCTTCCAGATGATCCATTTCATGCTGAATAGCAATCGCTAACAGCTCATTGGCTTCCAACGTTGATTCATTTCCATGCCGGTCGTGATAATGAAGGGTTAGGGATTCAAAGCGCTCAATATCCTCATAGAATCCGGGAACACTTAAGCATCCTTCTTGATAGATGGTTGCTCCTTGCGGGTTATGGATCATGGGATTAATGATCTCAAGCGTGTTTTCTTTGATCTGATTGCCTTCGTCATCAGGAATACACAAAATGAGAGCACGAATAGGCTGAGATACTTGAATGGCAGCGAGTCCAATACCGTTACTTTCTATCATGGTCTCAAACATATTGTCAAGAAGTGTGTGGAGTTGATCATCAAATGTGACAACTTTTTTAGAGGGAGCTTTTAAAAGCTTATCGGGGTAAGTAATAATTTGTAGTTTCATGGAAAAAATGCCTAGGCGTTACAGATAACGTAATTGTTCTTTGATTCATTGTTGGCAGCTTCCATCGCATCCAGCGTACACGAGAGCAGTTGTTCTACTGAATGGTCCGGATTGATCTCCGCTACTCCTATTGCGATGCGTAGAGCGATTTCTTGCTCCCCGAGAAAAAAGTTGGTGGAAGAAACAAGCTCATAGAGTCGTTCTGCAGCACGCTTTGCGCTTTCTATATCGGTATGCTTGAGCATCATAGCAAAAACACCATCACCGTAATGCGCAACCGTATCGCTTCGTCTGGAAGTTTTAAGGAGAAGTCGTGCAACGGTACGTACCATGAGATGCTTGGCTTTATCGCTGTTGATCTTAGAAATGGTTTTGGTCGATAGACTGACTAAAATAAGAGAGCTTTTATGACGAAACTCTACAATCATATGGTTCTCTTGTGTGAGTTTTGAGATGAGGTATCGCTTATTGTAAACACCAAATTGATCATCAAAAATCGTCTCATTTTCAACTTGGCGAACGATAGTAGCCGTTTCGCTGTAGAGATCTTTCATGTGGGAAACTTGTTTTTTTAAGATACTGCCCAATTTCCCAATATCACCGCTAAGTGACGTAAGCAAATCATTTGCTACTGCCAAAGATGGAGTACTTTTAATCTCTTCTTTTCGTTTGTCGAGAATCTTTTCCATTAAGGTCATATTTTTGTAGAGAGTGCTGCTAAGCTGTAAAATACTTTTAATGGAGGAAAATCCCTGTTTGAGGGTCTTTTCAAGTTCAAGATTTTGTTCGTCTTCGTTGCTCTCTTCGAGCTCTAAAACAGAGCCGATTTGACGACGTAAGCTGTCGCTTTTGTCTTCAAGTATTCGATCAAAATAGAGAGCGAAGTTATTGGGGGTAGGGGGAAGATTATCGGTAATGAGAGAATTAAGAACTTCTTTGGCAAAAATTTCTAAATCACTGGTAGGATCACTGAGAGACCCTACGTGAATTTGTTTAGTATCTTGGAGACGTGACGCAGCGTGATGCGGATTGTTTTGCTCTTCTGCCACAATTATTCCTTACTTCTCTTCTTTCTCTTTTTGTACAAGCACTTCGTCAATAATACCATACTCTACACCCTCTGCGGCTGACATAAAGTTGTCGCGATCGGTATCTTTTTCAAGTTTTTTGATGCTTTGTCCGCAGTTCTTTGCCAAAATCTCGTTGAGCTCGGCTTTCATGCGTAAAATTTCTTTCGCTTGAATCTCGATGTCGGTAGCTTGACCTTGTGCACCACCAAGCGGTTGATGGATCATGATACGAGCATGAGGCAATGCATAACGCTTGCCTTTTGTCCCGGAACTGAGCAAAAATGCTCCCATCGAGGCAGCTTGACCGATACAGATGGTACAAATATCCGGACGGATATAGTTCATTGTATCATAAATTGCCATTCCTGAAGTGATTACACCACCCGGAGAGTTGATGTAAAAAAAGATGTCTTTTTGAGGATCTTCTGCTTCTAAAAAGAGCATTTGTGCCACGATCGAAGAGGCAACGGAATCGTTTACTTCACCGCTGAGCATAATGATGCGATCTTTAAGAAGACGTGAATAGATATCGTAAGAACGCTCTCCGCGTCCTGTTTTTTCGATAACGTAAGGGATATAACTCATATCGATTACTTGATTTTATCGTTAAGCAATTTGCTCAAAACGCGATCTTCGATCATTGCCATTTGAATCGCTGGAAGGTAGCCTGATTCTTGGTAGTTTTTATAGACGGCTGCCGGATCTTGACCCATTTGCATTGCTTCAAAATAGATGGTTTGCATCAATTCTTGTTCATTGACAACAATGTTTTCAGCGCGAGCAAGCGCGTCTACGATAAAGGTTGCTTTTACAGCACGGCATGCATCTTCACGGAAGGTTTCACGAACAGCTTTTACTTTTTCGGCATCATCGCGAAGCTCTTGAATCTCTTCTTCGGACATATCACGCGCTTTTTTGTTCAACGCCATATCCATCTCTTGTTCAACGATGAATTCTGGAAGATCGATAGTAAATGCACTTACGAATGTTTCCATCAAATTTGGTTTGAGTTCGTCATTGTACAATGCGCTCATTGCTTCAGTTTCAAGCTGCTCTTTTACTTTTTCTTTGAGCATATCAACGCTTACATCGTCAAATCCAGGAAGCATTTTTTTCGCTAATTCATCATCAACGACTACTGCTTCTTTTGCTTGGATTGCTTGAATTTTTACTTTGAACTGTGCAGGTTTTCCAGCAAGTTTTGCTCCGCCGTAGTTTTCAGGAAACGTTACGTCGATGGTTTTCTCGTCCCCTTTTTTCATTCCGATGACTTGCTCTTCAAATCCAGGGATAAATTGACCGCTTCCCAAACGAAGTGAGAAGTTTTCTGCTTTTCCACCCTCGAACGGTTCGCCATCAACAAAACCTTCGAAATCCAAAAGTGCAGAATCGCCATTCTCGAGAGCACGGTCTTCTTCGATATTAATTAGAGGTGCTTGTGCGCCTGCTAGCTCTTCGATACGTGCCATAATCGCAGCATCTTCAATCGCAGGTTTAGCCACCGCAGGAACCATTGCTGCATAATCACCAAGTTCGATGGCTGGACGCATTGCGATGCTTACTTCTACATCGATACCGTTGTCATTTTTTTCAAATTTAGTAATATTTGGTTCACCGATAAGTGTGTCGTTAGCGATACCCATTTCTAAAAGACCTGCATTGAGCAAATCACGAAGCGCTTGTGCTTCTGCATCTTGAACAAGACGTTCACCGTATTGTTTTTTAACGGCACTTACAGGAACTTTACCCTTGCGAAAACCAGCGATTTTAACGTCTTTACTAAGTTGATTAGCAATTTTCTCGATGTTGCTGTCGATGGTGTTGCGTGTGATAGCCGCATTAATCTTTGCGTTAGCGGAGTCAATTTTGTTGGTTGTGATTTGCATTAATATCCTTGTTGGGTTATCTCTAGTTTGAGTAAATGGTGGCAATAATATCCTAAAAGGGTTAATAAATGGCTGAATAAAAGCAAGAACGTGTTAGAGTAATAAGAATATTTTTTAAGTGAGCAATTATGGGATTAGAGAATAACGAGCAATTTTTAAATGCAGTAAAAACAATGATGACACATGTCGGAGAAGACGTGACGCGTGAGGGTTTACTCAAGACTCCTGAACGTGTTTTAAAAGCGTACGAATTCATCTATGGCGGTTACAAAGAAGATCCTCAGGCCATTTTGAATTCAGCGATGTTTGAGAGCAGTAATGATGAGATGGTTTTGATTAAAGATATCGAATTTTACTCGACATGTGAGCACCATTTACTCCCCATTATTGGACGAGCTCATGTGGCGTATATCCCGGATGGAAAAGTGGTGGGGCTCTCGAAAATTCCTCGTGTTGTTGATGTATTCGCACGTCGTATGCAAATCCAAGAACAGCTCACTGAGCAAATCGCTGATGCACTGATGCAATCCATTTCTCCAAAAGGAGTTGCGGTGGTCATTCAAGCACGGCACATGTGTATGGAGATGCGAGGGGTTCAAAAGATTAGCTCGACGACTACTTCAAGTGCACTTCGCGGATTATTCAAGCGGGATGAGAAAACCCGTATGGAATTTTTTAGCCTCATTAATTCCCACAGCGGCAATCGTTATTAAGTTATGCCACTAAAATCACTTCGTGACCGTTTAGGTTCTCAAAAACTTCACACTGTTTTTGGAACGATCACTAAAATCTCCCCGACTGTCATTGTTGCCGAGGGTCTTCATGTCAGTATCGGCGATACCGTTACGATAGTATCCGATGCGGATGCTCATGAGACGATGGGAATGGTGAGTGAAGTAGAGCGTAACCGTTTTTTTATCACCCCCTTTCGTTTTGTCGAAGGTTTTCGTGCAGGAGATAAAGTATTTTCAAACCAAAACGGGATGTCTATCGAAGTAGGGGATGGTCTTCTGGGTCGAGTGGTTGATCCGTTTATGAAACCGATTGATGGAAAAGGTCCCATTTTTGGCAGTCACATCGAGCCGATTATCAAAGCTCCTATTGCTGCTATGAAGCGGGGGATGATTGATGAGGTGTTTAGTGTCGGCGTTAAAACCATCGATGGATTGCTCACCTGCGGTAAAGGGCAAAAACTCGGTATTTTTGCCGGAAGCGGTGTGGGAAAATCGACGCTGATGGGGATGATTGTCCGTGGAGCGGATGCCCCGATCAAAGTAGTCGCACTCATCGGAGAGCGCGGACGTGAAGTTCCCGAATTTATCGAAAAATCGCTCGGCGGAAATCTCGAAAACACCGTTTTGGTCGTTGCAACCAGTGACGATTCACCCCTGATGCGTAAATACGGGGCATTTAGTGCGATGAGCGTGGCAGAGTATTTTAAATCTCAAGGGCATGATGTATTGTTCATGATGGACTCAGTGACTCGTTTTGCGATGGCGCAGCGGGAAATCGGTCTGGCACTGGGTGAGCCGCCGACTTCCAAGGGATACCCGCCAAGCTCACTAACCCTTTTGCCGCAGCTCATGGAACGCGCGGGAAAAGAGGAGGGAAATGGTTCGATCACCGCCTTTTTTACCGTTTTGGTCGAAGGGGATGATATGTCTGATCCGATTGCCGATCAGTCGCGCTCGATTTTGGACGGGCACATCGTCCTCTCCCGTGAACTGACCGATTTTGGAATCTATCCCCCCATCCATATTCTCAACTCTGCTTCACGTGTCATGAATGATATCATCACCCCTGAGCACTTGAATGCCGTTCGCCGTTTTCGCCGTCTTTATACATTACTCAAGGAAAATGAAATGCTGATTCGTATCGGTGCATACGTGCGCGGAACGGATAAAGAGCTCGACGAAGCGATAGATAAAAAAGGGCAGATGGATGCCTTTTTGTCGCAGGAGTCAATGAGTGTAAGTAACAATCAAGAGAGCGTGGATACTCTAATTGAGCTGATGAAATAAATAAAAAAATGATACAATACATAGGGATTCAGGAAGTTCGATTAAATTTTTTATTAGGGAGTAGGGTATGTTGAAAGGTTTTTTTGCAGTTGCTGTTGTTGGAGTAGTTTTGGTAGGGTGTGGTTCTAAAGAACAGCTTCCCTTGGGCGATGTTGTAAGTAATTCATATCAGATTACGAAAGATATGAATCAAAGTGCAGTGAGTGCAACTATACCCATGAAGCCTACGAGCGTCCAACGAATTAATAATGAAGAAATTTGGAAATATGAAGGCAATGTTTTTGATTCCAAAACTGAGGTTAATACCTATCATAATTTAATCATTAAATTTGTTGATGGCAAGGTAAAGCATATAGGAACGTTTAGCTGTAAATTGCCTGTTGTTGCGGAGAAATAATATGAGAAAAATATTATTCTTAACTGTCATCTTTTTGGGTATTGCTATGGCTGAACCAGAAACCAATGGGGTTAATCAAGGGGGAGCTGAGTATAAGCAACGTGACGTAATGTGCGATTTGAATGAGCTCTTTGAGGGACTTAAAAAAACGCTGATGCAGTCTAATATGAACATTGTTACGGTTACAAAAGAAAATGGCGTTTTGACAGCCAAAGGGGATCAGTATAATGAAGATACTATTACGGAAATAACCGTTTCAATATCGTTCAAAGTGTTAGATGCCAATACCTCAAATGTAAGTATGATCGCAAGTTACAATGTAATGGAAAAGAAAGCGAACACCGGACAGATTGGTTTTGCAGGTATTAGTTTACCGATACCAGTCCCTTTAACGGGTCGTTATGCTATGGTCGGAAGCGGACATATTGATGACAGTTTATGGTATCAAGGCTTTTATAACAGTCTTGATAAAGTTTTATTTGAAGAAAAAATGAAGGCTCTTTAGAGAGCCTTCTTCCTAGCAGAAATTAGAAAGCTGACGAAATAGCAAAGTTTACCATTGCTTGTTTAGGATAGCTTGTTCCATCCACTTCTCCTGATTTACTTGCCATTTGTGCTGAGAGTTCGAAGTGAAACCAATCGGGTCCCGTTGCAAGACCCGCTGTATAGATTACTCCTGCTTCATCATTGGAAGCAATATTTTTCATTAGACCGACATTAAGCTCCAATGCGCTGAGATCGAAATTCGCTCCACCGCCAACGTAACGAGTGTTATATCCGACAAGGGATTTGTTTTCTGTCAAGTCCGCATCAAATGCAAATTCTACCACTTCTCCAAGTTTGTAAGCAGCGCCTGCTCGAATAGCCGGTTTGATTTCATAATCTGATATTCCCTGAGTTTTTGCAAGGGCAGAAACATCAAAGGTAGGAGTATTGAGATTTTTTCCTACGAGTGCCAAGGTAAGATTTTCTACTTTGGTCGGTTTGAATGTCAAACCTAAATCGATACCGAAGGTTGAGCTGTTAACGGAATTATCACTGAGGTTATCCAAGGCATTATCGCTATCAATATCAACTTTTTTATAAAAAGTTTGTCCCTTCATATATTTAAGTGCTCCACCCACTGCGAGTGCGCCGTATCCTGTATCAAGAGCATATCCGTATGCAAGAGGGATTTCGACAACAGCAAGACCTACAACGTCAAGGTTGGTTAATCCAGTATTGATAGCGTATTCCAACGAAGTATTTGTATAATCAGTAGAAGTAGGTGTTGTCGATGGATTAAGAATGTCGTAATAAGTTCCAGGAGCAGCAGAATCTTCTAGAATAAGCGCTAGATGATTTTGATCAATATTGGCAACGCCACCTATGTCAGAGGTAAGAAAAATTCCTGTTCCAAATGAACCGAATGAGATTGCTAAGTCAACAGTAGGATTTACTTGAAACCCTTTACTATTCATCCCACTAATGATCCCCTGTGCCTGAATTAGTGAAGCTTCTTGTGCTGGTGTTAGACCTGCTGGATTTGTAGTCAAATCTGCTGCGTCTATTATTTCAGATAATCCAAGATTGTTTAGGTCGCCTACAGCTTTGCCTGCGCCTGTATCTTTTAGCCCGATGCCTGCCCCGACGTGAAGGCTGAATTTTTCTGGATTGTTTGCCAAAAGAGCAGGGTTGTTATAGGCAGCAAGGGATGAGGGAGAGGCAGCGATACCTGCGCCCCCCATGGAAGCCGCTTTTGCACCTAATACTTGAAATTCCATAGCAGAGGAAAGGGTTGCGACGCATGCGGACGCGACAAAAGAGAGAATGATTTTGGATGGGGTCATGAGTATTCCTATGGGCTAAATAAATTTAGTCATATTTTTTCATAAATTAGTTGTGTTTTAGATAAAAAATAGTCTAATGAATAATACTCTCCGTAACATTAGTATCAATTTCTCCTGCTTCGAGTTCCGCGCGCGCTTCTCGTGCGAGCACTTCATACTGTTCTCGAAATATATCAATCTCATCTTCTTCGAGCTCTTCTAAATCCAAGAGGGCGTTATGTGCCCCTTGTGTTGCGCGTATAAGTTCATCCAGTTTTACTTGCATCGCTTCGGTATCGCGGTTTTGAGTGTTTTGGATCACAAACACCATTATAAAAGTGATGATGGTGGTGGTTGTATTGATAACAAGTTGCCATGTGTTGCTAAAGTTAAAAAAAGGTCCACTGATGAGCCACACCAATATCATAAGTATTGCAAAGGTGAAAGTGATGGATTTGCCCGTTAATTTGGCAAAACTTTTGGTAAAATGAGCATACCATGTTTGAGAATTCATTGAGCTGTTCCTTTTAGGATAGATGCACTATTTTACCAACCTTAAGCTCTGCTAAATATAAAAAAACCTTAAGGTAACTATAACAAGGGTTGTATTATTATCCCAATAGTTAAATAAGACACTTTTTATCTTATATTAAATTCACTCTTGGAGAGTCACTTATGCAAGTCTATTTGGACAACAACGCTACTACTATGGTTGACCCTGCGGTTACAGAGGCAATGATTCCGTTTTTTAGTGAAATTTACGGCAATCCTAATTCGCTTCACCGTTTTGGTACGGCATCCCATCCTGCGATTACCAAAGCAATTAATCAGATGTACAAAGCTATCGGTGCGAATGATAATGATGACATCGTTTTTACCTCATGCGCTACGGAAGCAAACAACTGGGTTCTTCAATCGGTGTGGATCGATAAAATTCTGCACGGTGAAAAAAATCACATTGTTACAACAGAGATCGAGCATCCATCGGTTCTTTCAACCTGTAAATTTCTCGAAGATATGGGCGTTAAAGTCACGTATCTGCCGGTAAACGATCAGGGTATCGTTGAGGCGCATACGGTTCGTGCTTTTATCACCGAAAAAACGGCGTTGGTCTCTATCATGTGGGCAAACAATGAAACAGGGATGATTTTTCCGATTCAAGAGATTGGCGAAATCTGTAAAGAAAAAGGTGTTTTGTTTCACACTGACGGTGTTCAAGCGGTCGGTAAAATACCGGTTAATATGCAAGAAGTTCACGTCGATTTTATGTCGATGTCAGCGCATAAGTTTCATGGTCCTAAAGGGATTGGGGCTTTGTACATTAAAAACTCTCAAAAATTGACTCCGATGCTTCATGGTGGAGATCAAATGGGCGGTCGCCGTTCGGGGACTCTCAATGTTCCTTATATCATAGGGATGGGTCTGGCTGCCCAGATCGCTACAACCAATATCGAAGAAAAAATGGCAAGTATCCGTGCAAAACGTGATCGGCTAGAAGATGCCCTTTTGGGAAGTTTGAGCGATGTATTTACGGTCGGTGATCGTAATAACCGTACTCCTAACACGATTTTGATCTCCATTCGCGGGGTTGAAGGCGAGGGGATGTTGTGGGATTTGAACAACGCTCTTATCGGTGCTTCTACGGGATCAGCATGCGCCAGTGAAGATTTGGAAGCTAACAGTGTAATGCTTGCAATCGGTGCAGACAACGAACTGGCACATACGGGAATTCGTTTGAGTTTGAGCCGTTTTACTACGGATGAAGAGATCGATTACGTTATCGAGCGATTTGAATCTGCGGTAAAACGTTTACGCGCGATTTCGAGTTCGTATGCAATCGTACAACCAACTGCCGGTGGAGCTGCCGGTGAGTGTCACATACACCATTAAAGGAAATAATTATGGCAAAAAATGATTTATTGGGCGGATCTCTTTGGGATCAGTACTCAAACAAAGTAACAACATTGATGAATAACCCTCATAACCAAGGGGAGATTACTCAAGAAGAGTGTGACGCGGCGGGGCATAAGCTGATCGTTGCGGATTTCGGTGCGGAGAGCTGTGGGGATGCGGTGCGTTTGTACTGGGAGGTTGATCCTGCTTCTGACACCATCGTTAACTCAAAGTTTAAAAGTTTCGGTTGCGGAACGGCTATCGCTTCTTCGGATATGATGGCGGAACTGTGTATTGGTAAAACGGTTCAACAAGCGGTTAAAATCACCAACATCGATGTTGAGATGTCACTTCGTGATGATCCCGAAACGCCGGCCGTTCCGCCTCAGAAAATGCACTGCTCCGTTATGGCGTACGATGTTATTAAAAAAGCGGCGGGATTGTATCTCGGTGTTGACGAAGCAAGTTTCGAAGATGAAATCATTGTGTGCGAATGTGCCCGCGTGAGTCTGGGAACGCTTCGTGAAGTGATCAAACTCAATGACCTCAAAAGCATCGAGCAGATCACCGATTACACTAAAGCGGGCGGTTTTTGTAAATCCTGTATCAAGCCTGGCGGGCATGAAGCACGTGAGTATTATCTCGTCGATATTTTGGCAGATGTACGTCGTGAAATGGATGAAGAAAAAATGCGCAATGCTGCGGATGCCGGAAGTCACGGTGATTTCGAAGGTATGACATTGGTACAAAAAATCAAAGCAATTGACAGCGTTGTCGATGAGTCTATCCGTCAGTTTTTGATTATGGATGGCGGTAATATGGAAGTAATCGACATCAAAGATTCTCCAGAATATATCGATGTCTATATTCGCTATTTGGGTGCCTGTAATGGCTGTGCGAGCTCTAGTACGGGAACTCTCTACGCTATCGAAGCGACACTCAAAGAAAAACTCTCTTCTAAAATTCGCGTTTTACCGATTTAATTTTGTAGGGGCAGTGTTATTGTAAACACTGCCCCTTCTCCTTCATTTTTTGCTTCTAATTTTCCTTCAAAATGCTTCTCAATAATTGTTTTTGACATATACAATCCTATTCCCGTCCCTTGTGTTTTACTTTTTGTGCTGAAATAAGGATCAAATATTTTTGGGAGGACAGTTTGCGCAATCCCACCTGCGTTATCAGTTATTTTTAAAGAAATACTTTCGTCTTGACGGGTCAAAGAGAGGATAACGTGGGCATTTTGGACGGCGTGCTCTTTGAGTGCATCGCGTGCATTGCTTAAAATATTAAGAATAACTTGTGAAAATTCACCGGAGGGACCATGAATTTTTAACATTTGTTCTTCAACGGTTGGAGTGTAAGAGCACGAGATGGTATTGGCTTCGAACGAGCCTTGGAGAATTCCGATCGTTTGTCGAATAATCTCATGAGGGATAAACCATCTCTTTTCTTTGTCAGGATTGGAAAAATTACGAAAATCATCGATAGTTCCAGAGAGAAAGGAGGTATAAATATTGATTTTTTCAAAGGTCTCTAAGATTTCATCGTGGCTCATTCCTCCCAGTTCAAGGGCAAATTCGGCATTGATAATGGCGTTATTGATGGCTCCGATGGGTTGACGCCATTGGTGGGCGATGTTGTCAAACATCTCTCCCAAAGCAGCTGATCGGGATTGTGCTATGAGGCGTTCTTGCTGATTTTCAATCTCTGCGGCTGCAAGGTTAAATTTAGATTGGAGTGTGTGGCGGTAGTTTTCCATTTCGGTTACATCGGTGAGTGAGATGATGATTTGATGGTCTTCGTCCAGAGTTTCTATCTGGTTTTTTGTCACCTTAAAGATACGAACTTCTTCATCGTATCGGGTGAGAGCAATTTTAATATCGAGTGTGTTTTTGGGATTTTGTACCCACAGTTTGAAAAGCTCAGCACTAATGCATTCGGGTGCTTCAACAACAATATCACAGATGCATTTATGAATACGGAGAAATTCTTCAAGTGTCTTGAGGTTGAAATACTCGAGCAAGCGTTGGTTGCTTTGTATGATTTCTCCGTCTTTGAAAACCACGATAATAGTATCTTGAGCATCTAAAATTTGTTGCATGTAGCGTTTTTGTTCATGGATAGCAGTAACATCTATCCTCATATCCATGTATTCTTCAATTTCATGATATTCGTTGAGCAAGGGGATAACAAAGGTGTCGGTGTAGAAAGTTTTTCCTGATTTGGTTTTGTTTGTGATGGTCGAGTGCCATACTCGCTTAGAGCTGATAGTTTCCCATAAATCAATCATTTGCTCTTTGGTTGTGTCTGGATGTTTGAAAAGCAGATGGGTTTGCCCGAGTATTTCGTTGGCTTCAAATCCGCTCAATTGACAAAAGTGATCGTTGACATATGTGATTACCCCATACCTATTGGTTTTAGAGATATTGAGAGAGGAATCAAGAGCGTTTTTATACTGGTTTAGAAGAAGATTTTTCTTGACCATTTGTCGATTGGAAAGAGATGCAAAATGAAGTTTTTTTGCCATGTCTTCAATCATTGAGGGGGTAAGCGGAAGAAGAACGAGATTTGTAAGACTGATATCAATAGCGGTAAGGAGATTTCTCTGACTTGGATTAGAGGAAAAGATAACACTGAGAATGGATTTTTTGACGCTCTTGATTCTCGTGATAAATTCTAAAGACTTTTCCAGTGCCATGCCATCATCGATGATCAGGCAATCGTAGTCGTTTTGGGTGAGCTCTTTTAGAGCTTCAGATTCATCGGGAACAACTACGATTTTGGAGAGATAGAGCCCTAGCAATTCCAAATGATCTTTTTGCGTCCCAACGTATAAAGTGCTAATATCAACCATTAGAAGAACTCAATATCGCCATCTATTTCAGTTTGACTGAGAAGATTGATGATCATTGATGCATCGCTTAGGATTGAGGGATTATAGAAAGTAGGGTTTGCAGATTCTTTTTCCAAGACATTTTTACGAAATGTGATGAGGGTGAAGTTGAAGCTCTCTAAGAGTTCAAGAATGGAAGAAGTATGATCGATGAATGTTTGCTGGTGGACATCGAGTTCACTGCTCATTTGACGTATAAGTGAGCCGATTTCGTTGAATATCATGTAGCGACAGAGTACGTTTCCGTAATTATTGTAGCGTTGAGCCAGACGTGTAACGTAGGTGGGATCAATGCGGCTATTTTGAAATGCAAGGAGAATATCGGAATCAAGTTCTTCACTGAGATCAATCAACTCATGAATATCTTCCTGCGCGATATTTGAAAAATAATCGTCATAGCCTAAAGCATTATTTTTTTCTTCAGAGTTGGCAGCTTGTGCCAGTTTGGTTTTGACATTTTCTTTTTTCATTTGGGTATTGAGAAGGCGTATTTTTTGTTCAAGCTCTAGGTGATACGCCCTGATCTGACGTTTGTTGCTGATTGAGGAGCAAACGGTATAGAGAGCATTGATGAGGTTGATTTTACTGATTGGTTTGGTTAAAAATCGATCAACACCAAGATTGATGAGGGTGAGGAGCTTTTCAGCATCATTTTGGGCAGAGGTAACGATAATACGTGCTTCGGGATTTTTTTCCATAATCTTTTCAATCATGGTGATACCGTTCATGTTTGGCATCGAAATATCCGTGATAACAAGATGAAAATGGGCATTCTTATAAAGCTCCCACCCAACAGCGCCGTCTTCGGCTACCTCTACCTCTTTGAAAAGCTGTTTTAAACTTCCCAGCAGACCATCACGTATCATTTTCTCATCTTCAACGTAAAGGACGCTAAGATCTTGAGTAACTTGTTTGAGTTCGATTAGGGTAAATTGTTTCACGGGGTGACTCCGATTATGGTTTGATAAGCGTTTAATGCAGCTTTTGTGTCAAGAGAATAGTGCTCTAAAATAGGAACTATGGTTTCAAACGGTTCATTTGTTTTTAGGGCAAAGAGGATTCGTGCACATTTGAGGACGGCACATACTTTTGGATGGAGAGCGTTTGCCGGAGCGAAGGAATGACGCAGTGCATCAACCATGGACACATCAAAAAACCAAAGCTCAAAGAGTTTACAGGAAAGCTCATCTCCTGAAGCTCCAATGATATTTTTCTCTTCCAAAAGAAGCTCTTCGGGAGAAGTTTTGGAAAATTGATAGGGATTGTGAGCAAACATCAGCGCATAAGAGGCAACCAAACGACCGATTTCAAGGAAAAAAGGGAGACCACCCAAGGGTTCAAGAAGTTCACGATGACTTTTCCCCAACCATAGTTCTAAAAAGCGCTGTTGTTTTTCCATTACTGCAAACCAACCCTCTATGGTGATGCCATAAACCTTTAGATCCGTAAACGGATGAGCTTTCAAAGCAGCGATAATTGCCATTCCCCGAAGCGTTGTTGCTCCTAGCAAGGTAATGGCTTGAGAGATTTGAGAGATAGGATTACGAAAACCGTAATGGGGAGAGTTGGCGTAATGAAGAATATCGGTATAGAGAATAGGATCAGATTCAATCACGCGCACAATCGCTTTGATATCGATTTCCTCGGTATTATAGAGCTTGTTTAATTTATCAATCGATTCTCGCAATGGCGGAAACGATTCAATCGAATAGAGTAAAAATTCATCCATTTTTTGTCATCATTAGAAATTTTTATCAAACCAATCCGCAACATTGCTGCGGATGGTGTGGCGTAGTTGTATTCCGGCGATAAAATCACTGTGTTGGGCTTTGTTTAGCAAGGTCACAAGCGCATTTCGTCGTTTGGAGAGGAAAGGATGGTCGATTTGCCCCGGGTCTCCCATGACAACGAGACGTGTCTCTTCCCCCATGCGTGTGCCGATGAGTTTTAGAGTGGCGTTGGTCATGTTTTGGGCTTCATCGATAATGACAAATTTACGTGAAATAGTCGTACCGCGCATGTGGGCAATGTCCATTACTTCGATGTTGTATTTTTTCATAAATGTTTCGGTCGCATTTTCCCTCTTGGCTGAGTTGGTGGTGCCTGTGTATTCGACGCGGGCATCAATGGAGTGTTTACTTTGATGTTCGATGGTAAAGTTGACTGCCGAATAAAGGGGATACATAAAATAACTCAGTTTTTGCTCCTCATCCCCTTTTCGAAATCCAAGTTCTGCTTGCTGGTCGTTGGAAGTGACGGTGTTACGCGCATAGACAATCCCCTCGACAATCCCCTCGCTTACAAGTTCTAATCCTGCTTGGAGAGCAACGAGGGTTTTTCCTGAACCGGTAGAACCTGCAACAACCGTCACATAGTTCTGAGGATGAGTCATCATGGAATAGTAGAATTTTTGCTCAACGTTTAGAGGACGGACGAAATTATCATCAAAATGCTCTCCAAAACGGCGATCAAAATCACACCATTCAAGCTGAGAATTGAAACTAAATGCGTGGCGCTGAATTCCTGTTTCATAGATTTCGTTGGTTGTGCTGATAGCATTTTGAATAAAAGTGAGTTGGTTGAAGTTATGATGTTCTACATCAGTGGGAAATTCCGGTGTTTCAGTATAGGTATAGGTGTAATTAAAATCAATCGATTCAGGAGATTCTACACTGCTGTTTCGAATGTTCTGCGTTGGAATACCTTGAATTTCTGCGGCAATCCGAAAAGACATATCATTGGTAAGCAAGACGAGGTCATAATCATCGGCGATTTCAGCGATTTTGGCGTCATTCATCCCTTTTGGTTCTGAAAATGAGGCGGAAATCCGGTAATGCTCTCGGTGGACAATAATGAGCTCTATGAGAATTTCTTCTCCGCCGTGCAGTGAACGATCAAATTTTAAATCAAGGCGATAATAACGATCGTTTTGACATTGCTTTGCATCCAGTGTTTCGAGTATACATGCAGGCAGTTCAATCGCCGCGATGGGCTCACCAAAGGCAACATCGGCAAGTCGGAAAAATTCCCGTGCCATGTAACCCGCTTCCGAGCGAATATCGTCCTTTTTGCTGTTGAGTTCAGCTAAGACAATATTGGTGATAACGACAGCGTTAGTATTTTCTTGGCTGATTCGTAAAATGTTGTTGGGATCATCTAGGATAACGGAAGTATCGAGAAGATAGCATTTTTGAGTATCGCTCACGGTGAGAATCCTTGCGTAAAGATCTCATATCGTAGCGAAAGAATTCTTAAGTGTAGTAGTTTGTAATCCCATCCATTGTGCGACCCATATTGAGCAGTAACATATCTGCAATGACCAATGCCGCCATTGACTCAGCGACAACCGATCCGCGTACAGCGACGCAGGGGTCATGCCGTCCTTTGAGTGAAACATGAACGCTTTCGTTAGCAGTGTTAGTGCTCTCTTGATCGATAAAAATAGAAGGGGTAGGTTTGAAATGGACGCGGACGATGACGTCATCGCCGTTGCTCATCCCCCCTAAAATCCCCCCTGAGTGGTTGGTTTTAAATCCGTTTGGGGTGATTTCATCGTTGTTTTGGGAGGCGAGAAGATCAGCAGAGTGAATTCCCTCACCGATTTCGACGGCTTTGACGGCGTTGATTCCCATCATCGCTTCGGCAAGAACCGCATCGAGTTTGTAATAAAGCCCCTCACCAAGACCAATGGGAAGACCTGATATTTTGACCGTAGCTACTCCTCCTACTGAATCATGGGTATTTTTAGCGGTTAAAATAGCCGCCTTTTGCGCTTCTTCAACATTTTTATCGAGGGCATAGATGGGGCTTTTTTCAGGGTAAGCAAAATCGAGGGTTTGGGCAACGATACCGTGAATAGCACTGATACCGCTCGCAAACTCGATCCCCACACTTTTGAGCATCAGTTTTGCTACCGCACCGCCTGCAACACGCGCTGCGGTTTCACGAGCACTTGAGCGTCCGCCGCCGCGATAATCGCGTAAGCCGTATTTGTGAAAATAGGTAAAATCGGCATGTCCCGGACGGAAAATATCTTTGACATTGGTGTAGTCACCGCTTTTTTGATCGGTGTTGTAGATGACCATCATGATGGGAGTTCCGGTGCTGAGACCCTCAAATACACCGCTTAGGATTTCAACTTTGTCATCCTCTTTACGTGCGGTTGCAAACTCATTTTGTCCCGGTTTACGGCGGTTGAGTTCGCTTTGGATGTACTCTTCGTCAATCGCAAGTCCTGCGGGAACGCCATCAAGGAGACAGCCGATTGCTTTTCCGTGTGATTCGCCAAAAGTGCTAATGCAAAAGCGTTCTCCGAACCGATTCATTTGAGTTCCTTGGAAAGAATGTCCAATGCGATTTTTGCCGCCTCTTGCTGGGCGTGTTTTTTGCTTTTTCCCAATGCGGATGCATACCGTTTTCCATCGATGAATGCGGCAACTTCAAACTCTTTTTTGTGGTCGGGTCCGTGGGCTGCTATGAGCTGATAATCGGGGGTGATTCCGTAATGGGCTTGGGTGAGCTCTTGAAGTGAGGTTTTGTAATCTTTGAAGAGAGAATCGAGTGAAATTTCTTCATGGACGTGCTCGAGGAGTTCTACGGTGATATTTCGGACACTCTCAAGTCCTGATTCGAGATAGATCGCACCCATGACGGCTTCGTAGGCATTGGCAAGGAGGGAGTTTTTATTCCGCCCGTTGTTGTTTTCTTCGGCATTGGAGAGAAAAATGTGTTCACCGAGGCGCAAATAGTTTGCCAGCAGGGTAAATCCGTCTTCATTGACGAGAGACGCACGCATTTTTGAGAGGTCGCCTTCGTCAAATTTCGGAAATTTTTTGTACAGATATTCACCAACAACCAAATCCAGTACCGCGTCACCTAAAAATTCGAGTCGCTCATTATTGTAGGGCTGTTTGTAGCTTTTGTGCGTCAGCGCTTCAATAAGGAGCTTCGTATTGTGAAACTGATACCCTAGTCGTTGCTGTAGGGTTTGTAAGTTGTTCATTTGATTTTGTATCCTTTATAGTGGTTGTCTGCATTCGTCTTACTGAAAAGAGTTATTGTCATCAAATCGTTCCTTTGTCAAGGTCATGATACTCTCAATCGAATCAATCGCATGGCAGGTAGGACAGCGATGAAAGGGTAAGAATGAGATGGTATGACACTCACCACACACGTACTCAAATTGGAGTGTTGCTTTTATGTTACCGCACGTTCTTAGTGTAATAAGGGTATCGAGCTCAAAAATCCCGCTAGATTGAGACATTTCACAGTTGCCTTTGGCGCTGAAAAGCTCTCGCAAAAAACCGTTACGTGCAATTATATCGAAATCGAGATTTTCAGCGGGAACTCTCCACAAAATATCGGCCAATCTGACGGATAAGGATTGATCGAAGTGCTTCCATGCCAGAGAGGGACGATGGGTGAAGAGATATTCAAATACCAAGTACCCAAGTTGGGCATGCTGTGTATAAAGATCAATAAGGAATGCTGCTTTTTCATCAACAGAGGCTTTGGGGTCACAAAGAAGTTGGCGTGCTTCGAGATACAGTTTTTCACATCCGCCACTTCCTTGTATCTCGATGAGAGATTCCATGGCTTCGAGTGCATCCTTATATTGCTGAAGGTGCTCATAGATGAGAATAAGGTGATGGAGTGCTTGCGGGGTACGGGGATGATTTTGGAGCACTTGCAAGAAGCTTTGACGAGAACGTTCTAAAAATCCTGCTTTGAAATAGCCCCGTCCGAGTTTGAGTAAAACCTCTTTTTGCACAATTTTATCGCTTTTTTTAGAGAGAAGAGCGTGATAAATCTCGATGCTTTTTTCAAAATTGCCTTGATGTTCAAACCCTTGCGCCAGAAGAAACCATGTTTCATTCGTGATGGCATTTTCGTGAATTTGAGAGGCAATACCGGCTTCGCCCGCAGAGGTGTCAAATTTCCCTAAAAAAATCTCAATCTCTTGGCTCTCGTTGGAGCTTTTGCGTCGTCCCCACCAGTAACTTATAAAAGAGAGGATAAAAAGGAGGAGGAAAAAGACGATAATCCCGAAAAGAGGATCTCGAAATTCGATAAAAAATGTATCCATCAAAATAACCTCTCTACCATGAGTTGCATCGAGATTCTACCATTAAACTCATTTTTGTTGACTGTATAGCTGCAACTCATTTTTCGGTTCTCGGGAGCTTCCAGCACACGCCTAAAGGCAATAAATTCCAATGTTTTTCCTCGTAATGGGGAGGGTTGAAGCTCAAGACGGCTGTGGGATTTATCGCTTCCGAAGAGTTTGATCCCCACAACGTGTGCATCTCGAAGTAAAAATCGGGGGCGGGGATTTCCCTCTCCATAGGGTTCAAATTTTTCTAAAAGTCCCAATAGATCGGGAGTGATGGCATCATGTTCCAGTTCACCGATAATCTCATTTTGGGGGATAAAGTCATCGGGATGTATCGAGGTGCTTGCGTGATTAATGGCGAGGCGGAACTCCTCTACGTTGAGCATGTCCATGGAGAGACCTGCTGCCATTTTGTGTCCGCCGAATTTGGCTAATAAATGTTCTTGGGATTTGATAAGCGTGTAGAGGTCAACGGCTCCGATACTGCGACCGCTCCCTTTTGCGATACCGTTATGAATACTTAAAACAATGGCAGGTTTTTGAAAATGATTAACGAGTCGTGAAGCAACAATCCCCACAACTCCCTCGTTCCACCCCTCGCCTGCTACGACAATGATAGGGTCGTTTGGGTTTACTTCTGCTGTGGCTTGCGTTGTGGTGTGGGCTTCGATCTCTTTGCGAAGGGCATTTAGAGAGGTGAGGAGTTCAAACTGATGGTAGGCTTTTTCGGTGGTATCGGCGATTAAAAATTCAAGGGCGATAGATGCATCCTCAAGCCGTCCGGCGGAGTTGAGTCGCGGGGCGATTTGAAAGCCGATGTCTTCGGACGAAATCTTTGTTTTGTTTAGAATATCTTTAATGATGACAAATGCAGGGATGTTTGAAGTGCTCATCATCTCCAATCCTGCTTTAACGATTGCACGGTTGATTCCCACTAACGGCATCACATCCGCAACAATCGCGAGGGCTAGAAAAGGGAAAAATTGGCGCATATCAATCGTAAGACCAAGCTCACTTTTGACAAGTCCCATCAATAACCATGCGACTTGAGCACCGCAAATATCTTTGAACGGATAGGGGCAATCGTGTTGTTTTGGATTGACAATGGCGTAGACATCGGGGAGAATGTCGCTTGGGGTATGGTGATCGGTGATGATGAGATCGATTCCACGCTCTTTGCAGACTTGCGCCGCCTCGATGGCATTGATACCGTTATCAACCGTAAATACGACATCGGCATCTATGCGCTCCAAAACTCCTTTTGAAACACCATATCCATCGGTAAAACGGTTGGGGATAGTGGCGGTTAACGGATAGTTGATGAGGTGAAAAAATCGTTTTACAATCGCCGTAGAAGTGACACCATCGACATCGTAATCTCCGACAAGGGCTATTTTCTCATTATTGCGTATGGCATTGGCAATGCGAATTGCAGCTTTGGTGGCATCTTTGAGTTGACTTGGGTGGGGAATGTCTGCGAGCTTTTCACTTTTGAGGTGAAAACGCTGAGCTAAAAAGGCTTCTAAGCTTCTGGCATCCAGAAGGATGGCATCAGGCAGGATTTGTGTGCTCACACGTTGCTCGGACAAATGCGAGAATAGAAGAATTCGGGCTTTGGAGGTGAGAGGTGAATTCCGGATGAAACTGTACCCCTAAAAACCATGGATGACTTGGAATTTCGACCGCTTCGATAAGTCCGTTGGATTCACCTGTGATGATCATTCCTGCCTCTTCAAGTGCTGCACGGTAGGTCGGATTGGCTTCATAACGGTGGCGATGACGCTCGAAAATCAGCGGTTCGCCATTGTATGCCGCACGAAGATGAGATCCTTCTTTTGTTTCACATGGGTATTCGCCAAGACGTAACGTTCCACCCATTGGTGAGTGGTGAGTACGAAGCTGTGTTGAACCTGATTGATCGATAAAATTATCGATGAGGTAAATCATCGGATGTGTGGTGTTTGGGTTAAATTCGATTGAGTTGGCATCTTCATATCCCAAAACATTACGGGCATATTCAACCATGGAAAGCTGCATTCCCAAACAAATCCCAAGATAAGGGAGTTTGTTTTCACGTGCATAACGGATTGCCGCTATTTTCCCTTCTACACCACGATTTCCAAATCCCCCTGCAACGAGGACAGAGTCGCAATCCGCCAAGAAAGTCTCAGCTCCATGTACTTCGATTTTTTCGCTGTCAATCCAGTTGATCGCAACACGGGTATCCAGATGCGCTCCTGAGTGAATAAGGGCTTCAATGAGAGATTTATACGACTCTTTGAGTTCCAAATATTTACCGACAAATCCGATGGTAATAAGATGTTTTGGTGAAACAATTTTTTTGACCAATAAATCCCATTGTTCCATATCGGGTTTGAGCTCACCCAAACCTAATTCTTTAGAGATAGGAGCTAGGATGTTTTGTTGCAAGAAACTCAACGGGACGGCATAAATCGTCTGCTCATCCATCGCTTCGATAATACTGTCACTGCTCACGTCACACGCAAGTGCCAGTTTCTTTTTGAAGGTTTTAGGGAGCTTTTCTTCACTTCGCGCGATAATCATCTGCGGAGTGATGCCGATACGGCGAAGCTCTTGGACGGAGTGTTGGGTCGGTTTGCTTTTATGCTCGCCGGCTGCTTTGATGAACGGGATGAGAGTAACGTGAATGAAAAACGTCCCCTCTACTTCATCGTCATGTTTCATGGTGCGGATGGCTTCCATAAACGGCAGTCCTTCGATGTCTCCGACGGTCCCGCCTAGTTCAACGACGAGAATATCATGACCCTCACCCGCTTTTTTGATACGATCGACGATTTCGCCGACGATGTGTGGAACGACTTGGATGGTTTGACCCAAATATCCGCCGCTTCGTTCACGCTCGATAACACTGCTGTAAACTTGTCCCGTAGTAAAGTTACTTGTACGTAAAAAAGAGTCATTGAGAAAACGCTCATAGTTTCCGATGTCGAGGTCGGTTTCGGCTCCGTCTTTGGTGACAAACACTTCTCCGTGTTCTAATGGACTCATGGTCCCCGGGTCAACATTGATATAGGGATCGATTTTAAGCATCCCGACTTTTATGCCGGAGTGTTTGAGAAGAGCGCCGACACTGGCTGCTGTAATCCCTTTTCCAAGAGAGCTTAATACACCGCCGGTAACAAAAATATACTTGGTCATCATTAATTCCTTAGGATTTTTGGTTGAAAAATGAGCCATGCAGGCACTTATATGGATGGTATTTTAAGTCTGCCATTATATACTGCTAACGCTTATAAAATACAAAAAGGGGCTCAATGGAATCGGCACTTTATTATCTTACGATTGCGCTTGGGATCTCGATTGTTGTTAATCTGATTTTAAAACGGTTGGGGGTTTCTCCGATTATCGGCTACATCATGACGGGTACAGTGGTCGCGTATGCGTTTGATCTGCGTCATATGGCGGATTCGCATACTCTTGAGGCGATTGCTGAATTTGGAGTCGTTTTTTTGATGTTTACTATCGGACTGGAAGTCTCTCTTCGCCGTCTTGCTACCATGAAAATCGAAGTCTTTTTTAACGGTTTTTTGCAAACTACCCTCACGGCGGCACTGTTTTTTGCTGCTTCTTATGGAATTTTTCATCTTGATTTTGCTACCTCACTTATCGTATCGATGTCATTGGCACTCTCTTCTACCGCAGTGGTTTTGAGCCATTTAAAGGCAACAAAAGAGATAACCCGTCCTTATGGACAACGCTCTATGGGAATTTTGATTTACCAAGATTTAGCGGTTATTCCTATTTTGATTTTGATTGGATTTTTGAGTACGGGGACAGCAAATATCGGTGCCGTACTTTTGCAAACAACGCTGAGTGCCGTTGTTATTGTCGGTTTGCTGTTTGTTGTCGGGAAACGAGTGATGACGTGGCTGCTGCATTTTTCCTCCAGCAGTAATGTTGAAGAACTTTTTATGGGTTCGGTTCTTCTCATCGTTGTCGGGGCATCACTTTTGGTCCACGCTTTTGGATTTACCTATTCACTGGGGGCCTTTATCGCGGGGATGATTATCGCGGAGACAAATTACCATCATAAGGTCGAATCCGACATCGCTCCGTTTAAAGATTTGCTTTTGGGGACGTTTTTTGTCACGGTGGGGATGAAAATCGACGTTGCTTTTTTTGGATCTCATATCGGAGAGATTTTGGGGCTTTTGATGGCTATTTTAGTGATTAAAGCCGCGATACTTTTTGGAATCGTCCGTATCTATTCCAAGGCAAAAGTAGCCTTTAAGACGGCGGTTGCCCTCTCGCAAGTGGGAGAGTTTTCGTTTGCTATTTTCGCGTTGGCGGGGAATAAAAACATTCTCGATCCCCAGCTGGTGCAGATGCTTGTTTTGACCGTTGTCCTCTCCATCGTTGTGACGCCGTTTATCCTCTCGAAAATCAATGCCATTTCAGGGCTGTTTTTCAAAGAGGCGAGTATGACGGAAGATTTTGGCTCACTCTCGGTATATCGTAATCATGTCATCGTGTGCGGATACGGTATTGTAGGAAAATTTGTGGTCAAGGCACTTCGTGCGGAAGAGGTCAAATACATTATCGTCGATAACAGTTATAAGCACGTTCAAGAAGCATTGGCAGATGGAGAAAAAGCGTATTACGGTGATATGTCAAAAACACAGATTTTAGAAAAATTGCATACCAAAGAGGCAATCAGTGTCATCGTAACCCTCGACAACAGTGCAAAGAAACGGCTTGTCTGTGAATCTATTTTGAGTTATGCCCCCAATGTCAAAGTAGTGGTAAAAGTGATAAGCTTGGAAGAAAAACGGGAGCTTCGAGGACTTCCTATCAGCGTTACCGTTGATGGAAAACGAGAAGTGGCGGCAAAATTGGTGTGTGAGGCACTTTATTGTGAATTAGAAACGAAAGTGATTTAATGCGCTGGATTGCTATTCTTTCACTTTTAATCGTCTCACTGTATGGAGCTCAAAGGCTTGAAAAAGTTTCACTTCAGCTGGATTGGAAATATCAGTTCGAATTTGCCGGTTTTATCGCAGCAAAAGAGAAAGGGTTTTACCGTGACGCGGGGCTGGATGTCGAGTTACGCGAGTATCAAAACAATATTGACACCGCGTCCGACATTCTAAATCGCAAAGCAACTTACGGTTCGTACAATACCAGCATTATCGTCGCTGGGAATATGCCGGCACCGACTGTTTTGCTGGGAACCTATTATCAGCGCTCTCCACTCGTGTTTGTCGTTCGAAAAGGGATTGACAATCCTGCTGATTTGGTCGGAAAAAGGATCATGTGTACCAAAGATGAGTTTAGGTCTTCCTCATTAGGCTTAATGCTAAACCATTTTGATATTTCTCCAAATAATGCCGTCTTTTTAAACCATACGTTTAATATTCACGATTTCATCGACGGTAAAACCGATGTTATGTCTGTTTTTCGTTCTAACCAGCTTTATGAGCTTGATCGTCTCCATATCCCCTACAATATTATCGATCCCTATGATTATGGATTCATGATGAGTGCAGTCAATGTGTTTACGTCGCGCAGTGAAGCGTTGGAAAACCCTGAACGAACACAACGCTTTATCGACTCAACCAATCGTGGATGGAAATACTCAATAGAACATCCCTATGAAATCATTGATCTGTTGTTAAAAAAATACCATACCGGCAAATCACGCGAAGCTTTGATCTATGAGTATAAAGTGACCAAGAAAATGATGATGACGGATTTTTATCCAATCGGGCAAGCCAACGAAGAACTCACCAAACGTGCGTTCAAACAGTTGGTTCAATCAGGTAGACTCTCCGGCGATCAGAGCCTTGGAAAATTTATGTTCAACGACGTTATAGCATCGGCTGAGGGAGTGCAACTAAGCACCGCACAAAAACAGTATTTGCTGAATAAAAAAGAGATCACCATGTGTGTCGATCCCGAATGGTATCCGTTCGAAGCGATACGAAATAAGCATCATATCGGGATTGCATCCGATGTTATGAGTGAGTTTGAACAACAGCTTGGTATTCCCATAAAATTTTTACCCGTTACGACATGGAATGAGTCCGTTGAACACGCCAAAAAACGCGAATGCGATATTTTCTCTCTCGCTTCCAGTACCCCTGAACGGCTCAAATACATGAATTTTACAGCCCCCTACGTCACTATTCCGGTGGTGATGGCGACGAAAATGGATAAGCCCTTTACGGAAGAAA
Source organism: Pseudomonadota bacterium (assembly GCA_043797085.1). Taxonomy (GTDB): domain Bacteria; phylum Campylobacterota; class Campylobacteria; order Campylobacterales; family Sulfurimonadaceae; genus Sulfuricurvum. The sequence continues at coordinate 10,745 of JAZDQA010000002.1, read as the reverse complement.
TCATCACCTTGGGCAAAGAAAAGTTAGGGGTGGTAAAAGGGTACGCTATTGTCGAGCAATTAAAATCGACCTATCCTGATTTGAACCTTGTCGAAGTTAAATCCATTACTGAGGGTCTCAATCTCGTCGAATCGGGAGAGTTATACGGTTATATCGACAATCTCATGGTGATCTCGTCGTACATCCAAAAAGAGCATACCGGAACCCTCAAAGTCTCTTCCCGTTTGAAAGAAAAAGTTTATTTATCGGTCGGAACCCGCAACGATGATCCGATGCTTCACGATATTTTTGAGAAGCTGGTTTCGGGGATTGATCCGTTAATGATGCAAAAAATTTACAACCGTTACGCAACAGTGATGAGTGAAAACAACCAATATGGGACTATTTTACTGACCATATTGGGGATTGCCATTTTTGCCAGTACGATAATCATTATATGGAACATACTTTTACGGCGAAAAGTTAAAGATGAAGTGGCTAAAAATCTCATTCAAGCCAATATTGTTTTACAAAAGAGCAAACAAGCAGAATTAGGAAATATGATCGCCAATATCTCCCATCAGTGGCGAGAACCTCTTTCTAAGCTCAGTTCCATAAATCTTCTTACGATGGCTAAGCTCAAAACAGGTCAGAATATTGGGGATTCAGTCTTGTTGCAGCAATGTGATGAGATCGAAGAGACCATTGATTTTATGTCCCATACGATGCAGAATTTTCTTGAATTTTATAAACAAAGTGATATATCTACCCCTTTTAATCTAATCGAATCGATTTATGCTTCTCTCTCGATTATCGAAACAAAACTTTTGGATAACGCGATCACGGTTCAAATCGACGGGGATGAGGGCGTTATGCTTTTAGGAATCAAAAACGAGTGGATGCAGGTTTGGCTTAATCTTATAAACAATGCCATCGAAGTATTAAAAACACGCCAAATTAAAAATCCGATGATTACAGTTTCGGTGAGCGACGAAGAGGTCTCTTTTTGTGATAACGGCGGAGGGATGGATTTGGATGCACTTGTCAACGGATTGGGACTTCAGATGTGCCGTGATATTACCGCTAAATATAATGCCAAACTGGAGTTTGTGAATCAGGATAGAGGATTGTGTGTGCAGATTACGTTTTAAGTCGATACCCGACATTGGGAATCGTGAAGATGAAATTTTTACCGAAACGGCGGCGAATTCGTAAAATAAAGTTGGTAATCGCTGAATCCGACATCTCATCATGGATCCAAACCGCTGCACCAATCATCTCTTTGGTGATAAGGCGATCACGATTTTTAGAGAGAAACTCGATAAACAAAGCCTCTTTTTTGTTAAGGGTATACACTACACCGTCTTTTTCCAAACATTTGTTTTCGACGTTGTAATACCATCCCTCTTTGAGCTCTATTTTTTTCATTTGATGTGCATCAATCGCATCAATACACTGCTTTAACGCATCAATCAATGTCTCATATTTAATCGGTTTGAGGAGATACGCCGTCAATCCAAGGGGAATAGCACGAAATAAAAACTCTTCATCTTTATGACCGCTGATGATAAGAATAGGTGTTTTGCTATCTGTTCTCCTAACTTCACGGATAAAATCAATTCCGTTTTCATTTTTAAGTTTTATATCGCAGATAATAATATCGATGGGATTGGAGGAGAGAATCGTATGTGCTTGCGATATATCCTGTGCATGATAGACGGTTTGGACAAATACCTGTAGTAAATTGGTGGTATTAACGGCAAATTCCATGTTGTCTTCGAGAAAAAGGATAGTTTTATGTTTAAGGTTTTCGAGCATGTCAGAGAATCCTTGAGATAAAATCGATCAAAACACTTTATCATTTTTATATCGTAATGGTATCGCAAAAGTATTTTATAGATGCGATACCATTACGATATAAAAATGATAAAATTATGAGTATAAGAATTATAAATACTATTGCGATAAAAATGTGATATATTTACTATAATTTGTAACATTTTGAGCACAATTCTTGGTGTATAATAACATCGATAATAAAACATGAAATAGGAGTTTGCAATGCGGGTATTATGGATAGGATTATTATTCGGAGGATCGCTTTACGCCTTAACGCTGAATGAAGCCGTTCATGAGTCCCTGCAAGCTCATCCCGTCATCCAAGAGAGGCTGAATAATTTTCGCGCTACTCAGCAAGATTTGAAAATTGCGGAAGCAGAGTACTATCCAACCGTTGATTTGCGCGCAGTCGCCGGTTATAACCATGCGGGAGAACTTTACGATCATGTCCGTTCTCCTGATCCTGAATACACCAACTATGAGAGCTCTCTTACGCTGACACAAAACCTTTTTAACGGATTTGGGACGCGTCATAAGGTGGATTACCAAGAGTCCAGAGTGATGGCTGCTGCATACAACTACATTGAAAAGACCAATGATATAGCGTTTCGTACGGTTGGGGCGTATTTGAATGTATTGCGCGCAAAAGAGCTTTTAGAGACGGCACGCGAAAACGTTGAGATCAATACCGATTTATTTAACAAAGTAAAAACTCTTTACGATGGCGGTCTTACGACGAAATCAGAGATGAATAAAATCAATTCGTCTCTCTCTTTGGCAAAATCCAATCTCACGGTACAAGAAAATAACTTTCGTGATACGTTCGCGACATTGCGCCGTCTAACCGGTCATGAAGTAGACCCCAGTGTAATGAGCAAACCTGATTTGAAGGCGCTTATGCCTGAATCGTTTGAGCGCGCGGCTATGGTGGCTATTGATAACAACCCTTCGATTCTTGTCGGGCGTTACAATACCAAAGGGGCTCAGGCTTTGATGAGCGAAAATAAAAAAGGATATTATCCTAAGCTCGATTTGGAAGTGAATCAATTTTTTAATGATGCGCACCAAGATAATAACGGTTTTGATCAGCCGGATGACCGTTTTCGTGCCCGTTTGGTGTTGAACTACAACCTCTATCGAGGCGGTGCTGACAGTGCAACGGAACAAAAAAATATCAGCAAAGTAAATCAAGAAGTGCAAACGATGCTGGAGTCTAAACGTCAGGCTTTGGAGGGGATTGAGTTTTCTTGGAATGCGTATGAGATGATTGCAAAGCAGTTGGTTGATTTGCATGAATATCAAAAATATGCCGAAACAACATTGGATTTGTACAAAGATGAGTTTGATATGGGGCGTCGATCGATGCTGGACATTCTTGCCGCGCAAAATGATCTGATCGGTTCACGTCAGCAAATCATCAATGCGCAATACGATGAGCTTTATGCCCGCTACCGTATTTTGGATGCAATGGGATTGATGGTAGTCGCAGTGCTTGGCAATACGGATGAATATAACTCAAGAGTCAACATAGGCAATGATAAGGCGAGCATCATCGACGATACGCTTCCAGTCAAGCTCGATCAAGACAACGATACGATTTCGGATAATCTTGATTTGTGTGACAACTCTAAACCGGGTGAGAACATAATGGCGTACGGATGTACAAAGGTCGATTTGGAGGTATTCAAGAAGAAAGCAGCTCCGGTCCCAGTTTTTGTCCCTAAAGCGGTCGTTGTTCCTGCAGTCCCAGTAGCTCCCGTTGCAGCGATAGTCCCTGTTGCTCCTGCCGTAGATGGTGACAGTGACGGCGATGGCGTTAAAGATTCAAAAGATATGTGTCCTGCTACTCCAAAAGGGTATGGAGTAGACGAAAATGGATGTCCAACGGGGGTGACGCTGCACATTAATTTTGCAACGGCTTCGTATGCTATTCCATCCAGTGTATCCGGTGACATTCAACGTCTCAAAAAGTTTATGCTGGACAATCCTGAATTTACCATTGAAATAGTCGGTCATACCGACAATGCAGGAAGAACACCGGGGAGAGAGGCGCGTAATAAGCGTTTATCTGAAAATCGTGCCAATGCATTGCGTCTTAAGCTGCTTCAAAACGGTATTGCCGAAAACCGAATAAGCAGTAAAGGGCTTGGCGAGACACAGCCCGTTGCTTCGAATGCTAAAGAGACGGGACGTGCACAAAACCGACGTACTGAAATTATTATGCATGCTAACCGTGGAGGTAAATAATGAAAGCATTTATTCTTATTCTTACTCTTACCCTTTCTTCAGCGTTATTTGCCGGAGTGTATGACTATGGCTATACTCCTTTAAAAGAGGTGAATGCAACAGAGCAAAAAAACCCTTTGTTTTGTGGAAACTTTGAACGAATATTTCATTACGATCCGATTTTTTATGCTCCTAGTGATCCGGTAAAACTCCAAGATGAGGAAGCCATTAAAAAGATGGTTCAATCGGTTCAATCGTATGCCTCTTCAGGAGTACCATATAAAGTCAGCGTTGTCGGGCATACCCGTCTAAATGAAGAGCATGAGCATGCAATCGCCCAAGGCAGTACGTTCTTCGGATCGATTCAAAACAGCCTTTTTGAATCTAAATCGGATCTAAAAGCCAATCGTGCAGCGTGTGAGCGAGCCGTAGATGCCGTTAAAAAACAATTGATCGACAATAAGATTTCAAAGAGTGATATTATCGTTGAGTGTCGTGATGGAGCCAATCCCCATTATCTTGAAAATGACGAGAACGCTCGTGATTTGAATTACCAAGTGTTGGTAACGGTATACACATCAAAACCCGTAAAACCTGCTGTGGTGGTTCAAAAACCAGCCCCTGTTGTTCAAAAACCAGCGCCGATTGTTGTATCAAAACCAGCTCCTGTTGTTGCTCCTATTGTAGTTGTTCCTGCTGTTGCAGAGGGCGATAAAGATAAGGATGGCGTAGTAGATTCAAAAGACAAATGCCCGAATACTCCCAAAGGGTATGTTGTCGATGATAATGGATGTCCGGTTGAAGTGACATTGCATATTAACTTTGCCACATCTTCGTACGCGATTCCAGTTAGTGCTTCTAAAGAGATTGAGAAGCTTAAGGGCTTTATGAAAGAGTATCAAGGGTATACGATTGAGATTGGCGGGCATACGGATAGTGTCGGAGAGGCACCTAAAAATATGATCCTCTCAGATAAGCGGGCGAAGGCATTAGCCAAAGTATTGGTAAAAGGGGGCATTAGTGCTGATCGTATCAAAGCACAAGGCTTCGGCGAAAGTTTGCCGATTGCTTCAAACATGGAAGCTGCGGGACGCGCACAAAACCGTCGTGTTGAAGTCAAAATGTTTGCGAATAAGGAATAATTGAAGGAAGTTTATGCGTTTACATCGACACGATCCGTTGCTGCGGGCGCTGGTTACTTATACTGCCCTCTATCACAAGCCTTTTAGTGCTGAGGCGTTGAGTGACGCTCTTCCGCTGGATCCCCAAGAGGGGGAAATCCTTTTTTCCCATCGTAACTCTAAATCTCTTTTTTCACGAGCAGCAGCACGTGCGGGGTTAAAATCAACGTTAATAGAACGACCGATTCATGAAATTCTCTCTCTTCAGCTTCCTGTAATTTTGGTGATGAGTCGCGAAAATGCCCTTATTCTTGAAGCATTCAATGACGATCATACCAAAGCAAAAATAGTTTATCCCGATGAGGTTGCGACCGAAGAGTGGGTGGATATCACTGCTTTAGAAGAAGAATATTTGGGCTTTTCCTACATGCTTAAGCGAGGGTATGTTTATTCTGAGGAAAATAAGAGAACCCTGCATATACAGCAAAAACATTGGTTTTGGGGAACGCTGAACCTCTCTCGTCAAATTTATGGGGATGTTTTGTGGGCGACACTTTTAGTGAATCTTCTCGTTTTAGCAACACCGCTGTTTACGATGAATGTCTACGACCGTGTTATCCCCAATAATGCCATAGAGACATTGTGGGTTTTTACCATCGGCGTGATGATTGTGTATGTGTTGGATGCCTTTTTGAAATTTACCCGTACGTATATGATTGAACAAGCGGCGAAAAAAAGCGACATTATCATGTCTTCGATTATTTTTGAAAAAGTGATCAACATGAAAATGGAAGCACATTCCAAATCAGTGGGAACCTTCGCCAATAATATACGAGATTTTGAATCCATTCGCGGGTTTATGACCAATGCGACGATTACGGCACTTGTGGATATACCCTTTGCGATCATTTTCTTGCTGTTGATCGGTTATCTTGGGGGGATGCTGGTCTTTGTACCGATTGTAACGGCACTTATTATAATAGGATATGCGCTTAGTATCCGAAAACCTCTTCAAGAAAGTATCGAACGTTCTCACGAAGCCAGTGCGAAAAAGAGCGGTATTTTAATCGAAAGCCTTCAAAATATTGAGACAGTCAAATCGATGAGTATGTCGGGAAAAGTACAGTTTGAATGGGAAGAGAGTAATGGTGAAATTGCCGAAAAATCACTTAGAACCAAGCTCTTGTCTACGTCAATACCGACTGTTACAGGATTATTGATTCAGATAAGCTCGGCAATTGTCGTCGTTTATGGTGTCTATTTGATTCAAGAGTTTGAACTGACGATGGGGGGATTGATCGCGGTCGTTATTTTGAGTTCACGTGTTTTAGCGCCAATGGGTCAAGCGGCTGCTCTTATCTCCCAGTACGAAGATGCTAAAACGTCTTACGATATGCTCAATGAAATTATGAGCCGTCCGGAAGAGCGCCCTCATGGAAAACAGTTTGTTCAAAAACCTCAGTTTACGGGTCAGATTGAATTTCGAGGGGTCAAGTTTACCTACCCAGGAGAAGAAGTTCCGGCACTTAATGATGTCTCATTTTTGATTCAATCGGGGGAACATGTGGGCATCGTAGGGAGAATGGGGTCGGGTAAAAGTACCATTGAAAAACTTTTATTGCGCCTTTATGAGCCACAAAGCGGTTCGATTTTAATCGACGGTCTGGATATTTCGCAGATTGATCCTGCGGATTTACGCCGAGCATTTGGATACGTACCGCAAGATATTCATCTTTTCCGTGGAACGATCAAAGATAACATTCTAAGCGGTGCCCGTTTCCACAGTGATGAAGCGATGATTCGAGCAAGCAGACTAAGCGGGACGGATGAGTTTGTCCGAAAGCATCCCAGAGGGTATGAGATGAGTGTTGCCGAACGAGGATTGGGGCTCTCAGGGGGTCAGCGTCAAAGTGTCGGAATTGCTCGCGCATTGGTCGAAGATCCGGAAATCCTCCTTTTGGATGAACCAAGCAATGCGATGGATCAAACCTCTGAACAGTATCTTATCGATAATCTTAAAAGCTACATTGAGGGTAAAACGATGTTGATGGTGACGCAAAAGCTTTCAACGCTTGTGTTGACCCAGCGGCTCATCGTGATGCACAATGGTGTTGTGGTGCAAGACGGAGCGCGTGATGATGTGTTAAAAGCTTTATCTGGAGGGCAAAATGGCTAAGGAGACTCGAAGAGCACTCACCCCAAAAGATTATGAGTACATTCAGTCCCTTAGTGCGGCAGTACTGACTACGACACCGCGACGTCTTCGGATGGTGTTGTATTTTTGGATTGCAGCGTTATTTTTGTTTGTTTTGTGGGCAGCATTGGCAGAAGTGGATGAGATTGCGCGTGGAAACGGGCAAGTCGTTTCAAGCGCACACAATAAAATGATTCAGCATCTCGAAGGGGGAATTGTTGAGGCTATTTTAGTCAAAGAGGGGCAATCGGTCAAAAAAGATCAACCGCTGCTCAAGATTAAAAATGAAAAATCAACCTCCTCTTTTACCTCGAATGAAATGGGCGGGTATGCGATGAGGGCGAAACTCATGCGCTTAAAAGCCGAGGGCAGCGGCAGCGGTTTTAGTTCCGGCGGTGCATCGGCGGAAATGGCATCGTATATCCAAAATGAACTCTCGCTATACCATGCCAATATTTCCAACCTTGATGCGCGTATTTCAGGATTACGAGAAAAATCAAGCCAAAATCGCCAAGAACTTTCCGAAGCACGTTCACGAAAAGAACATTTAAAGCAATCGCTTAACATGATCGACGAAGAGGTGCGCATGACGGGACCGATGGTCGAAAAAGGGGTGCGCTCCAAGGTCGATTATCTCAAGCTCCAGCGTGAGGCAAATGAAGCGGAGGCTAGCTATCAAGCTACCGTATTGTCCATTCCCCGTCTGGAATCCGTTATCCAAGAGACGCAACGCTCGATTGAAGAAGCACGTTCAGAGTTTCGCTCTAAAGCGCAAGCGGAGTACAACGAGGCTCTTTCGCAGCTCAACATACTTCAAGCTGACGGGACAGCACTTAGTGATCAAGTAGATCGAACAACCGTTCGCTCGCCGATGGATGGGGTGGTTCAAAGTTTATTTGTCCACACAATCGGCGGGGTTGTGAAGCCGGGAGATGATTTGATCGAAATTGTCCCAAAAGGGGAAAAGCTGGTTGTGGAGGTAAAAGTCAAACCTTCAGATATTGCTTTTATCTATTCGGGACAGCGTGCAGTGGTCAAACTTACAGCCTACGATTTTGCTGTTTACGGAGCATTAGAGGGAAAGGTAACGCTCATAAGTGCCGATACGAGTATGAATAAAAAAGAAGAGACTTTTTACACGGTACGAATCGAAACTGAAAAAAGTTACGTCCAACACAACGGAAAAAAACTCTCTATTCTACCGGGAATGACGCTGAGTGCTGACATTATTACCGGTAAAAAAAGTGTTTTGGATTATATTTTGAAACCGATTTTGAAAACAAAACAGCATATGCTAAGTGAGCGATGATGAACGTAATTGCATATACGTATGAGATGGACGGTTATGAGCATCTGTCTAAAACTCTTAGTGTTCAATGGGTTGACAGTGTTGAAATGCTTGGCTCTTATCATGATAGTTTGATGATTTTAATGCTTCCTAATGATATTTATTCCAATGAAGTCATTCTAAAAAAAGCCGTTGGACAAGGAAATCACGTTCTATTGTTGCAACGCCTGCCTGTATTGGAATCCGCACAATACTATTTGGGATTGGGGGTGCGCGGTTATGGAAATGCGATGATGCACCGCGTCTATTTTGATGCGGCATTTGAGACGATACGATCAGGATTAATATGGCTTCATCCGGAATTTACCGCACAGCTTGTCGGAAATCTTGCTCCTCAAGCAAATAGAGATTTTTTGAGCTTATTAAGTGAGAGAGAACAAGAAATCGTCCCTCTTTTGCTTCAAGGAAAAACCAATCAGGTCATTGCTGAGATTCTTCAGATAACGCCGCGAACGGTAAAAGCACACACGTCACATATCTATCATAAACTTCACGTCAAAGATCGTCTTGATTTCGCTTTGCGATATAAATAACCTCACCCTCTTCATAGTGTCCCTTGGGACAATTGCACCTTTTTTTATTTTAGTCTATTATTAGTATAATTAATATACTAAAGGCTTTGTCATGATCATTGCAACTATCACAAAAATTGAAGGAAACGTATTTGTCAAAAAAATTGACGGAACGATTGCCAAACTTGCCGAAGGGGATAAAATCAATTCGGGTGATATTGTTTTTGGTGCTGATGAAAAATCTTCTTATACCGCAGTGTATGCCGATAATTCAGGGGAGATGATATTCGCCGGAACCACTCCTCAGCTCTTTGATCCAACGATGATTTCAGCGGGAGCCGATGGGGCTGAGAGCAGCTTGGAGATAGCGAGCGCTAATTCTTTTGCAAAGAGTATTTTAACGTCGGAAGAGATTGCTGCTTTGATCTCGGGAGAAGAGCTAAAAGGGGATGAAAGTGTTATTGAAGAGACCTCTTCAGGTAAAGAACAAGTTCTTGAAAGCGAATCAACCGGAGATGCATTCGCCGCACGCACAGGAGCAATTACCGATGTAAATTCAGGTTTGCGAAGTGCAAAATTTGTTTCCAGTCAAGCGAGAGAAGACGTTCAGGATGTTTTCAGACGAGAAGATGTCGGTCGGCTTGGAACGACTACTACGCCTGTTGATCCTAGCCCTCTTCCACCGCCACCGCCACCGCCACCCCCTCCGCCACCACCGATTGAGCCAACTCCTTCACCATTGCGCGGTATCCTTAGTTTAAGTGGGGATTTAACGGTTCCTGAGGGGAGCAATGCCAGCTATACCCTGAGCGTAACAGAAGCCCCGAAAACTCCTCTGATTGTAACGATTCAAATCGGACATATTACGACGGAAGACGGAGATTTGATTCCGAGAACGATGACGGTTACGATTGAGGAGGGGACAAAAAGTATTACGTTCCCTATTTCAAATAATCTTGATGGGATTTATGAAGGTCCAGAAAACTATCAAGTTTCTATTGTATCAACAAGCGGAGGAGAATATAACGAACTTCTAATTGGCAATGATACGGTTGTGACAACGATTAACGATATTCAAGCGCCCGTTTCTCTAAGTATTGATGATCAAGTGATTAATGAGCAAGAAGGGACAATGACCTTTACGGTTACGTTGAGTGGAGCAACTGAGCGTGATGTGACGTTTGACTTTGCAAGCAGTGATACAACCGCAACCGCAGGGGCTGATTATAGCGCAGTGAGCGGAAGTAAAACAATTCCGGCCGGATCGACAAGTATTACGATTACTGTACCGATTCATGATGATTTTATCTCGGATAATGGGGAAACGTTTAGGATTATTCTCTCGAATCCAAGCGAAAGTGCAGTCATTGGAGACGGGGTAGGGGTTGGAACCATCATCGACCAAGCAGGAGTCGATACCCCTCCAACGGCAGCCGATGATATCGTCTACGTTAAACTCAGTGTCAGCGATAGCGTCAACGAAGCTAACGGTGCTACCTTAGATCACACCGTCACCCTCGTCGATG
>JAZDQA010000001.1:0-193003 GCA_043797085.1 Pseudomonadota bacterium | reverse complement strand
CCAACATGACCGCAGTGAGACAGTCGATAATAACGAAGATGTCACCATCCACGGCTACCGAACCGAGAGAGTCAACAAAAGCAAGACCGAAACGATTGATATTGCAAAAGCTCTCAGCATTGGTGCAGGGTATCAAGTCTCAGTAGGCGCTAGTAAGAATGAAACCGTAGGGATCAGTAGTACGGAAGAGGTAGGAGTATTAAAATCAACCATAGTAGGAGAAGAATACACCATCACTGTCGGAAACAGTACTATCCATATGAGTGCAGAAGGGACTATAGAGATCACCGCAACCAATATCCAAGTAGCATCCAGTGAGTACGTAGAGATCAAAGGGAAGAAGGTTTGTGTTAATGGGGGATGTGAGGGGGAGAAGAAAGCGAAGGCAAAAACTCCTATTACACAGAGCGATGCAACGCATGACGAATCATTTATTCTCAAATTTGAAGATGGTGAAATATTGGTGAATCATAAATACAAACTGATTGCTTCCACGGGAGAGGTACTCGAAGGAGTAAGTGATGAGAGTGGACACACTGAACGCTTTTCCACCGCACAAGGTGCTGATATTAAAATTATTATGTTGGGCAAGGCTGAATAAATATGGGTGAAAAACACAATAAATCAAATATCGGTTCAGGTACTACAACTGCTGAGAATGTTGGCTCTTCAAAGGCAGAAGCGGTTGTTACATACGATTTTTACAATTTTACGCGCGAAGAGATAAAAAAGGATTTGGCTATTAGAGAAAAAGAACCTTGGCAAATTAATCAGTCGCACACTTCATTGTGCGGTATGGCAGTAGTCGCTTTTTTCTATGCTAAAAAAGAATATGAAGACTATAAACAATTTGTCCTCGATTTACATGCCTATGGTAAAGCTACCAGCGCCGCCAAATATACCGTAACTACTGATACCGATAAACATCTTGAAGTCTATAAACCGGGAGATGGTAAATACCCACCTAGAATGAAACCCGCTGACTTTATATTACTTACAGTTCTACGAGACTTCCAAAATGGAATGTTTGATTATGATCCAAATGGAGATGATGGAGGGAATATCAGTGAAGGTGGTGCAGGATTTAGTATACCATCGGATGTCTCTAAACTCATGAAGGGGTTGATTGGCTTAGAAGTATATGATGATACAAATATAGCAGTGTCTGTACCTACAGATAAGACTATAGTTTCGTATTTACAATCTATACAAACAAAACTGACAAATGGATATTGTATTGCAATGCTTATCAATATGGATATGCTTTTTAATCGTAAAGCATTTTTTACTACACCAAATCATTGGATTGGAATAATAGATTTGGATTATGATGCAAAAAGTAAAATGGTGTTCATTAAATCATTTACATGGGGTTGGAATCCAGAAGATAAAAGAAATCAGCCTTTTAGAATGTCCTTTGATGTATTCATTGATGGATGTTTCGGATATATTGAAGGAAAATAAAGGAAAAATATGAAATCAAGCAACATGGTGATACTTGTGTGTTTAGGAGCACTTTTTTATTTTACAGGATGTGCAATAACAAGCGAAGATGTGGAAACAATGAGAGATAAATGTGAAAATCAAGGTATAGTTAATCCACTACGCATTTATCTGTCATTTCCATTTGAAGATGATATTAAGAGGATAAAAATAAATCATAGTAAAAATGGCATTATCATTGACAGCTTTGATGTGTATCCAAAAAACAATTTTATAAGCATAAATAAAAGCTTTTATACCCATGATTCTTATGAGTTTATTATTGATGGTCAAAAATCATACATTTTAAATGATGTAAATACTTCACTTGAAACACATTGCACATGGCAAGGATGTGAGTACCCTTGTATAATTAAGGACTATAAAATAAATGGTGCGAACCCCTTTAGTGGAGGAGGTGGTGGTATAGTGCTAAAGAAAAAAGGATATAAAGAAGTTTGGGAAAAATAAGTCGTATTCTATTAATCATATCAATAAATTTGTTAGTCGTAGGGTGCTATGGTCAATTGAATAGTGAAGAACTAAAGGAAATTAAAAATGACTGTGAAAATAATATTTTTCATGAATTAGTTTTTACATTTGGCAATGAGGATCAACAAAACCCTTTAATTATTCAACATATCAAAGATAGAAAAACTACCGAAGAATTTATTGTTTTGTTGAAAGATGGAAATTACATCACTAAAAATATAATTTATGGAAATGAGACATATAAATTGAAAATAACTGATTCTAAAACTTATATTTTGACTGAGCTTAAAGGGAAATATAATCCTAGATGTCATATGTTTGGTTGTGAACCAAAATGTACAATTGAAAGCTATAAAATCAATAATCAAAAAAAATTGGTAACACTATAGATTTGAAGTAGTAAATAAACTGTCAAGAAACTCTCCTGCGCATATTCACACCTTTCCTCTATCATTACAGCATCTAAACCAAGGAGGACGGTATGAAATACCTGACTATCTTACTTATAGGTTCTATGTCTCTCATGGGAGCATCAACCGAAGTTGTTCAATACATGAATGAACTCTCAAGTGTGGCTAAAACTGAGAACAAATCGTTTGCAGGGTTTGATGCCGCCAGAGGAAAAGAAATTTTCACCTCAACCCATACAGGCAAACAAGGCAAACCGATCTCCTGTACATCGTGCCATACGACCAATCTCAGTAATTCGGGCAAGAATTCGCTTACAGGAAAAGTAATCGAACCACTCTCACCTAAAGCCAATCCTCAACGGCTCACCAGCGTAAAAGAGGTTACAAAATGGCTCAAACGTAATTTTGTGGATGTTTATGCTCGCGAGGGAACTGCCCAAGAAAAAGGTGATGTACTCACCTATATTATTAAAAATTAAAAGGATCTTTTATGAAAACATTTTTAAATATCTCTCTTGCTGCCGCTTTGTTCGTCGGTGGAATTTATTTGTATGCCGATGATGACGAGATGGAACATGCACGCCCAGCCTACAGTAAACCGCTAAGCAAACAGGATCAAGCTTCGGCTGCTTTGTATAAAAAAGAGTGTGGGGCATGCCACATGGCGTATCAAGCCGGCTTTTTGCCAAAACGCTCATGGGACAAAACGATGAAAGGTCTTGATAACCATTTCGGTACGGATGCCACCATGGATGCCGCCGATACAAAAACGATTCAAAACTATTTGATGACGTATGCTTCTAAAAATAACCGTATTACAGATATGAAAGGTGCTGTTGCCCTTCGTATTTCTCAAACACCTCATTTTGTTAAAGAACACCGTGAAATCACCCAAAAAATGATCAAACAGCCTGAAGTCAAAAGCATCGCTAACTGTACTGCCTGTCATACTAAAGCCGACGCTGGAAGCTACCGTGAACGCGAAATACATATTCCTAACTATGGACGCTGGGAATAACCACTAGGAGATTATTATGAAACGAGTTTATGTCTGGACACTTCCAACGCGACTATTTCACTGGCTATTTGTAGCAATGATTTTAGGAGCATGGATCAGCACGAACGAAGATCGTTGGCTCAGTATTCATGTTGCGATAAGCAGTGCCTTGGCAGGACTTCTCCTTTTTCGTCTGATATGGGGACTAATGGGACCGAAATATTCCCGTTTCAGCGATTTTAATTTCAGTATCAGTGCATTAAAAGCATATTTATTGGGGATTTTTAACCCCTCACGAACGTATGTCGGGCACAATCCGGCAGCGAGCTACATCATGATCGCAATGCTCGCAACTGTGGCATTAGCAATTATCAGCGGATTTCTCGCCTACGGGATTCAAGAAAATCGGGGAATCCTTGCTTTTTTGCACACGGGTGCATTTAGTGAAATGGATCTTTTTAAAGAGATTCATGAATTTTTCGTCAATGTCCTATGGGTATTGATCGCAGCACATATAGGCGGGGTGATGACCGATCGATTTTTACACGCTTCGGATCGTACCTTGACCTCTATTATTGACGGTCATAAGAATATTGAGGGAGAAAGCGCGACTCTGTCTGTGTTGCAAAAAATCGTTGCCATCATCGGTATCGGAGGAAGTATCGGGATTTTAATCTATGCGCTTAGCGTCCCCAACAACCCGTTAATTGCTTCCCACACACCAAAAGTAGAGTATACAAAAGAGCTTCCTTTGTTTGTCAACGAATGCGCTTCATGCCATACTCTCTATCCGCCCACACTCTTGCCTAAACAATCGTGGACGAAACTGATGGGGGAGCTTTCCAATCACTTTGGGGACGATGCTTCGCTCGAGCCTGCGGATACTCGTTCCATTTTAGAGTATCTCCTTGCCCATTCTGCTGAAAACTCAAAACAAGAGATGTTGGTTAAAATGATGCAAACACTCCAAAATCGCGATATCATAGCAATAACACAAACACCATTTTGGAAACGAATCCATCGACATATTCCAGCTGAGGTGTTCAAAAGCAACCTCGTTAAAAGCCGTGCCAACTGTAAGGCATGTCATAGCGATGTGGAACAGGGAACCATTGAAGACAATGCAATAAAAGCTCTGCCAAAAGGATAAAAATGAAGTCATTTATAATGATACTCTCACTGTTATGTTTTGTGTGGGCAGATTCTGACGATCACCGACGTTTCCCCATGGATTTGCATGATTTACAGCTGACGAAGCAACAACATCAAGCGATTGAAGAAACCATGCGAGAGTATCAAAGTTCATCGCGCCTCTATCACAAACAAAACGCTAAAACACAGCAAGAGCTCAATGCCCTATTTCTCAATCCAACCTTTGATGAAAAAACATTTCGGGCTAAAAGCATGGAGATGCAGACAATCTCAGTAGGTATTCAAATACGGCTGCTAGAAAACCTTCATAAGATTTTGACTCCACCGCAAAAACAAAAATTCATCCGCCATATGCAGGAGTGGGAAATTGAGTAAAAAAGTCCTTCTCATCGAAGATGACATCGCGTTGCAAGAGCTGATCATCGCGTATCTTGAGCCGTTTGGATTTACCACCGTCGGGTACAGTAATCCTAAGGCAGCTCTTGATGCTTTATTGGTACGCAAAGAACCGTTTGATATCGTCGTTCTCGATCTTATGCTTCCCGAAATGGATGGATTCGATGTCGCCAAAATAATCAAGCAACAGCTCGACATTCCCATTATAATCTCTTCTGCCCGAACCGATCTGGGCAACAAGATCTACGGCTATGATCTTGGCGCAGATGATTATTTAGACAAGCCGTATGAGCCGCGAGAACTCGTACTTCGTCTCGAAGCCGTGCTGCGCCGTTACGGTCATAAAAATACGTTTACCGTATCTGATTTTACGATTGATGAATCCAATAAATCCCTCACAATGGACGGATATGGAATCGATTTAACGCGAATAGAATTTGATATTTTTCTCCTCTTGGTTAAAAATCGCGGTAAAAATCTATCGCGTGATCAAATCATCCATGCGCTTGGACTGGATGAAGAGATTAAACACCGCACTATCGACATGCACATCAGCAACCTCCGTCAAAAAATCGGTGACGATGCCAAAGAGCCCCTTTACATAAAGTCGGTGTGGGGTATCGGCTACAAATTCACAGGGTGATTCATGTCCATATTTACTAAAATAACGTCATTATTTCTAATCAGCTTGACCCTAATGATTGGTATTGGCTATCAAATTGACACCATAAATACCCAAAAATACGAAGCTCTTGTCCTTCAAAAATATCTTCTTGATGGGCGTAAAATATTTGCATGGATGGCGATTACTTCGGGTACCGAACTGGAGGGAAAACTCAAGACATTAAACCTGACCAAAACTTCTCCCAGCACCCCAAAGCGCTATATCATGCAACAGCCGCATACCTTTGGTTTATTTGAAATCTTCGAGGAGCAAAGTGGCGATTACATCCTACATGTCCGCTATATCGATGAGGAATTGTATCTTCGCGATACGACGCTTGGAGAGGCAAAGAAAGATGGGTGGATAGTTGGTTCTCTTGTTGCTTTGGATATCGCCGTATTGGCTATTATTTTCTTCATCATTCTACGGATGCTTTCACCATTGCGCTCCATTGCATCCAGTATGCGTAAATTTGCTACCGGGGACTACCAAAACCGCAGTAATATCCACTCTCATGATGAGATAGGTGAAGTTGCACATACCTACAATGAGATGGCACGCACCATTGAAAATTTAATCCTCTCCCGAGAAGAATTACTTCGTGACGTAGGGCATGAGCTTCGTACCCCAATCTCTCGAGGACTCTTTGCATTGGAACAGATTCCATCCTCAAGCGCAAAAGAGATGATCAAACGTTCTTTTGCAGAGCTCGATCAACTGACACAAGAACTCTTAGAAATCGAAAAACTTCAAGCGACCGATACAATAGATACTCAAACATTCAGTGCTGAAACACTCGTTTTAGAAGCTCTTTCTAAACTTCACCTCATCGACGAATCAGCAATAACAATTGAAATAAAAACCAATTTTTCACTCACCGGTGATTTAAAATATCTCGCCCTTGCTTTGAAAAATCTCCTTGATAATGCTCTAAAATATACCGATCAATTCCCCATTACCCTTGAAGTAAGCTTGAATAAAATCAGCGTCATTAATCATGGAGAACCTTTGGAAAAAGAGTTTGAATATTTATTAACACCTTTTACACGTCAAGAACATTCACGCACGACACAAGGATTTGGATTAGGGCTTAACATTGTCAGTAAAATCATAAAAAAACATGAATTTTCTCTTGCCTATCATTACGACAACGGATTTCATTGCTTTTCCATTATTACCAATCATTAACATTAAATGCTACAATAGTATAAATTTAAAAAAGGGAAATATTTTGGTACGAAACAGTTTTGTAAAAGTGATGATATTAATCTCGATGGGGTTATTTATTTGGCTTTTTTTTCCTTTTTTAAAAAGTTTTTTTGTGGCTTTATTGCTCGTAACCGCCTTTACACCATTACACATACTATTTGAAACCAAACTCAAAAAATATCCGAGAATAGCTGTTCATGCACCTCTTCTCACCGCCAGTGCTATGACTCTTTTCTTAATTACCATTCTCTTTGTTCCCATACTTTTTTTCGTCTACTACATTGTCGCACATCCAACAGAGCTCTATGCCATTGGGAAAACGTTTTACGCACAAGGTGTCCATATCCTCGCTCTCGCACCCGATTCGGTGGACTGGCTTAAAAAACCTCTTGAAATGCTTAGTGCAAAAGTGAGTGTAAATCAAGAAAAAATAGTCTCCACCGCCGTTTCCGGTTTAGGAAGTGGTGTTCTTGGTCTTATGAGTGCATTGGGTGATATGGTGATGATTGTGATTTTCTTCTTTTTTCTCTCATGGTACCGACGCGATCTTACCCTCGCCATTGCCCCTATCATCCCCATCAAACGTTCTATTCGTATGGAATTTGTGATGGATATGATTTCTACGACATCGGCAGGCTTTTACACGCTCATCGGCGTTGCAATTGCCCAAGGGTTAGCATTTGGAATATTTATCAGTTTCTTCGATGGATATGATCCACTTTTACTTGGACTCATGATTGCCGTAACCTCTGTCATCCCTATCGTTGGAACTGCATTGATCTTCATCCCCGTTGCTCTCAATGAGTTTTTCAATGGTAATGCAATGAATGCCCTCATCATTTTTATCTATTCATGGGCAATGCTCTCATTTTTTATCGACAACATTGTACGGCTTATTATCTTGCAACAGCTCAATCACCTGTTGAGTCAAGGGCGAAAAGCTATTAATGATTTTTTGATTTTTTTCGCGATTATTGCGGGACTTGCGACATTTGGATTTTGGGGATTTATTTTGGGACCTGCGATAGTCGCATTCGCCGTAACACTTTTGCGAATGTTACGACGCAATCATGTAGTTCATTAAACCTTTAGGGCTTGAACTTCTGCACGAAGACGATCTAACTCTTCGGTAATAGCCGCGATTTCATCCGCTTTTTCCACCGTATCATCACTGTGAGTATAACGTCCGATAGTAGACTGCAAACTGCTGGTCAATTGATCGAGCTTACCTTTTGCATTGTTAATTAGCTCATTGTGATCGATGTTAAGATTGTCTTCAAGCTCATGGATTTTATCGATGATATCATCTTGATGCTTGATAGCATAATACGTTGCAACGCCGCCTAGTACCGCTCCGAGTAAAAGAGAGAGGGTGTTATTTTGGTTCATAATATTCTCCTTGGATTTAGTTGGATTTCTTTTTTAACATTTGAGACAGTGCCCCAATAGCGAGTGAACCAAGCGTCACTTTAGCAATACCATTGGAAGCTTTGAGTGCGAGACTTTTAGTTTCATCATGCAAATAGGAGATTAAATCGTGTAATTCATGCAGTGAGAGTTTCGATTTATCACTCAGTGCGCGTGTTTCATCTTTGAGATGACCGATTAACTCATTAATTTCATGCAGTGTCAATGCAACTTTGGTCGAGAGAAAGCTAATCTCGTTTTGGGCAAGTCCTATAAACTCGTTCACACGTTTCATCGTTTTCAAAGTTTGCAATCCGATTACGATAATCACTGCTGTAATAAATACCATACAAACAGCTATAATACCCACGAAAATAGTCATCCATTCACCACTCATTGTGTACTCCAAAAACATGTAGTTTGACACTCATAGTAACAAAAGGTTTCTTAAGGAGTACCCTTCTTTAAAAAATCTCCGCTATCATTTAAAAAAAAATTTATAGAGGTTTCAATGAAAGCAATATTCTTCTTAGCTTTAGCCGTTACATTCATCCTAACCGGATGTACTCCGCAGCCTCATATCATCGTTTCTTATCCTACCTTAAATGGAGATTGGAAATCAACCGCATCCAATGCTACAATCCGTTTTGATGAAGGGAAAATCAGCGGAAATGACGGTTGTAACCGATTTGGAGGCACCTATACATCTCTTGGAAACACTCTCAAAATCTCAGATAAAATGATGTCCACAATGATGGCATGTTCTGATATACAGAATTCAACCGCATTCAAAAACGCATTATTAGAAGCCAACAGCTACACGAATGATGGAAAAAAATTGGTATTATTGGGAGTAAAAGGAGAATCGCTTATTGAATTAAAAGCTCTCTCAAACACTCTCAAAGAGGGACTCTATCACATTAATCATCTCAATAATGGGAAACAAGCTGTTATCGCTCTTCAAACACCTATCAGTATGCAAATCCAAGCGGATGGAAAAATGTTTGGAGACACAGGCTGCAATCAGTACACCACATCGTATACCATCAAAGGGAATCAAATCACCATCGGTTTTCCGGCAACGACACGCAAACTATGCTCACCCGAATTGATGGAGCAAGAAAAACTATTGGTTAATGTTCTTCCAAAAAGTTTCAAAATTTCTCGAAATGGTGAAAAATGGGAAGTTCGTGATGTAAACGGCTCCCTCCTATTTGATATGCGCTGATTAAGAGATTTTATTCTTTGAATAATGGAATCTTTGCGCTTTAGGATGGACGAAACACAACTTTTCCCATGAGCGATTGGGTTTTGTAAGGGTCACTCGATGCGCCGATACCGAGCGAGAAAGTGCCACATAAAACTGCGATGGGGCAAAAATTTCGTTGGTCTCGATGACGTAATCAGCTAATGACATCCCCTGCGATTTATGGATAGTAATCGCAAAAGCGAGAGTAATCGGAAACTGACTCAGAGTAATGAGCTTCTCCTCATTAAGAGATTTCCCTTTTTCTATCCATCGAGATTTTACTGTCTCTACCCGATCCACTTTAACACTTTTACCATCCTCTTTTTTCACCCAAACACACTCTTCTTCGATGGAGAGAATACGCCCCCGTTCTCCATTGTAGTAGTTCCACGAGTTGCGGGTAAAAAGGACAGGAGCTCCGAGTTTAAGGAGCATCACGCTCTCCAAACGGCTTTCACTCATAAACCGCTCTACGTCACGATCTTGCATTTTTTTATCGTGAATCGTGACGTACGTAGACAGCGCTATAGAATCTCCGTTTAGATGTTCCAGTTGTGAACGGTTGTGATTTTGAGCACTGATATTTTTTCCGTACAATAATGTGATGGTACTTTTATCTTCGTTTAACGGTCGCACCAGAGCATCCAGTGCATCGACTGAATTTTCATCGATTGACGCATGACGAACACTTTCTAATAAGGTTAAAAACTCTTCTTCATGGGTACGAAACGATCCTTCCAAATGAAGAGTTTCAAACGCAAACCGTTCCCAGCTCGGAGACTCAAATGCAAAACAAATCGGTTCATTCCCACGCGTTACCGGAGGAAGCTGCAAAAAGTCCCCGACCACGATGAGCTTGCCTTTAAAATCGGATTGCAGCAGACGAAGCCGTATCATATCCAGTAATGGAGCACTCACCATCGAAATCTCATCAATGATGATAACGTCCATACTCCCCACGAGTTTGATGATTTTTTTCGCCGCATCGAGCTTGCCGTTACGCTCCAATTCCTCTTGAGAATTCGCAATCCCCAAATCAAAAAAACTGTGAAGCGTCTGCCCCTCAATCAACGTCGCCGCCATTCCCGTCGAGGCTAAACAGGCTACTTTCAAACTTCTTTTTTTAACATCCTCGATGATGGCACGCGTCAGAGTCGTTTTGCCCGAACCTGCTCCACCGGTGATAAAAAGGTTGGAGGTTTCTAAAATTTTTAAGGCTGTTTCAATCATTACTATCCTTGATTTCTATCACTCTCCCAAATGGCACTTCACTCTTTAAAGGGGCAATCCAAAGTATCTCATACGGTGGCTCGTACAGTGGGAATTTCCCGTCTAAATCGGTAAAATAAATCAATAGTTTTGGTGGTGTTAACTGCATTTCGATAAACTCAAACACAGGGGTAAAATCCGTTCCTCCACCGCCTTCTAGAGAATATTCTATACTCTCACCATTCGTAAAACGCTGATGTGAACGAATCCTGTCATCACACACCAGTAACTCAATACTGTACGAGCCAAAAAGTTCACAAATCAACTCAATCTCCGCGATAAACTGCGCCAATAAAACTTCATCTACCGACCCTGAGCTGTCAATAGCGATACACAGTTCGAGATGGCGAGAGGTTGCACTGGGGAGATATATACCGGCATAAAGGAGTTTTTTAGAAGGGGGCATCATGGCGTAATCACTGACGTAATGTCCGCCGATGCAATCACGCAGCTCACTGCGCCAATCGATAACACCTTTAAATACCATGGGTATTAAGCGCTCTAACCCTTCGGGTAAACTTCCCATCTCTTCTGCTTTTTGAAGCGCATTTTGAGCTAATTGTTCGGTTTGCGCGGATTGGAGTTTTTGATCAAGACTCTCATCATTGCGTCTGGAATCATTATCTTTATCGTTTAAATCTTCACGGGTAATGGTGTCTAACAGTTCTTCATAAATCTCTTCGGCGTATTGCCCCTGAAAGCGCGGATCGTAGGTGATTTTACTGGGAGGGGTGAAGTCGTTGTCAATAAGCATGTTATTAATCGCATGTTCGCATGCCGTATACCATAGCCATGGAGAACGATTGCCGATGCGCGAAGGGTGAGAGAGGACAGTGTGAAGCGCGGCATTAGAGAGCGAAAACGCCACTTGCTCGTCGCTAAGGGTGTTGAAAAAATCTTCACGATACTCGAAACGGTTGCCGTGCAGGGTGAAGCTCTCGATGTTGTCATTGACCACGATTTCTAAACCGCTCGATAACGTTCCGAAATAAGGATGCTCTACAAGAAGCTTGGATTTAACTCGGCTAAAATCTAACATAGTAAATAAGCGTACGCATTAACCCAATCGCCGTATGCCGGGATATGATCCATTATAATTCCTTGACGCTGGAGGTCTTGGACGATCATCACCGCAAACTCGCTTTGCAATTTCAACGTATAGCGAAGAAGATGATTGATTTTTCCCTCATCAGGATCACTCAAAATCCGTCCGACTAATGCAGATGAGAGAGCATAAAGAGCGGATATATCATTGGGATACTCCGATTCTTCCCCCCGTAAAATCGCATCAACATCAGGAAGCAGACTCATTACTTTACAAAATCCCAAGAAATCTACTGCATTATTTTTTCCTACTGCACCCGCAATCGCGTCTAAAAGGAGATTTTGAGGCAGCGTACTTTGTAACACATTATGAACTGCTTCCCAACTGCGAGGTGTTGCAAAACTTCGCTCATTAGTCGTGGGGTCAAAGGTAAAAAGTGCTTCGTTTTTAAATCCGATGTAGGCAACGATTCGAGCATCTACGCCACGCGTCATTGCCCACTTTCTCCAATCCTCTACACTTACTTCCATTTCCACATGAACAAAACGGTTTGCCAGCGGTGAGGGCAAACGATACACAACCCCACGATCTCCCTCACGGTTTCCAGCCGCGACAATCGCCCATCCATTAGGAAGAGTATATTCACCCACTTTTCGATCCAAAATCAGCTGATATGCCGAAGCCTGTACCGCAGGAGCCGCCGAATTCAGCTCATCGAGAAACAATATCCCCCGACCTTCACGAGGTAAAAATGACGGTGGAGCCCAAAGCGCTTGGTGTTGTTCTTTATCGTAAAAAGGAATCCCTTTTAAGTCCGTCGGATCCATGAGTGAGAGGCGCAAATCGATGCACTCAATCCCGGCATCATGCGCGATTTGTTTGATAATCGACGATTTTCCAATACCGGGAGGACCCCATAAAAACGTTGGGATTTTTGACTCTATCATCGAACTCATTGTTGCTATTGTCTCGCTAACGCGCATTAGTTCCATCCTAAGTTGTAGGTTTGTATGTGTTTACCAAAAGCGGAATTGGTTTTTACCGCTCTCTCGGTACGTTGGTCGAGTGAGAGTTGATAGAGTATTTCTACGGGGGTAGAAGTATTGGAGGCTAGCGCTTTCAAAATTTCAGGTTCAGAAGTTTGATATAACGCTTCGAGATGTTGGGATGCAAGCGATGTATTGGACGCAAGATCAACTGCGTATCGATTAAGAGCAAAAAGAGTCTCTAAGTGCTCTAAAGAGAGTACCGTATTTTGAGCCAATGCCGAAAAAACAGCCTCATCTTTCATCTCCATTAATCTCTCCTGCATTGATGCCGTGAGCGTATTATTCGAAGCAAGAGCAACTGCGTTTCCTGTTAACCGCTCAAACCGCACCTCATCCAACGGATAAAATGAGGCAATCAGCTCAGGATATTTTTGCTCCAAAAAATCTGCACCTGAGGGCGACAACGTCCTATTTTGTGCCAAACTTCTCCCAATCATCTCATCGTCTAAAGCAAGAAGTTCTTGTTCCAATGCCAACGGCTCTCGATGTGCCAGTAAATACGCTCGCTCTTTAAGCAATACTCGTAAAAGAGATTCAGATGTAGCACTGTGAAACGCCATGGCATCAAGAACACCTTTAAGAGAAGATTCGTTTGAATTTTTTAACTCTTTTGCAATCGGGGAAAGCTCAGAAATAGCCGTTATTAACTCACGAGTTCCATATTTTTCGACCAAATGAGCTAAGCCGCTCATCGCGTACTGAACGTTATGATTACGCTCTAAATCCTGATAAAATCGCCCGATAATCGCCGCAGTCACATTGCGGTTCTCATCATTATCGAAAAGCCCTTCACCCTGCCAATCGTAAAGTTTCAGCAGTTTAAAAAAAAGCTCATCGCTAATATACGGATTTTGGAGAAAATCGACCAAACGATCTTGATCACGTGAAAGTTTCAAGCTCATAAGAAGTCGGTTAGGTTCGATGGAACCGCACAGCCATTTTTCAATCGCACCAATATCGACGATAGGTACGGTGTGGGATTCATAAAGCCGTGTACTTTCTTGAAGTTCCAAGGGATTCATCATCTTTCCCTCGATGATAAGAGCGACCGTGTCATCAAAACTTTTCACCGCACTCATAGCGTGCAGTTTTAACAGTGTCTCAAATTCAGCACCATTGAGCGAGCGAGTTTTCCCCAACAATAAGACCGATTTTCCTCTATATTCTTCGTAGTTCATCCGCGTATTATATTCCATCAGAGTAAAAAATAGGGGGGATTGCTATAATAACACTATTACTTAAAGGATTATCAATGACAGACCCTCTTGCCGATGGAATCGCCGCCTACGACGCACAAGATTATGAGAAAGCCTATCAGATTCTTTATCCGCTGGGAGCCTACAGCCGTGATAGTGAAGCACAGTTCTATCTTGGAATGATCTACTTTTACGGCGAAGGGGTTGAAAAAAACGTAGAAGCTGCAATGGCATGGTGGAAAAAAGCAATGCGCAGCGGTCACGTCGATGCAGCGTATCGTCTGAGTGAAATTTCCACCTCAACCAAAACAACCTTTTAACTCGTTTTTCAAGCTATCCAAAAGCACCAAGCGGTATAATTCCACTATGATTTTAAACAACCGTCCGCTTGGAATATCCCTTTTACTTCATGCTGTATTGCTTGGGCTTTTTTTCTTTGCCGTCTCGATGTATGTCCAAAAAAAACCGCCTGAACCTCTAAAAATTCATATTTCTTCGTTTGCAGTACCCGTAAAACAAAGCATGCCGACTCCTTTACCGCCAAAACAACAAGAACCGGCCCCAGTCCCTAAAAATATCCCCATCCAGCCTGCCCTCACTCCCCCAATCAAGCCGGCACCTATTGTCCCACGTCCCGTGATACCTGTAGTGCAAACGATTGCAAAAACTCCAACTGTTGTTGCAACACCTGTTACACCGCCAAAAGTGCTCGACGCTCCAAAAGCTCCTCCAGCACCACCGCCTCCTCCCGTCAATGTCGAAAAAGAATTTTTAAACGCCCATCTAGGAGAGATTCGAGGATTATTGCTTCAAAATCTGAAATATCCAAAAATGGCACAAAAGTTAAAAATGCAAGGGGAAGTACGGATTGCATTTACATTGGGGGCTGATGGAAGTGTTGAGGATATTAAAATAATAGAGGGTTCAGGGTTTGATTTATTGGATGAAGATGCGCGAACACTGATTGAAAAAACCGCCTCTAAGTTTCCGAAACCTTCCAAATCGGTTCGGATCAGCGTTCCCTTGAGCTACGTACTGCGCTAAAGTTTATTCCAAAACCTTAGCAATACTGTACTTCATATCTTCGTCAAGATTTTCCATATTGGCGAGCATCCATGCTAGGTACCCTTTATCCGATATCACAATCTCGCTCAGGGTTTTACCCTTGTGTTTACCGAACTTTAAAGGACGGGTAATCAATACGGGGGTTTGTGTCAGCTCAACCATTTTATCGATGGGATTCACATTACCGAAACGTTCGGTGAGTTTTTTGCGAAGTTCCGTGAGAAAAAGTTTCAACACCAATACATCACCGATAGCATCGTGCGCTTTGACAACGATTCCCAGTGCATCCGCTTCCGCTTGCTCGAGCTTATACAACTCCAAGCGATAACGGAAAAACTGCAACCGATGCGCTTCCTCTTCATCAAAAAGGTGTTTAGCACAACGCAAAGTATCGATCAGACGCATTTTTGAGGTGAAATTTTCTTTTGCCAACATTCCCAAATCAAAGGGTGCATTGTGGATAATCATCACGTTATCGGGAGTATTTAACACTTCTAACGCCTTAAATGCAGACGTTTCAACGCACGAGGGCTTTCCTTCGATTTGATCAGGGGTGATACCGTGAACTTCCATCGCACCGCATCCGATGGGGACAGGACTGGAGCATAGGTCATTATGAACCTGAACGTTTTTACCGTCCAAAACCATAAAGCCAAGCTGTATTACACGATCATTCTCTCCGGCACCTGTTGTTTCGGTGTCTAAAATGATGTATTTAGCCATTAATACTGGTCATCTTCTTTGTCAATATCAAACTCGTCGTAATCGTCTTCGTCCTCTTCGTCCTCTTCATCGTATCCAAGGTCATCCTCATCTTCGTCACCGCCCTCACGCATAGCCGTAAGTTCCGTATAAAGCTGCTCAGCCTCTTCTTCGTCAATCTCACCGCTTTCGAGCTCTTTGAGCAACTCTTTGTATTCATCACGAAGCGCTTGCATGTCTTCGAGTTCTGCACGCTCTTGCACGGTTGCATCTTTAGCCGACGCAATTCCTTCAAACAGTTCGTCAATATGATCTTCAACATCGGGGATAAGTTCGGTTTGAATCAAATGTTTTAGTTGTGTAATATAAGCCATGATATTTCCTTAGTAGTATAATGTCATAATTGTAGCAAAAGAAAGGGAAAAATCATGCGATTGCTTTTACTTTTACTCACGTCTCTCATTGCTAATGCCGATACGACTCTCCTCTCTCTTATCGAAAGTGCTCAACACAATGAAAAAATAACAGCGCTAGAACAACGTTCCCATGCAGCTGGTTTAAACTATCAAGCTGCCAAAAGCTCCTATCTTCCTCGTGTCGATGGATTTGGAAAAGGTGATTATGTCGATAACAAAGGGGGATTTGATGCCGCCCAAAGTTATAACACAGGAGTGAAGGCAGAAATCGTCCTTTTTGATGGATTCAAACGTGAAAATCGCTTGGATGAGATTAAATCCCTCAAAAATTCCGTAAATTCCAACCTCGATGCAGGAAAAAAGGAGCTTTCGCTTAACGTCATAAAACGTTATTTTGAGCTTCAAAACACTCTCGAAGAGATTCATACCTATTCACTGACCCGAGATCAACTCCAAGCACAGCTAAAGCGTCTTGAAAAATTTCTAAGTGCCGGACTGGCAAGCGAAGATGCCCTGATGCGGATACGTTCAGAACTTGCCAATGCTGATTATGAGCTCGAAGATTTAGGCTATCAAAGCGATCGTCAAAAAGCTGATTTGGAAACCATCACCAATACCACTTTTACCGAACTTTCCCCTGCCAGCATCATCGAACCAAAATCCACACCCGTTAAAGAACTCGATTTTCTGCAATCTCTGCGCTATTCGCGTGATGCTACCACCTATCAGGCACAGCAAAGTGATGTGGGATTTCTCCCGACTCTAAGTCTTGCAGATCAATACACGTTCTCACATTATGTGGATGATCCTATGGCGTCTATGAGAGTCAGTCATCAAAACAAACTAAGCCTCTCACTGACGGTCAATCTGCTCGATTTTAACATCATGTCTACCACCAAGCAAGCGCTGATCGCCCAATCCAATGCACAAACAAATGAGCTCACCTACGCATCCAAAGAATCAGCAACAAACCTCGCAATGGCTCAACGGTATATTGTCCGTTCTCACTCTCTTATCACCGCAGCTCAAAGCTCTTTTGATTCTTCACAAAAAACCTTTGAGGCGGTCAAACAAAAATACGAAGCACGCATTGTCGATTACGTCACCTACCTCGATGCCCTTCGCTCACTTACAAACTCCACCAATCAACTAAGCCGCGCCAAACGTTCTCTCAATTATGCCTATGCAACCTATTACTATTATGCGGGATTAGACCCGAAGGAGTTTGTACAATGAAATATCTGTTTTCTTTTTTTCTCCTTATCACCTCTTTGATGGGTGAAGAGATTTATTCAACATTTGATGTTGTTGCCGCCAAAGAAGCCAATCTGGCACTCACTACTTCCGGTGTTGTCAAAACACTGCGTGTCGATGTCGGAAGTTATGTCAAAAAAGGGGATATTCTCCTCGAAATCGACAATGATAATCTGACCGCAAGCGTTGAGTTATCCAAAGAGAGTCTTAAAAAAGCACAAGTCGAAGAGCAGTTTGCAAAACAAACCTACGATCGGTACAAAAAAGTCGAAAGCGTAATTGACGCTGAACTTATGGATCAAAATACCCTCACGTATCGTAAATCCTCCGCAGCACTCGGGGAAGCCAAGGCACAGCTACGCTACCAAAGCACCCTTGTCGAAAAAACACGTCTTCGTGCCCCGTTTAGCGGTGTCATTTCCGAACGTAACATTGAACTGGGTGATGGCGTCGGCGGTGGATCAATGCCTCTGTTTAAACTCATCAGCTCCCCCGATGTCAAGCTTTTGGTTCGGTTCGATGAAAAATATCTCTCACGTGTGAAAAAAGGGTCTGCCGTTCGCTATCGTATCGACGGAGAGAACCAATGGCGTAACGGACGTATCAGCAAGCTCTATCCGACCATCGATCCAAAAACTCGTAAAGCAACCGCCGAAGTGCTCGCCTCCAAAATCGCTCCCGGGCTTTTTGGTGAAGCATACATATCACCAATGAACGCCAAATGAGTAAAACCCATTTGACTACGCTTGCCGCTAAGGCACTAAAGCTTGTCCCTTTTGGGACAGAATTTGAGCAGCATTATGTATAAATTTGCCATCAACCGCCCTATAACGACGTTAATGCTCGTGATGAGTTTTATCGTTTTTGGTCTTATTTCATTTCGTGCTATGCCCGTTGCCCTCTTCCCGAATATCGATTTTCCCATTGTCACGATACAAACCTCGTATCCGGGTGCCGATCCTGAAACCGTAGAATCCAAAGTCACCGATAAAATCGAAGAAGCCGTTTCCGGAATCGATGGAATCGACAAGCTGATCTCCACAAGCTACGAAGGATTAAGCGTTGTCACCGTTCAGTTTGAGCTCACCAAAGACATCGAAGAAGCAGCCAACGATGTTCGCGACAAAGTAGGAACCATCAATCTTGACAGTGATATTGAATCTCCTATTGTCCAAAAAGTAAGTGTTTCAGGCGCTGCTTCTATCAAACTGTTTGTGAGTACCAAAACAGGGGACACCGTTGCTTTGATGCGTTTAGCCGATGAAAAAATCAAACCGAAGCTACAGCGTATTGAAGGTGTTGCCAATGTTAAGATTGTAGGATATCGTGATCGTGAAATCCGTATCTTTACCGACCCATACCTCCTCAACAAATACGGCATCTCCTCTGCAGAACTCCAACGTCTTATTGCACGTGAAAATGTCCGCTCTGGCGGTGGAAAACTTATTTCGGATAAAAATGAACTGGTTCTTAAAACCCGAAGTGATGCGACAAGCATCGATGATCTGAAAAAGCTCCTCATTGCTCCGGGACTACGACTGGAAGATGTTGCCCGTGTCGAAGACGGCCTCAAAGATGCAAAAAGCTACTCCGCGTACAATGGACATGAAGGTGTACTGCTGGAAATACAAAAGATTTCAGGTGCTAACGATTTAGAAGTGATCAAAGGGGTCAAAAAAGTGATGCCTGAACTGGTGGTGTTAGCATCCAAAAACCACACGTTACAGCTCGTAGAAGATCAATCCAATAAAATACTCATCAATATCGATAACGTCAAATTTGACCTGCTCTTCGGTGCATTTTTAGCGGTGCTCATCGTCTTTTTCTTTTTGCGTAATCTCACAGCGACTCTTATTTCTGCTCTTGCTATTCCTACCTCGATCATCGGAACCTTTGCCCTCATAGATGCACTGGGCTATGATCTAAATCGCCTTACTCTCATTGGTTTGACCCTTGCTATCGGGATTTTTATCGATGATGCGATTGTCATAATTGAAAATATTTCTAAAAAAATGGAGTCAGGGATGGAGCCATTCCAAGCTTCTTTTGAAGGGGTAAAAGAGGTCGCTTTTTCAGTTTTAGCGATTTCGGCGATGTTGCTTGCCGTATTTGTCCCCGTCGCTTTCATGGGAGGAATTGTCGGAAAATTCTTTAACTCGTTTGCCATGACCGTAGCATCGGGGGTTCTTATCTCCTATTTTGTCGCCATCATGTTTATCCCTACCCTAGGAGCTCGACTTCTAAACGGTAAAGAAAATGCTTTTTGGGAAAAAACGGAACCGATGTTTCAAAAAGTAGATCAGGCGTACCGAAAACTTTTAGCCTTTTTACTCCGTTTCAAAATCACAACGCTCATCGTTGTCCTTGCGGTGCTTATTTTCTCTTTTTCTCTCGCAGGAAAAGTAGGAGGAACCTTTGTCCCGATGGAAGACATGTCTGAAATGCGCGTCATGGTCAAAGCCCCGGTAGGAATATCGCTAGAAGCCATGAAAAAAGAGATGGCACCGCTGGTAAGCACATTACAAAAAGACAAACGCATCGAGACAGTCGTCTTAACTATCGGCTACAATCCGGCGAAAGAAGCCCACAAAGCGATGATTTATGCCAAACTGCTTCCGGTTGAACAACGCGAAGGGCTTGAAGCTATTATCGCATCGTATCGCGATACATTCAAAATTTATTCCCATCTCATCATCAGTGTCGAAGATGTCCCACCTATCGATACGGGTGAAAGTAATGCCCCAATTCAGGTTGTCCTCACGGGAGCAGATCTCAAAGTTCTGGAAATCAAATCAGCCGCACTGATGAAATTGCTAAAAGACAGTAACGGGACGACCGACAATGACAGCGATTTTGAACCGGGAAAACCGGAAGTTCGTATCACCATTAATCGAGAAAGCGCTCAACGCCTTGGTATTACCGCTCAGGCGATTTCCAATGCCATTAATGCCTCTTATTCCAGCGACAGTGCCATCTCAAATTTTGAGCAGGAAGGTCGCCAATTTGATATAACACTTCGAAATGCAGATCAATACCGCAAAACCGTCGACGATCTCAAAAAGATACAAATCCCAAGCTCTACAGGGGAATTGATCTCGCTTGACGGTCTGGTCAATCTAGAAACAACTCAAGGAACCGCATCCATCAACCGCTTTGATCGTGAACGAAAAATTTTAGTCACCTCAAACCTTGACGGTGCGCCACTTGATTCCATCGTCACAATGATCGATTCGAAACTTCCATCTATGCTGGGTGAAGGATACCACTATCGCTATACAGGAGACATTGAACGGATGCAGGAGACGATTTCGGCATTTGGATTTACGGTAGGCTTGGCCGTCATTTTAATCTATCTTATCCTCGCAGCGCTCTATGAATCGCTTATCCAGCCTCTCATCATCATGGTTGCTATGCCGCTGAGTTTTACGGGTGTTATCCTTGCTCTGTATTTAACAGGGAACCCTTTTAGTATTTTTGTCATGATCGGGATTATTTTGTTACTGGGGATGGTCGGAAAGAATGCAATTTTAGTCGTCGATTTTGCCAATACCGCGATCAAGAATGGAAAATCGGTCAACGATGCACTTTTGGAAGCAGGAGAAAAACGGTTGCGCCCTATTCTAATGACCACATTTGCCATGATCTTTGCCATGCTTCCACTCGCCCTTGCCGGTGGCGCAGGTCATGAAAGCAATGCCCCTATGGCGATTGCTATCATCGGAGGACTTATTAGCTCGACATTACTGGCACTCTTTATCGTTCCGATACTTTATCGTATCATGTACCCGCTGGATGCTTGGCTTCGACGTCATTATGAGAGAGAACTCTTATGACGTATCAAAAATAGTTCGAACGCTTTTTCATCAAGCGGGCGGGCGTACATATAACCCTGCCCTTGCATGCATCCAAACTCTTTTAAAAAGTTTGCCTGAGCTTCTTTTTCAATTCCCTCTGCTATGGTTTTAAACCCAAGAGCATCTGCCATAGCAATAATGGCTTTGACAATCGCGCTGTCTCGCTCACTATGAGGAAGCTCACGAACAAACGATTGATCGATTTTGAGTTTATCGATAGGAAAAGCCTTGAGATAACTCAAACTGGAATAGCCTGTACCAAAATCATCAATCGCAATCTCTATTCCAAATTCTTTTAAAGCAATGAGCTTCTCCCCCAGTACAACAGGATTGCCCATTAACACACTTTCTGTAATCTCTAATTCAACATATTGGGGCTCAAGTTCACTCTCATGGATGATTCGACGAATCGTTTCAACTGCATTTGAACGTTCAAACTGTTTTCCGGATACATTGACGGATATTCTTCCCAGAAACAGTCCTAATTCTTTCCATTTTTTTATGGCTTTACACGATTGCAACAGTACCTCTTCCCCGATGGGGACAATAAGATTATTACTCTCCGCAAGTGGTATAAATACATCCGGACGGACAATCCCCATTGTAGGATGTTGCCAACGTACCAGCGCCTCTGCTCCGATAAGTGCACCGGTTAATAGATTCACTTGAGGCTGATAATAGACAACAAACTCTTTATCTTCTATGGCACGTCGAAGCTCCCGCTCCATCAATACCCTCTCCAATAACTTTACACTCATATCCTGAGTAAAAAAGCAATAATTACTCTCCCCAACCTCTTTTGCTCGACGCAATGCGATATCTGCATTTTTCAATAAGGTTTCGCCGCTTTCTCCATCGTCAGGATAAAGGGTGATGCCAATGCTAACACTGAGCTTTAAAGCACCCTCAGATGTCTCAATCGGTGTATTAAAAAGCTCCATAATCTGCTGTAGAGTCCGTTCACATTCCCTTATCTGTTGAATCTCTTCAAGAAGAATTACAAACTCATCTCCGCCAATTCGACTAATCGTGTCTTCATTACGAATCAACATACTCATCTTAGAAGCTACTTCTTTAATAACAAAATCCCCTATGCTATACCCATACGATTCATTAATGTCTTTAAAATTATCAATGTCCGCATACAACACAATCAACTTTGTTTTTTCACGCTGTGCTCGCACTATAGAGTGCTCAAGTCTTGCACTCAATAGAAGTCGATTCGGTAAATTGGTAAGCACATCATAATGCGCCAAACGTTCAAGTTCTTTCTCGGACTCTTGAATTTTGGTAATGTCTTCACCGGATGAAAACGTTCCGGTAATGACTCCGTTAGAATCACGCAGTAGCGCATTGTGCCATGCAATCATGCGCGTTTCGCCACTGGCCGTACATACCTCATTTTCATAATATTCTACTATCTCTTTTTTCCCTTCTATGATGGAGGTAAAAAATGTTTTGGTTTCTAAGATATGTTCCTTCGCCACAAAAGTAGTGAACCAATTTTTTCCGATAGCTTCCTCTTTTGTTATCCCCAATATCTCACATCCCTTGGGATTTAGAAGTACTATCGTCCCCTCCCAATCCAACGCCAGACATATCACCGATGTAACATCCAAATAGAGTCTGCTTTTTTCTTTTTCCAGCTCTATCGTGTGCGTCAATGACAGAGCAAGCTCTTCACTAAGCCGTACTAAATCACTAACATCATTCAAAAAAAGTTTCAAGATAGATTTGCAATTCACCTCAGCTTCCATCAGCGTTAGCTCATAAACCCGTCCTTTCACCTCGATTCGTTCATGTTCAACTCCTCGATTTACTCTAAACGAATCCATAATACGATTCCAATTTTCTGCTCCGAGCATTCGTGATACATTATCGTCTATTTTGACCTGAAACGTCAACATCGCCTCAGCATTTAGCCATTTGATAATTTGTATTTCTCCCAAATCAACTATCTCACAAAAAGCAATCCCCAAAAGATTGTACGTCGCCCGTGCATCACGAAGCTTCGCTTCAAGCGTCACCTCAAGTGTCGTGGTATAACTTAATAGCAAATTTTTTTCATTCAAAATATAAAGGTCATTTTCCCAGTGGACGACTAAATGATGAATTTTTTTCTCTCTCATCATTTCAACCGCTTTGCGTATCTTCTCATCTGCCCCAACACTGATAATGGACGTATAAATACACGTCGAAACTAATTCACTGCTTGGAAGATTTTGATACACAAATCCTAAAATATCTTTTTCGGTCACAACGCCAAGTGTTTTAGTCTCGTCCATCAGCAGTAATACATCACGATGCTCATACCGCATGAGATGAATCGCTTCTTCGATCGTTGCATTTACATTTATCGCTATTGCACGGTTTCGCCCGTGTAAACACTGCGATATTTCAGTGGTTGTTTGGAGGTTGTTTTCATAGTATCGAAGGATGTCATTTTGAGTAAGCGTACCGATATAATGATCTTTTTCATCGATCAAAACAATGCGGCGTATCTCATAATCGATCATCATTTCAACCGCCATATCCAAAGGTCGATCATCATGAATGGATATGATAGGATAAGTAGCAAACTCAATCGCCTTGCTCTCTCGCTGTATCCCTGCCGCATAAAGTTCTATAATATTTTTGAGGGTCAAAATTCCCATAGCGATAGAACCGTCTAACAATACGATATGACTTTCTCGTTCTTGTTCCATACGTTCAATCGCATCACTTAATGACGCTTCAATATTCAAACGATCATTTTTATAGACAACAAGATTGTTCAACAACATAAAATATCCTCAACTAAAGTGATGGATTATACATTATCATAAGTGTAAATAGGATTGAAATAATAAGATTATTCAGAAAAAAAAGTAAAAAATTTGAGAAATTATTGAAGAAAAAAGATGGTGCGGACGGGGGGATTTGAAGAATTACACCACTGTTAACAAAGCCCTATTTTTAGCATTTAGGGGGCTGGGGTCTCCCCCAGTAAGCGAAGCGTTGCGCTCTTCACGCACTACTCAAACACACACAGATTTTTC
Organism: Pseudomonadota bacterium; assembly: GCA_043797085.1. GTDB lineage: Bacteria > Campylobacterota > Campylobacteria > Campylobacterales > Sulfurimonadaceae > Sulfuricurvum. Next base: position 168,657 of record JAZDQA010000001.1, on the reverse strand, counting down.
GAGGGCTAAACACTTTGCAGCAAAAGGCAAATTAACCCTTCGTTCTCAAGGACTGAAAAATGGATGTAGCAGGATTCTAACTTTCCCGACGCGAATAGCGGAGCCAAGCTCTCTGCCTGATCTACAGAAAATCAACTTTAGCAGCACACAAAACCAATCCAAAAAACAAAACTAAAACGGCGGCGATTTTTGCGAGAAAGGAGCGCCTTAGCGACGCACGAGCACTAAGCCGTAAACCCCTATTCTTAGGGGTTGGGAGGAGGCTGTGCCGACTCCCCTTGTCAAATTATCAAAAGTTTACAGACATTAATTAAAATCCGAGTGTTTTGATATTGTCTAATTTTCTGCTATCATTCTTCTTGTATTCAAGGGAACAACCTTTTCGCCTGACTAGCGAATATATGAGTAGGGGGATAGCTTTCGGGCTGTCTCCCTTTTTTTTTGCCTTCATGGCTAGGATGGGGTGGGTGGGAACTCATAGAAGGGACGTTCCCCTTGAATTACAAAGTCGTAGTAATCTTTTTAGTGTTGATGGCTTTCGCGCCTATTCTTCATTAATCAAAAACATTGGGGCTAGTCACCCCTTTGGATTACTATCTTTAAAACGGTATGTGTTGATACATTACCATTTCTTTATTATCTTTGATACGCGCCAATGCTGATTTATCTAGAATTTCTTCTGAAATTGCATAAACTCTCTTAATCATATATTTTTCATATTCAGTATTTTTTGCAATGAACATTGCAACATTTCCTACAAATGCACTTATCATTGCGTGATTGATTGTATATTTGCTTCCAGCTCTCCAGTTCTTGCATTGGATCATAATCACTTCTTCCATATTTTTGGCGATTAAATCAATGCCACCATCTTTTTTTCCTTTTATTTTTCCATGCTCTATGACTTCATATCCTAATGATCGGTAGTGTTCTGCGACAAATGCTTCATAGAGTGCGCCTTTTTCTTTTTTCTCTTGTTTTTTTTCTCCCCATGCTTTTTTTTCATCATCTGTATATGGTTTGAATTCAGATTCTTGTTTTTTGATTTCTTTAACTTCTCTAAATTGTATTTTTTCATCAACTATGATAGGTGTTTCAATATATTTTATATCAGGATATTTTTTTTCTAATAATTCTCTTCCTGCTGCTTTGTTTCTTTCAAGATTTTTTAAATACCTATCACGATCGATAGGTGCAGTAAAATTTTGTTTTTTTATTTTAATTTGTCTATTTTCATAAGTCTCTTTTTTCCCTGCTAGTAATATTGCTAGTGTAGATGCGATGATAGTTACAAAGATAAAAAATATTACAAATCCCATCGTCTCTACTTCAACTTAAATTTATTGCTACTGGTAGCTTTGTCTCTAATCGCTTTGAGTTTTTCTAAGTGTTTTTCGGCTTCATCTATTTGGTCTTCCATTGTTAAACCAAGGTTTATGAGTTTTACAAGTCCGGGTTTTTCTTTCTCCCAATTGTAAAGAGTTTTCAGTGATACACCTAGCTCATCCGCTAATTCTTCTTTTGTCATTGTAAATCTTTCAATTAAATTAATATTTATTGTAAATATTACAAAATTGCTCGTAATATTCAGCTTTCTTTAATATTGTAACTGTTACCATTTAAAAGATTAAATAAGTAATATTTACAAAACGGAGTGAAAGCCATGAAAAAAGAAACTCGCCAAACCTTACCTCTCGGTAGATCGACTAAAGAAAATAAAGCAGGTCTTTCACTCCCCGTTTCCCCATTATTTCAATGTACTGGAAACGCTTTTATCTATTATAACGAATCTCCGTTTATTAAAAACCTCAAACGAATCAAATTTAAATTTGTTCGTTTTTTTCAACCTCTTTATTTTGCTATTGATCTTGGAAAATTCCAAAAAAAGTTACTCATAACGGTATGACGGCATTTGTCTCATATTCAAATCATCAATTGCAGTTTTCTCTTTAACCCAGTTGCATTTCTCACCTCGGTGAGTCTGTAAGTCAGCCGTCCTCCTTGCTTTCACTCCGGGGACGTTAATCATCAGGAAACAAAGCAAAAAAACTTTTTTAAATTAGGAGTGAAAAAATGAGTCAAGTAGTTTCAAGAGGTTTTATCCCTAAAGTCGTTGTTGATGAAATCATCGCAATCAAACCTTACAGTAACAAAGAAAAAACGTCTTTCAACGTCACAATAAACACCCGTAACGTCATGATGACACCCGATGAGGAAATGGGCTTTAAAGAAACCGTTGAGTCTCTTAATATCCGTATTAACTGCGACAACATGGAAGAACTTAAACAGCTTTCAGAATATCTTCTTAAATGCCGTTCCACAAAAACACCGTTCTTCGTTGAAACAACAATGCCCGACCGTGATGTCGATATCGTAGCAATCAAAGATCGTCAACCGTTCCTAAAACGTGGCGAAGATTACAACTGCGTATCCATATATTCCGCTAAAGAGATTTATAACCAAGACGTAAAAATCGCCGTTGAGCTTAACAAAGCTCAAACACCTAAGTCATAACGATGTTGGCATTAACCGCTCCCCGCGCTTTTGTAAGCCCATTATCTTATATTGACAAGGATGTCAAAATGTTACCAAATGTAAAAAAAGGCTTAATCGCCGCTGGTGTTATCGTTGTTGCTTCTGCTCAAAATGCTTCTGCTGCTCTAACTGCTGCTGACGTTTCTATGTCTTCTGCTACTGCTGACATGGGTATCGTTTTTGTTGCTATTCTTGGTGTATTGGTAATCGGTTTCGGTTATCGCATGATCAAAAAGCAAATCGGTTAATCCCGTGAAAAAACTTGCCCTTTCATTTTTTATTTTAGGGGCGGTTTTCTCTCCTTTTGCATCTGCTGCTCTTGTTTCAGCGGATGTTAATTCATCATCAATTTTAACAGATATGGCAATCGTTTTTATTATCATATTGGGAGTATTGATAATTTCATTTGGTTATAAAATGATTACTCGTCTTTTAACTTCTGATGATGGTAGTGGAGAATTTTATATTGATGGCAAAAAATTTAAGTATTGAACGGTTTTTAATGAAAAAATTATTTTTATCTTTTGTCATCGTCGGGGCGGTTTTTGCTCCGTCTGCTTTTGCTTATAAAGATATGACTAAACCTTCACAACGTGCAAGCGATTTAGGTATGTCTACTGCTAATTATGAGACTTCTATGTCTTATGCCGGTCTTTTAACTGGTTTTCTTTTTGGCTTGTTTCTTTGGAAATTACAATGACTAAATTTTTAGTTTTTAATTTTACTGGTGATCCCGCTTTTGATTTTTTCTTTTCGATTACTGCATCCGCTGGCTTATTATTTTTTATAGGCACTTTGGCTTTACAAGTTATAAAGGATCATAGATGATGCAACTCTTTTTAATGCTGATAATCATATCGTTCTTAATAAGCGTTTACGCCATCTTTAAAGGTATTAATAAACTCGTTGATTTTTATTATACCCCTGAATATGATGAAAAATGCCGTCAAAAATGGCTTTTAAAAAAAGACTCTTATCATGCGTAAATCAATAATACTTGCTTCATTGCTTTTTGCTTCTTCGGCGTTTGCTTCTTCAATTTGCGACCAAACAATGATTATTGATTATGGCTCTTTACAAGAGGGCGAGTCATGCTCTATGTATAATTATAATAATGGTAATTTTTTATATTGGGATCAATATATAGTCCAACCCGGTTCTTTATTATCGTGTAATGCTCTGCATATAAATTGCTATGATGATGTATGCCCTGCTAATACCGCTCCAAATAATAATGACGTTTGTGTTCCTCCTTCTTGTCCTGCTGGCACTACTATGAACGCTCATGGATGTGGACCTGATTTTCCACCTACTCCATCCTCCGATCCTATGAACGATTACAACAACGATCCTGCGGGTTGTGATGCTGCGGGCGGATATTATTTTGCTGACGGTTCGTGTAATGGTGGTGCTGAGGCTTGGAAAAAAATTGCTTCAGATCCATTTGCTGTTGTCGGTTCTCTTGCTGTAATTGGTGGTGTTGCTCTTTCTGCTGGTGGGGTTCTCGCTCTTCCTTTTACTGGGGGAATGTCTTATCCTGCTATTGGTGCTGGAGCTTGGGCTACTGGTTTAGGTGCGACTATGGTTGGATTTTCTGCTCTTCAAAACTATGGTTCTTCTACTCCACCTTCTATGGATACCATTCAAGGTGATAATAGATTAAAAGTATCTTTTAAAGATCCTGTCGACAATAAAGTCAAACCCGTTCCCGCTCCAACTCCTACCAAAACCAATCCAACTCCTGCCCCTGATTCTGCTGGAGGTGCTCCTGTTTTCACTCATGCAACTGCCACAGAACCTGCACATGACTGGGAATATTTTTATGGCAATTCTCCTGCAATTGTTTCAAAAACTGATACAACGACGGGTAAAGTTGATGAAGTATCAACGATCCCACCTGCTGTTATGACACAATTAAATTCATCTACTTCAGTCAATACAGCTGATGGATCATTAACGGCTCCTATTAATCTCGATGGTACTCAAACAACCAAATACGATTATAATACTGGTACCGCCACAACCACAACCCATTCTACTGGTTCCACTAGCTCAAACCCGATCACTACCACAAAAACAACCCCCATTACTGTCACTCAAAACCCCGACGGCACAGTAACAACAACCCCAAATGATCCAACCGTTGCTCCTACTGTTTCCGGTGCTAATGGTGGCACTGTTGTATCCTCTCCTACAACTTCCGGCACTGGTGGCACTGGCGCTGGCACTGGTGGCTCTACTGGCAACGGTCCCGATTACACAGGCGTTTTAAATGACATTAAGAAAAATACGGGTGATTCATCAAGTTTTTTAGACAAGATTTTAGGAATGTTTAAAAATACTGATAGTGTTGATACTTCCCGCGCTACTGGTTCGGATGCTGACGGGCATAGTACCTTTGATGCTCTTGGCAATGACGCTAAAAACTCACTTGATGGTTTTGTGTTTACCGATCCACTCGGTCTTAATAATTTGTGTTCTGCTTCTTCACTCCCTACTTATGGCTTCACTATATTAGGTCATTATTTTGTGATTATGGATCAAGAGTTATTAAATAAATTACCTCTTGATCTTATTCGTGGTTTATTTCTTTTAATGTCTGCTATTGCGGGCTTTATTGTTGTATTTTCAGGAGTTTAAAAATGCCCGCTTTACTTGCTTTCGTCCCTTGGCTTGCCCCCGTTATCTCTTTCTTAACTTCTGTTTTTGTATTTTTGGTTAAACATCCTTTTGTTTTAAAAATGATGATCTTCGCTATTTTCACTGGGCTTGTCACTTATGCTTTTCATTTCATGGTTGATCTTGTTAAGCCTTACATCGTTTCTAATGGTCTTTTGGTTATGGCTATACAACTAGGTGTTTTGCAAGGTCTTGCATTGTTTTTAACTATCATTGTCGCGGGATTTGGTGCTAAACAAGTTCTTGCGTTTATCCGCTCAACATGATTTCTATTTTTACGGGTTTACCTCGTTCGGGTAAATCTTATCGTGCTGTTTGGTACATTCAAAAAAACTTCATTGATCCAAAATCTCCCGATTTTCCAAAACATAAATATCTTTATTGCAATATTGGCGGTTTTAAACATGATCTAGTCAATGAGCAACTACAAAAAAATCCACTTATTATGGACGACAAATTAAAAGAAAAATATCCTTTAATCTTGGATGATATGCTTGTTAAAGAGTCCATTTATTTAGATTGGGAATGGTTCTATAAACACTTAACAAAACTGCATGAAATGGCTATGGTAGATAAACCCGATGAAGAGTTGCAAACCTATGCACGTTATCATAAATTAACCCCTGCTTTTTTTGTGATCGATGAAGCGTATCGTTATTACACTAAAAAAGTTGATCCCGTTTTGAAATGGTGGCATGGTTATCATGGACACTTAGGTCATGATATATTAATCATTATTCATCTTCCTACGCTTATGAGTGCTGACTATTATAAGCCTTATGTGGAAGACTACATCGATGCGCAGCCACGAAAAAAAAGCTTTTCTGATAAAACTTTTCGGTACAAGTATTTTTCCTCTGATAATTATAAAACTACCCCTTTTCATCATGTTGATCATATTCTTGTAAATCAGTCTGTTTTCGAGCTTTATAAGTCGGGCGATATGCACAATCCTAAAAAGATTTTGCATAAATTCATCGGCTATATTGCTGGCGGTGCTTTGCTCATTGCAATAATGATTTATTTATTATTTAGTCGTTTAGCTCCTGATCCAGTAGAAAATGAAAATTTACAATCTAATCAATTTGCTTCTATTGATGAAAACATAACAGTAGAAAAATCTCCTATTTCTTCCTCCATGCTCTTGCGTGTTCGCTGTGATGCCATTGCCTGCTCTCGTGTTGATAATGCTTTTGTCACAAACTACATTCCGCGTTTATATTTTGAAGAGGCTTTAAAAATGATTGATTCCAAACTGCTTGCAGGCTCTACGGTTCGCGTTTTTGATGTTGAATACAATGATCGTCTTTTCTCTATACCCTCGGATGATATTAGATATTTTTCGATGTGGAATGTTCCATTATTGCAAACACAAAAATCTAAATCTACATTTGGATCATCAAGCGATGTATATAAATCAGCAGGGATCACACAATGATAAAAATACTTCTCACGTTGTTAATCGCTTTTTCTCTTAATTCTGCGGAATTAAAAGCCCCTGCACCTATCGCTAAATCAACCATCAACACCCCAATGATCCCAATGCTTCCACCGCCTCCAATGGTAAGTACTCTTGATGGTATGAGCCTTAATGAATTTATCCGTCTTGCTTCTAAGTCTTTGGGTAGAAATATCCTCGTATCCGGAAAGCTCGATGGTTCTATTGATTATCTCTCTAACATGGATATACGATCTAAAAACGTCTTGCCTTTGTTAAAATCCGCCCTTGAACTTAACGGTTATGCTCTCGTTAACAACGGCTCTTATTACACCGTCGTAAATGCTAAAGATTTAAAACAATATGACAGCGTTTATCTTGGCTCTCGCTCATCAGCAGGATTTGGTACTAAAGTCATACATATCAAATATTCCAACGTGCTGCCAATCCTTGAGGGGGTCCGTTCTCTCCTCTCTGCTTCGGGTTCTGCTTTTGGTGTTCCGGACAATGGCGCTCTTATCGTCTCCGATTTCTCCGATAATCTTAAACTCATTAAAAGTCTCATTAACGACATTGACAAAAAGCCAATACAAAAAAATCAAACCTTTAAATCATTTCACTTGGTGAACTCAAATGTCTCTTCTGTTGCTCAAACTCTCGGATCTATTTTCTCCAGTGATAACAATAAATCAGATATTACAATCTCGATAAATTCGGACTCCAACACTCTTTTTGTCCAGGGCGATGATGAAGTTATGAAACGTGTTCCGTCTATGATTTCGGATCTCGATCGTGAACAATATCAGGTTTATATTCAGGTGCGTATTCTCGAACTCAACAACGATCTAAGCTCAAAACTAGGAGTAAAATATGGACTTGACGGAGGAATTGTTAGTGCAAGTAATTTTTTCACTTTTGCTGGTAATCTCGGTGGAAGCGCTATTGCTCCCGTTAATACTTTGGCTCTTACCAAACTCACTGCGTCGTTAGGCAATGTAAATCAGCTCTTAACGATTGGCGCATCATTGGATCTTCTCCAAAGTGAGGGGGTATCAAAAACGCTTTCCGATCCATCGTTGCTTTGTCTCAACAACAAAGAGTCAAAAATCGTTGTGGGTAAATCCCTCTCTTTTCTCACGGGTAACACTACTGGATCATCTGGAACCTCTAACTCTCTTTCTCGCTCCGATGTTGGTTTAACGCTCACCATTAAACCGCTTGTAGCCAGTAAAGACAAACTTAGCCTTAGCATTGATGCGCTTATTGAAAATATTCTTCCAAGCGTTGACACCAACAATCAACCGATCACGACGAAACAGCAGATTAAGACTGATTCGATACTTCATCACGGTGAAACTATCGTTTTGGGTGGTTTTGTAAAGTCCTATGATTCAATCGTGGACGATAGCGTTCCGTTTCTTTCTAAGCTTCCTTATATCGGCAAGCTCTTCGAACACACATCAACGATCACGCAAAAAGACAACTTGCTTCTCGTGATTACTCCCTACATCATAGACGACTCAAAAACGCTCTCATCTCTTCAAACGGATTTGGGCGCTCTAGGACATTATCAAAAACTTTACAACGATCAGATCAGCAAAAAATAAATCTTAAAATAGGAGTGAAAGCCATGAATAAAAACACCTACGGATTAACCGCCGATGACTTGCAGCAGATGCGGGATAAAATCGACAAACAGCGTAATTATTTGGAAAACAACCATTTCCACACCGCAACGGGTCAAGTTAAATCATTACTGGACGTTTCGTTCAGCGCCAATATGTCAGAACGCTATTACGCGCAACTTTCCAACAAGATCAACACGATGGCGGACTTAGCTTTCAATGAGGGTTTAAAGCCCGTTTTCTTAACGATTACGCTTGATGGTTTCTTTCGTGGCTTTTTAAAATCAGATTACAGAAAGTGGGACAAACTAAATGCAACTAGCAAGATTGATTATGAGCGCCATATCCCTAATAATGAGACTTATGGCTTTCTTCGCGAAAAGATAAAAGAGGGCAAGAAATTCACCGTCAAAGATTGCTATAACACGCTCTCTTATCAATGGTATCGCTTCTCTGCCGGATACGCTTTCAAAAAGCTCAAAAAAGAGGGCAAAGATTTCGTTTACCTCAAAGCTTCTGAACCTCACAAAGACGGTGTTCCCCATTTTCACGTTCTTTTGTGGATTCCTGAAGAGTATTTTCCCACCTTTAAAAAAGACTTCGAGCGATACTTCCCCGCTCCTCAAAATCATGTTAAATCAACGGACGTTGACAGTAACCCCGATGATACAAAGGGCTTTCAAACTGCAATCTATAACCCCGTCGGCTACATCATGAAATACGTCACCAAGTCATTCATGGACATCAAAAACAATGATGAGCTTGATTATCTGCAAGCGTGGTACGTAAAGCATAAGATCCGTCGTATTACCACTTCTCATTCAACCGTTCCGCAATGGGTTTATCAAAAAGTATTCACCATTGAAAAATCATGGTTGCACATCACCGCTCTTAAACGCTCTCAACCGCTTCTTTGTGAATGGAACAAAGAAGATGATCACTTCATGTTTATTGAGCAATCGGGCAGATGTCTCCAGTATGATCAGGGCGTTTTGACATTGAGCTACATTAACACCAATATTATCATCCGTCAAACTGGTGAACTCAAAGACAAAAGAGATAATACCTCTCGTACTCTTCCACAAACTCCATCTATTTGGAAAGATCCTCACACTCCCAATAAAACAATTGATGCTTTCATCGACGGTGAACATTTCCTTTACCGTGATGGTGAGCTATTCAATTTCACCCCTCAACCCGTCCGCATGAGTGATTTACAGCTTTGGAACTATTACCATGAAGAAATGGACATAGAAACCGTTAACGCTCATCATTACGCTCATACTCATAACGAAATGGTTGATCGTGGTTTGCTTCGTGCTGATCCTATTACGTTAAAAGCTGGTTTAGAATCTGATTTGTGGGGATATGACAATGAGCACATTTAACGATAGAGATTCACTTATGATTGAAAGTGGCATTGATTCTGATAGTTATGTTTCTTCAATGCATGATAATACGGATTTTTCTTTTATTGATTTTCGTATTGATGAACTTTATCGTCTTGTTACTATGACGCATTTTGAAGAATATGAACTTACTTCGCTTCGATGTTTAGAACGTTCTTTTGAATCTGAATTGTGGGGGTATGACAATGATACGGCAATGTAGTTCATGCGGTGGTTTTTGTGGTGGTGGTTTTTATGATAAAAAAACGGCTAAATATCATTTTTGTAAGCAATTAACGCTTTCTCAAATAAAAAAGGATTTTAAATGTTAATTAATCTTGCTGATTATCCTGACAGTGTTTTATGGTCTCAAAATAATAAGTTAGCTTCTTTTCGTGTTCGTCCAATTCGTTATATTAATGGTGAAGAGGTTTTACAAGATTTTATTTTGGTTCGTGAACTTAAGTATCATTATGTTGATATATTTGATCGTAAGTGGCGTAAAACTAATGGTATTAGTGTTGGTTGTTATAATTCGCTTTCTTTGTCTCTTGATACCTTAGAGTCTATTTCTTATTTTAAACCTACTTTTTCATTTTCAAGATTTTAAATGACTTTTAACTACTACGCCGAAACATACCTAAAAATCAAAAAGGTAGAATTAAAACCCTCTACCTATTACCGCTATGACGGCACTATCCGCAATAAAATCATGCCATCTTTTTTAGATCGTAATATTTCAGAAATTAAAGCAAGTGAACTCCGTCTTTGGTTGCTGAATTATCAATGTTCAAACAAAACATTAACGCATTATATCTCCATGCTCACGGGAATATTTGATGAAGCTATTTATGATGAAGTTATAACTTCCAACCCCTGCCGATTCTTGCGTAAACCTCGAATAATGAAAAAAGAGATCTTGCCTTTTTCAGTTAAAGAGATGCATCAAATCATCGATCATGTTCATAATTTCAATTTCAAACATTATCTATACATTGCTTTTTACACTGGTATGCGTTCGGGTGAGATAATGGGACTTAAAAAAGAGGATATAGATTTTCAAAAAGGTTTTATGAAGATCAAGCGTACACGGGGACGGCATGGGGAGAACTCACCCAAAACTCAAAGCGGTTTTCGTTCTGTCCCTATTTTAGATTTATTGCGCCCTCACTTGCAGCAGCTCTTTGATCATCATGATCACGAATATCTTTTTGTAACCCAATTTGGAAAGCCCTATCAGCATAACGAAACTTTCTCAAACAAGTTTTGGCTGCCGATTTTTGATGAGCTTGGAATAAAATATCGACGGTTATACAACACTCGACACACCTTCGCTACTATGATGCTCTCAGGTGGTTACACTACTCCGCACAATCTCGCTCAAATACTCGGACATCGTGATTCACAAATGGTTCATCAGGTCTACGCTAAATTTATCAATGACGGAAAATTTGATTTTAAATTGGACATAAATCCGTACTAGGGGTGTATGGGGGTTTTTAGTGGTTTTAGATAAAGGCTTTGAAAGTGGCTATTTTAGGGGGTTAAAGAGTAAAGATGGTGCGGACGGGGGGATTTGAACCCCCACACCTGTTGGCACTACCACCTCAAGGTAGCGTGTCTACCATTCCACCACGTCCGCAGAAAAAAGGTGATTAGCCGAAGCTAATCTGAGGTTTATTGAGTAACTTACGCTACTAAATAAGGATTTGCGTAAAGCGCGATAAGAGCGATTACTAGGGTATAAATAACTTGTGCTTCGATCATAGCAAGAGCGATGAACATAGTTGTCATCAATTTTCCGCCAAGGCCTGGGTTACGTGCAGTACCAGCGATAGTTGCAGCAGCAGTGCTACCCATACCGATAGCTCCACCAAGAGCAGCTAAACCAAGACCAACACCAGCAGCGATCATAGAATACGCTTTCAATGTTTGGTTAGCAACGTCAGCAACAACTGGCGCAGCAGCAGGTGCAGCATCAACAGCCGCTTCAACAACAGCTACTGCTTCTTCAGCACCAAATACTGAAGCAACAAGAGCGATCATAAGAAAAAGAACTTTTTTCATAGGTTATCTCCGTAATTAATATCAAAGTCTGTTCGGATAGTGTCCCTACTTATCACTTTGTGGACGGCATTGTAAAACTAAAGAGCTAAAAACTTACTTAGCCCGACCCAAACCTATCTTATTTCCTTTGAATTCGACGATTTCTACCATAAGCTCATCCCCTTCTTTAAACACATCACTGACACGTTCAACACGCTCATCGGAAATCTTAGAGATGTGCATAAGACCGTCGATACCGCCTGGAAGCTCAATAAATGCTCCAAAATCAACGATTTTTTTCACTTTTCCGTTAACGACATCGCCTACTTTGTATTCGACTTTAGGGGTAGACTCTATTCCGCTTACGATACCCTCGATGTGATCACGAGCACCTTTGATCCCATCACGATTTTTACCTGTAAGCTTAACCGATCCTTTTTTCTTATCGATATCGATTGCTACGTCAAATTTTTCGATAATCTCACGAATGGTTTTGCCCGCTTGACCGATAATATCACCTATAAAGCTTGGGTCAATATGGAACAACTCAGTACTTGGTAATGTCCCTTCGTTCAGTTCAATACTTTTTTCTGCATCGATCATAATATCAATGATATGAGCTCGCGCCTCTTTAGCTTGATAAAGCGCTTCACGTAAAATATCCAACGCAATTCCACCCAGTTTAATGTCCATTTGCATTGCAGTGATACCAAACTTAGAGCCCGTTACTTTAAAATCCAAATCGCCGTCATGATCTTCCAGTCCCATAATATCGCTCAAAATAGCGTGACGATCTCCTTCTTGAACCATACCCATTGCAACGCCGGCAATAGGCTCACACACCTCGATATCTCCTGCACGAAGTGCCATGTAGCCACCACATACTGTTGCCATTGAGGATGAACCATTGGACTCTAAAATCTCTGATACCAGACGAATCGTTTGACCATTACGTACAGTAGAACCTTCAAGAGCACGTTTTGCAAGATTTCCATGACCCAGTTCACGACGGCGAGGTGCACCAATAGGTGAAGGCTCTCCAACACTAAATCCCGGAAAGTTGTAATGAACCATAAAGGCATCATTTTGAGTCCCACTGTCGGTGAGTCCCTCGTACATTTGAGCATCTTTAGCACCGCCAAGGGTCAAAATCACCAATGCTTGCGTTTGTCCGCGAGTAAACAATGCCGAAGCGTGAGCACTTGGTAAAATATTGGTTTCGATTGTGATGGGGCGAACTTCGTTAAGGGCACGTCCGTCAGCACGAACTTTTTCATCCAAGATCTGAGCACGTACCATCGAGCGTTTGACTTGCTCTATCGCCTTTTTCAACTCATGTTCATTCCACTCCGGCTTTTCAACCATAATGGTTTTACGGATAGTACGAAGAGCTTTTGAACGCTCTGTTTTTGCCATTGCAGCGATACCGCGTTTCAAATCATCGGTATGAGTCGAACGTACATACTCAGACATTGTTGCATCGATTTCACTCACAACATATTTTAATTCGAACGCAAATTTAGCAAGTGGTTTAAAGGCGTGCTCGTAAGCTGTATTCGCTGTTTTGAGCTCGGCTTGTGCCAACGCCAATACTTCGATCAACTCATCTTCTGCCATTGCGTTACTTTGACGCTTTAATAACGTTTGATTTGTAAGAACAGGATCGATAAAAGGCTCAACTGCTCCCATATCAAGAATCATAACCTCATCACTTCCATTGGCTTGCATCTCAATCATCAGCATATCATCACGACTACCTGCAAGATACAAATCTAAAGTACTTTGCTTTAACTGCGATAAAGTCGGATTGACAATGATTTCTCCATCAATCTTACCAATACGCACAGCACTTACCGAGGTAAAAATATCAATATCAGAGAGATACAAGGCTGCCGATGCGGCGTTAAGAGCCAATACTTGCAAATCGGATTCATTGTCACTGCTCAAAACCAAAATAGAAATTTGAATCGGGTTGGCAAATCCTTTTGGAAACAATGGGCGTAACGAGCGATCTACAATACGAGATGTAAGTGCTTCAAAATCGCTTGGTTTGGTTTCGCGTTTGATAAATCCACCCGGAAACTTACCCGCTGCATAGCTTTTTTCCAGATATTGAACCGTCAATGGGAGAAAATCCTCATCCACAAAATCAGTCTCATCGACAACCACCGTTGCCAAAATAACGGTATTTCCTGATTTGAGCCATACCGCTCCATTGGCTTGCGCCGCTACTTGGTTAAGAGCGTAAGACTCTTCTTTATTGGTTAATGCCAATGTAATATCGTATTTCATGTATTCCCTTAAAAATTAAAATGTTTTATTTTGCTAACGATGACGCGCCAGATAGATACTTAATGTTATTATCGATAAAACGAAGTCCTAGCCCCATAAAGATATTTTGCGATTGAGGATTAAGGAAATTATCCCATCCCCCATATAATTCCAAATGTTTGAGCATTTGATACCGCACTTGTGCCTTAAGATGCGGGCTTGTTCCACGAACATCATTGATGGCATTCCAATCAAAAACCTCTCCTGAGAATTTCACTTTATCATGATTCATAAAATAATCGATTCCGATTCCGCCCGTTGACTCAATGGCACCGAAGCGCAGCAATGTATTATCAAAACGTTTTCCGTATTGTGCGGAAATATAGGTTTGTCCTTCGCTATGTACCGCCGGAAGTACATTCGCTATCGAATAATCATCCGTACTGACCAAATCAAACATATAATACGTTTCCGGATTCGGAAGATACGTAGCCCCTAGATAAATTTTTGCATATCCGTCGCGAATCATATAATCGCTGTGCATCGCTACTTGTAATTCACTGGTTGTAAACGTACTTAGAAGCGTATCCACTTTCGAGAATGCTTCCTCACCGCTTTTAAAGAACAACTCAGCCGATGTAACGGTCGATTTCAAAGGGGAACGATTTTCAGCTAAAATAGCACTAATATTGTCTTCAATAGCAACAAATTTATTGACAGCTTCCGGAACGGAATCTTCAACGGCACCGCTGATATTATTCATTCTCATCGTCAATGAACTAATCCGTTCCATGATTTCAGGCAAATCTTTATTAACCGTATTGGCTGTTTGAGAAAATCCTGCACTCATGGCTTTAAAATTTGCAATGGCTGCATGCAGTTCTTCGCGATTATCAACAACAACTCCGTTTAGGTTAACCCCAACATCTCTAAATGCGATTATGGCATCTTGGATCGCTTTACGGTGCTCGTCATCGAGGGTTGAACGGAAATCATGCATTAACAACTCAAGCTCTTTTGCTGCAGCATTGACCGAATCACTGGTTTGATCGAATGAGGCATACTGTTTTGATTGTACTAAAACACCGCCTTCGACAAGATTTGAAGAGGAATCACCGGCTACGATATTCAAAACTTTGGATCCCAAAAGTGATTCTTGCGCGACAATAACCGATGAATCATCCGGTATCAAAATACCTTCATTAATCAATAAGGTTAAACGTACCTGCTTTTTCTCGATGGTAATTGCCTCTACTGCACCAATGACAACCCCGTTCATCGCAACGTGCGTCTGTTGTTCTATCCCTGAGGCATCATCCACATACGCTTCAATCGGGTACCCTTTTTGACCCCATTTTCCAAGCGAGGTCACTTGTGTTGACAACAACAAAAGTGCCCCAAGAGCCACTGCAACAAACAATCCGATTTTTGCTTCTAGTTTCATCTTGCCCTCATTAATTTTTGGTAAGTTTATAGTTAAATTCAGAACCGCCCAATGGCTTTAAAATAACGGTAATGAAAACATAAGAGTCATCCACTGAATCACTCCCCGTTGTATTGGTCAAAATCGGGCGACGATTCTGAACAAATCTAAGCCCAAAGTCAAAACATCGCTGCGTATAGAGAAAACCTGCTTCACTTCGCTTTAACAAAGCTTCCTGATTATCGTATGCGACAAGACCAAAAACTTTAGTATATCGATTGTACTGATAGGCTAAATCTGCCGTCCAATACGATGCGTATTGTGGGATTTTTCCAAGCTGATCGGTATAATAATTGCTAACACTCCCGTTTATGATACTGTCATTATAGCGAAGAGTATTTTGCTCTTTCGTAATTCGGTTACGATCATGATTGTATGAAGTTTGATTATAATACGAAATAGCTGAGGTAATTTGCCATTCCAGCTCGTTTTGCAACTCTCCATAATAGCTTCCCGTGTCATCATAACGAAAGTTTTGGCTCAGTCTATCTACGAGCCATTGTTTTCCATCTTCAAATAAAAAGTTGTTCAGACCCAATGAAAGTCCATCACTTGGTTCATTTAACGTATAAAATTCACACGGATATACTGTGGTAGAACTACACTGCCCTTGGCGATTTGCATAATATCCATTATAGAGACGGGTTCCTGCTTTACTGTAACTAATATTGGGAGAAATAACATGCGTCATCGTTTCGTAAGGGCGCACCAACGTTGTCCCCAATGAAAGGGTATGGTCAAGCTGCGCATAGTATCCTGACGGGTATGCACTGTCATTTTCACCGGTTTTAGCATTACCGTAAAAACTGATTGCCCGTGTCGCTGCATTAGCGGTATAGCTTGCATCCAAATACTCATTAAACAAACTCGTTTGCAATGTCACGGGGACATTAATATCCGCTTGAATCGCTCGTTTACCATCAGGACGATAGAAATTACTCGCCTGAATATCACCACTTGCAAGCAAATGATTATCAAAAAAATTCTCTAAATATCGGTGATATTGAAGGGCTGGAAGGGTTTGAAGTGTTTGCTTATTGTCAATATTCGGATCTAAATATTGATAATATTTAAAATAAGCTCCGATATAATTGTCCTCACTGCTGTAATATCCATTGATACGAGAGAAAATTTGATTATCCGTAACGTTTTGGGTTTCATCGCTTTCTTGTAAATTGAGATAATCAACGTCATTCATCCAAGAACCATTAAGATACAATCCAGATTCCCCATCCAAATCAACACCAAACCAATTTTTTAAAAAATCGTTATGGCGATAATCAAGAGCAAATCCATAATGCTGATTGTGCGCCAAGTCGTATTTTTGTGCGTAGTCAGCCTGCTCTTTAAAATATCCAAACTTGATGGAACCTTTTGATGAGGAGCTATCAACAAATCTCATGTCTGTATAGATTCCAGAACCGCGTGAGGTACGAATTTGTGGACGAAAATCAGCATCAAACCAGTTGGTAGGTGCCCAGTAAATAGGCTGCTCGTAATACAATCCTTCCGAACTGGAAATTCCAAAAGAAGGCATAAGCAATCCGCTTCGGCGTGTTTTATCAGTAGGGTATCCAAAATAAGGAAAATACATAACGGGAACATCATCGATGTACAGCAGGGCATTGTAAATATTAACCCACATATTTTCCGTATTGTAATCAGCACTGCTAAAACGGATTGTCCAAAGAGGATCCGTGGAATCGCATCCCGATACCATCCCGTTCGCTAAATCAATATTATTTTGACATCCTGTTGCCTCATCCGTACTCATCCAAACGCCACTATTGGTATCAAGTGCGTAATAAGGCTTCAAATAACGGGTCTCTTCTTCGAGATTTAATCGTGAATACTCACTGATTGCATGATATTGTCCTGCTTTAAACGCGTTAACCTGACCAAAAGCCTCCACGACGCTGCTATTACGGTCGTAGGTCATCGTTTCCGCACTTAAAATCTGATCTTGATAAATGAGAGTTGGATATGTCGTTGAATGGACTATCGAACCGTTTACATCCACTTGAGAAGCAATAATCTCAATGCGCTCTCCACCGAGTAATATGCTTGCACTTATGATGCTAAGCAGTACGAGTTTAGGCATCAATAACCAAAGTCCGTGCGCTAAGATCATGCCAAGATCTACGATAAGGGTCAAAAAAAGCCCACGCAAACCCAAGATAAAAAAGAATCTCACTCACCACTCGAAATACCGATCGATTAAATGCACTCAAAAATCCCGGATTTGACAATGTTTTAATCTCAATAACCCGTATTTTCATCACAATCTTGCCAAGTGTTGCTCCGTACTGCATGGTAAAAAACGTTTGGTAAAGTATTTTAATCGCCATGTATTCTAAAATAAACGTATTGACGATTAAAATCATATCTTCAACGGTCGTAGCTTTGGAAATAGAATCCCATAAAATGGCAAACAAGATCACCGATAACAGCACTTCATCAATCCCAAATGCCGCTGCACGAGAGCGAATGCTTGCCAGTTCTAATTTTTCCCGGCTAAGGAGGTTTTCGATGTCGTTATTCATTAACGCAACGCTTGATATGCAATGTCAGTGCGAAGTTTTTTACCAGCAAAATGAACTTGACCGCAGAGCATATAGGCACGATCACGTGCTTGCTTGATGCTCTCGCCCACACCGACGCACACCAGCACTCGTCCGCCATTAGCATAGAGTTTTCCATCTTCTTCGCTCACACCTGCGTAGGCTATATGGGTATTTTGAGCGATCTCATCATGATGAATCTCATCCACCACGATTTCAGCAGGAACTGAGTTGTCAAAAGGATAGTTTTTACTTGCCATCACTACACCGACGGCATATTTATCGTGAAACTCGACGTTAAGCGTATCCAGCTGTTTGGTTGCCGCTTTGTAAAACAGTTCACGAGCAGGAGTTTTGAGTAGTGGCATCAAAATCTCGCACTCCGGATCACCGAAACGAACGTTAAATTCGAGCGTAATAGGCTCACCGTTCACCACCATAATCCCGATAAAAAGAACCCCTTCAAAAGGTGCTCCCTCTTGTTGCATTCCTAATAGTGTCGGACGAATTACCCGTTCTTTAACTTTTTCGTAAATTATCTCATCGACGAGCGGTGTCGGAGCATATGCACCCATACCACCCGTATTTGGACCTTCATCGCCATCTAAAAGACGTTTATGATCTTGCGCGGCAGGGAGGAGAATAAAATCTTTTCCATCACAAAGTGCAAACATGGAGAGTTCATAGCCGTCCAAAAATTCTTCGATAATGACGCGCAAACCTGCATCTCCGAATGATTTTCCACTGAGCATTTCCGACACGGCTACTTTGGCTTCATCGTGACTCTGTGCAATAATGACACCCTTACCTGCACATAATCCATCGGCTTTAACTACGATAGGAGCCGTAAGAGACTCAATAAATTTAAATGCATCACCGATATGAGCCGTTTCGATATAACGAGCGGTTGGAATATTGTATTTAGCCAAAAAGTTTTTCATGTAAACTTTCGAACCCTCAAGCTGTGCAGCGGCTTTGGATGGACCAAAAATGACCAATCCGCGCGCTTTAAAAATATCGACAACTCCATCGGTCAATGGACCTTCAGGACCTACGATGGTTAAATCAATCGCATTATCCACTGCAAATTGCGCCAATTCTTCATAATCTTTGATGGCAACGTTTTCACCCAGCATTGTGGTTGCGCCATTACCGGGAGTAAAATAAAGATTGGCAACCTCAGGGTCTTGTTTTAATACCCGTCCAATCGAAAATTCACGTCCGCCGCTGCCGATTATCATTATGTTCATATATTGCCCCAAAAAATAGTTGATTCTCTCATCTAAAAGCCCCAATGGATTTTTAAATAAAGTAAATTTTAAATCTGCTTCGTTAGAAGTCAGCTTCAGTAGCCCAAGCGGCTAGCGTAGATGGAGGGACAAGTTCCTCTATCGACAAATCAAAAGTAAAAGCCCAGGCGGGCGTTTCGCAGTAGCTTTGGTTCTTCAAAGCTGTAATTGCGCCACATCGAGCATTTCTTCCGGCGGCAATCTCTCACGTTTACACGCTCAAACAAGACCACCGACACACCGAAACGTCTACGGATGTGACTAGTTGTATATGTAGAACCCTCATATTGCGGTTACTCGCTGCGCCCAGAGTTAATAATTATAACCTCAAAAAGCTTAATTCTCGTGCTTTTTCTACGCAGGATTCTACGCTTGTTGTCTCACTAAGAGTTGACTTAATCCCCAATGGCAAAGCATTTTGTGTCGTTTTTCCAATAACTACAATGTCGTGCGTAGGTTTAAAAAGATATTTTTGCAGAAAACATTCAATACTCGATGGAGAGGTAAAAATCAGCACACCATTATCCTCAAGCTCTTTCTGCTTCATGGCTTCATTGCACGTTGTCTCATAGATAATCACCTCATCGATAATCAAACCAGCTTCACGAGCACGTTGCGGCCATGAAGACGCAATCATTTTAGGACGACAGTAGAGCCATTTTCCTTTGTATTGTCGCAGCACATTAAAAATAGTTTCACCATATCCAGCTGCACTTTCAATATGAACGGCACCCAGCTGCTTCATCGCCTCTGTCGTTGATTCACCTACACAGACAACCTGAAGTTTTTCCCAATTTACCGAATAATGATTAAGCGCAAGAGCCCCTTGTTTAGACGTAACAATAATCCCATCATAGAGACTAAAATCAATATCAGGCGTTAAAAAATGGATGGAGAGAATAGGAATATGAATGACTCCCATCTTCTGATGGGATGAAGTTTTAGAGATGAGATAGATGGGGCGCAAACGCGTACCCTTTATTCCCACTCGATTGTAGCAGGAGGCTTGGAACTGATGTCATAAACAACACGATTGATGCCATTGACTTCATTGATAATACGACGGCTGATACGTTCTAACAGTGTGTGTGGAAGATGAGCGAAAGTGGCTGTCATACCATCGACGGCTTCGACGACACGAACACAGACGGTGTTATCATACGTACGGTTATCCCCCATAACTCCAACACTTTTGACATTAAGCAGTACTGCAAATGCCTGCCATGTTTTGCTGTAATATCCGCTTGCTTTTAGCTCTTCCAGTAAAATCGCATCGGCTTCGCGAAGGATATACAAATCGTCTTTGTTGACTTCACCCATGATGCGAATCCCCAAACCAGGTCCTGGGAACGGATGGCGATTAACCAAATAATCAGGAAGTCCAAGCTCAAGCCCGAGTTTACGGACTTCATCTTTGAACAAATCACGTAATGGCTCAATAAGCTCAAAATCCATCCAATCAGGAAGACCGCCGACGTTGTGATGCGATTTAATAGTCACAGATGGACCATTGACAGAAACCGATTCGATAACGTCCGGATACAATGTACCCTGTGCCAAGAATTTGATGCCATCGTGTTTTTTCGCTTCTTGCTCAAACACTTCGATAAACGTATGCCCGATGATTTTACGCTTCGTCTCAGGATCAGTAACCCCTACGAGCTTGCCCAAAAAATTCTCTGATGCATCAGCAACGACGAGAGGAACTTTGAGGTGAACTTTAAAGATGTTTTCGACTGATTCACGTTCACCTTTACGCAAAAGACCATTATCAACAAATACAGGAATCAACTGATTACCGATTGCTTCGTACAAAAGTGCCGCAACAACAGAGGAATCAACACCGCCGCTAAGAGCACAAAGGACTTTCCCCTCACCCACTTGAGCACGAATTTTGACAATTTGTTCTTTGAGGAAATGACCCATATCCCATTTGTCCGTAATACCACAAATGGTACGGGCAAAGTTGCGGAGCATCAAATACCCTTCTTCAGAGTGGTTCACTTCAGGATGATACTGCATTGCATATACTTGTCGCGCTTCATCAGCGATAGCTGCATACGGAGAATTTGGTGAATAGGCGATAGGAACAAAGCCTTCAGGGAGAACATCCACTTTATCCGAATGGCTCATCCATACAGCACGCTCATCTTCACAATGTGCGAACAAAGGTGACTGTTGTGTCATATCGATCGTAAGCTCAGCTTTACCGTATTCATGATGATCACTTCGGATTACTGAACCGCCAAAGTCGACAGCAATACGCTGCATACCGTAACAAATACCAAGAACGGGAATACCTAAAGCGTACACCCCTTGATCTACCTCATACGCATCTTTATTATAGACCGATGAAGGACCGCCACTGAGGATAATCCCTTGCGGATTTTTTGCTTTAATCGCGTCAATTTTAGTGTGGTACGGGAGCACTTCACAGTAAACTTTATCTTCGCGTAAACGACGAGCAATGAGCTGAGTGTATTGGGAACCGAAATCAAGAACGATTATGTTGACATCTTTCACGGGTGAGCCTTTGGACAGAGATGTTTTGAAGGGAAATAAAAACCCTGTGTATGGATGAAATGATACCTAATCGTAGTTTAATTTTGGATATGGGTACTTACTTTAACTGTCCCTCTATTTCTCTTTATATATTTATAATCCTTGCATCATTCGTAAAACACGCTTCCATAATGACACACGCTGAAAAGTCATTCCTCTTTATGCAGTATGAGATAAATGTTATTTATTTTTTGGTTTGAATACTGTCCCTAATGTATGCTCACCTCTAAATAAATAGGTTTCTGCAGCACTTAGATCAAATCCATTGCACAAAAACATTTTCTTGCCTCGTTTCATCAAAAAATCAGCGGCTTTGAGTTTGGTAACAATCCCACCTGTTGCAAATGCATTGTTTGCTGATGAATCATCCGCTAAAGCTTCTTCTGGGATTTCTGTGATCTCTTTTATAATTTTTGCATCCACAAATTCTCTTGGATTTTTATCATAGTACCCGTCAATATCACTAAGGATGACTAACAAATCGGCATTAGTTGCATAAGCAACATGAGCAGATAACTGATCGTTATCCCCAAAGGATTGCTCCGGGGTAGAGGTAATATCATTTTCATTGATAATAGGCAAAATATCATAGTTTAAATGCGTATTAATGATCTCTTGAAACATAATAGTGCGCTTTCGTGAATCGAAATCATCTTCTGTCAGGAGAATCTGCGCTGTATCAATATCATAAATACCAAACTTACGCTTATAGCTTGACATCAAAATAGGCTGACCTGCTGCTGCCAATGCTTTTCTCCCTATTTGCATGCTTTTATCAAGTTTTAGTGCCGAATACCCTGCAGCTACCGCACCTGAGGTTACCAATATGACGTCGAATATTTTTTTTAGATTTGCAATTAATGTCACCAAATTCATCATCCGCTCTTTGGCAATGTTGTTATTTTCAGTCAAGACAGCAGTGCCTACTTTGATTACGATACGTTTCATTATTTTCCTCTAAAAATTAATTTTCTTTTTAATACATTTCCAAAACCATAAATTGGAGATACCATACACTAATAGAAACGATATACCCCACCAACACCGTCCACGCCAATTTCATGTGCGAAGAAAACGTATAGATACCATGCATTTTACCCATCACGCCAACACCTGCTGCACTCCCAAAACTGATAAGAGAGCCTCCGACACCTGCGGTTAACGTCACCAGCATCCATTGGGCATGATCGATAGGCGGATTTGATTTTAAGACAGCAGACATAACCGGAACATTATCAACAATCGCCGATATGAATCCGATTCCAATATTGACATAAATCGGATTGTATGTATCATATAATTGTGTGATATATCCTAAAAATCCAGCAAAATACAAAGCTCCTACCGCCGCTAAAATACCAAAAAAGAAAAGAAGGGTATTGTTTTCAACTTTACTGATGGATTTAAAAATATTGACATCCTGCTTGTGTCGCCGCTTCAATCGATACGTGTATAACTGCAAGACAGAGAGTCCAAAAAGCATTCCCCACATTGGTGGCAACTGCATTACCTGTTTTGCGACAACCGACATAGCAATAGTCGCAATTCCAATAGCGATAATAACTTTTCCGCCTTTGAGAATCTTAATTTTTTCAGCAACCTCTGGATCACCCTCTTTATTCGGATCTAAATCAGGAACATAGTGCACGAGCAGATAAGCCGTAACCATCCATCCGATAAATGCAGCCGGAAAAAGATAAAGAAAATCAGCAAATTGCCCTTTTTGAGCTGTCCATGCCATGAGAGTTGTAATATCCCCAAACGGACTCCAAGCACCACCCGCATTCGCAGCAACGACCACGTTGATTGCACTGGGAACTAAAAAAGTTTTGTTTTTTTGCTCAATCGTCACTAAAACGGTGGAAAGAATAAGGGCTGTTGTCAGATTGTCAGCGATTGGTGAGATAAAAAACGCTAAAAATCCGGTAATCCAAAAGAGTTGTCGATAGCTGTAACCTTTGGCAATCAGCTTACCTTTGAGCGCATTAAAGACTCCTCTCTCGATAAGCGCTTCGACAAACGTCATGGCAACAAATAAGAAAAAGAATATTTCAGCTATTTCATAAACTAAATGGGTAATTTCTCTTTTAAACGGGATAAAATTTAGATCATAAAACGCATAAAATCCTCCAATGAGGATAAACATAAACGTTCCGATAAATAGGGCCGGTTTCGATTTATCAAGATGGTATTTGTCTTCTCTGGCAATAAAATAATACCCGATAACAAAAATCGCAAGAAGCATCCACCCGAAGGGATGCGTTGACAAATCAATGCCGTCTAACGCTACTGGTGTAGTCATAACTTTATCCTTTTTATCAATTTTATGCTCTGAATATTGAACAATATATGGTTAACTAAACGTTTACACTATAGTGGAAAAGAGTAAATGTACCAAATTTCACCCCTATTCGCCTCTATAAAAATGCGTATATCTCTCTAATTCATAAGCTCTATTATTCAAAGAGACGCTAAAATGTTTATACGAAATTTTAAAAATCACCTTCTGATTGAATTAAAAAAGTGAACAAAATCAAATAATGTTAAACTAATCGTGAATTAATCTTATGGAATGAAGGTGATAAAATGCAATTTAATGAAAAAATTACTCCGGATGAGCGATGGCTGTTCACCGTAATTCTTCTTGTTTCGATAAGTGCCTTTGTCGCTTTGACTTTTTTGATGCGCAACGGTCATCTGGTACAATTCGATCATGCCGTGCTAAACTGGTTTCATAAAATCAAACATCCGATACTGGATCACTTCTTTTCGAGTATTACATGGCTGGGTTCTTTGTGGGTCTTATTACCGCTTTATATTATCCTGACACTGTTTCTTTCAGGCTATTTTGAAAACTTTGAAAAACTCTTAGGAATCGGATTTTGGGGGACGGTTCTGACAACCTATGCACTCAAATATGAATTCGAACGAAAACGGCCTCATTTTTTTCCTTCTCTCAACGAATTGCCGATCGACCCCTCCTTTCCCAGTGCCCACACCGCTCAAATCGTGGTATTTACCCTTCTACTCTGGCTTATTGTTTATAACGGTCCTTCGCTGTTTGGCACGGTGTTAAGCGGAATATTGGTCTTCATAGCCTTGGGAGTTGCTCTCTCTCGCATGTATTTGCAAGTGCATTTCCCAACGGATGTCCTTGCCGGTAGTCTCATTGCGATTAGTTGGAGCTGTATTGCTATATTGGTAGTAAAATCAGGAGTATTCACATGAAAAATAAATTTTTAGACACAGGTGAGCATGGATATCACCCTTTTCAAAAATTTAAAATCATCCTTTCAGGGTTACGTTTTGCGGTACTGTACGATTTTAGTGTTATGTATAAAATCGTTATATCGGTTCTCATCCTCATCCCGGTTTTTATTTTTAATGCATGGGTTGACGCTTCCTTAATTATACTCGCGACAGGAGTTATGCTTTCAGCAGAAGTATTCAACACTGCGATTGAAGCGGTTTGCGACTTCATGGAAACCAAGTCTAATGAAAAAATTCGCATCATTAAAGATATTTCTGCTGCCGCAGCGGGAATCACTATTTTTGTTTGGATACTCGTCCTTTCTCTGGAAGTCATCAAAGTATGCAGAGTTCTTTTGCAATGATACTCTCTAAAATGTTATTCAATTCCTCCTCTGGATGATCAAAACTCCCACGAAAGAGCACTCTTATACATGGTATCTTGTTTTTCAATCCCAAGAGGCGGGTGGCTGTCATAAGTGTATTTAGCACTCACACTTAAATAGAGTTTTTCATAAATCGGCACGATCAATTCCAAATCATGCGCCGTGATATAATCCGAATTATCACTCAATTTAGGCTGATAGTAGCCAACATAACTAAGCTTTGATGTTGCCATAAAAGTTTTAGTATAGGCAATATAACTGTTGAGTCGAGTATTATTTTCGTGAGGATTGACAAGGGGATGAGAATAGTCGATCTTTTCAGCCAACACACCTAATCCGGCGTATCCTTTGACTAAATTTTCGGAGTTAAAAAAGCGCCATCGGACATTTGCACCGACAAGAGAGCGTTCGTTGATGTCTTTAAACTCATCTTGTTCAGATTGAATAAAGAGTTCACCACACCAATCTTTTTCATACAAAGCGTGAATAGCACGTAAGTGAGCATACGTTCTATCTTCATTTTTTATCCCCTCAGATTCGCCATAATTATAAGTAAGCGTCCCCCAAGTCAGGTAATCCTCTCCTTCATCATACTGCAATCGCAAGCCCAGAGAGTAGTCATCTTTATTGGTATTACCGCTTTTAGAGCCCAGCGATCCTGAAAGATTGCCGCTGAAGCCCCTTTTGGAGCCTATGTCTACGGGTGCAATACTGATAAGTGCAAAAAGTGACGATGAAAAAAAGAGCGTAAGGAGGAGAAAAAAGTGCAAGGATTCCCTTTATTTTTAATTGTTAAGAATGCAATTATAGCAATAACTGACCTTACGCACCTAGCGGATTTCTTTAATACCATCCTAAAATCAAAAATTGGAAATACCACACTGCGACCGAGACAATGTAGCCTACCAACACCGTCCATGCAAGCTTAATATGCGAAGCAAACGTGTAAATCCCGTGCATTTTTCCCATCACGCCAACACCTGCCGCACTTCCGAAGCTGATCAGCGATCCGCCGATACCCGCCGTCATCGTAACCAGCATCCATTGGGCATGATCGATAGAGGGATTGGCTTTGAGCACTGCCGACATTACCGGAACGTTATCCACGATAGCAGAGAGGAATCCAATACCGATATTGACGATCGTCGGATCAAAAAGTTCGTACAGCTTCGCCGCATGTCCTAAAAATCCGGCAAAATGAAGAGCCCCGACCGCCGCTAAAATACCGAAGAAAAAGAGCAATGTATTGTTCTCTATTTTACTCATAGCGCGAAAGATGTCAACATCTTGGTTATGCTTTTTTTTGAGTGCATACATGTACAGTTGCAAAAGCGAGAGTCCAAATAGCATCCCCCACATCGGGGGCAAGTGCATCACCTGCTTGCAAATAACAGCCAAAGCAATCGTCGCAGCTCCCAAAGCGATAATCACTTTCCCCCCTTTAAGAATCTCTATCTTCTCAGCCGTTTCAGGATCTCCGTCTTTAAACGGATCCAAATCAGGGACGTAATGGCTAAGGAGATATGCGGTTATTAACCATCCCATAAATGCCGCCGGAAAGAGATAGAGGAAATCGGTAAAAATCCCTTTTTCTGCCGTCCATACCATCAAGGTTGTAATGTCTCCAAACGGGCTCCAAGCCCCTCCCGCGTTGGCTGCGACAACGACGTTGATGGCACTGGGAACCAAAAAAGCTTTGTTCTTTTTTTCAATCGTCAACAACACCGTCGAGAGGATAAGTGCAGTAGTAAGATTGTCTGCTATGGGAGAGATGAAAAATGCCAAAACTCCCGTAATCCAAAAAATCTCTCGATAACTGTACCCTTTGGCAATCAGCTTCGATTTGAGAGCATCAAATACCCCTCGCTCGATCAATGCCTCGATAAAAGTCATCGCAACAAATAAGAAAAAGAATATCTCAGCAATCTCTAAAATCAGATGAGAAATTTCTGTTTCAAACGGCTGAAAATTCAAACCGTTAAACGCATAAAATCCTCCGATAAGTATAAACATAAACGTCCCGATAAACAAAGCGGGCTTCGCTTTATCAAGATGATATTTATCTTCCGTCGCGATAAAATAATATCCTATGATGAAAATCGCCAGTAAAAGCCATCCAAACGGATGAACCGCTAAATCGACCCCGTGCTGCGCAATGGTAGTTGTCATTTTTTTAATCCCTTAAGCAATATAGTGCACCCCGATTGATTCCGTCCGTTTCAATGCCGATTGAACAATAGCACGCGCACTAAGCAGTCGTAATTTCAACAATCGCCCGACTTGCGAACTCAACATCTCATCAATGACGCGCAACGCCTCATTCAATCCCTCTTGCGTCCGAACAATAGAGACTTTATCCCACATAATGCGACGAAGTCTGTCTTTTTTCTCTTTATCCTCTTCCATCTCCAAGGGGACAGCAGAAAGGCTAAACTTTCCAAGACATGGTGTCGCCGGTGAAGCAACGATCGTTTCCGATACACGTTTACCAAATACAAGTCCTTCAAGAAGCGAATTACTTGCAAGACGATTTGCCCCATGAACTCCGGTACATGCCGCTTCACCGATAACATACAACCCTTTGGTATTGGGGACACGCCCCTCTAAATCGCTCTTAATTCCTCCGATAGCATAATGAAACGCCGGAGAAATAGGAACACGCTCTAAGGGGAGGTTATACCCCAAATCCCGCAATGCTTTGTAGATATTCGGGAAACGTCCTTGGAAATATTCTTTGTCAAAATGGGCGCATGAGATATAGACTTGGCTGGCAGTTCTCTGTTTGTAATCAAAAATTGCCCGACTCACAATGTCTCGCGGTGCCATTTCACCTCGCTCATCGTATTCGAACAAAAAGCGATATCCGTTTTCATCTACAATCCATGCACCTTCACCTCGTAATGCTTCGGTTAATAAAAGCTTACGAGCACCCGAACCTGAAACAAAAACGGTCGGATGAAACTGCATCATCTCCATAGACTCTAACGCAATCCCTTTTTCAAGACAAATACCATGGATGTCTGCACTGATTGCATGAGAATTCGTATGGTACTCATACAACGATCCAACCCCGCCACTGGCGATAATGACATTGTTGGCATAAATGAGCTTTCTGTTTCCCTCACTGAATACTTCCACACCGCAGCATTTATCGTCTTCCATCAACAAATCCGTTACCGTTGCATTTGAGAGCATCGGATGAGGATTTTGCTGTAGTAAAAACAGATGCAAATAACGTCCCGTAGCATCCCCGCCTGCATGTAAAATACGATTACGTGAATGGGCAGCTTCTTGGGTATAGAGAAGATTCCCCTGCGCGTCGGTATCAAATAAAAATCCCCGCTGCATCAAATCATGTATCACTTTTTGAGATTGCTCACTCATAAACTGTACCGCATCACGGTTGCACATTCCCGCACCTGCTTCAAGGGTATCTGAGACATGAAGCGGTATATCCGTATCATCATACGCAGTCGTCACTCCCCCTTGGGCATAGTAGGTATTGCACTCCCACGGATGCGATTTGCTGATTACGAGAACTTTTAAATGTTTTGGAAGTCCAATGGCAGCGTAGAGTCCTGCAACACCCGCACCGATGATAACAACATCATAACGCAACGCTTTTTCCTTCTGTAGAGGATTTTTCATAATACGGTGCTGCTTTGTATCCGCATCCGTTCAAAATAAATAGGGCTAAAAAAAATAGTATGGTTCTCATTGAATTCCTAAGATGATTAAAACAATATAGGTGATGTTATAATAGCTACGATAAATTATTGATTAAGTGGTTTAAATGATCGACATAATACGCTCCCTTCCTCACACTGCGGGAATCTATCAGTACCTTGACCCAAAAGGGCGAATTCTCTACATCGGAAAAGCTAAAGATCTCTCAAAGCGGGTCAAAAGCTATTTTACCCTCACTCCGACACTCCAACCCAAATCAACTCTCTCATTACGTATCCAAAAAATGCTCTCCGAAACCGTATCTTTGCACTACATCGTCGTTGAAAACGAGCACGATGCTCTGATCCTTGAAAACTCTCTTATCAAACAGCTTGCCCCACGGTACAATGTTCTTTTACGCGATGATAAAACCTACCCTTATATTTATGTTGATTTAAACGACACCTACCCCCGATTTGACATTACCCGAAAAATTATCACCGGTAAAAATGTTCGCTATTTTGGTCCTTTTTCTACCGGTGCGCGAGATATTCTCGATTCACTGTACGAAATACTCCCTTTGGTACAGAAAAAAAGCTGCTTAAAAGGGAAAAAAGCGTGTCTCTTTTATCAAATGCACCAATGCCTCGGACCTTGTGAATTCCCCGTTGATACGGCAGCATATCGAAGCCTTGTTGATACTGCAATATTGTGGATACAAAACAAAAATCTTCTCCTCCCAAAACTAACCGAAAAAATGGAGTTTTATGCTGAAGAGTTGCGCTTTGAAGAGGCCATGCAGCTTCGCGACAGACGAGAACGCATCGAAAAAAGCTGTGTTACCTCGAGCATCGATCTCGCCCGAAATGTAGCGTATGATATTTTTGCCATTGCGACGCTCAAAGAACGCGGATGCATCGTACGGATGTTTATACGCGATGGGAAAGTAGCTTCCAGTTCGCATGACTTTTTCACAGCACACGAAGATTTTTCTCTGGATGAAGGATATGAGCGTGCATTGGTTAATTATTATGGAACGCTCAAGCCACCGATTATCGTTCCGATTTTAACGGCACACTCTTTTGAAGAAAAAGGGTGGATTGAAGATCATCTCAGTATCGTATTTGAAAAAAAAGCCCTTCTTGAAGCTCCCCAAAAAGGGATCAAAAAACAGCTTGTAACCCTCGCCCTCACCAATGCCCAAGAGCTTCTAAAAACCTATAAACCCAATAATACAGATTTATTACTCTCCCTTCAACAACTTCTTTCTCTTCAAAACTTCCCAAATCGTATCGAAACTTTCGACAACTCTCATTTAGGTGGCGTTGCTACCGTAGGAGCTATGGTGGTATACACGGAGGGTGCGTTTGAAAAATCCAGCACCCGACAATACCATCTGCACGAACGAGATGAATACGGACAAATGCGCGAAATGCTCACGCGTCGTATCGAAAGCTTTTCCACCAATCCCCCTCCTGACTTATGGGTACTTGACGGTGGTACAACCTTGCGTACCCTTGCAATAGACTTACTTCAATCATCCGGAACTACTCTTGATGTTATTGCCATCAGCAAAGAAAAGCTAGATGCCAAAGCACATCGGGCCAAAGGTTCAGCACGAGACGCTCTCCACACACAAGAAGAAACATATACTTTGGAACCTTACGACAAACGACTCCAATTCATTCAGCATCTACGTGACGAGGCACACAGAAGTGCCATTACTTTTCACAAAAAAACCAAACTAAAACAGGACCAAGAATCAAAATTTCTCTCTCAAAAAGGGATAACGCTCCCAAAGATCATTAAATTATTAGATTATTATGGTACTTTTGAAGCCATACAAAATGGGGCTCTTGAGACTCTAATTGAACTAATTGGAACAAAAGATGCCAAAATTATCCAAAATTTATCCCTATCAGAGACAAACTAAGAATTCTTTTACCTTCTTTATGCCATATTCTTTAAATTATATTTATCAGTATTTTTTTAGCTAAAAGGAGATGGATTATGGAAAGACCCGTTGCAGTCGATGAAGAATACTTTTTTGAAGGGCGTGCCATCGTCAGTGAAACGGATTTAGAGGGGCTGATTACTTTTGCTAATCGTCGATTTTGTGAAATATCCGGCTACACGTCAAGTGAACTTGTTGGTCAACCTCACAACATCATCCGCCATCCCGATATGCCCAAAGCAGCTTTCGCTCAAGTATGGAAAACCATCCAATCCGGAACGATTTGGCATGGTTTGGTCAAAAATTTACGTAAAGACGGCAAATTTTATTGGGTTGATACTGAAGTCTCTCCTATATACGACAATAACGGTATTGTCAAAGGATATATGGCCGCTCGAAAACCTGCATCTCGTAAAAATATTGAAGAAACAGCCGAGATTTATAAAAAAATGATTGAGCAAGAAAGCTAAAGGGAGAAAACGTGTTACTATACAATCACAAACAAGAGTTCATCGGTGTTGATGAAGAGGGGTTACGCCTCCTTAACTATTCATCACTGGATGGACTTCTAAATGTTTGCTCGGACGTTGCTGATTTGTTTGCAAACGAACCGGGATACATCCATAATTTTAAAAATTTTGGTTGGATCAATTTTCTTCTCCATGCAGACTCTGATGCCTCCAGTGCTATTGTTCACGGCAATGGACGGGTATTTAGCTGCAAACTTACCGTTAATAAGATGTATCTTTGTGAAAACCCTTCCGAAAACGGCTATAACATTGAAATGTCCCAGATTAAAGCCATTAGCGGTGAAGATATTAAGCCCCATATTATTTCTCCAAAAACTCATAAAGATGAGTTTCATGCCCCTAAAAATGACCCTTTTCAGATAAAAGAGCCCCCTCCTTTACCTGATTATTCTCACATTGCCCCAACAAAACTTAGCGAACCCGGCATCTTAGATATCCCCGATATAGAGTATTCTTCTTTTGATGAAATTGATGATTTGTATCCGGAGCTGAATGCAAAAACTGAACTATCTCATTTCAAAGAAGTGCTTGAAGAACCAGTGATGGAAGCCACTCCTCTAAAAGCTCGTCCAATGCTTGGAAGCGCGCAATACAGTACTCAAGAAAAAGAATTTCTCTCTCAGCATAAAGTAAAAAATACCTATTCGTATGATCCCCATGTAGCTTCTAATGAACTTGGACTACCGGTTGACCTTATCGAAGAGTTTATCGGTGATTTTATTCAGCAGTCACTCGACTTTAAAGAAGACCTCTTTGAAGCAGCTTTGAAAAATGATTTTAATAATTTACATATTTTATCCCATAAACTAAAAGGGGTAGCTGCCAATCTTAGGATTGAAGATGCTTTTGAGACACTGACCTTCATCAATGCTTCAACCGATCTTGAAGAAGTCGAAGCAAATCTCAAATATTACTTTAATATCATTTCAAAACTTTCGGGAGAAGAGAGTGTTCAAGAAGATATAATGGACGAAGAAGCTGCCGTACAAAGCAGCGCAACAGCAATCATCCCTCCAGATAAAAAACCTATTGCTGTTGCAAATGAAACAGTTGAAGACATTTACTCCTTTGGACTTAAACAATACGACAATGAACCGCTTATAGTGCACGAGGAAGAGATAACTTCACCCGAAGAACTTCTCGCATCATTCCGCCCAAAAGAAAGTGTCTTCAAAAAAGAGTTATTTGATCTCGAAGATATTACCGCTGAAAATGAAACAGACGCAGTAATAGAAAAAGAGGAAATCAATGAAAATCTTGCGGTAAAACTACCAGTGTTTCACTACGATTCACAACGTGCAGCGAGAGAATTAGATATGGACAAAAGCTTTTTTGATGAGCTGATTTTTGATTATAAAAACGATGCCAATCTCATCAGTAATCAAATAACACAGGCAATTATTGCTTTTGACACCCATACATGGAGAGATAGTGCAGCTAAACTCAAAGGAATTAGTGATAATCTTCGTATGAGTGAAATTTCTGAAGAGCTCGCAATTTTGTCAAAAACAAACGACGCACAAGAAGCCAAAAAAGCCTCGGCTCGGCTTAACAACTATCTTGATCAACTTTAAGAGGAATAACCATGCATTTAGGACTTAAAAATCGACTTCGACTGATCAGTCTCCTTCCGATTCTAATTTTGTTTTCACTCGCAAGCTATTATGTTTATACGTCATACATGAGCTTACAATCGGTCCAAACACTTCAATCACGCCTTGAAGAGAACAAACAGCTCAATGACCTAATCAATAACATTTCTCGTGAGCGAGGAATGACGGTAATGTATTTGGGTAATGCCTCTGATACTACCCTTAACTCTCTTAAAGCTCAACGCGCTATCGTTGATCAAAAACTCAAAGCATTTGATACGAGCTATACCTCCGCAAAAACCACCGAAATGATCGCTGCATTGGAAAAAGCGCGACGTCAATCAAAACCGTCCGTTGATAACCAAACGGCTGACTTTAATGAAATTTTTGATGATGTCTATGGAAAATCACAGACAGCATTAATTGCTGAACTCTCCTCACTTGCTGCACTTCAGCTAGACGATCAAGTTTCTGCCATGGAAAACAGCTACCTTTCTCTTGTGCGTGCCAATGAGCAAACCAGCTTAGAGCGTGATTACATTACCTATATCCTTTCACGCGGAACCGTACTAGAGGATGATGAGCTCAACCGATGGCTTAGTTTTGTTGCAAAAGCGGATGCTCTAAATTTTGATTCGATTGTCAACAAACCCTTAAGAGACTCACTAAACGCATCACTCTTCACTGAAGATAATACGGAGCTATTTCAAGACATTACAGCCGAACGCGGTATTATTTTGCGTACAGGAAATGATGCACAGTATGAAACGCAATCCGGAATTTGGTTTGCGATGCTTTCTGAAAAAATCAATGCTATCAGTGAAACTGAAAAAATTCTCCTTGACAGTATGGACGAACGAGCAAGTGTTATTAAAACACAAGCTCTCCAACTGCTTATTAGTACGATTACCATATGGTTAGTAAACGTTTTACTAGGTATTTTAGGGTACATCCTCTCTAATGAAATTGAAAAAAATATCAAAAATCTTGAGTCCGTTCTTAAGCGGGTTGCCGAAGATACACACGATAATGAGGCTGATGCCCTCAGTAAATCAATCAATCTCGACACATCCGAGGGTACTGCCCAAGCCTATGCCCTCTTGGAACGTATCATTGAGCAGACACTTGGTGATAAGCAATTTGCTCAAGAAGCCAGTGAAGCGAAATCTATGTTCTTGGCAAATATGTCCCATGAAATCCGTACGCCTCTCAATGGTATCGTTGGTTTCACCGAATTGTTAAAAGATACTGACCTTCATGATGAACAACGAGAATTTATTGATATCATCGAAAAAAGTTCTGAAAATCTTCTTGAAATTATCAATAATATTCTTGACCTCTCTAAAATTGAGAGTAATAAACTTGAAATCGAAGACATTGCCTTTAATCCAATGGATGAGTTTGAAAGTGCTGTTGAAGTCTATGCAGTTCGTGCGTCTGAAAAACACATTGACCTTGGCTGTTTCATCGACCCAAGTCTTGAGCGTCCGCTCAAAGGAGACCCGACCAAAATTAAAGAAGTTATTATCAATCTTCTTAGTAATGCGGTTAAATTTACTAACAGCGGTGGGAGTGTCAACGTTGATGTTCGTCGTATCGAATCTGATGAACCCAATCGTGCACGCGTTCGCTTCCAAGTTAAAGACAGCGGTATCGGTGTTACCAGTGAACAAAAATCACGTATTTTTGAAGCATTTGGTCAAGCAGACACTTCCATTACCCGTAAATATGGCGGAACTGGATTGGGTCTAACCATTTCAAGCCGTTTCGTTGAACTTATGGGCGGTAAACTTGATCTTGAAAGTCAACCTGGCGAGGGAACAACGTTCTTCTTCACCTTATCCTTTGACGAGATCGAAACACTCAATGAACCGGTCAAAGGTTCATTCTCAAACATCAATGCCGTAATACATGAGAGTAAAACGAAGAAAAAAGTACAAAGTACGTACCTCAAAGAATATCTTGATTATCTTGGGGTGAGCTATACAACCTTTACTGAAATAGAAGAGTTAAAAATATTAGAACGTCAAGTAAACTATGATCTTCTCTTTGTAGACAACGATTTCACTAACGATGATGATCTCATCACATTTGCTTCGGCCAATGAGCAAACCATTCTAATTACCAAATCGTATTACATGAAAAAAATCGATTCCATGGGTCTTGATTTATTTAAAGTTCTTTATGAGCCATTAAACAGTTCAAAAATACGAGCTGTATTGGAATCATATGATGCAGAAGCATTCAATACTCGTAAACAAAAAACATCCCGTCGTAAAAAGTTCGATGAGAAAAATTCACGTTTTGCTGCCAATATACTAGTAGCGGAAGACAATGTTATTAATCAAAAACTGATCAAACGTACACTTGAAGACTTAGGACTCACTGTAACTCTTGCAAACAATGGTTTAGAAGCATTTGAAAAACGTAAAAATGGAGAGTTCGATCTCATTTTCATGGATATTCAAATGCCTGTACTTGATGGTATGGAGGCAACACAAGAAATTTTGGACTTCGAAGAGGATTATGATCAACACCATGTTCCCATCATTGCACTTACAGCCAATGCACTCAAAGGCGACCGCGAACGCTTTATGTCAGTAGGAATGGATGAATATACAACCAAGCCACTGGTTCGCAGTGATATTATCTCTTTGCTCAATAATTTTCTTTCTCATAAGATCATTGATTTGAATATCATTCCTAAATCAGCTGATGAACTTGTCGGGTATGATGATAGTGACACAAACATTGAAAATACCATTGAAGAAGAAGTAGTTCATATAGAACCGCTAGCAGATGAAGAGCTTATTGAAACTCCTCTACTTATAGAAGATGAATCAGAGATTAGTGAAAATATCGATGAAGAATCTATCGATTCCCAAGTCATGAGTGATGAAATCGTACTTGATGAACTTCCTGCTAACGAAGAAGTTCTTGAAGAGGAAAGTATTCCAGAATCTTCTGTATCCAGCGAAAGCACTGATATACACGGATCTGCATACGATGCTGATATTTTGATTGCCAAACAAAACTCTCTCGAAATGAAACTTTTCACCCATATACTTGATGATCTAGGTTATACCTATGTAAGCACCAACAATGTCGATGAGCTTTATTCAAATCTTAAAAACAAGCATTATAAAGTAGCATTGTTTGATAAAGGGCTGGCAAGTCTTAATCTAAAAGAACTATCTGATATAATCCATGAAAATAATAGTGACATTTCTTTGATTATGCTGGTTGATCCATCGGCAGATAATGATAAGAACGATGCACTGTATGTCCATGAAATGATTAAAAACATCGTTAATAAAGACTTGTTACGACTTGTGTTTGAAAAATTTATCTAAAGCAGGAACCTATAAATGGATGTAAAAAAACTCAAAGTTTTAGCGGTGGATGATGATATGATCAACTTGAAATTGCTAAAATCAATGCTTATGAAATCGCCTAATGTAGCGCAAGTTATTGAAGCAAAAAATGGTGCGGATGCTATCGGTATTCTTAAATCACAAGATGATATTGACATCATTTTACTCGATATTATCATGCCGGTTATGGGTGGAATTGAAATGCTCAAAGTCATCCGTGCAGATGACTCACTCCGTCAACTTCCGGTGATTGTTCTGACAACGGATGAGACTAAAAAAGGGGAAGCACTGGATTGCGGAGCAAACGGTTTTCTAATGAAACCTATCCGCGAAAAAGATGTTGTTTCTAAAATAGCACAACTCACGATATAAATTCTTCTCGCACGGCATTCCTATTCTTTTCCCCTAGCTCCAAAGCTCCAGCTTGGGAGTATATATCACTCTAAGTTCACAAAAAAACATGTATTATCTGGCTTAGATATGCTTTCCCAAGCTGTGCAACCTGAGAACGAGAGAATACTTACTCTTACAGCTTCTGCCAAGTCCGCTTAAAAACTCGTATCGGCTCTGTAGAAAGGTTTGTGCCGGGTGTTGTTGTAACTACTGTATCGATAAGCATCATAGCCCCACCACCAACAGGTTTAGTTGCGTTTTCATCCAGTGTATTACATTGACCATTTACAGGTTTTGCACCCTTGAAAGAATAACTTATAGTAACATTAGCATCAAACATAGCCGATCCAGTAGCATCTTGTACGGTGATATTCAGCTGATTAAGACAATTTGCACCTAATGTATCAAAATCTTGCGCTCGCATCACTGCAAACTCTGTAGCACTCATTGCCAATAACTCAGCTTGTGCCTTGAGATAATTATCCCCGATTGACTTAGCCCCTATCGATGTATTACCAAGTAGTATTACCCCACCTAACGCAATAAGTACAACTATAAATATCGCTAATATCATGGCAAAACCACTGTGCTTAGTAGCGTACATGAACTTTCCTTTCACGGCAGATTGCTGATGCCGCAATGTCACTAGTCGAGAGATTTGAATCTACTCCTCGCATACATACTTTTAAACGCCATATACTTCCTCTATCAGCATAAGAGTTGGTATTGTTAAAATCAACATAAAAACTTGCAACATTTTGACCTAATATGCTTTTTTTACCACCACTATAAGGTTCAGCTGGCATTTTCCATGGTCTAAAATTAGAATACATCATAAAATCACCTGTATTTAATACTCGAAAAGCATATCCTGTACGAATAAGGTATTTTTGAGTATCATCATCACCGCCTCCAGGATTTGTCAAAGGCAAAGTATGTACAGAAGGTACCCCAGTGATAGGATAATATCCCTGTAATCCTCCTGCCTTATCCCAGTTTAAATTGCTACACGACCCAACAATACCCTGATGGTTGTAAATTGCTGAATTTGCAAGATCAGAAGCAGGATAGAGCGCCTTAATCACGTTATCAGCTGACGTAAAGTTAGCATCATTAGAGGTTAAGATAAGCGCTGTAAAATCTATTTTAGGTTGCTCACTCCATCCTGGGATATTCCCAGTACGCAGACTATCAACATCTACTCCTAAAAAAGCCACGGTATAATCATGTGCAGTAGCTTCATTTGCCTCTTCTCCAGGTTCTGCACAATCTCCGCCATCAAGAGCTGTATCGACTTTATCTTTATCTAAATTAACAATAGAATACTCAATAGCATTCTCAAAATACTTCGTGAGTTTATCCAGTATTTGGTCCGCTTCATTTACGCGTTGAGCGTACGTTTGAGTACGATAAATCCCCTCATAATAGAGGCGAATAGCCTCAAGGGCTATCCCTCCGACAATTCCTAATATAACAATCACAAAAAGCAACTCGATAAACGTAAATCCTCTGCGCAATTTACCTTTTAACATTAGTTGCTACCTTTATTTGATTTAAAGAAGGTGAGTGTCGTATCGACACCCAAGCTATTATTCCAAAAACGTACTACTACTCGCTTGAGATGAGTTTTGGCGGTTAGTGAGCCATCTATATCTTGATCAATAGCTCCTGATGAGCCAAGACGCCATGTCGCTGTAGCAGTATTACCCGTTAGACTTGTTAAAACAGATGGAACATATCGTACATTATACGTTGCATAAATGTCAAATGTTTCTCCCGTCGATGATGTTACTCTGAGTGTCTCCGTACCTGAATTCAGCATCTCAAGACCTTTGGAAACATTACCATCAGCACCAGCACCTGTTGTAGCCGGGATCGCAAGTGGGATTTGTGTTAAATTACACTCAACCGATGAATCAGGATTAGCACGAAAAGCTTGTGTCCCTACAATTCTAGAACAATTCAAATCCGGCATCGTCGTAATAGCAGAAGTAAATACAGGTGTTGATTCATTATTATCTATTCCAACATATTCTCCCCCCCATCGTGCCTGAAATTTGTCAATCATCTGTCCACTTAGACGTGCCATCACATCATCATCGATCGCAATTCTTTTACTTGCTTGATCTGCTATATTCATCATCGAGGGTATTGTCATCACACTAATCGCAATAATAACAATTGCAAAAATCAACTCTATCATTGCCATCGCCGAACGCATTTTTCTCTCCCTATTCATCGTATTGCAGGAGCATATTCGTTCGTAGTGCTCCATCCCACAGAAGACGATTTTTTATTGGCTTTAGCATTTTCCGATTCTGTTTTCGCACTTCCGGTATTTCCAATAATCCGTCCAAATGTAATATTAAAACACGGATGGTTGTCGCAATCATTAGCTGCTGTAACTGGATAGACTGGATCTTTATAAACATTTGCAGCGATGCTGTTCCACAACCACCCCTCAGTATCAATATGTGCTTTATATCCTTGGCGAACCGTAAATGGATTAAACTTATAGGTCTCAATTCCATCTGCATAGGTGGATGTTCCATTAGGTAAAGATGAACTTGTACTAGGATCAATAACCGTTACGCTAGCATCACCATACGTTGCCTCAGTGTGTAACTTATTAATGTACCAGTCACTATAGTCGGGATCTACTGTCAATGCTGTCCCAAAAAGGTTGTCGATTTTATATACTTCATATCGTGCAAGTGCCTCAAACGCTATTAATCCCATTACCCTTTGATCTTTGGCAATCACACGTCCATAAACATGGGTTACATTAAAGTTCATAGCACTACTTCCTACGGCAGTATCTGGGGTACTGTTACGCACTGAACTTTGATTACAATCTGCGCTTATTGCACAGGTAACGTTAATATCCGAATAGGCGACTACCTGCGAATTATACGGCATTGTTTCATTTCGATCAAAATTAAATCGTATAGTATTTATAAGTACACCACTGTCGGCTTTTGTGAAATTGCTATCATCTACTATACCGATCCACTTTGAGGTTTGATTAACCTCAAAAGAGTCAAACGTTTGTGCATTGGCAATCGTTGAATTAATCATACGGGTTACAAACGGTGTCGCATAAGTGAGATTTGCATCATGTCCAGCAGTGATATTGAGATCTTTGGCAAAACATCCACCGACAAAGTTACTCAGTGTCGAGTTATTGCTTCCTAACGCTCTGATTTGACCCGTAGCCCGCACTGACATATTCATATCATTAGTATTACTAAGATCACTCATATAAACAAACCCTTGACCTCCTGCTCCTGTGTTTGTTGCATTCGCATCTTTACCTAAACCATACGCATAAACTAAATCAAATTTAGCAGGCTTCAAAGTCAAATTCTGATCTTTATACAACAATGGAGTATTTATGTGAGCACTTGATATTTGACATCCATAAAGTCCAAAACCTGATGTGCTGTTAGAAGTTGTATTACAATCTGTTCCAGCCAAAAATCCATTCGCATTACTATGATTAACTTGATCCACTGCCGTCCAGCTTTTATCAATCATATTAAGACGATAATCACCTACTTGATCTTGATGATTTATTTGATTGGCTAAAGAACCATTTAAAAGAAAAAATGAAAGATTACGCGATGAAATATCATTACACGTG
Source organism: Pseudomonadota bacterium (assembly GCA_043797085.1). Lineage (GTDB taxonomy): Bacteria > Campylobacterota > Campylobacteria > Campylobacterales > Sulfurimonadaceae > Sulfuricurvum. The sequence continues at coordinate 127,993 of JAZDQA010000001.1, read as the reverse complement.
GCGTTTGTCAGTGCCGAATCCCAGATCATCGTAGCATTAAAATCACTGTTTGCATCTTTATAATAACGAGTATATCGAGGAACTCCGATCAAACCGCTCACATTATTCTCATATCCTGTAGCATTAATATCGTATTTGTAATCATACCCTGCTGCTAAACTCATCCGAGCTGTTGGAGTGGTGTTTGGTGCATATTTGTACACATCATGAGATAAGTCAGTCGTAACCGTACCGGCAGTATTATAATCTTTAATCCTAATATCAAAAGCTTCCGGTCGTACCGAGAAATTATCTCGTGAACACAGTGGTTTTGCATAGTTTTCTTTCATACAATTAAAACATCCTAGCGAGGTAGCACTTCCGCCACTAACTCCGCAAGAACTATTACAATCTCCATGACTTGCACTATCAAACAATGCTCCGCTAATCCCCGTCATCGATTTATTTGCATTGGATAGTCCTACTGGACTCCAAGTGCGCAAAACGCCGCTACTATCGGTAAAATACCACACACGATATGCACCGTTTTTTAATGCAAAGTTATGATAGTTTATATCTTGTGTTGGAACCAAAGTTTGATAATTGGGTGCCGCCGCTCCTCCTGCAAATGAAACAGGAACATAAATAGCGGTGGAAACGTTTGCATCCGGATTGGCACACGATGCATTGATATCACCAAATGAATCAACATCGATCATTTCTACTTGTACGGTTGTATTGACCACACTATCAGGTCTATAGTTATCCCCCGTATTTGGAGTACTATCAAAAATAACATCAACATTAAACGGTTTACGAGAAATTTGTGTTGTTAGATTGTTGGTTTGCAATCCGTGTTGTACGATATTAAACAAACCCCATGTTGGATTATACGAAGAGACTTGAGTACAAATCGGTACGGTTGAGCTCCCTAATACATAATCGGTATAGGGCATAGTCACACCGCCCGCAGTAATCTGATAATCTATCGTCAATCCCAGCGATTCATTAACATCGCCGATTGCTCCGCTAATGGCTTTTGGCTTCAAAATGAATTTGTTATAAATGTATTGCTCACTACCCAAAGAACCGATTCCTTTACGAACACGGCGCTGATCATCATCCGTTGTTAATAGATTATTATCCAAAAATGCAACACATCCTTGATTACCGATTTCATTTCCCGATGCCGTATCATAGATACAGCTTGCAGGAGAGTTGTCAGCAGGAACACCTCGATCGATTAATGCTGAGCCGTTAGGATTAGAAACATACATCGGATTACTCATCGTATAATCAAAACGCGACGCATTGAGATCGGCTTTTAGCGAGATATGCTGAGCCGTAATATCCGCTTCTTTATTACGCAAATAAACCGATAGCTCTAATGGTGAACTGGTAATTGCTTGGTTGATTTGCGCTATCGGATTTGAACGGTCGATACTAAGAAAGCTCCCATCTTGTTTCAAAGAATAGTCGTAACAGAGTTTTGGCATATACAACTCAGTAGAAAACGCAAAAACGCCAGGAAAATATTGATCATCCCCAGTACCTTTTAGAGACACTGCTGTACTGGTTTGATTATTTCCAATAATCGGAGTAGCACTGGATGTTCCGACACTAAAGGTACGCATATCGATTCCGATCGTATTTTGACAATTTGGGTTTCGATTAGTGACGTTAACCCCATTAATATCTTCACTAGATCCCCACACACTTGTTGTTCCTGATGGAGTTCCTGGAGCGTTAAGTAATGAAATAGCTGTACCTGAAGAATTTGTCAATGTTAAACCATCAGAGTAACTAATATCCCCTTCTCCTCCAAACATCAAAAACTTTGCATCGACCAAACCGGTTTTAGGGGTCAAAAATCCGTTCAAAGTAACTGTTTTATTGCTATTAAATACTTCAAGATATCCATCAAATAATGTAACACTTCTGAATTTTGCAACGGGATCTGGATCTTTATAGACCACCACAAGTGACCATGCACCAAAATCATTATCACCACTTGATAATCTAGCATATACATCAGCACCCCATACCGGATGATCATATCCGCTCGCGCTAATCGTTGCTAATGGCACTTGATCGATACTGTGTTTAATCTGGTTAGTGACATCAGCAGAACCTTGATAATCTCCATCACCGTTCCAGTTAAATTTTGATGTGTTGGTATCGATAGTCGTATAGGCTGTATCTCCATACGTTTTGAGTTTCATTGTTTTACCGTTTACGGTATAAGATGACCCATTTGTACGCCCTTGCCAATAGAGGTAGGCATATTGGATTCTTGTACTATCTACCCCTTTTGGAAGCTTTAGATTAGCAGAGGTAGAATTAAAGGTTCCGCTATCACTATCTCTATCCGCAAACATCGCATTGACATTATTATTAGGTGTGCCATTGTCAGCACATCCGCCAGCACCACTATTCTTAGAACTGTCAAGCATGATAGAGTTCCCGATAATTTGCATATCTCCGTAAATGTTATCTTGGCGTTGAAGGGTGAAATCTCTAATATTGCTGTTTGAATAACTTGGATAAACCGTTATCGTAAACGTATCGGACATAGAACCTTGGCTATTACTCACTGCAATCGTATAGCTAGTTGTCGCAGTAACCGTTGTCGGTGTACCAGTGATAGCATGTGTACTACTACTGTACGACAGTCCGGCAGGGAGACTTGCTATAGAAGCAGGAAAAGTAATCGCACCATTGTTTGAAGTAAAATAATTATCCAAATCAAGCGCCGTCATGGCAGTGCTAACATTTAAATATTGATCGGGAACACTCCCGGTTGGAGGAGAGAGTACACTCACAACAATCGAAAACTCATCCACATTAGAAGTACCATCCTTATCAGTAGCCGTTACGCTCATAGCAGTGGTTCCCGTAGCTGTCGGTGTACCGCTAATAATATGGGTCGTTGTGTCGTAAGTCAATCCTGCCGGCAATGTACCCGTTAAAGTTATAGCGGTTATTGGATCACCATTAGTAGGTGTGACATAGCTGTCTAAATCGACACTAAAAGCTGTACTTACTGTAGCTGGTTGATCAGGTACAGCAATGGTCGGCGGGGTTGGGGCGACAACAGTAAAGGTAAAATCAAGACTATAGGCACGATCTGAGCCGCTATTACTTACATATTGAATGACAATAGTTTGATTTGAACTAACACTGATACCCGTTAAAGATTTATTATTAGAATTATTTGTTCTACTATCAAGAGTACTTCCACCACATCCATCTAAGACATAAAGATCATTTCTATCACTTCCTGTCATATTGGAATTTACGTCCAAAGTTCCGGCTACCGCCGGAGTAAAATAATAATAGTACGTTGTATCCGATATGATAGTGCCACTTGCTGAATCTGTTGCTGTCGCTGTTGCTCCGTTCAGATTTGTTATCACAGTACCCGGACAATCTGTAATCAAAGGAGCAGTTACAGTAATATTAACCGTAGCGGTAGAGGTATGACCTCCGCTATCCGTTATCTCATAGGTAAAAGAGTCTAAACCTGAATAGCCTGATGTCGGAGTATAAGTAAATGCCCCAGTAGCATTATTTTTTGCAGAAAGTGTCCCATGAGAAGGATTATTCCATGTCGTAACACTAATCGAAGGACCCGTATCATTCGTCAGGACATTACCACTTACAGTACTATTTTGAACGACGGTAATAGTGTCATTTACGGCGGTGGCAACAACTACCGGTGTAAATGTTACTCGTACACCATATTCAATACTACCATGAGCCCCTGCAACATAATAAACTTTAATGTTAAAATCCTCCGCACCTGTAAAAGTAACTGTTTTTGTCTTAACTCCACTAGATGCTGTTGGACAAGTAGAATCACCATAGCTAAAGCGTGCTTGATCATTATCAATACTGTATAATTCAATTGTAACCGTTCCAGCTGATGCAACACTAAAATAAAAATTGCGGGATGTTATATCATTTGTCCCTGACGTATTCGCCCCAACATTCCAATCATTATCATTTCTATAGCGTTCATACTGCAAATTAGAGCTGCTTAATGTATCACTATCTCTAGGCGACCCACAAACATCATTTCCCCACCCCGAAACAGCGAACACCATCATTACTCCAAAAATGGCAAACAGCCGCAATAAAAATTTAAGGACTGGATTCCGTTTCGTGGTACGGAATGACAGGAGTGTTGTGTCACTAAATAATGTTAAGGTTTTCATTTTATCCTCCTTGGGATTTTTAAGGCATACACCATCAGGGCTCGGTAACGAACGCTATACAAACCCAATTTTAATACCACATTATCGGCAAATCAAGGCAATTTTTAAACTTTCGTTTTAGTCTCTTAAAAAAAGAGAAAATGCCATAATACAAAAGTGTATTCCAGCTAATATTAAAGCGTGATTAAATTGTGTTATTAGATATTATATTTCTCTGTATTTACCCATAATAGCTATTGAACCGTTGATTTTTCTGTGTTATAATCAACTTTACTTCAAAATTTACAGTAAGGCAGTACCCCATGAATATTTCTCTCGTCGGACGCCACATCGAACTTAGCGATGCGATCAAAGATCATCTAATGCACTCCATCGATACTCTCACTAAATTTCATCTCGACCTTATCAGCGTCAATGCTATTGCCAGCATGAATGAGCGCAAAAAAGGGGTAACAATCGAATTTACCATCAATGTAGCAGGTAACAATACCATCGTCATCACGCAACGAGACAATGATCTCTATGCTGCTATCGATATCGCGATAGATCGTGCTCAAAAAGCACTTCGCCGTTTGCACGATCGTTTGAGTGATCATAAAAATGAAGGGCTAAACGAAGCTAAAAATGCCGCTGCCCATACGGTTGACTTGCATGCCGTTGGTGAAGCAATGGAGGATGAGATTGTCCCAATGGAACTGGAGCTTTATAAACCGCAAGAGGTGGCTGACGTGCTCGAAAATATAAAAAGCGGCGGGAAGCAGTTTGAGGTGTTTTACGACATTGAGGGGAAAATGCGGGTACTCTTTAAACGTAATGATGGGAAGTTTGGGTTGTATTAAAACTTCTCATTCTTTTCTTTTTAAAAAAGAAAAGAACCAAAAGAAAATCGTCTCCACAACAAATCGCTGTCGGTACGCTTTCGCACGTCTGCGAGCGACCTTGCTCTTGGTGTGTTGTGGAGGCCTAATTATTATTTTCTAAATATTTTTTGACTTCTTTAACAATCTCTTCATCCTCACCAATATCCGCCCATCGAAACTTTTTACCGCTTTGGATGCTTCCTTCCAGCAAATCTCCTGATGAGCGAAATTTGAGGTCTAGTGCCGCAATCTCAAAACCACTCATACAAGTGCTAAACGACTCTAAGCGTTCATTTTTACCCGATGTGTTGGTATAGAGATAGCTATATCCCTGAAGCCCAGTACGGCTGACTCGTCCTCTCAACTGATGGAGCGTGGAGAGTCCCAGTCGTTCGGCTCCTACGATGATGACGGTGGTGAGGCGCGGGAGGGAGATGCCTACTTCTACTACCGTTGTAGCGATGAGCAGGGAGCCTTTCTCGCGAAACTCACGCAATACTGACTCTTTTTCTTTGTCTTTACCGTGGGTGACGTAGACATTTTCAAATTTCTTTTCCCAAAAGCCTCTGGCTTCATCAATGCTTTGGTAATTGATTGACTCACTTTGCTCTACTAGCGGATAGACGAGCAATACTTGATGTTCTTGCGCTATTTCACTTCGTATATGCTCTAGTAAGAGAGAAAAATCGTTTTTATGGATGATTTTTGTTGCAATATTTTTGGTAAAAGGTGTTTGAACGATCAAGCTTACATCAATGTGAGCCGATTCGATCATCGCTAATGTTCGAGGAATCGGGGTCGCGGAGAATTGGAGAAAATGGGGGGCGGAGTCGTTTTCGGTGAGTTTGGAGAGGGCATGACGTTGAGCGGTGCCAAAACGGTGCTGCTCATCCACCATCACCAATCCTGCACTGGGAAGTTCGCGGTGAAGAAGTGCGTGAGTACCGATGATGAAATCGTACTCCTCTAATGATCCTTTTTTCGTCGCGTTGGTCACCAAGGCAATACGTAAATCGGGAAGAAATTTTTGCGCTTCCTCGTACAATTGAGCTGCAAGTATCGTCGTAGGCGCCATAAGGATGGAGCGATACGGCTGCATCAAAACAACGGATGCCAAAATCACCATCGTTTTACCCGATCCAACATCCCCAACAATCATCCGTCGTGCAGCAACTTCACCCGATAAATCGGCTTTGATTTCCTTAATCGCTTTTTTTTGATCGTCCGTGAGGATAAATGGGAGGGTTTTACTCCACTTTTCAATCGAACCACTGGCTTTATACTGAGTAGGATGAAAACGGCGTTTGAGTTTAAGACGGCGCATATAGTCATAAAGCTCCGTAAATTTCAGCGCATACAGCTGATGTTCACTAAGCGGCATTGGGATTTTAGGAAAATGAATGTCGTAGAGCGTTTGTGCAATATTCTCTGGCAAGCCATCGGCGATGAGGGTATCTATCGTAATGTGTTTTTCGATAAGACGGCGCATTACATCCACACGCAAAGAGGTTTTATAGATGGGAACCAAGGAGCCTACGGCAGGGATTTTTACGGGCTGTATTATCTGCCAGCGACCATTTTCAAATACTGCTTTCCCTGTGAAAAAAGCTCTTTGTTGGGTTGGGAATTGATGGATCATGTACGATTGCGGATGAAAAATTACCCCCTCTATTCGCTCGTCTATATTATGAGCAAAAAAGATAATTTTGAGCGTTTTAGGGGTTCGAACAACACTCTCAACGGTGGCATCGAGTACACATGAGGTATTTGTGATGAATTGGGTACTTAGACGGCGATCTTCAAATGAGGTGGGGGCGATGAGCGAAAGAGCTGTGATGCTCCCTACTCCTAGACGATGAAATTTTTCGGTGTCTTCAATAGGTAAAATACTTATCATGTTTTTTCCCGTCATCCTCGGGCTTGACCCGGGGATCCAGCTGGATTCACCCTAAAGGGTACTTCGCCCGCCTTCGCGGGAATGACAACTACTTCGTCACTATCGCATAGCTTAGTTGCGTAATCTCATTATGACGTTTGATAAATTCGTTCACCTCATCGAGGCTAAGAGCACGAATCATCTCTAACTCTTTGAGTGAATCACCCAGCTCTTTTCCTTGATAATATTCAGTAAACGTTCTTCCCAATCGCTGAGAGAGGGTTTCAACCCGTAACGGCTCAGAACCCAGAAGGAATTTACGCGCTTGATCGAGTTCGCTTTGAGTCACTCCGGTTTTTACAAACGTATCAATGACTTCAATGACGCTTTTCTTTGCTTCATCTTGTGATTCAAGTTTGGTTTGGAGATAACCGCTAAAATAGGTATTGGTTTTCGCAACACCCAAACGTGAATAAGCAGAGTACGCCAATCCGCGTTTTACCCGAATTTCTTCCATCAACCGACTTCCAAAACCGCTGGAGCCCAAAATGAACATTGCAACGCGGGCTTTGTAAAACTCAGGATCTCCCTCTTTCATAGAAAAAGGGGCACCAAAATAAAGATACGCTTGTTGGGTTTGAGGGCGATTTAAAACAGACTCTTTTGGAGATTTTCGAGGTTCGTAATGACGTGCCGATGCCACTTTTCCTACCGCTAAAGGGGAAAGAAGTTTCGTTATTTTTTCCTGTGCTTCGGAGAGATTTAAATCGCCTCCAATCACTACAAGAAGATTAGAAAGAACCATTTTATCCGCTAAAAAGGTTTCAACGTTTTTGAGCTTGATTTTCTCAATGGATTCTTTTGTTCCGATATTTGGCGTGGCAATCGGCGTTCCCTCAAATAAAATTGCTTTTAGTTCATCCGAGGCTACCGTATCAAAATCCGCCTCTTTACGGGCAATATCACTCATCGTAAGGGTTTTTATTTTGTCCAACGTCTCTTTAGTCAGATTGGGAGAACGTAACAGTTCACTCATAAGAGAGAGTCCCTTATCAAACTCATCACGAAGCGTTCCAAGTTCCATTACAAGTGTCTCGGAACCTGCATTCGTGCTGAGTTGAATTGCGTGGGCATCAAGAGCATCAGCAAATCCGACTGCCCCACGTTTTAACGTACCTTCATTCATCATCTTTGCACTCACACGTGCTAAACCTGCATTGCTACCTTCGTCAATGCTTCCACTTCCTGTAAACACCACCTGCATAGAGACTATCGGCAGACGTTTATCCTCTTCGTAAATAAAGGGAACTTTTACCCCTTTTATCTCTATAAATTCCAATGTGCTTGCCATAAGTGTATGCCCTAAAAATAAAATTATAACGGTTAAAAACTTCAAGCGAATTTCTCAAGTATCTCATACGCCGTGTTACGAATTGCAGGAGTTTCCCCGATGTCATGAATGAGACGAATCATCTCCTCTTTTGCCATCCGAAATCCTGCCCCAGCACTGCGCACGACGTTCTCTTCCATCATCGTAGAACCCAAATCATTCGCTCCATACAGCAGTGCCATTTGACCGATATAAGGTCCTTGGGTGACCCATGAGCTTTGAATGTTCTCGAAATTATCTAAAAATAATCGCGATACCGCAAGCAGTCGCAAATAACGGTTAGACGATTGTTTTTCAATTTCAGGATGCTCTTCCATGAGCTGTGTATTCATCCCCTGAAACGACCACATGATAAAGGCTCTAAAGCCGCCCGTTTCGTCTTGAAGATCGCGAATGAGATTCCAATGCTCAATAATCTCTTCATCCGTTTCCACTGTTCCGTACATCATCGTAGCCGTTGATTTAATCCCCAACTTGTGTGCTTCACGATGAACATGGAGCCACACTTCGCTGTCAATTTTTTTCGGAGCAATGATATCACGGACACGGTCACTGAGGATTTCTGCACCCGCACCAGGAATTGACGCAAGCCCTTTGGCGTGTAAACGTGCTAAACACTCTTGGATGGTGATATGGGAAACTTTGGCGATGTAATCCAGCTCTATCGAGGAAAATCCATGGATGGTAATGGTCGGATATTTGATATGTATATGCTCAACCAAATCTTCATACCACTCGATTTTGAGTTTGGGATGAACACCGCCTTGGAACAAAATTTGCGTTCCGCCGATCTCTAAAAGCTCATCAATTTTTTGATCAATTTCTTCAAAAGTAAGAACATACGCTTCTTTGTCTTTAGGGCTGCGATAAAAAGCGCAAAATTTGCAATCAACCCAACAAACATTGGTATAGTTGATGTTTCGATCAACGACGAATGTGGTAATCCCATCAGGATGAAGCTCTTTCTTACGTGCTGTTGCCATACGACCGAGTTCTTTTAAATCCCCGTTTCGAATGTAATCTAGAGCTTGTTCTTTTGTAAGTCGCATTACAAGTCTACTTGTCTTTTGAAATCGCGTCTAGGACACCATTGATAAATTTTGGGGATTGCTCGCTTCCAAATGCTTTGGTCACTTCAATCGCTTCGTTGATAATCACCGCAGTATCGAGCTCGCCATACATGATCTCATACGCGCCCAAACGAAGTGTTGCACGCTCAATAGAACCCAAGCGGTCAAAATCCCAATCTTTAAGATGTTTTTCGATCGCTTCGTCTACGGCAACCAAATGCTCCGTCACACCACGAAATAAATCCATCGCAAAATCGCGCTGTTTATTACGGATTTTCTTCTCTTCCATAATCTCATCACTAAAATCTGCGATACTTTTATTGCCTAAATCATACGCATAAAGAAGACTGACAACTGCCATACGGGCTTGATGACGTGTTGCCATTATGCGCCAATCGCTTCGTATAAATCTAACATTTCGATAACTACTGTCATGGCTTCAAATCCTTTATTTCCTGCTTTTGTCCCTGCACGCTCAATCGCTTGCTCAATGGTATCGGTGGTCAATAGTCCAAATGCAACCGGTTTTTGATGTTTTAAACTCATCGTTGCAATCCCTTTGGTAGCCTCAGCCGAAACATAATCAAAATGGGGGGTAGAACCGCGAATAACAGCACCTAATGCACAAACGGCATCGTATTTCCCAGTCGATAAAAGCTGATCAATAACCATCGGAAGTTCATACGCTCCAGGAGCTAAAACATGGGTCAAATCCTCATCATTTCCGCCATGTCGTGAAAAAGCATCTTTTGCCCCTTCAACGAGTCTGTCTACGATAAAATGATTCCATCGTGTACTTACGATTGCGACTTTTTTGCCGTTTTTAACGCTTAATTTGCCTTCGATAAGTTTCATATTTTTCCTTTGTGGGTTTTGTTTTTTATCACCATTACTGTCATTCCGTGCACCGACACGGAATCCACAAAAAATATGGATCTCGTATCAAGAACGGGTTGACAAACAAATTACTTTATCGCATCCAACTGCAATAATTTCTCACTTAGCTCTTCTAATTGTTCTAATTTTAGCATATTTGGACCGTCACTCAAAGCGCAAATCGGATCAAAATGGGTTTCGAAGAAAAATCCATCCACGCCTACTGCTGCCGCAGCACGTGCGAGGTGGGGAACCATGGAGCTGTCCCCGCCTGTTTTCCCCGTTCCCGTTCCCGGCATCTGTACCGAATGGGTCGCATCGAAGATAACTGGAGCAAACTGCCGCATAATGACAAGAGAACGCATATCGACTACGAGATTACCGTATCCGAATGTCGAACCGCGCTCACATAAAAGGACTCCATTTTTTTGCGATGCTTCGTATGTCACCTCATCGCATCCTCGTGTTTTAAGGACTTTAGCGACCGAAAACTGCATATCACTTGGGGTCATAAACTGCCCTTTTTTGATATTAACAATTTTATCGGTCTTTGCAGCGGCAACCAATAAATCGGTTTGACGGCACAAAAAAGCAGGAATTTGGATCATGTCGATCACTTCTGCTGCAATGGGAACCTGATAGCTCTCATGAACGTCCGTTACAATCTTGTAGCCGAAATCGTCTTTGACTTTTTGCAAAATTCGCAAGCCCTCTTCCAATCCAGGACCTCGGTAACTGTCCAATGAAGTACGATTGGCTTTATCAAAACTCGATTTAAAATAAAAATCAAATCGCGGATCGTTGTGATAACGCTCTAAGCTTTTGGCGATTTTAAATATCGACTCTTCGCTCTCAATGACACACGGTCCGGCTAAAAGTATCATCCCTGCTCCTATTGAGTTAAGTAGCATATTGTACTGTTTTTCGTTTAAAGCATTATGAGCTGATTGCCTTGGAAGCAACAACCGCACTGCTAAACGCCCATTGAAAGTTATATCCGCCAAGCTCTCCCGTGACATCTACCGTTTCACCGATAAAATAGAGACCTTCTACTCTCATACTTTGCATGGTTTCAACGTCTATCTCGTCATGTGCTACACCGCCACGACATACTTCCGCTTTACTCATTCCAAATGTCCCCGAGGGTGCCATGGTGTAGTTTTGCAGTTTTGATAACTTCTCACGCTCATCAGGGCTTAGACGATTGCACGGTTTATCGTCCAGATAAATTGCTTCTAAAAATGCTTTGATAAATCGCTTGGGTAATGGAAGTGCGGTACTGAGTAATTTTTTCTCTTTAAAAAGTTTGTCCAACTCTAAATCGGGGCAAAAATCAAGCGCTATCTCCCCCCGATGCCAATACAGTGATGCTGAAAGAACTACGGGACCGCTAATCCCCTTGTGCGCAAAAAGCAAATCTTCATCCAGTAACTTTTCACCCACACGAATACTAGCAGGGAAACTAATTCCACTGAGCTCTTTCATCCAAAACTCTTTGGGTTGCAGTGTCAATCCTATCAGTGCTGGAGCAAAAGGAATAATTTTATGCCCGTACTCTTGTGCGATTTTAAGACCGATATCGCTTGCACCCAACTCTTTGTAACTCGCACCTCCCGTTGCAACGACGATATTGGAGGCACTGAATTTCCCCTTATCGGTCGTCACTACAAAAGGAGCATTCCCCGCAACGCTCAAAATTTTATGCCCCAAAAGCATTTCACATCCGCGAGCACGTCCCAATAATATAGAGATCACCTCATCGGAACTTTTCGGACAAAAATAATAGCGCTCTTTACGAATCACAGGACGAAGCCCGCCATTATGAAAATACTCCAATAACGCTTCTTTGGAAAATGCCCTGAGCGCATTTGACACCAAAGATTCATTTCCTAAAAAATGGCTCGCATCCACTTCCACATTGGTGAGATTGCATTTACCTCCTCCAGAAGCTTTTAATTTTAATGCGGGCTTGGCATTTCCATCAAGTATAGCAATTTTCAGCGAAGTTTTTTCTATAAGCTGTGCCGCACACATCAATCCGCTAGCACCTGCTCCTAAAATAATTACATCGAAATGCTTCATCGCTTTAACAACCGTAATGCCAGCAGTGAAAAAAGTGTTCCTACGACTGCCACATGGGTAATCGTAATCGTTTTATGACTCATCAAATAGTGGATTGCAATCAAAACAACCGCTATATAAACCAGCTTGTGCCATGACCGGAACTTAGCAAAGAGTTTCTTTGTCGACGTCAATGCCATCAGCAATAAAATCAAAAATGCACCCATTCCAAAAGCAATAAAAGGTTTAGTCAACACTTCATGGGTAACGCCTATAAAATCAAACTGCTGATCGACGCCAATAAACAAAAGAGCGTGAATCAATGCATAAAAGAAGGCAAATAATCCTAAAAGGCGACGGTATTTTAGAAAATTAATCCCGATATAGCTTCGCAATGGTGTCACCATTAACGTAATAGCTAACATCCACAAAGCACTGTTCCCAGCCAAGTCACTCAAAAATTTCAATGGATCTGAAGGAGTTTTGGTCAATATTATCTGACCATACTGCTCCATAAATACCAAAAAATCACGTATTAGTTGCGGATGAAATTCAACACTAAAACGCAATGCCGCATAAACAAGCGGCAACAGTGCACCGATCCAAATCAAAATTCTCATTAACCCTCTTTTAGTAAAACTTTTTTAAATCCACACCTTTATACAGTGAAGCAACTTCTTTGCCATAGCCGTTGAACATCAGCGTATCTTGCTTGAAAAAATGACCTAACGGACGTTCACGCGCCTGCGACCAACGCGGGTGATCGACAGTCGGATTCACATTGGCAAAAAATCCATATTCTTTGGGTGCCATTTCATTCCATGTTGATCGTGTTTGCTTCTCTTTTAGAGTGATACTGACAATGCTTTTAATGCTTTTAAATCCGTATTTCCAAGGCACAACTAAACGGATTGGAGCACCATTTTGTGGCAAAAGCTCTTTTCCGTATAGCCCAACCGCTAACAGAGTCAAAGGATTCATCGCTTCATCGATACGCAGTCCTTCTCGATATGGAAATGCAATACTACCGAAACTTTGCCCCTGTGCCGGAAATTGTTTCGGATCAAACAACGTTTCAAATTCAACGTATTTAGATTTTGACGTTAATCCGACATATTTTAGTACTGATGCAAGAGGAATCCCAACCCACGGAACCACCATTGACCACCCCTCAACACACCGAAAACGATAAATACGCTCCTCAGATGGAATCATTTTTAATAACTGGTCAATATCAAAAGTCACTTTTTTTTGCACTTCTCCCTCAATGCGTAATGTCCATGCTCGCGGTTTAAAATGTTTGGCAAGCTTTGATGGAGCCTCTTTATCGGTTGAAAACTCGTAAAAGTTATTGTACGTCGTAATCTGATCATAAGAGGTAAGCTCTAGACTTCGAGACTCTTTCTCCCTCTCATAGCTCAATGCCGAAAACAAAGGCGTCCCTGCTAATGCTACCGCAGAAGCCGCCAGTTTCATTAGTTCTCGACGCTCTTTGTACACACCCTCAGGAGTGATTTGATTTGAGGGGATCAAGTTGGGGTAATTTTGGCGTATAAGCATGGCAAATCTCCAGTTGGCTATAATTGCACTAATAATATCCAAGGGTTGGTAAATGTCTAAAAAACTGCACATAGTTCCCTTGATTTAAACGCTAAATGAGCAAAGCCCATTTAGCTACGCTTGCCGCTATGGCACTAAAGCTTGCCCTTAAAAGGGCAGAAAATAAAAATTAAGGTTTATTTATGTCCAAAAAACTTCATATCGTATCATTGGGTTGTACCAAAAATCTCGTTGACACCGAGGTGATGCTAGGACGGCTTCAAAACTATACCATGACCGATGATGGTACGGATGCAGATGTTATTATCGTCAATACCTGCGGATTTATCGATGCAGCAAAACAAGAATCACTGAACACCGTTTTCAACCTCAACGCAGGACGTAAAAAAGAGTCCGTTTTAGTCATGGCAGGATGTTTGAGCGAACGCTATAAAGAGGATCTCGCGAAAGAGCTCACAGAAGTAGATATTTTCACCGGAGTTGGTGATTACGACAAAATCGATGAGCTTTTAGCCCTCAAACAAAGCCGTTTTACTCCAGAAGTGTACCTCATCGACGGTGCAGAGCGTGTCGTGACGGGTTCGACCTATCATGCCTACATCAAACTCTCTGAGGGTTGCAACCAGCAGTGCAGTTTTTGCGCCATTCCCTCGTTCAAAGGAAAACTCAACTCGCGTGATTTAGAGAGTGTCGCACGTGAAGTCGAAGGACTGGTCGCGAAGGGATACTATGATTTTAGTTTCGTTTCCCAAGATTCAAGCTCCTATTTGCGTGACCAAAATATACCTGACGGACTTATCCATCTTATCAAACGGATCGAACTCATCGACGGGGTCAAAAGTGCACGGATTTTATACCTTTATCCCTCGACTACAACCCTAAAACTTATCAAAACCATCGGCGATTCCAAACTATTTCACAACTATTTTGATATGCCTATTCAACACATTAACGACGATATGCTACGCATCATGAAGCGCGGTTTTGGAAAAGAAAAAACCCTCGAACTTCTCAATGCCATGAAAGCATTGCCAAACGCGTTCATCCGTACCAGCTTCATCGTCGGGCATCCTCTCGAAACTGAAGCAATGTTTGAAGAGATGGCAGAGTTTGCCGCTTCTTTTGGCTTTGACCGTCTCAATGTCTTTAGCTATTCGGATGAAGAGGGGACGAGTGCCTATACCCTAGAAGATAAAATCCCTACAAAAGTCATCAACGCGCGCGCCAAAAAACTGGGGAAAATCGCCTCTAAAATCGAAATCGAAAGCCTCCAAAAACTGGTTGGCACTGAAATTTCTCTCGTTATCGACGGAGAGAGTGACGAACATGAATTTCTCCTCAGTGCGCGTGCTCTTAACTGGACACCCGATGTAGATGGTGAAATCTATGTCAATGACCGTGAGATCGAAAGTGAGCTGACATACGGAAAAATGTACCGTGCCCGCATTACTGAACTCTCAGGAACTCATCTCCTAGCGACCATCACAGGCGATGCGTAAGCTTTTACACCTCCAACAGCTTCGTGAGGGGAAAGTTCTCTTAGCCTTTTCCGGTGGAGTCGATTCTACCGCCCTCTTCCATCTTCTCCTTGAGCATAAGATTGATTTTGATATTGCCCATGTCAACTACCATGCCAGACCTACCAGCAACCATGAAGCCGCCAGTGCCGAACAACTCGCGCAATCGCACGGCTTACACTGCTATGTCCACTCTTGTCATCTCAACGGCAGTAATTTTGAGCACCATGCACGTATTGAACGATACCAATTTTTTGACTATCTGATAAAAAAACACCACTACACCTATCTCCTCACCGCCCATCAACTCAATGACCGTTTGGAATGGCTGATGATGCAGCTGTGTCGCGGCTGCGGATTACCTGAATTACTCGGTGTAAAATCGATGGATAAACGAGGAAATATTACCCTTATACGCCCTCTACTCCAACACGATCGTCAAGAGATCGAAGCGTATTTAAATGAACGTAATCTCTCCCATTTTATCGATGAAAGCAATTACGATGAGAAATACACTCGCAACCGTTTTCGACATCAATTCAGCACTCCTATGATGCGTGAGCATACTGATGCCCTGCGACGAAGTTTTCGTTATCTCGAAGAAGACAACGAGAGTCTCATCGAAACCATCAATTTTGAAGAGTGTGATGGATTGTATTGGAGTAAAAATCCGATCAATCTGCGCTCTCTCCTATATGGAATCGATCAACATTTAAAATCGCTGGGGACACTTATGAGCGGCAGTGAAAAAGAGGATTTAAAAAAAGAAAAAAATTGTGTTATTTCAAGAACTATTGTAGTGTCAATCGAAGAAGGATACACGTTCATCGCCCCCTATTATACCAATGTGATTATGGATAAGGGGTTTCGTGAAGAGTGCAGAAAACTCAAGATCAACCCAAAATTACGTGGGTTTTTCTATGGCTCTCCTAAAGCCTATACGACTATACGTCGATTAAAAGAGCAGCTAAAACCTCTTCTATGCGACTGACTCCACGGATCTCAAGAACATTTTTAACTTCATCCGGAATATCGTCGAGATCGCGCTCATAATTTTTTTGCGGAATAAGCGCTAATTTCATCCCTGCACGATGTGCCGCAATCAGCTTTTCTTTGAGTCCGCCGATAGGAAGAACATTTCCAGTCAACGATACCTCACCTGTCATTGCGATGTCAGCACGTACTTTTTTCTCCGTTAAAATCGAAGCGATAACCGTACACATAGCAATTCCGGCACTCGGACCGTCTTTAGGCGTTGCACCATCGGGAACGTGAATGTGCAGATCAAAACGTTTATAGACTTCACTGGCATCTACAGCGATCGCGCTCTCACGCTCTGCAACGCTGAGAGGGATGATAGAGTGATCAACAGTAATTTTGCCCGTGTCGATAAGTGTTTTCACGACTGAGAGTGCAATACGTGCGGATTCTTTCATCACGTCACCCAGACTTCCGGTAAGCTGTAACGTCCCTTTTCCATTGATGCGAATTGCTTCAATCTTAAGTACGTCTCCCCCGACCGCTGTCCACGCTAAACCGTTCACCACACCAATATGGTTAATATGATCGGTTTTTTCAATCTCAAAAACTGTTTTTTCCAAAAAGTCTTTGAGGTTTTTAAGCGTTACACTCACCTTTAAAGTACTTGGATCTTCGAGAATCCTTTTCGCTGTCTTACGAACGATGTCCGCTATGCGACGACGCAAATTACGTACGCCCGCTTCTCGTGTATGTTTTTCGATAACGTCAAACAAAGCTGTTTTAGAAATCGAAAGTTCCGAGGTTTTAAGTCCGTGTTTTTTCAGCTCTTGCGGGATGAGATACTGTTTTGCAATCTCGTATTTTTCCTGCGGTGTGTATGAGCTGACGGGAATAAACTCCATGCGATCACGCAACGGTCCAGGAATTTGTCCTACATCATTCGCCGTAGCGATGAAAATAGCCTTGCTCAAATCGAGATTAAAGTTAAGATAATAGTCTCTAAAATGTGTATTTTGCTCAGGATCTAAAATCTCCAGCAATACTGCGGTTGGATCTCCCCTGTGCGATTTTGCAATCTTATCAATTTCATCGAGTACGATAATCGGGTTCATTTTTTTAGCTTCAATCACCCCTTGAACGATACGCCCAGGCATGGCTCCCACATAGGTGCGTCTGTGTCCTCGAAGCTCATTAACGTCTTCTAGCCCACCCAATGCAATTCGTACAAGAGGACGCTTAAGCGCCGTCGCAATCGAGTTCGCAAGTGAGGTTTTACCCACACCTGGAGGACCCGCAAAACATAAAATAGCCCCACGCCCCTCTTTATCCGCTTGACCACGCAACTCCAGCAGTTCACGAACTGAAAAATACTCTGAAATTCGCTGCTTAGGCTTTCTAAGTGAAAAATGGTCTTTATTGAGCTGTGCTTCAACATCATGAACATTAAGCGCTTTTTTGGACTCTTCTCCAAAAGGGATTTCAAGAACGTATTCTAAATACGTCTGCAACATCCCGGCATCGCCACTGTCCGGATGCATACGGGCAAATCGCTCGAGCTGTTTAGATGTCTCTTTGTACGCATCGGCGTGCATTTTGTCTTTTTTGGCTTCAAGCTTTTTTCGGAACTCTTCGATCTCTTCTTCGCGATGTGTATCCGTGCCCAACTCTTTTTGTATCTGTTTGAGCTGCTCTTTGAGAAAATACTCTTTGTTTACTTTTTCAATACGGGTATGAACTTTGGAACGAATCTCTTTTTGGAGCTTATTGGATTCTGTCTCTTCGATCAACTCATCGATCAGCATCAAAAACCGTTTTTCAGGATCACGTTCGACGAAAAGTTTGTACGCATTCTCTTTTTTCATTTTGATAGAGCTAGAGATCAAATCGACAATACGGTTATACTCGTGATTCTCCTCTATAGTACGGAGTAAATCGGGAGGAAAATAGTTACTCACTTGCGATAAAGCACGTACTTTTTCACGTAGAATCTCTAAAATAGCGTCCATTTTCAACGCGTTAACACTTAATGATTGGATAAGATCAACGTTTGCACGCAATGGATTATCATGAATCATCTCCGTAATATGTCCACGAGCAAGCCCTTGAAAGAGCACCTTGATTCGTCCATCAGGTAGAACGACTTTACGCATAATTGAGCCGATGACTCCGGCATTATAAACTGCATCTGCATCACGTGAACCTTCATGTTCAGGCTTTACGGGACACACGATGATCAATGAATTGTTTTCGATCGCTTCTGCTGCAGCTGCAATGTTTTTTTCATCACTCAAAAACAGAGGTGAAATCATAAAAGGGTATAAAAAAAGCTCGTCTTCGGCAATTACCGGCAAAGTAGTTGGAAAAGCGGCATAGTTACTTAATTGCATCAAAAATCCTAATTAAATTGTAGTTTATTTACTTTGGTTATCATCCATAGAGACAACACTTCGAGTTTGTGGGATCATAAACGCATACCAACTGCTTGACCCATCACCCTCAAACATCTTTCGATACCACGGAATATCCGCAGGAATAATTGCAGAAGAATCAATCCATGTTACCGGGGCAATATTATGATAATACTCTGCTCCTTTAGGTTTCCCCAATCGGTTATAAAGCTGAGCAATTTGATCATTTAAGACTCCGCGTGCAAGCTGCAATTGTGTTTCCATCGTATTAACGAGCGGCATATAGGTCGAATGAGGGTAACTTGCGCGAAACACATTTACCCCTTTCAAAGTCTCATCGATAAGACCTTGATCCCGCCCCGGATTAGGCAGTGCCAAGAATTTCGATTTTATCTTTAAAAATTCCGAATATTCCCGCCCCTCGCGTGAAGCATAACGACGATTGTATTCATCCAAAAAGTGTTCGCTTAGCAAATATTCTTCGTATGCCATGTGCGCTTGAGCCATAATCAAGGTTGCTTCAATAAGGAGCGGTGAACCGATATGTTCACTTTGCAGCGAGCTAAAATAGCTGTCTGCTTTTTCAAGATTACCGCTTGATACCGCCGAAATCATTTTTTCATACCAGTAGTCAGCGGGCTTATTGTATTCATCCAACTCTTTGCTAGCGCATCCACTCATAAAAAAAATCACTGCAACTGCCGCTATCACACCTCGAATCATCTTCATCGCTTATCCATTTTTTATTAAAGTAGTGACAATTTTACCAAAAAGAGATTAATACTACATTGTTGAATCTTTTTTGTGTTAAAATCAAACTAATTTCTAATAAGAGGTAATGATGCAATTTGAATTAAAGCTCCCACTCCTTGGATTTGAGTCTATCAAACAAATGGAACTCAAGAAAATCGATGATATTTTTATGCGCCTTGAGAGTGCCGGAGAAGGTCCATCATTCACCCTTATCAATCCCTTTGTTTTACGTGAATACGTCTTTGATATTCCAACCTCTTTGCAAGCACTTATGGGAATAGACGAAAACAGTAATCTCCTTATTTATGCAATTGTCATTCTTACAACACCCATCGAAAACTCAAATATCAACTTTGCAGCACCCTTGATTTTCAACGCCGATAACGGACAAATGGCACAAATCATTATTGATAACAGCTCTGAGTTCAGTATCGCTGAACCTATCAGAAATTATCTCAAAGATCGAACCGATGACTAAAGTATCCATAACCCTCATCGGAAATGGAAAAATGGCGCTCGCCCTCGCGCAAGGATTAAAAAAGAACTATGAACTCGAAGTAATCGGTCGAGATGAAAAAAAATTAGACGAATTTGAAGCCCAACTAGGGGTAAAAATTGAAAAAACTCTTTACGCTACTGCAACTATTCATGATAAAAATATCATTCTTTGCGTTAAACCTTCCAATCTCTTAGAAATTGCTCCCTCTTTAAAAGGTAAAGCAAAAGCACTCTATTCGGTTCTTGCAGGGACATCACTCGAATCTCTCCACGCGATTGACGCACATCGCTACGTTCGCGCTATGCCAAATCTCGCTGCTGAAAAAGCTTTATCGATGACTGCATTGGTTGGCGATAGTGAAGTAAAACCTTTTGCAATGACCATCTTTGAGACAATCGGTAGTGCCGTATGGCTTTCCAGCGAAAAGGAGCTTGATATTGCAACTGCTCTCAGCGGAAGCGGTCCTGCATATCTTGCCCTGATCGCTGAAGCGCTTTGTGATGGAGCAGTACGGGAAGGATTAAAACGTGAAGATGCCCTCACACTCATGCGCGGTCTTTTCAAAGGCTTTGGCGAACTTATCCAAACCATTCATCCGGCACTGCTCAAAGATAACGTGATGAGTCCGGGAGGAACAACAGCCGCAGGTTATGGTGCCTTAGAAAAATCAGGGGTTCGAGAGGGATGCATGCAGGCGATACAAGCAGCTCATGCGCGCGCTAAAGAGATGAAATAGAGGTTAATGCCCTTTATGCGCTTCTTTGTGATGTGCATCAACCGGCTTTGGATCTACTTTAACGTCATGAGCTTTATCCTCTTCTTTTACTTCTGAAAAATGGTGCACTTTCATCATGAAAGAGAGTTTAATCAGGTCTTGATCCCGCTCAAAATGAACAGGGAAATGAACCCCTATAATCCATCCGCTGTGATTTACTTTTTCCAAAAAGTTATAAAACACTTCGGGAGAGGTAATCTTGGTCGTTGCATTGACTTCATACACTTTAAACGATCTATTTTGATCGGCAACATGAAGCTCGGTTAAAAAAAGATCTTGCAGTTGCGTCCGATTAAGCCGAGTAAATTTTTCAGGATTAAAAGTCGTTCGATAGGCTTTAATTGTCTCTTTGTTCTTCTCTTCAAGCTTTTGCAGCTTTGCTTTTGTTACGTCATAACGCTCTTGCGTCATGTCCATAATCGTTTGCTCTTTTTTATTTTCAAGTCGTAACGAACGATATTCTTTCCCTTTTGGGATTAAAACGAACATAGAAAAAGCGATAATACTCACAAGCAGCAAGATGGATAGCAAAATCAGATAAAACGTTCGATAATAAATGCGTACATTCATTCGCTAACCTCCACAGGGGTCTCTTCATCCAAATAATTTGTCGAAACAAAACGATACCATCCATTTTCAATCGGATAAAAGCTCGTATACGTTCGATTGAAAATCGATTTTAACGGTGCTTCGAGCATAAAATTATAGGTATCTTTGTTGGGAGTAATTCCGTACAATATCAGTGATTTTTCCTCTAACTCAGCCCGCATTAACGTAATATTATCCGGTGTCAAATCAAAAATATTATGGATACTCTCTGCCATGACCGTATTATCGGTTGAAATTTGCTCATGCTTTTTTATTTCTGTTTCAATGGTCGCTATTTTTTCTTCCAACGTATGCGTGGAGTATTCAAGTTTCTTCATATTGCTGGAAAAAGATGTATGATTTTCTTTAAATATGGCGGTTTTGTACGCCAAAAAAAGATAGGCAAGAGTCATCATTGCAATATTAACTCCAAAGAAAAAAAGTGCTAATCGCATTTCACCACTGATAATTCGCTTGGGGCGCGGAGTAATAAAGCTGTACTTCATCATACTCCTTCCACTTCCGCTTGCGCAAGGGCATTAATTCCTTCGCACACATCCACTTTACGAATCAATACATTCAAGAACAGCTCTTCTTCTAAATAACGCTTTAATTCATCACTGCTGCTGCTTGAATCGGCAATACAAACCGTTTCAACAAAACGGTTATGACAATGCGAGCTGGCATAAAAACGCTCCAATGTTTTTTGGATAAATTCAAAGCGCTGATACTGTTCACTCGACGCATCGATTTCATCCTTAACCGCGCTCGTATTATTATCTCGTTCTTGTCGTTTTTCTTCTGGTGTCGGAGTGTCTTCGCTAAACTCGCTCACCTCAGCGAGGTCATCAAGATCCGCAATATCTCCAAAGCTGTCCAAATCATCCAACAAATCAAGATCATCAAGATCCTCTATATCATCCAACGAAATAGTCCCCTCATGCATCTCATGCTCCAATGAAGGAGAGGTAAATTCCAGCTCAGAATCCTCATCATCAATAGTGACACTAGAACTTCCAAGTGCATAATGGTGCGCATATTCAAGCTTACCGCTATCAAAAATAGCAACACTGAAAAGCTCCGGCATCCCAAAAGCGTACAATGCAAAAGAATTTTTAATCTTATCGGCAAAATAAAATTCAATCATTGAAAAAGGAGAAAAAATAAAATCCAGTCCAGTAGCAGTATAATGGGAGCGCAACTGATAAAGAGCGTCTTGAGAGGCGTATTGCGTCCACTTCTCATCACGGCAAAGCGTTTGAATTCCAACAGCATCTTGCTTGTGCAGATATTCAGCCGGCTTGGAACATCCGTCATACGCCCCTTGGTTTGCATGAAGATTTAATGTACTTATATAAAAAAATGGAGACGGATCAATAACATCATCAATATAACGGATCATTACGGCAGAGGGAACGTCCCCTACAAAATGGCGAGACTCTTTATGGAGTATTTTTTTCTTTTTAACTACTACACTTTGGATATCATAGCCGTCTTTGCCGGAAACAATAGCAACAAATATTTTTTGAAACAATCGTTCCAACACTTAAGAATCCTCTGCTTTAATACACAAGGGATGCGCATGTAAATAATTTTCCATTTTTAGTGCGCTCCCCAGTTTCGTATAAATCTGTGTTGTAGCCATACTTTCATGACCGAGTAATTCACTAACATCGGCGATTCGAGCGCCATTGTTTAATAACTCCGTGGCATAGGCGTGTCTGAGCTGATGGGGAGTGGCACGTAGACCCACCCCGGCAAATGCCTTGATAAGGGTATATCTTAGACTATTTTCGCTTAATTTTTCTCCTCTTTCCTCAAAAACATATTCTTTACAGGGGGCGGAAGCTTGTGCTTCTTTAAACAAGGTGTATACTTCGTGCAACATAGGGACATCCCGTTCTTTTCTCCCCTTTCCCAAAACACGGCACCATTGCTCTCCAACATTGGCAATCTTGAGATTAGAGAGCTCAGAAATACGCAATCCCATCGAGTACAATAATAGAATTATCAACTTCTCAAAAGGATTTGCATGCGCTAGCGCACTCATAATATGTTCATGGGAAATGGGTTTTGGCAAAGTTTTCGGTACTTTCACGCTCTCATCGCCTCGCAGCTCGACTGCCTTGCCCATTGCGTCTAAATATTTAACAAAACTACGTATGGCACTGAGTTTAGCGGAGATTGTTTTGACACTTAAAGGAGAAATATAAAGTCGAAGACGAGTCAAATTAATCTTGAGCATTCCGTCCTCTTCATTAATATCAGCCTTATCAAACATCTGATTGATAGAATTTTCGTAACTGCGTATCGTCAGGGGAGAATATCCCCTCATCCCATCAAGGTATTTTAAAAATGCTTCTTTATCGTGATGCAATAACGCAATACTCATAATGCATGTTTCATCAAATGTTCTTTGAGAAGAGTTTTCGCCTCTTCCATCTCCAACCCCTCTAAATCGATGGGTTCAGAGGCATAAAACTCTAATGTTCCAAAAGGCTTTGGGACCACAAAACGGTCCCAGCTTGAAAACTGCCAGTAACGGCTAGGACGACAATGAAAAACAATCACCTTGGCATGACGTTTTTGTGCCATGATGACAACTCCATCACCAACACTGTAGCGTGGACCCTTGGGACCATCAGGAGTGATTCCGATGTCATACCCTTGCGAGAGGGCTTTTAAGGCTTGGATAAGGACTTTTGCCCCTCCACGGGTTGTTGAACCATGAATCGTACCCAGCTTAAAAAAATGACTGACAGCCGCTATTATTTTCCCGTCAAAATGCTCACTGATAAGAACCTTGATTTTTGGAATAGGGCGAAGCTGATAGTAGACATACGCTTGCATCAAAAGATCCGAATGCCAGAATGCAAAAATTACCGGTTCATTCCCAATTGCAGGAGGGAGATAAAAACGTTTTTTGGAGGTTACATAAATGAATCGGACTAGTAATGACCCGATAAAGGGAAGTGCCGCAAGGGCAAAGGCGCGGAAAAATTTCTTAAACAATAATTTCCCCGTATTGAACTGTTCTGGAAACCTCCGTTATTTTCACACGGGCTATTTTACCCAGCCACTCTTCACTCCCTTTTACTTTCACTCCGACATTGTTATCGGTGCGTCCTGCGATGTATCCGTCATTGCGAAGTTCCTCGAAATAGACTTCAACGATATTACCTTTATTGCTAAGGGAAATCTCATCGAGAATACTGTCATGATGCGCTTGCAGCGTATGCAACCGTGCCGATGCCACCTCAGAATCTACAGCATTCGTAAACGCTTCGGCTTCGGTGTGAGGACGCGGAGAGTATTTAAAACTAAACACCTGTTCGAAACGAACCTGAGACAAGACCTCCATCGTTTGAGCAAAATCTTCATCACTTTCACCGGGAAATGCCACAATAATATCGGTACTGATACTGACATTAGGAACCATCTCGCGAAGCTTTGCTGCACGGTTTAGAAACCACTCTTTAGAGTATCCGCGCTTCATTGCTTTGAGTATTTCCGTTGAACCGCTTTGCAATGGCATGTGCATTGATTTACAGATTTTAGGATTGCGGGCAAACTCTTCGATAAACTCATCGTCCATGTGAAGCGGATGAGGAGAAGTAAAACGAATACGCTCCAACCCTTCTATCGCACTGACACGACGCAAAAGCTCGCTAAAGTTCACTTTTTCCTGATCCGCTGAAAAACGGCGACCGTAATTGTTGACGTTTTGACCCAGTAAAAAGACCTCTTTCGCCCCATTTTCAACTGCACGACGTGCTTCACCGACGATCAAATCCGCAGGAATAGAGATTTCATCACCGCGCGTTTTGGGGACAATACAAAAGGTACATTGCTTATCGCATCCGATAGAAATGTTAATGTACGCCTTATAAGTACTGGCACGGAAATCTTTAAACGCAAACTGAGATTCGTCATAGTCGATCTCAACTTCAACCGCTTTGTCTTTGTGAATGATGTCACCGATTTTTGAGACATTTCGAGCACCGAGAACGAAATTGACATAGGGTGCTCTTTTGATGATCTCTTTACCCAAATGAGACGCCGTACATCCGCACACACCGATTTTGGCATCCGCTTTTTTCAACCTTTTAAATACTCCAAGCTCCGAAAAAAGCTTATGTACCGGTTTTTCACGAACCGAACAAGTGTTAATGAGAATCAAATCCGCTTCGCGTGCATCGGTAGTAAGTTCATACCCCTCACGTGCATTAAGCTCTGCAATCATGTGCTCCGAATCGCGCACGTTCATCGCGCATCCGAGCGTCTCGATAAAAAGTTTTTTAGACATTATAAGATGTGAACCTCATACATGTATTCACTTGCAGAAAGTCCGAACTTCACTTCGCGCATGTAAAAACTTTTGCCTTCACCCTCGAAGTGATCTTGCAATGCAAGAAGATCTTTGTGTGAATTTTCACGGTCAAAATAGAGAATAAGCGAGTTGTTTTTTTCGACCATTTCAGTGATTTTTTTCAAATCAACTTTTTTTGGTTTTGCGTCAAGCTCAGTGCGTGCAAATTTTAGTTCCATTGGTGTATCCCTTGAATAGAGTTCTTATATGATTTTGGATTATATCGGTGTTTCAATAAATATCCTATTAAGCGTTTTTTTTGTATACTGTCTATTCTTCATAAAAAAGCTCCCTTTATAACCCTTTATTTTTTTATGATCTACCCAAATAAGAGGATAATCCTATGGAAAATATGCTAGATATTATTGATTCAATTGCCAGTGAAAAAGGTCTCAACCGTGAAAATGTCACAGAGGCCATCAAAACCTCCTTTATCCAAACTGCAAAACGTCTTATCAATCCGACGTTCGCGTTTGAAGCAGATATTGATGATCGAACCAAACAAGTAAAACTTCGTCAAGTCATCACGGTTATTGCCGATGATGCCCCTCAGCTTGAGGGCGATTCTGCCGGTGCTTACATGAGCATCACCGCAGCAAAAGAGATCGATGATGAAGCCGAAATCGGCGATCAGCTTCAAATGGAGCATGAGCTTGAAACCTACGGTCGAAGTGCATTTGCTACACTCCACCGCGAAATCGAGTTTCATATTCAGCGCCTTGTCGAAAATGAACTGTACGATAAATACAAAAATAAAATCAACCAAATCGTTTCCGGTCGTGTGACGCGCGTCGATAATGACCAAAACACGACTATCGAAATCGATGAGATACGTGCTGTATTGCCGATGAAAAGCCGTATCAAAGGTGAAAAATTCAAAGTCGGTGACGTCGTCAGCGCCATCGTACGTCGTGTCAATGTAGATAAAGTTGTTGGTATCTCCATGGAACTTTCCCGTACTGCACCTAAATTTTTAGAAGAGCTTCTGGCACTGGAAGTCCCTGAGATCAAAGACGGTATCGTTGTCATCGAAAAATGTGCCCGTATCCCGGGTGAGCGTGCCAAAATCGCCCTTTACACCAACCGACCTCAAATCGATCCAATCGGTGCAACCGTAGGTGTTCGCGGAGTTCGTATCAACGCAGTAAGCGAAGAGCTTTGCGGTGAAAACATTGACTGTATCGAGTACAGCGCATCTCCTGAGCTGTTCATCTCTCGCGCCATGAGTCCTGCTATCATCAGCGCAGTCAGTGTTACCGAAGATGAAAACGGTGAGCGAAAAGCAATCGTCACTCTCCCAAGTGACCAAAAATCCAAAGCTATCGGAAAAAGCGGTATCAACATCCGTCTTGCATCCATGCTGACGGGTTACATCATCGAACTCAAAGAGCAAGGGGAAAGTGCTGGTTCTACCGAGGAGAAAAAAGAGGGTATTGGTTCTCTTGAGGCGTTGTTCGGAAATTAAAAGTTAACTTTCTTTTCTTTTTCATAAGAAAAGAAACAAAAGAAAATCATCCCTCTCATAATCGCTCAACTTATTTTGGCAGGTATGCCAAAAAAGCTGGCTTTGGGTAATTCGAGGGATACAGTATTAAGAATTATCTTTTCACAAACGGATTCAACTTCAACAAAACCGCATCCGCAACCTGATTGCCGATCAATGTTAAAAACGCACTCATCATCAAAATCCCCATAATCACCGGATAATCCCGACTCATAGCACTGGCATAAAAAAGCTGCCCCATCCCCTCTATACCAAAAATCGATTCCAATATCACCGATCCACCGATAAGTCCCGGAAGAGAAAGTCCCAGCATCGTCACAATCGGAGGCAAAAGGTTGGGGAGGATGTAATAACGAATAATCGTTTTCTCATTTATCCCGCGCACACGTGCAAAATAGACATAATCGCTTTTGAGAATTTCGAGCGTGAGAGAACGGATATACAACACCAAACTCCCCACACCCGTCATAACCATCACCGATATGGGTATGACCAAATGCCATGCCATATCGATGTAATATCCAATCCCTGTTGGCTGCTCAAGTGAATGCAATCCGCTGATCGGAAACCACCCCAACGTCACGCTAAACATCATCATCAATACCAATGCCAAATAATACGAAGGCATCGCAAAGCTAAGAAGTGAAAACTGGCTAATAACATGATCGCTGAGACGTTCATAACGCAATGCCGCACGTATACCCAACCATAACGACATACCAAACGTCACTACCAAAGCAATCATATTCAACCACAGTGTCACAGGAAGCCGTTGCGTCACCACCTCACTCACTTGCTCACCACTAACAAACGATATTCCGAAATTAAGCTGTGCTAGATTTACCACCCAATCGACATATTGTTGAAACAATGGTTTATCGAGACCATAAATAGCTTTGAGCAGTGCAATGTTCTCAGGAGTCATATTGGGATTTAGCTCACCGCCCATAAAGCTGTTGGGTGCTGCGTGCATTACGCCAAAAGAGATAAGGGAAATAAGAAAAAGCATTAAAAATGTATATGCAAGAGAACGTAATAAATATTTCATAAATTGATTATAACGGATGAAAGAAATGGAGTCAAGGAGAGTGCCATACCCTATACACGGGTATGACGGAAGAAAAAAACTCTTAGAAGTTAAGAGTTAAGTATGCTTGTACAGTATTGTAACTAGAAACAGCATTTGCTTCTGTATTGATATAAGCCAAAGTTGCATCCAATGGTCCAAAAGATTTAGTTGCAGTAAGTGCAAGTTCATCTAAATCGCCCGCAGAAGCAGCAGCACCATTATTTACACTTGTATAGTAAGCACCGAATTTTGCGATATCTTCAGCAGTATATTCAGCTGTAAGATTCATAGATGTAGCATCAGGAGCACCTACGAAGCCATAGCTCCAATATGATTCAGTATATAATTTAGATTGACCTGAAGCAGCTACGTTTTGAATTTTTAAACCACCATCTTTATCCGCATCTGAATATGCAGCAGAAACATTTAGGTTCTTAACACCTGCGAAAGCAACTTTAACTGCATAAGCCGAAGAATCATTAGCAGTCCCAGCAACTACAATACCAGTTCCTTTTGGAGACATATTAGCATATTGAACGCCAACTTTTACATTTTTAACCAATTGGCAATCCCAATCAGCTTGCAACCAATAAGCATCTGCAACGTCTACAACATTGTAATACCATGCTTGTGCAACAAGAGGTTTAAATGAGTTGTTTACGATAGCAGCTGCATAAGCACCCTCTAAAGCAAAATCACCAAATGCAGCACCATCACGCATAATACCATCTCTGTCTGCTGCACTTGCAGACGCATTAGCAGCATCTACACCATTACTTTTACCAACCCATGCACCAACCAAAGTTGTATCAGGAAGATCTTGGTTAATCAATACTGCTGCATCAAATGTGTTTGCTGCAACTGACCATGTTTCAGAGAAAGCTAATGGAGTATCGAGAGCCATACGACCGACTTTAGCGGTAGTTTTACCCATAGTTGCTGCCATCCATGCTTCACTAACCCACATGTGATCTTCTACAGCTGCATTATGAGCACCAGTCCATGTATTTGCTACAAGGTTATTTTCAAGACCTAATGTACTTACTGCATTAGCCGTAACACCGAAAGAGATACCTTTTGCAAGATCACCTGTTGCACCAAGACGAACGGCTGTATCTGCATAGCTAGAAGCTTTATCTAAAAGACCTGCAGTACCTTGGTCATCAGTGCCGTAGAAAAGTTTAGCATCACCGCTAATTTTTACATTGTCGATCGCGAATGCGCTTGCGCCCATCACCATTGCTGCCACGAGGCTCATTTTTACTAATTTCATTGATTCTCCTTAAATAAAACTTGACTTTGGGGATTACCCCTGTTTTGTTTCGTCGGGTTTATTGTAACGCTGGAAATCTTAAATTACGCTGTTATTCCAAAAAAATATTTACTATTCGTTTACCTAATATAAATTCTCTAAAAAGTAATCCTAACAATTTTGTCGTATTTACTTTTATACCGTATCAAACCATTCTGCATTACTTTGTGGTATAGTTTGGTTTACTTCAAAATAATAACTTTACCATCAAAGGAAATTCATGCGAATAAAAGCAAAATCGTATCTTTACACTGCATTATCGGCTCTTGTTTTAAGCGGATGCGCTGCCAACACTACGGGTGTTGCGCCCTCTCAAAACAATAATCTGCAAACTGTTTCACCCAGTGATACTGCCGCATCCGAGGGAGGTGCCATGCAGCGATCATTAGACAAGTGGTTAAAAGAAGAGTGGACACCGATGACTGCTGCACCATCTACTGAAACAACGACAACTCCTGATGGAAAAGTAGTCACAACCACCAAAGAAGTTGTGACTGAGCCTGCGGATGAAACATCGTTTACATTACAAAAATATGCGGATAAATGGAAAGCGTATCATGAGAAACAAGCAAAACTAAATGAAGGGAAGCCCAAAGAGGCTTCAAATGTAGAAAAATTAGAAAGGATGCCAATAATAGGAAAGTAACTTTTCGTAACGTTACATGACGTGACGTTACTCTCTATTCTCCCACACAAAAACGGTTTTACCTTCTTCGTTTTTTTCTACCGCTGGCATTGCCATGATGCTGTAACCCGCATCGACGTAATGAACTTCACCGCTGACACCGCTTGCGAGATCACTAAGCAGATACATTGCCGAATTTCCAACCTCTTCGATGGTGACGTTTTTGCGTAATGGTGCGTTTGATTCGTTCCAGTTTAGAATTTGTTTGAAATCGCCGATACCGCTTGCGGCCAGAGTTTTGATAGGTCCTGCACTGATGGCATTGACACGTTGCCCTTTGGATGCACCCAGTTCTACCGCCATATAACGGACACTGGATTCAAGTGCTGCTTTTGCAACTCCCATGACATTATAGTTCGGGATGTATTTTGGTCCACCGAGATAACTTAGAGTGATGATCGATGCTTTGGGAGCCAAAACGCTCTCAAGACGGTTTGTAAGATCAATAAACGAATAGACTGAAATATCCATCGCGATTTGAAATGCCAATTTGCTGGTTTTCATAAACCCTTCGGTCAATGCTTCTTTGGGAGCAAACGCAACCGAGTGAACCAAAAAGTCGATTTGACCAAAATCCGCTGCAACCAATGCCGCAATCGCATCCATATCATTCTCGTCTGAAACATCCAGTTTATAAACAGGAGAGTTGTTAAAAGCCTCTGCAATTGGTTCTACCCGTTTTTTTAACGCATCATTGAGATAGGTAAACGCCATTTGCGCACCTTGGGCATGCAGTGCTTGAGCGATACCGTACGCGATAGATTTATCATTTGCCAATCCTACGATTAGACCTTTTTTACCTTGCATTATCATTTAAACTCCTATGTCGTTTTATACGCCAGAGGAATAAAATCCCTCTTGGCTACGCTAACGCTGAGTTTCCTTCGGCAGGAAGCCCACGCACGCTTGCGTGCTATTTTAAGTTCTTCCACTTAATACTTATTTTGCCAACTCTGCCGCTTGCGCGATCATCTCACAAAAATCATGCGCACTTAAAGATGCAGAACCCACTAAAACACCGTCCACATTGCTCAGTGCCATAATTTCACCTGCATTGTCTACTTTGACACTTCCACCATACAGTAATGGAGCGGTTGTTTTTAGACGTAAAGCAGCATGTACGGCTTCGATTTGTGTATTCGTAGGTGTTAATCCGGTTCCAATAGCCCATACCGGCTCGTATGCCAAAATAAGATCAGAATAACTCAGATCAATCCCATCAAATTGTGCCTCGATGTAGCTCATCAATGCTTCATCACCCTGCTGTCTAATACCAAGAGGTTCACCGACACAATAGACGATGACAAATCCTTGGCTTGCGAAAAAACGGAATTTTGCCGCAATTTGTTCTTGCGTTTCGCCCAAAATATGACGACGCTCAGAATGACCGATAAGAATCGTTTTAATGTCAAATTCTTCCAGTTGCTCCAATGCAATTTCACCTGTAAACGCTCCATTAGCAACCGGATACGCATTTTGAACTCCGATCAGAACATTTCTAGGAATGTGTTCCAATGCAGTAAAAGGAGGGAAAACAATAACCGTATCGTCGATTTCGTTGGCAGAGACAAACGATTCAACAACCGCCATGTATGCTCTAGTCTCTTGACTCGTTTTATTGGCTTTAAAATTGGCACAAAGTATCATGACACTATCCTTTTATTTCATCAAAGGTTTTACGCCCGGGAGCACTTTACCCTCTAATAGTTCCAGTGACGCACCGCCGCCTGTCGAGATAAAACTCATCTCTTCATCCACGCCCACACGCTGTACCAGATCCGCTGTATCTCCACCGCCAACGACGGTCGTTGCGTTCATTTCTGCTACGATATGCGCTATGCGATTCGATCCCTTGGCAAATTTTTCGATCTCGAATACGCCCATAGGACCATTCCACAATACGGTTTCAACATCTTCAAGCACGACACGGTACAACTCTACCGTAGCATACCCGATATCAAGCCCCATCCAGCCATCTGGAATTTCTTGCGCACTTACCATCCGTACATGAGAATCCGCACTGAACTTTTCTGCCGCCAAAACGTCAACCGGCAAATAAAACTTAACACCCAAACGTTTTGCTTCAAGCATGATTTTTTCTGCTTCACCGAGCAAATCATCTTCGACCAGAGAATTCCCGATGTTGTATCCCAAGGCTTTTAAAAAGGTAAACGCCATCCCGCCGCCGATCAAAATTTTATCCACACGCGGTAAAAGATTGACTAATGCTTCAAGTTTTCCCGAAACCTTAGAACCTCCCACTATAGCGGCAAAAGGACGAACCGGATGCTCTAGCAACGTATCAAAAAATTCAATTTCTTTGAGAAGTAAAAATCCTGCTGCTTTGTGCGCATTGTCAAAATGCTCCGTTATTCCTGCCACTGAAGCATGAGCACGATGACTGACACCAAAGGCATCATTGATATATACCTCAGCTAATGCAGCCAATGAAGCACTCAACTCAGGATCATTTTTGGTTTCTCCTGCTTCAAATCGAAGATTTTCAAGTAATAATACTTCTCCGCAAGCGAGATTGGAAGCACGTGTTTTTGCATCCTCTCCAATGACATCAGATGCTAATACAACATCCACTTTCAGCAATTGATGAAGTCTTCGTGCTACAGGCGAGAGAGAATCTTCCGGACTAAACACACCCGCTTTTGGACGACCAAAATGGGACGCTAAAATAATCGCGCACTCTTGATCGAGACAATATTTGATCGTTGAAACCGCTGAACGGATACGGCGATCGTCCGTAATATTGCCAAAATCGTCCATAGGGACGTTAAAATCACAACGAATAAATACTTTTTTCTGAAATACGTCACACTCTTTTATGCTTAACAGTTTCATTTTACTCCTTTGGTGTTGGTAATATACAATGCCATATCAATCAATCGATTCGAATATCCCCATTCGTTATCGTACCATGCCATAATCTTGATCAAATCTCCGTCGATGACTTGGATCAAATCATCTGCAACTGTAGCACTAAAAGATGATCCTACAAAATCCTGCGACACACGATACCGCTCATCAATTTCTAAAATCCCGCGCATTGAACCGTTGGCATACGATTTGAAAAGAGCACTGATCTCTTCTTTCGTCGTTTTTTTTGAAACAACTACATTCAAATCCACCATCGACACATCCGGCGTAGGAACACGAACACTTTGACCGTGCAGTTTTCCTTCTAAATTTGGGAGAACCAAACTAATCGCTTTTGCCGCACCCGTCGTTGTGGGAACCATATTGACCCCTGCTGCGCGAGAACGGCGCTTGTCTTGCGCGTGTGCCGTATCGATGATCGCTTGTCCGTTTGTATACGCATGAATCGTCGTCATCAACCCTTTTTCAATGCCCAGCTCTTCGTCTAAAATCCGAGCAATCGGTCCTAAACAGTTCGTTGTACACGAAGCATTGGAAATTATATCCTCACCTTGGTACAAATGTTCGTTTACACCCAATACAAACGTGGGGATTTGCGCATCTTGAGTAGGGGCAGAGAGAATCACTTTTTTGACCCCTTTGCCCAAATGATGACGCGTTGCTTCACCCGTCAAAAATAATCCGCTGCACTCCAAAACCACATCAGCACCGCATGCTCCAAAATCAAGATTTTCCGGATTTTTTTCACAAAATACACGAACCTTATCCGAACCAATTTTGAGATACTGTGTGTCGATGACAGAAACTGCATTAAATTGCCCATGCACGGAATCATTTTGTAAAAGATAGCACATCATTTCTATGGATGCCATGTCATTAATGGCAACCAATTCCACATCCTCACGTCCGGCAATAAGGCGAGTTACACAGCGTCCTATTCGACCGAATCCATTGATAGCGATTTTTAACGCCATAAAACTATTTCCCTTGTTATCATAATAAGAGGATTTTACCAAAAATCGGTTATAATTTCGTTTAAAAGAAGTTATAGATGAACATTGCTCTGTATGGCGGTAGTTTCGATCCACCTCATATCGGGCATGTACGTGTAGCACTTAAAGCACTTGAAATACTGGAGATTGATAAGCTTATTATCGTTCCGGCATTTAAAAACCCGTTTAAGCCCTCCGTGAGTGCCGATGGTATACAGCGGTTACGTTGGTTACAAAAGATATTTGTATCAACTCCAAAAATTGAGATAAGCTCATTTGAGATTGACCAACACAGAAGCGTTTATACGATTGAAACCGTACGTCATTACGCGAAAACATGTGACAAGCTCTATGTAATCATCGGAGCCGATAATTTAGTAACGCTCCAAGAGTGGCGCGATATTGACACACTGCGCACGATGGTGACGTTTGTCGTAGCCTCTCGAGACGGAATACCCATTCCCAACGAAATGATCACCCTCCCTGTAAATGAGGGGGTTAGTTCAACCGATTTTCGCCACTCGTTTGGTTCTCTTGGACTGGATGAGGAAATCGAAAATGACATTACAACATACTATAAGGAACATTATGAACCCACGAATTGAAAAAATCAGTTCTATTCTCGATATGAACAAAGCAGAAAACATCGAAGTATTTGAACTCATCGGCAGTGACTATTTCGCTGACTATGTTGTCCTTGCATCATCATTAGGGGAGCGTCATACCATCGCGTTACTTGATCACCTCAAAAGAGGACTTAAACCTGAAGAACAGTTTTTGTACGTTGACGAAAGCGGCGATTGGGTTGCTATTGATTTGGGTGATATTCTTATCCATATTTTAACTCCACAATACCGTCTTAAATACGACTTGGAAAGCTTCTTAAAAGACGTTGCCGCACGAAAGAATAAAGACTAAAGTGCGTTTAAATAGCCTTTAAGCTTTATGGGCTATAATTTCGTTCTCTTTAATGTGCGTCCGTAGCTCAGCTGGATAGAGCACCGGTTTGCGGTACCGGCGGTCAGGGATTCGAATTCCTTCGGGCGCACCATTTTATAGATTCTCCTCACAACTTACTTTCAATTTAATAAATCAAATTCAATAAAATACTATCTCAGTTGATTTATCTTTAGTACAAATTCTACTTCTGCTTTTGACAATCGCAACTCTTTTGCAATCATATCTACTTCTAACCCTTGGTTATAACGGCTAATCACTTTTTCATCATCCAAACCGCTTATGGATGTTGGCAGTGATAAGTTACGAATACGCTCTTCCAAATAGCGCAGACGGTTTTCTGTTTTCTCTTTGTAGGCTCCAAATGCCCCCTCGATGTGTCCTAATGACTCCATAATCGGTACGGAGAGCTCATTCATATCATGACCGCGCTGCTCGTATGCTCTTTGGGATGTTTCGGGCGCACTTTCTTGTAGGGATGTGAGAATCTCCATCTCCGCAGTGAGGCGTTTATCTATTTTATATACTTCTCGGTGCAACTCTTCGACGGCGTGTACAATGGCACGAAGACGGCTACTGGTCTCGTTTTCTTTGGTCACCGAATAATAAATAAGCCCAAGAACCAAAGCAGCCAGCGCAATTAGGACTAATTCGATCCCCAATGTCATTCAAGTCCTTTTAAATGGCGGATCATACTTCGTTCACGTGCCGTCATGTAAATCGCCCATTCATTGCTGTCTTTGACGTGCATTCGGGTGATTTTTGCTAACGTCGGAGAAAGTGCTTCAAAATACATCGGGGTTTCCCGATGCAGCAAATTCGGTAATTCAACCCGTCCATAATAGAGCTTAGACGTTTCCAAAATGGGTTGAGAGAGCTCAAAATGCTCCAAACCAATTTTTTCAATTGTTCCGTTTATTTTAAGTGCAATACGATTAGATGTCTTTCCTAAAATAAGATTTTCCAGACGATCCATTTTTCGAAATAACTCAACCATTAAATTTAATACTAGAGGATCACTTTCACTGGTATCTCCTTTAACTTTCGCACTTCTGAGCCATTGCCCTATTGCATCATCATTGTGATCATCATTACGATTGAACTCTTTTTCAAACGTATCTTCGTTTCCTTCTAGGAGATCGTAGGTTATCTCTAAAGAGGCTTCTACTAATCGTACATTGCTCATCGTATCACCTTATCTAAAATTACACATCCAAAAAATACAAACCCTAAATACCCGTTAATCGTAAAAAAGGCTCGGTCAATTTTGGTAAAATCTTTACGAACCAAATAATGTTCATATCCTAACATAAGAATCGACAAAAAGATGCCCAATTGGGCAACACTTCCCAAATTGGCAGCTGCCACAAATAATCCCCAGAAAATAATGGTTAAAAAATGAAACACCAGAGAGAGATTGAGTGTTACACTGCTCCCATAACGGGAAGGAATCGAATGAAGATTGTTGGTAATATCGAATTCCATATCCTGCAATGAGTACAATAAATCAAATCCTGCTACCCAAAACATTACTCCAAGACTGAGATAAATCGACCATAACGGTACGGATGCACTCACAGCAATGGCTCCTGCCATCGGTGCAAGTCCCAAGGAGATTCCCAATACGATATGTGCCATGGAGCTAAAACGTTTAAAATAGGAGTAGCTCAACAAAATTATAAGAACCGGAACGCTGACCATAAATGCCAAATCATTCACCATATACGTAACGCCGATAAATATCAGTGCGTTAATGAGGGTAAAAATAGCGATAGAGCTACCCCTTAGTCTCCCATCAACACTGGGGCGGTTGGCAGTACGAGGGTTGTGCATATCATACGCTCTGTCTACGTAACGGTTAAATCCCATGGCAGTATTACGAGCACTGATTGCCGCTAATGCCCCTAAAATAAGAAGTTTAAATCCAAACCATCCATCCGCAGATACTACCATTGCAATAAAAATAAAAGGGAGAGAGAAAACGGAGTGCTGAAACATCACCAGTTCATTAAAATCTCGTAAACGTTTGGCGATTCTCTTCACTCATACCCTTTAAATCTTCGTCATCCTCGGACTTCACGTGCCCTTTAGGGTAGATCCGGGGATCCATCTTAAAAGATAGCTTGATTCCTGCCTTAGCGGGAATGACGTTTTTTTTATTTTATCGTAAATTCACTTTGAGATATAATGTCTCTCATGAAACAACTCGCACTCATCGGCTCTACTGCCTCAGGAAAAAGTGCTCTTGCTCTACAGCTTGCACAGGAGCATAACGCTCTCATCCTCTCCATTGACTCCTTGAGTATCTACAAAGAAATTGACATAGCTTCCGCAAAACCCTCTCATGATGAGCTTGCAAGTGTTGAGCATTTTGGGATTAATTGTCTTGCTCCCAATGAAACCGCAACGGTTTTTACCTTTATAGACGAATATCACCGTGCGTATGAAGCTGCAACGTTGCAAGGGAAAAACCTTATACTTGTCGGAGGAAGCAGCTTTTATCTCAAAAGTATGATTGATGGATTGTCGTACGTCCCTGAAATTACCGATGAAACCAAATGCGTTGCTGCTGAAATGTTGCGTGATCTTGAGATGGCACACCGTTTTTTATCCGAAGTTGATCCGATTACCATGATCAAGATTACCCCTAATGATTCGTATCGGATCGAAAAAATGCTCCATCTCTATCTCCAAACCTCAACGCCGCCTTCGCAATGGTTTGCGGCACATCCGCCCAAGAGCATTATCACCCATTGCCCTATTCTTAACATCGAGATTGAGCGTCCGCTTTTACGAGAACGCATAGCGATGCGGACACAAAAAATGGTGCGCTCAGGTTTGATTGATGAAGTGGCAGAACTTGAGCGGCTTTATGGAAGAGCACCCAACAGCATGAAAGCAATCGGAATACTCGAAACATTAGAGTTTTTGGATGGAAAGATTGATAAACAAACACTTATCGAAGAGATTTCAACCCACACCTCGCAACTCGCAAAACGTCAACAAACTTTTAATGCAAATCAATTCGAGCATGTTACTAATGGATCAGTCAAAGAGTTGTATGCAGTGGCTACAACAATCCTAACGCATCCTTAGCCAGTTTTCCCCATGCCGATGTTTTATCTGCTTTCATACTGCTGTTAAATGCTGCTTTTGCTTCGGTTTTATTTCCCATTTTCATCGCCAATGAGCCAATAAGATACTGTTGACGCGACTTCTTTTCAGAATTCATTTTAAGTGTATTCAACCCTTTCAAAACTGCCAAAGCCTCTTTATTTTTTTCTTGATTCATCAACGATTGCGCGAGAGTAAACTCAATGAACGGAGACTGCGTACGCGTTGCGGTTCGCTTTTGCAATGCCATAACCTTGCTGGAATAACTTTGTACCATTGCCTCATCTTTTCTCTTTAATCCCAGTGAGACCATCTGCGAATACCGTTCTATGTCATTAAAAGCAATTCCAAAAGCACCCTCACACCCTTTTATATAGTTTATCATTCCTACATCATCCGAACTGCGCTGCGCACTGTCAAACATTGTGCGATAGATCTCATTGAGAGGTGGATTTTTTTCTATTTCCAACAAGGCAATAACATCTTTTCCTACACGCAAAGCCTGAGCGTATTCACCCAATGCAAAATGCGTTTTCGCCAAACGATTTAGCCACACCTGTTTCTCTTTTATATTTTTAGATTTACTGTGCGTTTGGGCTAAAGACTTGGCTACCGGAAAATTTCCCATTTTAAGGGCACATTCAAAGGTTAACCCATCCCACTGCGGCAAAAGTTTAATGCGATACATTTTTTGCATTGAAAGCGCTTCAGCACATTTACCGTTTTGGAGTTTTTTCTTGGTAGTTTCAATAGCGCTTTTAGAAATAAGAGTATTACTCTCAGGATATGCTGTTGTATCCAGCTTATAAAGTTCATTTTCCATCTCAAGTATTGCTTCGAATTTTCCCTCTTTGAATAAGAGTTGAGCTTTTTTATACAACGCTTTTCGCCCAATAGAATCATTTCCATAGCGCTCAATAAGATCGTCGTATTTTTTTATCTCTTTCTCTGCGTTTACTTCCTCTTTTTCAAAAAATAAACCATCTTTAGAGCGTCGTACTTCTGCAATCCCATCACCGTACGGGAAAAGTTTTATGTACTCATTAAAAGCTTCAAGAGCTTGAGCTTTTTTATTCCCTTGAGCATACAATTCACCTAATTTTTTAAGGAGGGCTTCATGATCTGGCGATTTGGGAAGAACACCTTTAATGAGGCTTTGTATGATTTTTGCAGCCGTAAGAGGATCCTTGTGACCTTCCAAAACATCTATCATTTTTTCAGCTTCAGGACGTACTTCGGTAAAATATTCAGGATTCACCCGTGTTATTTTGTCAATGTACTCTTTTGCTTTTTCCGGATTTGCTCCACCCATCTCTATACGTGCTAATTCAAACGCACATGCGGAGGCTAAATTCACATCTTTGGTCCGATACAATGCCTCACGGTAATATTTTGCAGCTTTGTTAGGACTCCCTTGAACTCCTAATTGTTTTGCTTTAAAATACATCCCTTTTTCCGAAAAAGGATCTTCTTCGTGTTCCGTAAATAGTCGGTCATAAAAATAATCCGAATCAATATTTTGCCCCAATTCACCATGAGCATGCGCGGTGTATGCTAACACCTCGGCAATATTTTGGTCACTTGAATACTGGCGTACAAACTGCTTTGAGAGGGTTAATAATGGCTCATATTGCCCTAAATAATGTAATGCACGCAGCTGATAAAGCATCAGCTCATTTGCAAAGATAGTCGTAGGATGTTTTTTAAGTGCATCGCGCGCTAAAAAGAGTACTTTGGAATAATCTTTTACCTTATACGCTTTTTTGAGATCCATGTAGTCATTAACGTCTTGAACGCTTTTCATCTTTATTGGATTGCCTTTAAGATCCAGCCCTCCTACAAAAGGAAAACTCTCTTTAGACAGCTTCATCGGAATATTAATGGCATCAGGATTGGATTTTTCCTTTCCTAGCATTGGTAATTCTTTGGTATATCCTACAATCGTCCAGTGATTGACTCTTTTTAGATCCGAAGAATAGATTTGAGAATCATGCAGCAAATCAAATCCAACTGGGAAAAGGGCTATTTTCGTTTTAGGTTTGATAATAATCGAAGTGGGTGTTTGTGTGATGGTAAAGTGAGCGTTTAGAAGGGGAGGAAGTGAACGCATTTTCGTGCTGTTGCACTCAATGGCAATAACTTCCTCAAAATCATTCCGATTCGAAATACAGCGAAACGGCAAAGAATCTCTTAAATGTAAAACACTGTAATTTTGGGATGCTTCTCTACCGCTTTGGATAGAGAGTTCTAATGCATTTAATGGAAGCCAAATGAAGGGCAGCAGTAAAAGCCATCGTATCATTGGTGCTCCCAGGTAATGTTTAATATCCGCTATTATACACAAATAATGTAATGACTTTTAAAAGTGGATTGACGGCAAATACGGCGAAGATCGTTCCAATCGCTGCAATCCCGATAATCGTTTTAAGAGACAGAGATGCATTCATCAAATAATATTTTTTATATTCAGGAATCGGCTCTTTCATAAACATAAAGACGATGAGTTTTAGATAGTAATATGCTGCAATCGCAGAGTTCAATGCCATAATTAACGCAAGAATTGTATATCCGGCGCTCACCGCAGATCCAATCATATAGATTTTACCCCAAAAAAGACCAAAGGGAGGAATTCCGGCAAGAGATAGCATAAACAAGCCGATCATAATGGCAGCCATTGGCATGGTATGTACAAGTCCTGCAAATTTTTCATACGGATGATCCGAACTTTGTCCCGGAATTAGATTTTTCTGACGACTGACCCACAACATTGAGAATGCACCCAAATTCGTGAAGCTAAACAGTGCCCAATACAAGAAAAGTGCGGTATTGGCTTGAGTTGTTCCAATCAAAATTGCAGCCATAACAAAACCCGCATGGGAAATAGAACTGTATGCCAACATTCGCTTAACATCGTTTTGAACCAATGCCCAGATATTGGATGCCGTCATCGTCACTACAACTGCTACATAAAGGACAACTTGTAACCATACAACTCCGCTGTGGACAAGGAATTCAAATAAGCGCATCGCAACAACGAAACCCGCGATTTTAGGAACAATCGACATATATCCGGCTAATGCGGCAGAAGAACCTTCATAAACGTCTGGAGTCCATGTATGGAAAGGAACCATGGAGAGTTTAAATCCGATAGCAGCCAACAAGAAAACAACAGCAACAAGGACAAAACCGATATTGACGTACTCGTCTTTTGCAAGGGCTACTGCTATTTGGTTGATTTCAACGGACCCAGTGATCGCGTAAAAAATCATCGAACCAAAAGCAAAAAAGCCTGCTGCTAGTGCTCCCATGGTAAAGTATTTGACTGCTGCTTCAAACGATTTAGATCGGTTATGAAGAGCAATAAGGGTATACAATGCCAAAGAAGCGGTTTCAAGTCCCACAAAAATCAAGATAAGATTATCACTGGCAACCATAAATTGAAAACCTGCAATCATAAACAAGAAAAGGGCAAAATACTCCGGATAGTTATACTCATGAAATCGCTTAGACGTGAGCGCCAAAGGGATAAAGAGCATGGAGCCCGCCACAATAATGATCTGTGAAAGAATAGCAAGACCATCAATAAGCATCATATCAAACATACCAAGAACGGTACCGTTTTTAAGGAAAACATTTCCAAAATCAACAACCGCTCCCAAATCAAGCAATAAGAAAAGTAAACTTACCATGACATAGAAAGATTTGTGGAGACCCTCTTTCACTAAATCAATACACAAAATAGCCAATGCTCCGACAATGGCAATCAACATAGGAGCCATCGTCGTAATGTTGAGTGAGGCTAACGAAATCGAAATTGGCTCTAACATTAGTGTGCCTCCTGCATTGAATTCAATCCTGCCGAATGGGCAAGATCAGGGATGCGTTGTTTAGCTTCCGTTGTTTGTGCTTTATCATGCATCAATTGCACAATCGATTCAACACTGTTGTTAATTGGTTCAAGAAGCGGTTTTGGGTACACACCCAGCCATATTGCAACCACAACCAACGGAACAAGACCGAGTAATTCTGTACGATTGACATCTTTGAGATTTTTATTCTCTTCTTTCGTTACGGTTCCAAAAAATGCTTTCTTATACGCACTGAGCATATAAATAGCACCTACGATAATTGCGGTACCTGCTACGAGCGTATACGAGTGAGACTGTTTATAAAAACCAAGCAAGCTCAAAAATTCACCCACAAAGTTGATGGTAAGCGGTAAACCGACCGATGCCATCATCATAATTCCAAAAATGGTTGCATAGCGAGGCATGACGGACGCTAATCCTCCAAATTCAGACATAAGTTTTGTATGGCGGCGATCATAAATAACCCCGACCAACAAGAACAATGCTCCCGATACAACCCCAT
This sequence comes from Pseudomonadota bacterium, assembly GCA_043797085.1. GTDB lineage: Bacteria > Campylobacterota > Campylobacteria > Campylobacterales > Sulfurimonadaceae > Sulfuricurvum. Next base: position 85,321 of record JAZDQA010000001.1, on the reverse strand, counting down.
GCGCAATCATTAAAAAGACGGAACCGGTAATTCCCTCTACATTGAGTGCGAAAATCCCTAGAATAATAACACCCATGTGCGATATAGAACTATACGCTACAACTTGTTTAATATCCTCTTGGGCGTATGCTACCATCGCCGCATAGACAATCATAATAATCGCAAGTATCGCGATTGGGAACATAAAGACAACCGATGCATCCGGAAACAATGGGAGTGAAAAACGGACAAATGCGTACGTTCCCATTTTGAGCAAAATTGCCGCAAGAATTACAGAACCGATAGTCGGTGCCTGCCCGTGTGCATACGGCAGCCATGTGTGAAATGGAAACATCGGGACTTTAATCGCAAAGCCCAAGAAAAATGCAGCAAATAGCCATAGTTGTATATTAACCGGTAGAATCAAACGATACCATTCGAGAAGTGAGAAACTCCATTGACCGGTTGCTTGATAATAAAAATATGCCATAAACAGCATACCAACAAGCATCACTAATGATCCCGTAAAAGTGTAAAGGAAAAATTTAATCGACGCATAAATACGAAGCGGTCCGCCCCATGCACCGATGATGTACAACATTGGTATAAGCGACAATTCCCAAAAAACATAAAAGACAATCGCATCAAGTGCCGCAAATACCCCGACCATCGTCATCTCTAAAAAAAGCAACGTAATAATTAAATCTTTTACGCGACGTTTCTCAGTCAGAGAAGCGATACCGATTAAGGTAAAGAACGTCGATAAAATGATAATAAAGAGTGAAATACCATCAACACCAACCAGATAACTAATACCAAATGCCGACACAAGAGGTGCCATCTCCATAAATTGCATTCCCGACGTCATAGGGTCATACAAATTCCACAACCACAATGAGAGGAAAAATTCGATTGCTGCTACGGTGATTCCGTAGGCACGAACGCTGTCCTTATGAACCACAAATCCAAACATTGCTGCCAATGCCGGGAAAAAAATCAAAATCGATAAAATATGTTCTTGCATCAAATTCTCCTTACATTGCCTGCAGGTTGACTGCGTTATAACCCGCAGTAAACGCCACAGCAAGTACCAATAAAACCACTAAACCAATAACCATCCAGCGTAACATACTGGAAAGATTGCCGTTTTGCATTGTGTGTGTCTTTTCGCCCGTACGGTAAATTACATTTGCAATTCCGTCTACCGTTGCATCAACGATTTTTAAGTCAATCTCTTTCCATGCAAGTTTAGAGAGCTTCAAATACGGTTTTGAAAAGACTTCATCGTAAATTTTAGGGATGTAGTATTGATTGTAAAGCAACTGATACAACAGCCCTGATTCCACTTTTTTATCCACTTTAACGGCTTTTGCGTATTTTTTGTATGCATACGTAATTGCTGCAATCACAAACAATTGAGTACCGATTGTCATAATCCAAAATGTCGTGTGATTATGGATATGATACGTCATAGATGGCAAAAGATTCGTTACCATCAAATAATATGGGGTTTTAAATACCATACCGGCGATAACTGCCAAAACAGCCAACGGAGCCATGGCATACAACATAAAGCTATACGCTTCATGTGGATGAATACCGTGTTCTAAATGTCTCTCATTACCATGGAAAATCAATGCAACAAGACGGAATGAGTAAAATGCGGTCAATCCAGCTGTCAGTAATAATACGGTGTAAAGAATATAATGCTGTTCAACAAATGCAACTTCCAAAATCAAATCTTTCGAAAAGAATCCGGCAAGAGGATAAATACCCGCAAGTGCAACGGAAGCAAGTGTCATGAATATCCATGTGCCTTTCATTGATTTTTTCAAACCACCCATCTTAAACGGATCAAGTTCATCGTGCATTGCGTGCATAACATTACCTGCTCCCAAGAATAATAATGCTTTGAAAAATGCGTGTGCCATAAGGTGAAACAATGCTACCCAATACGCTCCCAAACCAGCTGCTACAAACATATAGCCAAGCTGTGAAAGAGTCGAATACGCAATGATACGCTTCATATCGCGATTGACTAATGCCATGGTTGCTGCAAACATTGCAACAAATGCTCCCAGTGATGCAATCGCGATTCCTACATCAGGAATTTCACTGTAGATAGGGTTTGCACGGACAACAAGATAGACACCGGCTGTAACCATGGTTGCAGCGTGAATCAGTGCCGAGACAGGAGTAGGACCTTCCATCGCATCCGCAAGCCATGTATGGAGCGGAAATTGTGCCGATTTACCCATCGCACCGATAAAGAGGAAAATACCAATCCATGTGATGACGTGCATCGGAAGATTTCCAATGTTAGCGAAAACAACATCGTATTGAAGAGAACCCAGATTCCAGTACATCATAAAGATACCGATCAACATCGCCAAGTCGGCAATGCGGTTCATAATAAAGGCTTCATTTGCTGCCCATGTAGCAGATTCTTTATGATACCAAAAACCAATAAGAAGCCATGAACACAAGCCCACACCTTCCCATCCGATAAAGAGACCTAAAAAATTATCACTCATAACCAAAACCATCATCGAGAAAACGAAAGCCGATAGGTACGAGAAGAAACGGTTAAACCCTTTGTCGTGCGCCATATAACCAATAGAGTAGACGTGAACAACAGTAGAGACGACAGAGACAACCATCATCATCGTCACACTCACTTGGTCAACCACAAAACCAAAAGGAATATAAAGGTCTCCAGCCGCGATCCATGTCATCATTTCAACATGTACGGTGTGTCCGGCTAGAACATAATTGAGCAAAATGGCACTGCTTACAAAAGATGCAAAAAGCAATCCTGAAGCTATTACCCCCGTAAAGAGCATTTTTGGATATGCACCAAACAATCCCGCAAAGAGTGAACCCACCAACGGAGCAAACAATGCAATGTATAAATAAACTTCCATCTGTCCTATCCTCTCATCGATGTCATTTGATCAAGATCAATCTTACCGGTACGTTTGTACCATACAATAAGAAGACCCAGACCTACAGCTACTTCGGACGCCGCGATTGCAATAATAAAAAATGCAAACATCTGTCCTGTATAATCTCCGCGATAGTGAGAAATTGCTGCCATGCCGATATTGACAGCGTTCAACAAAATTTCCGTTGCAAAAAAAAGCATTAACAAATTCTTACGGCGCATAACCCCAATCAAACCAATAGCAAATAATACGGTTGATAGCACTAAATAGTGCGTTAATGTAATTTCCATTAGTGCGCCTCTTCTTGTGTGATTTCAGCGGCTGATGATGCATGCATCAATGCAATGTCTTCTTCTGCCATAAGTGTCAATGATTTATCCATCTTTTTACCGGCCAAAACAATACCTGCAATCATCGCAACCAGCAACATAACCGCTGCCAGTTCAAAAGGGACTAAATATTTTGTAAACAGTACCATACCGATAGCTTGTGAGTTTCCTACCGCCAAATCAATCGGATAATTGGCATTTAAATTCGTCGTAACAATAGGGGCAAGGACGATAAAAACAACCAAAACAGCTGCAAGTCCGCCAAGAACGACTACAAAACGCGGATTGGAACGTTTTTCGATCACATTTCGTGTCGTATCGAAAAACATCATACCAAATGCATACAATGCCATCACCGCACCGGTGTAAACAATAATTTGAATTGCGCCTAAAAAGTCAGCACCCAAAATAAAGAAAAAGGCTGAAATGAAAATCATCCCTGCTGCCATTGCAGTCAGGGCATACAATGCCTGAGAGGTCATCACGGTAATGGTAAACATCACAATGGTAAGCGCCGCAAACAGATAAAAAGCGATTGCTTCAAACATTTATTCTCCTTAATACGCAAGAGGCGTTTTGGTAACGCTCTCGTTAGGGGTGATGGAACCAAAACCTGGATACTCGGCTTGCTGACCTGATGTCAGGAAATCAAGCGGAGTGAGCATATCGTCTTTGATCACAAAGTGAGCACGCTGTTCAGAACCGTTCTCATAACGTTGTCCGTGAACGATGGCAAGTTCAGGACACACTTCCGCACAATAACCGCAGAAAATACAACGACCGAGATTGATACTGTATTCTGTCACTTCTTTACGGCTGTTTTCATCGATTTTTGTGTCCATACGGATACAATCGGAGATACAGATTTTTTCACACAATCCGCATCCGATACAACGCTCATATCCTGATTCCCACAAACGCAATAGTTTGTGTACTGCACGATAACGAGGTCCGATTGGAAGCTTTTCCAGTGGATATTTGACGGTATGAATGTCAAATTTAATCATCTCACGCATGACGACCCATAAACCGACAAACAATTCACCTCTAAAGGTACGTTTGACTACTTGTTTAAACTTATCCCATCCAGTGGTTGGATACTCTTCAATATCGACGTAATAGTAAGCGCTATGCTCACTTACATTACGATCGTTCAATGGTTCACTATGCATCCATCCCTCCTTAAAACATCATCACAAAGCCGGTGATCACGACATTGACCACAGCTATTGGCATTAACACTTTCCAGCATAACCACATCAACTGATCCGGTCGTACATCTGGCCATGCAGCGCGTGTCCAGAGGAAAAAGAAAAAGAAAAATGCGACTTTTAGAAGCAATTGAAATGCTCCGGCAATCGTCCCATCACCAAAACCACCCAAGAAAATGATGGCGATAACAAACGAAATAAAGAACATGTTCGCGTATTCACCGATAAAGAAAAGACCCCATCTCATACCCGAGTATTCCGTTCCGAATCCGTCAATGATCTCGTGGTCATTGGCAACCAAGTGAAACGGAGTACGCCCCGTTTCAGCAAATGCCGCAATCCAAAAAAGGATAAACGCAACCGGCTGTGACCAAACGATCCAGTTACCAATTCCGCCTGCTTGGTAGTTATTAATGTCGATGAGAGACAATGATCCTACCATCATAAGAGGTGCAAGCAACGAAAGTCCGCTAATCACTTCGTAGGAAATAAATACGGCAGCACTTCGTGCAGCAGAGATCAATGAAAACTTATTTGCCGACGCCATACCCCCTAGCAATGGACCGTAAAGACCAATTGCCATCACAGCCAGTACGTACAAAATACCAATATTGACATCTGCAACAATAGGATGAACCGTATAACCAAATACGGTAAATTGAGGCCAAAACGGGATAGCTGCTGCCGCCATAAAAGCTGTTGCTGCCGTAATGACAGGGGCAATTTTAAAGATAGGTTTCACTACGTTTTGAGGAATGATATCTTCTTTAGTAAAAAGCTTTATCCCATCGGCAGCTACTTGGAGCAATCCAAAAGGTCCAACGTGCATCGGTCCAAGACGGCGTTGCATGAATGCCAATACTTTACGCTCAAAATAGGTACCTAACCCGGCAAGAGCCGAGAACACTAATAAAATGACGACGATTTTAACAATCGTTTCGATGATAAATGCCATATCCATCTGCTACACCTTTTCAATCGTTACATTGCTAAAGCGATAATCGCCAAACAATGCTTGTGAGTTAATTTTTGAGTCAAACGTCGGAAGATACGTTATATCTCCGTTGATTTTTGAATCATTAATGACAGAAACCACGATCTCACCCTTAGGAGTCTTGACCCGCACGTTATCACCTAAGTTCAAACCATTACTGCTCATAAACTCACTGGATGCGTACAAACCGCCCTCTTCATTCAACTGATGCGCGCGTGCAGTAAACGGCGTAAACTGCAACACCGGATTGGCGAGATAAACAATAGATGTTGTCATAGCATCTTTTTCATCGAAAGCTTGAACATTTTCATCTTTGCCACAAGGTACTTTTAAAGTATCAAGGACGTATCCGCGTACTTCTTCGCCTGCATTGGTGTAATGATTTGGCAGCGTATCAAATTCTACCGCTTTAAATCCTGCACTAACAGGAAGTTGCACAGTATAATCAATACTCAATGCCGCAGATACTCCAAGAGCAGAAGCAACATTGTTTAGGGTATAGCCGCCAAAAGGAAGTGCCACATTGGTTGGGTTAACGCGCTTATCAATGCTCGTCAATGTCCCTTCTTGCTGATTAAGTGATGGCATATCCAAATCACCATTTCCTAATGCACTTAACGTAAAATCTCCTGCTGTATTATAACCAATTGTGTATTCACCAGCCTTCTCATCAAGGTCACAAATTAGTGCAACCCCTAGTGTATTAGCAAGATTGGGTATCATGGTTACATTGAACGCTGTATATTTTTCAATTAAAGCAACAAGTCTCGCACAATTGTCTGAATTCGGATGGGTATACAAATCTGGTCCGACCATGAGTGAAAATTTCTCTTTTTTCGCTAAATATTTCGTCAGTGTTTCAGCAAATCCAGCGGGTGCATTTAAAAGAGCTAAAAGCCGATTATCATCCACTTCTATCTCTTTTGAAACTTTTTTCTTCACTATTTTCGTTACTTCTTCACTTACTTCTTCTTCAACGCCTGTTTCTTCATTAAGAACTTTTTTAATGACCGTTTCAGTCACTTTTTCATCGACCGTCTCTTCGACCGTCACCGTTTTAAGAGAATGAAAACTTTTGAGATAATCGACAGTGCTTGAAGGCATTGCTGTTTTATCGCCAAAAAGGTCGAGCATCAAATATAACGCTGCTTCTTCCATCATTGGAGCATGGTTAAACTGCGTTAGATTTTTTGACATATCTTCGATAACCGGATCATTTATCGGATGAAAATACAATCCAGCGCCTTTATTCATCGATAATGCATTGTTCATAGCAAAACGGGCATTAGGATTATCAGTCTTCAATGCCGTCCCAATGGAAACAACAAAATCAGATTCATGAACTTCTTTGAGATTACCGCTGTAAAGTGATTGCCCGCTGACAGCGCTGTAACTGTCGAGGAAATTTTTAAACACTCGTGCTTCGTTGTTGATGAGCTTAAGCCCAAGTTTCTCTTTAAGACGTTGTAAGATCATCGCCTCTTCATTCGTAATCGTTGAAGTAAAGGCGATGGTATCCGCTTTTTTTAATGCTTCGATTGCTGCATCAAAGGCAACTGGATTTTTAGTGACATTGGAATTTTGGAAATCGTAGCCATAACGTCCTGCGCCGCAAAGAGAGACATAGTTCCACTCATTTTTGACACGGTAGATTTTAGCCTCAGGATTTGCAATATCGGTGTGTTTAATGTCGTAGCTAAGCTGACAACCTGCCGAACAATGGGCACACGTTGCCGGAATTTGCTGGTGTTCCCATGCATTCGAGCTGTACTGATAATCACTGCTGACCAATGCTCCTACGGGACAAACTGACGTACACTCACCACAGTCGGTACAATCAAGCGTATCGCCTCCGTTTGGAGCGATCAACGATTTGTTGAGTTTGTTCCACATTGCATAAGCATCTTTTGGCATTGACTCTTTGAACGCCGCATCAAGAGGTTCACCACCACGTGCAACAGTAGAAAGTGCCGCATCACCAATCATATCTTTGCAGACAGTAATACAACGTTCACACATGATACACAAGGCAGGATCGTAATGGATAAGACCCCAATCTTGTGCCGGCTTATGGGTGTCTTTGATCGAATAGCTTTGTGAATCGACCCCGATTTCTAGTGTGTAGTTTTGAAGCTCACACTCCCCCGATTGATCACATACGCCACATTCTAAAGGATGATTGACATCATACACTTCCATTATGGCACGTTTTTCTTCTTCAATAACGGGAGTTTTTGTGTTGATGTCCATTCCCATCTTAGCTTTTGCATTACACGCATAAACTTGTTTTCCATCCGCTTCTACCAAACAAATACGACATGCCAAGGTTGGTGAACAGCGTGTTAGATAACAAATGGCAGGGATAAATATCCCATTGGCACGCGCCGCATTGAGAATGTATTCACCCTCTTGCGTCCGTACCTCTTTGCCGTCTATGGTTATCGTTATTTCATTCATGATTTAACTCCCCATCCTTTTAAGTTTAATTTTGTCAAATCGGTAACCCTCATGCACTCCGCCAAAGGCAGTGTCATAAGTAGGCAAAAGCGCAATGGTTCCTTTGAGTGTTTCATCAACGACAAACACTCGAACTCCCTCACGTCCCTCTATAGTGACACTCTCTCCATCGCTAATACGAGCTGCAGTAGCAAACTGCACTGAACCGCGAAGGGATGTATCCGCTTCCAGCTGAGATGTTCGTGCGGTATATGCATTGAATTGATTGACGGGATTGCACTGATAAATAACGGTTCCGTTAAACTCCGGCAAATCATCAATGGCTTCCAACGCACCCTCTACGGCAACATCCATCGTCTCCAATTGGTATCCGCGATAATCTTCACCCAGTGCTCCATAAAAGTTACCTAACAAATCAAATTCTACCGCTTTAAACCCTTTTTCTACTGGTAATTGTGCCGTATAATCAATGGTATTCAGTGCTTTTAGTCCTAAAGCTTGCGCAATATCGTTCAGACAATATCCCTCAAAAGCAACCGCAACATTCGTCGCCAAAAGTTGATAGTTTAGACTGACGAACGTCCCTTCTTGACTATTTAATGCTGGCATTGCTAAAGTATATTCACCCATGGAACCGATAACGAAATCTCCCTGTGAATTATACCCGACAACATTATCCATTTTTTCATCTTTATCCAAATCACAAATAAGGGATACCCCCACCGTATTGACAGTAAGAGGAAGAATGATGAGTGAAAAATCGGTATGTGTTTCAATTAAAGCACACAAACGTGCTATGTTACTTGCGCGATTATGACTCAAAACATCCGAACCGACAATGAGCGTTTTACACTTTGCACGTCGTAATAATTTTGAAATTTGAGCGAACTCTTCATCCCCAACATTGGATTCAGCGCATAAATAACCCTCATCCAAACTTTCCAAAAAGGCTTTTATTGCATCGTCTACATCGCACCCTTCTAAAAGAGTTTGTGCGAGCATTGCAATAACACCCTCTTCAGAACCAGCTTCATAGCGAATATTCTGCGTTACAACATTTTGTAAAAGGGCATCTTCGAGTGGATGCATGTAAACAATTTTTGCTCCATTATGACGTGCGGCAGTGGTCATTGCGTAACGAACGGCAGGATTATCCGTACTCACACGTCCGCCCATTACGATAATCGCATCACTTTGTGTAATAGCGTCAAGTGAACCGCTAAAGGCACTTTTTCCGCTTATTGAGCTGTATGCCTTCATAAAGGATTGATAGGCTCTGACCTCTTCATTAAAGAGTTTAACACCCAGTTTTTCTTTGAGACGCTGTAAAATCAATGCCTCTTCATTCGTAATCAGTGAGCTAAATCGGATTGCTTTCGCGTTTTGAAATGCCAAAACCGCTTTTTCGAATAATACTTCATCTTTAGCTGCTTGAATGTCAAAATCAAATCCAAAACGTCCCGCACCGCAGAGAGTCGCTACTTCAAAATTATTCGTAACACGATAAATTTTCGGCTTTGCTCCAAGAGAATTCGAGGTATGACGCACTTCATACGTCAGTGAACATCCGGCAGAACAATGAGCACACGTAGCAGGAATTTGTGTCAATTCCCATGCATTAGCGCTGTACTGAAATTTCGAACTCACCAATGCACCCACAGGGCACACGGCAATACACTCGCCACAGAAAGTACAATCAAGGACATCACTATTTTTAGGAATAACAGCTGATTTGTATCCGCCAAACTGAAGAGTTATAGCATCATCTCCGATAATTTCATTACAAACGTGTACGCATTTTTCACACAAAATACATAAAGAAGGATCGTAATTAATCAGTCCCCAATGTTCAATCTTTCGATTTTGTTCTTTTGCACTGAAATGTTGGCTTGATATCCCAAATTCCAATGTCTTGTTTTGAAGATCGCACGCACCTGATTTGTCGCACACACCGCATTCTAATGGGTGATTGACATCGTACATTCGCATAATATTCGTCCGCTCTGCTTGCAACCTTGCAGAATCGATGGTCACGGCAAGCCCTTGTGTCGGAGGAGTTTGACAGCTTAAAATCAATCCATCCGTTTTATCCGTTTCAACCACACATAAACGGCATGAGGCACACGGTGTCGTTTTTTCCAAATAACACATGGTTGGGATATAAAACCCTGCTTTGCGTGCCGCTTGGAGAATGGTTTCCCCCTTGAGCGCCGTTACAGGTTGGTTGTTTATTGTAAAATTAATCATCCCGACCTCCATTAGTGTGCCACCATGGCAATGTAATAACAGCGCATACAACGATCCGCTTCAGACATCGCTTCTTCTTGTGTCAATGCATATTTTACTTCACGATTATTATCGCGGCGTTCTTCTACACTGAGAACTTCACTGTGCTGGCGAGGTAGTCCCGGAAGCCAGCCCTGAATCTTCTCTTTTTTGTCATAGACTTTAAGCTTACGGAGGTGATCTTCCATAATCTCATCATCTGCAAGAGTGATTTCACCATTGATTACATAACGTGACATAACGGATGCGGCACGTTTAGCTTGACCAACCGCATTGACAATCGTCATCGGTCCGTATTCGCAGTCACCAGCGGCAAAGATCCCTTTGCGTGAGGTCATGTAATCTTTACCGTTGGTTTTGATCGTTCCCCATGAGGTTCGTTCAATTTCCCATTCTTGCGGTATAAGTTTTAAATCGGCACTTTGAGAAACCGCAGGGATGAGATAATCACATGCCATTTCAAACGATGCACCCTCGATTTTTTCTAAGGTGGCCCGACCGCCATTTGGATCAGGAACTAGTTCAAAACGGTCAATCAATAACGATTTTAAAACGTTGTTTTCATCGCGCATCTCAGCAACCGCCGAGTGGAAAATAAACTCAACACCCTCTTCGACCGCTTCGTGATACTCTTCATATGTCGTGTTATTGATGATCGTTCTCTCATCGCGACGATAGATCATCACGACTTTTGCCGCGTTGGCACGAATCGAACAGCGAACAACGTCCATAGAGGTAAATCCGCCACCGACACAAACAACGGTTTTACCTGTCAAATCCACGTAATCTTTCTCTAACATGTGTTGTTTTTGATCGGCTTGGGGGACCATAATGCCGTATTTCACTTCGAGATTTACTTTATCCAGAAAATCAATCGCTCCCCAATAACCTTGTATCTCAGCACGTTCATTTTCACAATACACTTTTTTCGAGATACGCGTTCCTGTTGCGATCAAAATACCATCATAATCATTTTCATATTGACGCATCATCTCTGCAGTTACTTTGGTATTGGTGATAAAATTCACCCCTAAATCACGTACTGCTTCGATGTCTTGATTGTATTTATCCACAGGCATCCGGTATTCAGGTACTCCAACAGCGACTTCACCGCCTAGAACCGGAAGTTCTTCGTATACATCAACCTCTACACCATCAAGGGCAAGGTAATATGCACCCGTAAGTCCAGCAGGTCCTGATCCGATGATCGCAACTTTTTTACCCGTTGAAGGTTTCTGCGCATACGGATGAAAAAATCCAAAACCGTGATCGGTTTCATAATCAGCACCTAAACGTTTAAGTTCCATGATTGAAATAGGCTCGTCAAGATTACTACGACGGCACTCGGTTTCACATGGATGAGGACAAACCCGTCCACACGTATGAGCCAGCGGCATGGTTTGACGCGTTGCCATCAGAGAATCATCAAAACGTAAATCGCGAACGCCCTCTATGTAAGCCGGAATATCGACATGCGCAGGACATGCATCCATACATGGCGCTGTAATTTTGGCAATGTAATTGGTATCTTCCATGTGATAGTGCTTGGAAGGCTTTTGACTCTCGATACATGCTACAAATTCCGCTTCGAAATGGTTCATCAAATCCAGCAATGGAGTTGGAACGGTTTTGCCAATCTCACATTTTGATGTCTCTTGCATCGTGCGGGAAACTTCTTTTAGATGTTCCATATCACTCAGTGCGCCTTCACCACGAGCAATCTTGTCAAGCAAATCGTATAAAATACGTCCGCCCCATCGCCCCGGTGCACAGCGACCACACGCTTCGGAATAGACTTGATATTGCGCGGCATATTCCGTAGCCAAACGAACGACATCAACATCAGAATTAAAAAGCGCCAAACCATCCCAACCGATAAACGCTTTAGAATGGGCATGCTCGTTGTACTGCTCAGGCAGATTGTACGCGGATACTTCCCATTCTTCTTCTGGCTTACCGATGTTGTTGATCTGCTCTCCGCGCCATGTGGAGAAATAGACTTTACTCACTTTTAGTCCTTACGCTTGACCACGATGGTCCAGTCCGCTTCATTAAATTTCAATGAATTTGTCATCTCATATCCGCTTTCTTTAACGACGTCAGCACTGCGCTGTATGGGTGAAAAATCACCAATCTCAAACAAGAAAATCAAAACTTCTTTCGGGTCTTGCTCTTCTTTCATAATTTCAACCATACGGTTTTCAAAAGCACCTTTGAGGTGACGAAGGTCATAACGTTTCATAAAGGTCCTTTTTAACGGTCAACTTCACCGAAGACGATATTGGTCGTCCCGATGATGGATACTACGTCTGGGATATAGTGCCCAGGTAACAAATCGGTCAAAATACCTGTGTGCCAAAACGATGGAGCACGAAGTTTTAGACGGTACGGATAGGCTCCACCTTGGCTATTGATGTAATATCCAAGTTCTCCTTTTGGTGATTCTGTTGGAATATAAACTTCCCCTACCGGTGGGCGCATTCCCTGTGTCACGAGGACAAAGTGTTGCATCAACGAGTAGTTTTGAGTCATAATATCCAGTTTTGGTGCAGAAATATACTGCGGTGCGTGTGCCATTAATGCAGGCTCAGTTTCCGAATACATATCCAGGACTTGATACAAGATTTTTGCTGATTCTTTCATCTCTGCCATGTAAAGTTTATAACGGGCATAGTTGTCCCCTTTGTCGGAAACAGGAACGTTAAACTCTACTTCATCGTATAATTCGTACGGCTCTTCTTTACGAATATCCCACTCAACGCCCGATGCACGTAACATTACACCAGAACAGCCCCAGCTAAGCGCCATCTCTTTAGAAATAACACCCACATTTTCCATACGCATCAACCAAATACGATTCGTATCGAGTAAGTCTTCGTAATCTTTGATATTTTCAGGTAATTTATCCAAAAACTTGCGTAAATCACCGATAAAATTATCCGGCAAATCCAATGGCACCCCACCAATACGAACAGCAGAATGGGTCAAACGCGCACCACAATAATCTTCGATCAAATCCATCAAATATTCGCGCTCACGGAAGGCGAACAAAAATACGGTCATCGCTCCAATATCCAAAGCCGTCGTTGCCAACCAAAAAAGGTGGGACATAAGACGGTTGGTTTCAAGCAGCATCATACGAATGACTTTCGCACGGCGCGGAACTTCAAGACCGATCAAACGTTCAACAGCAAGAGCAAAGCCATAGTTATTCGAGCTTGATGCAATATAGTCCATACGGTCAGTCGTCGGCATGAACTCATTGTAGATCATGTTCTCCGCCATCTTCTCCATACCACGGTGAAGGTATCCGATGTCCGGATGCGCTTTGGTAATCTGTTCTTGCTGCATGTGCAACATCAGACGTAACTGTCCGTGTGCCGATGGATGTTGAGGACCGAAGTTAAGGATCATCTCATTATCGACTCGATCAAACGTAATGTTTTCAAAAAAGGGTCTAAGGCGATTGGATTGTTGCATTCATAGCTCCTTAACGGTGGCGATCAGAGATCACAACGGATTGCTCTGCATCAAATTTTTCGATTAAAAATACACCTTCTGGCTCTTGATACACAAGTGGAGTATCCGGCTCACCATTGGTAATATCTGTACCGCGTGGCACTTCATGTCCTAAACGTGAAAAACGCTCGGTATCATAACGGTCGATACGTGCAGGATCACGGTTTTCAGGTCCGATAATCTCACGTGCTTCTTTACCGAATATTTTATCAACTTCGTACCATGCTGCGAACTCATCGCCTTGAAGCGGATAAGTTTTACGCAATGGGAATCCTTCCCAATCATCAGGCATCAAAATACGTTTCATAAACGGATGGTTATTAACGACCACACCAAACATATCGTACATCTCACGCTCAGACCAGTCAGCACTGCGGAAAAGTTTTTCAACGCTTTGGAGTGACTCTTTTTCATCGATTTTACATTTGATACGGAGACGTTTACGTTTACTCATACTCAACATTTGATAAAAAATCTCAAATTTTCCTTCAGTTGCAAGCCAATCAATCGCGCTCATTTCGGAAAGCTGATTGTATTCACGCTCATTTTTGAGCATTTCAATGACAGCGAAATTATCGTGCGCATTGATGATGACCACCATTTGCTCAACTTGGATATACGCATCCAAAACCTCGAATTTTGCTTTAATCGCATCAAGATCTGCACTAAATACGTCATCACTGCTCACGTCATGTTTCGCAACTTGTGGAGCGACCCAATAACGATCCGTGTAATACGGTTTCTTTTGTACGTTGTCTTTTGGAGTATACGCTCTCATTACATCAACCTTTTTGGCTTTTGAGCACGAGATGCACTCTCACGACGAATTTTTTGTTGAAGCATCATAACGCCGTATTGCAACGTCTCAGGACGCGGTGCACACCCCGGAAGATACAAATCAACAGGAATAACACGATCCACACCCTGTACGGTTGCATACGTGTTGAACATTCCGCCCGTATTCGCGCATGAACCCATAGAAATAACCCATTTTGGCTCTGTCATTTGGTCGTACAAACGGCGAATAAATTCCGCATGCTTTTTGGTCAATGTCCCAGCAACTACCATCAACTCTGCTTGACGCGGAGAAGCACGAAAAATCGTACCAAAACGGTCAAAGTCATAACGAGATGCACCTGAAGCCATCATCTCGATACCGCAACACGCCAATCCGTACGTCAATGCCCACAACGAGTTGGAGCGACCCCAGTTAACGACTTTATCAATTGTGGTCAGTGCAACGGGAAGACCGCCGTCTTTTAAATAATTTACTTGATGTTGTGCCATTCGAGGGCTCCTTTCTTCCACGCATAAACAAATCCGATTGTTAAGAGAAGAATAAACAACATCATCTCAACAAAACCAAACCAGCCAAGCAATTTAAAATCAATCGCCCACGGAAACATAAAAACGATTTCGACATCAAACAGTAAAAACAACAACGCAAACAGATAAAACTGCGTTGAAATACGGTTTGGCTGTTTACTTACCTCTGGTCCGCATTCGTACGGAGAGAGTTTTATTTTTTCCGTGTCTTTAGCCGCTAACGCGCGACTGGCTAAGCGTGCAAGTACCGTTGTCGCATAAAATGCCCCAAACGTAAGTACAAACAGCACAAATACCCCAAAATAAGGATTTGCTACGTTGTAGTGCTCCATGAGTCCGACCTTTTTGTATTATGGTATACCTGCATTTTTACATGCCTGAAATAAACAATTATTGCACTATAACCAAAAGTGAATTAAACAAACCCTTATACAAAAGAACTTATTTTGACTCTGTTACTTTTATAAACACATACGTTTTATAGCAACAGCAAATTGTTATATTTTGTAACAAAAATATATTTATTTTTGCTTTTTATACTAGTTTTGATACATATCCAAGGGATAATAAGAAAAAGTCAGTGGTGTTATCAAGTAGAGGGCGAGAAGAATAAAGATTATGTTACAAATAGTAACTTTAAAACAACGATGGTGGTGCGCCTTACAGGACTCGAACCTGTGACCCTCAGCTTAGGAAGCCGATGCTCTATCCATCTGAGCTAAAAGCGCAAAAAAATAAGAAAGGAAATGCTCCTTTCTTTTAACGATTTAAAAATCCTACCGATTTTTCACTGTCAAAACTACCTTGCTTCTCCTTGAGGATTTCATCTTCAAAATCACTCAGCATGAAAACAGCATTATCACGAGCTGCGACATTATAGGCGGTATTTTTTACGATCAGATTAATCTGTCCCCCAGTTAATGGGTGATGAATAAGCTTTTCAATGTTAAAACCCTCTTCGAATGGAGCATGTTTAGGAAGCATCATCTTCCAAAGATCCAACCGCTGTGCCTGATCCGGTTTTTTGAACTCAATTTTATAGTTGAATCGGCGAGAGAAAGCTTTGTCAATATTTTCAAGCAAGTTTGTCGTGGCGATCAAAATCCCTTGAAATTTTTCGATTTGCTCTAAAAAGATATTTTGCATCTGATTGTGCATTTGATCGGCGGATGAACCGACACCGCTTGAACGTGATGCCAAAAACTGATCGGCTTCATTGAGCAGTAAAATCGGTTCCGTTTTCGTCTGCTTGGTCAAATCTGCATAGGTATCGAAGATTTTACGAACATTTTTTTCCGACTCCCCGATGTACATTGAGAGAATCTTCGAACAATCAAAACTCAGCACTTGACGTTTTAGTGAACGTGAGAGTGAATGAGCTGTAAGAGTTTTCCCTGTCCCCGGAGGGCCGTAGAAAATAATTCGTGCGTCGATTCCCGCTTTTTTATCTTTCACCCCCCACTGATGCAAACGTGCAATGACCTCTTTATCCAGTTGACGCATGAGGTTTTGGAGCGTTTTTTCCGTAGAGGTATTGAGAATAACATTTTCTAAAGAGGTAACCGGTTCGATCAGCTCAAAAATCTCTTGCTCTTTGATGAGCATATCGAGCTTGAGCTTACTTGCTTTTTTCTTTTTTTGCGGGTGCATAATGCTTTGAAGCACCTCATCAACGATGTAAAAAGCACGGCTTATCCCTCCAAAAGGGTTGAGCATCTCTTCATAATCGATGACATCATCGTTAATAAGACGTGCGCCGTCTTCGAGAAGTGCACGATTTTTGATCCGTTCGTAATCATCAAAACTGATAAGATCGATCAGAGTATTCATCTCACGCAGATTTCCCTCAGTCGCACTGTATTCTTCTTTTAACAATGCTAAAAAAATCACCTGTTCTTTTGGCTCTAACTTTTTTTGCTTGAAAAAACGATCCAGTACAACATCTTGAGAAGTTTGAGCAATCCGTTCATCAATTCGTTTTTCCAACAAATCAAGCTTGTTTTGAATCCGATTTATCCCCAACGAATGATCGTTCCCGCTGTTGCGAACAATCGACATTTTTTGGTACAACTCAATGCGAAAAAATTGGTCTTGCAAGTATTCCAAATGATCGGCATACGGCTTGATCTCAGGAAGCGTCATCTCTAACGACCCCTCTTCGAGAAGTTTCATAAAAATCGACGTCAATGCGACAGGGGTATTAAAAAGCTCCAATACAGAGAGTTCACTGATTTTGATCGGAGTAAAGGAGTGGTGAGTAATCCATCCAAGCTCCAAAAGGGTTTTCACTTCTCCGAAATGGGTCAAATACTCATAATTTTCTGCTCCATAAATCTCTTGCAGCAATTCAAAAACAGGAACATCTTCTTGGGACTGCAAAAATTTTTGAGTTAAAAGCTGTAAAATTTTTGCCTCTTCAACGGTACATTTTAGCTGCGCAAAAATATGACTATTTTCTATGGTTTCATTTTCTAAAAAATCGATTAAATATTTCAATAACTTCCTTCTTTTAGTACCCGTTTGAGTACTTTGCCTGTAGCGGTTTTCGGTAGGGATTTTACCACAGTTATCGTTTTAGGGATTTTAAATGCAGCGAGATGCTCTTTAAGTTCAGATTTAAGCTGAGAGGGGCTGATGTGTTCGAAGCCTTCTTCCAGTTCAATAAATGCTATGGGAACTTCGCCACTGTGCGGATCACTTTGGGCGACAACAGCAGCTAGCTTTACACTTGGCAACAACATAAGGCACTCTTCGATCTGACGCGGATAGATGTTCAGCCCTTTAGAGATAATCAAATCTTTGATCCGATCAACGATGTAAATGTACCCTTCCTCATCGACTTTTGCCATATCACCGGTGCGAAGCCAGCCATTTTGAATCGCTTTATCACTCTCAACCGGATCATTTAGATATCCGCTCATCACACAATCACCACGAACAATCAGTTCACCCACCTCACCATACGGCAACTCAAGCATCTCTTCATCCACAATCTTCACGTCATATCCTGCCAGCGGCAATCCGACGGAAAGAAGCTTTTGTTTTTCAATGGGATTAATCGCAACCGCAGGAGAACATTCACTCAGTCCATATCCTTCGAGCATCGTGGCGCGTTTAAATGTAGCATGAAAACGGTTTATGGTATCTTCGCTCAGCGCTGAACCACCGGAGATAAAACAGCGAATACGATTGAACCACAAAAAATACCATGGAAGTTTTGCTCGAAGCAATGCGTTGTAAATATCGGGAACCCCCATAAATACCGTCACTTGCTTGAGCAGTGTTTGTTTTAGAATATTACTAAAAGGCAAGATTGATGGGACGATCACGGAAGAGGCTTGCAAAAACAATGGCAGCATCACCATTATCGAAAACGTAAAAGAGTGAAACATCGGAAGATAGATGATAAAACGATCACGGTGATTCAAATCAAATCGTTCTTGCGCCCCAATAAGATTGGAAAATAAATTACGATGGCTAATCATCGCACCTTTGGGATTACCCGTCGTCCCTGAGGTGTAAAAAATAACGGCCGTATCGTCTATACCAAGCGACTCAGTTTCTCGGATTTCATCATTTTGAGGAAGTGCATTCATTTCGTAATGGTTCGAAGCATTAAGGGGGGACTGATCTATCCAAATGGTAGCTTTGAGACTTGGAACATCTTTTTCCAGGCTTTGCGTTTCGGCTTTTAGCTTGTATCCCGTAATCAACACTTTGGCACAACAGTCTTGGAGAATATAGCGATACTCTTCATTTTTAAGCATTGTATTGATGGGAACGACCACAGCTCCGATTTTATTGGCAGCAAAAATACTCACGACAAACTCTATACTGTTAGGACAAATCAACGCAATGCGATCTCCACGCCCTACGCTCAAAGCACGAAGCGATTGCGCAAGATCATCTACTTTATTGAGTAATTGGCTGTAACTATAGCTCTCATTAGCAATAAAAATTGCTTTTTTACTCGCATTCGTCTGAGTGACCGATTTGAGCATCTCATAGAAATTTTCAAACGGGTACTGAATCAAAAGCGATACTCGATTCCTGCAGTAACGAGATAGGCTCGGGCATTGGAGAATTCGCCGTTAACTGGGTTACTACCACTAGCCTGATGTACTTCACGCGACTCTTTCATATCCACCAAACCCGCCAAGCCAATATTCCAATGCGAATCAAGCTGGTAGCGTCCACCCAACGAAACAATCCATGCATCCGAATCGGGTAGTTCATAGCCTAATGTTGATTCCGGTACTGGCGTCTCATCGTATGCGACCCCTGCCATCGCTGTCCATTTATCGTATTTTTGGGTAAGTCCAAGACGGTAGGTATTAGTATTATCATAATTTTTTGAAACTGGTGTACCAAAGACAACCGTTGCTGTATTCGGTGTTCCACTGTAATCAAAATCTAAATTTTTGTATGCCGACCAATAGGTTCTCTGATAAACAGCCTCAACCGTAGTTCCCGTATCAAAGGTATAGGCAACTGCAAGATTCAATGCTGCCGGAAGCGGAATCGTTACGCTGGCTGGACCGCTGTATGGTGGAGTAGTTAAATAGCGCAGATTTGCACTTCCCTCCACATTTAAATTAATTTTTGAACGATACGTTGCCGCTAATGAAAGATTACTAATAGGTCGATAATTTAGTGCCAAGTTATACCCGTAATCGAGCGAGTCGCCCGTCAAATCTCTTGATGCAGGGTTAGGCGCCGTACTTTTAACAACTCCACTACTAGAAATTACTCGAAAACCAACACCCATACTCACGGTATCGCTAAGCGGTATTGCCACAGAAGGATTAAACTCTACCGTTTCCAGTGTAAACTCTTCAGCACTATAAACTGCCGGAGCACTTTTCCATCGCTTCGACAATCCAGCCGGAACAACAATACTTAACCCGACACGAGCTCCATTATCCCCTAACTTTTTAGACGTATAATGGATACTTGGAACTAAAAACTTTTCAGATTCAGAATCGATATTTGTTGCTCCACTCGTTGATGCGTAATGAATTTTCGAAAGTCCAATATAAGTCATATCCACTTCGAGTAAATTGGCATCGTCGTTATAGACCATCGCCGCAGGATTATAATACGTGGCATCCGCTCCGTGCGCATTAGCAACATACGCCGCACTCAGTGCTGTTGCATTGATCGAGCTCTCAGGGATTGCATATCCCCCTGCCATAAGTGTCGCTGCTGCAACTGCTGAAATTACGATGATTTTCATACTTTACTCCTGCATTGAATATAAAAGTGCTATCTCTTGTGCCCAAATCGTCTCATCAATCGTCTCTAAAACGAGTGGAATATCATCCATTCGAGGATCGTTCATGAGAAAACGAAACGCATCCAATCCAATTTTTCCCTTACCAAGCGAGTCATGTCGGTCAACATGAGAGCCTAAATCAGGTTTCGAATCATTAATATGCATCCCTTTGAGATACTTAAACCCTATGATTGTATCAAATTCTTTCCAAGTTGCATCATATGCCTCACGAGTACGAATATCATATCCTGCGGTGAACATATGGCACGTATCGATGCATACTCCAACACGTGATTTATCTTCAATACGCTCGATAATTGCGGCAATATGTTCAAATCTCCATCCGAGATTAGACCCCTGCCCTGCAGTATTTTCAATGGTGAGATTGACACCATCAACCGTTTTAATCGCTTCATTCATACTCATGGCGATGCGGTCGATACACTCTTCTTCGCTGATTTGTTTGAGATGACTTCCCGGATGAAAATTCAACCGATCAAGCCCCAACTGTGAACAGCGTTGCAACTCATCGATAAACGCTTCGAGTGATTTTTGCCGTTTATCCTCTTCGGGATGACCGAGATTGATCAAATACGAATCGTGCGGGAGAATGTGTTTTGGAAGGATGCCGCTTTTGGCGAGATTGTCTTTAAACAATCCAATCGTCTCATCCTCAAGCGGTTTTGCCGCCCACTGTTTTTGGTTTTTAGTAAAAAGAGCAAATGCTTTCGCCCCTATTTTCATTGCATTAAGGGGGGCATTAAAGACTCCGCCTGAGGCTGAGACATGAGCTCCTACGTATTTAGACATATTAATTTCCTTGTGTATTTTTTAAAAGTTTTTTGATTTCTCTATCGAAAATCACATCGAGATTATAAAATTTTGTTTGATAGTTTTTTCCATCTTTGGCAGTATGTGCAGTTTTTGCACTTAGTGAATCTTCATCGAAAAATTCAGAGAGTCTTTAAGAGAGAAATTGTTTACTTGTAACTCCCTCTAAATGACGAGAAGAGTTACGCCGCGCTTTGATACTCACGGATATCAACTTCGACACCGTTTTTAATAATCTCTTGTGCTTTTTTCAAAAGTTCAGCGGTTACGGTGTCATCAACGTATTTTTCTCCGCAGTTATCACAAACGTGTGCCGGAACGTGTTTGAACACAATCGTAGAACCATTTTTTTCAAGCGTTACCGTTGTATCTCCCAATTGAGTCTCACCGTGTTTACAAATCAAACATTTCATGATAGTTTTCTCCTCGTTTTTAAATCTTCTAACCATTTTTCAAGCGTCGGTTCATATACTGTGATTACAATAATAGTTTCATTCTCATCTTTTGCATAGACGACATGAAGTGCTCTTTTATCTATATACCCCAATACCAAAAATGAAGGATAAGGTTGATCATCGGGATAGTTCTCTATGATTTCACCCGATCTGACAACACGTTCAACATCCGCTTCATTTACATCTCGTTGAAACATTCTCTCGATCGCATGAACTCTGTAAACAAAATTCAATTCCCTAGCCCTCTTCTTTCAACAACTCTTATTATTATATCACAGTCGCCGAATTCTCTATGCCGCATCATTTTGAACTCTCCAAAACATCACTAATCTTAATCATCAATCCGTTCAATCTATCTTTAAAATAGGTCTCTTTTGCTGAGCGTCGATAGACTATGTCCATCTCATCATTTCGTATGTTTTGGATTTTTACCCCTCCACATGACTCGCTCGTTCCATTTCCATCGAAAATAGGTTCACTTTGCAACACACGGCGCATCGTGTCACGCGGATAATCCTTATAGAGATATTCGTGTACAAACGCCTCTTCACTCATACATCCGGCACTCACGCATACTTGTTTATCGATGGATATTTTCTCAACCGCTACGCCTGCGGTAAAAAGTTCCATCTCAACTGCATCGCCTTCATAGCGAAGGTATCCCATATCCGCGTATTTCAGCTTGGGACTTTTGATCACAATCATTTTTGGGGTGCTGATAGAGTAGTGTTTCGTTGCGCATCCTCCGATTAGGAGAGCGAACGCACTAACCCATAGGATAAAGTATTTTTGCATGTACCGCGTCCAATGCGTGATTTAGTTCAGGTGAGAGGGTGACGTTCATCGCTGCCAAACTCGCATCGAGCTGTTGAGGCGAGGTTGCTCCGATGATGGTGGAAGCGACAAAGTCGAACTGTTTACTCCACGCAATCGCCATCGTGACAATGTCCATTCCTGCGTCATGAGCAATACGTAAATATTCTTGCGTGGAAGCCAATGTTTTATCATTCAAGAAACGTGCTGCCATCAATCTTTGACGCTTATTCGTTGAGTTTACATAATCACTAAAACGTCCCTGTGCAACGCTGGATTGATTGTATTTTCCACTCAACACCCCACCGCCAAGAGGAGAATAAGGCAATAAAGAGATATTTTCACTTTTACACATGGCACTAATCCCGTCCAAATCACGACGATTGAGGAGAGAAAAATTATTTTGTACCGATTCAAAGCGGGCTAATTTCTCATATTTTGAAGTCATTGTGGCTTTCATCACCCCTGAAGCACTGTCATTGGAAGTTCCGATGTAACGCACTTTTCCGCTTTGCACCAGTGAATCAAATGCTCGTAATGTCTCTTCGATGGGGACGATAGGATCTGGCCAATGCATCTGATACAAATCGATATAATCCGTCCCAAGACGTTTGAGGGAACCCTCTATCGCACGCTCGATATGAAATCGATCACATGCCGTATATCCATGACGAATCGGAGGAACGAACCATCCTGAAGCGGCACCGGCAACTTTGGTGGCTAAAATGAGACTGTCACGCGGTTTTGTTTTCAGCCAACGCCCCACCATCTCCTCCGTAAGTCCTGAGAGTTCAAAGCTTGGAGGAACGGGATAAAGTTCGGCGGTATCGAAAAAATTTACCCCTGCATCGTATGCTTTGTCCATAATAGCAAATGCATTTTTCTCATCGCATTGACTGCCAAACGTCATCGTTCCCAAACAAATCGGGGATACGCGTAAACCACTGCGTCCGATATAGCGGTATTCCATTCTTTCTCTTTTCATTCTTGTAATCTTATTGTAATTGTATTTTATTGTATTCTACTGTTTTTGAGCTACAATAATAAAATTAAATTGTTCAAACAGGAGAACACAATGTTGGATGTTATCAATGATACGTACTCGAAATTTCAAGAGGTTCATTCACTTTTAAACGATACAAACGCGTCTGGAAATGCGTATTTTACGCAACTAAACGATGCGACTCAAGCTGCGTATATTGCGATGAATGAAGGAATGTGTGTCAATACAACTGTATGTCATGAGTGTGCTGAACATCGCGATTTTTTACAGAGTATGATCACTGTTGTGGAAGAATTGGAAAATGGAGCTCCCATGACAGCTGATTATCGTGAGAAATTAACGAACTACGCAACTATGGTTAATTCAACGCTTCCCAAAATATCAGCAGCACTTGCTTCTCTTTAAGCAAGGCTAACTCGCTGCCTTTAATGCATCATACGCTTCTTGAAGAAGTTTAAATTTTTCCGTATACTTGTTAATCACTTCAGGGCTTTTTGTGTGGACACGGTCGGGATGATATCGCTTTGCTAACTGCCGATAACGCTGTTTTAAATCATCAGGCTTGCTTCCCATAGGAAGTTCAAAAATCGCATGATAACGAATCATCTTGTCAATATCATCATTCCCAAATCCCCAAGGGGTATAGTGTCCGTAAAGCTTACTCATAAATCCATCATCATACCGGTAATTGATCACATAATGGAGAACTTCGCGTCGGTTAAGCGCTTTTTCTAAACGTGATTTAGCACTTAGAGTTGAGACATCAATGTAAATTTGGTTGGAAGTGCTGCTCATAACCAAAGAAGAAAGCTGCTGCTTGAGATAGCGCATCACCCAGCGATTATCACTCAAAAACGTTATTTTTACTCGACTTGGACCAAACGCATAAAGCTCTACATCCACTCTTTCAGCTTTTTTGTAGGGTATTTCGATGCGAACTGCGGCACTTTTACATTTACGAAGTGATCGACGATAAAATGGACTGGAAAGGTCATTAGCAGTGGTATAACGATCGGTTAAAGAATCGAGAAAATCTTTTTTTTGTTCGGATGAGTTTTCATTATTAAGAACCAAAATCCCATTGTCTAAAAAGAGGGTATTGTGTATGTGATGATCAAAAAACTCTTCCATCCACGGCTCTTCGAGGGTATTGGAACTCCCGTGAACGAAAATAGCATTGTTGCGTAAAACGACTCTCACGGATACCCCCGTTGCGATAGTATTACATTAACTAAGCAAAAAGAGTTCCATTTACTGTTTTACTATCTCTCCATAACACTCAGGACGGCGATCGCGAACCAGTCCCCAATAGTGACGGTGTTCGCGGATGGATACGAGGTCAAAATCGCTGTGTAAAATCGGTCTTGCCTCTTTCTTTATTCTAAAGCTTTTAAGGTACTATAAACGCCTGCAGAGAGCTTATACTGTGTACAGGTAGCCCCATTCTCATACGTCTGTCCTGCAATATAATCAAGTGTATGGTAACCTCCTGATGTATCATCAAATGTATACGCTGAACAACCATTTTTATCATAGCTGCTAACGTTTGTACGATAATCCCATCCTTGTATTGGACATTGTCCTTGTACGTTTAGAGGTATACGAATTTTTGAATCACTCGCAACCAATTCAGTCTGTATTACACCATTTCCATTAGCTTGTGATCCATAAATATACACTTCTAAGTCAGTATCGCTTGTTGATGGACACATATATCCTATCCATCTAAAATACTTGGCAGTACATCTCAACTTCTCCATTGCCGATTCAATCATTGTCTTAATGGTCGCTCGTCCCGCACGTGTTCCATCGAGATAAGTACCGATAAGGGTATGCCCAGTTACATCGGTGCTGGAAAAAGGAATAGGTAGATTATTTTCCGGCACTGAAGTAATCCCTTGAACGCGCATGAGATTGATGACTGCATCAATATTAGCCAACACATAATCTCCGCGCAGTGTCGGAGAAGCAGGAGCGATATGCGCTGCCACAACACGCTCTTTGGTTACAATCGGCAGAATATGATCGTACGCATGATTCATAAACAGATTTCCCTGTGAATGACCAACCAGCATCAGTTTTTCTCCATCCGTAGCAAGAGCATCGAGTCTAGCATTATGAGCGGCATAATCGGCTTCGGTCGGAGGATTACTTAGAAAAAATGAGATGATAGAAACCAGTTTAGTGGTCATTGCTGTATAAACCGAATCAAACAAACTGGCAGCATTCGGGAGAAATCCTGCGAGTTTATCGAGAAACGTCGGTTCAGATGAACCCAAAAACTCCCAAAAATACTCAAACCGTTTTCCCATCTGTCCTGATTTATCAATCTCATTGGCACGCTGGATAAACGTTTCGGCGAGGTCTTGTAGCCCATTTGAGCCCACACTATCACCTGTATGGTTGTAGAATGCTTCGTATTTTACGGGTTCGTTGTTGTAAGTGTCTCCAATGAGTTTTTTTAACTCACTACGTCCAGTTGTTGCTTGATCATAGGTGTTCCACACACCGTTAAAAAATCCAACTGTATAACTTTTACTACAGATAGCATAGGCTGGTAGCTGTATAAAAATTACAATGAGTAAAATCAATAATGTTTTAATTGTCACAGCCGTCTCCTACTGGAGAAGCAAAAACGCCTCCGCTAAGTGCCGAATTAAATTTCTCATATTGTAAAAAACGATTTTTTGTATTTACAATCATCTTCTCGTTATCACTTTTTATCTTTGAAGGCGTGCTGTCTGTAAGTTTTTTATATACACACTCAGAGGCACGCGACATGTCATCAGCTACTTTTAGCAATGCCGTCTTATCTGTCGTATCTACCGTGAGTGACGTAGATAAAGCTTTTGCATGTTGTTTCACCGCTTTCTTTTGCACTTCGGTATATGGAAGTGTAGCGATATACGCATCGATGTCATCACGGATACCGTTATTATCTTTATCAGGTCCCGTTATCGTGTTATCATGATTGAGTTTTGGGATACTTCCGTTCGACTCTGCCGCCATAATTGCCTGTTCAATCGTAGTAACACGACAGCCTGAAAGTAAGAAAGCAACTGAAAAACTGATCAGCAACACCGTAAGTATTTTTTTCATGAGAAATCCTTTTGGATATTTTCATGTTATTATTTCACAATAAAGTTAAAATAATATTAAATTAAACATTATTTTTAACTAATATTGTTTTTATATAAATTTTCACTATTTTTTATGATTTCTCCATAACACTCAGGTTGGCGATCACGAATCAGTCCCCAATAGTGACGGTGTTCGCGGATGGATACGGGGTCAAAATCGCTGTACAAAATCTCTTCTTTATTGCGGGATGCTTCTGCTATTTTTTCTCCCGTGTGATCGGTGATAAACGAACTGCCGTAAAAAGTCAGAGTACAACTCTCGCCGACCTCCTCACCGATGCGGTTAGCGGCTATAACGGGGATAATATTCGCAGCAGAGTGTCCCATCTGTACTCTCTGCCAATGCGATGCCGAATCAACCCCGATTTCAGGCTCGCTTCCGATTGCCGTTGGATAGAAAATCATATCCGCACCCATGAGAGTAAGAGAACGCGCCGTTTCGGGAAACCATTGATCCCAGCAGATTCCCACACCAACATTGCCGTAACGAGTTTCCCACACTTTAAATCCCGTATCACCGGGTTCAAAATAAAATTTTTCCTCGTATCCCGGACCATCAGGAATATGGGTTTTACGATAATTTTCCATCACTGTTCCATCTGCATCGATCATCACCAGTGAATTAAAATAACGCTCACCGTCACGTTCAAAATAGCTAACGGGTAACACGACACCAAGCTCGCGAGCCAATGCACTAAAACGTGCGATCATTGGATGTCCTTCACGCTCCTGCGCCCACGAAAAATACTTTTTGTCCATATCTTTGCAAAAATAATACCCTTCAAATAATTCCGGTAATAAAATAATCTGTGCACCATTTTTAAAAGCTTCTCGAACCATTCTTTCGGCTTTAACAATATTAGCTGTTTTATCTTCACCCATTTGCATTTGTATTGCGGCTACTTTAACCATTGTCAACTCCTGTTACTTCATACTAAAATTATAACGCAGCACTTATAAATTATTAAAACATTACGTGGTATTCTATTGTAGATATAGCTGTGTCAGAAAAGGAGTTACCTATGCAACTCAATTCACAATACCAATCGTTCTCTCAAATGAGTACGGAAATCAATAAGCGGGATAAAACTCTCGAAAAAATTGCAACTGGTGCTGAAGTTAAGATTGATGATAGCGCTTTAGCTGTCATTGCTTCCCTGATGCAAAGCGATATTAGTACTTTTTCTCAAGAGCTTATAAACACCAATGATTCTATCTCGATGATGCAAGTTGCCGACGGCACATTAAACTCTCTCAGCGAACAAACTCAGACACTCAGCGATTTAAGCGTTCGTTACAACAGCGCTTCACTCAACGAAAGTCAAAAGCAAGGACTCGCCGGAGAATTCAATCGAACCTTAGAATCGATGAACCAATCCATTCAAAGTACGAGTTACAATGGTCAAGGCTTATTTAATACAACCCATACCTTTGGTTCATCCAGTATTTCATTGGGAGATATGTCAACCAATACACTTGCTATTGATAATCAAGAGAGTATTTCCAAATATGCTCAAAGTGTATCTCAGACACAAAGCGATGTAGGTTCTATGAGTAATGGGCTTATCAGCACAACCAATACATTGCTTGCTCAGATTACCGCAGCTTCTGCCGCACGCAGTCAAATTGCCGATACCGATATGGCAAAAGCAATCCAAGAATTTCAGCAAAGCACCCTAAAACTGGATGTTTCCCAAATTAGTATTGCCCATCAAAATGACGTATTACGTCAAAATATTGCACAATTATTGGGGTAATTTTTCTCGTCATACCCGATAGGATATGGCAAAACTACATCCGGTCTTTGGCTTCGATTCCTAGAAGGGAAAGTCCTGTTTTGAGAGAAAGGGCAACAACGAGAAGAAGTTTAAGCAATTTCGCTTCGTCTTCAGTGCCAATCACGCGGGTATCATAATAAAATTTATGCAATTTTGCAGCAAGAGCTTTGAGGTAATCGGGAAGTTTTTGCGCTTGACGCGATTCGAAGGCATCCTCGATAATTTCCGGCAACAACAGTGCTTCGAACAACAGTCCATCCGCATCCGCACTTAATCCAATAAGACGAGAATTCATAATATCGTCTAAACTCATCTCACTTTTGGCAACAAGTGTTTGGATACGGGCATGGGCGTATTGAACGTAATAAACAGGATTTGAACTGTCTGTGCGCTTGAGCTCTTCAATGTCAAACTCTAACGCGGTATCGCATTTTTTGCTTGCAAACATAAAACGCAAGGCATCCGCACCGATTTCTTCGACTACATCATTCATTTGAATAACGGTTCCTGCACGCTTGGACATCTTGAACGGTTCACCGTCTTTGAGGAGACTGACCATTTGGGAAAGCTGTACTTCGAGTTTTTCAGGATCATACCCTAAAAAGCTCACCGCCGCTTTGACACGCGCGATATAACCGTGGTGATCGGCTCCCCAAATATTGATATAGTCCTCATAACCACGCTCAAATTTTTGATTATGGTAGATAATGTCCCCTGCCAAATAGGTAGGACGACCGTCATCGCGTACGACAACACGGTCATGATCATCACCGAAATCGGAAGAGTGGATAAAGGTTTTACCCTCATTTTGATAAACGCCATCTCCCATTTTTGCCATAACACGATCCCATTCGCCGTACAAGGATGCTTCACCGACAAACGTATCGAAATGGACGTTAATCGTCTTTAAATCATTGACAATAAGGGCTAAGATTTTATCTTTTGCCCACAACGCAAGCTCTTTTTGACGACTTTCATCCCGCAAAGCTTCTTCGCCGAACTGTTCCAATACTTCACGGGCAAGATCACTGAGATAGTCGCCTCGATAGTATTTTTCAGGCCATTCGACCTCTTCGCCCAGTAACGCGTTGCGCCCTTCGAGCTGAAGCGAAACCCCTAGCAAATCGATCTGATTTCCGGCATCATTAACGTAATATTCAGCCGTAATATCGTAACCCAAATGGCGACCGAGACGAAGCAGTGTATCGCCGTACACCGCACCGCGTGCATGCCCGATATGAAGAGGTCCTGTCGGATTTGCACTTACAAATTCGAGCAGAATTGTCCCTTTTTTATCATCACTGCCAAATTGTTTATCATGCGAAAGCGCCCAAGAAGCATACTCATCTAAAAACGCCTCAGAGAGACGAAAATTAATGTATCCCTTGACCGATTCGACCGCACTAAACATCTCATGCTCTCCAAAAGAATTAGCAATCTCTTCAGCAATAATCATAGGTGATTTTCGTAATTCTTTAGAAAGTGAAAAGGCAATGGGAGTAGAAAAATGTCCGAAAGAACGATCTTTCGGTTTTTCGAGGATTACATCACAATTAAATTTATCGCGCAAAAGCGCGCTGACTCTTTGTTTCAAAACTTACGCTTGTTTTGTAGTTTCGCTTGGAGCTTCTACGATAGTAGCTGTAGGCGTTTGAACTTGTTTTGGAGCTTCTACGATAGTAGCTTCTGCTTCTTCGACTTTGTCTTCTTTCATCTCTTTTTTGAAATTACGGATCCCTTGTCCCAACCCTTTAGCTAAATCCGGTATCTTTTTCGCACCGAAAAGTAAAACAATAATTCCGAAAATTAATAATAATTCAGTTCCGCTAGGCATGCCCATATTATGAATTCCTTTTTTAGAAAATTTAATGAGATAGTATAACGGCTCATTGCTGTAATGACCCTTATACTTTTTTGAGTCTTATAATGTCCACATTTGGACAAATTCATTTATTTGCTGTGTCGGGATTTTCATTCGTGCCGCTTTAGCAATCGAGATGAGTACCTCAGCCGCTGCATCCAAATCATCATTGACAATTAAAAAATCATATTCACTGATCCGCTGTACTTCACGCGTCGCCATATCAAGACGTTTGGCAATAATTTCCGCACTGTCTGTAGAACGGTTTAAAAGGCGTTTTTTGAGCTCTTCCAAAGTAGGCGTTGTAATAAATACCGATGTCGTAATATCAGCCAAACGATTTTGTACCGCATCATGCCCTTGAACATCAATGTCAAAAATGACTAACTTCCCCTCTTTAAGAGCTTTTTTGACAGGTCCTAACGACGTTCCATAATAGTTTCCATGTACCAGTGCGTATTCTAAAAACATCTCTTCGTCTATTTCTCGTTTAAATTCTTCTTGGGAGACAAAATGATAATGAACACCATCCATTTCCCCTTCTCGTTTAGCACGCGTCGTCGTAGATATGGAAAAATAAGTAGAACCAATATCATCAAATATTTTATTGATTAATGAACTCTTTCCTGCCCCACTAGGACCGGAAAGGACTAAAATTGCGCCACTTTTTTGATTCACTTCTCATTCCCGAAATTGATATTGATGCTAATATTAAGCCCTTTGAGCGATGCAGCAACATCATCATTAGAAAGTGCTTTTAAAAGAGCTTGTAACGCTTCCATCCCTTCAGACGAAGAGCTTTTTTTCTCTGTTTCGCAAGCAGTTGACAAAGCGGAACTGTTGACCTCCATGCTTTTTGATGGTTTGCCCATAGCTTCACTGAGGGCTTCAGCATCTAATGAAGAATGTTCTCCCGCACCTACTCGAACGCTTAACTCTTCTTCGACACTCTCTCCGATCGCGAGCTTTATCTCACGTTCATCAATACCGTCTAGGTCATAAATTTCATCAAAAGAGCTCAAATCATCCAGTCCAAAATCCTCTAAGCCGGTATCATCCAGTGTAGAATTCAAATCCTCTAAATCCAATTCACCCACCGCATCTTGAATCTGCTGTTCAAGATCATCAAATTCATCATCACTTAACAAATCGCTCGTGATCTCTTCGACATCATCTTTCTCATCGATAAAAGATAAATCTTCAAGATTCTCTGGTATTTCTTCTGGTATTTCTGTTGCTTCAGGTACATCCATCTCATCCAACATTAAATCGTCAAACAATGCCTCGTCAAGCTCATCATCTTCTAGCTTAAGCGCATCCTCACTCTCATCCATTCCCAATCCATTGAGAATATCATCGAATTCATCTTCATCAAACGTATCGCCTTTGGCGTCTGTTTCTTCATCATCAAACGTTAGCGCTTCAACTTTAAGCTCGCTTTCATCATCCAGTTCATCCAGTTCATCCAATTCATCATCATCCAAAAGATCTTGGAGCTCTTGCACCTCTTCATGATCGAGAATATTAGTTTTCATATCTCCAAGCAAATCGTCATCATCAAAACTTTCTAATGCTTCAATATCAACCAAATCTTCGATTTTATCTTCACCGAAATCTGCTTCATCGTCAAAATCCAATAACTCATCATCAAAAGTATCTGAGATTGAATCCAATTCAATCGTCGGTAAAATGATCGATTTTTCTTCTTCTTTTACCGTCGTAGATAGTAATGATTTTTCAATATTAGCAAAAAGCTCAACCAAATCGGTGGGTAAAAAAGGTTTGTTAATCACTTTATCAAAGCCCGCAGGAACTGCATTTCCGCGAGTTGCCATAAGAAGGCTTGTTTTGTAGGTGATTCGCTCACCTAATGCAGTCATTATCTCATCACTATAATACGCATCATCCACAATCAGCAAGTCGTACGCATCATGCTCTATCTCATCAACAGACCAAATAACATTCAAATCATCTTTTGTTTTTTGTGCACTTAAGGCAACCAATTTTCGTACAACTGGATTATCATTTAATAATAAGATTCTCATAACAAATACTGCCTTCTTGATGTTGTGTCAGCTAAATGGTATCATTGTAACCAAAAAAGAATAAAATGATAAAACTTCTCCTCTTATTTTTGACATTAAGTGTTACGAACGCACAAACACTTCCGTATCTTCTCCCGGATGAAAAGAGCATTTTTGAATATGAACTGATGAACTATCTCAAAAAAGCGCATACCCACATTGTTTTACTTACCCCATCACTCAATCATCCTGCATTACGTCGCCAACTTATTCAATCCGTTTCCAAGGGAGTTAAACTCACCTTGATTACTCAAAATTCATCGAATGACCCATTGCAACTCGTTGCGTACAACGGTGTTGATCTTTATCTTTACCGTGCACGCCCTCTCAATGATACCGTGATTTTAATAGACGAGAGGGTTGTATGTCATGTGTCAGGCGGATTAAGCGGAGAGGAACTTTCACGAAACAGTCAAATTGCCCTGTGCAATGATGAGCGTGATTTCATTGATGCGATGCACCAAAATACGAACCGAATTTTAACGCGCTCAAAACTCTATTTAAAATAATTTTCCCAAAACCGCAAACGCACTTTGCATCTGGGAACTGACAATCATCATCGTTGCAGCAAGTGTTGCCATCAACACTACAAATGCCACACCGATTTTAATCGGCATACCAATAACCAATAAGTTAAATTGAGGCATTGTCTTCATAAGCATTCCAAAAATAACATCGGCAAGCATCGAAAGTGCCGTGATGGGAAAGGCAATCATAAAGCCCACCACAAACATATTGAGCATACCATGCATAATGTATTTAAAAAGCTCAGGCGTTACCATAAAACCGCCTAATGGGACAGACGCAATAGATTCAGAAGCAAACAATAATATCCAATGGTGCATATCAAGGGTCAAAAGTACCATGAGTGAAATCAATGCCAAAAACTGTCCGATAATCGGCATTGAAACACCTGACTGCGGATCAATAGCCGAAGCAAGCGAAAATCCCATCATAAAGGATATTTGCCCTCCTGCAAACGTTATAACATGATACGCGAGCTGTAAAATGATCCCAACGGTTAATCCAAAGAGCATCTCCCCCAAAATTGCCACGGTTAAACTGGCAGCATCCAAATGAATTTGCAACGGCGGAAGCGCACCAAAAAAGAAAACGGTAAAAAAGAATGCCATAGCGGCTTTCACCGACATTGGAATATTCGCATGAGAGAAAATGGGGACTGCCATAAAAAGTGCGCTAAAACGGACGAACAACAGAATAAATGCAGCTGTCCTTCCTTCACTAAAAATCTCAGCCCATTCCACGCTCTACTTACCTCGCACCAAAGAGCCATCGACCATACGGTAAATATGGTCACACCGTGCGGCTAACGCTTCATCGTGTGTAACGAGAAGTAATCCTGCATCATGCGAAATCAAATAATCCATAAAAAGATCCATCACTTCCGAAGCCGTAGCGTGATCGAGATTGCCCGTCGGTTCATCGGCGAAAATAAGACGCGGTTTCTTGGAGAGAATTCGGGCAATCGAGACACGCTGTTGCTGACCGCCTGAGAGTTCCGTCACCTTTTGTCCTATCACTTGAGCGATTCCAAGGTTTACTAACAAGGCAGGGTCGATGGTTTCTCCCGCTAAAATTGCCGCAACTTCGAGATTTTCATAGGCACTAAACCCTTTAAAAAGATAGTGGCTTTGATAAATCAATCCCAAATCATGACGACGAAGCTGTACCAACTGCTTATCATCCAAAGTATAAATATCTTTTCCAAAAAGTTCGACATTACCGCTGTTGGGTTTTAAAAGTGAAGAAAGGATGTGCAAAAGCGTCGATTTTCCGCTGCCGCTGACACCAACAATGGCTATCGATTCACGGGCATGCAATTCCAATGAAATATCATTAAAGAGGGGATAATCAAAACGATGAGAGAGTGAGGTTGCTTTTAAAAGTATCATGGGGGAATTATAGGAGAAAAATGTTTAAGGAGAGTAAAAAAAAAGCGCGGTAACTGCGCTTGGGCTCTCTGCCGAAGAGAACCCAGTGTTAACGTAGCTATTCGGGACGTGTTCCGATTAGCGTTAAATAATGAAAAGCGAAAATGGCGTAAACAAACCTTTGGTTTGATTTACGCCATTTGAGCAGCGACTTCTTCTGCGAAGTTGTCTACTTTTTTCTCTAAGCCTTCGCCGACTTCGTATTTCACGAATTCAACGATGCTTGCTGTTCCACCGTGAGCGGCAGCTTCTTTTGTCAGTGCTTGCGCTACAGTCATAGAATCATCCATAACGTAGTTTTGATCCAACAATGCAAGTTCTTTATCCAAAGTTGTATTGTCTGCTACGAAACGAGCCAATTGTCCAGGGATGATGTTTGCCCAAATTTTTTCAGGTTTGCCATCAGCTAGCAATTTAGCTTTGATCGCTTCTTCTGCCGCAGCCATAACTTCAGGAGTTAACTGAGACATAGAAATATACTGAGGAACATTTTTGAGAGGTTTTTTCAAACGTGCAAGTTCTTCGTTCTCAGTTTTGATCGCTTCGATACGACCGATTGTTTCTTCTTGAACGTATACAGGATCGAAATCATTGTAACTCATAGTAGTAGGTTTCATTGCAGATGCGTGCATTGCGATGTTACGTACCATTGGAGCCAATGCTGCTGCTGTTTTTTGAGAATCACATGTGATTGCTACCAAAACACCAACACGGCCGTTTGTGTGAACATAACCGTTTACACATCCGTTTTCAGCTGCATTTAGTGTTACAAAACGACGAGTTACAATTTTTTCACCGATACGAGCTACTTGAGACGTAAAGTATTCTGAAAAAGTTCCTGTTTCGTATGACGTTTCATTCAACTCTTCTACTGAACTGACACCTGTAGTAAATACGTGTGCTGCAGTGTTGCCAACAAGAGCGATAAAGCCGTCATTTTTTGCAACAAAATCCGTTTCAGAGTTAATTTCTACCAAAGAAGCAGAGGTAAATGTTTCAGAAACTTTAAGACCCAAAAGTCCTTCAGCTGCAACACGATCCGCTTTTTTAGCAGTTTGAGCCATACCACGGTCACGCAAAAATTCTTTTGCTTTTTCCATGTCGCCATCACACTCAGTGAGTGCTTTTTTACAATCCATCATAGGCGCATCAGTCGCCGTACGAAGGTCTTTGACCATTGCTGCTGTTACGTCTGCCATGATTACGCTTCTTCTGCTACTGCTGCAACAGGTGCTTCAACAGCTGCTGCTTCCGGAGCCATTTCTTCTTCAGTTACTTCTTCTTCGTTTCCACCGTTACGAAGTGCTTTACCTTCGTTGATCGCTTCTGCCATTTCTTTACAGAAAAGTTGAATTGAACGGATAGCATCGTCATTTCCAGGGATTGGAATGTCGATTACGTCTGGATCACAGTTAGTATCAAGAGGTGCAACAACACGGATACCGAGGTGACGCGCTTCAAGAACTGCAATGTTTTCTTTTACTGCATCGATAACGAACATCATGTCAGGCAAAGTTTTCATGTTACGGATACCACCAAGATATGCGATCAATTTATCTTTTTGGCGACCCATCATCAACGCTTCTTTTTTAGTTAGAAGACCCATTTGACCGTTTGCTTGCATCTCTTCGATGATTTCAAGTTTACGGATTGATTTTTGGATTGTTGGGAAGTTTGTCAACATTCCACCCAACCAGCGGTTGTCAACGTATGGCATACCACATGAAATAGCTGCATCACGGATAGCAACACGAGCTTGTTTTTTAGTTCCTACGAAAAGAACCGTTTGTCCCTCAGCTGCAGCGTCAAGAACTTGCTGATATGCGCTACGGAAAAAACGCAATGTTTTTTGTAGATCGATGATGTAAATGTTTTTACGAACGCCAAAAATGTATTTTTTCATTTTTGGATTCCAACGACGTGTTTGGTGACCGAAATGTACACCGCACTCTAGTAAATCTTTCATAGTTACCATGAGTAACTCCTGTATTAAAGTATTTGCTCTTCGTTTACTTGGGCGATTATCAACAGAGCCGACGAAACATCGGATGCACGAGAACAATTTATTCGCTTGCGAATTTTTACTCACGTCATAAGAGGAGAGAAAATCGGGCGAATTTTACTTGGAATCCTCTTAATATTAGCTGTATTAATTGTTATTAGTTACTTTCGTCACACTTTTATCACTAAACAATGATGCTTTCAAATTGCTTTTATATAATTTTTGCTAATATCATTGAAAGCAATGCAAGGTCATTGAATCTACCATACAATAAACCAAAGACTTAAGGAGTCAAATTATGAAACAAAAGTTTTTAGGATCGATCGTCGCTGCAGCGCTTCTTTCTACCACTGTAATCGCTGATGATACCATTTTACAACGATTCGATAAGATGGAAAAAGAGATGGCAGCTCTTAAAGCAGAGCTAAACACACTGAAAGCCCAAAAAGTTGACTCGGATCAAAAAACAGCTGTTGTCGCTGCTCCGACAAGTAACAAGAAAGCAACTGCCGCCAACGAAGATGTTGCCAAAGAGATTGATGACATTAAAGATCAATTGAGCAGCATCAACAAAAGAACCAATGGAAACCATTTAAAATTTGATGTCGATTTCCGTACCAGTTTGGATAATCTTCAATATACAATGGCAGATGGAAGCAAACAAAAAAATGATGCGCTGTTGAGTAACCGTTTGTGGCTGGGAATGAGCTATGCGGCAACAAAAGAACTCAGCTTTGTAGGGCAACTTGCCTACAATAAAACATTTGGACAACGTGGCGCAACACTAACACCTGCTGGAATGGAAGGATTTGACTGGATTAGCTCTGAAGCAGCCTACGATGATACCCTTCGTGTCCGTTCTGCTTATTTTTTCTATACTGATGATGAGTTTATGGGAACTGATATTCCATGGACAGTCAGTATCGGTCGTCGCCCCTCTACCGAGGGACACCTCATCAATATACGTGATGATGACCATGCTTCGTCTCCTCTTGCCCATACGGTTAATGTTGAGTTTGACGGTGCCAGTGCCAAATTCGGAACTGAAGAGCTTATCGGTCTCGATGGATCGTATTTCAAACTCTGTGCCGGTCGCGGGATGAGTCAAGCGGAGCCACGTTTTAGCTCAGCCCCTTATAGTGATCAAAACAATGTCACTAACAATATCGACATGGTAGGGATTATCGTTGTACCTTATGACGACAAGCAATACAGCACGGGATTCCAGTATACTTATGCTAACAATCTGATCGATATAAATCCAATCTCTCCAACAGGTGCATTAGAGACTGTGGGTGGTCTTCATACAGCAACTGCTTTTGCAATGGTTAATGGTATCGGCGATGGATTAAGTGACTTTTTGGATGATACAACGCTTTTTTTCAGTGGTGCAATGTCTAAAACAGATCCATATAATGGAACTGGCAAACAAGGAATGCTTGGTGGTGCTAATCCATTTGAAAGTAAAACAGGCTATAGCTATTGGATCGGAACCCAGTTCCCATCTCTTATCAGCGATGAAGGACGATGGGGAGCAGAGTTTAACCACGGTTCGAACTACTGGCGTCCAATCACCTACGGTGAAGATACTCTAATCGGATCTAAAATCGCAGCTCGTGGAGATGCGTATGAAATTTATTTCACAGAGCCTCTTGTCGATGATATTTTGACATTCCAACTTCGTTATACTTATATCAATTATGATTATGCAGGAAGTAATGGATTCTTTGGAAGTACCAGTGGTACACCTTATAATATATCATCAACACCAAGCTCTATGATTGTCGACAAAGCACAAGATATTCGTGCTTATATTCGTTATAGATTCTAAATATTATTCTTGGAAGTGGGACTGGGTCTACCCCTTGGGTATTAGTCCCGCCTTTACTTTCCGACACTAAAGTGTCGGTTCCGATTTTTACCCCTGCAACTTCACTAACTCTTCTTTTACTTTTATCACATGATCTTTTACTTTAACGTTTGTCCATACCGCTTTTACAACCCCTTTTGGGTCGATGATGTACGTTGAACGTACAATGCCCATGTACTCTTTACCATAGTTCTTTTTCATTGCCCATACGCCGTAAGCTTGCATCATTTGCGTGGTTGGATCACTAAGCAGTGTAATACCGAGATTTTGTTTCTCGATAAAGTTACGATGCGCTTTGGTACTGTCAGCACTCACACCTAAAATAATCGCTCCCATATCATCATACTCATCCACCGATGCCGTAAACTCACACGCTTCAGTCGTACAACCGGGAGTTGAATCTTTCGGATAAAAATAAAGGACAATCCATTTACCGCGCAAATCGCGCAGACAAATCTCTACGTCGTCTTGGTTACTCAAACAAAAATCGGGGGCGGTGCTTTCTAGTTCTAACATCATTAATACCTTTATTATAAAATTACGATTGATTTAATTTCCGTAAACTCTTCGATGGCGAAACGTGGACCTTCACGCCCGACACCACTGAGTTTCACTCCGCCATAGGGCTGAATGTCAAAACGAAGCGTTGGCATATCGTTGATGACCACCCCGCCTGCGTCGAGCTCTTCTATCGCTTGAGTGGCATGAGCAAGGTTGTTGGTAAATATGGAAAACTGCAATCCATATGGAGAGTTATTCATTCTCACAATTGCATCATCGATTCCATCCACTTTTACCAAACTAACGATGGGGGCAAAAACCTCTTCACAGACGATTTTCATATTCTCCGTTACATCCGCCATCACACACGGATAAAAGATGCGTCCCTCACACCGAGGAGGGGTCAATGCGCCCGCTCCCTCTGTAATGGCGCTCTCTACCCAACTCATTGCACGAAGTGCTGCTTCATCATTGATAAGCGGTCCTAGAAAAGTATCTTCATCATAGGGAGAACCGACGATTAGCTTGGATGTTGCTTCTGCCATTTTTACTGCAAATTCATCATAAATTGAGCTATCTACATAAATACGCTGAAGCGAGATGCACACCTGCCCTGAGTTGACAAATGCTCCAATGGCACAACGCGATGCGGCATAATCCAAATCTGCACTGTCGTCGATGTAGGTCGCTGCATTACCTCCAAGCTCCAAAGAGATTTTTTTAATCCCTGCACTTTTGGTAATGATGTTTCCTACTCCAACAGAACCGGTAAAGCTAATGACTCTGGGAATATCACTCCCTACTAATGTGCTTCCCACTTCGGCATCACCGTAAACGACACTCAGCGCATCTTTGGTTGCATAGGGGCTTTCGATAAAAAGTTTTGCTAGTTTGTACGCACAAAGAGGAGCTTCAGGAGTAGGTTTAAGCACCACTGCATTACCGGCCACCAATGCGGGAGCAAGTTTATGCGCGACAAGATTGAGCGGAAAATTAAACGGAGTAATCGCTACGACAACACCGCACGGAACTCTCTGCCAATACGCATGGGCTTTTCGACCGCTTGGCATTGCATCGGTATTGATCGTCTCACCATGTATGGTACGCATTGTTTCAGCAGAAAGAGTAATGGTTTCGATACAGCGATCCACCTCGATACGAGCGTAACTAATGGGCTTGCCAACCTCATCACACAAAACACGGGCAAACTCCTCACGCTGTTCTCGCAATTTACTTGCGACATCCAATAACCACGAACATCGTTGATGAAGCGGAACTTTTTTAGCGATTTTAGACGCATTTTGTGCGACATTCAGTGCTTGACGAGCATCATCCACACTGCACACCGAAGAACGTGACACAATGCGCCCATCGTACGGACTGCATCGTTCTAACATGCTATCACGTTTGATTTCTTCTGACCCCATCCAAATATGTGCATCCATACATCAGCCTCATCGGTAAATTATTCTTTTATTATACAAATCATCACCTAAAAAGAGAAAGACGCACTCACTTTAAGGCGTTTTTTGTTGGATATGTTTTAGAATATCCCCATATTTATCAAAGGGACAATAATGAACTTGACCATAACCGACGGTGTTTTAGGGGTACGCCCTCCGGTAACCAAACCTCATCCGGGATTTTTTTTCCAAGTAGGAGAAGAGCGTTTTCGTAAAATGGTGGACGATCATTATGAGATGATCCGTACCAGTGATATCGCTTTTTTGTTTCCGGTGAATGACGAAGAAGATTTCAGCACTGCCAAAAAACACGCTGCAGATTTTTTCATTCAAATTTGCGGAGGTCCTGATTATTTCGCGCAAACACGTGGTGAGCCTCGAATGGTTGGACGACATGCACCGTTTCGTATTGACGAATCAGCCCGCCGCCGATGGCTTGAGTTTTATGCGGTTTTGCTTCCGGCACTCGAAGATGAGGGAGTCAGTCCTGAATACATTCAGTCATTTTGGGATTATGCGGATATTTTCTCTATTTGGATGATTAATACCCCAACGCACTAACTTTATTTTAATATTAGTGAAAGCACGCACCATGCGTGCAACACCTTTTTTGAGAGAAATATACCGCTTAATCAATGTTAAATGGCATCTGCGCTAGAATCACCTAATTTTTATTTTGGAGATTTTCACTATGAACGAAGCCAAAAATATTTGGATGAACGGAAAACTAGTACCTTGGAATGACGCAAAAATTCACGTCCTTTCTCACACGCTCCACTACGGTAACGGCGCCATTGAGGGGACTAAAGTCTATAAAACTCCAAAAGGGTATGCCATTTTTCGTCTAAACGACCACACAAAACGTTTGATCGAATCGGCAAAGATGACACTCATCACTGTCCCATATACTCTTGAAGAACTCAACCAAGCACAAATTGATCTCATTAAATCCAACGATTTTACCGGTGAAAACATCTATCTTCGTCCTATTGTCTATCTCGGATATGGCGTTATGGGGATTTATCACAAAGAAGCTCCTGTTGAAGTTGCCGTTGCTGCATGGGAATGGGGTGCTTATTTGGGTGAAGAGGGGATGAAGCGTGGTATTCGTCTTAAAATCTCTTCATTCAGCCGTCCAAACAACAAATCAAACATGGGTAAAGCAAAAGCAGTCGCTAACTATCTTAACTCCCAAATGGCAAAATTTGAAGCTGTAGAGGCCGGATACGACGAAGCACTTCTTTTAGATGATGAAGGTTATGTTGCAGAAGCCAGCGGTGCTTCGTTTTTCATGATAAAAGACGGTGAGATCATCACCCCTCCAAACGATAACTCTCTCGCATCCATCACCCAAAAAACGGTCATCGAAATGGCAGAAAAAATGGGGATGAAAGTAACTCGCCGAAAAATCACCCGTGAAGAAATTTATGTTGCGGATGAAGCATTCCTCACAGGAACAGCAGCAGAGCTCACTCCAGTTCGCGAAGTAGATGCACGCGTGTTGGGTGCAGGCGGACGTGGTCCAATCACTGAAAAACTGCAAAGCAGCTATTTCGACATCGTATACGGACGTAATCCTGATTACGATCACTACCTCACTTATATTGATGATACACACTAAAACGAACAAGTCCGCTTTAGTGGCAGGGACAATTTGTCCCTTGCAACCCCCTAAAGCTACCAGCATAAATGCTGGAGATTGATACAAAAAGGAACATCATGGCAACCGATATGAACGATTATTTTAATAAGAAAAAACATGAAGAAAAGAAGAGTGACGGAGGCTTTACTCCCCCAAAACCTCCTAAAATCGACTTCAATATGAATCCACAAAAAGCAGGTATGCTTTGGCTGATAGGAGGATTTTTAGTCCTTCTATTTTTGGCAAAACCTTTTATTATCATCAACGAAGGCGAACGCGGGATTCTCTCCACTAACGGTAAGTACAGCGATAATGCCTTAATGCCGGGGCTGCATTTTCTCATCCCTGTTATCCAAAACGTCTATATTGTTGATACCAAAGTACGTATCATCAACTATGCCGATAAAATCGATCGTGCCTCTACTGCGGGGGATGGGATTTTACTCAAACCGGCTATCACGGTTTTGGATAAACGGGGACTTCCGGTATCCATCGATATGACAGTTCAATATCGTCTTAATGCCCAACTAGCTGCTCAAACGATCTCCAACTGGGGCTTTAGCTGGGAAGATAAAATCATCGACCCTGTGGCACGCGATGTAGTTCGTAACGTTATCGGTCAATATGATGCAGAGACTTTGCCGATTATGAGAAATGCGATTGCCCAAAAAATCGAATCGGGTATCCGCGCAAATATTGATCGTCAAAAAAATGGTCCTGCCGATCTCGAATCAATCCAATTGCGTGAAATTGGTCTTCCTCAAAAAGTAAAAGA
Source organism: Pseudomonadota bacterium (assembly GCA_043797085.1). Taxonomy (GTDB): domain Bacteria; phylum Campylobacterota; class Campylobacteria; order Campylobacterales; family Sulfurimonadaceae; genus Sulfuricurvum. The sequence goes on along the minus strand of JAZDQA010000001.1, from coordinate 42,830 downwards.
TCAAATCGAGCGCGTTCAGGTTGCCAAACAAGAAGTTGAAAAAGCACAGCAAGACGTAGAGCGTGCCAAACAAGAAGCGTTCAAAAAAGAGACAGAAGCACAAGGTACGGCAAATGCGGTTACCATCGAAGCAATCGCTCAAGCAAAAGCCAACCATCTTATTGCTCAGTCACTCTCTCCAGGATTACTCAAACTTGAACAAATCAAAGTGCAAGGTAAATTTAACGACGCTCTGAGAGAAAACAAAGACGCGAAAATTTTCCTCACACCGGGAGGTTCAACTCCTAATATCTGGCTTGATACCAAATCGGGTGATTCACAAAAAATCAGTTCTATTAAATAATACGTCATCGGAACTCGTCCCGATTGACTACGCTAACGCTGAGTTTCGCTCGGCGTGAAGCCCACGCGCACTTGTGCGCTTTTAGAAAATAACCTTCAAAAAAGGGCTCTTATGGATCTAAATACTATCGACTGGGCAAAGTCAGTACTTCTTCCCGTCATCGTCCAAGACTCTACAACTTTAGAAGTCTTGATGATGGCGTACATGAACCGTGAATCGCTGGAACTCTCCCTCTCAACCAAAGTGGCACATTATTTTTCCCGTTCAAAACAGCGTTTATGGAAAAAAGGGGAAAGCAGCGGGCATCTTCAGCACATCGAACGATTTTTGCTCGACTGTGATAACGATACCCTCCTCATCATGGTACGCCAAGAGGGTGTTGCGTGTCACACAGGACGAAAATCGTGTTTCTTTACCGACATCGAATCTGGAGCTACTATCAGCGAGCCACAAATTGATACCGTAAGTACCTATGGAATTATCGATGAACTCTATCACACGATTTTAAGCCGTAAAAACAGTGATCCAAAAAGCTCATGGACAGCAAAACTTCTTAGCAGCGGCGACAATGCCATACTCAAAAAAGTTGTTGAAGAAGCAGGCGAATTTGCCTTTGCGATCAAAGATGATAACGAGGATGAAATTATTTACGAATGTGCCGATTTAGTCTATCATGTCTTGGTAGCACTGGGGCACAAAAATATCTCTCCCGATCGCATCAAACAAGAGCTTGCCCGACGATCAGGAGTAAGCGGGATCGCCGAGAAAAATTCTAGGGACAAATGAAAACTCAACTGCTTCACTTTATCGATACTTTAGCCCTTTACGATTACCTCCTTTTGGGTGGAATCCTTTTTTTCTTTTTTCTTTTTCTTATTTTGGCAGTTTTATTTCATCATAAACTCACCCTTGCCATTACCCTTATTTTAACGGCTTTTCTTCTTCTTTTGGGCGCACCGTTAGGTGGCTATTTACTTTTGCATAAATACGTTTACCAACATACAATCAGCCTCACTACCGTTCAAGATCTTGAGTTTACCGAAGCACTGCTCCTAAGGGGAAATATAAACAATACCTCCAAACAGAGCTTCAAAGAATGCACAATTTATTTCGGGGTATCAAAAACATCTTCTATCAAAATACTCAACGATAAGATTTATCCTTATCTCCCATTTCAACGTCAAACCCTTACCATCACACAATCCATTAAACCCAATGAGACAGAAACATTTAAACTCTTGATAGAACCGTTTAACTATTCAAAAAAATTCAGCGTTACCGCATGGGGAGTGTGCAGATAATGAATACTTATTTTACTTTTTGGCACTATGGTGCGGTTATCGCTTTTAGTTTATTGCTGATTACTCTGATCGTTTTAACACTTCGAAAACCACAATCAACATCAAAAGCTTCCCTCATCATTACCTATATTCTCGTTATCCTCGGATTTATGTTTGGTGTACTTTTAGTTATCGACCATTACACCAAAAAAATAACCTTATCCAATGTGAAAGATCATCGTTTTCTTCCCACAGAAAAAATATTTTTTATGGGCTCAGTACGAAATAGTGGTGATTATACTATTGGAGAAGTGAGCGTGGAAATCAAAATAGTGAATAAAGACACCCCTTCACTGCAAGGAAAACCCTCTTACCAGTCGAATGCATTTGCCGAACTTATCGGGGATGAAAGAGCTAAGCCTTCCTATCTAATCGTTACCAAAGTCGTTGCAACTGATCTAAAACCGGGACAGCGAAAAGAGTTTCGAATTATCATGCCGCATCCCTCTTATTTTAAAGGCTATTCAAGCTATGTTAGGGCGTACGGGCAGTAAGATTAGTATTTTAGTCCAAACTCTTTAAGAGCGTTATTTATAGCTTTTAGCTGAGCATTTTTATCTCGGCACCACTGCGGAGCGATAAGCGATTCATCATCAATCCCTGCACTCAGACGTTGAACACTAATAGTCTTTGGCTTGATTTTCAAGGCTTCACTCAATACTTCCAAATAAAGTTCTTCAGTGATAGGAGTAAATTCACCCCGTCCATATTCGTTCGCCAATGCCGTTCGCTTTACCACATAAAGAGGATGATATTTTAGAGAATCTACCCCTAGCTCGTATGCCGCCTGAGCAGTTTGCAACATCATTGCTTTATCTTCTCCCGGAAGTCCGAAGATAAGATGTCCACATACATTTAATCCGTATTTTTTGGCTTTTAGTATTGCATCTTTTACACTTTGAGCATTGTGTCCGCGATTGATTTTTTCCAATGTTTCATCAAATATCGATTGAATTCCAAACTCAATCCACAATTCTGTTTTTTTTGAAAGCTCACACAAATACTCAAATACCTCATCGCTAATACTGTCTGAGCGTGTTCCGATACTCAGACCAACAACATTCTCAAACGAGAGGGCTTTTTCATACAGCGCTTTGAGGGTTTCTAGCGGAGCATAGGTATTGGTAAAGCTTTGAAAATAGACAAGATATTTTTGTGTCCCATTTTGGGCCCTTAGTTTTTGAGAAAGTGCATCAAACTGCCATTGGAGCTGTTCGAGCTGTTTTTCAAGATAGGGGTTTTCCGAGGATTCGAGATTGAGAAAAAAACCTTTTAGAGGCTTAGCTTTGTCCAAGCTCGGACTAAAGGAATCATTTTCGCAAAAAGTACACCCACCCTTTGCAACGTTACCATCGATATTGGGGCAGGTAAATCCTGAAATAGAGACAGGAACTTTAGAGACTTTACACCCAAATTTTTCACTCAAATACTGTCCGAATGTAAAAATCTGTTCGCGCATTTGAATAATTTAAATAATGTAATTGCCGGTAAAACACGCCGTACAATAGTTTTCTTCTTTGCCGTTTACACTCAGTAACAGTCCATCATTACTCAAATATCCAAGCGAATCCGCTTCGATAAACGCACAAATCTCTGCATTGGTCATGTTTGCAGCAATCAGCTTATCTTTATCCGGTGTATCGACGCCATAAAAACATGGATCGGTTGTTGGAGGGCTTGAGATACGCATGTGAACTTCTAGCGCTCCTGCTTCTTTGAGCATACGGACGATTCGACGGCTTGTTGTTCCACGCACGATGGAGTCATCGACGACGATTAAACGCTTACCTTTGATCAGATGCTCAATCGGAGAAAGTTTCATCTTGACTTTCAAATCACGCATCTCTTGTGTTGGCTCGATAAATGTACGCCCGATATAGTGGTTACGCATAATTGCCATCTCGAAAGGGATACCGCTTTCTTGAGAATACCCAATCGCTGCAGGAACACCGCCATCGGGGACAGGGACAATCATATCAGCGATCATCGGCTGCTCTTGTGCCAATTTTTTTCCCATTGCTTTACGCATTTCGTATACATTTTGTCCATAAACATTGGAATCAGGACGAGCAAAATAGACGTATTCAAAAATACAGTGTTTGGGTGTTGGCTCGAATACTTTGATCGATTGAGGAGCTTTTCCTTTTTCGAAAATCAGAAGTTCACCCGGCTCTACGTCACGAATGTACTCCGCCCCGATCAGATCAAAAGCGCATGTCTCCGATGCTACAACATAACCATCGCCCAAACGCCCAAGGCTAAGTGGTCGGAATCCAAAACGGTCACGCATTGCAAACATCTTCGAACGGCTCAAAAAGACGAGGGAGTACGCCCCTTCAATCTTTTTGACTGCATCAATGATACGATCTGTCAAATGATGCTGGTCACTTTTAGCAATCAGATGGATAAGGTTTTCAGTATCCATATACGTTTGGAAGATTGCCCCTTTTTTAATGAGCGCATCCCGTACTTCTTTAGCATTAGTGAGATTTCCATTATGAACAATCGCCATCTCTCCAAGATCATAGCGGGCGAATACCGGCTGTGCATCGAGAATAGAGTCATCTCCGGCAGTCGAATAGCGTGTATGTCCGATTGCCATTTGACCTTTTAGGGTTGCTAACTTTTGATTATCAAAAACCTGCGTAACCAATCCGCGATCTTTAATTGTATAGAGTTTCTCACCATCACTGGTGCTGATTCCTGCTGCTTCTTGACCTCGATGCTGTTGAGCATGGAGCGAGAAATAGGCTAATTTTGAAGCCTCAGGATGATCGAAGATACCAACAACCGCACATTTTTCATTCATACTACGCATATTTATTCTCCTAATTCCAAACAATCGCTGATATTATACAATCCGTTCTCTTGACCGGCTAACCATTTGGCAGCACGGATTGACCCTTTTGAAAATGTATTACGACTCGTTGCTGTATGGTGAAGTTCTACAAACTCACCTTCATTGTAAAAACCAACCGTATGACGTCCCACAATATCACCACCGCGCAATGCCATTACCGCGATTTCATCTTTGGTTCTCTCGCCGATATTACCATCACGACCACTGATACGAACCATATCCAAATCCAAACCACGCGCAAGCGCTGCTGAGTGCGCCAGTGTCAATGCCGTACCGCTTGGAGCATCTTTTTTATGACGATGATGCTGCTCTACGATCTCGATGTCAAATTCTTTGAGCGTTTTCGAAGCGGCATAAACAAGCTTATTCAACAATGCTACACCAAGAGACATATTGGTTGCGTACAAAATCGGCATTAATTCACTGGCACTTTTTAGCAAATTAAGCTGATGAGCATCCATGCCGGTAGTACCTATAACAAGAGGTTTAGGATTTTCCATTGCACATTCCAGTAGTTTTTGCGTTGCTTCGGGGAGTGAAAAATCGATAATAACATCAGAACTTTTCAATAATACATTCATATCGTTGGTAACAAGAACAGATGGATCAATCGAAAAATTAAGCTCATTACGCACATAGACAGCGCCCAAAGAGAGTTCACTTTCTTGGCGTAAATCTTCAATAATCAACTTTCCAACACGTCCACCAGCGCCAAATACACCTACTCTAATCATGGTCATCTCCCGTTTACAATAGTAAAAACGAATTGTATCGTTTTAGGGTTTAAGTGCCACTTTGAAGACTAAGCATTCGTAATTCACGCTTACGCGTGAAAATGCTCATCCACATACGAAATTGCCTGTAAAGCAGCAACTGCACCATCACCAGCAGCACTAACAACTTGCTTTGGGGCCTGAATGCGCATATCGCCCGCAGCGTACAATCCCGCAACCGATGTTTTCATACTCAAATCAACAATGACCTCACCTGAGGGGCTCATATCACATAAAAAACTGCCGTCTTCTTGGATTAATACTTGATTATTAACATTATTTCCAATAAATACAAATACACCTGGAGCATCTATCTGACGAGTGGAAGCGTCTTTAAATGCAACACGAATCCCCGTCACACCCATAGCATCACCGAGCACTTCTTCAGGAGAAGCATTGAGGACAAGCTCGATATTCGCCGTATTTTTAATACGTTCAACCGTACTAGGAGCGGATCGAAACGTATCACGACGGTGAATGAGATAAACTTTTGAACAAATTTTTGCCAAATAAAGCGCCTCTTCAAGAGCCGTATCACCACCACCGATTACTGCAACCTCTTTGCCTTTATAGAAAAAGCCGTCGCACGTAGCACACGTACTGACACCGCGACCAAAATATTTATCTTCACCGATAAATCCGGCACGTTTTGGAGTTGAACCCGTCCCTACAATCACACTTTTAGCCGTATCCGTTTTACCGTCAGATTTATGGATCGTAAATGTTCCATCCTCATTGCGAGAAACACGTGTTACTTCAGACATCTCATGCTTCAATCCAAAACGCTGACACTGTTCAGGCCATGGAGACATAAAATCCATTCCACTGAGATTATGAGCCGTTGCGCCGGGATAGTTTTCAATCTCGGAACTCATGGTGATTTGACCGCCAGGCATCCCTTTTTCAAACATAACAACATTATCCAATCCACCGCGTGTTGCATACAAACCTGCCGTTAAACCCGCAGGTCCCCCTCCGATAATCGCACAATCCAACATAGTTAACACCTCATAGTATGATTCATTTCAAATTGGACGTATGGTACTGTATTGCAGTTAAAGGACGCTACAAATTGATAAAAAGAAAAATGGTTTTAGAAAACTTTTAGACTACATATTTTTATGAATAGATAAATAAAGAGGGAAGGTTCTGACCTAAAAAGGTCAAAATTTTTATAGAAGTGAGTTGATTTTATCAGTAAATGCTTGTTTAGAAGCAGCACCAACCATTTGATCAACCATTTCACCATTTTTGAAGAAAAGGATTGTAGGAATTGAACGAATACCGTATTTTACTGCAATATCTTGCTCTTCATCTGTATTTACTTTACAGATTTTTGCGATACCATCAAAATCGTTCGCCAATTCTTCAATAACCGGAGCGATCATACGACAAGGTCCACACCATGGTGCCCAAAAATCTACGAGAGCTACGCCCTCTTTTGTTGTATCAGCAAAATTTGCGTTTGTTAATTCGATGTATTTACCCATTTTGTTTCCTTGAGTTTTATATGATGAGCAATTATAACGCCCCTTTCTTTAAAACGTCTTATTACAAAATTATCATATATTTTCTAAGCAAAAACATTCAGAGTGTAATATTTTCTATCCAGACGATTTCTTCCGCCGTAACGATCAACGCATCAATGCAATAATCAAGCGAAAACTTTTTTTTCTGCAGGTAGGTTTGGATAGTACGATTTAGTTTTTGGAGTTTTGAAGCGGTGATATTGTTGACAGCTTGCTCGTAGCTTTGAGCGCTTTTGACTTCGACAAAATGCAAGACATTATCTTTAAGAGCGATAATATCGATTTCTCCAAATCTGTTATAAACATTTCGGTCTATAATTCGAAATCCGTGTGATCTGAGATAATCACACCCTTTTTCCTCTGCCAAATTGCCCTTGGCTTTCGTATGCACCGATTAGTCCAGATAATCAGGTTTGATAATTTCAACTTTGATTGATTTAAATCGTGCTGTTTTGATCAGCTCGTCCGACTCGTCTCCGAACAAAAAGTTAATCTGACTTTTTGCGTGATGGAACGTCGTAAAGAGTGTCCCTTTTTTAACCGTTGTACTCACTTTTACTCGCAAAGGGGCACTCTGCCCGTATTCGCTTTTAAGCACCACAAAATCTTTATATTCGAAAAATTCTTCATCATCAACACTCACAAGCAATGTATCTTCACTGTGAGAGCGACTAAGCTTTTCACACGCATTCGTTTGTGCGGCGTTGTTATAATGAACCAATACACGTCCCGTTGTGAGGTAATAACCATCATAATTTGGAGCACGTAAAAGCTCTGCCACTTGACCGCGAGGCTCATACTGTTTGTAACGAAAGGAAGCAATTCCGTCTTTCGTTCTGAAATCATGGAGATGTAACACCGGGGTATCTTCCTCTTGTACCGGCCATTGCAATCCGCGTAAACGATTGGCTTCAAGTTTCTCATAGCTCGCCCCTCCAAAACGTATAGGGGCATCCACTCGAACTCTCTCCCACACATCTTTTGAATTTTTAAAGCCAAAATCTGTACCGTAACGTTTAGAAATTTCAGCGATTACTTCCCAGTCATCGGGCATCGTAACATGAATCAAAGGTTGTGAGAGATGAAGCCGGCGTTCTGCATTCACATAAACACCTGTTTTTTCATAAGCACTTTTGACTCCGAAAATAATATCCGCGAACTTGGTAATTTCATTGTTAAAAAGTTCATTGACAATCAATAAATCAAGATTTTTAAGCGCCGAATGGATTTTGTTTTGATTGGGATGAATGTGGGCAATGTCTTCACCGATGTTAAAAAGGGCTTTTATTTTCCCATCAACCATGGCATTAATCAAATCAGGAGTCATCATCCCCACTTCTTTAGGCGGTTGATAATCTGGAGCATAATACGGCAGCATACCGACATCACACGTTCCTTGAACATTATTCTGACCACGAAGAGGCATCAGCCCAGCTCCACGTTTACCGATATTTCCCGTTATCAATGCAAGATGCGTAATCGCCATAACTGCATACGACCCGTCTAACTGTTCCGTAATCCCAAGTCCCCAGAAAAAGAGGCTTTTGCGCGTTGCGTATTTACGAGCAACCGCTCTTATTTCTTCAACGAGGGATTCATACCCTGGAATTTGAAGTAAATACTCAGGATTTGCATACGGGTCCTCTAAAATGGCCTGCTTGAACGCTTCATATCCTTTGGTTCGTGATGCAATAAAATCATCATTCACTAAATCTTCAGAAATAATGACAAACGTCATCATGTTGAGAATCATCAAATTTGCTTCATACGGGATACTAAGATGATGGGTGGCAGATTTTGAAAGTTGCAGTCTGCGCACATCAAGCACGGCAAGTTCAATTCCTTTGTCTTTGATCACATCCAACATTCGGTTCGCAACGATGGGATGCCCTTCGGTGGTATTGGAACCCATGACGATCATAAATTCTGTTTCGTAAATATCATCAAACGGATTAGTAGCAGCACCCTCACCTATGGTCGTACGCATCCCTTTTAATGACGGTGAATGGCACACACGAGCACAGTTATCGACGTGAGGCGAACCCACAACATGACGGGTAAAGTGTTGAAACAAATAGGAACTTTCACAACTTGTCCGTGCTCCGCCGATGGAAGCAAACGAATGTGAGCCATACTCATCGGTGATTGATTTTAGTTTGCGAGCCGCAAGTTCGTATGCACTCTCATAACTGATCTCATAAAAATCATGATCGATAGGCTCAAGGTAATCCATATCCAAATCGGCAAACAATGCAGCATTTTTTGCCAAAAATGACTTTCGTACTCGCGCATTGCGAAGACGTTTAGGATGAGTTACAAAATCCCATCCCTGCTTTCCCTTGATACAGAGACGTCCTTGGGAAACCAGTCCCTCTTCTTTAGCAAAAATCTTCTGAATTTTGTTGTCTTCGACCTCAGCGGAAATATCGCATCCCACGCCACAATAGGTACAAACGCTGTCGATGACCATAAAACTTCCTTAGGGGGCTAACTACCCTTTTTATAATTAGTGAAGTTTACAATTTTGTCTCTTAAGGACTGCGGAAGTAGTAATGCAATTCGAATCATTAAGTAAAATCTCAACGGAAACGGATAAAAGTGCTTTTTTGAAGCAATCGCACCGGTTATTTTCTTGACTCCATCTTGGGTACTCAATAAAAAAGGCATCTTAAATCGATTTTTTTGAGTCATCTCTGAATCAATAAATCCCGGTAATATGGTCATAACATCAACTCCGTAAGGCTTCAACTGATATCGCAATCCTTCTGCATACGCATTAAGCGCTCGCTTAGATGTACTGTAAGCAACCGATGTCGGCATGGATAGCAGTGACGCAAGCGAAGAGATAAAAACAACTTCACCTGACTTTTGTGCAATTAGTTTAGGAATTATCGGCTCCAGCAATGCGTGAACGCTCAAAAAATTGGTTTGAAACAGACGATGAAAATCTTCAAACGGTGTCACCCCGCCCGAATGCCCTACAGAAACACCAGCATTGAGGATGATTCGGTCAATCTGATAATCTGCAAGCTTTTCTCCAATACTCTTCATTAAATCAAAATCACTCACATCCGCAATAATAGTTTCAACTTCCGCCCCAAGCTCTTTACATTTTAAAGCAACGGCTTCAAGTTTTTCTTCTCTTCGTGCAATCAAGACCAATTGATTCTGTGGTTTAGCATAGTGAAACGCTAACGCTTCACCCAGTCCACTGCTGGCTCCTGTAATGATTATGCGCATTTAAATCGTATCAAAGCTCATCATTTACCATCTCGTAAATACTTTTTGCAAAATCATAAAATTCTTGTGCATCTTGTTGCGTTGGCTTTCCGCTAGGTAATAATCCAAAATCGCCTGGATAGCGCGATTCGATATACAGCTCGTCCAGCAAATGAAGATAATCTTCCGCATTCTCAAACAGTGATAAATTAATACCAACTCGTACTGAGAGTGTTTTTAACTTATGAATTTTTGGAATTTCGAGTTGTTTTTCTTCACCCATTGCCTTCAAGCTTTTTTCAATACATTGCTGTGCATGAAAAGCAACCATGTGTGATAAAGACTCTTCACTGATGATTTTTTCAATTACCGCTAAATCATCATGCGCTGCTTTAAGCCATTCAGCACTCAAAGTTCTCATATTAATGAAATTCCCTCACGAAAAATTTTGCGACTAAGCATTCCATCTAATTCAATAAACTTCCGATACATTGGTTTTGTGTGAGCAATAAGATCAATCGGGATTTGCTTTTGAATATCATCAAGCGTTTTAATAGTCTTTAAAAAAATAGCACTTTTTTCACGCCAATTTTGAGGTGTGTACTCATCAGAGGTTACCACATATAAATCAAGGTCACTATGTTCATTTGGCTCACCATACGCATAACTACCAAATACTACTACCTTTTCAGGTTTTAATGGCATCAATCTCTCAACAATAGCGCTTTTCAATTCTTCACTTAGCTTCATGGTTGTATTTTAGCGAAAATCAATAGAGTTTAAGCATATATAATTGTTCTCGTCATTCCCTGTAATTATGAGCACTATATTTAGAACCATTATATCCAGTATCAAGTACGGGATGACGGGAGAGGGCGTGACGCGAAGCCAAAACCCGATATAATGTCACTTATGAATGAAACACTAAAAATCGGGGAAATAAATATCCTCACTATCGATAGAGATACAACGCCGGGGCTTTTTTTACGAGCATTGGATGAGAGCGATATTTTATTGCCCAATCAATACGTTACAGATGCGATGCACATCGGCGATACCATCGACGTATTTGTTTACACGGACAGCGAAGATCGTCCCGTAGCAAGTACCGTCATGCCAAAAGCGATGGTCAATCAGCTAGCCTTCGTTGAAGTCGTCGATACGACTCCTATCGGGGCATTTGTTAACTGGGGATTGCCAAAAGACCTCTTTGTCCCGCGTGTCATGCAAAAAGTCCCCTTTAAGGTGGGTGAAAAGCGCATTGTACGGGTTATCTTGGATGCGCAGACGAATCGTCTCGTAGGGACGGAAAAAATCACTCCGGCACTCATCGATGCCCCTAGAGAGTTTTACCCAAACACCCCCGTGGAGTTTATGATTATTGCCAAAACACCTATGGGGTACAAAGCCATCGTCAATCACCTCTACGAGGGGATGCTTTATGCCAACGAGATTTTTGAGCCTCTTCGCTCAGGTCAAATCAAAAACGGGTTTGTAAAACTACGCCGTGAAGATGGAAAATTGGATCTTTCACTTCAAAAAATTGGAAAAGAAAAATCGACCGATGCCGGCGAAAAAATTCTTCAAATGCTCAAGAAGAACAGTGGAATGCTTCCGTACAACTACAAAAGCGACGCGGAATTGATTCAAAAAATGTTCGGACTTAGCAAAAAGAATTTTAAAGCAGCACTTACTAAACTAAGTGATGCAAAAAAAATAACCATCAAGGAGAACGGAATTTATGGGATATAGACCTAAAAAAAGAGCTTTTATGAATCTTCAAGGGCGACGTTTATCGTACATTGAAGATGATAAAGTCTACACACTTATCAATTTTGACCGAAGTGAAATGACACTGGAAATTCACATCAAAGATGGGGACGAAGAGAGAGTCGATCCAAAATATCCCTTTGCTCATCTCCCTAAAAATATGAAAAAAGAGCTCAATCCGCTATAATTCTCCACTATTTTTTAAAGGATCACAATGTCACAATTTAGCAATATCACTGCTGATAAAAAAGCAAATATTTATTTCGACGGAAAAGTAACGAGCCGAACGCTTCATTTCGAAGACGGCAGTATGAAAACTCTGGGGATTATGTTACCGGGAGAATATACGTTCAACACAGGCGATAAAGAGATTATGGAAATTATGAGTGGAGAAATGGACATACAACTTCCGGATTCACCAGAATGGATTACTATCGTAGGACCTCAGAGTTTTGACGTTCCGGCTAACAGTTCGTTTCATTTGAAAGTTAAGACAATTAGTGATTATTGTTGCAGTTTTGTGAAGTAAGAACCTTTTGGTTCTTACTTGTAACGATAAGTAATACGCCCTTTATCAAGACTGTACGGGGTGAGTTCGAGTTTAACCGTATCACCTGGTAAGATTTTGATATAGTGCATACGCATTTTTCCAGCGATGTGACATAAGATCACATGTCCATTTGGAAGCTCCACACGAAACGTTGCGTTCGGTAGTGCTTCAACAATCTTTCCGTCTACTTCAATGACATCATCTTTTGCCATAAAATTCCTTTATATGATTGATAATATTTCAGCTCTACCGTTGATAATCGCAACCGTATGCTCGTAATGAGAGCCTCTTAGCTCATCTACACTTACCACATCCCAACCGTTTGCCAAAATTTTAGACATACCGTCTTTTTGGCAAATCATCGGTTCCAAACAAAAAACCATTCCGTTTTTAATTTTTGGTCCCGCTTTGGGATTTGTTCCATCAAAATAATTTGGGATTTCGGGTTCTTCATGAGGCTTTTTTCCGATACCATGTCCACAAAAATTGCGTAATGGGACATAGCCGCGGCTTAGGATAAATTTCTCCATCTCATGGGAAAGCTCTTTGAATCGCATTCCGTCTTCAATAATCTCAATGGCATGGTAGAGGGTATCTTTCGCGCATGCGATCAATGCCTCATCTTCTTTGGTAATTTGACCGACACCCACTGTTATAGCAGCATCGCCAAAATAACCGTTTTTTTGAGTACCCACGTCGAAGCCGATTATATCGCCTTCTTGAAGTCGGTAATCGGTAGGTATTCCGTGAATAATAACGTTATTAAGAGAAGTACATACCGCATTTGGAAAGCCATAAAGACCCTTAAATGACGGTTTTGCGTTGAGTGATCGAATATACTCTTCACCCATCGCATCCAACTCTTTTAACGAAACACCCACTTTTGTATTTTCTCGTAAAAGCTCTAACGTCCCTGCAACGATTTTATTCGCTGCACGAAGTTTGGCTATTTCATCATTTTTACGTAGCGCAATCGCCATAGTTACAGACCAACCGCGCTAAGAGTTTGATATTTAGAAGTATACACTTGTGCTTCAACACGACGCATCGTATCCAAAGCTACTTGAACCACGATAAGAACTGCCGTCCCTCCAAAGAAGAAAGGGACTCCCATCGCTTTAACAATAACCCATGGAAGCGTTGCCACAAGTCCTAAATAAATAGCACCTGTAATCGTCAAGCGTCCTGCTGTCTCATTCAAAAATGCTTTAGTTGATTCACCGGGGCGAACGCCTGGGATAAATCCACCTTGACGCTTAAGATTGTCAGCAATATCTTTTGCATTAAATACAATTGATGCATAGAAAAATGCAAAGAATACGACAAAAATAAAGGTCAAAAAGTTAAAGAAATAATGATTTGGATTAAGTACATCTGCAATCGATTGAATAGCAGGATTTGTACTTGATGACATAACCGTCATCGGGAACATCAAAATAGCCGAAGCAAAAATAACAGGAATAACACCTGAAAGGTTTACTTTGACCGGAATATAGTTCATAACCCGCTTGTTTTGATTTTGAAGCATGGTCTTTTTCGCATACGTTACCGGAATACGTCGTTCACCAAGCTCTACATAGATAATGACCAATACGGTTGCAATAACCAGCGCAACGATTGCAATAACCGCTAAAAAGCTCATCGCTCCCGTATTCACCATCGTAATTGCTTGAGAAATAGCACTCGGAATTGCCGAAACAATACCGGCAAAAATAATCAAAGAGACACCGTTACCGATACCGCTTTGGGTGATTTGTTCCCCAATCCACATCAATAGCATAGTTCCTGCTAACATCGAAACAACTGCGAGCAACATAAAGGTAGAGTGATCCACCAAAATAGCACTTCCACCGTCTTTACCCGTCATATTTTGCAATCCGACACTCACGCCGATTGCTTGTACAATGGTGATCGCAATGGTTGCATAACGGATAATTTGCATGTATTTAACCATACCGTCACGCTCTTTTTTCATTTGCGCTAAGTTCGGGAAAGTGGCTGCTAACAGTTCCATGATAATAGAAGCAGTAATATAAGGCATGATACCAAGGGAGATAATAGAGAGGCGTTCTACGGCATTACCGCTAAACATGTTAAATAGACCCAGTGCGTCTGCTTGATGCTGGTCAAAGAAAGAAGCGATAACCGCTGTGTCAACACCCGGTACCGGCACGAATGCCAATAGACGGAAGATAAAGAGAAAACCGATCGTAATTAAGATCTTGTTTACAAGTTGCTGGTTCATTAGTTACCAGTAGTTGTAACGTTTTCGTCTTTGATTTTAGATGCTAAATCTTTTGCGCTTGCACCTACAAGTTTAACTTGAGTGACCGATTTTTTCAAACGGTGTACGCTACGGATTGTTTCCATTGTAATTTCTGAAAGCTCAGCGATTACATTTGTTTTTTCAACGTTAATGATCGTTGGTTTTACGACACGAGACGTAAATCCAATTTTTGGCAAACGGCGAGCAAGAGGTTGTTGTCCACCCTCGAAGTTACGCTTTTCATTGTAACCTCCACGAGCTTTTTGACCCTTGTGTCCTTTACCAGAAGTTTTACCGGTACCACTACCGGCGCCACGTCCAAGACGTTTTGTAGGGTGTGTTGACCCTGCAGCTGGTGTTAAATTTTCGAGTGCCATACCTTATCCTTTGATACGTGAAAGTGCATCAACTGTTGCACGAACCACGGTGTTTGGATTGTTTGAACCCAAAGACTTCGTCAAGATGTCTTGGATTCCAGCAAGTTCAAGAACAGGACGAGCAGCGCCGCCGGCGATAACTCCTGTACCTTCAGATGCCGGTTTAAGCAACATACGACTTGCGTTGTATTTTACTTCGATATCGTGAGCGATAGTAGTCCCTTTGATCTTTACAACTGTAAGATTTTTGAACGCTTCATCTACCGCTTTACGAATAGCATCAGGAACCTCTTTGGCTTTACCGACGCCGTAACCGACAGTCCCTTTTTTGTTACCTACAACCACAAGTGCGGTAAAACGAAAACGACGTCCACCTTTTACAACTTTGGTTACACGACCGATATTTACGATCGCTTCTGAAAATTCTTCTCTATTAATAGGATTCATTCATCAGCCCTTAAAACTTGATTTCATTTGCACGAAGTGCTTCGGCAAACGCTTTTACGACACCGTGATACAAAAATCCGTTACGATCAAACGTAACTTCATTAATCCCAGCATCTTTTAAGGTTTTTGCGAACACTGCACCCGCTTTTTCAGCGCTTTCAATGTTAGCTTTAAGACCTAAAGTTTTTGAGTGTACGGCTGCAAGAGTTACCCCTTGCTCGTCATTAATCGCTTGTGCGCTGATAAAGCGGTTAGAGCGAAATACTGAGATACGTGGCAATGTCGCGCATCCTGAGATTTTAGAGCGAATACGGCGTTTACGTTGGAGACGTTTTGCCGCTTTTATTTTAAGTGTTTTACCTGTCATATCATCGCTCCTTATTTCTTAGATGTCTTACCGGCTTTACGCAGGATAGTCTCATCAGAGTATTTAACACCTTTGCCTTTATACGGCTCAGGTGGACGGAATGAACGAATAACTGCTGCAATTTGTCCAATTTGTTGCTTGTCAGTACCTTTGATGGTAATAACGTTTTTCTCAACGGTAATTGCAACGCCAGCAGGGATATCAAAAAGAATATCATGACTGAAGCCCAATTGAAGTTTCAAAATAGCGCCTTCAACAGCAGCACGGTAACCAACACCATTGATTTCGAGTTTTTTCTCAAAACCGGTAGTTAAGCCCACAACGATATTTTGAGCAAGTGCACGGTAAGTACCCCAAAAGGCACGATCTGCACGGTTGTCAGAGTTTGTAGCAAACGTCAAAGCATTATCTTCGAACGCAACACCACAATTTCCACGAGTATCAAGAGTGTGAGTTGTATCACCTTTTACAAAAGTAATAACCGCTCCATCAAGAGTAACATTTACATCAGCTGGGATAGAAACAGGAAGTTTTCCAATACGTGACATCTTATCCCCTTACCAAATTGTACAAAGGACTTCGCCGCCAACGCCAAGCTCGAATGCTTTATCGTTAGGAAGAACCCCTTTTGAACTGCTGACGATGATTGTACCGTAACCGTTTTTGAAACGCTTAAGCTCAGTCGCACCTTTGTAAACACGTCGTCCTGATTTAGAAATACGTTTTACTTCATTAATTACTGTACGACCATTAACGTCATACTTTAATACTACATTGATTGTTTTTTTAACGCCGTTTTCAATAACGTTAAAACTCTCAACATATCCTTTGTCTGCCAAAATAGCAACTACAGCTTCTACAGTCTTAGAATGCATAAGTGTAGTTGAATCCAAACGACGCATTGCAGCATTACGGATACGAGTCAACGAATCCGCGATCAAATCATTAATCATTTATTTTCCTTATCTAAATCGTAAGCAGTATCGAGCTGGACTTACCAGCTTGACTTTCTTACGCCTGGGAGTAACCCTTCATTCGCCATCTTACGGAAGCAAATGCGACAAATACCGAAATCGCTGATAACAGAGTGTGGACGACCACAGATCTGACAACGAGTGTACGCGCGAACTGCAAATTTTGGTGTGCGAGCCGCTTTAGCGATCATTGACTTTTTAGCCATTATTCTCTTCCTTTTGCAAACGGCATACCGACCATCTCAAGAAGCTTGAAAGCATCCTTGTCAGCAGTTGCGCTTGTTACTACGGTGATGTTCATCCCGTGGATTTGCATAATTGAATCATAATCAACTTCTGGGAAAATCAACTGCTCGGTCAAACCGAAGTTGTAGTTTCCGCGACCGTCGAAACCATTACGTGGAATACCACGGAAGTCTTTCATACGAGGAAGAGATACAGAAATCAATTTATCCATGAAATCGTACATTTGAGCGCCGCGAAGTGTAACTTTTACACCAACCGGCATCCCTTCACGTACTTTAAATCCAGCAACTGATTTACGAGCTACAACAACTGAAGCACGTTGCCCAGCGATGTTGCTGATCGTATCTTGGATACTTTGGATCAATTTGTTGTCTTTCATAGCAAAGCCGCAACCAACAGAAATAATCACTTTTTCAAGTTTTGGAGTCTGCATAGGATTAGCAATACCAAGAGCCGCTTGAAGCTCAGGCTTAAGAGCCAAATATTTATCTTTTAGTCGTGCCATGATTACGCCTCAACTTTACGGACATTTGATGCATCAACAGGCATCTCTTTGTTCAAGAATCCGCCTTGTGGATTTTGCTCGGTAGGTTTGATCGCTTTTTTCGCAACACGAACACCCTTAACGATTACTTTGTTTTTCTTAGGCATTACTTGAAGCACTTCTGCTTTAGTACCTTTGTCGTCGCCAGCGATTACTTCAACAGTATCGCCTTTTTTGAAATTAAATTTTGCCATCATACAACCTCCGGAGCCAAAGATACGATTTTCATGAAACCAGCGTAACGAACTTCACGTCCGATTGGTCCGAAAATACGTGTTCCGACAGGCTCACGTTTTTTATCAAGAATAACGGCTGCGTTCTCGTCGAAACGAATCAAAGAACCGTTTTCACGGTGAATCTCTTTTTTCGTACGAACAACAACTGCTGTTACTACTTGACCTTTTTTTACTTTACCGGTTGGAGTCGCTTTTTTAACAGAAGCGATGATAACATCACCTACTGTTGCGTAACGACGTTTTGAACCGCCAAGAACTTTGATACACATGATCTCTTTCGCACCTGTGTTATCCGCTACTGCTAGACGAGTAAAACTTTGAATCATGCGCTTACTCCTGCTTTTACAAGAGATTTAAGGCGGAATGATTTGCTTTTACTAAGCGGACGGCACTCGATAGCGATGATTTCATCACCAACGTTAAGCTGGTTATTTTCATCATGTACCATGTATTTTTTGAAACGTTTTACCGTTTTGTGGTAACGTGGGTGCATTACACGACGCTCAACAACGATTGTTGCTGTTTTGTCTGCTCCGTTTGTTACTACGATACCTTGAATTTCACGTTTATGTGTCATAGGTTCACCCTTACTTCACTGCGCTAAGCGCGGTGTTGATACGTGCAATGTCTTTTTTAGCCGTGCGAAGTTCGCTCGTATTAGTCAATTGCATCATTTTTTGCTTAATTTTCAAAGTGAAAAGCTCAATCTTTTTCTCTTTGAGCACACCTTGAAGTTCAGCAGCGGTTTTACCGTTTAAATCAGTATATTTCATTGCTCATCTCCAATGTTACAATTTTGGTTTTGAACGGAAGTTTTTGCATCGCAAGCGCTAACGCTCCACGAGCAAGAGTCTCTTCAACACCACCCATTTCAAAAATGATACGGCCTGGCTTGATGTTCATTACCCATTGATCCACAGCTCCCTTACCTTTACCCATACGCACTTCAAGTGGTTTAGCAGTCAAAGGCTTAGCAGGGAACACGCGAATCCAGATTTTACCCGTACGTTTGATGTGACGAGTAGCTGAAATACGAGCTGCTTCGATTTGGCGAGAGTTAATACGTCCCGCTTCCGTTGCTTTGAATCCGATAGAACCGAATTCAAGTTTGTTTCCGGCAGTAGCGTAACCACGGTTACGCCCTTTCATTTGTTTACGATATTTCGTACGTTTAGGCATTAACATGATTAGTTAACCTTTCGACGAGGGCGGCGTTGTTGATCTTCACGACCACCCTCTTCTTTAGTTTCTTTAGCTTCAGGTTGGATACCTTTAGTGAGAACCTCACCTTTGAAAATCCAAACTTTAATACCGATTACACCGTAAGTGGTGTGAGCTTCTGCAAAACCGTAATCGATTTTCGCACGAAGAGTATGAAGAGGAACACGTCCCTCAAGATACCATTCAGTACGAGCGATTTCAGCACCGCCGAGACGACCTGCAACAGAAACTTTAATCCCTTTTGCGCCGGCACGTTGTGCATTTTGCATAACTTTTTTCATCGCGCGGCGGAAAGCTACACGTTTTTCAAGTTGAGTCGCAACGTTTTCTGCAACGAGTTGTGCAGAAGCTTGTGCTTTTTTCTCTTCTTTAATGTTAAGGGCAACTGGTTTTCCGATAAGTTTGTTGAGAGAATCTTTAATTTTCTCAATATCAGAACCTTTTTTACCAATAATGATTCCCGGACGAGCTGCGATGATCGTTACACGAAGACGCTTAGCTGTACGTTCAATGACGATGTTGCTCACACCGGCATAGTAGAGTTCTTTTTTCAAGAATGTACGGATTTTATGATCTTCACCAAGAGATACCGCAGCTGTTTTAAAGTTAGGAAACCAACGAGATTCCCAGTTGCGGTTGATACCAAGACGAAGTCCAATAGGATTAACTTTATGACCCATAATTATTTACCCTCTACTTCTACCAAAATGTGCGCAGTCGGTTTGCGGATACCTGACGCTGTACCACGTGCTCGTTGCGTAAAACGCTTAAGTACTGGACCATTGTCAACGCGGCATGATTTAATAACACAATCTTCCGCTTCGATACCGCTGTTAGCGACTGCTGATGCAACGACTTTAGCGATGATTTTTGCTGCTTTGTTAGGAGTGAACTCCAACGCTGCTAATGCTTGCTCTGCATTCATACCTTGAACTTCGCGAGCGATCAAACGAGATTTAGTCGGAGATACGCGAACGAATTTTAATAATGCTCTTGCCATATCTCTTCCTTATTTCCCGATTTTCTTTTGTACAGAACCTTTATGGCCCTTAAACGTACGTGTTGGTGCAAATTCACCAAGCTTATACCCAACGTGGTTTTCAGTTACGAAAACAGGTATAAACTGACGGCCATTATGGACGGTGAACGTCAAGCCGATCATATCTGGCAAGATCACGCTACGGCGTGACCAAGTTTTGATAGGCTTGTTGCTTTTCGTCTCTTTGGCAGCAATCACTTTTTTAATAAGGTGTCCATCAACGAATGGTCCTTTTTTTACTGATCTAGCCATACTCTACCTCTTCGGATTTGATTTACGGCGAGTAATAATAAGTCTATCACTTGCTTTCTTCTTACGTGTTTTAGCACCTTTAGTCGGTTTACCCCATGGAGTAACCGGGTGACGTCCTGAATTCGTTTTACCTTCACCACCACCATGCGGGTGGTCGATAGGATTCATCGCAGAACCACGAGTTTGAGGGCGGATACCCATGTGACGTGAACGACCGGCTTTACCGATAACGATGTTGATATACTCTTCGTTACCAACAGTACCGATAGTTGCCATACATTCACCAAGAACGTAACGCATTTCGCTTGACGGAAGACGTAGTGATACGTATTTTCCCTCACGACCCATGATTTGAGCAGAAGTTCCAGCTGAACGAACGATTTGTCCGCCTTTGCCCGGTTTTAGCTCAACGTTATGAACCGTAGTACCCACAGGGATACTCATCAATTTCATCGCGTTACCTGATTTGATATCCAAACCGCTCTCAGCAGAAGCGATAACATCGCCTACTACCATACCTTTTGGTTGAAGAACATAACGTTTATCACCATCAGCATAGTTAACAAGAGCGATACGGCAGTTACGGTATGGATCGTATTCGATCGCTGCTACTGTTCCTGAAATACCAAATTTATTACGTTTGAAATCGATAATACGGTAAAGCTTTTTAGCTCCCGCTTCTTTATGACGTGACGTGATACGACCATTGCTGTTACGACCTGCGTGTGCTGGAAGTTTTGTCAACAATGCACGAACACTTGCTTTTGCAGTAATGTCCGAGTTATCAACGTTTGTCATAAAACGTCGGCTAGGAGTGGTTGGTTTATAGGTTTTGATTGCCATAATTACACCGCCAAACTATCGATTTGTGCGCCTTCTGGAAGCTTCACATAAAACTTTTTAAAGTCATTTTGCTTGCCAGTAAGACCGCGGAATTTTTTAACTTTTCCGCTTTGGTTTAATGAGTTAACTCTCGAAGGAACGATTCCGAAATACTCTCTAAACACCTCTTTAAGGCCATTCTTAGTCATACGTGTTGACGTTTGAACTACGATTACGCCTTCTTCTTGAAGACCTAAAGTCTTCTCTGTATACAGGATCGATTTGATATCAGTAATATCTGCCATCTCAGCTCTCTTTAGTCAGATTTTCCCATACCGCTTTTTCGATTACTACCGAGCGATATGTCGCAGCCAAAAAGGCGTTGAGTTCATTCTCTTCAATTACATACGTAGAAGAGAGATTGCGGAATGCAAGATACGTGTTCTCATCGAGAATCGTTTTAACGAACAATGCATCACGTACATTCAAAGTATTGAACAACGCCAAAGCATCTTTTGTTTTTCCGCTTGGAACGTCAATCGAATCAACGATAAACAATTTTCCAGCAGTAGCGCAAGCGTCTAGTGCACATTTAAGCGCTAGTTTCTTTTGCTTTTTGTTGATCTTTTGATCGTAGTTACGACCCGTGTTTGGACCGTGTGCTACCGCACCGCCAACAAAGATAGGTGAACGACGTGAACCAGCACGAGCGCCCCCTTTACCTTTTTGAGCCCATGGTTTTTTACCACCACCACGCATCTCAGAACGAGTCTTAGCTGATGCAGTGTTTGAACGGATACTTGCTTGGTATGATTTAACGTACAACCAAAGGTTGTGTGGATTAATCCCGCTAAAACTCTCAGGCAATGCCAATTCAGAGGCTTTTTCAAATTTTTCATTTAAGACAATAGCACTCATTGTTTAACAACCTTTACTCGACCTAGCGCACCGTTTGCACCTGGGACAGCGCCCACGACAACCAATACACCGTTTTGTGCGTCAAATGACATCACTTTATTTTTTACAGTAACGAGTTCATTACCGTATTGACCAGACATTTTACGCCCTTTTTGGACTTTACCTGGCCATTCGCGGTTACCGATAGATCCACCAGTACGGTGAAAACGGTGACCGTGTGCGCCTGGTCCGCCGGCAAAATTCCAACGTTTCATAACGCCGGTAAAACCGCGACCTTTGGTGTTGAATGCGCTTTTAACGACTTTTGCGTCCGCTAAAGGAGTCATATCTTGATCACCCGCTTCTGTGTTAGCAACTTCCAATGTAGCGAATTTGTTGAATTCAGCAGAAAGGTTATATTTCTTTTGCTGACCCTCAATTGGCTTATTGTGTGCTTTTCCTTGGCTGTATGCTACAAGAGCTACGCCATCTGCTACGTTACAAACTTTTACTTCTTTTACTTTTAAAAGAGTTACCGCTTGGCTGTTAGCGCCGATTGTTCGGCTCATACCGATTTTTTCTACAATGTATTCCATACCCACTCCTTACTTGTCCATAGAGCGAACTTCTACGTCCACTTCCGGAGCCAAGTCAAGCTTCATTAATGAATCAACGGTATCAGGCGTAGCTGATACGATATCAATCAAACGTGCGTGCATACGAATCTCAAATTGCTCACGTGAACTTTTGTTAACGTGAGGTGACTTAAGAACCGTATATTTACGAATCTTTGTTGGCAAAGGTATTGGTCCACGGATTTCCGCACCTGTACGCTTTACGGCTTCAACGATAGAAGCTACTGAACGATCGAGAACACGATGATCGTATGCTCTAAGTTTCAAACGAATCTTTTCCATAATTTTTCCTCTATAAAGAACTCGTCAGTCGATGCTGACTATTGTAAGGCAACTGGAATTATAGCCACATACCCCCTTGTGGTCAATGATTTTAGGAGCAAAATTGTATTTTTTACTAAATTTATTTCCTTTTAATAAGGAAGCTATAAAATTTAAGCTATTATTTTACGCATGAATACACTTTTAGATGAATATTATCGACACGACTTACACAACCCCTTCTTCATCGAGCGTAAAGCATCTCTTAATGAAGAAAGTGTATGGATTATGGGAATTGCTCAGTCGGGTAAAACCTTTTTAATAAAGAATTATTTACTTTCACACAAAAAATCATCCTATCTTTATTTGGATTGCCGTGACATGCGTCTGGATATTCATGAGCTGAATGAGACACTTGAACCTTTTTGTATTGAACATAAAATTAAGATATTGGCTCTTGATAATTACTACAGCACTATTAAGCTCTTTCATTTAGATCAAATCATCCTCTCCAGCGAATATACCGATCAAAATGAGTTTGAGACACTGGACCTTCATCTCCTCGATTACGAAGAGTTTCTCGCATTCGAATCAAAATACTACGATTCAACTGCCCTTAATCACTTTTTTCAGCTTGGCGGGTTTCCTGCTATGCACCGATTGCCCAGTGAAGAGCGTTCCCTTTATCTCCAAAAAACCTTGAGTCTCTCTTTATCTGAGATTGAGCTTTCTATAATGGTTCAAGCGTCCAAGATGCTCACGCAAAAAGTTTCTGCTTTCACCCTCTATGAGCGCTTGAAAAGTGAACGTAAGATTTCCAAAGACAAACTCTACACCCATCTACAGTCGCTGTTTGATAAACACTATCTTTATGGATGTGAAAAGTTTAATCACCCTAGTGCCATTAAAAAACTCTATTTGTGCGATATTGCTATCAAAAATGCACTTGTTTTACAAAAGCATTTTGGAAAAGTATTCGAAAATTTGGTTTTTTTGGAACTGATAAAACATGAGATAAAGTGTTATTACGATGAAGGGATTGATTTTTATCTCCCTGAGAGAAATCAAATCATTTTAGCTTCGGCGTTTGCGAATGAGCATGCCTTGTTTAAAAAAGTAGAAGCATTGGAAGGGTTTATCATCACCTATCAAGTCAAAGAGGTTATTGTAGTAACAATGAATTTGGAAAATACCCTCTCCCATCCGATTGCAAAAATCGAGATGGTACCTTTTGCACAATGGGCATTGGGAGAAGAGTGATTAAAAGGTATATCCTAGACCGACGAAAGGTCCTTTAAACGTCACATCCGACTTTATACCCTGCGTATCAATCTTAACGGACTCATATCGAAGACCTGCTTGTGCTTGTAAACCGGCAAAAATATCCCAAATTGCTTTAGCGCGGGCATCGATCACCGAATCTCCGCTGTATGCTACGTATTTCACATCACCAACTACGTGAATCGGTAAAACAGGTATTTTGATACCCGTACCAACATAAAGCATTGGAATGACAACATTAAAATCTTGATTTGATAGGCCTTCTACTTTCCCATCAACAGCTTTAAACGTCACCCCTACATCCAAATCAACAATATTATCCAGAAGTTCGTAATAAAGGGTTCCGTCTAGTTGTTTAAAGGAAACCTTATTTGTTCCAGCCAAACTGTCTGTACCGCTAAAAGCAGTTTCAGGGGTATAATCGATACGGATATTTGGGAGCATAGGAACCGGATGCTCTAAATAAACACCGAGCTGATAACTCGATTGAGTATCATCCGAAAATTTGGTACTCGTAGTACTCCCATTACCTGTGTAACTAAAATTTCCACTAACTGTAGGACTGTAATAATCAGCCTCAGCACCGAATCCTAAAATAGTAGCTGCAGATGCACTTGAAATACCAAAGCATACCGCTAATAAAGCTTTTTTTATCATAAACACTCCTTTTTGTGTATCATAGCAAATTAGAAGATAAAATATCGCTAAGTAACGGAGAAATAATGCATTTATGTGGAATTGATGAAGCAGGACGAGGACCATTAGCTGGACCGCTCACGATAGCAGGAGTCATTCTCCATAAAACAATCAATGGTTTAAATGACTCAAAAAAACTCAGTGAAAAAAAACGGGAAGCACTTTTCGAAGAGATCATCGCCAACTCTACCTATCACATTGCACGATTTAGCGCATCTGACATCGATGAATTTGGACTTTCTCATTGTCTCTCATCGGGTCTTCATGAAATCATGAACTCCATCGGGGAAGCGGATTATTTATACGATGGAAATTGCTCTTTTGGTATAGCGAATCTCAAGACACTGGTCAAAGCCGATGCAACGGTCCCTGAAGTCAGTGCAGCTTCAATACTGGCTAAAGTAACGCGAGATCGAGAGATGGTTGAACTCGCTCCTCTTTATCCCCAATATGGATTTGATGGACACAAGGGGTATGGTTCAAGTATGCACATCGAAGCAATACGGCAATACGGATATTGCGCTATTCATCGAAAAAGTTTTAAATTAAAGTCGTTACAGCCTGCACTTTTTTAACATACTCATCCATCCGTATAAAACTGTGTTGAAACTCCTTTAATAAAGAAGAAAATTTTTCTTCACATCCTCCAATCCCTTGGTAATGAAAATACCCATCCATCATCCCAAGCTTCAATCTCGGTTGATGGATATCAATTTCTCGTGGGTGGAGATAGATAAAAACGGGCTTGCCCTCTTTATTATTTTTTCGTATCTGTTGTTTTATAAGCCATGTAGGAAAAAATCGCAAATATCCGCCGCCTGCATAGCCAACTTTATTTCCAAAAAGATTCATCACGCTTTGGGGTATTTCTAAGACAAGGTTAGAGGTAGGATAGTGAGGAGTAACAGGAAAGTTCGGAATCCCAAAAATTGTATTTTTGGCAGGATAGATGGAAGAGGAATACAAAAAACCTTCCTGTGCCAAAATTTCATAAAACCATGGCAACGTTTCTCGTTTTACAGACCATGAAGGGGCACGGAAGCCAACAACTTTTTGACCTGTGATTTGTTCCAGTATAGCATTTGAAGTTCTTAAATCTGTCGAAAATTCTTCAGGAGTCATTGGGTAGATAAGCTTATGAGACATTCCGTGCGAGGCAATCTCGTGTCCTGCTTCAAAAAGCTTTTTAACCACGTACGGCTTATTTTTTGCTACATCACCGAGTATAAAACATGTCGACTTAACTCCATACTCAGCACATAAATCAATCAGACGATCGACATTGGATTCTAAATTCGTTGATATTGCATCAAAACCACCCCCCGCAGTAGTCTCCTTGCCATTCACTTCTTCATAATTTGCATGAAACCACTCTTCGATATCGAAAGTTATAAAATTATTAATATTCATAGATCAAATTATAGCTATAATCACTCAAAAATACAGGAAAATCCCTATGGTTTCACTAACTCACCTCGAAGCAGCCCTTGCCGCAGTCGATTCCGAAGTCAAAGCATTGTTGTACAATCAATCTCTTTCACTCAGTGAAAAAGATGAAAAAATGCTGCCGCTGTTACGTGAGAGCAAGGTACTTAAACAAGCGCATGAAGATTTATGTTATTTGCGGGATAATCCGCCTAGCAGTCCATCCGGATGCAAGGCGGGAAATTACAGAGAAGATTAAGCTGCAGAGAGAATTTTTTCGACCGTTTCGTCGAAAAGATTTTGATTCATACCGTATTCTTCAATCAGTTCACGAGCATTTTTTAATGTTGCAGCCGTCATTGTTCCCTCGAGGGTAATCGCTTCTTTCGCTACTTTTAGAAATTTTGCCATCTCTTGCGTCTCAGGGTCAGAGGCATCTTCGGGCTCATTCGCGTATCGGATCAGATGTACCAAGTCGGGATCGAAATTCCATCGATAAAAGAGCGTTGCCGTCACGTCTTCCGATTTACTTCCGCATGCACCAATCTCAGCTTTTTTCATTGAATCACCCTTGAGCAATGCATCGCTTAACAATATTCCTTGACTTGATTGAATCAAATAGCGACTGATAACGATTTTCCCCAATTCAAGTAAAAATGAAGCCAGCGACAAATGTCCAAGCAAGGAGCGATCGACCTTGGCAACCCATCGGCTAACCAAAGCATTTTGCAACTGCGCCCTAGCCAAATAATTATTTTGCGTCATCCCGTACGGAGAGAGGTCAATATCCATACACGTGTTTGCCGCTGAAGCAATCGTAAACGTCCGTACCGTATCTTTACCCAAAAGTGAAATGGCTTGAGCCACATCGGTAACCGTGCGGCTAAGTCCGTATAGGGGAGAGTTGGCTGTTTTAAGAATATACGCAGTAATAATCGGATCTTCTTTGACCGCATTTGCCATCTCTGCTACACCGCTATCGGGGTTATTGTATACCGCTTCTACTTTTTGAACGGTTTCTGGGAGCATCGGAACATGCTCGATTTGTTCCATTAATTCGGGTCTCATTCGTTTCTCCAAAATATTTAAACTATCTGAAAAGATTATAGAACATTGTAGATTAAATTTATTCTTTATTTTTACGATTTGAAAAGATTGTGATAGAAGTGTGTGAAAAGTGAGAAAAAAGACTCCCCATCAGATACCTGCGGCACAAAGCGCGACTAGGTGTGCTGCTACATTCCTGTCCTGACACGCTGTCTAAACGCACCCTTGCACAGGTCTAATGAAGAGAAATCGCATTGTACCCAATATGGATTTTAAAAGCAAGAAAACATTAGAAGGAACTCTTTTTGCTTTATACCTATCGACAATTACAATTTTGACCAATTTGGTCGATGTTAGTTCTATAATGATTTAAGTAAAAGGATTTACTATGGCAGTTGCTTCACTTGGGGCTGGGTCTGGAGTACTCACATCCACGGTTATTGATCAGCTTAAAGCTGCGGATACGTCAGCCTTGATTACTCCGATTGATAATAAAATAACTTTACAAAAACAAAAAGACAGCGCATTGAGTCTTTTAAACAGTCTTCTAAGCACCTTTAACTCTAGTGCTAGTGCACTGGGAGACACGTCTCTTTATCAAAAAAGAAGCGTTTCAGGAGGTACATCTTCAGTAAGCGTAACAGCAGATGCAGGGGTTGCAGTGCAATCATTTTCTATCTCAAATACGGTGTTAGCTCAAAAGAATATCAAAGAATCCGGTACTTTTGCTGCTACAACCAATAGCATTGCCAGTGGATCTGGGGACGTTGGGCTTACAGTCGGCGGCGTCGTTTATACCGTTCCTTACACTTCCGCAACTACACTCGAAGAGCTACGTGATTCAATCAATACTATTGCCGGAAGCAGTGTTAAAGCATCAACGTTGCAAGTGGGTTCAGGTGATTACCGACTCGTTCTTGCATCAGTCAAAACGGGGCTGGATCAAAATATCGTAATGACCGATTCTACAGGAGGCTCTCTGAGCACAAAACTGCTTGCTTACGATTTGACAAACAACCCAACAGGAATGCAAAACATACAAGCATCATTGGATGCCACATTCAAATATAACGGGATTTCGATGACAAGGAGCACGAATACAATTACCGATATCGTCCCTGGAATGACTATCGATTTACTCACAGACAGTGGAAGTGCCAATATTTCAATTGCTCAAGATACTCAGGCAATAAGTGATGAACTAAAATCATTCACACAGAACTACAATACATTAACCTCTCAGCTCACCAGCATGACCACCGCTGATATTGCTGCTGGGAAAGTGGGTATTTTTAACGGAGACAACTCCATAAATGCCATTACTCGTGAAATTAATAAAATTATTACGTCGGTTAATAACAATGGTTTATCATTGCCGCAGTTTGGAATTGATCTAAGTCAAACAGGGACTATGAGCTTTAACAGCAGTACCTTTCTTACGAAATTTAATGAAAATCCTTCTGCTTCAGAAACTTTTTTTGCTGGAAGTACAACCATTGATAGCGCTGGAAACACCTCAAGAAAAAATGGTCTATTTACGTCCATGAAAGATCTTCTCGTACGATATACTGGGTCAAGCGGAATCATGCAAACACTAACGACAGGTTCTGCTACTGAGCTTAAAGCATTGACATTAAATAAAACCCGTTCCCAATCACTTTTGGATGCACGATACGAAACAATGACAGCACGCTTTGTTCAATATGACACCATAATGTCTCGACTTACAAGTCAATTTAGCTCCCTCAAACAACAAATTGATGCCATGGCCGCTGCAAACAAGTAGTGGTACTATTTTTGCTTTACTCTGTCATCTAGGTTGATAGGACACACAATGCTTAACGGAAAAAACATTCTCATAACTGGGGGAACTGGCAGTTTTGGAAAACAATTCGTCAAAACAATTTTAAAACACTATCAGCCCAATAAAATCATTATTTATTCACGTGATGAACTCAAACAGTATGAAATGGCTCAACGCTTTAATCATCCGTGTATGCGCTATTTTATCGGAGATGTTCGTGATCTTTCACGGCTGGAAAGTGCTATGAGTGGCGTTGATTATGTCGTTCATGCTGCTGCACTTAAACATGTTCCTATTGCCGAATACAATCCGATGGAAGCCATCAAAACCAATATTAATGGTGCGCAAAATGTCATTGAAGCCTCTTTACACTGTGGCGTAAGCCGTGTCATTGCCCTCTCCACCGACAAAGCCGCCAGCCCCATTAACCTCTACGGTGCGACCAAACTTGCATCCGATAAACTTTTTGTTGCTGCCAACAATATCCGTGGAGGCAAGGACATCCGTTTTGCTGTCGTTCGCTATGGCAATGTATTGGGTTCTCGCGGCTCCGTTGTCCCTTTTTTCCAAAAACTCATTGCCGATGGAGTTACTGAACTTCCCATTACGGATGAGCGAATGACCCGTTTTTGGATCACACTCCAAGAAGGGGTTGATTTCGTCCTTAAAAACTTCCAGCGTATGCATGGAGGGGAGATCTTTATTCCTAAAATTCCATCAATGAAGGTGGTCGATGTGGCTTTGGCTATTGCTCCTGATATGCCACATAAAAACGTGGGTATTCGCCCCGGTGAAAAAATGCACGAAGTGATGTGTCCGCGAGATGATTCCCATCTTACACTCGAATTTCATGACCACTATGTCATTAAACCCTCTATCCAGTTTACCGAATCCGCCGATTTTAGCCTCAACAACTGCGATGAGATAGGGACACCTGTTGCGTATGGATTTAAATACAGTTCAGAAACTAATACTGACTGGCTTGGCGTTGACCAATTGCTCGAAAAAATTGCCCTGACTATGAGTGAGGAAAAGTAACCCATGATTCCGTATTCGACGCAACTCATTGAAGAGGATGATATTGCCGCTGTTGTTGATATATTACGAAGTTCTCATCTTACCCAAGGCTCTAAAGTAGAAGAGTTTGAAGAAGCAATCGCTCACTACGTCACAGCACGCTATTGTGTCACTTTTAACTCTGCGACATCTGCATTACTGGGAGCGTATGCTGTCTGTGGCATCGGAGAGGGAGATGAGATTATCACGACCCCCATCAGCTTTGTCGCGACATCGAATATGGCAATAGCATTGGGAGCAAAACCTGTTTTTTGCGATATTAAAATGGATGGAAACATCGATGAAAACCTCATCGAAGCACTCATAACTCCCCATACTAAAGCGATTGTACCCGTCGATTTTGGCGGAAAACCTGTTGCCATTCGTACCATTAATGCTATTGCAAAAAAAAATAATTTACTGGTTATAGACGATGCTTCTCATGCACTTGGGAGTGATATTAGGCATCAAAAAGTCGGCTCTTTTTCGGATATGACTGTTTTTAGCTTTCATGCCATCAAACCAATCACCACAGGTGAAGGGGGAGCAGTTGTCACCGATAATGAAGAGTTTGCCAGGGCATTAAAACTTTTTCGTTCTCATGGCATCGTGAAAAAACAGCTTTGGAACTCCGATATGGTGAGCCTTGGACATAATTACCGCCTCACAGAATATGCCGCCGCACTGGGACTCTCACAGTTGCATAAACTCGATCGTTTTATCAATGTACGTGAAACCATTGCCCGCTATTACGATGAGCGTTTTGAACATCATAAACTTTTTAGTACTATTCACATCGATCTAAACGAACAAAGCGCGCGTCATCTCTATGTCTTGCTATTAAATCCTGAGCTTCATTGCGTCAAAGAAGAAATCTTCACTGAACTTCAAGAAAAAGGTCTGGGCATACAAGTACACTATAAACCGATCTATCAAAACAGTTTTTACAAAGAACGCTTTGGCGAACAACGACTTGCCACGGCAGAACTGTTTTACAAAAGTGAACTCTCTATCCCCTGCCATCAAAAAATGAGCATGAAAGATGCCAAATATGTTGCTGATACGGTTCTGGAAATAGTCGAAAAATATGCTTACAGAGGATGTAACGTCTAATGCGTGTTGCGATTATCCCTGCACGCGGCGGCAGCAAACGAATCCCTCGTAAAAACATAAAACTTTTTCATGGAAAACCCATTATCGCCTACAGCATTGAAGCAGCAGTAAAATCCGGTTTGTTTGATAAGATTATCGTCAGTACCGATGATGATGAAATCGCAGAAGTGGCACGAAACTATGGCGCTGAAGTCCCTTTTTTACGTCCCAAAGAACTCAGTGATGATCATACCGCTACCATTCCCGTCATTGCGCACGCCATCCAAGCACTTCGAGCAAAAGGGGATGTTATCGAAGCGGCATGCTGTATTTATGCAACAGCCCCTTTTATCCGTTCAGAGGATATTATCCGCGCCTATAACGCCCTTATAGAACAAAACAAACATTATACTTTTCCCGTTACAACGTTTCCCTTTCCGATATTCAGAGGGGTTAAACGAGATGTCGATGGAACTATTAAAATGTTCTACCCCGAACACTTTGCCTCGCGTAGCCAAGACCTCGAAGAAGCGTATCACGATGTCGGGCAATTTTATTGGGGGACGGCGGATGCATGGTTGGAAGGGAAGCTGATTTTTTCTGATGCAGCAACAACCATCGTCCTCCCTCGACATCTTGTCCAAGATATCGATACGCCTGAGGATTGGGAGAGAGCTGAACTCATGTACAAAGTACTCCAAAGTCTATGAATATTTTATTTCGCGCTGATTCTTCCAGTCAAATCGGATTGGGACACATCATGCGTGATTTGGTTTTAGCAACACACTATCGTGATGATGCTATCATCTTTGCCTGCCAAGATTTAGAGGGAAATCTCCTCTCTAAAATCCCCCATCCCGTCCATATCCTCCACTCCAATGATGTCAAAGAGCTGATAGAACTCATATTCTCCTTGGAGATTGATATGGTTATATTTGATCACTATGGTATTGATGCAGAGTATGAAAAATTCATTAAAGAACAAACAGGTGTTAGTATTATGAGTTTGGATGATACGTATGAAAAACATCATTGTGATATTCTCCTCAACCATAATATTTCCGCGGATTCAAAACGGTATCTTCAGCTCGTCCCTGAGCACTGTGAAGTTAGATGCGGGAGCACCTACACCCTAATCCGAGATGAATTCAAACATGAAAAAAGGATAAAAAGAGTAAAACTTTACGATCTTTTTATTGCTATGGGAGGAGCAGATGTCACCAATATTACCCCCGAAATTTTAAGAACTGTTGACGATTCTTTGAAAATATGCGTCGTTAGCACTTCTGCCAATCAACATTTAAAAGAATTGGAGAACTATAGTCACGAAAAATCAAATATTACTCTCCACATCAATTCTGGCGAAATAGCCAAACTTTTACATCAAAGCCACCTCGCCATCATTACTCCTAGTGTGATGGTCCATGAAGTCCTTTTTATGGAAATTCCTTTTATTGCGATACAAACCGCATCCAATCAAAACGATTTATTTCACTATTTAAAACAACACAACTACCCCGTACTAGAGGAGTGGAATGCCGATGCAATTACTCAATTTTACCACTCTTGAACCCTTCCAGCACGAGATGGTTCTCTCGTGGCGTAATCATTCCGATATTCGTAAATGGATGATTCAGCAAAAGGAAATATCCCCACAGGAGCACCTGAATTTCATCCAATCGCTCAAACAAAGGGACGACAAATGGTATTTTTTAGTTCATGATGAAAATTGCTATCTGGGAGTTATCAATCTTCATCGTCTAACAACTTCTACAGCAGAACTTGGAATTTATGCCAATCCTGATTTACGCGGTGTTGGTAAAATTCTCATGACACAGCTCATCGACTTTGCAATAACCTTAGGTGTCTCAAAGCTCATTGCCAACGTCATAAACCACAATGTACGAGCATGTCATTTATATCAACAATTTGCTTTTATGGAAACAACCAAAGCCACCCTCAACGAAATAAAAATGACTACACTGGAGAAAATCCTATGATTTTTGGAAACCATACTACAGACGATAAAGTATTTATCATCGCCGAACTCTCCGCCAACCACAACGGTTCACTCGAAACAGCACTCAAAACCATCACAGCCATGAGCCGCTCTGGTGCCGATGCCATCAAGCTGCAAACCTATACCCCAGATACCATTACTCTTAATTGTGAGAATGAGATGTTTACAATTTCACAAGGTACGCTTTGGGATAAACGTAAATTTTATGACCTCTACGCTGAGGCAATGACCCCGTGGGAATGGCATGAGAAACTTTTTAATCATGCAAAAAGCCTTGGGATGGAGGCGTTCTCGTCTCCATTTGACCCCACTGCTGTTGATTTTCTCGAAAGTTTAAACGTCCCTGCGTACAAAATCGCCAGTTTCGAGATCACGGACATCCCTCTTATTGAATACACGGCCTCCAAGGGAAAACCCATCATCATCTCAACAGGGATTGCAACGTTAGAGGATATTCACGAAGCACTGGAGGCATGCCGACGTATGGGTAATAATCAAATCACCCTGCTCAAATGTACCTCTGCATATCCGGCAGCACTGGAGGAGATGAATCTCCTCACTATCCCCGACATGATTGAACAGTTTGGTGTTACAGTAGGATTAAGCGATCATACCATGAGCCTAAGCGCTCCTATCGCTGCGGTTGCCCTAGGTGCTCGTGTTCTTGAAAAACATTTTATTTTGGATCGGGAGATGGGGGGAGCAGACAGTGCTTTTAGTCTCGAACCCGCTGAGTTTAGAACTATGGTTGATGCGGTACGTGATACCGAAAGACTGTTAGGAAAAGTAACCTATGACCTCTCCCCTAAAAGCCTTAAATCCCGCGAATTTTCCCGCAGTCTTTTCATTGCTGAAGATGTCAAAGCAGGAGACATTTTAACATCTGAAAATGTCCGTTCCGTCCGTCCAGGCTTTGGTTTAGCACCAAAGCACTTAAAAGAAATTTTGGGGAAAGCTTTTAAAACTAATTATGTAAAAGGGACACCAATGGCGTGGGAACTTATCGAATGACCATTGCCGTTGTCTCTCACGATGCTGGGAGTTCACAGCTCCTATGCGCCCTAATTATTCAACATCATAATAGCGCGACATGGCATATTTTTGCCCATTCAAAAAGTCCGATGGCTATTATTTGTGAACATAATTCTCTCCCCTATCAGCCCATTCGTGATGCAGTGCAACAACTTGACGCACTCAAGCCTGATATTTTATTTTTTGGTACAGGATGGCAAGAGAAATGTGAACGTCCGTATGTGCACTATTGTAAAAATCATGCCATTCCTACCGTTGCATTTTTAGATCATTGGAGCAGTTACCGTGAACGGTTTGGGTATCCGCAAGAAGACTGGGAAGAAAACTGTGGCGATTTTACCTGTGTAGCCGATGAAAAAGCATTTCAGATTGCTACATCATTAAACTTACCTCATTCTATTGCTCTTCCCAATTTCTATCTCCAAAAACTGGTCAATGAAGCAAAAGTAAAACATATCACTCCCACTCAAAACCTCCTTTTTTTGAGCGAACCCACTGATGCAGTAGCAAAAGAAACACATGATGACGCTAACTACTGGGGATTTACTCAATACACAGCCTTAGAAGAGATTCTAACAAACTTTGATAAATTTGGGTGTGCAGGTCTTTCCATCCGTCTCCATCCCAGTGAAACCTCATCAGGATTTAAAAAAATCTTACAAAAGTATCCTCATATCCGTGTCCAGATTAACGATGCCAAAACATTTGCTCTTACCGATCAACTGCTCAGGGCTAAAATCATCCTTGGTTTTGACACCATGGCTCTCTATACTGCGGCTCTTATAGGTAAAATAGTCCTCTCCTATCTCCCTAGCAAAAATAGAGATTTTTTACTTCCTTTACCTGTATCACAACAACTTAGAAATCTAAAAATGCTCAAACCTTTTCATTTATCGCCCGTTTCCGTCTCGCTCGATGATTTCGGTATGGATTTTGCTTTGTTTTTAAAAACAATCACAGGCAAGGGCTAAATGGCACAACCCCTCAAAGCACTTATCATCGGAGCAGGCAGTATCGGCGGGCTGATTGATTCTCCAAAATCTACAAATATAGCCAGCCATGCCCACGCCTATACCCAATGTCCTGATACAAAAATTACTGCTATCTGTGAGCCAAGTGAACTTAATGTTTTTGCATTTATGGAACGATGGGGAGAAGTAAAGCGCTATTTTTCCATTGAAGAACTGGGCAGTGAATCTTATGATATTGCATCAATAACATCGATTACAGCAGCCCATTTCAATCATCTCTCTATTCTCATACAGCGCAGTGATTGTCCGATGATTTTATGTGAAAAACCTGTCGTTGCAACCAAAGAAGAGTTATCAACACTCTACATGCTTATAAAAAACAGCCCGAAAAAAATCATTATCAATCTCATGCGTCGATACAATCCTGCATTTATTGCACTTGCAAACCGTATACAAAAAGGGGACTTTGGAGAAAACCTCGGGTTTCAAGGAGTATGCACCAAAGGACTTCTCCATAACGGCTCTCATTTGCTGGCTGTTTTGAGCCATTTTTTAGGAAACTTGAACTCTATAAAACCTTTTAGTGCTTCCCATTGTCAGGGCGACGTATGCGGAGAGTTTGGAATCTCCCTCGAAAATGGGGAGGGAGCCATATCGGTTCTAAAATCTCCGGATTACTCACTGTTTGAAATCACACTTTGGTTTGAAACAGCAGTCATTAAAGTACTAGAAGGGGGGGAGAAAATAGATATATACTCGAAAATTCCATCACCCCTATATAAAGGGTATTTTACATTGGAACTGCATGATACTATTACTACTAATCTTTCACGCTATGCGCTCGATTCATTGGAGTTTTTAATTCACAAGAGCGATGAAGAATGTAGACATATCCTGCATGAACATCTCCAAATACACGAACGTATTTTTCAGACCATGGAAAAGGTATATTGATGAAAAAATTAGCCATTAACGGCGGCACAAAGCTGCGTTCCACTCCTTTTCCAGCTTACAATACCATTGGAATCCAAGAAGAAGAAGCCGTTTTAAGAGTATTGCGTAGCGGTAAACTTTCCACCTATTTGGGTACATGGCACGATGATTTTTACGGTGGACCAGAAGTGCGTGCCCTCGAAAAAGAGTGGAGTAACTATTTCGGTGTCAAACATGCCATCAGCGTCAACTCAGCCACCAGTGGTTTGTATGCAGCAGTAGGAGCATGCGGCATCAGCCCGGGGGATGAAGTGATTGTCAGCGCCTACACCATGAGCGCCTCCGCAACCGCGGCCCTCGTCTATGGTGCTATCCCCATCTTTGCCGACATCGAAGAGGAATATTATTGTCTCGATGTCAAAAGCATCGAAGCGAAAATCACCCCTCGTACCAAAGCCATTATCGTCGTTGATATCTTTGGTCAGCCCTATAATCGTGATGCGATCAATGCGCTGGCAAAAAAGCACAATCTCTATGTAATCGAAGATGCTGCACAAGCTCCGGGTGCGATGTTGGAGGGGAAATTTGCAGGGACACTGGGTGACATTGGTATCTATTCGCTCAATTATCACAAACATATCCACAGTGGTGAGGGGGGGATTATTGTCACTGATGATGATGTTCTCGCACACAAACTCCGACTTATTCGCAACCATGCCGAAGCGGTACTCTCTGCCAAAGGGGTAGAAGACAAAAGCGAACTTATCAATATGGTCGGCTTTAACTACCGCATGACAGAAATTGAAGCTGCTATTGCCAGAGAACAGCTCAAAAAGCTCCCTACGTTATTAGAACAACGTTTAGAAAACACTGCCTATCTAAACGAAAAATTAGCCCAAATTCCTTGTATATTACCAACAAAAATACGTCCAAACACCAAGCATGCTTTCTACGTCCACCCATTACAGTTTGATGAAAAAGTGGCAGGAATGCACCGCAACCGCTTTATCGACGCGGTAAAAGCCGAACTTCCTCCGACACTGTTGCGTGAAGAGTCCACCGTACTGCTAAGCTACGGCTACGTCAAACCACTCTACTTGCAACCGCTTTATCAAGAACGTATCGCATTTGGTCGTGATGGTTACCCTTTTACTCTTAGTGACGTAACCTACCCCAAAGGACTCTGCCCGATAACCGAAGAGATGCACTATAATCGACTTGTAACCCACGAATTTATGCGTCCAGGAATGACTAAACCTGATATGGATGATGTAGTAAATGCATTTGCTAAAGTGTGGGAAAACCGCATGGAGCTTTTATGAGATTGGAAGGAACCCGAATTTATTGTCGATCCATCGAGCTTAAAGATGCACAAGGAGACTATCCCACATGGCTCAACGACCCTGATGTGTGTCGCTACAACTCTCACGCTGACTCTCTCTATACGAAGGAAATGGCAAGAGAGTATATCCAAAGCGTCACAAACAATTCCGCATACGCTGTTTTTGCTATCTGTTTAAAAGAGAACGATCACCATATTGGGAATATTGCTCTTCAGCAAATTTCAAAAAAAAACCAAAGTGCTGAATTCGCAATTCTCCTTGGCAATCCAAGCACTTATGGCAAAGGAATCGGTTACGAAGCAGCAAAATTACTGATAGAATATGCGTTCATAACCCTAAAACTTCATCGTCTTTATTGCGGTACTCACGGACAGAATTTAGGGATGCAAACTCTTGCCTTAAAACTAGGAATGAGGAGAGAAGGGGTGCGCCCTGATGCACTTTTTAAAAATGGTCAATTTGCCGATATTGTGGAATATGGAATACTTTATAACGATTATATCAAAGGTCAAAAATGAATTACGGCGAACCGCTTTATAAAGATTATCTACAATATTGTACCCGCTGCTGTATGCCAAGCTCAAACGAGGGGATGCAGTTTGATGAACTTGGAATTTGTCTTGCCTGTCGAGCACAAGAGCAAAAAATGCGCATCAACTGGAAAAAAAGTGAAGCTATTTTACGTGAAACACTAGAGGGTTATAAAGAAAAGGCTCAGGACAATTACGACTGTATTATCCCTATTAGTGGTGGAAAAGATAGCGTTTTTCAGCTCCATGTCCTCAAAAAAGTGTATGGAATGAAACCCCTAGCCGTCACTTTTAACCATAATTGGTACTCTGAAACGGGAAAATATAATCTTGAAAATGCCTTAGAAAAGCTCGAAATCGATCATATCATGTTCACTCCCAACAAAGCGCTTGTCAAAAAACTCTTTGTTAAATCCTTTTACAAAATCGGGGACTCATGTTGGCATTGCCATGCTGGAGTGGGTGCATTTCCCCTCCAAATTGCTGTTAAGTTCAATATCCCCCTTCTTATTTGGGGAGAATCAGTGTGTGAAAGCAGCGGTCGTGCCGATTTTCGAGACAATGTCCAAAAATTTGATCGTGACTATTTCACCAAAGTCTCTGCAAAACTCTATCCCGAACAGATGATTGATGAAGAGATCACCCGCAAAGACCTCAAACCGTTTGAACTTCCAAGCTTTGAAGATATTGAGCGTGTCGGAGTGGTCGGTTTGCATTTGGGAGATTATCTCTTTTGGGATGATGAGCGCCAAATGGAGTTTATCAAAAAAGAGTACGACTGGAGAGAAGAACACCGTCTTGGTCACTACAAAGGGTTCAAAGGAAACGAATGCAAATTTGAGACCATGCACGATCATATGAAATTCGTTAAACGCGGATTTGGGCGTGGAACCGATCAGGCAAGCGCCGATGTACGTGCCGGATTACTCACCCGCGAGGAAGGGTTTGAGATCGCTAAAAAATACGATCAGCAACGTCCCACCTATCTGGACGAATTTTTAGACATGGCAAACATCACCGAAGAGGAGTACACCAATGTCCTCAAAGCGATGCGCCAAGGAAAGTTTAGAGAGAGCCGATGAACCTAACCGACTACACTGCAACCGAATTATT
The DNA here is from genome assembly GCA_043797085.1 of Pseudomonadota bacterium. Lineage (GTDB taxonomy): Bacteria > Campylobacterota > Campylobacteria > Campylobacterales > Sulfurimonadaceae > Sulfuricurvum. The sequence continues at coordinate 3,519 of JAZDQA010000001.1, read as the reverse complement.
AGAACTGTTACAATCAAAAATGATTACCCCAAAAGAGATAGTGCGTGCGTCTCTTCAACGCATTCACGAAATTGACACTCTTGTAAATGCATGGGAAACCCTTGATGAAGAAGCCATAGAAGCACAACTCACTAAAATAGAGACCTATTTACAAGAAGACCATCCCCTCTACGGTATCCCTATCGGAGTCAAAGACATCTACAATACCTTTGATATGCCAACCCAAATGGGCTCACCTTTGTGGAGGGATTTTACCCCCGGAAATGATGCGCGTATTATCCATTACCTTCGCCGTGCAGGTGCACTTATGCTAGGCAAGACCGTAACCGCCGAATTTGCCGTCCATTATCAGGATAAAACCCGCAACCCTCACGATCTCACCCGCTCTCCGGGAACCTCGTCAAGCGGTTCAGCCGTCGCAGTTGCCTCTGGGATGGTTCCAATCGCGCTAGGGTCACAAACCGCCGGATCGATTAGCAGACCGGCAAGTTATTGCGGGATATATGGATTTAAACCGACATTTGGAGTATTACCTCGTATCGGTGTTCTAAAAACAACCGATTCTCTCGATACCCTCGGATTTTTTAGCCGAAGCGTCGATGATTTGGTTCTGATGTTTGAAGCTTCACGCGTACATGGGGAAAATTACGAATTTGTCCATCAGCATATTGACAATTATCAAAGCATCCCCAATAAAATCTTTCGAGTAGGAATAGTCAAGCATCCAAAGTGGGAACTGGCATCCCCTTACGCAAAAGAAGTTTTTAGCCAATGGTGTGCCAATTTGACAGACTCCAGATTGCATGTTGAAGAAGTTGTTCTACCTTCTTTTTGCGACTCCATTCATACTACCCATCAAACCATCTACGACAAATCACTCGCCTATTATTTCAAAGATGAATACGCCAAGCATGAACTGATGAGCCCTATCTTTTATGACATTATCCAAGAGGGAAATAAAGTTTCCAAAGAGCAGTATCAAGAAGCCTTAGAAAAACAATCTCGTGAAACACTCGAATTTGACCGCTGGAGTGAGCCCTATGATATTTTAATCACCCTTGCCACCGCCGATGAAGCCCCCATCGGACTTACAACCCCTGATATTCCCGATGCCAATCTCATCTGGACCTATTTAGGGCTTCCCATAGCAACATTACCCGTTTTAAAAGGAAAAAATGGCTTGCCTATTGGAGTTAGTGCTGTATCCAAAAAATATAGTGATAAACTTCTCTTAGAATTTCTAAAGTATCTTTCCTCAATCGAGATACTTTCATCGGTTACAGCCGTAACCCCAAGATACTAAAAAGGATAATCGTGGACGAATCAACCCTAACCCTCAACCCAACTTTTGAAAAAAATCTCCAAGTACTTTTCCAAATCAATCCTCGCTTAATGGGAAAACTTTTCCAAATACAAACCAACACACGCTTTGAAGTATTCCAAGGCAAAGATTTGGCAAATATCAATATTCTTGATATTGAACTGCAATCCTTTCTTTACGCCAATCCAATCAGTGACACTCTTGTCAAAGCCCAAGCCCTTCGTGATGGAGACCATGTCCCATATCGCTATCTTTACGGTATCGGGACGGGGGTTGTTCTTCAAATGCTCTTAAGTGATGAATGGATTGAATCTATTACAGTCATTGAGCCCAATTTGGAAATGTTTTATATCTCCCTTCATCTTTTTGATTTTTCAGAACCTATACTCTCTCGAAAATTAATTTTAGAGCATGCTGATGATTTTGATTTTGTCAAAGCCTCCTATCTTATTTCCAATTCTAATGCACAGCTCTTTGCCAAACTTTTTAAACTTGAGTACGTGTCCAACTACTATGAACACTTTTACCTTGAGAATATACTCCATATTAATAAAATACTCATTCAAGCCTTTGAAACGACGATTATAGGGTATGGAAATTCAGCAGAAGACACACTGATGGGTATCGAGCATCACATTAAAAATCTCCCCGCTATGATAGAGGGTCCACAGCTTAATTCTCTCTACTCGCTCCACTACCCCAAGACAGCCATTGTTGTCTCTACTGGACCCAGTCTAACTAAGCAAATTCCCCTTCTAAAAAAAATAAAAGACTATGTCACTATTATTTGTGTTGATGCCAGCTTTCCGATCTTAGAGCGACACGGAATCAAACCTGACTTTGTCACCGTTTTAGAGCGTATTCCAGAGACTGCCAATTTCTTTAAAAATAATCTTCCTGAATCTCAAGAAGGGGTTCATTTCATTTGTGTTTCCATTGCGCATCACGAAGTGTTAGATGCCATCAAAACAGGTACAAAAGTTCTACAAATGCGTCCACACAGCTATACCCATTTTTTTGAACTTCACCAGTATGGATACCTTGGAGTCGGGATGAGTGCCGCCAATTTAGCCCATGAGATGGCTATTTCCCTTAAATTTGAACAAGTCCTACTTATTGGGCAAGATCTTGCATTTGGAAGAGACAATACCTCACATGCCAGTGACCACTTTTTTGGGGTTGATGAAGAGAAAGTTGAGGGGCATGATTTTTATGTTGAAGCTTATGGTGGTGGTGAAGAGATACGTACAACTATGTATTGGAATATGTTTAAAAGCTATTTTGAACGAGCTATTAATTCAAGCAAAACTTTCATTCAAACAATCAACTGTACTGAGGGAGGAGCGCGTATTCCTGGAGCTATAGAACTCTCTTTTGAGGATGCAATTGAGCAGTATGTTGATTTTTCAACACCAAAATCTCTTTTTGCTCTCCCTAATACTCCCAAAGATGAAGCCCTAGCACACAAACAACAAATTATTGAAAAAATAAATCTATGGCTTCAAGACACAGTTAATCGTCAAGAGGTAATAGAAAAAGCATTTATGGACATCCAAGCTGCCTCAGAAAACTTTATTGTTCTGCTTGAAGAAGGTCGGCTTGAAGAAATCACTTTTGAAACACTAATCCCATTGATGGATGAAATCGATACTATCAAAGCATATCTAAGTGAGCCAATTTTCAAACAGCTTTATTACGATATTTTACAATCTATGCTACTTCATTTTGAACTTGATTTTGTTAAAATTGAAGTGATGAGAGTTGAAGACGATGATGATAGAAAAGCAAAAATGATTAGTTGGTTATTGGCTCATCGCTATTGGCTCTTTACCTTTGCCGGAGGAATTGATGCTGAACGTGAAATTATTATACGTGCAGTAGAAACATGGTCTGATGATTGGAAACAACAGATTGTTTATCCTGTAAAAAAAGAAATCATACGAGACGAAGTTAAATATCAAGAGTTGATGGCTAAGTTTCATGAGCAGATAAGTGAGCGATTTCAAATAGAACAATAAGCTACCTTACGGTAGCTCTATCGCACTACTGGAGTAGCTTTAGAACGTTTTGCTGTACCGCATTCGCTTGAGACATAGCATAAGAGCCAGATTGAGCTAAAATGTTGTACTTAGAGAAGTTTGCAGACTCTGCCGCAAAATCAACATCACGAATATTTGACTCAGCTGCTTTTACGTTTA